>NZ_REHI01000001.1:0-42012 GCF_003692805.1 Lactobacillus sp. ESL0230
GAGTTTGATATTAATGAATTTTGGGAGCATTTTAATACTGAAATGCATCAACGCTTTAACGAAGTAGCATATAATGCTTGGTTCAAACATACCAAGCCTATTTCTTTTGACCAGACCAGCCATGAATTAAAAATTGCCGTTCAAAATCCGGTAACCAAAGGCTATTGGGAAAAAAACCTATCTGCTCAATTAATTCAATCAGCATATGGTTATGCCAATATTGAAGTCATTCCGATTTTTCGAATTGAAGAAACTAGTAGCAGCGAGCGCTTAGTTACACCGAGTTCACAGTCAAAGATGCCAACGGGCCAGACACAAAAGACCACACCAAATGCGTTTGTCCGCAATCTTAAATTAAACGAAAAATATACTTTTGATAACTTTGTCCAAGGTGAAGGAAACAAGTTAGCTGCTGGCGCTGCATTAGCGGTTGCGGATAGCCCTGGTAGTTTTTATAATCCACTTTTTATTTTTGGTGGTGTGGGATTAGGTAAAACCCACCTAATGCAGGCCATTGGTCATCAAATGCTGGCTGAACGTCCAAATGCTAAAATCGTCTATATTCAAAGCGAAACTTTTGTTAATGATTTTATTAATTCCATCAAAAATAAAACGCAAGATCAATTTCGGGAAAAATACCGAACTTGCGATTTATTATTAGTCGACGACATTCAGTTCTTTGCTAAAAAAGAAGGAATTCAAGAAGAATTCTTCCATACTTTTGAAACGCTCTATAACGATCAAAAACAAATTGTCATGACTAGTGATCGCTTACCAACTGAGATTCCCGATTTATCTGAAAGATTAGTTTCTCGCTTTACCTGGGGTTTGCAAGTTGAAATTACTCCTCCGGACCTAGAGACGCGAATTGCAATTTTACGCAAAAAAGCGGAAGCAGAGAACCTCACTATTGATGACAACACCTTAGATTATATTGCTTCACAAGTTGATACTAACATTCGGGAACTAGAGGGGGCCCTGGTCAAAGTACAGGCACATGCCACAATTGAGCATGAAGATATTAATGTTAATTTAGCGCGTGAAGCATTGGCCGACCTCAAATTAGTACAAAAAAATCAAGGACTGCAAATTTCTAAAATTCAAGAAGTTGTTGCAAATTACTTTCAAACTTCAACTTTTGAGTTAAAAGGTAAGAAAAGAGTTCGACAAATCGTGATCCCACGCCAGATTGCCATGTATTTGTCACGTGAATTAACTGATTCTAGTTTGCCGAAAATCGGACAAGAATTTGGTGGTAAAGATCATACTACCGTGATGCATGCTTATGAAAAAATTAGCCAAGAAATTAAAACTAATTCTGATATTAAGACTGCAGTTTTTGATTTAAAGCAAATGCTCGATCACTAACCAAATTAATTATTGTGGAAAAGATATTGACTTATACACAACTTCTTAACCGTACGAATTACGTTATTTTAGGGTCAACTTACTTTTTCAACACAAATCACAGGACCTACTAATACTACTTAAATAAATATATAATTAATATATAAAGAAATTAGCCATTACAGGAGGCAATTATGAAATTTACTGTTAATCGAAATCTTTTTATCGATAATTTAAATAACGTCATGCACGCAATCTCTTCTAGAACAACGATTCCTATTCTCAGTGGTATCAAACTTAACCTATCTGAAAATGAATTACTGCTAACAGGTAGTGATACTGAAATATCAATTGAAATTCGCATTCCAGTCAGTGAAGATTTAAAAGTCGACTCTCCAGGATCAATTGTTCTACCTGCACGCTTTTTTAGTGAGATAATCAAGCGTTTGCCAGGTAAGGAATTTTCACTAGAAGTAAAAGAAAGCTTTCAAACCCAAATTGTTTCCGAGAATAGCGAATTTACGATTAATGGCTTAGATTCCAATACTTACCCAAGATTACCGGAAATTTCCGACGATTCCGCTTTTATAATTTCGGGAAAAACTTTCCGTGAAATTATCAATGAAACCCAATTTGCTGTTGCTACTCAAGAAAGTCGTCTCGTACTAACGGGCGTTCATTTTACCTTTAGTCCCAATAAGATTCATGCCGTTGCAACTGATTCACATCGCTTATCAAGTCGTGCTCTAATTTTAGATCAAGGTGCACAAACTGAAACTGATTTAATTATTCCGGGAAAAAGCTTATTAGAATTAGCGCGAATTATTGGTGAGACAGATCCTCAAATTAAAGTTTGTCCAGGTGAAAACCAAGTATTATTTGAAATTGGTAATATCTTATTTTATTCACGGTTACTTGAGGGCAGTTACCCAGATACAGCTCGGTTAATTCCAACTGAAAGTACAACTCAAGTTGAATTTGATTTGGCTGAATTATCTAGCGCACTTGATCGAGCAAGTTTATTGACCCATGCTGGACGTAATAACGTAGTTGATTTAACCTTAGATACAGAAAAGCAAAGTGTTAAATTATCGGGTGAGTCGGCAGAAATTGGTAATGTTGAAGAAAACGTAAGTTTTCGCCAACTAACTGGTAGCAATTTGAAAATATCATTTAACCCAGATTACTTACGTGATGCCTTGCGCGCGTCTGTATCTGATGCAGTAATTATGGAATTTACGCAACCTTTGCGTCCGTTTACTGTTAATCCAAATAAAACGGACATTGACTTTGTTCAATTAATTACCCCAGTTAGAACTTTTTAGAAAAAAAGCCATTAATTTAAGCTAATGGCTTTTTTTGTATGACCTTGTTAAAATGGTCAAGATGCGGGGCTGTATTTTATTTTTGAGTCCTTTACTATAAAATGTTTATTTTGAAAAACAGCGGTTATAGGGCTTTATATTGCCACTTAAGTTGTCTTTTAGTGATGAAACGAATATACTTAATATAAGAAATATTAGAAGTTTATAGTGGTGAAGGTGGATATTATTAAGGAATTTAAAGTAAAGGGCGAATATATTACCCTGAGTCAATTTCTCAAAGAAGAAAGTATCATTTCATCGGGTGGACAAGCTAAATGGTACTTGCAGGAAAATCCGGTTTTTCTTAATGGAGTCAAAGAGAATCGGCGTGGTAAAAAAATTAGACCGGATGATCAAGTTGAAATAGCTGACGAAACATATAAATTTCGGTAAGCAACAAAAAGATGTACCTTAAGCATTTTATTGCGCAACATTATCGTAATTTACACCAGTGCGATATTAATTTTGATCCTAACGTTAATATTTTTATTGGACAAAATGCGCAGGGAAAAACAAACTTGCTCGAAGCTATTTATTTTTTGGCATTAACTAGATCGCATCGTACAAATAACGACAAAGATTTAATTGCTTTTAAACAGGAGTATGCAAATATTTCAGGTCGTGTTTATAAAAGTCAGCTTGATTTGTCCTTGCGCGTCCTAATTACAAAAAAAGGTAAAAAAGCTTGGATCAATCGTATTGAGCAAGCCAAACTTTCTAAGTATGTTGGACAGTTAAATGCTATTTTATTTTCTCCTGAAGATCTAGAACTTATTAAAGGGGCGCCGGCTCTGCGGCGGCGTTTTATGGACCAAGAATTTGGCCAGATTGATGCAGAATATCTTTATTTTGCTGGTAAGTATAAGCAAGTATTACAGCAAAAAAATAATTACCTTAAGCAACTAGCTAGAGGTAGAACAAAAGATACTGTCTTCTTAGAGGTTCTATCTGATCAATTGGCTGGGGTAGCTGCAGAAATAATTGTAAGACGATTTAAGTTTTTAAGATATTTGGATAAATATGCTAAAGAGGCTTATAAGCACATTAGTTCAAGTGGGGAGCTGCTGCAAGTTATCTATAGACCTTCAGTTAGTGATATTACTAGTCATGATAGTTTAGAAGAAGTTTATCGTAAGCTGCGAGTTAGTTTTCAAAAAAATCAGACTAATGAAATTACGAAGGGAGCGACTTTAAGTGGTCCACACCGGGATGATATTGAATTTGAGTTAGATAATAAAGATGCTCATTTATATGGATCCCAAGGACAACAAAGGACAATCGCACTTAGTATTAAGTTAGCGGAAATACAACTGGTTCATCATTTAACAGATGAGTATCCGCTGCTGTTGCTTGATGATGTAATGAGCGAACTTGATCACAACCGTCAAAATGCGTTGCTAAATTATATTCATGGCAAAACGCAAACCTTTATAACAACAACAGATCTTGCAGGTATTTCCTGGGAAATAATAAAAAAGCCCAAAATATTTCGAATAAAGTCTGGAAAAATTTATTTAGAAGAAGGGAAATTGAATGGCCGATAATAAAAAAGAAAATATTGATCAAATTAAACAATATGAAAAAGAAGCTGATAAATATAATGCCAGTCAAATTCAAGTCTTAGGTGGACTTGAGGCTGTTCGTAAACGACCTGGGATGTATATTGGGTCAACTAGTTCTCAAGGATTACACCACTTGGTTTGGGAAATAATTGATAATGGTATTGATGAGAGCCTAGCCGGATTTGCCACTAAAATTGAAGTTACCATTAACGAAGATGGTAGTGTTACTGTTCAAGATGACGGACGTGGTATTCCGGTTGATATTCAAAAGAAAACAGGGCGTCCAGCATTGGAAACTGTTTTTACAGTTTTACATGCCGGTGGAAAATTTGGCGGTGGCGGATATAAGGTTTCTGGTGGATTGCATGGTGTTGGGGCATCGGTAGTTAATGCACTGTCAACTAAACTTGACGTTACCACTATGCGTGATGGCAAGAAGTATTACATTGATTTTGACCATGGTCGGGTTAATACTGAAATGAAGCTTGCAGGAACCGTACCGTCGAGTGTGCATGGAACAATTGTTCACTTTTTCCCCGACCCAGATATTTTTACAGAGACTACTTCATTTGATGATCAGGTATTGAAAAATAGGATTCGTGAGCTAGCTTTCTTGAATAAAGGTTTGAAGTTAACCTTTACTGATCAGCGAAAAGAAAGTGCTGAAACTGATGTATATCACTTTGAAGGCGGTATAAAAGAATATGTTTCATTTTTAAATAAGGGAAATGACGTTCTATTTACTGAACCAATTTATGTTGACGGCACTTACAATGACATTAATGTTGAAGTTGCCTTGCAATATACTACTGGGTATAAAACGACATTAATGACTTTTGCTAACAATATCCATACTTATGAAGGTGGAATGCATGAGGCTGGCTTTAAGACGGCCTTAACGAGAGTAGTTAATGATTATGCCCATAAGACCAAGTTGCTAAAGGATAATGATGACAATCTTTCAGGTGAAGATATTCGGGAAGGCATGACTGCTGTTGTTTCAGTTAAGCATCCAAATCCACAATTTGAAGGACAGACAAAAACTAAACTGGGCAATTCTGACGCTCGAACTGCGGTTGATCATTCATTTTCTGAAACTTTTAACAACTTTTTGTTAGAGAATCCGCAAGTTGCACGTAAAATAGTGGAAAAGGCGCAGTTAGCTGAAAGGGCACGGACAGCTGCTAAGCGAGCACGTGAAGTAACACGGAAAAAATCGGGCTTAGAAATTGCTAATTTACCTGGTAAATTAGCTGATAATACCAGTAATGATCCCAGCATTTCTGAATTGTTTATTGTTGAGGGAAATTCTGCCGGTGGTTCTGCTAAGCAAGGTCGGTCGCGGTTGACCCAAGCAATTTTACCAATTAGAGGTAAGATTTTAAATGTTGAAAAAGCATCAATGGATCGTATTTTAGCGAATGAAGAGATTAGATCTTTGTTTACAGCCTTAGGTACGGGTTTTGGCGCTGACTTTGATGTCTCTAAAGCAAGATACCATAAGCTAATTATTATGACAGATGCTGACGTTGATGGGGCTCATATTAGAACCTTGTTGCTAACCTTGTTTTATAACTATATGAAACCAATGATTGAAAAGGGATATGTTTATATTGCACGTCCACCTCTATATCAGGTGCGCCAGGGTAAAGTAATCAGATACCTTGATACTGATGAAGAGCTACATGATTACCTAGGTAGTCTCCAGCCTAGTCCTAAGCCAACGGTGCAACGCTACAAAGGATTAGGTGAAATGGATCCAGAGCAATTGTGGGAGACAACTATGAATCCCGAAAATCGTCGCCTTGATCGAGTTAGTCCTGAATATGCTAAAAATGTAGATGAAGTTTTTGAATTATTAATGGGTAATGAGGTAGCACCACGACGTAAATTTATTGAAGAAAACGCTAAATACGTTGAAAATATAGATGCATAGGGAGGTTTAAATGGATAACGACAATCAAGGTCAGGATCATCGAATAAGAAATGTTGACTTGACTAGCGTAATGAATAGTTCGTTTCTTGATTATGCCATGTCGGTTATTGTGGCTCGAGCATTACCAGATGTTCGGGATGGCTTAAAGCCAGTACAGCGCCGTATTCTTTATGGTATGAGTGAACTGGGAGTTACACCGGATAAACCATATAAAAAATCAGCTAGAATCGTGGGAGAAGTTATGGGTAAGTTTCACCCCCATGGTGATTCTTCGATTTATCTAGCGATGGCGCACATGGCCCAGGATTTTAGTTACCGCTACATGTTAGTAGATGGACATGGTAATTTTGGTTCGGTTGATGGTGATGAGCCAGCCGCAATGCGGTATACTGAAGCCCGCATGAGTAAAATTGCGGTTGAAATGTTACGGGATATTAATAAAAATACGATTGACTGGCAGCGGAATTATGATGATTCTGAGAATGAGCCGATTGTTTTGCCGGCTAGAATTCCGAACCTTTTGGTAAACGGTACAAGTGGTATAGCAGTAGGAATGACAACTAATATACCACCACATAATTTATCAGAAGTTATTAAAGGGATACATATGGTGATGGACAATCCCGATGTTACGACTAAGGAGTTAATGAAAGCAATTCCTGGACCTGATTTCCCAACGGGAGGGACAATCATGGGTCGTAGTGGCATCTATCGTGCTTATGAAACTGGCCGTGGTAATATTGTCGTACGGGCTAATACTGCCATTGAAACTGAAAAGAGTGGCCGAGAACGGATTGTTGTAACTGAGTTACCTTACTTAGTTAACAAGGCGGAATTAGTTAAAAAAATCGCTGATTTGGCGCGGGCTAAAACAATTGATGGTATAACCGGAGTTCGAGATGAATCCGATCAGACAGGAATGCGCCTAACTATTGATATTCGACGAGATGCTAGCGCAAGTGTTGTACTAAATAATTTGTTTAAGTTAACGCAAATGCAAGCAAATTTTGGGATGAATATGGTCGCGATTGTTGACGGCGCACCCCATTTTTTAAGCTTAAAACAAATGCTGGAATATTATCTTAAGCATCAAGAAGATGTTGTTACTCGTAGGACAAAGTTTGAGCTGGGTAAAGCTGAAGCTAGAGCTCACATTTTAGCTGGATTGAAGATTGCTTTAGATCATATTGATGAAATCGTACGAATTATTCGACAGAGTGAATCGAGTGATATTGCCAAAGCAGCTTTGATTAGTCGTTTCGGACTTGATGATAAGCAATCACAAGCTATCTTAGATATGCGTTTAGTACGTTTAACTGGCTTAGAGCGCGATAAAGTTGAAGAAGAATATAAAGAATTGCAAGTTAGAATTGCTGATTATAAGGATATTCTAGCTCATCGGGAGCGAATTAATGAGATTATCTATGAGGAATTATTAGAAACACAAAAACGTTTTGGTGATGAACGTCGCACTAAGATTGGCGATGGTGAAGTCATCTCAATCGAAGATGAGGATTTAATTGAAAAACAGGATGTTTTATTAACTTTAACCCATAGTGGCTATATCAAGCGGATGCTCATTAATGAATTTAAAACGCAAAATCGTGGTGGTAAAGGCATCAAGGGAATGGGAATTAAAGATGGCGACTTTATTGAAAAATTAATGTATTCCAGTACCCATGACTTGTTACTATTCTTCAGCAATAAAGGTAAAGTTTATTCTAAGAAAGCCTATGAAATTCCTGAATTTAGTCGGACCGCTAAAGGCTTACCAATAGTTAATTTATTGCAATTGGAAAAGGGAGAAAAGATTGAAACAATCGTTAATATCCCTGAAGATGCAAATGACCAATATTTATTCTTTATTACTAAGTTAGGAGTTGTTAAGCGCACTCATGTTAGTGAATTTGCTAACATCAGAAATAGTGGGTTGATTGCGTTGACTTTACGCGATGGCGATGAATTAACCAATGTTTTATCAACTGATGGTAAACAGGATATTTTAATTGGAACCCATTTAGGTTATGCAGTTCGCTTTAATGAAACCACAGTTCGTTCAATGGGTAGAACAGCTGCTGGCGTACGTGGTATTAACTTGCGTGCTAATGATTATGTAGTTGGATCTGGTGTTGTGAGTGATCAAGATGAAATTATGGTTATTTCTGAAAAAGGTTACGGCAAACGTACATCTGCTGCTGAATATCCAACTAAGGGGCGTGGCGGTAAAGGAATTAAAACTGCTAATGTTACTGAAAAGAATGGTCCCTTATCTGGCGTGACCGTAATTGATAGTACCCAAAATATTATGGTGATTACCAATGATGGTATTATGATTCGCTTTAAAATTGATGATGTTTCGCAAACTGGACGTAGTACAATTGGGGTTCGCTTAATTAAAGTTAATGCTGAAAATAAGGTAGCCAGTTTGGCAATAGTTCCAGCAGAAGAAGATCAAACAGTTGGTGAAAAAGAAAGCCAAGATGAGGACATAAAAGGCTAAGCCTCAACTATAAATTTTTAAAAAATTATCAGACATTTTGACGTATTTATTCTATGAAGAGAGTAAAATCTTTTGTAGGATCACGTGAAGATAGTTTGGTAATTTTTTAGTATTGTGCTAAAATTAGAGATTGTGAGTAATAAATTGATTACTTTCCTTGTTCTTGAATTTTAGCAAGAACCATTTAGTCCAAAAGGAGGTGCACTAGTATGACAACTACAAAGTACGAAATAACTTATATTATTAAGCCTGATATTGATGAAGAATCAAAGAAGGCGCTAGTTGAAAACTATGATAAAGTTATTACCAATAATGGTGGTACGATGGTTGAGTCAAAAGACTGGGAAAAGCGTCATTTTGCATACGAAATCAACAAATATCGTGAGGGAACTTACCATATTATGGTTTTCACTGCTGATAACGCAGATGCAGTTAATGAATTTGATCGTCTATCTAAGATTGATACTGCTGTTTTACGTTCAATGACTGTTAAATTAGATAAATAGGCAAAACGTTATCGTTTTCGTGATTTAGGAAAGGGAGGACCTATAGTATGATTAATCGAGTTGTACTTGTCGGCCGTTTAACACGTGATCCTGAATTACGTACTACTGGGAGTGGAATCTCGGTTGCTACGTTTACTCTTGCTGTTGATCGTCAGTATACTAACGCTCAAGGTGAGAGAGGAGCAGACTTTATCAGTTGTGTCATTTGGCGCAAGGCCGCAGAGAACTTCTGTAACTTTACGTCAAAAGGGTCACTTGTTGGTATTGATGGCCGGATTCAAACCAGAACATACGATAATAAAGATGGGCAAAGAGTATATGTGACTGAGGTTGTCGTTGATAACTTTTCACTGCTTGAATCACGCAAAGAGCGTGAAGCCCGTGGCCAAAATGGTGATTTTACACCGAATAATACCGGCAACTTTGGTAATCCAAATACCACTAGTTCGCCTAATATGGGAGCATCTAATCAAAATAACCCAATTAATAATCAGCCGGATGTAACGCAGGATCCGTTCGCTGGTTCGGGTGATACAATTGATATTTCGGATGACGATCTTCCATTCTAACTTTTAAAGAAAGGACCTAGGATATGGCTCAACAAAGAAGAGGCGGCCACCGTCGTCGTAAGGTTGACTTTATCGCAGCCAACCATATTGATTACGTTGACTACAAGGACGTTGATCTGTTGAAACGTTTTATCTCAGAAAGAGGTAAAATCTTACCACGTCGTGTCACTGGCACTAGCGCTAAGAATCAACGTAAAGTAGCTAAGGCAATCGAAAGAGCTCGCATTATGGGCTTGTTGCCATTTGTTACTGAAGACTAATTAGTCTAATAAAAATTTAAACGTACTAAGTTTTTGAAAACTTAGTACGTTTTTTAGTTAAGTATTAGAAAGTTTCTTATCCTGTAAATACAAGGTATAATAAAACTGATATGTTTTACATTACTTTAGGAAGGATCTTACATGAAAGATTTTTTACGTAATGAATTACCTGCTTTTGTTAAGGATTCACGGTTAACTGCTTCAGTAATTATCATTTTAGTTTTGTCTCTGTTAGGCAGTATTGTAGCGCTAATTATTAACCCTTTATTTGGGTTAGCAATGGGAGTAATTTTTATTCTCACGGTCGCGTGTGTTGTTTATGGTAGCTATATCCTTGCTGGTAATGCCAATAATTTCGCTGTTAATTTGTCTTATCGAATTAAGCGTAGTGAGCAAGAGGCGATGATTAAGATGCCACTGGGTATCTTGCTCTATGATGAAGACCGGCAAATTCAGTGGGTAAATCCATATTTGCAACTTTATTTAAAAGATGAGGATTTAATTGGGCATACGATTAAATCAGTTGATCCAGAGCTAGATAAGTTAATTGACGAGTCACTCAAAGCTAAAACTGCTGAAAATCATATTGTTAATTGGGATAACCATGAATTTGAAATGGTTATTCAAGGTGATTTAAATGTGGTCTATTTACTTGATATTACCCGTTATGCCAAAATTGAGCAAAAATATAATAATGAATTATTAGTGCTTGGCCAAATCTTTATTGATAATTATGATGAATTAAGTGAAACGATGAGTGATCAAGAACTATCGACAACTAGTTCCTATGTGCAAAATACTCTAAGTGAATATGCCCAAAATTATAATGCTTATTTAAAGCGAATTGATGAAGACCATTTTTTATTATTACTTCATATGCAAGATTTGACTAAAATGGAACAGGATAAGTTTTCAGTTTTAGACAAAATGCGCTTAGAAACTAGTCGTAATAATACTCCTTTAACCCTATCAATTGGAATAGCTTTTGGCAGTAGTTTGATTCTCGAACTTGCCAATCAAGCGCAATCTAACCTAGATTTAGCTTTAGGACGTGGCGGAGATCAAGTTGTTTTAAGCCAACCAGGGCAAGCAGCGCGTTTTTATGGTGGTAAGTCTAATCCGATGGAGAAAAGGACGCGCGTCAGAGCACGTATGGTCTCACAGGCAATTAGTGAGCTCTTTAAGGAAGCAGATCGGGTATTTGTGGTTGGCCATGCCAATCCTGATATGGATTCAATTGGTAGTGGCATTGGCGTGGTTAAGATTGCACGGCTGCACGGGGTGCAAGCTAACGTTGTTTTAGACTTAAATAAGACAAATTATGATGTTGGCCGGCTAGTTAATAAGTTGCAGCAAGCAAAGGAGAAGACTAATTTATTTATTTCAGCTAGTGCAGCCTTAGAAAATGTAACGGATAAGTCGGTATTAGTGATGGTTGATCATTCTAAATATTCGATAACCTATTCTAAAGAATTATATAATCGCTTGAAAAACAGAATTATTGTAATTGATCACCACCGCCGGGGGGAAGAATTTCCCGAAAATCCAATGCTAACTTATGTAGAACCATATGCTTCATCAGCTTGTGAATTGGTAACAGAAATGGTTGAGTATCAGCAGCCTAGTTCTGGCAAACGAGTCTTGACGGATCTTGAAGCAACCGCAATGCTAGCAGGGATTACAGTTGATTCGAAAGAATTTTCCTTGCGTACAGGGACCCGAACCTTTGATGCAGCGAGTTATTTGCGCTCAATTGGTGCTAGTTCTGTTGGGGTTAGCGAACTACTTAAAGAGGATATTGATAGTTTTTTAGAACGTACTCGTTTAGTTAGTAGCTTGAAAATGATCAAACCGCAGATGGCTGTTTTATGTGGACCTGATGATAAGATAATAGATTCAATTATTACTGCTCAAGCTGCAGATACAGCCCTTGATTTAAAAAATGTTGAGGCCAGCTTTGCGCTTACGCGTAGGAGTAAAGATACGATTGGTATATCAGCTCGATCAATGGGTGAAATTAATGTGCAAGTCATTATGGAAAAGCTTGGTGGCGGGGGGCACTTATCTAATGCAGCTACCCAAATAAAAGATGTATCTGTGAATGAGGCACTTGCCAAATTGGTTGAAGCAGTGGATACTTATGAGCAAGAAAATGAATAGTAAAGGAGAAAACAATGAAAGTTATTTTTACTGAAGACGTTAGAGGTCGTGGAAAACGTGGTGAAGTAAAGGAAGTCCCTGATGGCTATGCCCAAAATTATTTAATTAAGAGAGGCTTGGCTAAGGCGGCAACTAAGGCCAATATGCATACTTTAGAGCGGATCACTGCTAATGAAAAAGCTGCTTATGAAAGTGAAAAAGCTGAAGCTGAAAAAGTAAAGGCTCTTCTTGACCAAGATAAAACTGTGGTTAATTTTAAATCAAAGGCTGGTTCTGATTCACGTTTGTTTGGCTCAATTTCAAGTAAGCGAATTGTTGAGGGCTTGGAAGAGCAGTTTGGTATCAAGGTTGACAAGCGCAAATTAAACCTGCGTGAGCCGATTAAAACTTTAGGGTATACCAATGTACCTGTTAAGTTATTTAAAGGTGTAGAGGGTAAAATTCGCGTTCATATTACTGAACAAGATTAACATGTTCAAGTGCAAGCTGATAAAAGTGGTTTTAATTAATGGATAATATTATTTCGCAACAGGTACCACATGATGATGGAGCGGAAAAAGCAGTTTTAGGCGCAATTTTTATTAATCCAGCGGCAATAGCTGATGCCAGTGCTGAAGTTCAACCAAGTGATTTTTATAAAAAGGCTAACCAATTAATTTTTCAGGCAATGATAGATCTATCTGATCGTGAAGATGAGATTGATCCGGTCACTCTGCAGGATGAATTAACTAAGAAAAATCAATTGGATGATATTGGTGGAATTGCTTATGTTTCTGACCTGGCAATGGCAACGCCAACAGCTGCTCATATAGTGTATTATGCTAAAATTGTCCATCGCAAGGCACTATTGCGGCGTCTTATTTCTGCAAGTCAAAAAATCATAACTAATGCGATGCAAGATTCAGAAGATGTAACTGATATTCTGGATAATGCAGAAAGCGAAATTATGAATGTTTCCTCTGAAAATAATGCTAATGGTTTTCGGGGAATTAAAGAAATTGTCAATTCAACGATTGAAGAGATTAATCAAATCCCTGAAGATGGTAATATGGTTACAGGGATGCCGACAGGTTTTGTCGAATTAGACAAAATGACAACTGGATTTCATAACGATGAGTTGATTATTATTGCAGCTCGACCAGGTGTGGGTAAAACTTCTTTTGCATTGAATGTGGCACAGTATGTGGGCCTGCATGTTCATAAAACAGTAGCCATGTTTTCTTTAGAAATGAGTGGGGAGCAACTTGTTCAACGGATGTTATCTTCTGAGGGGCTAATTAATTCGCAACATCTGCGAACGGGACAATTGGATGAGGAAGAATGGCAAAAATTAGTTGTTGCCTCAGGCTCCTTAGCAACTGCGCAAATTTATATTGATGACACTCCAGGCATTAAAATGAGCGAAATTAGGGCCCAATCAAGGCGGCTGGCTAAGGAAACAGGCGACTTAGGTCTAATAGTAATTGATTATTTACAGTTGATTGAAGGCCCACGTAGTGAATCGCGGCAACAAGAAGTTTCAGCAATTTCTCGGCAATTAAAGAAGCTTGCTAAAGAAGTTCATGTCCCAGTTATCGCATTATCGCAATTATCGCGGTCAGTGGAACAGCGTCAAGATAAGCGGCCAATTTTATCAGATATTCGTGAGTCTGGCTCAATTGAACAAGATGCGGATATTGTTTCATTTTTATATCGAGATGACTATTATCATGATGAGGATCAAGAAGACGGTCCCCAACAGAATAGTGACCTTGATAATGAAAATGGTGAAGTAGAGGTCATTATTGAAAAGAATCGTTCAGGTAGCCGTGGAACTGTAAAATTAATGTTTTCCAAACCGTATAATCGCTTTTCAAATCTCGATTATAGTCACGATCAACCACCAAAATGAGTAACAATATAAATTATATGTGTTATTTAATAAACCTTTATAGATTACTAGTAATAACTAAAACTTGTAAAAAATAAAGCGTTTTTAGTGACAATGATTATAATAAATTGTACTATTAAGAGGTAAACATATTATTTTCGCTAATTTTTTAGGGAAAGGACATAATATTATGGCTGATAAAGGATTAAAAGATAAATTAGCTGGTAAGGCTAATGAAGTTAAAGGAAAAATGCAGCAGGCTGCTGGCAACGTAAAGGATAAGGCGCAAGAAGCAACCGAAAATGTAAAAGATAAAGTTGATGACGTTAAAGAAAATATGAAGAAATAACGCTCAACTACTGAAAAGGCGAAGGACATGATTGTCCTTCGCCTTTTTCTGTTTCATGTGAAACACTAATGAGCTTTGTTTTTAACTTTTATTGGTAATTTAAGCTGGGGATGGTCTGAATCATAAAATTCATAAAATATGGGAGCTACTGCAGAATCATTGCTTTTAGGGTAAAGTTCATAGTTATTTGCCATTAAAGGTAAAGTCATATTGTTTTTATATGAATCCCAAATACTGGTAAAAATTTGGGTGAGCAATTTGCGTTCTTGTGGTTCAAGCGCCAGTAAAGCACGACTTAACCGATAAGTACCCACTAATTTATTGTTGGTCAGTTGATGCAACTCATTAATATCCATGTTTTCAAATGCTTCAAATAAATCAGCAAAAGCTTCGCCGCGTCTTTCTTTAGGAATCGAATTATTAAAATTAATCAGTGCATGTCGAATTACCCGACTGCCTGCAGATAATCCTTCAGCTAAAGTAAAACTATCGCGAGCAACGGACCAACGACGTGGATCGTGTTGATTGCGCATGGGGGCAGTACTTTTAACAACTAAAGTTTGTTCAGGATGATCGAGCATAGCACCAAAAACTGATCCCTGTGGAATGTAAGTTTTCATCTGGGGTAGGACACGTTTAAAACCGTCACTGGTATATACCTTACGAAAGAAGCCCGGGCCATCAAAATTAATTGCTTTGATAACTCTTTTTTGAATGTTGGCATCAACTGCACTTAGTGCATATTGAGCAAAATTTCCCCCTTTTGAATGACCTACAAGATAAATCCGTTTATCTGAAAATTGCTTAGCAATTGTTGTTAGATATTCAGCAGCAACATTTTGCCCATAAATTTCTGGCAAATAGTTCATGCGCATATCTTCTTTCCAGCCAATCATTGAGCCATCAGTACCACGAAAGGCAATAACAATTGTGTTATCGTCAATAATAAATGTAGCTGCACTAAATTGGAGGGGATGTGGTTCCTTCTCCAAGCGCGTAGTCCAGTCAAGAATTTTTATCTCACCTATGCGCGGGCTTTCAGCAAGTAATAAAATTTCAGCAGCAGTTTCGGAATGCATTTGATGTTGAAAAGAGGGTAAGCTCTGCAACTTTTTGGCTAACTCACCAAGTGTATGGTTAACAACAGAATTGTCGGCAGGTAAGTATGCTAAGGATGCTAATAAAGAGGCATCGACACTGTTGAACGGCTTTTCGGTAAATAGTAAGTCACCACGCCAACGTAAATAATCAAGTGAATTAGACATAAAATTACCCCTTTCTGATATATAACTACATTTTAAATTGATTTGGTCCGTAATGAAAAAATAAGGACAAAAAAACAATAGAATTAACTATTGCTTAATGTTTATTATTTAATGATTTACCCATTAGTTGTATAACTAATTCGTTTAATATCCGAATATTTGCGCAAAGCCATAATAATATTATTTTCATCAATATTATTATTAATAATGCCATCAACAACAAAGATAATTCGTTCATCACTGACATCCATTATTTTTACAGAAATACTTTCAACGTGATTAGCAGTCAACTCATGCTCAATTGTTTGTAGAATATGCGGTTTATTGACAGTTTCAATTTGAATATTAAAGCGAATATGACGAATAATTCTATCTATTAAATTATCATCATGAAACAGCATTTGTACGATAAACAAGAGCAAGGTAGCTGTAATACCCAATAAATAAAGTCCAGAGCCGATGGCTGTCCCGATAGCTGCTGTAGCCCAGATACCGGCTGCAGTTGTTAGACCGGAAATTTGCTGCTTTTTTATTAAAATAGTTCCAGCACCGATAAAGGAAATTCCAGTAACAATTTGAGCAGCAATTCTTGAAGGGTCTAAGGCAATGTTAGACATCTTAAGTAGATCGTTAAAGCCATATTTAGAAATTATCATGAATAATGAAGATGAAAAGGCAACAACAATATGGGTTCTTACCCCTGCACTTTTTCTTTGAATAGCGCGCTCATAACCAATTAAAGCACCGCATAAGGAAGCGACGATAATCCGCAATATCCAAGAAAATTCTGTAGCGAATGGTATTAAAATAGCCATTATATTCCTCCTTTTTTAAATCCAAATTTAATTATACGCTTAATAACAGAGATAGTATTGTAGTTAAGAAAAAATAAAAAAAAGCAAAAAAGGACTTGCATATTAGCAACTAATATGGTTAAATAAATATCGTTGTTGAGTTAACAACGCTGACTTAGCTCAGTTGGCAGAGCACGTCACTAGTAATGATGAGGTCGGAGGTTCGAATCCTCTAGTCAGCATTAGACGAACAACTTAATAGTTTTCAAGTCTGTTATCGAAGCTTTAAAAAGCTTATGATGACAGGATTTTTTGTTACTTTTGAATATTTTTTAATATTTAAAAATAATTGTGAATACTTCATTTCGCCACAAAAAATGCCACACAAAATTTCAGTGTGGCAACTGTGTGGCAAGAATCTATAGAAGGTTGATATGATAGGCTTTTTTTAGTGTATAAAAATAAGGCATCTGTATATATGTAAAAAATAAAAGGCTCTTATCTACGAAAAAATAGGTAAGGGTCTCTTTAATTTGGTATGAAACATTTCATTATAAATCTTTGTACTTATTATAGTATTCTGTCAAAAAATCTATTTGTTTCTTTAGAGCTGTTACAATTCTTTGATTATGTTCCTCTTCAGATTCTGAAAGTTGTTTAGACATTATTACATCTACTATATCTTGGTTATTCTGATTATTTTGAATTAAGAATTTTCCAATATCTGATTCAGACCTTAATTTTTCTACAATTGGCATCAATTTAATTAATATTCTCATTTGGAATTGTTTATCATCTTGAATGCCTTCTAAGCTACTTAAAAAGTCTTGGTCTTCAATTAGTTGTTTAAAACAGCCTTTCCAAAATTCTTTTATTGTAGGATTTAATTTGTAAGGTCCTCCATTAGGATAAAAGCTTAATGGAACCATAGCTTGTCCAGTGTACATTAGATATTCAGTTACATATTGACGAAGTTGACCATTGTCAAAATTTATCTTGTTATGGAAGTCAAAGTATCTTTTATGGATATCTTCAATTAGCTTATCAACTATTTCAGTTTTTCTAATACCTTTACCTTTTAAAAAATCAGTAGAAACGCCAAAATAGTTTGCCATTTGTTGCCATTTTAATTCACTAGGATTCCTTAGATTATTTTCATATTTAGATAAAGCATCTTTAGATACATTAATTCCGCGTCCATCAAAGATGTCTGCTAATTGTTGTTGTGTGAATCCTTGTTTTTCACGCATTTCTCTAATTCTGTTTTTCATAATAGTCCTACTTTCTAATCTATAGTCATTATAGCAGACAAAATTGACAAAAAAATACTTATTTGTTGACAGAATATAGTTATATGGTAATCTATTGATAGACAGATTAGACATTATCAGACAGAAGAGCAAAAATGTAAATCTGTAGATATCCATATTAAAAGTATTTTGAAAGGAGAGATTAATATGGTAGTAAATAATAATATTACAAAACAGGGTGAATTACTTTCTACCTTTAACGACAGTAGTAGTAAAAGAACTCCAATTCAATCGGCATTAACACGACCGCTGGTTGAAGCCATTGGTAAATGTTTCTTATTACTAAGTGGAACAACAGAGGAAGTACAAGATCCAAATGATGAAGCTAAAACACTTCCGCGTGCTGTATATGAAGTAAGAGTTGTTAGCTCTAGGACAAGACTACCAATTGGAACAGTATTAACCGTCAAGATTAAAGGCAGTGAAAGTGTAATTAATGAAGAGGAAAATAAGAAGTTATTACTAGGATTGGAGAAGAATAAAGTAGTAGCATTCGATGATCTTAGCCATTGGAACTTTAATGGTAATGAAGGGTTATCTGCCTCAAATATCCGAGTATTAGAAGTTAGCCCTCAAGAAGCAATGAACTTATAGAGGTGATTATATGACGAGCAAAAAAATAGTTTTGGATACAAAAAAACTGCTAGGTGATCCTAACAGTTTGAAAATGGTAACGCTGGCAACTTTAGCTTTATCAATTGGCGTTGAATATAAAGTTGCACCTCATTTGTTGAGTAGTGGTAATTATACTGCTCTTGCATATCCATTTTTACTACTCATTATACCCTTAAGCTATCCTTGTTGGAAATAGATTAATCTCTATATCATTAACTATAAGATTTATAAGCAATTAATGCGTATTATTCATTCTGAACAACTTATAGATTATGCAGAGAAAAAAGAAACATCCACTTTCAATGAAAGAAAGGTTGAATATGGTGCCAAAATTATCTATGAAGAAACTACGAAAGGTACTTACATTACTGTTTATCCTAATGGAATCAAGCATGCTGATGCAACAAGAAGCTTAAATAGCAGATTAGAAGAAACTTTTAACATGAATGTCCTATCAGTAGATCACCAGTTATCTTATACAAGATATCTGTTAAGAAGCGTTGATAAGCAACAAATGAGGGTTACAGAAGATGCATTCTAATTTTGAAATTCAGCTAGATAAAAATACTAATTTTAGTCTTAAAGGTTCGGGTGGGCTTCTTATCGTTGGTCGAAGTGGTTCAGGAAAAACTAATACGACCACGTATATTATGCTTAAGGCGTTGTCTCAATGTGATTGTGGTCTTTATATAGTAGATGCTAAAAGAGCAGATATGTATGGGCTTAGTCATTTTTTGAATAATGGTGAGAAGGTAGTAGCAAGTACTACTAACCAGATAGCTAGATTACTAAGAATCATTAACGAGAATATGAGCGCTAGATATGAGCACTTCAAGAATGGAAAATGGGGTCAAGACTTTTCTGAATATGGCTATCGACCATATCTATTAGTTATTGATGAAGTCTCTGCGATGCTTGCTGAAGCAGGTAAAAACAAGAAAGAAATCATGGGAGAACTTCGCCAAATTATTCTACGTGGACGGCAAGCGGGAATATTTACCCTAATTTCTGGGCAGAGAATTGATGCGACTATCCTAGATCGTGATATTACCTTACAGTTAGGTACGCGAATCGTTATGGGACAAGCAGACTCGGAAACTTATCGAATGGCTTATCCAATGGTAAAAGATATTAAGGCGTTACCATTAATACCAAATAAGCCAGGATATGGGCTTATCTATTCAGATGGACAGGAGATAAGCAACCCTACTCCATTTGTATCACCTGATATGACAAATATAGATGTACCAATGGTAATTACTCGGCTAGAAAATAATTTTGACGCATCAAAATATGTCGATGAATCTAGTTATTGGAAGTTCTAATTTGATTTAGTTGCCAGCTGGCGGGAGACGGAGTCGCACGAATGGGATGTCCAAGCGTGAGCGGGCTGGCAACACCCACTTAATAATATGGGTGTTACGGAAAGATGATTATCATGAAGCAGACAGCGAATATTAAAATTGATCAGCTTCGATTGAACATACCTTATGAGTATGTCAATCGAGTTGAGTGTAATAATGGTGAAATACCTAATGAAGCCATATTAGCTGATAAGCTTTTACATTTAAATTGGCTTTTCCATGAGACATCAGCTGGTAAGGGTCATAACGGCTATACGACTTCGTATAACTTTGGCTCTGATACAGGCGTTTCCGTAATGTGGAATCAAGCGCGTAAGGATATGGGAATCTTAATCGAATTCACCGCTTCTGGAAAAGCATTGTATGAAAGTCTAGCTGAAATGCATGGCTTAAAAGTCGATTGGTATCAGATCATAAAAAAGCTATATCAAGAATATGATGGGCATCTATCACGAATTGACATTGCAACGGATCTAATGAATTATGGCTTTTCTGTCAATGACATTAGTCTAAGATTGAAAGATCAGAAATCCTATTTCTTAAATGCTCAGGGGAATAAAATCAGCTCTAATCGATTCAAAATAGTTGGCACAACCAATGAGGCCCAAACTCTATATGTTGGCAGTCGAAAAAGTGATGCCTTCTTAAGAATTTATGATAAGAAAATTGAACAATCTAGACCAGATGGGCTTTATAGAACTTTAGCTTGTGAGTGTGCAGATTGGGTCAGAGTAGAAGGCGAATGTAAACATCGTCTTGCAAAAGAAATTGGAACTTTAATTTCGGGTTTAAATACAGATAATATTTATCCCTATTTAGTCGGTTGCGTTCTAGAGAGATGGTCATTAGTTGATAGCCTGGAGGAATAATGGCAGATGAAAAATTACATTCTTCTAAGGAATGGCAAGTCTTAAAAGATTTGGCTAAGGGAAATGGCTTGCAGGAAATTGAAAAGCCATAATTAGATGCAACGCTAAATAGAAAAGTTACTTGGTTTCTCTATAATGGCGCAGGTGGTGTTTTAACATTGATTAAAGAAGTATTCGGTGATGATGGACTAAAAGATTTTTATGATTTTATCAATTGCTTTCTGTCAAATTCAGATACTCTAGGTCATTATTACCACTCAGACAAAATTGATAATGATATTGCGTCTATTAGAGATGCTGTTCAAGAATTAGATTTTAAAAAGTATTTGTCGAATCTAAAGCAAGAACTTATAGAACAAGACAAAAAGAAAGGACGATAACAATGTTTGGCAAGGAATTACTTAATGCCCGACAAATCGCTAAAGAGTTAGGGATTAGCTATACATATTTCTTCAAAATTAGAAAAGAAGGTTGCCCTTACCATCAATTAGGCAATCAAGGCCGTAAATATTACGTCTTAAAAGAAGTACAGGACTGGTTATTAGTAAATAGTCAAAGGTAAGTGAGGGCGTGGCAATATGCTAGGCCTTTTATGGAGAAAGAATATGGCGATTACACAAATTAAATCAGGAAAAAATGAGTGTAAGTATAGGGTTAGAATTCAGCCAACTGATAATGAAACTGGTAAAACAATACCTGTACCTAGTAGAGTTACTAAGACAAGCAGTAAACGTGAGGCAAAACGACTGGAGGAGCAAATGTGGGTTGAATATCGCGCGCGTCAAGAAGTTAATTTAAATGTGTTAAATCAGCCACTTTCGATAACATTGAATAATTATGTTGAAGAAGAGAGAGCTTCGGGATGCTGGTCATCTATTACTACTTATGATAATTGGAAATATACTGTTAAACTTGTTTCTCAATATTTCGGTAGGAAAAAAGTTAAAGACATTAAGGAAAAAGATATGCGTAATTTCGCTAGAAATTATGTTAAGACTCATAAAACAACTGTAGCCCCTCATACCACGGTAGACAGGCAGTTACAGAATTTGAGGGGATATTTTTCAACTTTGAATGATGTGGGAATTACGAGAAACCCCGTTCCAATGAAACCATTATCTAAATTCTTTAGACGTGATGAGATGAGCTTAGCTACAAAAAAGTATGTTTTTACTAGTAGTGAAATTGAAGCTCTTAAAGCAGAGATTTATAAAGAACTAGGAATATGTAGAGTAAATTATTGGACTACACGGATTGCTATTTTAATAGCATTAGATACGGGTATGAGACCGCAAGAAATTCAAGCACTAAAGTGGAATCAAATTATTAATGATGGAAAATTTAAAGTGTTTCAAATAAATGATTCCTGGAGTGAAAAGGAAAAGCATCTTAACGGTCATTTGAAGAGTAGACCACGTGGAGAATCTAGACTAACCCTCCCTCTTTCTGAACCACTTTTGCAGTTATTGAAGAAGTTTCATCACCATCAGTTAGAATTACTTAAAGAGAATAGTTTGCTTAATCCAAATGAAAGAATATTGTTAAATATTACAGATTATAGTTTATGTTCTTTAGGTTATCCTATAACTCAAAAGAGTATGAATGAGATGTTGAAAAAGCTCTGTAAGAAAGTAAATACTCAAAATAATGATTTGAATGTAACGATGTATACTTGTCGTCATACAGTTGCAACTAAGTTGGGTAATACTCCAGGTATGTCATATCCGTGGGCGGCAAGTAGATTGGGACATTCTTTAAAGATGTTTATGCGGACTTATGTCCATGTAGATGAAGATAAGAATGAGGAAATGCTAGATTTAATTAGTAATTAACAAATAGGACTAGAAAGCTCTAGTCCTATTTTTGGTGATTTTAAATACTGATATAATGAATAAAGATAAAGAATAAAAGAGGAAAAGTATATGGCTGCAATAGATGACTTAATTGAACAAATTAAGGATAAGAATTTAAGGAAACGAATTCAACAAGAAGCGAATAGAATTAGAAATAATAAAAAACTTGGATTGGTCTTTGAAAATCATATGGTAGAGGCTACCCCTTTATATGATGTAAAAGTAAAAAAGGGATCTAAAGTTGCATTTAAAGATGGAAATATCTCTGATATGTACTATGTTGTTGAAATTAATGGTCAAAATGCTTTATGTCAAAATATTAAGGATCATACAAGGATTGAAACTAAAAAAGATAATTTAATTACGGTTGCTGAATTCGGGGATCCAATATTTCCGTACTTAAAAACTATTGATAAGGTAAAAAATGCGCCAAATTCTAGCTTGTGGCATACGCTTATTGAAGCTGATAATTACCATGCGTTACAGTTACTAGATTATCTATATGCAAGAAAATTAGACGTAATTTATATTGATCCACCATACAATAGTCGATCAAAAGATTGGAAATATAATAATGATTACGTTGATAAAAGTGATTTATATAAGCATAGCAAGTGGCTATCTTTTATGAAAAAAAGACTAGTTCTTGCTAAGAAACTATTAAAACCTGAAGGTTCTGTACTGATTGTTACTATAGATGAAAAGGAGTATTTACGTTTAGGACTTTTATTAGAGGAATTATTTCCAGAAGCTCATATTCAAATGATTACAACTGTAATTAATCCTAGTGGTACCGGTAGAATGAATGAATTCTCAAGAGTAGATGAATATATATTCTTTGTTATGATCGGAAATGTTCAAATAGCAAAGACTTCAGATGATATGCTATTTTCAGAAAATAAAAAGAAAAGCTCTAGAATTAAAGGTGGTCTTTCCTGGGAATCTTTTTTGCGTAGTGGACAAAGTAATATACGAAAAAAAGAAACAAAATTATGTTATCCAATTTTAGTAGATGAAAAGAAACTAAAGGTCATTGATTGTTTACCACCACTGAAGGGAGCAAATCCTGAAACACCGAAATATATCAATGGCTATAGAGCTATATATCCAATAAAAAAAGATGGAAAATTAGGAATCTGGAGATTAGTTTCTTCGAGCTTTAAAGAACTATTGAATAAGGGTTATGCGTATATATCGAGTTATGATTCAAAAAATGATAGATATGCGTTGAAATATTTATTAGCTGGTACAATTAAAAGAATAGATAATGGTGAAATTCATGTAAAAATGGGACCCGAAGGACATGTGATTTCCGATGATGAATATGTACCATATACAATGCCTAAAACGGTTTGGAATAAGAGCTCTCATAATGCAGGAAAATTGGGCTCAGATGTTTTAAATAAAGTGATAGGTGAAAAGCGATTTGATTATCCTAAATCTGTTTATGCAGTTGAAGATACAATTAACTTTTTCGTTAAAAATAATCCGAATGCTCTTATTTTAGATTTCTTTGCTGGATCAGGTACAACTTTACATGCAGTCAATTTGTTGAATAGACGTGATGGCGGGCATAGAAGATGTATTATGGTAACGAATAATGAAGTATCTTATGATGAATCTCAGACGTTATCTAATGAAGGCTATAAACCAGGTGATCAGGAATGGGAACGATTAGGTATAGCACAATATGTGACTTGGCCAAGAACTGTATGCAGTATAAAGGGCGAAGACTTAAAAAAGAATAAAATAAAAGGGAAATATATCGATGAAAATACAGCAATGTCAGATGGTTTTAAAACAAATGCTATATTTTTTAAGCTGGGATTTTTAGATCGAAATTCTGTTGCGTTAGGACAGCAGTTTAGAAAACTATTATCGATACTTTGGATGAAAGCAGGGAGTATTGGTGAATGTCCATCTATTGCTAACGATACTGCGTTACCAAATTATATGATTCTTCCTAAAAACAAGTTTGCTATTTTGTTAAATGAAAGAAATTATCATGAGTTTATTAATAAAATTTCTGATGATTCAAATATTGAAACAGTATTTATAGTAACGAATTCCGATGATGCTTATCGTGAAATGATTAGCAATCTAGAAAAGAAGGAAACATATCAATTATATAAAGATTACTTAGATAACTTTAGAATAAATATTAGAGGTTAAAGATGAAGGTAGAATTATTTCCTTTTCAAAAAAAAGCTGTTGATGAGTTGCGATATAACGTCGCTAACTCTTTAGGCGCATATCAACAAACCATGATTCCGCAAGTAGTATCTTTTACTGCTCCAACTGGTTCAGGGAAAACTATAATTACTTCGGCTCTTATTGAAAGAATTTTTAATGGTGAAGCTAGATATAATGACCAACCTGATGCAATCTTTCTTTGGATTTCAGATTCACTTGAGTTGAATTTACAATCGAAAGAAAAAATTGATAGACAAGCAGATAAAATAACATTAGAACAAACGGTTGAAATATCTGATGATAGTTTTGATGAAGAGATGCTTGAAGATGGACATGTTTATTTCTTAAATACACAAAAGCTGGGAAAGTCTAGTAATTTAACAAAACATTCTGATACACGTAACTACACGATTTGGGAAACTTTAAATAATACGATAAAAAATAAATCAGATAGATTATATTTAATAATTGATGAAGCTCATAGAGGAATGCAAGTAAAAGATGCATCTAAAGCAACATCAATTATGCAAAAATTTATCAAAGGCAGTAAGAATGAAATAGAACCTTTTCCAGTAATTATTGGTATGTCGGCCACAATAGATCGTTTTAATAAACTTATTGGTGAAACAACAGCTACTATTCGAAAAGTTATAGTTACTACTGATGAAGTTAGAGCTTCAGGTCTATTAAAGGACAGAATTATTGTTACTTATCCTGAAAAAAAGACCATTAATAGAGATATGGCTGTATTACAAGCTGCAGTTGATGCGTGGAAAGACAAGTGGGATCACTGGCAACAATATTGTAAAGAACAGCATTATGCATATGTAAATCCTATGTTAGTTGTTCAAGTTAAAAATGGTACAGATCATAATAATATTTCAGACACTAATCTTGATGATTGTCTTCAGTTGATAGAAAACAGAAGCGGTTTTCAATTTAAGGAAGGCGAAGTGGTTCATACTTTTGGTCAAACTGCAGATCTGAAAATTAACGGCTTAAAAGTACAGTATATAGAACCATCAAGAATTAATGATGATAAAAAAATAAAAGTGGTTTTCTTTAAAGAAAATTTATCAACTGGTTGGGATGCTCCAAGAGCGGAGACTATGGTTTCTTTTAGAAGAGCAGTGGATACAACTTATATTGCCCAACTTTTAGGAAGAATGATCAGAACACCTTTAAGAATGCATATTAATGTTGATGATACTTTAAATGACGTAAAACTATTTTTACCGTATTTTGATCAAATTACAGTTCAAGATGTACTGAAAGAATTGCATAATTCAGAAGGTGGAAATATTCCTGCAGATGTTTATGGAGAAGAAATAGGTGAGAGTAATTTTACTACGTTATCTATCCATCCAACATCAAAAAAATATACTAAAAGATCTAGAGTTAAGGAAGCCGATAATCAACTTTCATTTTTTGAAGCTTATAAAACAACAGAAAATAATAAAGAAACTACACAAAAAACAAACGATAGCTTATCTAAGAAAACTACATTTATTCAATCTAATGTAGTTAATGAAACAAGAGATAAACGGAATAAAGATAGCTCAGCAGTAAATATTCAGCAAAATACGGAAGACAATTTTGACAAAGAGATTAATAGAGAAGAAGTTATTAAAGCGATAAATAGTATGGGATTACTAACATATAATATTAGATCGACAAAAATCAATAATTATTTAACCTCATTGTTTAAATTAGCTCATTTACTCACTCAATCGGGTATTTATCCTGGTGCTGTAGATAGTGTTTTAAATAATGTGGTTGAAAAAATACATAACTATATCATTTCTATTAAGTCTGATAGCACATATGATTATCTAGCAGATAAGGCTAGAAAATTTGAATTATCAACACAGTCGTTTGATGTATTCGGTAAAAAAATACAAGGTAGTCATGATATAGGCTTGTATTCTACGACCCAAGCTGATATTGATAGACAATTTAATTTGGCTGAGAAGAAACTTGGGGATCAGGGAATTGGAATAGCCTATGGTAATAAATATTATGATGAAAATGATCCAGATTCATTTAAAATACATGTAATTTTATATGCTTTAGATGAAGAGTGTAGAAAAAAATTATTTACATATGCAGAAAATGAATTTCATAAATTGGATGATCAATATAGGAGATACACATTAGATAAGGGAGAAAAGTTTATCAAGCAATATGATCGAATAGTTTCAGATGGCGATGTTGTAAGTAAACATAGTTTTAGATTACCCGAAGCAATTAGTATTTCTCCTGATAAGTCTGGCAAACTTTATAGTGATCATTTATATGTTAATGATGATGGATATGTTCGGGTTGACTTGAATAGTTGGGAAGAAAGAGTAATTAAAGAGGAAGAACGAAGACCTGATTTTGTGTGTTGGTTAAGAAATCCTCCTAGAAAAACATGGTCTTTAACAATACCATATAAATTGCACGGTGATGAGAAGCCAGCGTATCCAGATTTTTTGATTATTAGACGAGATGAAAAGAGTAAGTTTGGCTACGTTGTAGATATTCTTGAACCACATAATCCTTCTTTAGATGATAATTTAGGAAAAGCTCAAGGATTTGCTAAATATGCACAAAATAACATTCAAATCGGCAAAGTAGAGTTAATAAGACAAACAAAAGACAAAGCCAGAAATAATAGATTTATTAGATTAAATATGGCTAAAAGTATTATCCGAGATAAGGTTTTGCATGCTGTTACTTTAGAAGAATTAAATCATATTTTTAACGAATATGGGGTTTTTGAAGATTAACCACAATATCTGCCACACAGTTTTATAGAAATGTATTAGTAATGTTGATTTAAGAGCAGAGGAGTTGCAAGACTTCTATGCTTCTAGTCGCATAAGTTTTTATAAATTAACTTTAAGAAGTCTATTATTGAGGTTATATAAATATCTTGATAATGGGCTTTTTTCGTGTTTTTTATTTTTAGTTGATAGTTATGTAAAGTTGTTAATATTTAACTTTTGCCACACAACTGCCACAAAAATAGAATTAGATAATTTTTGTGTGGTAAAGATGTTTCTGATTCACAATAAATATTAGCATGTACACTTGTCGGCATACAGTAGCGACTAAGTTAGGCAATACTCCAGGAATGTCTTATCCGTGGGCAGCAAGTCGTATGGGTCATACAGTTAAAATGTTTATGAAAACCTATGTGCATGTAGATGAAGATAGGAATATTGAAATATCAGATTTAGTTATGAATAGTAGAGTGCATAAATAAAATTAATATTTTTTATTTAGTAAACATTCGAAAACTTTATAGATTAATATTAGTAATAAATTATATTAGTAATAAATTATATTAGTAATAAATTATATTAGTTTGTTGATATTCATGTTAGCGCTTTACAAAATTTAAATAAAGAAGTAAAATTATTAAAATTTAAAATTACTTATGTTGATAATTTGTACTAACAGTAGTTTATGGAGGTACTAATGATATATTTTGATAATGCTTCAACTTCTTTTCCTAAGCCAGAGATAGTTAAAAAAGGAGTTGCAAATCTAATTGAAAATTCAACTGGAAGTTCTATGCGAACAGCGAATACCGAAAAAACAGATATAATATTTGAGACTCGTAAGAAATTAGCAAAATTATTAAACGTTGATTTTCCAACAAGTATAATTTTTTCGTCTAATGCAACAGATTCACTTAACATGATAATTGATGGCTTTCTTAAAGAGGGGGATCACGTTGTTTCAACTGCAATTGAACATAATTCTGTTGTTAGACCATTAATTAGACTGCGTAAAGAAAGAAATGTAAAAATTTCTTGGGTAAAGTCTGACTGTTATGGATATGTTGAGCCTGATGAAGTTATCAATGCTGTTGATGAGAACACTAAGCTAGTGATAGTAAATCATGCCGCTAATGTTACAGGAACTGTTCAAAATGTCGAAAAAATTGGGCAAAAATTAAAAGAATATCCAAATACACGTTTTTTAGTGGATGCGTAACAAACTATAGGCCATATTCCAATTGATAATAAAAAAATTAATGCAGATTTTATTGCATTTACAGGGCACAAGGCGTTAATGGGTATAACTGGGATTGGCGGATATTATATTAATCCTGAAATAGAAATTAGACCCTTTAAAGTGGGTGGCACTGGAGTTTTATCAGAATTACTGGTTCAGCCCAAGGGAGCACCATTAGAATATGAAGCAGGTACGATGAATACTATTGGTATTGGTTCACTATCATATGGTATAGACTATCTGAATAAAATAGGTATATCTGAAATTTCGAATGAACTAGTAAAAAAGACAGGCTTATTAATAAAAGAACTATCAAAGTTAGATAATCTTTCAATTTATTCTAAACCCAACCCTGTTGGTATAGTTTCATTTAACATAAAAGGAATTATTCCCTCAAGATTATCTACTTTTTTATTAAAAGATGTGGATATTAAGACTAGGTCAGGAATTATATGTGCCCCATTTATTCATGAATTCTTAAAAACTAATCCTTTTGGCTGTGTACGAGTAAGTATGTCACATTTTAATACTGAAGATGAAATAGATGATATAGTTAATTATATTTCTGAAGTTATAAATAACTTAGATAATGTACGAAATATCAATATACCAAATATATATACTAATCCAAGCATTTATGATTTTAATTAATTGTTGCGGAGAATTGATACTATGAAAAATATAAAAGATTTTTGTACTTTTTGTGATGAAAGTACAAATCAAGTATATTACAGATCAAAAAATTTTACGCTTTGGGCTACATCTGGTCCAATAGTAGAAGGATATTCACTTATTGTTCCGAATGATCATTATAATTGTATTGGTGCAATACCTAAGGAATTACAAGCAGAATATTTAAGCCTTAAAAATTTAGTTAGAAAAAAGTTGATTCAAATTTATGGTAATTGTATATTTTTTGAACATGGAAGAGCAGGATATTGTCATGTTCAACCAGGAGAAGAACTGTGTTATCATGCACATGTTCATGCAATTCCAATAAATGTTGATTTGAAGAAGTCAATGGTTGAATATGGGTTAGCCTCAATAAAGCTAGATAACCCAGAAGACATGTTTAAAAAATATTATGAATTAGGCCAATATCTTTATTTTGAAAATGCTAATAATCAAGAATATCTTTTTCAAATTTCTAGACCTATACCAAGGCAATATTTAAGGACATTATTAGCAGACGCTGTTGGAAAACCTGAACTTGCAGATTATAATAAATATCCAAATTGGGAACAGATAAAAATGACTAGAAAAAAGTTAGAACAATCATTTTTAAGTGAAAAGTTGGAATACTAATAATATGGTAATAAGCAATTTTTTATTGATTGCATTTGCAATAATGTCATCTTTGTCCAGGGGAATAATCTCAGTAATTGATCGGTATCAGATGGGATACCGCCATCAAAGTTCAATTACTGTAAATTTTTTGAATAATCTTTGCAGTACGGCATTAGTAACCATATTTTTAATTGGCTTGTTAAATAAGTTTCCTACGACCAAAATAACGGGAAACTATGTTGGCAAAATTATTATTTATGGTTTGCTTGCACAGTTGGTTGCGTATGGTTACAGTTATGTTTTTAAAAGAGTAACGATAATGCAATCAATTGTTTTAAGCAAAATGACCGACTTGTTTATTCCCTTAGCCATCTGTTTAACCATGGGTTACTTTAACAAGTCGGCATATTTGATTTCAATTATATCTACTATTATTGTAGTTTGCTACATTATTTTTAAGCAGAGACACAGTCAGATGAATGTGTCAACTTTGTTAAAAACATTTATGGTTATTGGTCCCCTGTTGATTGTACAAGCAGCACTATCGCCATTATTAACTAAAGGCGTTATAAGGCCGGTTGATTTAGTATACTTTACGATTGCTACAATTTATATTCGTTGTTTCATCACAATTATTACTTTTTGGGTTAAGCATCATGGTTTGCGCATTAAGGGTGTAAAAATTAACAAACAGATTTTTGGGATTTATGGTGCTCGTGCAGTTTTGACAATACTGGCACAAGCGACGTATACGTTAGCAACATCATCGCCTAATTCGGGAATTGCGTGGATTTTTCTCAATATGACCAATTTATATAGTGTTATTTTTGGTAGTTTTGCATTAAAGGAAAAAATCCATTTTTCTGATGTGCTGCTGATTATTTGTATTTTTGGGTTAGCGCTAATATCCAAATAATTAAATTATGATATAAGCTATAGTGACCACAAAAATAGCCACACAACTTTTATAAATTAATATATAAAGGCTAGTTTAGTAATAAAAGCTATGATAAAACTACGTGCTTCTAGTCCATTTAGAAGAATTATTTAAATTAATTATCCTTGATTTACCAATGTTTTAGGCAGATAAATTAAGGATAATTTTTATTTGTAAAGGATAATTAAGAACACAATCGGAACTTAAAAATTATTGCTGTCACATAGCCTTTAACATTATTATGGACATTAAAAAAGTAGTCGTGAGACTACTTTTTTGTATTTTAAATTTGTTTATTTTTCAAGTAAATCAATCGTACTCTTTTTAAAAAAATTCCAGGTAGAAGCACATAAAAAGGCTAGGAGTAAACCATAAATGATGATTATTAAAGAGCTAGGAAGCTGACGCAAATAATTGATACTATGACAAAAGTCAAATATTTCTTGTCGAAATAGTATAGCCATTAATGCCCAAAAAAATGACCAAAGCATCTGAATTCGATTAACGGCTTTTTGCTTAGGTGATCTGTTTTTATATTTTATTTGATTATTTGCTAAATGTGATTTAAATGCATTCAATTTAAGTCCCCCCTAACTAATTTGCTAATTTTAAATTAAAGATATTAAAGCACAATTAAGCGTTATAAGCAATTGCTAATTTTTAATGTGGATCAATAGCTTTGAATTTTATTAAAGGGATAGTACCGAAAAACAACTTTTCCAATTAATGGCACTAAGTTTAACTGGTCCAAAAAAGCGGGAATCTCTGGAAATATCACGGTATTCGCCCTTTACAAAGTCATATCCTTGAGGGACTTTATAAGTAAAATTAGTGGTAAAGGGTTCACCTGCATCTTTGTCAGCTTTTTTAAAATGGTTGTTTAAGTATGGTTCTGGTAATAATTTGCCATTGATATACATTTGATCACTTTTAGAAATAATGGTATCGCCAGGAAGTCCAATAATTCGTTTTACGTAAAGGGCTCTAGGAACGCCTTAAGTAGTTTTTGGGGCACGTAGCACCACGACATCATTGTGCTTAGATGAAAAGTTACGCCATGTAACCAAGCGGTCATTATCTTCAAAGTTAGGTTGCATAGATGCTCCTGAAACACGATTATTTGAAATCACAAATTGTAATAAAAGAAAAAAGATTCCCAGAGTAATTATCGTCATAACGATGACATCAAAGACAAATTTTCCCCCAACTTTCTTTTTTAGTGGTTTTATTTGTATTCATAAATTATCCTCCGCTTATTTTTTATTATATCTCAATTAAAGTATATTTTGAGATCCAATTAATGTTATAGCTTGATTAATTTAATATAATATTAATTATAAAATTAACATAATCGTCTAAAAAAAGGATATGGTATTATCAAAAACTTAGTTAAAAAAGAAAGAGAAAAGCGAAAATTAACTCAAGCTTTACTTGCTGAAAAAGTAGGGGTAAATGAACTGACAATAAATTCAATTGAGCAAGAACGCTATCAACCATCAATTATTTTAGCTTATAAGTTAGCACAGATATTTGCTACTAATATTGAAACCTTATTTTGCTTGCAGGAGTACTTTGAGAATGAAAAAAAATAATCAAAAAAGGAAATTGATGTACTATTTAGAAACATTTTTCTTTTTATTATGTTCAGTCCTGAGCCTGTATGAATTAGGGCGAGATTTTTTATATAAAGTTGAGTGGATTAAACTGCTTAAAGATAGTGTATGGCTAGTCTTAGCTATCATTGTGACTATTGGTAGTTTTTTTCGTGCAAAAGATGTGGGTACCAGTCAAGATGATGATGAACGCGATAGGTATCTAACGATGAAAGTAGATCAGCAGGCATATAGAATTACTAAGGTATTATTATTTGTGATTGGCTATGGTCTTTTTGCTTGGGGTATGATTTTAAGTAAGAGTGTAGGATATAATGAACAAGTAATGGTTATAGTTATTATATCTGCAGTGTTGGTAGGGTTATGGAATTTATTACTTTTAATTGAATTAATTTTGGGTCTATATAATTACCTACGAAAATAAGTAAATGTTTTTTTAAAAATAATAATAGTTTATTTTTAAATTTAACTTTAGATGGTTTTATTTGATACTGAAATTTATTAATTTTAGAAATATATTAATTAAGAAGGTAAAGTTTAATTGTCGCTTACATGATTATACATTTGAAAAAGGTTGAATATTGTAACCAACTAATTATTTCGTTATAATTAGGGCAAATAAAAAATTTGTGGTAGGGGTTTACAGTAATGCAAAACTTTCGAGATTTATCTCTTGACCCAAAGAGATAGCTTGAAAGTTTTTTTAGCTTGGGAAAAGGTAATCAATAAACTTTATTAGCCAATATATCTTGATTTTATTAGATATTGGGCGAATTATTTAGTTATTTCAAATTCTTACCTATTGTTGGAAACTTACTAGCTGGAATTTTGTTAGGTTCTACAATGTTAATTTTGATAAAATCTAATTCATTTTATAATTATTGGCACAATTGATATTAGTTGTTTAATATTTCTTACTGCCTAAAAAGTAATTTATCATTATTGAAGATATATTCTAAAGTAAGTCTTATGATTGTAAGGTTAGGAGTTGTAGTTACTATTCTTATGTTTGGAACTAATTTTTTAATTGAAATAAGCTATTTTGAGTTAGTTTGGTTAATCTATCGTCTTGCTCCTAAGCTTATGAATTTATTGAATTAGACTCTCATTGCTTTTATCCTAACTAATTTTTGCTTTTATCCTAACTAATTTACTGATTTTAAATTAAAGATATTAAAGCACGATTAAGTGTTCCAGGCAAGTTTGCAAAAATAATTGATACTAGTGCAGATAGAGATTAAGCGGTAGTAATTAGTTAAGTATGGCTTAAATGGGTCATTTCCTAGGAAATTATAAAATGTTGCAAAAATTGTGAAAGTGTTTGCAATATTTTCTTGACAAAATATAGAAAGCGCATACAATTATACTTATAAAGTTTGTTAACCGGTTAACTAAATTTTATAAGCATTAATTTTATTAAAAAGAGTAATTAAAAACTATCGTGTAGGATTTGCTTTGTAGGAATTAATTTCAGCTGTGGTTTAGACGCCTGCTTATGTTCCAATTTCTGTCGGAGAATATGCATGGCAGTTTTACCAATTGCCTCAGAATTTTGCTGAATGCAGCTAATTGGTGGAGTCATTACTTGCATCCAATCAAATTCTTCATAAGTTGCTACGCCATAATCTTCTGGATAAGAAAAATTTAGTTGTTGCATAGTGCGCAGTAAATGTAAGAGTACGCGAGCATTCATGCAAAAGAAGCCAATTTTAGCAGTAGTATTTTGTTCCATTATGGTATTAATATTCTGAGTAAATTGTTGATATTCTACTTTTTTCCCATGATGGGGCACGGCAACTAAATGGTTTAAAGTAGAATAGTGAGTTGCTTTGATGAAGCCTTGGTAGCGTTGGGTTCGAGTGCTAATATTTTGGAAAGGCCAAGTAACAAAATAAAGGTTGTCGTAGTGCTTGGCTTGCATTTTTTGCACCAATTCTTGTACTGATGCCATATTATCCGTTGCAACTGTGTCAATAATTAAATTAGAAGATTGGCGGTCAACCATGACTGTATTTTGGTTTGAGAGGGATTGATAGATGGGGCTGTCAGGATTAACTGGATCAACGATGATTCCAGCTACGCCATCATTTTTTAAGCGTGTAATATTATCGATTTCTTTTTGCTCACTATTAGCAGCATTAGTGAATAATACGCGATAATTGTAATTATCACATTGTTCATAAATACCTGATAATACTTGTGAAGTGAAGGGATTAGTAATATCAGCAATAGAAACCCCAATTGTTTTATTTTCATTCTTGGCTAAATTTCGCGCGGTTGAATTAGGCCTAAAATTGGTATGACTGATTATTTGATTTAAATGTTTGCGTGTTTTTAGTGACATCCGATCGTAGTTGCCATTGAGATAATTTGAAACTGTAGCAGTTGATACCTTGGCCATAGTTGCAATATCTCTAATAGTTAGTTTTTCCATAATTAAACCTCAATCAATATTATCTTAAATATATCGTAATTTTTATTTGACTAAGAATCAAGTTGTACTAAATAGTTAACCGATTAACATAGTTGATATGCTAATCAATTAAGCAGTAAAGGTAGGTGAGCAGGTGACTAATCACTTTATTGTTAATACAGCAGCTTTTCAAAATAAAAAAACTGCTGTTGAGCAAGTGAAATACGTTAAAGTAGCACAAAATTTAGGCTTTGAAGCAATTGAAATTCGGAGTGAACTTCTAAATGGTTCAAAGCAGGAATTACAGGATATAGCGCAGATTGCTAAAACAAATAAATATAAAGTTTATTACAGCGTAGGCGATGTTTTATTTAACAAGCAACAGCTAAATTCTAAGTTGTCGGTGTATTTAGAACAAATGCATGAATTAGGTGCTACTCATTTAAAAATGAACTTAGGTGAGTTTAATCCAACAAACGATGGTTGGTATCAAGAATTAAAAGGAATACTTGATGGATCTTTTAAATTATATATTGAAGATAATCAAACTCCAATTGAAAGTGACTTATACCAAACTAAGGCTTTCTTAGAGCAGGGATCTTCTTTGGGGATTAAGTATTGCTTTGATATTGCTAACTGGAGCTGGTTGGCGACGGATGTCTATACCGCAGCTGAGGCTTTAGCTGATTTTACAGGGTACATTCATTTAAAAAATATTCGAACTATCGGTAACCAAAAAGTGGTAACAAGCTTAACTACAGGTGAACTAAACTGGAGAGAAATTTTGGCTATGTTACCACAAGCTAATTATTTTGGTTTTGAATATGCGGCAAAATCAGAACAGCTAGAGTCAGATTTGCAGTTAGTTAAGCAGTTAACTTCATAGTTAAGGGGATGAGGGTGTGTTAGAAACTGTTAATCGTATTTTTCAAGTTTTTGGTGCGAGTGTAGTTGTGCCAGTCATGATTTTTATTGTCGCACTATGTTTAAAGGTTAAGCCTAAAACTGCCATGATGAGTGCATTTTATGCAGGCGTGGGCTTAACGGGATTTGGTTGGATAATTCAAGCCTTTACGCCGACGATAACCAAAATTATCAAGCAAATGGTTAACAACACAGGAATCAAATTACCAATTGTTGATATTGGTTGGCAAGCAGGTTCATTAGCCTCTTTTGGCTCATCAGTTGGACTAAGTTTTTTCGTCTTTGGCTTGATAGCTGAATTGTTATTGTTTGCCTTTGGCATTACTAAAATTTTTATGGCTTCCAATTTATGGAATAATTTTGGTTTTATGATTTGGGGCACAACCTGTTATTATGTTACTCATAATTTTTGGCTATCACTAGGGTTATCATTTTTCATGTTACTTTATACTTTAGTTTTAGCTGAAATTCAAGCTGATCGTTGGTCAGATTATTACGGGGTCAAGAATGCCTCCGTAGCGTCTTTGCACAATATTGAACAAGTTATACCGGCAATTTTACTAGATCCTTTGTGGAACTTATTAGGGTTTAACAAGGTTAAAATGACCCCTGAATATTTCAAAAATAAGCTAGGTGTTTTTGGTGAACCGACTACTTTAGGGGCCCTACTAGGACTAATTATTGGAATTTTAGGTAATTTAAATAGCCTAGGTTCTTTAGCAGCATGGGGACAAATTTTTTCAGTAGCGGTACAATTGTCCGCTGTTATGACTATTTTCCCCTTAATTACTAATGTCTTTTCGAAAGCCTTTACGCCTTTAGCAGACGAAATTGATAAAAATACGCACAAAAATACGGCTGAAGCTAAGGAAAGTGTTAGTGAGACTACTAATAAAAAGCGGTGGTTCTTGGGGGTTGATGATGGAGTTGGGTATGGTGAGCCTGCTACAATTATTTCAGGTGTAATTTTAATTCCTATTATGGTTTTAATAGCCTTTATCCTTCCAGGTAATAAAACTCTGCCAATTGTTGATTTGATTTCCTTACCGTTCATGGTTGAATCGATTGTTGCTCTAACTCGGGGGAATATCTTAAAAGTAATTGCTAATGGAATTGTTTGGTTTAGTTTGGGATTATATGCTTCTAGCTGGCTCGGTAGTTTTTATACGGGAGCAGTCTCTCATTACGGCGTTGCCCTTCCAGCGGGTATAGTCTTGATTACCAGCTTTAATTTAATGGCTCGCCCCCTGAATGCTTTAGTATTTGCGGCGTTTGTTTCGCAAAATCCATTGTTAATTGGCTTAGTAGTTTTAATTTATTTGGCATTATTATTTGCTTTACGGCGGTATCGTCCACAAATTTGGCAATATTTAAGTAAAATGGCAGATAAAAATAGAGGTTATTCTGGTAGTGATGAAAAAATAACTTATTAATCGAAAGGAGATAATTATTATGAAAAAAATTGATGGACACATGCATTTAGTGCGCTCGTTAGCTGGTTTATCTGCTAAGGGGAGAATGACTCCCCTAGGCAAAGGTCAGGCAATTTGGGACAATGGGATGTTTCTTAATTTGATTCCTGAAGGCTGGGGTGACGATAATTTTACTGCCGAATCGGCTTTAAAAGTAATGGAAGACGATGAGGTTGAAAAGGCAGTTTTGCTTCAGGGCAGCTTATATGGCTTTCAAAATTATTATTCTTATCAAGCTGTTAAAAAATATCCTGATAAATTTATTGCAGCCTTTTCAGTTGATCCCTTTGCCGATAATGCAATGGAAATTGTTCGCCGGCATGTAGAAGACTTAGGTTTTCGGGCAATTAAGTTAGAAATTAGTCAAGGTGGTGGGTTACATGGTTATCATCATCCATTTCGTTTAGATACTTCACCAGAATTAGGTAAAATGTTCCACTACTTTGCTGATTATCCTGGATTTGTGATTACCGTTGATTATGGTGACTATACGCAATTTAGCTATCAACCCGAAGCAATTGTTAATTTAGCACAACGATATCCTAAATTGGATTTTGTGGTTTGTCATTTATCATTCCCTAGTGCTGATCATTTGAATCGTTTAGCTAATGCTTTAGAGCAATGGGAACCATATAATAATATAACTACTGAAATTGCGGCAATTCAAGATATTGAACATGAAACAGAATTTCCATTTCCGCGCTGTCAAAAAGATGTAGCTTTAGCAAAAGATATTTTGGGGGCTAAAAGAATTCTTTGGGGAACCGATTCACCATGGTCTTCGACTTTTAACTCATATCATAATTTAGCAACTTGGTTAGAAGAAACTGATATCTTTACTGCATCGGAATTAGAAGATGTTATGTATAATAATGCTAACCGGATTTATTTCAAACCGCAAAATATACAAGCAGTTCGTGATAGTGAAGACCCAGTTTTGAAGAAGATATAGTAAGGAAGTAAAAAGATGAGTAAAATAAAAGTATTAGTCACAGGAATTATTCCTGAAGCAGGTTTAACTGAACTGAAACAAAATTTTGATGTTACTTATGACCCAGAAAAAGAGACGCGTGAATGGGTTTTAGAACATTTATCTGAATACGAAGGATTATTAATTATGGGGATGAAGGGTGATCGAGAACTGATCGATGCCGGTACTAACCTCAAAATTATTACTGCTAATGGAGTTGGCTTTGACCATATTGATATTGAATATGCTAAGCAAAAGGGTATTGTGGTAGCAAACTGTCCTCAAGGTGTACGCGTTCCAACAGCAGAAATGACTTTTACCCTCTTATTGGCAACAGTTAGACATCTTCATTTTTATGATAAAGTTGTGCGCAGCGGGCAATGGATTGATGTCTCTGAACCACAGTATATGGGGATGAGTTTACAGGGTAAAACTCTTGGTGTTTATGGTATGGGGCGTATTGGCTCTGAAGTAGCTAAATTTGCGCAAGTATTCGGTATGAAAGTTATTTATAATGATGCCCATCGCTTAACTCCTGAATTAGAAGCAAAATTAGATGTTAAATATGTGGATTTTGATACCTTAGTTCAAACTTCAGATGTAATTACTTTGCATGCCCCAGCCCTTCCTTCAACCAATGGAATTTTTAACGCGGAAGTATTTAAAAAGATGAAAGATACAGCTTACATCATTAATGCGGCGCGGGGACAATTGATTAAACAAACTGACTTGATTGCAGCCCTTAAAAATGGTGATATTGCAGGAGCAGGTCTTGATGTTTATGAAACTGAACCAGATATTCCACAAGCTTTACGTGATTTAGATAATGTTGTTCTATCACCGCATGCTGGAACGGGTACTTTAGAATCGCGGACAACGATTGCACGTGAAGCCTCGCAGAATTTGATTTCATATTTACGTGATAAGAAACCACTAAACCAAGTTAATAAATAATAGCTTATCTTTTACCAGTAACACTGGTATTTGGCTCAATTATTGAGGAATCCCCCAAATAGTTTCGTGCTAGGAGGGGATTCCTTTTTTCAAAAATTATAACTGAGGTAGAAGTATGGAATTTAATAAAATTTTTAGTGATCAGCTTGATCATTGTTATGCAATTATGCGATTACAAGCCTTAAATCGTGATTTTATCATAGTAGCTTCAGAAGAAAATCAGCCATGCTATGCTTATGATTTAAATAGTAATTTTAACAAGTCCACTGTTTGGTCAGACATTGGTGGAACAATGACTATGGTTCAGATACCAGGAACATTAAATTTTTTAGCAACGCAAAAGTTTTATCCAGGCTTTAATTCTTTACATTGCCGGATTGTAAAAGAAACTTTCAATGGGCAAGGTTGGGATCAAAGTATTGTGGGGGAGTTTCCCTATATTCACCGCTTTGATATTATCCCCAAAACTAAAGACGATTATTGGTATATCGGCTGTTCAATTGCTAATTCTAAAAAAAATACGAATGATTGGTCTGATCCTGGAAAAGTCTGGGTAGGTATTTATAAAGATAAACCGCAAAAAATTACCGCTTTAAAGGCTTTACCAATTAGAATTACCAAAAATCATGGTTATCAAAGGATGGCAGGTTATTCTTTAATTACTGGTGAAGAAGGTATATTTCGCTTAGATTACCCAACTAAAGTGGATGATTGGCAACTGCAACAATTATCAAGTATTGCAACTTCTGATATTGTAGCAACTGATCTTAATGATGATGGACAATTAGAATATTTGGCAATTGATGGATTTCATGGCTCTTATTTAAGAATGTATGATAACAATTTCCATACTCTAGCAAGAACTACTAAAGAAACCCCTTTCGGGCATGCACTATGGGGTGGAGAAATTAAGGGCCATAACTACTTTTTATTTGGTTGGCGTTCAGGAGCACAGGGGTTAAAACTGATAAAAAATGTTGATTTAACTGGCGATTTATTAGCTAGTCATCTTGGCCCAAGTAATGTGTTAGTTTATCAAAAGGAACAACAACAATATTTACTATCAGCTAACCGTGAAGCCAATGAAGTGGCCATCTATCAAATTTGTGACAAATAAGGTGAAGTACAATGAATTATTTTTTGACTATTGATAATGGTGGAACTAATACTAAGGTCGTCATTTGCAATGAATTAGGGCAACAACTAGGCTTGGCTTCGTTTCCAACCAAGCGTATATCTCCCCAACCAGACTTTCAAGAAATTAAATTGTCAACTTTATTAGTAGATATTGGTCGTGTGATTCAAGAGGCTTTGCATAATGCCCACTTAAAAGCAGCGCAAATTAGTGCAGTCACAGTAGTGGGTCATGGTAAAGGATTATATGCGCTTGATAATGAAGGCAAAATATTTATGAATGGTATTTTGTCGACGGATAATCGAGCTAAAGGTATTGCAACTGAGTTAAATCAGCAACTAGTAAAAATTTATGCGCTTAGTCATCAACAAATCATGGCTAGTCAGGCACCGGTTATTTTGCGTTGGTTAAAAGATAATCAACCGGCTAAGTACAATCAAATTGGCTATATCCTATCTAATAAAGATTTTATTCGGTATCTTTTAACCGGTAATATTTTGCAGGAGCTAGGGGATGCATCTGGTAATAATTTAATTAATTTGACAACTAAGCAATACGATACAAGATTATATGATTTCTTTGGTATTTCAGAAATTTCTGCTAAGTTACCACCATTGATTAATGCAACTGATTTAGCAGGGCATATAACAAGTCAGGCAGCTAAAATAACAGGGTTAGTCAGTGGCACACCAGTTTATGGCGGGATGTTCGATATTGATGCTTGTGCCCTAGCAACTGGTGTCTTAGATGATAGTTTATTTAGTATGATTGCTGGAACGTGGAATATGAATATCTTTCCTAGTCACCAGTTGGCACCACTTGACTCAGGCTTAATGAATTCTATTTTTCCTACTGGTGATAACTTAATTGAAGCATCAAGTCCAACTTCTGCCGGTAATCTTGATATGATGCTCAAAATTTTGCTAGCAGATGAAATTCAAAATGCTAAGCAAAATCATAAGTCAATTTATGATTATTTGGAGCAAATGCTAGATACCACCAAGGCAGATTATGCTCAATTATTTTTCTTTCCATTTTTATATGGTAGTAATGTAAATCCAAATGCTGAAGGTGCCTTTATTGGTTTGCAAAGTTCGACCACTAAAACTGAGATGATTCGAGCAGTTTATGAAGGGATTTGCTTTGCCCACCGTTATCATCTGGATCAGTTATTAAAAATATTGGGTCATAATCCTACTGCAATTAGAGTGTCTGGTGGGGCATGTAACTCTAAACATTGGGTCCAAATGTTTGCAGATGTCTTAAACTTGCCAGTTGAAATCACTGCTGCAACTGAATTAGGAGGCTTAGGGGGAGCTATAACTTGTGCCGTTGGCCGTGGCGTTTATCCTGATCTACCGACTGCAGTAGGTAAAATGACGCAAGTAACAGCTCAATATCAACCATGTCGTGAAGAAACTAAGATTTATAATCAAAAATATCAAGTTTATTGTTCATTATTACAAGCGCTAGATGGTGCCTGGAATAATTTAAGCAAGTTAAAAAAGGAGTTGAATGTGCATCATGACAACTAATGCACTCGGAATTTACGAAAAAGCTTTACCACAAGATCTATCCTGGCGGGAAACGTTTGAATTAACACATGACTTAGG
>NZ_REHI01000002.1:0-25232 GCF_003692805.1 Lactobacillus sp. ESL0230
TTAACTAGAGCAGATAGTCATGTGCCCCAGTATTTATTAGATAAGCATTACTATCGAAAGCATGGTCAAGGAGCGTATTACGGGCAAAATAATGCCCAGTCGCAGACCCATGCGAAAAGAAAATAACTTGTTGTACTAGCATAACTGTCTTTAGAAGTACTCAAACCACGGCAGTAATTAAAAATTATGCCGTGGTTATTTATTTTCTTTTTGTTATTTATTGAAACATGTTTCTAAAAAACAATTGACTTTAAGAAACAAAATGATAATATATTATTTGTAAGCGATTCCTTAATTGCGAAGAAAATGAAATATGATTAGGAGTATGTAAAATGGCAGAGAAAAACAAAAATAATTTTCTTACCGAAAAACTAATGCCGTTATTCAATAAAATTTCTAGTGCTAGGCACATGGTCGCCTTGCGTGATGGAATGACTGCGGCAGTGCCAATGATTATCATTGGATCAATTTTCATGATTATCGGACAATTCCCTATTAAAGGGTATTTGGATTTCATGGCCCACGTTTTTGGTCCTAATTGGGCTACGGTTGTGCAGTATGTAACCAATGCCTCATTTAATATTATGGGCTTAATTGCTGTTGCGGGTATTTCTTATAACTTAGCTAAAAGCTATCAAGGAATTGATCCATTTTCAGCAATGATTGTGGCAATAGCAGCGTTCATTTTAACTATTCCCATGCAGATTGGTAAAGATGGTGGCTTGTTGATTCCATTGAAACAATTTGATTCATCGGGTTTGTTTACTGCATTATTAGTAGGATTATTTGTAACTGATTTATATGTGTGGTTAATGCATAAAAACTTAGTCTTCAAAATGCCCGAAACTGTCCCACCTGCAGTTAGTAGTTCATTTGCAGCTTTATTCCCGGGAGCAATTTCACTATTTGTAGTTTGGTTAGTTCGAATTGGTGTTGAAGCTACGCCAATGAAGAGCATACCTAATGTGATTACATTCTTCTTACAAAATCCAATGAGTAAGGTGACTAATACTCTTGGTGGTGCATTAGTTATTGAATTAGTAATTTGTCTACTTTGGTTTTTTGGTATCCATGGTGCTAATGCCATTTCAGGGGTAGTAGATCCTATTTTGTATGCTGCTTTAGCTGCTAATGCATCAGCTCTTAAAGCGCATGAAGCTATTCCCAATATTATTACAAAAACTTTCTTTGACAACTTTGTTCATATTGGTGGTTGTGGTGCAACCCTGGGATTTGTTATTTTAATGGCTTTCTTTGCCAAAGATAAAGAAATGAAGGCAATGGGTAAGCTGTCAATTGGTCCAGCGATTTTTAATATTAATGAGCCGGTTATTTTTGGTGTACCAATCGTTTTGAATTACCAAATTGTGCTACCATTCATCTTAGCACCAATGGCTAATGTCATAACAACTTACACAGCTATGAAGATGGGGTGGGTCGCTAAAACAATTGGAATTTATCCGCCTTGGACAACTCCACCAATCTTATCAGGAATTCTTTCAACAGGGCATATTTCGGGTGGAATTATGCAATTATTCAACTTGGTAATGGATACAATGATTTACTATTTCTTCTTTAGAAGTATGGATCGGACTAAGTTGAAAGCTGAACAAGAACTAGAACAAGCTAAAGAATCAGCTAAGTAATGAATTAAAAGTGAATCGGGAATAAGTAGTGCAATCTAAACGAAAACTGACCGTAACGCAATTAAAAATTTATAATTATATTGTAGCCAATAAACAAAAGGTAAAAGAGATTACTTTGCGTGAATTAGCTAATAATTTACAGGTCTCACCCGCTTCGGTAGTGCGCACGTTAAATGCTTTAGGATATGGCCACTATTATGATTTGCAAAATGCAATTAAAGCTGAAAATAAGCGTAATCAGGTAGTCGATGATATTACCTATCAAGCACAATACTATTTTTCACAAGATGTTTTGCCTAATTATGAGCAAAAAATTACTAAATTTAAGCGTATTGCTCAAAAAACAAAAGAGTTTATCTTTTTTGGCATTGGCACTTCAGGGGATTTATGTGATTATGGTGCGCGTCAATTTGTCAATAATGGGCGTAGTGCCTTTGCTATAGGAGATCCTTATTATCCAGTCAATTTATGTCGTGATTCGTATCAAGAAAAGACAGTTATTGTTCTGTCGGTTAGCGGTGAGGGACAACCTACAATTGATCAAGTGAATAACTTTCGCCAGTTAGGCGCGACGATTGTTAGTATTACGAATGAAGCAGATAATACAATTGCGCACGTATCAGATCTTAATTTTACTTATCATTTAGAATATAAAATTATTGGCCAAACGATTAACTTAACTACCCAAGTTCCAGTAGTTTATTTACTTGAACGTTTGTCACGGGCTTTGCAAAAAGATAAATAATTAAGATAAAAATTTTAAAAATACAAATTAAAAGCGTTGAGCATTAGGCTCAGCGCTTTTTAACTACTTCGATTATTTCACTAAAAGAGCCAGTGCTTCGTAGGGCTTGAGATTTACAACGCTAGGCACAACTTTTAACTGTTTGCTGTAATTACTGATTAAAGTTTCAGCTGGCAGTTTTTGGTAATGTTGGGGAAGTTGATAGGAAACAGGATTAGCATAAAAATTATTGATAACTAACAAGGCCTGACCATTATATTTACGGCAATAAGCATAAACTTGTGTGTGATTTAAATCAATTGGTTGGTAACTGCCATTAGCTATGATTGGATAAGTTTTTCGTAGCTGAATCAGCTTTTGATAATATGGGAAAATTTCACCATGGTCTAATTCAGCTGCAACATTAATTTGCGCTTGGTCTTGTGGTTTTAACCATGGTGTACCCGTGGTAAAACCGGCCTTTTGCGAATCATCCCAGTGCATAGGCGACCGACTATTATCACGGGACTTAGCTTGAATAATGGCGAGAGCCTTTTGCCCATCTAATCCTTTTTTTAGTAGTTCTTGATAGGCATTTTTGGTTTCAATATCAACGTAATCGGTAATACTTTGGTAGTTGGGGTTAATCATGCCAATTTCTTCGCCTTGATAAATATAAGGTGTTCCGCGTAGTAGATGCAATACCGTGGCTAACATTTCGGCCGATTTGGCGCGGTAGTGTTTGGAATCGCCAAAGCGACTTAAGGCCCATGGTTGATCGTGATTGTTCCAAAAAAGTGCATTCCACCCACCCCCATTACTCATGCCAACTTGCCAGTCATTGAGTAATTGTTTTAACTTTTGAAAATCGAAAGGAATTTTAGTCCATTTTTGGCCATCTTGATAATCAACTTTTAAGTGATGAAAGGTAAAGACCATGGATAATTCATGATTATCTTTTTTGGTGTATGCAATAGAATTAGCAATATCAGTTGAGGACATTTCTCCCACAGTTACTGTTTCAAGATCACGCCCAAAAGTATTTTTATTCATTTCTTGCAAGTATTGATGAACAATTGGTTGATCAGTATATAGTACCTTACTATCAATTTTAGCTGGTGCATCTGCCAAAGTTTCATCTTTGCCAATTACATTAATTACATCGAAACGAAAACCTTTGACTCCCTTAGCGCGCCAAAAATTAATAACTTTAAATAATTCTTTTCTTACTTCAGGATTATGCCAGTTTAGGTCAGCTTGCGACTTGTCGTATAAATGTAAGTAATATTTACCAGTATTACCAAAGGGTGCCCAAGCTGGGCCACCAAATTTCGAACGCCAATTATTAGGCAAACTACCATCGGCTTTAGGCTGGCGCAGATAAAAGAAATTTTGATAATATTGATCGCCAGCTAGAGCTTTTTGAAACCATTGGTGGTTAGTTGAACAATGATTGAAAACCATATCTAGCATTACCTCGATATGATTTTGCCTTAGCTGGGTGATTAATTCATCAAAATCGGCCATTGTTCCAAATAAAGGGTCAATAGCATAGTAATCTGCAATATCATAGCCATTATCATTTTGTGGTGAAACGAAAAATGGATTAAACCAAATCATGTCGATGTTTAATTGCTTAAGGTAGGGGATTTTTTGAATAATTCCGCGCAAATCTCCAATTCCATCGCCATTGCTGTCATAAAAAGATTTGGGATAAATTTGATAAATAACTTTATCTGCTAAACTCATAAAATAAAACCTCCATGTTCTGTTTTTCTGCGAGCAAAGTCAATAAATTTAAATTTGTCAGGGCGATGACTAGCAACTGTATATTGAAAAAAAGACGTATCTTTTAAATAGGTTAAACTGCGCACCACCACTACTAAGTTAGTATCAGTTAGCTGCAGTTGGTTGATAATTTTGTTACTGGCCGGTTCGACAGTAATTGCTTTGGTAGCGTAATCAATTGCTAACCCTAGTTCTTGTTCAAAATAAGAATATAGTGAATTCTCTGCTACTTGTTTTGAAAGCTGAGGAACATATTTTTTTAAAATATAGTCTTCGTCAATTACAATTGGCTCATGATTGACCGAACGTAGGCGACCAATATAAGTAGCGGCAGTATCAGTTAAATTGAGTTCTTGGCTGATGTTAATTGGCAAGTGCGAATCATGTAGGGCTAAAACCCTAGTTGTGGCATGCATTTGTTCCTGCTGATTTAGTTCATCAAAAGAAGTAATATTTGAAATAGGAAAGCTAAAACGTGCGTTACTTAAGACAATAGAGCCTTTACCTTTGATTTTTTGAATTAACCCCGCCAACATTAATTCGTTTAATGCTTTTCTTATTGTTTCACGTGAAACGTGATATAAGGCTGTTAAATTAGGTTCGCTAGGTAAGAAACTACCAGGAATATATGAGCCATGTTTAATTTTTTTGGTTAAATCAGCAGCAATTTGTAAATATTTAGCTGACATTATTTCAATCCACCTTTTTTACTTTTATCATATTATTATTAATTGTTTTACAAGCAATAAGCCATAAAGCTATGGGTACAAAGTTATGCTATATCAATATCATAAACATATTATTGACACTTGTCTATACAAGTTATATAATCATTTTGAAAGCGATAACATTTATTGTTTGAGCAAGCAATAAATGATTTATGGGGGTTACATTATGAATAATAATATCACTTTATTATCACCTGTCACTGGGGAAGTTATTGAGCTTGCTCATGTCAATGACCCAGTTTTTTCACAAAAGACGCTCGGTGAAGGCTTTGCAGTTGTTCCTAATATGAATACGATTATTGCGCCAGTAGATGGAAAAGTAGTAATGCTTGCTGAAACTAAACATGCAATTGGATTGAGGACTGATAGTGGGATTGAACTTTTACTTCATTTGGGTATTGATACGGTTGAACTTGGGGGTAAACCATTTGCTTTAAAAGTTAAAACAAGCGACAAAGTTAAGGCTGGTCAGCCAATTGCAACAGTTGATTTGGCAGCGATTAAAGCAGCCCATAAGGACAATACAATTATTGTCGCCATTACTAATAGTGCTCAAGTTTTAGGAACTATTACTGTCCAAACGGGCATGATAGGTGCGGGTGAAGCTGCAGCAATCGTTAGCTTGAAGCAAGAAACAAGTGCTCATACTGCACCCAGTGCAGAACCACAGGTAAGAGTAATTGCACGGCAAGTGCTAGTAGCTGTTGGCGGAGCTGATAACATTAAAAGTGTGATTCATTGTTTTACGCGGCTACGCTTTACTTTAAAGGATGATAGTATTCCTAATGACGCGCAGGTCAAACAAATTAGGGGGGTGCTAGATGTAGCACGCGCTAATGATCAATATCAGGTTGTAATTGGTCAAACGGTTGAGGATGTTTATGATGAGTTAATTGCTTTACTTGGGATTAATCCTTCTTTACAAAAAGAAACACTAAATAATGAAGTTACTACTGGCGTAGGTAATAAACTTAAACAAGTTTTCTTCAAAATGATTGGAGTGATTACTGGGTCAATGATGCCGGTAATTGGCTTATTAGCTGCTAGTGGTATGCTAAAAGGAATTCTCAATATTTTAACTAACTTCGGTCATATGTCGACTACAACCTCTACGTACACTATTATTAATGCCATGGGGGATGCGGCTTTTTACTTTTTGCCAATCATTGTGGGGTTCACTGCTGCTCAAAAGCTGGGTTCTAATCCCGTCATAGTTTCTTTGATTGGTGGTTTTCTAATTTATCCCGAATTAGTAAAAATTTTTGCTAGTGGCAAATATACCTATTATCTTGCTGGAGTAGGGATTAATGCAAATTTCTTTGGTATTCCTATTCATATTCCTCAATATACTTACTCAATTTTTCCAATGATTTTTGCAGCTTGGATGGCTGCTAAGATCGAACCTTGGATTAAGAAATGGATGCCAGTAACTTTAAGACAAATTTTCACCCCTTTAATTGAAATTTTTTTAGTTGGTATGACGGTTTTAATCATTGTTGGACCAGTAATTTCATTTATTTCCGAGGGAATAGCTAGCACTTTACAATGGTTGTTAACAGTTAATAGTGCTTTGTCGGGGTTAATTATTGGTGGGCTCTATCAGGTCCTAGTTATTTTTGGGTTACATTGGGCGGTGATTCCGCTAATTGCTAATGATATTGCAGCTAATGGACATAGTGTTTTAAATGGTATTATTTCCGTTACTATGGTCGCTCAAGGTGCTGGCGCTTTAGCAGTTTGGGTTAAGACAAAGCATAACCCAGATTTAAAAGGATTATCTTTAAGTGCAGCTATTTCTGCAGCAGTTGGTATTACCGAACCTGCCATGTATGGCGTCAACTTAAAATATGGTCGAGTCTTCTTAACTTCAAGTATAGGTGCAGCTATTGGCGGATTAGTTAATGGACTATTGAAAGTTGATATGTACGGTTTTACTGGTAGCTTGATTGGTTTTCCATCATTTGTAGCAAAAGCTGGTCAAGGTAATCCAAATAACTTACTGTATTTTTGGCTTGTTGCAATAGTAACAATAGTTGCTGCCTTTAGTCTAACGTATTTCTTTGGTTATCAAGAAACTGATAGTTATAATCCTAAAGATGCGCCAGAAAAAAAGAATATAGTAAATTTATAACAAAAAGACACTATGCTATTTGCGTAGTGTCTTTTTATATCTTAATTATTTGCAAATATTTCAATTGTTTCTTCGACTTCTAGCTTGTAATGCTTTGATTACTGTTCAGTAATTCTCGTAATTATTTAGTTATTAATTCTTGGGCAACTTGATGTATAATCTGGACGCTATTAATGACAAATGGGAAACCGACATATGGTAAAAGTTGGATAACTGACCAAATTAATTCACTTTCGCTATTGCCAGCTTTCAAACTACCTCTAGCATGGGCTTTAATTTGAAAGCTAACGTTTAGTGTAATTAAAGCTAGTAATTCATAGCGTTCCCGGTTGCGGACGGGTAAAGTTTCACGGTTATAGAAATCATTGAAAAAATGTTGGGTTAGAGCTTCAGGAATAAAATCACCAGCTTTATCTGGTAAGTCCTGGAGTAGCTTTTTGATTTCCGTACCATAAATTTCATCTTGCATTTTTGCCCCAAAATTTTTATCGGGCTGGAGCTGTGGTTGGACTGGGGTCAACTGCTGTTGCTCAAAAACTGCTTGCATAATGGTTAAGGCTTGTTTAACTTTTAATTGCCCCAGCACAGGTGTTAGTTGATAAACAGTTTCTAACAAAATTTCAGGTTGAACATGGGCCGCTAAAGCTTGCTCAACTAGTTCAGTTAGTGAAGAAGTTACTCCTTGGGTAATGCTAGCAATAATTGGAATTAACACACGATCCTGTTTTAAATGAGCACGGCAATGTTGATTGACATCTGTTATAAATGGAGTAATTAACTGTTCATATTGCGCTAAAATATTTTTTTTCATAGTAGTATCTCCTTTATTTTAGGCAGATTTTAAGTTATTTAGTCAATTATGTAAAATACTTATTGAATATGATTAGCAATAATATTTTGTTATAGTTATCTGCTTACTAACTTTTGAAAATTGAAGCCTTTAATCGTTTTAAAAATAGTTCAGCTACAGGGGAAAGATTAACTTCGCGTTTCCAGACTACTTTAATTGTTTGATACATTTTGGGCGCTAATTTTTTGAAAGTTAATTTTGCCCCTGGTTCAATGTTGAGTAGATTATCTAAAGTAACCATTAAGGCAGTATGATTTTTAACCAGCAAAGTACCATTAAAATTCAAATTATATGTGCCAATGAAATTAACGCAATCTTGATAATTGCCCAACCAATTTTGAAATATTTGTAGGTTGTCTGATTGTTGCGAATTTAAAATTGAGCGTCCAATTAAATCTTGGGGGCTAATTTCTGTCTTCTGGGCTAAGGGGTCATCCGTTGTCATCAGTATTCCCCAAGTATCTTTTTCTGGTAAAGTTAGTGAAGCATAGTTATTTACCGGGATATCACCAATAATAATGGCAAAGTCAGCTGTTCCATTATTTAACTTACATTCTGCATAGCTGTAATCACCGCTTAATAAGTGTAATTTAACTGCTGGATATTCTGTAATAATTTGACTAATTATATTCATAATCCGCTGCATGCCCAAGCTTTCTCCCGCAGCAATTGTTAAGTCACCACCGATAAAGGCTGAGGCAGTTAAATTACTTTTAGTTTTGGCAGTTAAAGCCAAGATTTCTGTGGCTTGACTTAGTAAGTATTGTCCTGCTGGAGTTAAAGATAAGTGATGTTTTTGGCGATTAAATAAATTTACGCCAAGTTCTTGCTCTAAATCACTAATTTGTCTTGATAAGGCGGGCTGAGAAATTAGTAATTTTTTAGCGGCACGAGTCATATTGCCTTCTTGAGCGATAGCTACGAAATAATTTAAAACTCTTAATTCCATAATTATTGGTCCATTCTGCTTATTAATTTCAGTTTAAAATAATTATACTGTATATTAAAAACAGCTTCTATCATTAAGATAGAAACTGTTTTTTATTATCATAAAGCTATTTTGGCCAAAGAAAATTAATCAATAGCTGATTGACCTTCTGATTTTCATGTAGTTGGCTATGTTGCCCCGTTTTACCATAGATTTCTTGTTCTTGATATGACCCAGCTTGCTTACTAACTAAATAGCGGTATGAACGGGCAGAATTAACATCAACTGCTCCATCGTTTCCTTTACCAGTATTACCGTAAATATTTAGAACGCCTGCTGTTTTAGGAAAGCTTTTTCTTAAAGTTAACAATCCCCGATAACTTGCAGCCATTTTTTGGGGAGAGCCGTCTTGATTTAGAACTGTATGTTTTGGTGCTCCGATTTCACCAATATAACCGTTGTAATGCCCAGCAATGGAGACTTGTTTGTTTAATTTAGGCAGATTAGTATTGCTTAAATTATTGCGTAAAAAGTAAGCAATTTGTAAATTACCCATCGAATGTCCTACTAAATTTATTTTTTTAAAATGGTACTTTTTTTGTAAAGCAAGAATAATATCTTTGACGTAGTTGCTACTTTTACTCAAAGATAAAGATTGGTTGGTTGCATAAGGTGAGACACTCTTATTATTTTGAAAATTAGCTTCAATAATCGGATTTTTAGCGTTTTGTTTAATTGTTCCAATTAAACTTACTTTACCATCGGGGCTAACATCAGCACGAATGACTGCATTAGAAGCACCACTTTTTTTGGCAGCTGAGACCATATTTTCTTCGGCATGATAACTGCTGCCCCACCCATGAACAAAGAGAGTAGGGGTTACAATTGGAATAATGGTCGCTCTTTCTGACTGATAATTACGCCTGCTAAATAGCAAAAGAGGAATTAACAAGATGATAATTACCAGTGTAAGCATGATGGTCTTATTTCTTTTCATTTGTTGAAGCGCTTAAGTTGTTCTTTAAATCGCTAATAATTTGCTCGACTGTTAAATGATTTTCTTGATAAATTTTAGCAAGTGGAGTTTGATCAGTGTAGATTCGTTTTTGCCCATAATTAAGTACTTTAACATTTTGCTTACCAAGATAAGCTGCTATTTTTTGTCCAAAACCACCATCTAAAATATTATCTTCTAAAGTAATAATTAGCCGGTGAGTAGCAGCAAGGTGGTCTAAAGTTGGTTGGTCTAAAATATTGGCAGAAATTGGATTAACCAGGGTAGCTCCTAACCGCTCAGCAACTTGCTGACCTAATGAATAAAAATCACCTAAAGCTAATATGGCAATATTTTTACCAGCTTTAACTTGATATTTTATTTGACTGTAATCGCTTAAAAGTGATTCAGTTGATCCGTTAGGTACAATATTTGTTGGCATTTTAAGCGCTACTGGCTGTTTCTTTTGCTTAATTGCCCATTCTAGCATAGCTTTTTCTTCAGTTAGAGTTGTAGGGGCTAGATAAATCCAATTTGGTAAGTTGCTAATCATTACTTGGTCAAAAATTCCTAAGTGGGTCTTTGATTCTGCAGAAATTCCGCCCCCAGCAACTAGCATTACAACTGGTAAATTGTTTGCAGCCACATCGTGAGATAGTTGATCAAAGGCTCGTTGCAAAAAAGTTGAGTTTTCAAATAAAACAGGGGTGCCGCCTTCTTTTGCAAAGCCAGCGGCAAAGGCAACCGATTCTTGTTCTGCAATACCAACATCGATGTAATTTTTAGGGAAATCATGCTTAATTTCATCTAGGCCAAATACCCCAGGAATTGCGGCATTGATAGCCATGATTTTTTGTCCTTGAGTAATTTGTTCTTTGATAGTCTCAATTGCAACTGTTTTGGCAGTTGGCTTTGTATCAGCTAATTTGATTGGCTGATCAGTTTTAAGATCAAAGGGCATTACCCAGTGGTGGGCTTCCTCATCCTTAAGTGCAGGGGCATAACCCATTCCTTTAACGGTATTAATATGTAAAAGAATAGGATGATCAATATCTTTAACTGCTTTGAAGGCAGTAATCATATCTTGAACATTGTTACCATTTGCAACATAGCGATAATCAAAACCCATGGCTGTAAAAGGATTTTCTGGTGTTTTTCCATTAGATGTCCGTAATTTTGCCAGTGCAGTAACTAAACCGCCAACGTTTTCGTCAATAGACCATTGATTATCGTTTACAACAACGACTAAGTTATGTGGCTCAACAGCCGCGTTGTTTAATCCTTCGAAGGCTAAGCCACCAGTTAGTGAGCCATCACCAATTAAAGCCATGATATTTTCGTGTCCACCTATCAAGTCCCGGGCTTTCGCCATACCAGTGGCTAAGGCAATAGAAGTAGAAGTATGACCTATTGCATAGTAATCATACTCACTTTCGTCTGGGTTGGAATATGGGGTGACGTCTTCATAATGGGCCGGGTCAAGCCAAGCTGTAGCACGGCCAGTTAACATTTTATGTGGGTAGGTTTGATGTGAAACGTCCCACACAATTTTGTCTTTTGGAGCATCAAAAACGAAGTGGTAAGCAATTGTTGCTTCCACAATTCCTAAATCTGGGCCGAGGTGTCCACCTTCTGCTGCATCTTTTTCTAAAATCAAAGTTCTGATTTCAGTTGCTAGTTGTTCCATTTCAGGTAAAGTCAATTTTTTTAAATCTTGCGGATTATTAATTTTATTTAGTAAATAGTCATTGTGCATTTTCATAATGCTTGCCTCCTTAAACTATATTTATTATAAAATTGATTTAACTAAGTATAAAATACTTTATTTTAATTATTTGTAATAAGTTTAAGTAATAACTTAAAACTGTGGCAAAATTATAATTAACTATATTTGGCATAAAGGAGGATAAGTATAATGAAAATTGGATTTATTGGAACAGGTGTGATGGGGAATGCAATTTGTCTTAACTTACTAAAAGCGGGGCACCAACTTTTTGTTTATAATCGTAGCAAAAGCAAAACTGATAATTTAGTTGAACAAGGTGCTGTATGGTGTTCAAGTGCGCGGGTAGTTACTAAAAAGGCAGATTTAATTTTTACAATGTTGGGTTTTCCAACTGATGTGGAAGAAGTATATTTTGGCAGTAATGGTATTTTTGAAGAAATAGTGCAGGATAAATATATAGTTGATTTAACTACTTCAAAACCAAAACTTGCGCAAAAAATTTTTACTACAGGTGTAAAGAATGGCGCTAAGATATTGGATGCACCAGTTTCTGGTGGCGATCTTGGTGCCAAAAATGGTACGTTAACCATTATGGTTGGTGGCGATAAAGACGCTTTTAGAGCTTTACAACCTGTTTTTAATGATTTTGGCAAAGCTGTTCACTATTTTGGGCCTGCAGGATCAGGTCAAAATACTAAAATGGCTAATCAAATTATGATTGCTGGAACCATGACGGGAATGACAGAGATGTTTGTCTATGCTAAAGAAGCTGGGCTTGACTTAGCCACTGTGCTAGAAACAGTGAGTGGTGGAAGTGCGGCTAATTGGAGTCTTAGCAATTATGGTCCACGAATTTTACAAGGTGACTATACGCCTGGATTTTTCAGTAAACATTTTCTGAAAGATTTGCGGATTGCACTAGAAACTGCTGCGGAAATGAATTTAAGTTTACCGGCAACAACTGAAGCTAAAAGGCTCTACGAAGTTTTGGTTGATAAACAACATTTGGGTGATTTGGGTACGCAAAGTTTAATTAAACTATGGTGGCAGTAAGAGTAATTTTTTGGTAAAGTCATAAACGAACAAAGCAGGGCAGCGATTATTAATCACCGTCCTGCTTTTAAATAAATATTTATACTTAAAAAGTGGGATATTACTGCTTGCTGGGGATGTCTTGCTTTCCGTCTAAAAAATTGGCATACCTTCCCAGAACAAATATGTAGTCAGATAAACGATTTAAATATTGCAAGCAAGCAGGTGCTAATTTTTGTTCTTCATTTAACTGGACCATTGTTCGTTCAGCACGGCGGGCAATGGTTCGAGCATAATGTAAATTAGCGGCTGTAATCGAGCCACCCGGTAGAATAAATTCTGTTAATGCTGGTAGCAGGGAAGTTAGCCGATCAATCTCTTGTTCAAGTTCTTTAACTTCCTTTAAAGTGATTTTAGACCGTCTTTTGACGACAATATCTCCTTGTAATAGATAAAGCGTGCGTTGTAAATTTTGGATAAGCTCCCGTAATTGACTACAGTTGGTGGATAAATTAGCTATTACAACTCCGAAATAAGACTGAAGTTCATCGACTTCACCAATAGTAGCTATTTGCAAGTCATATTTTGGCACCATTTTACCAGTAACTTGTTTAGTGAAGCCTTGGTCACCAGTTTTTGTATATATTTTCAATGTCATATTTTTCTCCTTTGGAAGTGATTAAGCGCAAGACAGAGTGGTTTATATAAAACTGGATAAAAAGCTAAATTACCAATTGCATGGTAAGTATCGAAAGTAAGACTGCTAGCCCAATATGCTAAGAAGGCAGGAATACCTCCATAAATTGACATGCCTAAGTCAACCCAAAAGCCATATTCCCAACCTAAAAAGGTAGCAAGAATTAACTGTAAAGTTAGATGGTCTTTTAAAGGTGTTAATTTACTAAGTAGTGCAACAGTTAGGATACATGCGCCATAGGCAAAAATTTGAGGAATAGTCCATAAACCGAAACCTAAGTAAATATTTGAAATTACCATGGTTAAGACTGCAAGTGTCAAGCCAAAGCTAATACTAAGATTCAAAGTCACAATCATTAAAATATCAGTTACGGGTTGAACATTAGGTATAGGAATAATTTTAAAAAGCCTTAGGGATACACACATTGCTGTTAAAACGGCCATTAAGGCTATTTTTTTAGTTGAGTTAAGCATTAATTCATTTTGGCTAAAGTAAATTTAACTTTATCGTGGTTATTTACTTTTTGTTCCACAGCTCCCTTATTAGCAAATTTACCATTAATTGTATAAGTCCAATAAATTTGCTTGTGAGTATCTTGACTTTTACCATCTATTGCAGTGATAAAGCCATTTGTGCTCTTAACTCGCCAAGCTTTTTTAAGACCAGACATCACTGTTGCATGTTTAGAGAGTTTAACCTTTTTGTTTTTTATATTTTTTTTGTTTACATTAAGTGTATAAGCTACGGTAATTTTATTACTAGGCTTAGCCATAACTTCTTGGCTAGTCTGATTGCCTGTAAGAGAAAATGTAAAAATAGTTGCTATTCCAGCAAGAACTGCTAATTTGTTTTTTTTCATAATAAATTCTCCTAAATTATATAATTCTAATTTGATTTATTTGACTGGACAAGACCCTGATTCACAATCAGTTTGATCAATTAATTCCAAATTTTTTTGGTCATTGTTTTGCTTGGCAAAGACTGTAGCAACATCGGCAATAATTGAGGCTTTTCTTTTTTCATATGTTTCTTTATCAATTGGCTCTTTTGGAGCTTGTTTCAATGAACCACCATAGTAGGGCAAAAGAGAGGTTGATTTAATAATATGGCGGTACTGGTTGAATAAAGATGTAATTTGCTTACCTTCATCATTTTGGAAGGTAATGGTGCAGCTTACAGCATTATCGGACCAATATGTTTGTAAGAAAGCTTGTGTTGCGAATTGTTCAGCAATTGAAACCGTGCCAGCAGAGGCAAAATTTTCACTATCTGCATGTGTAGCTCGTAGTGGGAATTCAACACAAACTGTATTTGGTGTGTAAACATCTGGTTCTGAATAATAACCACATTCAGCGAGGGCTTTAAGAAGCGGGTCAGACGCTTGGAAACGAATTCGTTGAATTAAGTAGCCTGCATAGTGAAAGTGCATACCTTCAGAAGCACCAGCAAGTTTTGCTACCGTTCCTGATGGTTTGACTGTAGTGTGTTTAATTGAAGGATTACATCCTAAAGCTTGGCTATATTCATTGTCTGCATCCACAACCGCTTGATAGGCGTTAGAAACCATTTCAATTCCTTTCGGATCATAAATCGGTACTTGAATTTTAGCTCCAGTTTCGTGATCGCTCTCTTCTTTAAAACCAGTGACAACACGGTGCCCTAAATCATTCAATAACCAATCTTGAATGCCTGACATAGATACGCCAATACGACGATTTTTATAAATTATTTCCCGGGATATAGCCCAATCGTAAGTACTGAATGTAACACGTTTGGTATAGCGGGTGGCTAATCTAAACACATCTTTTAAATTCCAATTTTGTTGTTCAGCAATGTAAGGAAAAACTTCAAATAAATTACAAGGCTCACCATTAGCAAGAGAAATTTCACCACAAGGATTGGTTCCTTCTACTGCACCATCAACGTCTTTTTGGTATCCATCTATAATTCGACCATAGTTTTGAGATAAGTCCAAATTTACAATGCCTGGTTCGCCATTTTCTTTAATACCATTGGCAATCGGTTCATAATTGGTAAACGCAGCATCAATTGCTACACTATTATTTGATGCCCAACGGTGGTGATAGAGCTTATCTTGGTCTTGTTTCATAGTGATAAATGCTTGGTCTGTATTAGAACCTAATGCTAACTCAGCTGATCGTCTAACGTTACCAGCAACAACTGTTTTGCCAATTAAGTTACAAATATCTGTTGCATCAACTGAACTGATTTTGCGGTTTGAACATGTATTGATGATTTTGTTAATGTCGAAAAGCATTTCAACTAACGGCATTGGCCCAGAAGCTGTACCACCAAAACCATTGATTTTTGTTCCATAAGGACGAATATTACTGATATCAATGACTAATTTAGTCTTGTGCTCAGGATTTGTTTGATTAAAATGCATATCTATTAATCTGGCATTGGCTAAGACCCAGCCCTCTCGTGTGTCGGGCACTTCAAAATAGATGCAGTCATTTGGAGTACTATTTTGTTTAGACCACTTTTTTTTATCAATTGCACCAAGTTTAATTGTATCAGTATAAGAATCACTATCTTGATCAATAATAATTGTTAAATCAATGTTATTGTCGACTTGGGGTATTTTTTTTATGTTATCTTGAGTAACTGAGAATCCCACACCACCCCCTTTCATTAGTTGATCAAATAGAAAAGAAAAGGGCATTGAAACTGCTACCTGTTCTTTTTTTAAATAATCGGGCAAAATATGGCTGGCACCATAAGCTTGAGGACGAATAGCAATAAACCAACAGTTATTCAAGGAATCGCCATTGCGTTTTTGATAGTCAGTACCAGAAACCCAAAGATTGCGACCAGATGGAGTAGCAGCAAGGCCATAAATCATTTTGAATAGTTCTTGAGCTTCAGTGGTTAACTCATTAAATAATTTATCTGAAGGTGAGTCCTTTAAGCGGGGATCAAGATTGATATTACCTTCCACAACTCTTTTAACGGTTTCATCCCAATTTTCAGAACGATTTTTTTCTGGTAGCCACCGGGCATAAGTCCGTTTGTAAGTAACCCAGCCTAATTCGCCCCAATGGGAGGTAATATTTTGTTTCACTCGGTCAATATAGGCTTGACTTAAAGTTATGGTTGAATTTTTCATAATAAAAATGACTCCTAGATATAAATTTTGTTTCACAACTACATTATGTATGGTTATATAAAAAATGATACCACAACATGTTGTGTATGCAATAAAAAATTAGCAAATAAAAAAATAACGCCAGTCTTTTATGTGCGAGTAAGAAATACTAAGTTTTAAAAATAAATAGCAAAGAAAAAAGCACAATAAATTAAAAATTGTGCTTACCTAATGACTTGAAGTGGTAAAGAAAAACTACAAAGAATAATCTTTTAAATAGACTAACTATGCTAAGGCGATTTAATAAAGGTAAGCCAACTTAAAGTGTGTTAGCATAATACTGGATTAAACATGTTAAATGACTTTGTCCGCTAATTTTAATAAAATAGATAGTAAACAGATTAATTTTTAAGTTTATTAATTTATATATTAATAGCAATAAGGAGATATTTATTTGCGATTTAAACAAATAATTTTTGATGTTGATGATACTTTAATTGATTTTGCTGCTACAGAACATTATGCTTTACGTAGTCTTTTTAATGCCCATCATTGGAAATTAACTACGGCGTTGCAACAGCGTTATAACAGTTACAATCAAGGTCTTTGGCGCCAGTTAGAACAAGGAAAGATCACCTACGACCAGCTCAGTGAAATGGTTTTTCATAACTTTCTCAAAGATAACCTACAAATTAATGTTGATGGTCTATTAATTATGCAAGAGTACCGCAGTTATTTTAGTGAATCTCATCAGTTGTTGCCAGGTGTTATAGATACACTTAGATTTGCTCAAAAAAAAGGTTACCAGTTAGCGGTTCTGAGTAATGGCGAAAGCTTTATGCAAGAACATCGACTTGCATTGGCAGGAATAAAAAATTATTTTTCCTTAATTGTTACTTCTCAAGCAGCTGGTTTTGCTAAGCCAGACAAACGTATTTTTGATTATTTTTTCAATTTATCTTCAATCGGACCTGCTGAAACAATTTTTTTTGGTGATGGTTTGCAGTCAGATATTTTAGGTGCAGAAAATTATGGCTTTAATAGTATTTGGTATAACCATCGGCACCGAAAAAATAATATGAATTTGCATCCCCTGTATGAAGTAAAAAATTATCCCCAATTCGTTAAGCTACTTAAAAATGATTTATAAATTAAGTTGCTAGGTGCTTAGTTAATTAATGATTTCGGTATAATAAAGTAAAGTGTTATTAATGTGACAGTGGTTGGCTGATTTTCAAGAAAATTAGTGTTAATTGCTGATGCTACTCTTTAAACAATTGAAGGTGATTGAAATGAAAATTGGATTTATTGGAACTGGTAAAATTGGTACTGCTATCGTTCAGGGACTACTACAAGCTAAAACTGCTAGTGAGGATATTTATATTTATGACGGTGGGCACGCATCTGCACAAAAACTGGCAACTAGATATGGGTTACAGTTAGTAGATACGTATAATGAATTTGAACCCTGTGAAGCAGTAATTGTAGCAGTAGGTGGTTCAGCAATTGATAATATTTTTATAAAACTAGGACAAGTTTATCATGGCATAATTATTTCAACTGGTGGTGGCGATTTAAAAAAGGTTAAGCAGCTGATTTCAGCAGATGCAACCTTTGTCAAAGTTGTTCCTAACACACCAGTTAAAATTGGTCGGGGTATCACAGTAATTAGCTTTCTTTCTGAGGAAAAACAAGAAGTAATCGAACTAACTAAAAATATTTTTGCTTGCATGGGTGATGTCTATGTTGTTCCTGAAAATAAGTTAGGAATTTATGGCACAATTGCTGGGTGTACGCCAGCCTATGTTGATTTATTAATCCAAGCCCTAAGTGATGCTGCAGTAGAAAATGGTGTTAAGCGGACGGATTCCTATGAAATAATTGAAAAAATGCTAATTGGTACAGCTCAATTAGCTCTTGATACAAAAAAATTACCAGAAGAATTAAAAAATGAAGTAACAACGCCAGGTGGTTCAACCATAAAAGGAGTTAATAAGCTAGAAGAATTAGGTTTTCGTGGTGCTTTAATCCAGGCAACTAACGCTTCAGCTAATTAATGGGTATGATAATAATAAAAATAAATGCAAAAAGCACCGAAATAAATCGGTGCTTTTTGTAAAGTTATAGCATGTGTTTAAGTAGAATAAATTAATTTGTGAAATTAAAATTCTTTATTTAAATCAACTGGTGTATCAGCTGGTTCACCCTTAATTAATTTTAAGTTGTTATCAAAAGCATTAATAACCATATTGCGAACAGCATGAGTAGTGTAAAAAGCAGTGTGTGGGGTTACCAAAACATTTGGTCGGTCAATCAAGTCGGCAAGACGCTTGTCAGGTAATTCTTTATTGGTGAAATCACTATTGAAAATACCAACTTCACCTTCGTAAGTATCCATTGCAAAACCGAAAATTTTACCAGAATCTAATCCACGCACGATAGCATCGGTGTCAACTAAAGGACCACGAGATACATTAATGATAACAACATCATCTTTCATCTTTTGAATAGAATCATCGTTAATCATATGGATGTTTTCTGGAACGTCAGGTACATGAAGTGAGATGACATCTGCTTGTGCATATAATTCATCTAAACTATCAACGTAATAACCCTTTTCTTCTAAGATGGGGTTCTTAAATAAGTCATAAGCAATGACTTTAGCACCAAAGCCTTCCATGATTTGCATGAATACTTGGCCAATGTGTCCCGTACCAATAACACCGACAGTTTGGTCCCGTACTTCACGACCGATTGTTGGTGCCCAACGGAAGTCATGTTTAGCAAGTTTTTCATCCATTGCCTTATCTTGGCGTAAGATTCTAGCAGCTTGAATAGCAGCATGTTCAGCAATAGCATCAGGTGAATATACTGGAACATTGGTTAATTTAAACCCAAGTTCTTTAGCTTTTTTTAAGTCAATGTTGTCAATTCCAACGTTACGAATTGACCAATTGTGAATACCAAGCTTATCTAAAGCTTCGATAGTGTCCGCTTTGTAATCTAATTGTTGGTAAGTAACAACACCATCAGCTCCTTGAGCCAATTGAGCAGTTTCAGGGGTCAACAGTTGATCTGTAAAATCAACAGTAATGTCGGGATGGGCTGCTTGCCATTCGTGAACATATGGTTCCTCATCTTTACGGATAGCGTAAGCATAAATTTTAGTCATAAAATCTAACCTCCATAGATTATCATTATTCTCTCTTGTGCTATTATACACTTGTAATGATTGAATTAAAAATATAAACTTGTGAAGAATCTTACTTTTATTATAGCCTGCTATTAAAGCAATCGCTTACATTATTAATGAGATAGGATTAAACTAAGTAAATAAATGTACAGTATTTTTTGACTAAAGTCGTGAAATAATGAGCAGCTTTTTTGTGGCTTGAATTAGGTTAGAATTTTATAATTTTATTTTGCATGAGTAAGTGCTGCAAGATAACAAGACAATCTTAAAAAATATATAATGGGTAAGCAAGATACAACAAAGGAGAAATAAATGATTTTAATTTCGTGGAATATTGATTCGTTAAATGCAGCTTTGACGGGAACATCATCACGCGCTGAAGCAACCCGGCAGGTTTTAGTAAAAATATACGAGCATAAGCCGGATATTATTGCCCTTCAAGAAACTAAGTTGCGCTCGACAGGTCCAACTAAAAAGCACCAAGAAATCTTAGCAAAAAATTTTCCTGAATATGAAATTGTTTGGCGTTCGGCCCAAGAGCCAGCTCGTAAAAGTTATGCGGGGACAATGTATTTATATAAGAAGGAACTTAAACCATTAGCAACTTTTCCTAGAATTGGCGCACCTGAGCCAATGGACGATGAAGGTAGAATTATTACTTTAGAATTTTCTAAATATTTTGTTACCCAAGTTTATACACCAAATTCTGGCAGTGGTTTAAAGCGTCTAAGTGAGCGGCAAAGTTGGGATAAGAAGTATTGCGATTATTTGAAAAAACTAGATCAAGAGAAACCTGTCTTGGCTAGTGGAGATTATAATTGTGCTCATAAAGAAATTGATTTGAAACATCCAGATAATAATCATCATTCAGCAGGTTTTACAGATGAAGAGCGGCAAGGTTTTACGAAATTACTTGAAGCTGGTTTTGTAGATACATTTAGAAAAGTAAATGGCGATATTGAAGGAATTTATTCTTGGTGGGCCCAAAGAGTGAAGACCGCCAAGCAAAATAATTCTGGTTGGCGAATTGATTATTGGATAACTAGTGAGCGAATTGCGGATAAGGTTAAACGTTCTGAGATGATTGATACTGGGCTTAGAGCAGACCATTGTCCGATTTTACTTGAAATTGATATTTAAAAGATAAATAAAGAGAAATCCAAAAAAGTTAGATTTCTCTTTATTTTATATAAAATGGTGCTGAGGCAATATTGAATGAATGATACACTACAAGATGCAATTCTTAATGGTCTATATGATTTATCTTATCCAGGACATGAAATTGTAGGTCCTAAGCTGTTAACAAATACAAAACATGAAAATATTTGGTTAACTTTGCGTTATGAACTTATGCATTGTAAAAACTTTACTTGGGCAGTTGCGTTTATTACGCAAGATATGCTAGTTCCCTTTAAAGTGATAATGGCAGACTTAGCGCAACAAGGTATTTCAGGAACTTTAATTACCGGTGATTATTTAAATTTTAATGATCCGCGCGTTTTTCACGAATTATTAAAGATCGATAACTTATCAGTTAAAATAGCACCCAAAAATGGGTTTCATGTTAAGGGCTATTTTTTTGAGCACGATGACTGGCAAACTATGATAATCGGCAGTGCCAATTTTACTAGATCAGCCTTGCTTAGTAATTATGAGTGGGCGCTAAAGGTCAGTGCGAAAGAAAATGCGACCTTAACTAAGCAAATTAATAAGCAACTTGAGACTTTAAAAAAAGTTAGTCAAGAGCTGACTAGTTCATGGCTGCAAACATATGAACAAAGTTGGGTGCGCCCCCAAATAAAACGGCAAACAAAAAGCCAACTACCTATTTCTCAGGAAATAGTTCCCAATCATATGCAAAAAGCTGCTTTAAAGCAATTACGTCAATTAATTGCTCGTGGTCAGTCACGCGGTTTAATAGTATCTGCTACAGGTACTGGTAAAACTTATTTAGGAGCATTTGCGGTAAAGTCTTTTAAGCCACAAAAATTTATTTACGTTGTTCATCGTGAGCAAATAGCACGAAATGCCTTAGCTAGCTTTTATCAAGTAATTGGTGGAGCCAAAACCGATTATGGCTTATTGACCGGAAATAAACATGAATTGAATCGTAAATATATATTTGCGACGGTACAAACTTTAAGTCAATCTAAAGTTTTAGCTGAATTGAGTCAGACCGAATTTGATTATATTCTAATTGATGAAGCACATCGCTCTGCAGCTCCAAGTTATCAGCGTATTTTCAAAAAATTTAAGCCTAAATTTTGGCTAGGTATGACGGCTACGCCTGAGCGAATGGATAATCAAGATGTTTATCAGTTATTTGATTACAATTTGGCTTATGAGATTCGCTTACGGGATGCTTTAAAGGAACAGATGCTGACACCATTTCATTATGTTGGAGTTGCTGATTATGAAGTCGATAATGAGGTGATTGATGAAACAGCTAATTTGCGCTATTTATTAGCACCAAAACGAGTGGATTATGTCTTACAACAACTTGATTATTATGGCTATTATGGTAATAGAGCTAAGGGACTTGTCTTTTGTAGTAGACAAGAAGAAGCACGTGAATTAGCCCAGGCTTTTTCTGCCAAGGGCCATCCTGCAGTTGCCTTAACTAATCAAGATAGTGAAAAAAGGCGACAAGAAGTAGTTGAACAGCTTGAACAAGGTAAGCTTGACTATATTATAACAGTTGATCTTTTTAATGAAGGGATTGATATTCCAGCTCTTAATCAAATTGTGATGTTACGTAACACACAGTCAAGTATTGTTTTTATTCAGCAACTTGGTAGGGGATTACGTAAATATGCTGGGAAGGACTATGTAACGGTAATTGATTTTATTGGTAACTATAAAAATAATTATTTAATTCCAATTGCCTTAAATCAAGATAACAGCCGAGATATCGATCAAGTACGTAAGGAGACTATCTTACCTGGATTTATTGATGTTTCAACTATTAATTTTAGCCAAATTGCATCGACTAAAATTTTGGCTTCGCTTGACAAAATTAAACTTGATAGCGTTAAAGAATTAAGGCAATCTTATCAAGAATTAAAAGAAAAAATTGGTCGTGTGCCCTTGCTTTTTGATTTTGTTAACTATGGTTCAACTTCTCCTGAGGTATTTGCTAATCATACTGGTTTTCAAAATTATGCTCAATTTTTGGTTAAAATGGGAGAATCAGTTAAATTAACTGAATTTGAGCATGCTATCTTGTCTTTTTTAACCAAAGAACTTTTAAATGGTAAAAGACCGCATGAACTCTTACTACTGCAAGCCTTACTAACAAAAGAACATATCAGTCATAGGGAATTTGAAAATATATTAAAAAGATTTGGTACATATTGTAACGAAGCAGTTTTAAAGTCGGTATTGGCTATTTTATCATTAGATTTTTTTGACGTTAAGCAAAGGCAGACAACCAAGAAGGCCCAATATGGTGGTCAATCACTAATACAACAGGATGACTTACTTAATTATCTTTTAGCACCAAAATTGAGCCAGGCTTTGCAGAACAATCATATATTTAAGCAATTATTTACTGATGTAGTTAATACGGGGCTAAAAATTAACCAACGCTATAATAAGCAAGAAAAATTTACACTTTATCAGCAATATGAGCGCAAGGATGTATGTCGTTTGCTTGATTGGCCTAAAGATGTTTCTGCACCAATGTATGGCTATCGTGTAGATAAAAAAGAAACTCCGATTTTTATTACCTATGAAAAGGATTCATCTCAAAAGCGTAATGCGTTATATCATAACACATTAGAAGATGGTCAAACTTTGCGTTGGTATACTAGGGCACCACGGCACATAAATTCGGATGAAGTTAAAAGATTACTTAATACACCGAAGATGAAACTACATTTGTTTGTGAAAAAAAGTGATGCTATAGGCAGGAAATTTTTTTATTTAGGTCAAGCTGATATACAAAAGAAAACCGTTAAAGAAGAACTTTTGGGTCCGAAAAAAAAGGCAGTAGTTGGTATGAATTTACGGCTACAACATCCTTTAGAAAGTAAAATGTATCAACTACTATTTGAATAATAAAAAAGCTTCTATGAATTATAGAAGCTTTTTATTGTGTAGCACTGATTTTAGCGAGGAACAAACGTATTAGGTTTAATATGCTGCAATATTTCATATCCTACTGCTTTTTGGTCATTTTTATTATCATCAGTTTGGTTTAAAAACATGATAATTCCATTTTGATTATCGGTTGTCAACTGCACCCAAGTGCCAAAATGCATAGCTGCAATACTACCATATGCTAATTTGAGTGAATCGTTATTTTGTAAATACATTCCACCAGAGTAATCTGTGACCTTACTCTTTAAATGTGTTAGATAATAAAAATCATTCTTATTCAGGATCTTTCCATTGCAAAGACCAGCCTGGATTTGATAATATTCGCTGGGACTAGTAAATAGATTACCTGCTCCAGGAATTTGTGAAGCAAGGGACTGCTTAATGTAGGCGGGACTTTGATAGTTTTTACTTCCATTTGAATAATAAGAAATTGGGTCAGTTTTGTCATTGGGGATGTTTTGGTACAAATAAGTATTTTTCAAGCCTAAGGTATCCACGATGCGATTTTGAAAGTTTTCTTCGTAAGATTTACCTGTGACCTGTCTAATTATTCCTGTCAGCAAAATAAAGTTGCTATTGTTGTAATGGTAGCTACCAACTAAATCGGAAGAAGTTGCATTAATATTGTTAACGATCCAGTTAATTGCATTAGCTTCTGAATATACATAGCCTCGGTTTATTTCAGTTCCGGTAGCTTTAATACCAGAGGTATGGGTCAATAGATTACCGACCGAAATTTGGTTAGCGTTTTTTAGATTGGGATACCAACGTGAAATCTTAGTGTACTGGTTAAATGCTTTATTAGTATTTTTGGTCTCATTCATAAGTTGAATTATGATTGCTCCAGTAATCACTTTTTGTAGCGAGGCCGTCGGGTATGTTACATTGCTTTTACCGTTGCCAATGCGCTTACCATACCAAGCATAACCATAACTAATTGTTTGGGGCTGCCCATCTTTTATTACAGTAACCGAACCACGGACATGGTGCCTTTTTAAAGTTTCTCTGACAAAATTAGACATTTCTTCATTATCATTAGTGCTAGTTGATGAAGTTGCAGCTTCAACTGGCATTGCTTTTGTACTAATTGCAGTAGAAGTACCTATAGTTAATGCTGCAATAGTTGTTAAAATTTTATGTTTCACAATATTAAACTTCTCCTTTAAACTATTATTTGTATTATAAAACGATAACTGCAACAAAGATATGTGAAAAAGATTAAGTTTATTTAACGATTTGATTTCTAAGCTATTGGCTAAAAAATATATGATCACAATCAAAAATATAGGGACAAACATAAATATTATCTCATGTAACTATTGGCTATAAATAAAGGTGTTAACGTATACAATTTAGTTGGCTTGAAAAAAATCATAAAAAAGGGTTGCAAAAACAAAAAAAGGTTGCTAATATAAATAACTGTCGTCAGGGCAAAGCCAGTAAGGCAAAGGCAAGGCGGCAAAAAAGATATAAAAAACCAGTTGACAAAAGCGACTGAGTTTAGTAATATAAAAAGCGCTGTTGTTTAAAGAAGCGGCAGCGCGGGTCAGAAAAAAAGTTCTTGACAGAGTCGAGAGCATCTGAT
>NZ_REHI01000003.1:0-124985 GCF_003692805.1 Lactobacillus sp. ESL0230
AAAAGAAGTACGGTGGCAAGAGCAAGAAGGAAACACCTGTAACCATGCCGAACACAGAAGTTAAGCTTCTTAACGCCGAGAGTAGTTGGTGGGAGACTGCCTGCGAGGGTAGGACGTTGCCGTGCTTTTTTAATATTCCGGCTTAGCTCAGTTGGTAGAGCGCTTGACTGTTAATCAAGATGTCGTCAGTTCGAGTCTGACAGCCGGAGCAAGGTTAAAAGAGAAGGTTTAATAACCTTCTTTTTTTGTTTATGAAAATTTATTTTATTTAATGCTGGGCTGTATTCTTAGTTGTGTGAATTTTGTAATTAGTTTTTTAAGACCAGGATCAAGCCTTTTCTTGTGTTTAACTGCAATAAAATACTTAATTTGAATTAAAGTGTGATCAAGTGGAAGAAGATTAATTGGAGTTCGATTCATTCTTTTGATAATACTAGCAGCTGAAATGGTTAATCCCACTCCCTTAATTGCTAAATTTGTTGCAGTTAATATACTTTTACTTTCAAGAACAATGTTTGGCTTGACGTTGAATTTATGAAATATACCATTCACTTGATGACGAATAGCGGAATTGCTAAAACTAACTACAAATGGTTGTTGCAATATTTCCTTAAGATTGTATTCATCTTGATTAAGAATAAACCGGTCTTTTTTAAAATATGATGATTGAGGTGAAATAATCACATAGTAGTTTTCTTCCCCATTAACGAAAAAATCGAGCTCAGTGTTGAGTGATTCAGGTGTTTGTCCAATGTAACAATCAATTTGCTCATTCAAAAGCTGCGTTTCGCTATTTCTAGGAAAGGTTTCAGATAATTGAATCTCAATATTTGGGTTTTCAGCCAGAAAATCGGGTAGTAATTCTGGTATTAAAAAAGTTCCGAGGCTTTCTAAGACCCCAATTCTAATTATTTCTTTTTTGGGTGAGGCGTATCGAATCAACTTTTTGGCTAAATTTTGGTTATTGGCAGTGGTTGTTTCAAGGTATTTGTAATAGATTACGCCGGCTTTAGTTAATGTAAACGGAGTAGTTTTTCGATTAATTATTTTGGTCCCTAATTTATGTTCGATGCGTTTAAGTAGTTGAGTTAAATAAGGCTGTGAGATATATAGTTCTTGGGCGGCTCGGGTAAAATTGCTTTCTTTTAGTAAAACGTCAATGTAGTGTAAGAGTATTTCTGGATCTTTCATCTGTTTCCTCCAATAACACTTTTATTATAGTCTATTTGCTAGAAAACTATTTCATTTTGTTAAATAAAGTTAGTAAAATTTAGTTATTAAAGATTTTACAGAGAGGAATTATTTCAATGATGAAGCCAGGTACATATAATGTAAAAGCAAAAGGGCATGGCTCAAGTTTTATGCCAATGAAGGTTACTCTTTCTGCGACCGCTATTGAAAATATAAGCATTGATTCTAGTGCTGAAACTAAAGGGATTGCTGATGAAGTTTTTAGGCGGCTACCCCAGCAGATTATTGCTAATCAAACACTAAATGTTGATGTGATTAGTGGTGCTACAATCTCTAGCCGCGGTGTTATCGATGGAGTTGCTCAAGCCATCGATGAGGCTGGCGGTGAGGCAAATAAATGGAAACAGCGGGCTAAACCCATTGCTAAAAGCGATAAAGATGAAGAATATAATGTAGATGTGGTTGTAATTGGTGCTGGAGGTGCTGGGCTTGCTGCAGCAACTAGAACAATCCAAAATGACCAAAAAGTGATAATTTTAGAAAAATATCCACAAATTGGTGGCAATACTGCGCGGGCTGGTGGACCTTTAAATGCGGCTGAACCAGAATGGCAGGACAAATTTAAGGCCTTAGCAGGTGAAAAAGAAAGTTTGGCAAAATTAGCTGCGCTACCAATTGATCAAATTGATTTAGAATATCGGCTTGATTTTCAAAAATTACAAAAACAGATTAATGCATACCTTGAATCGGGGGCAAATTATTTATTTGACTCCACCTTACTACATGAAATTCAAACTTACTTGGGTGGTAAGAGAATTGATTTAAATGGAAATGAAATTCATGGTAACTACGAGTTAGTCAATAAGCTTGTTAATAACGCATTCGCTTCAGTGCAATGGTTGACTAATTTAGGTGTAGAGTTTAATCGTGATGATGTAGCAATGCCTGTTGGTGCTTTGTGGCGTAGAGGCCATAAACCAGTTGAGCCAATGGGCTATGCTTTTATCAAAGTTTTGGGTGAATGGCTCAGAAATCATGGCGCAACTATTTTAACTGAAACCCGAGCAAAACATTTAATTATTGAAAATGGGCAAGTTAAAGGTGTGCTTGCCGAAAATAATGGCAAACAAGTGACTGTTCACGCACCAAAAGTCATTTTAACTTCAGGTGGGTTTGGTGCGAACACAAAGATGGTCCAAAAGTATAACACTTATTGGGCACAGATTGCTGATAATATTGCAACTACTAATTCACCAGCAATAACCGGTGATGGAATTGCTTTGGGACAAGAAGCAGGCGCTGCTTTAGTGGGTATGGGTTTTATTCAACTAATGCCAGTATCTGATCCAGAAACGGGTGAATTATTTACAGGCATTCAGACACCACCTGAAAACTTCATCATGGTTAATCAAAAAGGAGAACGTTTTGTCAATGAATTTGCAGAACGGGATACTTTGGCTAAAGCAGCAATTGCTAATGGTACTTTATTTTATTTAATTGCTGATAATAAAATCAAAGCAACAGCCTATAACACAACTGAGGAGTCTTTGGCAGCACAAGTTAAGGCTGGGACACTGTTTAAGGCCGATACTTTAGCAGAACTAGCTGAAAAAATAGGGGCAGAGCCTGCTACTTTAGTTAATACAATTAATAAATACAATTCGTATGTAGATGCCGGTTATGATCCTGAATTTAATAAGAGTGCCTTTAATTTAAAATGTGAAGTTGCCCCATTTTATGCAACACCACGTAAGCCAGCAATTCACCATACTATGGGTGGGTTGAAAATTAATTCTAAGGGGCAAGTGCTTAATCAAGATGATCAAGTTATTACTGGTCTATTTGCTGCTGGTGAAGTTGCGGGTGGTCTTCATGCTGGGAACCGCCTTGGCGGCAATTCATTAGCTGATATTTTTACTTTTGGCAGAATTGCTGCAGATACTGCTTGTAGTCAACTTATATCAGATACTACCAATAGCTCACCACAAAATTAAAAATTAATCAAAAAATAGCCAGTCTTCAGGCTATTTTTTGATTAATTGTCCTTGTTCTAAAGCTACAAAAATGGTGACGATTAATAAATCGGCACAGCCCCCCAAACTATAATTATGGTCTAAACATATTTGGCTAATCTTGAGGAGATATTTTTTTCCTGAGACTGTAGCATAACCTCCTAGAGCAAGATAATGGTTAGCACAGCTGTGTAGCCAATTAATCACATCATAATTACCTGCGCGCTTAATAAGATTACTGTCAACCGTTACTGTAGCAATTTTCATTAAGGTATCTAGTAATCGGCACTGGAGCGTACCGGTGCTCTGCTTTAAGAAAGGCAGGGCATATTTTTTTACAATGGGATAACCTTGTTCAGCTTGTGCACGTGCGCCACCAATGCTGTATTGTTGAAATTCACGTTCACCAGCTGTTTGTAATTGGTTATTTTTTTCTAGGTCATGTTCAACTAAACCATGGCACATTCTAGCGATAGTTGTAAACAATTCAGCCTGATTTTTCTTACAATAACTTTGAGCGCAAACAAAAATACCTAGAGCAAAAATTGCCCCTTTATGGGTATTGACTCCGTTTGTAGCTGCTAGCATTTCTTCTTCAGCTAATAGACCTTCTTGTCTTAATTGAGTGAACATGGTGGAGAGGTCTGTTCCAGTGAAGGTTTGCCCAATTTGTGTAGCTTTATTGAAGTAATGCTCTAGGCTTAAGCTACTGTCAATAAAGGTATAAATATTCATATCAGGATGTGGTCCAGGATTAGCGGGATCAACTAAGCCAGGTTTAGGCAAGGTAGTGACTTCATATAAAAGAGCGCGTAGCGCATTTTGAGTGATTGAATTAGTCATAAGTTCCTTAATTGTGATTACTACTTAATTGCTAAATTGTCGACTAAAGTTTGAATTTCTTGTTTGTTACTTTTAATAAAGTCAATAAAGTCAATAATTCCAGCTGAAAAATGCTGGTTAGGATCATAAACAAGATAAACTTGCCGGATATTTTTAGGTAAATCAAGTTGAATTTGATGAATATCAAAGCCACTGAGATAAATGGTTTTGGCAACAACGCCCACAATATCGTTGGTCAGTACTTGACCAGCAATTGCCAATTCATCATGTAAACGATTGATGATATGCAAATCAGAAGCAACTGCAAGCAAAGCGTTGGTGATATCGCGACCAATTTGAATTTTAGTGGAGTAGGTCATGATGGATTCGCCTTGTAATTCACTGGGCGACATGCGATTAATTTGAGCTAAATTATTATCGGGTGCAACAATTGCAATAATTTCTTCGGTATAAAGCGGAATATAAGTTAGGTAATTAAATTCGGGTACGTAAGAGCAGATACCGATATCATACCATCCATTTTTAATGCCCTCGCATATTTGATAAGAGGGATTATCATGATAAATAAAATGCGGGGAAATCGCACTTTCTTGTTGGTATTTTTTGGTTAAATAAGGCAAAAAGATACCAATTGCAGTAGGGATGCCAGCAATATGAATATTGCCTTGATCTTGACTAATTTTTTGAGCAATCTTTTTTTTACCATATTCCAATGAAGTTAACGTTTTGGTGACCGTGTCATAAAAAATACGGCCATATTCGGTTAACTGGACATAGCGCCCATTATGTTTGAACAGTTTGCAATGCAATTCGGTCTCTAGTTGCTTAATGGAAACTGATAAGGTGGGCTGACTGATAAAAAGATTTTCGGCAGCTTTTGTATATTGTTTTTGGTCTGCCAACTCTTGAAAATAGTAAAGTTGATTTAAATTCATGTTGAATACCTCAATAGTAATTACCATATCAATTGCGCTTTAAATGCTATACCAAATTTTAGTGAAGCGCTTTCTATAATTGTTTATAGGTGTATTGGGAAAATTAATATGTGACTTGAAAAGTTGTTCACATGCTGTTTTAGGTCGGTAATAATTAGTGAATTAATAAGCAAAATGGAGGTGAAAGAGTTGCCTAAGACCAGTAAAATACTCTGAAAACATTGTTGATTATATTTAAAATTAATAATTTAAACTTTGATATCAATTTTACAAAGTTTATTTTTTTAAACATAATACAGGCAAAATATAATATTTCCAAGGAGTAGAGGAGATTAAATTATGTCTGAACAAAATAACTTACACGTCTTACCACCATTTGAAACAACACCAATTATGCACCATGCTAAACCAGGTGAAGCAATGGCGCAAGAAGATTTTACTAATTATTTAAAGGAAATTCGCCATTTGGCCCAAAACGAGTTCGATCAAATGACGAATTTTATTGAGGAGCAGCGTAAATTTCCTGATGACTTTTTTCCGTTAGCCATTAAACACGATCTTTATCGCTTTGCTTTACCGCGAGAGTATGGTGGTTGGGGCCTTAGTGAAAAACAAATCTTACAGGTTCAGGAAGAATTTTCCCGTACTCAAGGCGGTATTCGCATGCATTTACACCATGCTTCCGATATGAACTGGCGTATTTTAGCTGGCTTTGGTAGCCAAGAACTCAAAGATAAGTATATGAATAAGTTTCAAGATAAGTCAATCTATGCTAATTTTGCCCTTACTGAAAAAAGTGGTGGAACAGGAGCAGACTTGCATACATTAGCGGTTAAAGACGGTGATGAATGGGTTATTAACGGCGAAAAAACACTTATTTCTCATGCTGATGTAGCTGATTTTACCTATTTAATTGTTGTCACTGATCCTGATAAGCAAGGTGATGAGCGCCTGTCAGCTTTTTTTGTACCAACTAATACGCCTGGTTTTGAAGCAATGGAAATGCCACTCATGATGGGTTGTCGTGGTGCGGGGCACGCAGATTTGAAATTTACTGATATGCGAATTCCTGAAAAATATATGTTAGGTAAACGTGGAGAAGGAATGAAAGTTGCTATTTCAGCTTTATCACTTTCACGTGCACATATTGCCGATTCTAATTTAGGGATGGCTCAACGGATGCTGGAAATGTCCATTGCTTATGCTAAGGATCGCACTACCTTTGGTAAGCCTTTATGTAAGCGACAATCAGTTATTTTTGAAATTGCTGATATGGGTTCACGAATTCACGCTTTAAGGTTGATGCTCTGGGATTTAGCTGAAGATTACGATGCAGGTAAAGATATCACTAAAAAGGCTTCGATGGCAAAATTAGAAAGTATTAATACTGTTAAATTAGTTTCTGATTATATGCTGGAAATTTTTGGTGGTATTGGTTATTTCCAAGATAATCCTTATGGTCCAGCTGAACGTTTGTACCGTGATTGTCGGGCAATGTGGCTTGAGGAGGGGCCACGTTCTGTTCAACGTTTAACCGCGGGGCGGTTGTTGATTAATGACGGTGGTCAAACCCCAATTACCAGTTTGTAAATCAAATTAATGAAGCGGACCAAATTATTAGGGGGGGAAGAGATGATTTAGCCCGCTTTAATTATTGATAGCTTGGAGATCAGAAAAATGGCTAATGAAATTTTAAAGGGCATTAGAGTAGTTGATTTAACACAATTTCTAGCAGCTCCAACTGTGGGGCGCGTTTTAGGTGAATGGGGTGCAGATGTTATTAAAGTGGAAGCCCCTAAAGGCGATGCTGGGCGAACCCAAGGTGCAGTTTTTGGTATGAAGTATGAGGACGATGAGAACTTAGGTTTTGATGTGTCCAATATGAATAAGCGCTTTATTACGTTGAATATGAAAATTCCTGCTGGATTACAAGCGTTTAAAGACTTATTAAAAAAGGCTGATGTATTTTTAACATCAGTGAGAACAAAAAGTTTAGCAAAGATGGGATTATCTTGGCCGGAATTGCATCAAGAATTTCCTAAATTAGTGTTTGCTCAGGATCGCGGTTATGGAGAATTTGGTCCTAAGAAAGATGCTGCCGGTTATGATGCTACGGCATATCAAGCTCGTGGTGGCGTACAAGGAACAACAGTTGATAAAGGTGGCAATCCTTATAATCCAGTGAACGGTTACGGCGACTTTCAAGTTTCAATGACTCTGGCAGCAGGTATTTGTGCGGCTTTAGTTCAAGTAGCTAGAACTGGTAAGGGAGATAAAGTTGTTGTTAACTTAAATCATGCAGCAATCTTTATGCAGAATATTGCAATGGTTTCAGCGCAATATGGCAATGAGTATCCTAAGAGTCGCCGAGAAGTAACCAATCCTTTCAATGATACTTATAAGACAGGTGATGACCGCTGGTTTGTTTTATGTGTACCTGAATATGACCGTGATTTTGATAAGGTAATGCACCTTATTGGCCGTGATGATCTTAAAGGTGACCCGCGCTACAGCCATATGGATATCCTCAATACTCAAGGAAATAGTAGTGAAGTAATTGCCGTTTTGGAAGCGGCTTTTAAGAAACAACCGCTAACCTATTGGTTAAAGCTCTTCAGTCAAGAAGATTTGCCTTTAGAGGCTTGTCAAGTACCGACAGAAATTTATCAAGATTCTGAGGCCATTGACAATGATGAAATTCGACTGATGGAATTTCCTTCAGGTGCTAAGCGCTATATTCCAACTAATCCAGTTCGTTTTGCTTCGCAAGGAAATCCAACGCTTAAGCCTTCACGCGCACAGGGCTCAGATACTCTGGAGGTGCTCAAACATGATTTAGGATATAGCGACGAGCAAATTGCAACAATGCTTGCTAGCGGTGCAGCTAGCGGTGTTCGCCATTTAGGTGAACCGATTAAATAGGTGACAAAATGGTATTACAATACACACAACAACAAAAAGAATATCGTCATTTAGCCCAAGAATTTGGTGAGCATTACTTGACTTCTGAAATGATTAAAAAGTATGACCAAAATGGTGCTTGCCCCCTAGAACTTTTTAAGCCAGCGATTAAATTAGGGTTACACATGTTGGAAATTCCAACTGAATATGGTGGGGCAGGTCTTTCATATGAAGATTCAGCGATTGTCTTTGAAAAACTAGCTGAGTATGATGCTGGCTATGCTTTGACTTTGATTACTTCATTTGTCGCCTTGCGCTGCGTTTTGCTGGCAGGTACTAAGGAGCAGGCAACTAGGTTTGCTCAAGTTTTAGCACCTGGTCATTTTGCAGCCTTTACGATGTCAGAGGCTGATGCGGGTTCAGATGCAGGAGCAGTTAAGGCAACGGCGGTGCGGCAAGGTGATGAGTACATCTTGAATGGTAATAAAGCCTTTGCCACTAATGGCGGTCTTGCTGATATTTTAATTGGTATTTTTCGCACCTCGGATGCAGGTAATCATGGTTTATCAGCTTTTATGATTGATAAAAAGACACCTGGAATTTGGGCGGGTCAACATGAAGATAAGATGGGTTTACGTTTGTCCGATACAGTTCCTTTGAGTTTTAAAAATGTGCGTGTTCCAGCTGCTAATTTACTGGGTCAAGAAGGACGTGGGCTCAATATTGCCCTTGAAAGTCTTAATTTATCACGGGCGTACGTTTCTACTCTTACGGTTGGAATTATGCAGAGAGCCCTTGATGAAGCAGCTAAATATGCCAATGAACGTGAACAATTCAACCAACCAATTGCGCAATTTCAATCGGTACAAAACATGCTCGCTGATATGGCTACTAGCGTCGAAACAGCTCGTTTATTAGTTAATAATACGATGAAGATGATGGACCAAAATTTAGCGGTGCGGCAAGAAGGTGCAATGACCAAATTGTACGTCACTGATGTAGCTCAAAAAGTAACTTCGCAAGCCGTTCAAATTCTTGGTGGTTACGGTTACACCCGAGCATATCCCGTTGAAAAATTAATGCGCGATGCCAAAGGATTTCAAATTCTTGAGGGTACTAATGAAATTCAGCGTATGACGATTGCGCGCGAAGTTAGCAAAAAATATTACGGTTAAGGAGGAAGGCCATCATGAAAATTGCATTAATTGCTAGGGCTGCTTGGGCTGATCCGCAAGCTTACACGGTTGACAAACAGCGGGTAATTGTTAAACCAGAAAATTTATTTTTAAGTTTGGCTGACCGCGCTATTTTGACCTTTGCACAGCAAGTTGTTCACACTCGAGGCGGAACTATCGATGCTTATACATTTGAACCTGATGCAGCAGCTGCTGATCGAATTTTACATGAAGCTTTAGCTTTAGGGGCAACGACTGCGACTAAAATTGTCGGCGGTGATTTGGCTGATCCTTTGCAGCAAAGAGAACTTATTCAGCGATTTGTTCAAAGACTGATTAAACAAGGCCAGCACTATGATTTGTGGTTGACAGGCGATACTGCTGATTCAGGTTTTGTAGCTATCCTTGCCCAAGAATTAGCAGCGTACTGTTATGAGCATGTAACTGCGCTTGATTCAGCGTTTAACTTTGAAATTAGTCTTGCAAAAGGTAAATTGCTGGGCCAATGCCAACTGCCAGCAGTTATTACAACTGATGATTTGATTCAGGTACCTGAACTGGCAACTTTTGCGGCCTTAAAGACCGCAATGGCAGCCGCGATAACAACCATCGATTTACCCATTAAGAGCAAACCGAGCACTTTAGTCGCGATGCAAGAGCAAACTGACAAGGTAATTTTTAATTTGGCACAAGAACCAGATGCAACTGCTAAATTGGTTGCTCAATTAAAGCAAGACGGAATTCTGAGGTGAACAAATGACACCAATTTATTATATTCAACTGGAAGATCAAAAGATTGCCGAAGGCAATAGCAGTAATACTTTAGCCGGACTCAAAAACAGTTTTACCGGACCGAAGTCCGTTTTAGTTTTTAGTAATCAGGCTATGCAAATCCAAACGAAATATCGGCAAGCTGGAATCCCAACCATTATTTATCAAAATGAGCATTATACTTTGACAAATTTGACCAGCGTTGTGACCACTCTAGTTGCGCGCTTTACTGCAGAAAAAGAATACCTGATTATTTGTGATAATGATCAAGTGGGGAGCAGTCTAGGCAGCCGCTTGGCAGCCGCTTTAGGGGTCGATTTTGTCGCTAATGTTCAAGAAGTGCAGCAGGAAGGCGCAACGCGCATTGCTAACCAATCGCTTGGTCAAACACATGTGTGTCGGCAGGTGCCTTTAGCTGCTAAAAGTATAATCACTACATCTTGCACTGGCGTGGCAGGAAAGGCTAATACTGAAGTAGAAGTGCTTGATTGGAACATGCAGCAAAAAGGGGTAGCTTATCAGTATGTTGCCCAAAAGCAGTCTGCAAATGATTTGGCATACGCTAAGGTTGTTGTGGCTGCTGGCAAAGGCTTAGGCGCTGCAGAAAAATTGCAGCCTTTGCAGCAGTTAGCGCAGCACTTAAATGCTAGTGTAGGAGCAACTAAAGCCGTCACCGACCAAGGCTGGCTTGATGCTACGCGAATGATTGGTATTTCGAATTTGATTATTTCACCCACAGTCTATTATGCTTTTGGCATTTCTGGAGCAGTGCAGCATACGATTGGTATGAAGAAAGCCAAGCAGGTAATTGCCGTGAATACTGATCCTGCGGCCCCCATTTTCAAACTGGCCAACTACGGTATTGTGGGTGATGCCAACACGGTCATTGAACAGCTCAATCAGCTTTTAACGGAGTAATTCAAATGGGTGTTGAACAGAAACTGACCACGGTAAAGGCATTGTGGCATGAGCGCCTGAAGCAAAACCCTGATGACCTCTTTGTCATTGAAGCGGGCCAGCGGTACAGTTATGGGCAGATTGGCCAGCTGGTTGAGCAGGCGGCTAAGCGCTTAACAGCTTGGGGCGTTCAAAGTGGCGACATTGTTGCCTTGCAATTTGAATTAGACCTCGAAAATATTGTGCTGCTGCTGGCCTGCATTGAAGTAGGAGCAGTTATTAATCCTTTAAATCCCCATTTTGACCGGGATGAAGTTACAGCATTGATCAAGCGCTTTAAACCCTATGCTATTATTTCGCAAAAATCAGTGCGCGGTCGAGATACAATTAGTACTTTTCAGCACTTGCCCAACTACCAGCTCACCTGTACGGGTGATTTAAAAATGTTTATCCGCCAAGATCGGCTGGCAACAGTTTTTAAAGCAAATGAGGGACCAGCAGGCGCTGTTGTTATTTTAAATACATCTGGCACTAGTAGCGCTCCAAAGGGGGTTGTGTTAACGAATACTAATCTTTTAGTTGCCGAAGCCGCTTATCTGCAAGCTTTTAGCATTACCAAGAGTGATCTGACGCTGCTCTTATCTGGGATGTATCATGCAATTGGTTTTCATCACGGCTTAATTGCTACTATATTAGCGGGCAGTAAAATGGTACTTCTTAAACACTATGCTATTGCCGAAGTAGCGAAGCTATTACAAGAAGAACCGATTACCTTCATCGATAGTTTGCCTACGGTCATGTATGATCTTTTATTTAAAGTGGCTGATTTAGGCCAATTACGACAGTTAATTTGCGGCGGGGATCAAATTAAGCGCGAACTTCTTCAGCAGGCCCAAAAAAGAAATCTGCCGCTGTATAACTGCTATGGCTTAACGGAAGCTGTCCCATTTAGCTACACGCCCAGGGCTTATTATCAGCAGCAACAGGGCCTGACGACTGCGGTAACGCCAATGGCTGGTATTAAAGTCCGGTTAGTCAACGACCAGCAGGTCATTAATCGAGCAAATATCACTGGCTTAGTTGAAGTCAAGGGACCCGTTATCTTTAAAGAATATTTAGGCGAACCAGAAAAAACTGCGGCTACTTTTGATGGTGAATGGTTGAAGACTGGTGACCTAGCACACTATAACCAAGTTGGTTTATTAGAAATTGAGGGCCGCAGTGGTGACCGCATTATTCGCGGTGGTGAAAAAATTGCAGCTTGCCTTGTTGAGGAAAAACTGAAAGTTTGCTCAAATATTCAGGAAATTGCTGTTATAGGCATCCCTGATATGCGTCTTGGACAACGCATTGGCGCCTTTATTGTTCCAAGAGACCAGCAGAAAAAAATTACTAAAGCTGAACTTCTTGCAGAATTGAGTAAATACGGAGTTGATAAAAAATATTGGCCCGAAAAAATTTGGCAGTTAACTGCTTTACCCCGCACAGTTAATGGCAAGATTAAAAAATATCAATTAACAGAATATTTGAGGGATCAAGCAAGTAATGTACAACAAATTTTTTAAGCACTCAATGGCAGATTATTTTGTTACTCCGCAGATGCTCAACCACATGAACATCACCCATGGTGGGACGATTTTAACTCGGCTTGATTCGGCAATGGGATTATTTGCTAATTCATATGCTAAGACCCAAACTTTAACCGGTCGCATTGATCGCGTTAGTTTTTATCGGCCAAGTTCAGTAGGTGATCATCTTAGTTTTTGTCTCACATTGCTTAAAACAACTAAGCGGACCATGACAATTTATGCTGCAATTAATCGCCTTTCACTGGATAATAGGCAAACAGAATTAATTGGTGAGGCTGTGCTGACTTATGTCGCAGTTGACGCGCAATTAAGACCAATTCAGGGTCAGATTGAGCCATACCAAGTAAGTGATAAGACTGAAGAAGAGTTCATTCATAGCCTTAAAGATCGTTTAGGTCTTTAGCAATACGCTAATTATTTAATTTTTTTATTAAATTATTGAAAAAACCTATTATTAAAATCAATTGGGTAATTGGCTAAAAAAAGGTTAAAACTAGACGTCAATGGCTATGCTGGCTAGACGAAGATAAACAGCAATCTTTGCGATGATGGCGACAAAGTCAATAATGACAAGGTTATTGCTTATAGCTAATACTCATACTTGTACCATAATAAATCATTATTTTTATTTAATTAAATGGGTTATATTATTGGGTAATTAATTACCAATAATTTTGAAAGGTGAAGAGATGGAAAGAAAGAATAATTATGCAGGTGTTGCCACCTCCGTTTATATGCACTTTGCGGTTGTGGGGGCGGCGACACTGTTTATTAGTCAGTATCGCCAAGTTTTAGCACAGTCATGGCATGCAACTGAAACTCAAATCTCGTTGGTGATGGCGATGGTTGGCCTCGGGCGGATTATTACTATTTTGTTTGCAGGTGCGATTTCAGATAAGATTGGTCGCAAGAAGGCCTTGTTGATTGCACTTACTAGTGATGCTATTTTTTTGTTGGGAGCAGCTTTTGCTAATAATATTTGGGTGGCTGGAATAGCGGCGATGTTTTTTGGCGCTACTAACTCTTTTGGTGATACAGCTGGTTATCCGGCTCTAGCCGATGCCTTTCCGACTAAAACGGCCACGATGAATTCTTTTGTGAAAGCAGCCATGCAGGTAATGCAGATGCTGTTTCCATTTTGTGTCAAATTGATCAGTAATCCGCGAATTACTGCTTGTATTTTAGTTGCGTTGATTTTAATTGATGTTTTTTTAACTATAAAAACAGCTTATGCACCGCAAGCGCAAGCCCAAGAGACTAAAGTTGAGCAGGCAACGGCTACAATGCAAACTAGTAGCAATCAGCCAAAACTAGCAGTTGATGGATTAATGATTATTGCTTTAGGATTTACACTTTGTTTTACTTTTTATATTTTTTCCTTATATGCGCCCTATTATGGTCAATATGTACTCAACGAACCTGCTGCTAATGCTAATCAACTAGTTTCGTGGTATTCAATTGCGTCATTGATCTCGGTCTTTGTGACTTCAGTTTTAGTAACAAAAGTAAAGCGTTTGACCTTGATTATGGTTTATTCAGCTATTACTGCAGTGGGACTTTTATTCATGGTTTTGTCTCCTTCACCATTAGCGGGTGAAACTGGCGCGTTAGCAGTCGGGTTCTTCACCGCTGGTGGCGTATGGCAAGTTGGCTTATCTGTTTTGACTTCTTATTTTCCACAAAGTCATGGCAAGATCACATCATATTATAGCTTTGCCCCTGCCATGGTTTACTTTGTTGCACCATTAGTAGCAGCTTTTGTCTTAAAAGCTAATGGTACAAGTACCTTGATGGTTTTCTGGATTACGGCAATTTTTGCAATAACTTCAACTATTCTTGCCGCAATTTTGATTGTGCGCAGTAAGAATTTTGATATTGCAGATTAGTTAGAGAAAGGCAAATTTATGACTAAAATAATAAAGACCCAAGCTACTGGGCGTAATGGACAGATTGATTTTGAAATTAAGTTAACGGGTAACCATATTGATGACTTAGAGGTAACTAAAAATGTGGAAACACCTGGAATTTTTAACCAAGTTGTTGATAAATTAAAAACTCAAGTTATTAATGAGCAAAGCTTTGATGTTGATGCAATTTCGGGTGCTTCAATTATGACGCAAGCCATGCTGGATGCTGGTAAAAAGGCACTCACAGAAAATGGAGTAGATACTACAACCACTAGCAAAGCCAAAGAGCATCAAAACGTTACCCTTGATGTTGATGTAGCTGTTATTGGTTCTGGCATGGCCGGATTAATGGCTGCTTGTCGGGCCCTTTCTTTAGGTAAAAAGGTACTTGTACTTGAAAAAAATGGGTATCTTGGTGGTGCAACGATTTTGAATGGGTCCAATGTAGTGGGCACAGGATCAAAATTATCAGTTAGTATATTTGGTGAAGAAGCTAAAAGGGACACACCTGAATTACTGGTGCAAGATATTAGGCGTGAATGTCGAGGCACTAATGATGCTGGGTTATCTAATCTATTAGCTGAAAATATTGGTAAGGCAGTTGATTTTATTACCGAGTTTGCTACTTTGACCTATCAAAAAGCAGAAACGCAAACGATTGAGCATTCAGTTGACCGCCAAATTGAAATGCCAACCGCCAGTTCATATGAATTGATTACCAAGGTTGGTGAGGCCTTTACCCAAAAAGGAGGGCAAATTTTACAGGAAACTCGGGTAGAAAAGCTAAATAAGAATGAAAAAGGTGAGCTAGTTTCATTAATTGCGGAAAGTAAGTATCAGACTACTAAAGTTAACTTCAAGTCATTAGTGCTAGCAGCTGGAGGTTGGGGTGCACGTGATTATCAGGAACATAAAACTACGATACCATATTATGGTCCAATGACCTCAACTGGTGACTATTTTGATTTTGCCAAAAATATGAATTTAGTTGCACGCAATCTTGATTGGTATAAAGTTTATCCACATGGACTTGAAGTTGAACCAGGTATTGCCAAATTGACAACTTATTCCACTAAGGAAGCCAGCGATATGGGGGCAATTTTTGTTAATACTGATGGTCAGCGAATTGTGAATGAATCGGCGCCATATACCCATTTTCGTGATGCAATTGCGGCCCAAAAGGATAAGCTTGCTTTTGTAATAATGGATCAAAGAATGTGGGATAGATTCTATGAATTGTTACTCAAGTATGGTTTCACTCAAGATGAAGTGCAAGGCTTCTTTGATTTAGATGGTAAGAAGAGTCCAATTTTGGTTTCTGGTAATCTCAAAGTAGTTGCTCAAAAAGCGGGTATTAATTATGCTAATTTACAAAAGACGTTAGCAGAGTATGAAGAAGCAGTTAAAGTTGGCAAAGACTCTGAATTTGAACGTCCAGCACAATTTATGCATAAATATGAAGGCGATACTTACTACGTAATTGAACAAAAATTACGTTTTTGCACTACTTTGGGTGGATATGAGACTAACAAGCATTTACAGCTTTTGACCACTGATTTTAATCCCGTTCCTAATTTTTATGCTGCAGGTGAAATAATTGGTGGTGCCAATGGTCATGATTCAATGCCAAGTATGATGAATTCATGGAGTTATGCTTCCGGCTTTATAGCAGGAACTGAGGCTGCTGATAATGCTAATTTTAGCCAATCACATTTGGTTTCACGTGAAACAGTAAATGTGGTATCGGGTGCATCTACTAAATAAGTATAGATATTATTTTTTTAAAAGTAAGGAGCTAAAATAATGACAAATCAAATTACAGGCGTGAATGGTCCAATTACTGGTTGGCTGGATGGCCACACTTATTTAATTGGTTTAATGGCTTATCCGATTCGGCATTCAATGTCACCTACAATGCACAATAACGCTTTTGCCAAATTAGGTCTAAATTATACTTATCTCTGCTTTGAAATTGGTAACGATAAACTTGCTAGCGCAGTTGATGCTATTCGGACTTTAGATATGCGCGGTTCAAATGTATCGATGCCAAATAAAAAAGAAGTGATTAAATATCTTGATAAACTATCACCAGCTTCAGAAATGTGTGATGCTGTTAATACCATTGTTAATGATCAGGGTGTTTTGACTGGTTACACTACAGATGGTATTGGCTTTGTCCAGGCACTTAAAGCTGAAGGCATTGAAATCAAAGATAAGATAATTACTCTAACTGGAGCTGGTGGTGCTGCGACTCCGATTGCAGTTCAGTCCGCTTTGGATGGTGCTAAGGAAATAAAAATGTTCAACATTCAAGATGATAAATGGGCCCAAGCTGAAAAAAATGTGCAAACAATTCAAGAAAAGACGACTTGCAAAGTTTCATTAACCGATTTAAGCGATCAAGCTGCATTTAAACAGGCAATTGCTGAAAGTGATATTTACTGTGATGCTACGAGTGTCGGCATGAAACCGTTAGAAGATAAAACTTTGGTTTCAGATCCATCCTGGTTCCATAAAGAGATGGTCGTTTTTGATACAGTTTATGCTCCTAGAACTACTAAACTAATGGAAGTAGCTCAAGCAGCAGGGGTTGAACATGTTTTTAACGGAATTGGCATGATGATTGAACAAGGGGCCGCCTCATTTAAACTCTGGACGGGTCAAGATATGCCAACTGACTATATTCGGGAAATTATGTTTACCGATAAGTAAGAAAAGTTGAGGTAGACAATGGCAACTATTAAGGTTAGAAATATTGTTTTGGGAACAGGGCTACCTAAAATTGCTGTTCCAAATGTTGGACGAACGGAAACAGAAATTTTAACTGCAGCGGAAACAATTGTTGCTGCCCAGCCAGATTTAATGGAATGGCGGCTCGATTACTATGCAGCTGGAATTGCTGACCAGGCCGCCTTAATTGCAACTGCCCAAAAATTACGACAAACGGTGGGCGACTTGCCGCTTTTAGTAACCTTTAGAACGCAAAATGAAGGTGGCGTTGCTGCATTAGCAGATGATGCTTATTTGGACTTAGTGGAATTAATTATTACCAAGCGCTTAGGCGATGCAGTTGATATAGAACTGTTTCATGATGAAGAGCGGATTAAGCAGCTCGTTTCCTTAGCCCATGATTACAATATCGTAGTAATTATGAGTAACCATGATTTTGATAAGGTACCCGCCCAAGATGTCATTGAATTTCGCCTTAAAAAGATGGCACAATTGGGGGCAGATATTCCTAAATTAGCCTGCATGCCGCATACTCCGCAGGATGTTTTAACCTTATTAGAAGCTACTCAGGTAGTGCATAAAGCAATTCCTAATCCTTTAATTACAATGGCAATGGGTGATTTGGGTAAAGTTACGCGAATTGCTGGTCAGGTTTTTGGTTCAAGCTTATCTTTTGGGGCGGTAAGTCAAACTTCGGCACCAGGACAGCTTTCACTTAAAGATTTACGCAATGCAGAAAATTATTTGGCTTTACATGACTAATTTAGCAAACAAAAAAAGGTACACAATTGTGTACCTTTTTTTGTTGTCAAATAGTAACTAAGCTTCGTAAGTACCAACTTTTTTCAAGTTGCCTAAAACACTCTTACCGTGAGGTGATTGACCAATTGCAACTGTCAAGTCTTGTCCAGCTAAATTACCATGGTGTTCGCCATCAGTCCAGTGAGCATTGCCAGTAACATCGTAAACATCGCCATCAATTGCTACATAAGCTGGATTTCCATTTTTACCATCATATTTTGCTAAAGATTCTTTTGTGAACTTCTCCATTGAAGCACACTCCTTTCAATAAATAGAATAAAACCTATCTAAAATATAACATAATCCTAAAAAGGTTAGATGTCTAATTATACGCTTTAAAAAATTTTATGGTGGTAAAACTAAACTTTTTTATTGAATGACTAACTTTTATATTTATGCCTGCAACTTTAAGCCAATTTATCTAGTTAATATTAATATCGCCATTGCCACAAGTAACTCTTAGAAGAGGTGTATGTTGCCTGACTTTAGAAAAATGACCAGAATAATTGTTATGGCGGAAGTTGATTTCATTACCAGAATGAGTTGAAAGTAAGTAACTAATCATCGGTGCCTCGCTCATTTGAAAACTACCATCATGTAAATTGAATGAACTGCTACCAAGAATTTTGGAATTGCTGATTGAAATATCGCCATCAGTAAGAGAAACAGAGGTTTTAAATTGGCTAGCAAAAATTGTTAAATCTCCATCATTGCAGTTAGAAGTGTCTGCTTTTAGGGTTGAATTTGTTACCTTAATGTCACCTTCATCTAAGGTGAAAGACGTCTTCAAGGCCTTGATATTGTTGATACTAAGGTCACCATCATCCATTTGCAGGTCAATGTCAGCGATAGTTAAGTCATTTAAACTAACGTCTCCTTCATTGACCAATCCTGAAATGTTGCTTACAGCGTTTTTATCAGGAACAGTAATTAAAAGTTTGCAATCATCGTTAGATGCTTGGTGGTCATTAGCAAGCGTCAGTTCTTGATTTGTTACTCCAATCTTGACTGCTTTAATGTTGCGACTTGTAATTTTTACTTGAAATTGGTCACCCTTAGCAATGTTAATGTCGGCTTCGTTAACCCTGATTTTAATTTTGGAAAATTTCTTCAGGTTGTTTGTTTTACTACTTACAGAATGCTTGTGCTCATGGTCACTAAAAAAGCTACCATTAGTTATTTCATGATGTACTTCTTGCATATTTTATTTGCTAGTATTAAATTTAATAATTAGTAATAAAACAAGACCAATAACTGCAATGATACCAATGATTTGATAGAACTTTTTCATTGTTAAATGTTCCTTTAATTGATTGCAATATCGCCGTCGGCACTGACTACTTTAAGAAGAGGCGTGCCATTAAGCCTTTTAACTAGGTGGCTAGTGTGATAAGTATTGTCAAATTTAATGGTATCCTCTGAATCAGCTGTAAGGTCGTAACTAATTTTAGGTGCCTTGTTCATTATAAAATCACCGTCATTTAGGTTGAACGAACTATTGCCAGTAATTTTAGAATTTTTGATTAACGCATCACCATCATTTAAGGTTGCGGTAATTTTGCACTGAATGTCTGTAATTTTACAGTCGCTATCACTTAAAGCTAATTTTGCACTTGATAAAGTCGAATTGCTGACTTTAAACTCGCCATCACTTAAGATTAAATTCAATTTTTTAACGATGGTATTTTTTAAAATAGCATCACTATCATCGACTTTAATGTTTATTCTTGGAATAATTAAGTTTTTTAAAAGTAGGGTGCACGCATAACATGAACCAGATATTTCTAATAGGGAGTGGCTCTTTGGGACCCTAATTTCAACGTGATAGTTTCCATTATTATAATGGGGTTCGGGCTTGTCAAAAATGGTTAACTGGTTATCTTTAATGGAAGTTTTAATTTTACTAATATCGGCGCCATAATTGCCTATAATAGTTACTTGATATTTCTTACCAGGAATAACTTGGATGTCTGGGAGGTAGGTGTCAAGTTTGATTTTGGTAAATTTTTTAAAAACAATTGTCTTTCTTTTAGTTTGGTTGCTGAACTGGTTTGGTTTGTTAAAATGACTCATTGTTTGAGATGTTGTATGTATGTCATGGTAGATATTTAGACCGATAGCCAAAAAGAAGACGACAAGTACTAGAGCACATATTTTATAAAACTTTTTCATTTATAATAATCCTTCAGCTTGCTTAAATTGATTTGCGAGTAGTTTTTCTTGTAGTATATGCCAAAAGTAAAGTTGGCATATGTAGCGATTAAAAAGTTGGACAATAAAAATAAAACACTACCAAGACAAATGGAAATTTTCCCTGGCAATAGTGGGGAGATGTTGTCGTGTTTTTTGTTCCTAATATATAACATTTTAATTTAGATGTTTATAATTAACAAGATTAAATTAATGCCTTTTTATTAAAAAAATAATATGGGGGAATTAGCAAATTATTATTCAGATAAAAACATAGCTAGGAAAGATGAATTTTTGAGATAACAAAAAAGCACTGTTACTTACAGTGCTTTTTATTTATGATGGGTGGCCAGGGGTTCGAACCCTGGACCCACGGATTAAGAGTCCGTTGCTCTGCCAGCTGAGCTAGCCACCCATTTATTTCTGTTGACAGTTAAATATATTAGCAAGTATTTCTAGTTTTGGCAAGTCATTTTTGCAAAAAAATTAGGATAGTTAGTTATGGCGTCTTTAACCATTAACTAGCAAAAAAGCACCGCCTTCTCGCAGTGCTTCTTTTTAATGGGTGGCCAGGGGTTCGAACCCTGGACCCACGGATTAAGAGTCCGTTGCTCTGCCAGCTGAGCTAGCCACCCAAAAAATGTTATCTTAAATAACCAACAAAAATTATTATGCTATTATTTTAAATGAAATGCAAGCTTTTTTGTTAAATTTTTGTGCTTTTTTTGGCTAAATAGTTAAAAAACAGTATAATGTTAAGCAAAGGGGGGCTTTCGATGCCAAAGAAGATTCTCGTTGTCGATGACGAAAAACCAATTTCTGATATTATCAAATTTAATTTGACGAAGGAAGGCTTCGACGTCGACACTGCCTATGATGGGGAAGAAGCTATTAAAAAAGTTGATGAATATAATCCAGATTTGATGATTTTGGACTTGATGTTACCCAAAAAAGATGGTTTAGAAGTGGCACGTGAAGTTAGACAAACTCATGATTTACCGATTATTATGGTAACAGCTAAAGATACGGAAATTGATAAAGTACTCGGGCTGGAAATGGGAGCGGATGATTATGTTACTAAGCCATTTTCTAATCGTGAACTTGTAGCGCGAGTTAAAGCTAATTTACGGCGCCGTAGTATTGCTAAAAAAGTGGAAAATGATAGTGATAATACTTCAACCAAGAATATAACTATTGGTAATCTGGTGATTATGCCTGATGCCTATATTGTTGAAAAAGAAGGTAAAAAAATTGAACTCACACATCGTGAGTTTGAGTTGCTTTATTATTTAGCGCAACATATGGAACAAGTAATGACTAGGGAACATTTATTGCAAACAGTTTGGGGCTATGATTATTTTGGCGATGTTCGTACCGTTGATGTAACAGTCCATCGTTTGCGGGAAAAAATCGAGGATAATCCGATTCAGCCGCAGATTTTAGTAACTCGTCGCGGTGTTGGCTATTATGTGAAACAGCCAACAGAAGACTAATTAAAGAAAGCCTGCAGAATGATTTTTTGCGTGGCTTTCTTTTTATATATTTGGATAATTATGAATAGAATAAAAAATAAATTTAAGCATTTAACTATTTCAATTAACACTACATTAGCAACTGTTTTTATGGCAATGATTATTGCGACAATTGAGGTCATTGGGGTATATTTCACTAGACAATTAGAACAAAATAGCATTGATAATTTTCAATCGTCAATTCAAGTACTACCAATTGTAACCAATCAGTTATCACTGCAGTTAGTCAGAGATAATAAGCACACTAACAGTAACTTGAATCGTATAGTCAATGATTATAGCAACGGAATTGGTACGATTAGTGAAATTATTGTTGTTGATAATAAGGATATCATTCGGGCTGTTTCTAGGTTAAATGATAAAAATCGTATTGGACAAAGAGTCAATAACACTATTGTTAAGCAAGTAACTTCAACGGGTAGACAAGCTACAAAGGTAGTTAATGATCATGGTGACTATATGATTCAGGTGACACCTCTGAATGCAGGCAATGGTTCTACCAATATTGTGGGCGCAATTTACGTTAAAGCATCAATGCAGGGTGTTTTTAATGATTTACGAAATATTTCTTTAATGTTTTTAGTGACCTCATTAGTGGCAGCAGTAATGGGTGCTATTTTATCATTAGTAGTTTCACATGCAATTACTAAACCTATTGAGGAAATGCAAAGTCAAGCTCTAAATATTGCTGACGGAGATTATTCTAGTCAAGTAAAAATTTATTCTAATGATGAATTAGGTCAGCTAGGCCAAGCATTTAATACTTTGTCAGTTAGAATTGAACGTTCACAAGAAGAATCTGAAAGTGAGCAGCGAAGATTAGATAGCATTTTGTCACATATGAGTGATGGGGTTCTGGCAACGGACCGGCATGGTAATGTTAATGTGGTTAATCAAATGGCACTTAACTTTTTGAATACAACTGAAGAAAAAATCACCAATAAGCCAATTGCGACAATTTTAGGTTTAAAAGAATCTTCCCAAGACTTGATTGCTAATCAGAAAGGAATTGTGCTTACAGTTAACGAAGGTAGTCGTGATGAAGTTATTTTACATGCTAGTTTTTCACTAATTAAAAGAGTGACCGGTTTTGTTTCAGGTAGTGTGTGTGTGTTACACGATATTACTGAGCAACAAAAAAATGAAAACTCTCAAAAACAGTTTGTTTCAAATGTTTCCCATGAATTGCGTACCCCGCTTACAAGTATGCACGCCTATATTGAAACCTTAAATGAAGGGGCTTGGAAAGATCCCAATGTAGCTCCTAAATTTTTACAAGTTACCCAAGAAGAAACTGAACGAATGATCCGTATGATCAGTGAATTATTAAGTTTGTCCAGGATGGATCGGGGTGCAGTCAAAATCAATTTTGAGTGGGTTAATTTTAATGATTTTGTTGCCCATATCTTAGACCGCTTCGATATGATTGTAAAAAATAATCAAAAAGAGGGTAAAAAGAAGTATACAATTAAGCGTCAATTAGGTACACAGGCCTTATGGGTTGAAATTGATACTGATAAAATAGCGCAAGTAATTGATAATATTATGAATAATGCCATTAAATATTCACCTAATGGTGGAGTGATTACTGCAAGTTTAACTCATGATGATCATCGCATTATTTTAAGTATTGCTGACCAAGGTTTAGGAATTCCTCGAGAAGATTTAAGTAAAATTTTTGATCGCTTTTACCGGGTTGATAAGGCACGCTCGCGTGCTCAAGGCGGGACTGGCCTAGGGCTAGCAATTGCTAAAGAAATTGTAGAGCAACATCACGGTCAAATTTGGGCTACTAGTAGTGAAAATAGAGGCTCAACTTTTTATATTGCCTTACCTTATGAACCAATGAGCGAGGGAGATGAGTGGGATGAAGCTTAAATTTAAATTAGGCGATATATTGTTACTAATTGGAACATTAGCAGCAGTTATTTTGTCGATTATTCTGTGGATTTTTATCATGACGAATAATCAATACTTTAGCCACATTAATCAAACTAGTAATGTAACTGAGCAGTCACATAGTCGCAACCGAATTATTTCAAATCTATTTGTACCAACCAGTTCTTATGGCTTTCAGAATGGTCAATTATATAACTTATATGATGCTAAAAAGAATTTACCGTTAGAATTTAGTAATGAACTTAAGGATGTCAAATATGGTAACATCGAAAAAATCAGCTCAAGTCAGCACAAGTATGAGCAAATGCTTAATAATTCTGCATATGTGCAATTAACCTTTCCTAATGAAGTAAGTGTAAATTTGCTTACTAAAAAGGATGTCACTAAAAATGACCAGAAATTTCGCCGTATTTTTATATCGCCGAGCAATTTTTATTTTTATTTAGGTAGTGATAAGAGTACAACAATTTATCGTGTGGGATTAATTAAGGCTGACTTTTCGCGTTTACGCAGTTATGCTCGGAATGCCCATGGACGTCAGCCGGTTAAATTTGTCCGATTAAATGATAGCTATGAAGTATTTTATACCCAAACAGAACATTGGCGGGTTTATAGTTATTTAACTAATAGTCAGCCAGATTCTTACTTCGTTACCCGGCTGCTCGGTACAGCCAATGTAACTGCTCGTTCAAGTAAAAAGGGCTGGACCACTTATTCGCTGAATTACTACACAAAATTGCGAGCACCAAATACTGAACTAAAAGAAGCAGATTTTTTATATTCTCGCTATGAAAAGAGTAAAGTTATGTCTACTAATGAGCGCTTACTCGATAGTGTTGAATATGTTCATAAGTTAGGTCTAAGTGAACAAGATTTGCGTTATTTTGATTATAGTAATGGATCAATTAGTTATGCTAATTATATTGAAGGCTTACCAGTTTTTTTGAGTAGTAAAAACCCGCAAATAACGACGCGTTTTGCGCAAGATGCAATAGAGGTTGCGTTTAATAATACTGATTTACAAATTCCAATTCCGTTTGATGGACAAACGCGAACTTTGCCTCCAAGTGAGACCGTAGTGCATAATTTAGTTAATGCGGGACTAAAGAAAACGGCAATCCAACGGGTAATTGTGGCGTATCGTGTAGAAAAAGATCATAGCCATGACAATTTAATTAATTTGATCCCAGTATATTATGTTAAAGCATATAATCAGTGGAGAAGTGCCGCAGAGTGGGAAAAATATGGCTCAAGTGGAGTTAACCAAAACCAGTTAGTGAAGGGGAATTAGGATGGATCGAAAAAGAATCGAATGGTTAATCTTAATTATATTTTTGTTAATTGATTTGTATCTTGGAATTGAAATGTGGCGCTCACCAATTAGTCTAAGCAATACGGCCGGAACGACAACTAGTATTCGGTCTGAAATGCGGGCAGATGGGATTGATATTCCATTACATATTTCGCGTAAGCAACAATCTGGTTATTATTTGGCGGCTAAAAATCGCGATTATCTTTCGCATAAAGAAAGTGCTTTAACGCAAGTGACAACTCACTATTCAAAAAGTGATAACAGCCTATCTGCAACACCGCAATCGGCAATTTTACTTTCAGGTAATCGGAAAAAAATGCTTGAGCAACTAGATGATTTTAAGAACGATCCTACTTGTGTACCATATGGTAAAAATTTTAAATATGAGCCAAGTATGTCTGGCGAAAATGCTTATTGTTATGTACAAAAAACGGATTACGGTCAAGTCTATGATAATGATGCTCAATTAACAATTAATGTACGGAATAATCAAATTATCGATTATACAATTTCTTATATGGGACCAATTAGTGCAGTAAGAGAACCGCAGTTAATTATTAGTGCCTGGCATGCGGTTAAAGCAATGTATACTGATCGTGAAATTGCTAATAATTCACGCGTGTTAAAGGTTAATTTAGGATACTCGAAATTGACTGAAGTTCGGGGCAACACGATTATGTTACCCACATGGCTTATTTTAGTAGAAAATAAAACAACCAAAAATATAACTGTAAAACGAGTTAATGCATTTACTGCCCAAATTTTGCAAAGTAGCTCGTACAATGTTCAGAAAAATTAGGAAGGAAATTAATGTGCGTGTTTCTGTTTTAGCTAGCGGATCTACGGGAAATACTAGTCTAATTGAGACCAAGCAGCATAAAATATTAATGGATGCAGGCTTGTCAGGGAAAAAAACAAAGCAACTATTAAAAGATATAGGAGTTGATATCCATGACATTGATATGGTTTTTTTAAGCCATGATCATTCAGATCATAGTAAAGGATTAGGCATATTGATGCGCCGCTATCCTAAATTAGCTGCTTTTGCAAATGATGGGACATGGAAATATTTGAATGAAAGTCAAAAAATCGGTAAGCTACCAGTTGACCAGATTAATGTAATTGAATCTGGTCAAACTAAAACGTTTGGTGATCTTGATATCACAGCTTTTGCTACTAGTCATGATGCAGCTAAGCCACAATATTACGTTTTTACTAGTGGCGGCAAAAGGATTGCCTTTTTAACCGATACAGGATATGTTTCGCAGCGAGTAAAAGCGGTAATTGCTGATTGTGATGCTTACTTAATGGAATTTAATTATGATGATCTGATGCTGCGTAACGGTCCTTATTCTTGGTCATTAAAGCAAAGAATTTTGTCAGACGTTGGACACCTATCTAATCTTGATGCGGGTCAAGCGCTATTAGACGTGGTTACTAGTAGAACTAAGCATATCTTTTTGGCCCACCTAAGTCAGCACAATAATACAGCTAAATTAGCTTATGATGCAGCAAAAGAGATAATGGTTAACGGTGATGCCAATTTACCAAGTGATGTTAAAATTGTCATGACCAATGCGAGTGCACCAACAAGCTTAATACAAATGTAATTAAATTATTTATATTTGTTCAAGCTTTATTAGTATTATTTAAAACATAACTAAAGGAGAACTAAATAATGGAAAAACAAAATAGTATTTTTAAAACTGCTATTGTTGGGATAGTAGCGGGTTTAATTGGGGGAGGTGCTTCATATGTGGCACTTGACCAAATTAATAATGCTAATTATAACAATAATGCGCAAACTAGTATTAGTTCCAGTAGTGCTAAAACTTCAAAAAATAGTGCCCGAAATAGTGGGGCAATGACTCCCGCCTACAACAGTGTTAGAGGAGCGGTTGTTTCGGTAATTAATATGAAACGACAAAATACACGTAGTAATTCTTTGTTTGATATTTTTGGTGACGATAATCCTAATAAGGATAAAGGTAAGTTGCAGACTTATAGTGAGGGATCTGGGGTTATTTACACCAAGTCAGGAAATAAAGGTTATATTGTAACTAACAACCATGTTGTTTCTGGGAGTGATAAAGTTCAAGTAATGCTCTCAAATGGAAAAACAGTTAATGCCCGCATTGTTGGTACTGATGCAACAACTGATTTAGCAGTTTTGTCAATTGATGCTAGCTACGCTACACAAATTGCTGAATTTGGCGATTCTAAGAGTTTGCAGGCAGGGCAAACGGTAATAGCCGTTGGCTCACCTCTTGGTAGTGAATATGCTTCAACCGTCACCCAAGGAATAATTTCCGCACCAGCGCGAAGCATTACCACTTCTTCAGCTAATCAACAGACAGTCATTCAAACTGATGCAGCCATCAATCCAGGTAACTCTGGTGGAGCCTTGGTTAATTCTGCGGGTCAGGTTATTGGGATTAATTCAATGAAGTTATCACAATCTGGTGATGGGACATCTGTTGAAGGAATGGGTTTTGCCATTCCTTCAAATGAGGTAGTTACAATTGTTAATCAGCTAGTTAAGAAGGGTAAAATTGTACGACCACAATTAGGAGTCAAAGTTATTGCGTTACAAGGGATGCCAGCTAGCTATCGTAAACAGCTTAATATTAAGTCTAACTTAAAAGATGGAATTTACATTGCAGAAGTTACTAAAAGAGGTGCAGCTAGTGTAGCTGGTATCAAAGTTGGTGATGTTATTATTAAGGTTGACAACCAATCTATTTCAGATGTCGCTTCGTTACACAGTATTTTGTATAATCATAAAGTTGGTGATCGTGTTAGTGTAACGATTAATCGTAATGGTAATGAAATGAAGTTAAATATAAAGTTGCAGGCTGATTAAGTTCGAAAAATAAATGTATTAGTTATTAAAAGCTGTACTACACTGATTTGGATGGTAATACAGCTTTTTTGTTAATAATCAATATGCGGAACATCGTAATATTCGTCTTTTATCTTTGTCAAGTTTTAAATGGGAGCTAAAATCTTGTTGATAACTGTGGAAAACTTTGTGGATTGTGCATAAATTAGCAAAAATTTCGTATAAGCTTTGTGGAAAACTTGTGAATTGTGTGTAAATATTATAGTTTATTTTTTGGCTAATAAAGCTAAAAAAACGGTGATAGCGCCATTCTTATCTAGAAAGTTTGTAAATTTCAACTATCCATGAATAGATGTGCGTAATTTAAAAATAAAAAATAAAAAAAAAGCAGCTAACACAAGTTATGATAAAAGTTAGTCTGATAACCACAAAATGTAGATTTTGCTTGTACACAGCTGTGGACAAAGTCAGTGGAAAGAATGGGTATTTGGGGATAAAGTAAAAATTATGAAGATAAAAATTATTTGTGTGGGTAAGTTAAAAGAAAAATATTTTAAGGACGCAATTGCGGAGTATCAAAAACGACTTAATCGATTTGCTAAAATAGAATTAATCCAAGTAGCTGATGAGCAAGCGCCTGAAAAATTAAGTTTAGCTGAACAAAATCAAGTTAAGGAAATTGAAGGACAAAGGATTTTAGCTAAAATTAAAAGTAAAGAATATGTGTATGTTACAGCGATTAAGGGTAAGGAACGTAGTAGTGAAGAATTTGCTTTAGAATTAGAAAAACTGGGGACTTATGGTCATTCAGATCTTACTTTCGTAATTGGTGGTAGTCTGGGCACTAGTTCTGCTGTAAATCAGCGGGCAGATGATTTACTTAGCTTCGGCAAATTAACTTTACCGCATCAATTGATGCGGGTGGTGCTAATCGAACAAATTTATCGCGGTTTTATGATTAATAATGGTAGTCCTTATCATAAATAAGAAGATAATAAAAAACAATCAACTATGAAGTGCCCCCAAATTTGGGGGTTATTTTTATGGCTAAATTATCTAAATAAGATAAAATTACAAGCTATCGGCTTTGCCATGAATATTAAATTGTTCCTCCTGAATTAAGTTGGCGTTATCAGGTTAGATCTAATATTGATTACTTGCTGGCGTTTCTTGCATGTCACGGCCTAACTATTTTGGCTTAACTTTACACTATTTATAGTAATGACTTTAACCCTCAAGTGGGTAATGTTTTACGGCTTTGAAAAGCAAGTTAAAAATCTTAATGAACTAGAAGATGCAATCAGAGACTACATTGAGTATTACAACCAGAAAAGAATTAAAAGCAAACTAAAAGGACCAACTCCGATTAAATACCGGTAATTAGTCCTCAGTTAATAATTAATAAAGCGCCCTAATTTTGGGTTCGCATCATCTATATGGCTATTTTTTATTTAATTGAAAGTAAGTAGTGCAAGGTTAACAAATAATAGAATAATACCGCTATATATCCAATCACTTATTTTTATTGGAATTGCCACGATCGTTGTCCGTGGCGCATCTTCAACATAGCCATGTGACTCCATTGCTTGGGCTAAATTTTCGGCTGAATTGAGGGCAATTAAGATTGCTTTGAAGTAGAGTGTAGGTGACCAAAAACTTAAATAAACTCCCCGCATCATTGCAGCGGTTTGGACTTTTTTAATTGCTTGTTTCATTTGGGGAACAAGATTAAGTGCTGCTAAAATGCCATATGCGAATTTACTTGGTAGATGAAAATTTTGTTCAAAGCAACGAGCAAATTCTGTGGTCGTAGTTCCAATAAAAACGCAGTAGATGGTCAGAGTGTAGACATAAATTCTACTAGCTAAACAAAGAGCGTTCTGTAAATTGGGTTCAGGTGTAAACCAGTACAGCGTAGCAAAGATGGTCGTTGCTGCTACTAATGGTAAAAGTAATGTTAAAAGTAAATTTTTGATTTTGACATGATTAAAAAGTAAATAAACTACTGCTATTCCAATAATGATTAAATTTGTAGGTAAGCTGGTTGTCAATGATATCTCTAAAGAAACTGTTACTGCTAAAAAGAACTTAAAACCAGGATTCAATGCGAGCACCTCATTTCGTTACATAGGTTAATTGTTGGTTTTTAAAAACAAGATGATAATCACACCACTCCGCAATGTTAGTAAGGTCGTGGGTAATAATTACTAATGTTTGCCCTTGTCGAGCTTGGTTCTCCTTTAATAAATTTATGATTTGTTTAGCAGAATGATCATCTAAGCCACTTAGCGGTTCATCAAGTAAGAGCACAGCTTGACTAGCAATGATCATCAATAAAATTTGCAATTTCTTTTGTTGACCACCAGAAAGGGAATAGACAGCTTGATCTAAGGTTTGATCTAATTCCAAGGCAATTAAAGCTTTATTAATTTCTGGGTCAGTAAAGAAATGGTTGTTAGGACTTTTTTTACTCAAGTTAAGCTCATCTGCAACTGAAATATTAATAAATTGGTCACTAGCTTTTTGGAAAACTTGCCCAACTTGCCGCAAATATTTACGCGCGGATAGTTGGCTAATTTCATGGTCATAATAAGTCAAGCTACCATCGTAGGATAACATTTTACTAAGGGCATTAAAAAGTGAAGTTTTACCAATGCCATTAGCTCCCGTAATGAGGGTGGTTTTACCAGCCATAATTTGTAAGTGCTTTTGGTTTAAAAGTAATCGATTTTCACTAATTTTTGTATTAGTTAAAGTAAAACAGGGTTGCTCACTTTGAGGGAGAGCAAAATGATAATTTTTTTTATCTTTATTTTTTTGCAATAAGTTATCTTTGGCTGCTGCACTTAGCTTAGTGATTACTTTTTTTTGAAATTGAAATATATTGTCACAAATATTTTGATAATTGCTTAAAAGATGATCACTAATGAGAATAGTTTTCCCTTGTTTTTTTAAAGCTGCTAATTTGTTAATTAAAAAGTGCCGAGTATCTGGGTCACAACTGGCAAATGGCTCATCAAGTAAATAAAGATCTACATCCATTGCTACTAGAACAGCTAGTGCGACTCGTTGCTGTTCACCACCAGACATTGTATTAATTTTTTGATCAAGTAGATGGTCAATCTGGGTAAATTTAACGGCCAATTTAAGACGCTGGGCATATTGTTCACGGTCAACTTGGAGGTTTTCTAAAGCGAAGATAATTTCTTCTCGCGGAGTAGACATTGTAAATTGTTCACTAGCATTTTGGAACAGCATCGCAGCTCGTAAGCCATTTAAATCAACTTCCCCAGTGAGTTGACCAGCATATTTGGGATAAAGTGCTGCAAGTATTTTTAGTAGGGTAGATTTGCCGCAGCCTGAAGGTCCTACTAATAATGAAAATTCTTTTGTAGGTATGGTTAAACTAAGGTTATCTAAAATTTTATTCTGCAGGTCATATGTAAAAGTTAAATTTTTAATAGTAATCAATTTTATTTCCTAAGTATAAAAAAAGTCATCATGGCTTCATACCAGATGACGTAAAATTCAAGTGATTTTCCCTTCGTTGGCATTATCCATGCAGGTTCAGTGGGTATGTTCTCAGCCTTATCGGCACCCCAAGATTAGTGTCATTATACCTAAAAGATGGTTTGCTGTCTATCTTGATCATGATATTAAAGTAAACTTTTTTGCTTTAAAAATTTATAAGTAACAAATCTTTTGATATATAATTAAAGTATAATATAAAATCATTGAGAAGGTGAAGGTATGACAGCAGCTAGGCTGGAACAATATTTAGCGAGTGTTTTACAAGCAATAAGTACTGATACAAATGAGGTATGTCTCAAACCAGTTAATAGCACTTTTGATCTATTTACGATTTATCTTGAAAATCATAATACTGGTCTACATCGCTATCAAACTGCTCGTCAAACTATTATTTTTATGGTGGCAGGAACAATAAACATAAAAATCAATGGAAAAAATATTCGTTTAGCAACAGGAAATAGCGTTTTTTTAGAACCAAAATGTGAATATGATGTTCCTAGGCAAACTAAAGAAGATATAATCGTTAAATTTGAATTTACTAATCATTTAAATTTTCTCAATGCTATAGCTAAATTTAATGATGACGAGCAGAAAATAGTTAGCCAAATAAAGTTATCTCTTAAGACGGAGCGGTTGTTATATTTAAAAAATTCAAAATTAGCCAAACCCACCCAACTGATGAGAAGAATCGTTGATGAATATTTAAACCAAAATTTGTTTACTAGTGAAATGATTAGTGCAGAATTAATGATGGCATTTTTAACAACGATTAGAAATCAAAAGCTATCAGCTCTACCACTGGTTAACTATGAATTTGCTGAGACAACTCTAGATCAATATATTGATGAAAACTTTGCTCATATTACTTTGGAACAAACTGCAAAGCATTTTGGTTTAAATCCTAATTATTTTTCAACTTTAGTTAAGCAAAAAACTGGAAAAAGTTTTGTTGAGCATGTTGATGAAAGACGTATGCAGGAAGCACGTACCTTACTAGCACGCCCCGATATTTCGGTTAGAGATATTATTTCTCAAGTAGGATATAGTGGTAAATCTTTTTTTTATAAAAAATTTAACGAGTATTATCATGAAACGCCAGTTCAAATGCGGACAGAATTATTTAGACAAGCAAATATCAACTTAAAATAATGAGATATTAATTTTATTATATAACTATTGTTATATTATGTATATATAAACTTCTGCTTGCTGGATACATATGCTACAATCGCTTTCAAAGTTATATTTATAGCATAATTGGTTGTTAATGACTTTAAATTGAAATCACATAGGTGTAGCCGAAAGGACACAAGATATGAGCAAAAGAAAAGGCATTTTTAAAGATGGTAAAAAAAGAATATTGGGAGCTGTTACCTTTATAGCGCTAAGTTTTTTAACTGCTAATACTAAAGTTGCTGCAGCAGCTTCCTTGTCATCTAGCCCCAAACCGGCTGTAGCTGTATACGAAGGTGCTACTGCTACTAATTCAGTTAAGGTAAAATATCAAGACGATAAAGGTAATCCAATTGCGTCGTTCAAGGATGAGGTAATTTCAACATCTAAAATTAAAGTACCCCAAATTCCAGGTTATACATTTAAGTCAGCGCAATATGCTGATCAGCCAATCGATTCTAAAGATAATTTAATTGAAATTACAACTCCTGTTGCAGATGGAATTTTAATTTTAACTTATACTAAAGATACGGTAGTTGATAAACGCGAACCAATTAAAGGTGCAAATGTCATAGTAAAATATCAAGCTGAAGATGGCAACACACTTGCCGCTGAAGAAGTTTTAAGTGGAAATCTGGGTGATGGTTATATTTCAACTGCTAAAGAAATTCCAGGTTATACACTTAAGACACGACCGACTAATGCCGTTGGATTTTTTGATAGTGTAGAACAGATTGTAACTTATATTTATACTAAGAACGGACAAACTAATTCTACGGGTAATGAATCTGTAATTCCTCCAAAAGACGATAAGTCAAGTAATAAACAGCAGGGACATTCTCAAAATTGTTTACCGACTGGTAAAAAACCGACTGATAGTAAGACTAAGATGACAAGCAATTCTACTAGGGGTAAGGGACTTAATGATCCCAATAACGATCACTCTGCAGGCAAGTTGCCGCAAACTGGTATAAATAAGCAATCCCAGTTATCACTTTTAGTAGCGGGAATTGTTTTATTATTAACTGGGATTAGTTTAACTAGTCTTAAGTCTAAGAAGAAAAATTAATTTTATAGTTATTTAAAAGGCACCCTTTTAAAAAGGTGCCTTTTTTATAATTACATTTTTTCTAAACGAACAATTCGATCTGCTGTTGGGGGATGAGTGTCAAATAAATGTGTCAATCCATGCTGTTGATGTAGAGGATTTTCAATATACATTCCGGCACTACTAGGGTCTGCTTTTTTCATAGGCTCTGAATTTTCAATTTTTTTAAGTGCAGAAATTAAACCTTGTGGATTACGCGTTAATTCTACTGATGAAGCATCAGCCAAATATTCACGATTTCGCGACAATGCCATTTGGGCTAAACTTGCACAAATGGGTCCGAGGATTAAGACGAACAAGATAGCAATAACTTTAAAAATTAAGTTCAAACTATTGTTGCTATCATTATTATCATGGTCATCGTCGTCAATCCACCAGATGTACCTACTGGCTATCCCTGATAGAAAAGAGATAACACCAACTAAGACAGCTGCAATAGTAGAAACCATGATATCGTAATTTCGAATATGCGAAATTTCGTGACCTAAAACGCCTTCTAGTTCTTCACGATTCATCATATCCAGTAGCCCTTGTGTAACTGCAACTGCTGAATGATTGGGATCACGGCCTGTCGCAAAGGCATTAGGACTTTGATCATTTATAATAAAAACACGTGGCATTGGTACACGACCAACTAAAGCCATATCTTGAACAATATGCCATAATTGGGGATTACTTTGTTCATCTATTTCTTGCGCATGGTTGAGGCTCATAACCATATTGGCTGGATTAGGTAAGACAATTAGCATATAAATAACGCTAAAGATAATGGCAACAATCAAACCTAAAAGCGGTCGATTACCGAAAATATAGCCTAAACCAGCGCCAACTAAAGCTAAAATAATTATAAACAAAGTCATAATAACTATTGTTTTTCGTTTGTTGCGAGCGATTTGTTCAAATAGCATAACACTAACCTATTGTTTAAAATTTTACTTTAGGTACTTCTTTTTCAGTTTCATTTGTTTGCAAGTAAGCAACTTTTTGGAATCCATGTATTTTTGCAACAATATTTGATGGGAAAGTCAAGAGTTTCTGGTCATATGATGCAGCAGATGAATTATAAAGTTGTCTGGAATAAGAAATTTTATTTTCAGTATTAGTTAATTCTTCCTGTAACTTCAAGAAATTTTGATTTGCCTTTAGGTCGGGATAGTTTTCGGATAATGCAAAAATTGTTTTTAACGAATCTGAAATTTGATTTGAAACTTTCATTGTTTGAGCGTGATCATCACTCGGTATATTAGTTAATTGATTGCGTAACTGAACAACGCGTTCTAATGTTTCTTGTTCATGTTTAGCGTATCCCTTAGTTGTTTCGACTAAGTTAGGGATTAGGTCATTACGCCGTTTTAATTGGACATCAATTTGACTCCAGGATTCTTCAGTATAGACTTTGGCTTTTTGTAAGCCGTTATAAAGTGTAATATAAATTGCAATTAATAATATGATAACAATAATAGCAATTAAAGTTAAATTGAACATTATTTTTCCTCCTAATTAGGTTATTATTAATTATAACTTACTATACCTGATTTTAATAATAATAAGTTAAATCCAAGGATTAAGAAAATTTCCTTAAACTATTAGTAGTATCCAACCAACAACTGTAAGAATAATTAAACTAATAAATTGCATAATAGACCATTTTTTAAAAAATTCACTGCGAGAAACAGTTGCATTTTGTGTAAATGTTTTCAAAACTAGCATATTTGCCATAGAGCCAATTGGTGACCCAAAGCCCCCAATATTTGATCCTAAAAATAGTGCTTTAGCATATGGTGTGAATTTACCAACTAATATAGTGGCTGGGACGTTACTGATTATTTGACTAGATAAAATTGATATAAAGTAAGTTGAACTTTCTGAATTAATCATTGTGTGAATTAAGGCAACAACTAAGGGAATTTGTTGGATGTCACTGATAAAAATAAAAAAGCACGTAAAAGTTAAAAGTAGTGCATAATCAAGTTTTAGTAAGATTTTTGGATTAATTATTAAAGCAAGTATAATTGCGACAACCATCGGAATAATAATGTTAATAACTTTAAAAACACCTAAAAAGAATAGCGCGAATACAGCTGTAGTAATTACAGTTGGCCGAATACTAATATTAATTTGTTTAGCACTTTGCGTTGGTATTTTTGTTTTGGGAATAAAATATAGAATAACAAAGGTAATTATTAACGCAGCTAGTAGATAAGGTAATGACCAAGAAAAGAACTCAATTGCATTAACCGAATATTTACTAACTAAAAAAATATTATGGGGGTTACCCCAAGGAGTAAAAGCAGCTCCAATATTTGCGCCCATTCCGATTAGGGTTACTGGTAAAATCTGCGGTAAATCACATCTTTTAGCAATATTTAAGTATAACGGAATTAGAGTTAATGCAGTAATATCGTTACCCAAAAACATACCAGAAATAATCGAAAGCAGTGTAAACAATGTGTTTAACTTTTTCATGTTGTCAGTTATGCTAGTCAACTTATACGCTAAGACGTCGAGTACATGTAAGTAAGCGTAAATTTGAATGATGATTAGCATTGTAGCGATAGAAAATATGGTATGTAAATTAATATCTTCTAAACGTGGTCTAGCAAAGAAAAGACTTATAATCGTTACCACGATAGTAATTTGTAAGATTCTATCACTAAAAATCTTTTTTAAGATGGACATAAAATGTCCCCTTTCACAGTTATAATCATCTATCATATTGCTATATACATTTTGAGCCTTTTTTTCTTTGTTCGCAATAAAAACTTTTCATTAGTAAATGGGTGTACATAAACATAAACTTTGACTTCCAGTTAAAAGATAGCCTATACTTGGGAAAATGATTAAGGATTAGGAGGAAGATAATATGAATAACTCTAAATCAATTAAAATCAATATTAAGCCTGAAGCAGCTGATAAAATAAAGGCACAAGCTGCTGGGCAGGTGGTGCTTTTAGCACTTAATGACGGCTCCAATAAATATTCGGATATTGGCGGTAGTTGTACAATCGGTGCAAATTTTCAATTTGTAATTTTAAATCAACCAGATCCAGATTTTCCAATTAAAGTAGACAATAATGCTGACTTAGATATGTATACTAGTTCAGCTGAATTGCAATATTTGGATGGAGGATTGATTGTCAGTCAAAAGGATGCAGCATTAAGTTTGGCTGATGATAGTGGTGTAATCGATGGTGCTGTTACAATTAATGTAAGTAAAAATAACTAATAAGTAATATAAAGAGCAGTCACTGGCTGCTTTTTATATATAACTAACTAGTCACGCACTGATCCATAGTGTACTTGGCGACAAACCTTGCTTGATTAGGCTTTTCGTGGTAAACTGTAAAAGATTTTCGGAAATCTGAAAGGAAGTATAGTACTATGCGTAAAGGTGAAAATTACAACACTGGTTGTGAACCAAGCCAAAGACCTAAAAACAAGAAGAATGGTAAAAAGCGCGTTGCTCATGTGGCAGCAGTTGTTGCTTTCTTGAACAAGGCTAAAGCAGACGAAAATAAGTAGTGTGCATTAAATAAACTAAAAGGGTGGATTACATTTGTAACCCATCCTTTTTTTATGGCCATAAGTTGGTTAAAATGGAGCTAAGATTAATGACATTATTTGCCTTAAAGGAGATATCTTAAAGTGAAATTTCAATGTAGCGCCTGCGGTCTGCGCCTTAATTCCAATCATTTCAAGTATCAAGAAGCAAAGAACCTGCAATTAACTAGTATTTGTGATCAATGTCTGCAACGGGGAGCAAAAGCCGAGGACTTTGGTAATGTACCAATTGCTATTTTTGCTCAAGCTTTGCTCTATGGGTTTGTTGGTCGAGATAATGAAGATCAAGAACTAAATTTTTTAGTGCATTCAAAAGATAAACGTAAGCGCTACGAGTCTTTTATTCAAGATTATGATAGTAATGAATTAGCACAGCAGCAACTTAGTCGGCAAGAGTTTAATCAAGCGCTCATCGCTAGTGAGGTGGGGGAAATTGAATTTATTCCACAATTAAATCTTACTTTTGCTGAAAATTTAAATAAATTAGGGCTAAATGTTGATTTTAAGTTAAATGAAGTCGACTTTATTGATCGTGAACGTATCCGGGCTAAATACCATTATCGCTGTCAATATTGCGGCCGGCGAGGGCATAGCGTGGACCACAAGCATCCGGTATCTTTATCACATAATAATGATTTTGACAATTTGATCTTGTCTTGTCAGGAATGCAATCGGATTAAATCTAATATGCCCTATGAACTTTTTATCAAGTTAAATGCACAAATCGCCCAACTTAATCAAAAATTAGTTAAGTATGAAAATGCTCTAGCAACCTTTAGCGGTGAATTTGAACAAAGAAGGCGCAGTATAGCTGCCACAATGCACCTTAAAGGTGTTGTTAACGATTCGGAATTAACGCAAATGCGAAAGCAAAATAAAAAATTACAAGATGCGATTGATAGTTTAAGTAGTGATTATACTGAATTGCGCCAATTGCGTGAGCAACACTTTAATGTTGGCTGGAAGTTATTAAAGGAGAATGCTAAAGAGGATATCATTTAAGTGATCAAATATTATAATTGAGATACAGGAAGGGGAGTTTAATAATGAAATTTAAAAAGATAAGAGGTCATTTTTCAAAACTAGTTAAGTTAGGAATAATGTTTGCTTTATTAGCTAGTATCGTGGAGTCTGCTGCAACTGTTCAAGGATCAGCCAAAACACTAGAAACAGTAGTAAGTAATCCGAGCTTAGGATTGGGAATTTGGACTGGAAAAGATGGTGACTGCAACTGGAATTATGATGTAGTTACTAAAACATTGACTATTGAAAATGGTCAATTATCATCTATTCCGCTTACCAAAGAGTTGTCGTGGGCAAATGAAATTGAGTATCTTAATTTTGACGGTCAGATAGAGTTACCTGCTAATGTGGCAAACAAATTTGCTAATTTAACTAGTCTAAAGGCCATTAGCGGATTAAATAAAATGGATACAAGTTCGACAAACAATATGGCAAGTCTTTTCGATAATGATCTAAATTTAACTAGTCTTGACTTGAGTCATTTTGATACCAAAAATGTAACCAATATGAGCAATATGTTTGCCTATAGTGGAATTACTAATCTTGATTTAAGTCATTTAGATACCAAAAGTGTTACAGATATGTCTGGTATGTTTTTTCAAACTAGAAAACTGAATAATCTTGATCTAAGTCATTTTGATACCAGAAATGTAATCAATATGAGCAATATGTTTGCCTATAGTGGAATTACTAACCTTGATCTAAGTCATTTTGATACCAGAAATGTAACCAATATGAGCAATATGTTTGCCTCTAGTAGAATTACAAATCTTGATTTAAGCCATTTTGATACTAACAGCTTAACAAGTATGAGAGGTATGTTTCAAGGCACTGGAGCTTTAGGTGAAAAATTCACTTTAAGTAGTCACTTTAATACTAGTAAAGTAACTGATATGTCGGAATTATTTGCTGCTACTAAATATGCACAGATTGTTTTAAACAATCTTGATACTAGTCATGTGACTAATATGCGCGAAATGTTTGCACGCTCTCACGTAAATAGTTTTGATTTAAGCCACTTTGATACTAGTCACGTTACTAACATGTCAGGGATGTTTTCATATAATACAAACTTAACTAGCCTTGACTTAAACCATTTAGATACATCTAATGTTACTGATATGTCCTATATGTTTACCAATGATACCAATTTGAATCACTTAAATCTCAGTGGCTTAGATACGTCTAAAGTAACTGATATGCATTATATGTTTGAAGCTGATCCGGCTTTAACTAGCTTAGATTTAAGCCACTTTGATACTAGTAGACTAATTAATATGCAGGCAATGTTTAGAAAAGATACAAATCTGGTTGACTTAGATTTGCACAACTTTAAGACAAATCAAGTCCAAATCATGGATGATTTATTTGAATATGATTCTAAGCTTGAAAGTGTAAATTTAAGGGGGTGGAATACCCAAAAGGTAACCACGATGAGCAGCATGTTTAGGCATTGTCCCCAGTTAGTTTACGTTGATCTCAGTGGTTTTCATACTCCCAAATTAAAAGACTCTACACTAATGTTTCAGTATGACTATAAGTTAGTTGGTATTGATTTGAGTCACTTTAACATCCATAATAGTAGCATTTTAGATCATGCAGGGAATCCAAATGGCTTTGCAGTTAAATTGGGTCATTATCGTTTGCGTAAGAGTTCAGGCGTGGGGCAAAGTTTTAAGCATATTCAAGCGGTAGGTAACGGAAAGCTTAGTCATCCTCAGGGGAAAAAATATACAGCAGAACAACTCTTTAGGTTGTATAATCATTCGGCTAAAAAAAGTCCAGTGGCAATCTATGTGATGTATAACGGTAAAAAACCAAGTTTTGCTAAACAACTAGGAATTAAATAATTAAAGAAAAATAGGTTAACTTATTAGAAGTTAACCTATTTTGGTTATTTAAGTAATTCTAATCACCTAATGGGAAATCCAATGAAATTAATTGCTTACTAGTCGCTTCTAACAGCCAAGTTGCTTCATTAACTTGGGCAATTGTTGCCTTGTTTGAACGTAAAACTTGGGAAGCATTAGTTAAAGCATTACGATAATTAGCTTCTAAATTACTATATCGGGTAATTACCTTATTAGTATTTTCAAAACTCATAAATAATTTTTGTAGCTCACTTTTATCAGCGTTGGTTGCAATAACTTGATCATTTTGAGCTTGCTGTTTTGTGTTTTGAATTTGTAGTTTATTTTGATTATTAAACTGAACATCACTGGCTTTGATAAAATAGTTACTATAGTTAGCCGCTACATTATTTGGTAAATCATTCTGTTTCAGTGGTTGTTGTGTTTGGTCATTAATTAATTTGGGATTATCATAGTTAAGGAAATGGTAAAATAATTCTGTTTTGTGTTCATTAGGTAGCCAGAGATAAAAGAGACCATCTATTAAAATTGAGTTATTGTTTGTAGTTTGAATACTTATACCACTAGGATTACCTGTAAAATCAAAGAGCTTAATAGAATTTCCTGTTACTGGAGTAACGGGGTTAAAAGCTAACGCTGTATAGTCAACAATTGGTAAGTCATTTCGAAAAGTAATATCTGTTTCATCAATGTATTCGTCGGGATAATCGTGTAGCCGATAGCTATATCCCTCAAAGCCGTCTAGATAGAGAGGAATAACCGCAAGATCAATTTTGATCTTTTGTCCTTTTTTAAGCAGATGATGGGTTTGATGTTGAGAAAGCGTACTTGTTTTGACTGTCGCAAGGAGAGTTGCTGAGCTAACCCCGTTATACCGAGCAATATGACCATCAATACTAGCAATATTATCTGCACGAAGATAACGATTGTGTCCTAAAGCATAATATTGCTTATTACTAATCGTTTTAGTCGGTAAATAAAATATTTGTTTTTGCTTATTAAGATCTTCATCATAAAAGAAATATTTAGGCATCGTTGTGGTTGGTCTGACTTTGCCATAATAAGTAACAATTGCATTTTGTGCAAGACTCTGTCCGGTAGGTTTACCCTTGGCAGTATAAATTAATGACTTGTTTGCCAATACAAGCTTACCTTTTTTAGTATCTTTTTTGTTGACGTCCCTAACAACTGCGGCATTTACGTAATTGCCACCGCCAAGATCATAATATTTTTGACCGTTAATTTTGTTTATTGCATAGTAATTAAAGTCTGAATCTTCATAGGTATAAATTATTTTGTAACCTTGCTGATCGGTCATAAAAGGATCAGGTGATGTATTCCTTTTAACTTTAATTTTATGGCCAAATTTGTCATAAAGATAATCATTTTTGATAAAAGTGATTTTCCCTTTAGATACTTGTTTTGCTGCTTGTATGGATTGTGGTTGATTAGTATTTACTAAAAAGTGACTTGCAATCAAAGAAACGACAGCAAGTCCAATACTAAATTTTTTCGTAATTTTCATTAGAAACCCCTTTTCAACTAATAATTAAATTGATGTATTTAATTGTATTATAGTATATTTAATGCCTAAACAAGCTTGAAGATATTATATCATCTGTAGGAATAACTTTGACCACCAGGTTTTATGGTGATTTTTTTAGTTAGAAGTATCAGAAATCTTTTTAAGCCGATCAACTTTTATCTCGGCTATTATGTAATTGCTGTTTTTGTTGCATAATTTTTTGATCAGTTAATTCAACTGCTAATGCAATACCTTTATTTTTTGTTGCAGAGCTAATGAAATTTAAAAAGACAGAAGGTCATTACTATCAAATGATATGGAGGCCAAAATTAGGAGCAATTATTAAATTTTAATTTAGGACTGATTTTCGATATGCAATCGAGGTCAGTCCTTTTAAGTTTCATTTGAGTCTTTTGTTATTATAGAAGTTACTATATTTTCTGATTGCTTCTTCATAATCTGGCTAAATTCTTTTAATGATATTGTTTATGAAACAAGCCTGTTAAGTAAATTAATAATTATGTCCTAAATAACATTGACAACGTTTTCTAATTAAGAATAAAATTATTTTATGCTGATATGCATATCATACTATATGTTTTATACAAACAAGTGTAATGATTAAAATAAGAAATGGATTAAGTAAAATGGAAAAGTTATCTAAAAGGTGTTTGTCTTTATGGGGTAAGAAGAAAGTTAAAGATGGACAACTATTGTGGTTGCCCTTAGTTGCCCATTTAACTGATACCCAAAAGGTTATTAATTTTCTCTATAATCAATGGCTTAGCCAAGGACAACAAGAATTTTTAACCCAAAACTTGACTGATGAGGAAATTCATAAATTGATTAAGTTTTTGGGATTTACCCACGACATTGGCAAGGCTACACCGGCTTTTCAAACTAAAGAATCATATGATCGAGCTCAGACTTTAGATAACGATTTAATCGAAAATTTAGTTAGAAGTGGTTTTTCTAAATTGGATCAGTTGGAATTGGCTTCACGCAATCTATCACCTCATAATAGGGCTGGAGAAGCCCTTTTATTGGAGTTTCAAGTTCCTGACACGGTTGCAGCTTTAATTGGTGGTCATCATGGAAAGCCTGAAACTGATTCGCCAAGTAATGATTTGACTGCCAATACATCAAATTATTATCAAAGCGATCAAGATGAAACTTTGAAACAGCCGTGGAAGCAGGTACAACGAGAGTTATTTGATTATGCTTTAGTAAGTTCCGGTTACAGTGATGTTAGCGAGATTCCTACGATTACTCAGCCAGAAGCAGTTATTTTAGAGGGCTTGCTTATTACAGCCGATTGGTTAGCTTCAAGTGAATATACCAGAAATGGGAAGGAACTCTTTCCCTTAATCAGTCTGGAACAATCATGGGCTGATTTGGATATGGAGCAGCGGTTTACGAAGGCAATGCATAATTGGTTATTAAATGGTACATGGCAACCGCAAAAAATAAATAAAATGACGGATCCATATCAAGAACGCTGGGGGTTTAACGCACGTCCTGTCCAAAAAGTAGCAACAAAAGCAATTGGTGAAACTATAGATCCAGAAATGATCATTGTTGAAGCTCCAATGGGTTTGGGTAAAACAGAACTGGCCTTAGTGGCGGCGGAACAATTAGCCTATCTTTGTAAAGAAGATGGCGTCTTTATCGGCTTGCCAACACAAGCTACAAGTAATGCCATGTTTAACCGGGTTGATCAATGGATAGAAAAATTAGCTGAAAAGCAAAAAGAAAATTTTCCGATTAAATTAATGCATAGTAAGGCCCAATTCAATAAAGTTTATAAACAATTACCTGATGCGGAAAATGTTGACACAGCGGGCGCTGTAACAGTTAATTCGTGGTTTTCAGGAAAAAAATCGATTTTAACTAAGTTTACGGTTGGAACAATTGATAACTTACTGTCAATGGCGCTAAAGCAGCGTCACCTCTTCTTAAAACATTTGGGTTTTAGCGGTAAAGTGGTGATAATTGATGAAGTTCATGCTTATGATGCTTATATGAGCCAGTATTTGTATAAGGCAATTACATGGCTGGGAGCCTATCATGTACCACTGGTGATTTTGTCGGCAACGCTACCGCAAGAAAAAAGACAAAAATTAATTAAAGCCTATTTAGGCGGAAAGTATGGTAAAAAATATAAGCATAATTTTAAAGGGCCAGCCGATTGGGAAAAAACGCAAGCTTATCCGCTGCTCAGCATTTTAGATAATGGGCAATTAAAGCAATTTTCTGATTTTCCCGGGCAAAGTGATCAGAAGCAGCAAAAATTGCAGGTGACCAGACTTAATTTAGCTGATGAAGAACTGATCGATCATGTTTTAGACAAAATAAGCGGTGGTGGTGTTGCCGGAATAATTGTAAATACGGTTAAACGGGCGCAAGCACTTGCTAAAATAGTGGGACGCAAAGGGGTTGAATGCTTAGTGCTACATTCTGCATTTTTAGCGGCCGAGCGGGGCAAGCAGGAAGAAAGATTGCAAAAAACAATTGGAAAAAATGCTATTCGACCTAAAAAATTGGTTGTAATCGGAACGCAAGTGCTGGAGCAATCACTTGATATTGACTTTGATGTTCTTTATACAGATATCGCCCCGATGGATTTGCTGTTGCAACGTGCAGGACGGTTGCACCGGCACAACATTAAACGGCCCAAGTTACTAGCAACGCCCCAGTTATTTGTGATGGGAATTAATTGTTTGGGTGATTATGGCAAGGCTAATCAAAGTATTTATCAGCAGTATCTATTGCTGAAGACCGATTATTTTTTAAAGAACCAGATTATTTTACCTAATGATATATCTGATCTTGTCCAAAAAGTTTATGACGCTGAAACAGATGCTGAAATCAAGGAAATCAAAACACCTAAAGCTAACTTTGAACATTATATTGCAAATGAGCAAGGCAAAGCAACAAGATTTCAAATTGGTAAGCCCAAAAAAGAAGCAATTACTGGCTGGCTTGATCGTAAACAAGGAAATGTTGATAAAGATGAGCAAAAGGCAAGCGCTGCTGTCCGTGATATTCAAGAAACAATTGAGGTAGTCTTAATTAAACATACCTCTCAGGGCGATTTCCTATTAGATGGACGTAAGTTAGATACAGTACCAGATTATGAAATTGCTGAACAAGTAATCAAATTACCGTCAGCCTTAACTACATATCCAAAAGAAGTTGAACAATTAATCGGGACGCTTGAGAATAAAACCAAGCATTATCATGATAATTGGAACAATAGTGTTTGGCTAAATGGAGCCTTAGTACTCCCATTAGATGATAAGCTGTCGGCTAAGGTTGGTAAGTGGAATATGGAATATTCTAAAAAGTTTGGCTTGAGTTATACAAGGGAGGATGACCATGATTGAAAGAAAATTTAATTTGACTACTGATCCTTGGATTAAGGTAATTGTCAGCGACACCAATCAAGAATTAAAAGTTTCGTTAATAGATTTATTTAAAAATGCACATCAATATCGGCAATTAGCAGGAGAGATGCGTGTCCAAAATTTAGCAATTATGCGCTTATTATTAGCAATTTTAACAACCGTTTATTCGCGTTTTGATGCAGCTGGCCAGCTATATGATTGGCTAATAGAAGGTACTGATCAATTTGGCTCTGACGCTAAATTTGATGAAGATTATGATGAAGAAGACATCGAGGAAGATACATTAACAACTTGGCACGAATTATACCAAAAGGGACAATTTTCTGATTTGGTAATTGAGTACTTAAAATATTATTCAGATCGGTTTGACTTTTTTGGTAAACATCCTTTTTACCAAGCAACCAAAGAAGAATACGACAGTTTGGTGCCAGCAAATAAGTCAGTAGCTAAGGGTAAAGGCACGGTAGCAATTAAACAAATTAATCGACGAGTTTCTGAAAGTAATAATTCGCCTGCCTTGTTCTCACCCAAAGCTGGTGAATATAAAAATGAAATGCCAATTGATGAATTAGTTCGGTGGGTTATTACCTATCAGAACTACACTGGGGTAACTGATAAAACTAAGATTACTGCTAGTGAGAAGTTTTCCGTTTCTCCCGGTTGGCTTTATAAGTTAAATCCAGTTCTGATCAGTGGGAAAAGTATTTTTGAGACATTAATGCTTAACTTGGTTCTCTATAATCAAGGTGAACAAAAAATTGCTTTAGAAAGACCTGTCTGGGAATTTGCCAGTGCCAAAGCGTATATTTCTGAGCGGCAAACAGGGAACCTGCCCGATAATCTTGCAGAACTTTATACGAGCTGGGCGCGAGTTTTGCATTTTGAGTGGAGCGAAGATGGGCAACCAACAATTTTTAGTGCAGGATTACCCAAAATTGACAGTACCAATGCTTTTATTGAACCAATGACTGTCTGGCATCAAGACGACAAAACGGGTAAATATCGACCAGCAGCTAGAAGCTTAAAGACTTTAAGTAAGTCAATGTGGCGTAATTTTAGTAATTATGTCAATGTTCAGACCGCTAATGATACCCAAGAACCCGGCGTTATTAAGTGGCTGCGGCTACTTAAAGAAAATCAACTAATTACCCGCAATAGATTGCTAACTTTAGTATCAATCGACTTAATTGATGATGGCAATGCAACATCGCAGTCGCCAACTGCAGAGCTTTATGATGATATGAGTATTGATATCGGTGTTTTATTTGATACAAATAATGTTTACTATTGGCCGGCAAGGATCGAACAAGTAATTGATCTTACCCAGAAAATTGGGCAGGATTTTTGGATATTTGCCCGTAATCTTGGTAAAATGCGCGGATTTCAAAAAGATGGTCTCACAGGATTTGCTAATCAATTAAGTGCACAATTTTACTATGGTTTGAATGAACCATTTAAAAATTGGCTAGCCAGCTTAACTGATGAAGATGAACGTGACCCGAAAATAATTGCTTGGCAAAACCAATTACGCAATTACGCTTTTAATGCAGGGCAAAAAGTAGTTGATACTAGTTCATCTCGAGATATCAAAGGTATCATTACCGAACATGGGTTACAAAATATTTTTATACTCATGGATCAATTTAAATTTAATGTGAATTTAGATTTAAAGAAAGGTAGGTAGAAATAATTTATGGCAGATGATTATAAAATTAAAGCAGTAACTAATAAAATTATTGAGCGGCTTTATAATAACGGTGATCTTGATAAAGCAACTCTGGCGGCATTAAGGGGGGCTTCTAAGCTTACTAGTCCTAAGGCACAAAAGGCCTGGCCAATCATAATGGATTATTTACCCCACAAATACTTGAGTCAAAATGGTAAACCAACAGCAGGTGAAGTTGCTGTTTATGCTGATATACGTTTTTATGCGATTTTTCAACAGGGCCAAGATAAGTTTGTTTCAGTAAAAGAAGAAAACACATCGGCTGGTGTTAGCTTCTTTACGGCGCTTGCCAAACTAAGACAAGACGAGAAAGTAAAACAAGCATTAGATCGGCGTGTACAGGTGTTGCTGGCAACAACAAATATTGACAGCGTATTGAATTCTTTAGTTCATCTAGTAGAAATACTAAAGAGTAATGATAATAAGACATTAGAGATTGATTTTCCCATGCTCGCGCAAGATTTATATAAATTTCAATGGAATTATCATTGTGCTAATGAGGTCAGATTAGCATGGGGTGAAGAATATTTTGGCCATAATAATGATTTAAGTGAAGGGAAGTAATTATAATGAATGAAAAGAATTTATTTTTAGATTTTAATGTGCTCCAGACAGTACCATCATCCAATATTAACCGTGATGATACCGGCGCACCTAAAACAGCGTTTTATGGTGGAGTTACACGTGCTCGTGTTTCATCTCAAAGCTGGAAAAGAGCAATGCGTAATTACTTTAAAAAAGAAAAGGTCACTATTGGAACTAGAACCAAAGAAATTGCTGTATATCTAGCAAAGCAAATCCAAAAATTAGACACTAGTCTAGATGAAAAAACGGCTATGGATAAAGCTGTTGCTATTTTGACTGCTGCTGGTATTAAAGTTAAAAAAGATAAAGATACTGGTAAAATGGCAACTGGTGCTTTGTTATTTGTTAGTCCGGGACAGATTAATAAATTAGCAGAATATGCTCTTAATCATGATAAAATTGACAATAAAGATGATAAACAAGCAATCAAGCAAATTTTCAAGGAAGATAATTCATTAGATTTAGCCTTGTTTGGTCGTATGGTGGCAGATAATCCGGAGCTAAATGTTGATGCATCAGCTCAAGTAGCGCATGTAATCTCAACCCACGAAATCGTGCCAGAATATGATTACTTTACCGCCCTTGATGACTTACAAGCAGATGACACCAGTGGTGCGGCAATGCTGGGAACGATTGAATATGATTCGGCTACTTTGTATCGCTATGCCAACATTAATGTTAAAGACTTAATTAAGAATCTTGACCAAAAAGATGCTCTTGAAAGCATCGCAGCGTTTATTAAAGCCTTTATTTTGGCAATGCCAACGGGAAAGCAAAATACCTTTGCTAACAAAACCTTGCCAAATTATATTATGCTGACTTTACGTACGGATACGCCGGTGAATTTAATATCTGCATTTGAAGAACCGGTAACTACGCAAAATGGTTATGTCAAAAAGTCAATTGAAAAATTGCAAAATGCATATAAGTCTGCTAACCAACTAGTCGATGAACCCTTATTTAACATCACGTTATCGCAAGTTGACTTAGCAAAAGATAAAAAATTCAACCAAGTTGATAAGTTGACTGAGTTAATTGAGCAGATTACTACCGCTTTAACAAAGGCAATAGCAGATGAAAACATTAACAATTAGACTAACGGCACCATTGCAGTCTTATGGCAATGAAGCAACCTTTGAAAGACGTACATCAGGTGATTATCCTTCAAAAAGTGCAATAATCGGCATGATTGCTGCCGCTTTAGGATATAGCCGTGATGACGAACGAGTGCAAGAATTAAATAAATTACAATTTGCCGTACGCATTGACCAGCCAGGTAAAATATTAACGGATTTCCAAACCGTTGAATGGAAAACTGGTACACGAAAAATTACCTATCGCGAATATCTTCAGGATGCTGTTTTTGTGGTGGCCATTGGCGGAGACCCAGACGATATTGATCGCATTAAATATGCTCTAAAACATCCTCGTTATGCCTTATTTTTAGGACGTCGTGCAAATTCACCAGCAGGAGTATTACAGATAACTGAATTTCCTGATAAAGATCCTGTTACGGCATTAAAAGCTTTACCTTGGCAGGCTTCTAATTGGTATCAAAGAAGACATAGCGCTGATGAATTGATAAAAATTCAAGTCGTTGCTGATGCTAATCTGCTGTCTACTAACAGAACAAGTTTGGTCAAGGATCACGTACTTTCACTTGATTCAAAAGTGCGCCAGTATAAGTCACGCCCTATTACCACAACACAGGTTGAATTACGTAATCCGCTTTTTAAGCAAAATACGCAGCATGATGCGATGTCGCCGTTATAGAAAGGAGCAGAGATGTACTTATCGAGAGTTCAAATTGATGTCGCTAATCGGCAAAAAACGAAAGATTTAACGCAACTTTCTGCTTTTCACAATTGGGTAGAGCAAAGTTTTCCTGATGAAATTAACAATGGCAAAAAATTACGGCATTTATGGCGAATTGATCAGCTACAAGGCAAAAAGTACCTATTATTATTAAGTGAAAATATGCCTGACAAACGACAACTTTTACGCTATGGTGTTCATGATACAGTCATGATTAAGAGCTATGATCGCCTGCTTAATAGCATAAAACAGGGACAACTACTGCAATTTAGATTAACGGCTAATCCTACTCATACTGTGCTTCAACCAGGTATAAAGCAGGGACGAGTTGTTCCGCATATTACGGTAGATTACCAACGAAAATGGTTAATTGAGCGTTCTCAAAAATTAGGTTTTCAATTGGGAACTACAACTGATAAATCGACTTTTGATATTGTTAGTCGCGATTGGCCATTATTATCTTATAGAAGTGGACGTAGACTGCGACTTAGCAGAGTAACTTTTGAAGGTCGGTTACGTGTAGAAGATGCAGATCAATTTAAACAAGCATTAATAAAGGGCATTGGCCGTGAAAAAGCATTTGGTATGGGTCTGATGACAGTGATACCTGGGAAGAATAATGACTGAAAAGTTTGGTGCCAGAAAACCTGATTTACCTGAGCTAGCGAGAGTAAAGGATCGATTAACTTTTCTTTATTTTGAACATGCAAAGCTGAATCGGCAGGATAGTGCACTCATGATAACTGATAGTCGCGGAACAGCTTTTGTTCCGGCAGCAATCGTGAGTGTCTTAATGCTCGGACCTGGGGTAGATATTACACACCGTGCCATGGAATTAATTGGTACTGCTGGTATGGCTGTTGTTTGGGTAGGAGAACGAGGTGTAAGACAATATGCTCACGGGCGTTCTTTGAATCATTCATCAAGACTTCTTGAAGCACAAGCAAAATTGGTTTCTAATACACGATCAAGAATTGCGGTAGCTCGAAAAATGTATCAAATGCGTTTCCCTAATGAAGATGTATCAGGATTAACGATGCAGGAATTGCGAGGTAAAGAGGGCAGTAGAGTGCGAAAAATTTATCGTGAGCAATCCCAGGCAACGGGAGTTTTATGGACCAGAAGAGAATATAATCCTGATAATTTTGAAGCTGGGACACCAATTAATAAAGCTTTAACAGAAGCGCACCAGGCTTTGTATGGTTTAAGCTATAGTGTTATTGTAGCAATGGGTGCTTCTGCTGGTTTAGGTTTTGTGCATACGGGACACGACTTAGCGTTTGTGTATGACTTTGCTGATCTGTACAAGGCAGATTTTTCAATTCCAGTAGCGTTTAAAATTACGGCCAAATATGGCAATGATAAAGATATCGCTGCAAAAACAAGATTGGCAATGCGGGATGCATTTACAGATGGTAAATTATTGGTAAGAATGGTAAAAGATTTACAAAATCTTTTGAATGTAACTGATGAGATTAATAATATTGATGTTATAAATCTTTGGGATGACAAATTAGGCTTACAAAAATTCGGGGTTCAATATCATGAACTAGATCAGGAAGATGACACATGATAGTGATTACTTTAACCAAAGTACCAGCATCCTTGAGAGGAGATTTAACTAAGTGGTATCAAGAAATTCAAACTGGAGTTTATGTGGGCAATGTGAGTGCAAGAATTCGTGATTTACTATGGGACAGAGTAGTTCAAAATATAGGCAATGGCGAAGCTACAATGGTTTATAATACAAATAATGAATTAGGTTATCAGATTAAGACAACACGAAAAATGTATAAAGTTGTTGATTTCGATGGCATTCCATTAATGATGCATCTTAATTCTACTGCTGTATCAGGTTTTGAAAAACATGGGTTTAGCAATGCGGCTAAATTTCATCGTGCTAGAATGGTGGCACAAAAGTCTGAAAAGCCAAGAGTAACTAAAACCAATAAACACTTTGTCTCCCTTGATGTCGAAACAACAGGTCTAAACCCAGATAAAAATCAAATTATTTCTATTGGAGCAGTTAAAAAAATTAATGATAAAAAGTATGATAGTTTTTATAGATTAATTAAAGTTGATACTGCGGTGCCAAAGACGATAACTGAATTAACCGACATAACATTAGAATTATTGAAAAAAGAGGGGGTTACTTTAGATAGAGCTCTTAGAGAACTAACTGAGTTTATTAGTTCTGCCACTATTATTGGCTATAATTTACAGTTTGATTTATCCTTTCTCATGTCCGGCTATAGATCTGTAAATTTAAAAGAACCGGATAATGAAACTTTAGATTTATTACCTGTAGTTAAAAAAGCAGAAAAATTTATTGATAATTATCGTTTGGCAACTATTTTAGATTTTTATAATATTAAGAATTCCAAGCCACATAATGCACTATCTGATGCTAAGGCTACGTTGCAGTTGTTATACAAACTAATGGAAAATGGCAATATCAAAGTTTAAAAATAAGGGTATAACAAGGATCTTTTACTGTGTTCCCCACGTATATGGGGGTGATCCTTAACTCTTACTTGGCGGTTAGAGTTAGTCAACGTGTTCCCCACGTATATGGGGGTGATCCTCCAGGCAAAAATACCAATCAGGTAATCAAGCAGTGTTCCCCACGTATGTGGGGGTGATCCTGTTAGCACCAATGTTAGCTGGTAAGCCTAATAGTGTTCCCCACGTATGTGGGGGTGATCCTGAAAATGCTCCTTTTGTACCAACGCTACAAGAGTGTTCCCCACGTATGTGGGGGTGATCCCAAACAGCTGGAAATCTTAAAAAATACTATGACGTGTTCCCCACGTATGTGGGGGTGATCCCAAATGCAAAAGCAAAAATTATTAACTGGTACTGTGTTCCCCACGTATGTGGGGGTGATCCTCAACTAGCTTACTTTGACGCTTTGCACGGTGTGTGTTCCCCACGTATGTGGGGGTGATCCTGGAATCAGCGTTATCATCTTTTAGATTAGAAAGTGTTCCCCACGTATGTGGGGGTGATCCTGTAAAATCTCTTAATGAAGCTTTAAATTCTTTGTGTTCCCCACGTATGTGGGGGTGATCCTAAATTTAGGTACGCTTACAAATAGACAACTAAGTGTTCCCCACGTATGTGGGGGTGATCCTGTCTGATCCACTTGCTGTTGCTGAAATTTTTGGTGTTCCCCACGTATGTGGGGGTGATCCTACTCATATCTGAATTTAATTCACGCTGTTTGGGTGTTCCCCACGTATGTGGGGGTGATCCTAAGTCATGTGGGTCTTCAGCTATCATAGTACCGTGTTCCCCACGTATGTGGGGGTGATCCTACTAGCCAGAGCCGACTCAAAAACATTAACGAGTGTTCCCCACGTATGTGGGGGTGATCCTATAAGTTCGCGATAGCGTAGATATGCAATTTTGTGTTCCCCACGTATGTGGGGGTGATCCTCGATACAAAAGAAGCTGAAGAAGAGCATGAGTGTGTTCCCCACGTATGTGGGGGTGATCCTCGATTTTCCCTGTAAGCTGAAAGTTAGCTTTTGTGTTCCCCACGTATGTGGGGGTGATCCCAAGACCGCAACTAGTCTAGCTAATGCGAAGAAGTGTTCCCCACGTATGTGGGGGTGATCCTGATTTCTGTAGGCACAGTTGGCTCAATAACTTGTGTTCCCCACGTATGTGGGGGTGATCCTTGATTGTATACATTACTACCATGCTCTGTTGGGTGTTCCCCACGTATGTGGGGGTGATCCTCCTAAAATTAGTGCAGATATGCTGGTCAAATAGTGTTCCCCACGTATGTGGGGGTGATCCCCATAAACGCGAGTTACAGTTGGCGCAATACCAGTGTTCCCCACGTATGTGGGGGTGATCCTGGATGTGACACGAGCAGAAGGTGGGGTTTCGTGTGTTCCCCACGTATGTGGGGGTGATCCTGGCTGTCGTACCTTCCTTGTCGGTAATATCAAGTGTTCCCCACGTATGTGGGGGTGATCCTTAACGACTGGGCGCATAGTCATTTTCCGCCCAGTGTTCCCTATGTGTGTGGGTGTTCCAGAAAAATACCTTAAGTCAATTTGAACCTAAGGAAGTGTTCCCCACAACGGTCAAAACGTATTGATGAACTTAGTGGTGTTCAAGGCGACTTGAGTTAGGTTATTGTTGGTAAAAATGTTGCCTAATATGCTCTACAACTTTAGATTAAGTATTTTTTGGGTATGTGCTAGATTTGGTGGTCTAATTCTTGGTTAACGATTTTTTGATTAGTTAATTCAACTGCTAATGCAACACTTTTATTTTTTTGTTGCAGAGCTAAGGTTTGAGCTTATTCAACGGCACGCATAGCCTGCTGGTATTCGTGGACGTTTTTTAATTGATAGGCTAAGCTTGGTTCACGTTCAATGTCATATTTACGTGCTAGTTCAGTTAGACGGCTCGGCTTAACGGTTACTCCCTGCTGTGCGCATTTTGAATGCTCGAACCCAGTTCGTCCATGTGTATCATCGCATTGTAAACCTGCAAATTAAGGTTATTTTGTTCAAAATCTTTTTGGCAGCTTGCCAATTTTTGGATATGTGACATGCGTTAAGTTTATATCGCTACATCAAACGCCTTTCCGCAGGGTGAGAAGCAGAAAAAGCTAGCACAATTTCTGCTTAATTAAATTTTGGCAAAACTGCGTAATGCCTAAAATTTCATGACGAAAAAAATAAGCAAAAGTCGGTGGGACTAATGCTTATTTTTTATCGTCTAGTCGTGGCCTTTTTGGCCACGATTTTCTTTTAAAAAAAGAAACAAAAAAGCGCCCCTTTTGGGGATCGCTCAGACGGCTAACAAGTAATCAGCTTGTTTGCACGTTTAACTGCTAGAAATCTAGTTAGTTAGTTTTCATTTGTATCATACTTAATCAAGCAACTAAGCTTTTAAATGCTGTAACAGGCATTTTGAAAGAATTAGTAAAATTGTTTAAGTAGATACACGAGAAGCATTGAATCATAGGTTTCAATGCTTTTTTATATATTTCAAAAGAGCGTAACTAAATATAGTCCCAAATTCTTCTCTTTCTGGTTAATACAGGCGTTTCAGCACGATTAGCATAATTATCGATTAGAAGATTGACTAAAAAAATCAACTTCCATATTATAATTAAATTGAGATTGAAACGCGAAACCGGTAAAATGTTGAGTAGTGTAGAGATGGTGATAAGCTTCGTATTTGGTATAGAAGTTATTTGTTTTTTCATTTTATTAGCTTTCCCCATACTGTTTTTAGTAGCAATTTTCGAAAAATAGAACTTAAAGTATTATATAAAAAAGCACTAGGAATTAATCCCAGTGCTTTTTTTGTATGCTTTTAGACAACTTTAAAGGTAACTCCAATCAGTCCAAAATCCAAAGAATAAAAAAACTGCCAAAATAATAATTAACGATACAATACCGGCTGTAACTTTCAACTTTCTTTTACTAATGTTAACTTTAGCATTATTAGCTAAATATTCGTTAGCAAACATTGTAAATGTAGAAAATATAACAAACCATAGCCCCCAGATTCTACTAAATCTAGAATGTGAAAAGATGGGACTCAAACTAGTATTTATTGAAAATATTAGAAAGAACATAATTGTTAAAAAATATTTATTAGCTAGTTTTTTCATTACGTGTTCCTCTCTTTAGCAGAACAGTCCTCCAATTCCCCAAATGGTACTTAGTCCAACACCAACTAATGCTGCTCCAAGACCGGTAGCTCCTGCAACGGCAGATCCAACCGCCCACGCTACACTAGTACCTGTTCCTCCAAGAAACATTGTGTTTGAACAAGCTGTATGATGCTTAACTTTCTTTCTTAAAAGTGGATTTTCATAAGTAAATTCGTCTGGATGATTTTTAGCATATTCATTAACTTTATCTAATGCAGATTGTACATCTTCTACAGTCACTTTAAGATTTGTTTGCTTTAAGGATTGTGCTAAATAATTTTTATCTACAATTTTGACTTGGGCAACGCCGGATGAATCTGGATAAGTAATTAGAGACCCTTTAATAGCAGCATTAAGAGTTTCAGTTTCTGCTTTAGATAGCTGATTGCTCGTTGCTGTTGATTGAGCAGGGGTAGTTGTTGCTGCAGATACTGTTGTAGCTGGTACTGCGAGCATCGAAACGCACACAGCAGCTGATGACAGTAAGGTTATTAAATGCTTCATATTTATTCTTCTTTCTATAATTAAAATAAAAGTTTGAACGTTTGAACGTTTGAAAGTTTGAAACTTTAACCTCTTTCTGATTATAATATAGTACAGGTTTGTAATAAAATCAATATAAATTAATATAAAAATATATAAAGGGGCAATAATTATGAAAAGGGCATTTATCAATATAGTTATTTTGATACAGTTATGCCTATCTGTGCTTAATTGTAATTTTCAAAATACGAAGGCAACTGAAATTGATGATACTGAAAATGCTGGATATAGAGATAACAGTGAATTAGTGTTACGATATCAAAATACAGAGTATCAAAAGGCTACCAAAACTTTTATTAAAATTTCTCCTAAAAAAATAAATAAATTACTTGATAAAAAAAACAAAAGAATCATTTATGTATTTTGGGGAAAAGCTTCTTGTCCTTATTGCAGAGCTTTCGTCCCAGGATTAGCAGAGCTCAGTAAAAAAAGGGGAATAAATATTTATTACATTAATACTGAAAAAACAGATAGTAATAATTTTTTAAAAAAGGAACGAAAAAAATATAAGGTTGAAAGTGTTCCGACATTAATAAAAATTAAAGATAAAAAGCACTTTAAAGTGCTGAATCGTATGAAAGGGACTTTAAACCAATTTTTGACAAAGTATTATTGATACATGTGCTTTTTTACTCCATTTTTGACTAGATATACAGCCTTCTGACTTTAGCCTTAGGTAAAATCATGATTGCTTATACGGCCGTATAAGCAATACCGTTTTTGATACAAGCTAAAGCTTAGATTGTTGGATATTTAATTGAAATTAGCAACGAAAAAAATAAGCAAAAGTCGGCGGGACTAATGCTTATTTTTTATCGTCTAGTCGTGGCCTTTTTGGCCACGATTTTCTTTTAAAAAAAGAAACAAAAAAAGCAATCCTTTTGGGATCGCTCAGACGTCTTGCAAGTGACTGAACTTGCTTTGCACGTCATGTTGCATGTTAAACATACGACCTTAGTGACCTAAGTATAACATGATTGCCAATTCTGGTAAAATGAATAAGCACGTTATGTGCACCATCTGGGAAAGTTGACTGGCTTTCCGTAAAGGAGGTGAAAAAGCGTGTTAGACATATTTACCTTAGTATTATTTTACTTAGTCTTAACTAAGACAGAGCAAGTATTAAGCGACATTATTGTCATACTTGATAAGTTACTCAAGTAAAATAGCAGAGGCAGCTCGGAATTTCTGAGCTGTTTTTGAATTGATATAATTGTGAAATTAGCTCGCCAGGAAAAAAGGAAGACTATTAATTCAGTCTTTCTTTTTGCTATTAAAATTCACAAGGTATTTTAACGCGCATTTTTCAGTCCTCTGCAACCGCCTTTTGGCGCTACTGCGCTTAATGTACATTAGGTTAAGTTGCTTTGGTATGGTGGATTAAAGCGGAGTAAAATATATTTGAGATAGCAATCATAAAGAGGTAATAAAAATGAGTATTGGTGAACTGCTGAAAAAGTATCGGGTAGCACAAATGAAAACACAGAAGCAGTGGATAGGAAATATAATAAGTCCTTTCTTTTATGCCAAAGTTGAGAAAAATATCCATCGGATAACTGTAGAAGATTTACTTGCGTTACTTCATTATAATAAAATATTAGCAATAGATTTTTTTAATAAGCTGGATAAAAAAGATAAAACTAATTATGAATTCAAAAAAGAAATAATTGGTCAAATATAGAAGCATTCTATCTTCATTCAAAGGTAGAACTGAAACAAGTCCGTCAAACAATAAGCAGCAGTGACTTGCCTGATAAGGATGAGCAACTTGCTTTTATTACAGGTTATATAGCACTGCTAGATGACGATTTTACAGGTTTAGATGAGCAAACTAAAGCCCAAATTAAGAATCGCCTGTTTAATATTTCAGACTTTGATCGAGATAATTTATATCTTTACTGCAATTTCATGAGTTTTTATGATCTCGATAGCAATTTAATGCTTTCAAAAAGATTAATTAATCATTTTAAAAATGATAGTGACATAGCCGTTCAAAAGGCGATTTTGAGTATTATCAGTAATTTACTAATGTTTTGCATTAAAGCAGATAGATATGATGAAACAATATTTTTTATTGAAGCTGCTCAGCAAATTGATATAAATCCCGATCTGACATTTTACCGAGGTGCGATAGCTTTTTTAAGAGCTTAATTACTAGTCATTATCAGCCACAAAAAAATGGGAAGGAAGATTGTCAGATTATAATTGATTTTTTTAATTTGATTGGTATGGAAGAATATAGTGAACAATTAAAAGAATTTATACAAAAAACTAAAAATGACCTATTTGACTGAAAATTGTCGAGTACGCCATTTTTTATTTTACTTGTTTTTTAAACATATACTAAATTCATAAACGAATAGAAATGTGCAATTGAATTAGGAGGTTACCAATCATTATTATTTTTCCGTGAAAGAAATCATATTATGCGAATTAATGATACTAATAAGTATGTAAGCTATTTAGATGGATTGCTTATAAAATTTAGGCAAAAAAATTAAATTTTAAAAAGAGTAATAATCATGAAATTAAATAAGACAGTAATTGCAGGATTAACCACGTTAGCATTAAGTCCAGTAGCAACAGCCTTAGGTAGTGGAGTTTTAACAACTCAAGTCGTACATGCCGATACTATTGCAGAAAATCAAGTAACGCAAAAAAATAATAATAATTATGATAATCTAACACCAGAAAAGAAATATGAATTTCAAGAATTGGTGTCAGCAAATTTATATACATCCAGTGAGCAGCATAAATTTTTACAGGATAAAGTCGATTAAGATAATCAAATTTCATTAAGATGGGAAGTAGGAGTTATCAAAGAGGCTGTAAAATATGCCGTAAAATTAGTAGGAGCTAAATTGGGAGAAAAAAGCCTTGCAGATTTTGTGGACTATTTAACTGGATTTGAAGGTAACATTCAAGAAGGGATAGAAAAGGGGTTAATTAAATATCTTCATGTAAATAAAAATGTTGCTTATTGGGCTGCTAAAACAGTAGTATTCATTTTCTTCTGAGGTGAAAAATATTGAATTGGATAAATATACATAAAAAGAGTCTATTTTATGGCTATGTTTTAATAGAATTATTAGGATATATCTTTTTTGCAACCGATATTATTAATTGCAATATACAACAATATTGCTTTCGCCATTTACCAATTTGGTTAAATTTGGTACTCATTGTTATCCAAATTTCAATTTTGATTTATTTATGGCCTAAAAGAATTAAATAGTTTTGACCACCATGATTTTTGGTGGTCTTTTTCTTTTTTTACTGGACGAGCTGAAATTTTTTAAAGTTCATCAACTTTTTTTTCGGCAATTAATTGTAATTGTTGCGATTGATCAAGCAATTTCTGGGTCTGGGCAAGGGTATCGTGCAGGCACACTATTTCTTGCTCTTTTTTGTTTACTGGTAAAGACTTTATCTGATAATGGCTAGTTTGTTTAGAGACACCTAATTCATCTGCTAATTGCTTGATTGTTTTCGCCACTATACATTCCTCATCTTTGTAATCACTGGCAATCATTTAGGTATAGATTACCAGAAGTTGATAAACTAATTGACTGCTGTAAATTTAAAAACGCTATAATGGTGTTCTCAACATTAAAAGCGCTTTATGCTATGATTGTTTTATTAAATGCAAATAAAAATAGCAGACATATTGGGTCGATTACCAATTCTTATCGTTAATTCTATAGGTGTAGATTATGAAGATAAAACTTAGTAAAATTTTTCCTTTTTTAATAGGCATTATATTATTAATAATTGCGATAAAAGATTTTTCTCCTTGGCGCAGTCCAAGGGAAATAATAATAGGACTATTAACATTAGTAGTAGCATTATGTTCCACAAGTAAAAACCAAAAATCAACTTCTTCTGTAACAGATTACTTAGTTGATCACAAAGTTGTAATTTATTCGGAACGTATTTATTTAACGATGTTCTTCGTCTTTATAGTTTTATATTACTTAGATGGGAAAAATATTTTACTAGGTGTTATATCTATTTATTCGTTATTACTTTGGCTTATTCAACAAGTAATAATAATTGTTTTAGAGTTATTAAAAAGTAAAAGAAAATAATTAATTTTAGAGGAAAATTTAGTTGTCGAATTCAAAGGCCCAAGGTTGTAAACTGAATAAAAAAATCATGTTTTTTTGCTAAAACATGATTTTTTGGTCACTGATTTAATTATTCTGGAAGTTACTTAAAAACTTCGTGGTTTTTTCATTTTGTGGATGATTAAATAATTGATCTGGCTTGCCTTGCTCGGCAATAATACCGTCACTAATAAAGAAAATCTGATCAGATATGTCCCGCGCGAATGCCATCTCATGGGTTACAATAATCATTGTTAATCCCGTATTGGCTAAATTTTGCATTACACTTAGAACTTCACCGACCATTTCTGGGTCAAGTGCACTAGTCGGTTCATCAAATAACAAGATTTCTGGATCCATCGATATTGCCCGGGCAATAGCTACACGTTGTTGTTGTCCCCCTGAAAGTTGACTCGGGCGAGCATTAATATATTGCGCCATACCAACTTTTTCCAAGTTCTGCAGGGCAATTTGACGTGCTTCTTCTTTAGCGCGTTTAAGAACTAATTCTTGACCAACCATGCAGTTAGCAAGGACATTTTTATTTTCAAATAAGTCAAATTGTTGAAATACCATCCCTACCTTAGCACGATAGATGTTGCGGTTATAAGAAGAAGCAAGAACATTTTCACCGTGAAAAGTAATTTCACCAGACGTTGGTTCTTCTAAGAGGTTAATACAACGTAAAGTAGTTGATTTACCACCGCCAGAAGGGCCAATGATAGTAGCAATTTCACCTTTTTTTATATCAAGAGAAATGTCACGTAAAACTTGGTGTTCACCAAAAGATTTTTGCAAATGTCTTAGACTCAAAATTGTTTCACTTGTTGCGGTCATTATTTTTTAACCTCCATGTCATTGGTTGTACCAACTTGTACTTGATTGGCCATTAAATTGTAATTTTTATTACCTTGTAAATGTTTCTCAATTAAATTGAAGATTCTGGTAATAGTGAAAGTCAAAATTAGGTAAATAGCAGAAATTGTGAGATAAGTTGGGAAAAACTTGAAAGTCTGGCTAGCAACAGTTGTTCCCACAAAGAACAATTCTGAGACCGAAATGATACTCAAAACTGAAGTGTCTTTAATGTTGACGATAAATTCATTAGTAATTGATGGTAAACAATTTTTAATTGCTTGCGGTAAAATAATATGCCACATTCGTTGGTTATGAGTCATGCCCAAAGCACTGGCAGCTTCAAACTGTCCAGCTGGTGTGGAAATAATCCCTCCGCGAATAATTTCTGCTAAATAGGCGCCAGTATTAATTGAAACAATAATTAAAGCCGCAATGGTCCGATTGATATTAAGATGCCAAAATTGAGCAATACCGTAGTAGATTACCGCAGCTTGCACCATCATTGGTGTCCCGCGGAACACTTCAATATAAACTGATAATAGCCAGTTGCTAACTTTAAGTAATAATTTTTTTCCAGTTGTAGTTGGGGTAGGAATAGTTCTAATAATACCAACAGCTAGACCAATAAAGAAACCTGCAATTGTACCAACAGATGCAAGAAGCAAGGTCATGCCAATACCACTTACTAGCATACTACCATATTGTTTCCACATGGAAATAAACCAGTTTTCTGATTGACCTTTTTTGTTGTCACCAGCCTTAGGCTGTTCTTTAATGGCAGCGGTCATCATTTTGTTTCTTGTAGCGGTTGGAATGGTAGCTAATATTTGATTGACTTGCTTAAGCAAAGACTTGTTAGGTTTCGCAATACCAATGGCTGTTTCTGACTCTTCTTTTGAGACATGGAAACCAGCCATCTTACTAATTGCAACAGCAGTGACATCTGGATCAACTAATTTAAAAGAAATTGCTTCAGTATCTTCTGCTAAGTACCCATCAATTGTTCCTGAAATTAGGCTTTGGCGCATTGCGGCAAAGTCGCGCATTGCAGTTTGTCTTTTGGCACCAGGTAATTCTTTAATTAACCCGTAATGGGATGTTCCTTGTTGAGCAGTTAACTTTGCGCCTTTAAAATCAGTTAGCTTTTTAGCGTGGGCAAACTTACTATTTGGTTTGGTAATAACAACAAATGTTCCGCGGCGATATGGTTGAGAAAAGTTAATGGCTTTAGCCCTTTCAGCAGTTGGACTCATGCCAGCAATGATTAAATCAGCCTTACCACTGGTTAAAGCTGGTAGTAGTCCATCCCATTCAGTTTTAAGCACAACCACTTTTCGATGCATTTTTTTACCAATGATTTTGGCAATTTTAACGTCATAACCATTAGCAAAAGTATGTTGCGATCCATCAATTGGGACAGCACCATTTGCAGCATTAGTTTGGGTCCAATTATAAGGTTGATAGTTAGCTTCCATTGCTACTTTAAGTACATTACTATCTTTTTTAGCACTGACGCTATTTGAATTACAATTCAAACCAAAGGTCATGCTGATTATTGCTATCATAACAGCAGTAATCCATTTATATCTTGACTTCATTTTGAAAACCTCCGAAAACTTTTCTCAAATAAAGCCAATACAATAAAAAGCGTAATTAAAAACCTCGTTGTACTTCAAAAACAACGAGGTCTAATCTAATTTTATTTAGACAAATCATATAGCGCTCCCTAGTAATTAACTAGGACAGTCTGCAAGATATTATCTTGCAGCCCAACAAAAAAATTGAAACGAACAAAATTTTTGTTTCGGCGATAATTCTTACGATAGCTTTCTTAGTGTTCGTTCACTCTAGCTAAGTTTGTAATTATCGCAACCTCTATTGCATTGGAAATTATTTAACTTTATATGCGATAATAGGCTAAAAATAGGACTTTGTCAATAGTTGTGTTTAAAATGTCTATAACAATTTTTTTATATTAAGATAATAATTCCCAGCCATTGTTTGGCTGATAATCTTTTATTTTCATTCTAGAAACATAAGGATTACCGCTAACGTAGTATCTCAAAGGTTTGCTGGTCCAAGTAGGGCTTGATTGGTTAATACCAATGCGCGGACTGGCAATAATCTTACGGGCGTAATTTTTGTGGTTATCATTTAAATCAATAGTAAAAGGAGACTTGCTTAGAAAATGTAAGTTCCAGTCTTTATTATGAATGCCGAAGGCTTGCATCATTTTAGCCGGCCCATTAGTTAATAAGGGGCCGCTTTTACCTGAGCGATTAGTTATCATTTGCTTGATACCCCAAGCAGGTTCGATAGCTCTAATTAAGATGCCTTGAGGTTCACCAGCTTTTTGGGTAGCAATGTCGAAGAAGAAATATTGGCGTTGGGCATAGATATAAATTGTGCCTCCTCTGCGATATAATCCTTCATTAGCAGCAGTTCTGCGACCTTGGTATGAATGAGCAGCACGATCTCTTTTTCCTAAATAAGCTTCAGTTTCCACAATATAACCACCTAAAATTTGTTGCCCATTATCAAAGATTAAGGGTCGACCAAGCAAATCGATACTTATTTTTTCAGTTGTTGATTTAGTAAAATAAGTTGAATAGTCCATGATTACTCGCAAATAGTTATTAAGTAAAATTATAATTTATGTAAGTAATTATAAAGCTTACTTGTTGTATAGAAGATAAAAGACACAATTATTGAATTGTGCCTAAAAAAGAATGGTAACTTATAAATTATGCTTAATGAGAATGGTTATTGGAGTGCAAAAAATGAAAAGCAATGGTAATTAACAAAATGCCAAAGACTAAAGCGGCGAAAATAGAATTTGGTAACTCATAATGAAGTGGTGGAAGTGAGACAAGTAATTTTAAAGCAATAATGCCAATTAAAATATATGCCATTGGTTGCAACTCAGGAATTATATCCATTAACTTAATAATAACTTCAGCTACACCTCGCATACATAAAATACCAATCATCCCACCAATTAAAACAACTACAGGATTACTTGAAACAGCAAGGGCTGCTAGAACTGAATCTATTGAAAAGACGATATCCATTGCTTCGATTGATATAACTGCTCGCCAAAAAGGTGACAGGAAACGCTTATTACTTTGATGATGCTGGGTAGTTTTTGGCACTTGACCGCCTTCTTTATCTGCTGAATGGTGGCGTCGATCATAGAAGAACTTGAAGCAAAGGTAAAAAAGATAAATACTACCAGCTAATTTAATTTCCCAAAAATTAATTAGGTACGTGCCAATTCCAATGACAATAAAGCGAAAAATATAAGCGCCCCACATACCATAAAATAAAGACTTTTCTTGTTGCTTTTTGTCTGGTAAAGATTTGGTTTGGGCTGCAAGTACAACAGCATTATCAACTGATAATAAACATTCCATCAAAATTAGGGTAAGAATGACTAGCCAGTCATTGACATTAGTTAAAACGTGAAGCCAGTTATTGGCATCAAAGAATGGCGCATACATTTTAATAATTGACATTTGTAAAAATCTCTTTTCTGAAAGTACTAGCAGCTTTTGAACAATAAATTGAGTTAAGCAATAACTTATAATAATCCATTAATCAAGCTATTGCCTAATATTTTACCATAAGAAATATGTCTGTTTAAATTTGTTGGAAAACATCTAGTGCATCGCCAGTAATAGCCGCAATCCCGGCTAACGGAATTGCTGTTTTATTAATTGCCCATATTTTAGCATTGGTTTGACAGTAAGCTAATAATTGAGCGAAAGGATAGACCACAAAGCTAGTACCGCAAATAATTACTAGATCAGCCTTTTGGATAGCTTGAATAGAAGTAGTTAAGTTTTGAGAATTGATATTTTCACCATATAACACAATTTGGGGGCGAATAATACCACCACAGTTATGGTGCAGATATGATTGAGCATAGGTAGAATACTTAACAGTTTGTTGGCATTTTGTGCAATATAACTGATAGAGATTACCATGAAACTGGGTGACCTGTTGATTGCCAGCTTTTAAATCTAGACTATCGACATTTTGGGTAATTAAATGACCTTTATTATTACAAATTTCGGCAATTTTTTGATGAATAATATTTGGTTTAGCGTCGGGAAAATACATGTTATTTAAGACAAAATGATAGAACAATTCTGGGCGGTGATACAGTGTTTCAGCACTTAAAATGGTTTCTGGCTTTTCAATGCTATCATTATAAATACCGTTTTTAGAGCGATAATCTGGAATGCCAGAGGGTGTAGATACACCGGCACCAGTCAAAAAGGTAACATAATTTGCTTGTTCAATTTCGGCTTTTAAAGTTTTTATTTGCTTAGTTACAATCATAATTTTTCCCCTGGGCAATATTTATGCAGTAGATAATTTATGCTAATAGCTTAATTATCGTATTACTAAAATAGACCTCCTGTAGCATTAGCTAAGTTGGAGGTCGGTTGGTAGTTAAAGAATTTGAATGTTATGGGCTTGACACATTTTCAACATTTCCTTTGGCCAAATACTGGCTTGTACTTCGCCAATGTGAGCTTTACCCAATAAAAGCATACAAAGGCGTGATTGGCCAATTCCGCCACCAATGGTAAATGGTAGCTCGCCGTTGAGCAACATTTGATGAAAGTTCAATTGTTCACGTGCAAGGCAATGAGCTTGGATGAGCTGTTTGTGTAAGCTTTGCGGGCTAACCCTAATTCCCATTGAAGAAATTTCTAGTTTTTGCTTGAGGGGTTCATACCAAAAAATCAAGTCACCATTTAATTGCCAGTCGTCATAATCAGGGGCGCGACCATCATGAGGCTTACCACTACGAGCCAGATTGTCACCAATTTTCATAAGAAAGACGGCCTTCTTTTGCTCAGCAATCTTATTCTCTCGTTCTTCTGGACTCAAGTCTGGCCATCTATCCTCTAGTTCTTGAGTAGTAATAAAAAATACATCATCTGGCAAATGATAAGTTGAAGCAGGATAGCGTGCAGCACATTCAGTTTCAACTTGCTTAATTGCACTAAAAATTTGCGCAACTGTTTCAGTTAAAGTTGTAATTGTTCGTTCATCTTCGGCAATGATTTTTTCCCAATCCCATTGATCAACATAGATCGAATGAAAGTTATCAAGGTCTTCATCGCGCCGAATGGCGTTCATGTTTGTATAGAGGCCTTCATGCATACCAAAATGATATTTTTTAAGGGCCAGTCGTTTCCATTTAGCTAAAGAATGGACGATTTCAATGGTATCGTCTTTAGGAAAAGCTTTTACGTCAAAATCAACCGGACGTTCGATTCCATTTAAGTTATCATTGAGTCCGGTATTTTTTTCAACAAACAAAGGTGCCGACATTCTCTGTAAATTAAGTTTTTGCCCTAGTAAAACTTGAAAACGTTCACGGATAAAAACAATTGCCGCCTCAGTATCACGAATTGTTAAAGTAGGCTGATAATTTTGGGGCATAATTAAAGTCATAATTGCTAACCTCCTGATTTGAGGTCAAAGAAAAAGCCCTCTGCCTCAGCTAATAAAAACAAGGACGAAAGGCTTTTTCCGCGGTACCACCTAAATTGTCCGCTATTTGCGAACCACTCATGAAGCACAATCATGCTTCACCAGCTTGATAACGTACTGGAGACGGCACCACCTACTTGAGTTGTTCAGTGTGCTGCTAAAAGGGTTTTTCAATAATTCAGGGTCTGCTGGCTTTGCACTAATACCAACTCACTGTGAGAAATAAATTATTTACTCGTCTTTTTCATCGCATTTAATTTAATGCCTATTTAATAATATTTTTAAATAAAATGCAAGCCAATAGTTCAAAATTGTCTGCTAAAACTACTAAAAAATCGTAGTCTGTTATAATAGACTAAGAGTAAATATTTTGAGGAGAGTTTTTATGGCTGGTTTTTACTTAATTTTAGAAGCGATTATGCTGGGCTATGCTTGTTATAGCTGGTATTGGCAAGCAAATATTGATTTAAAGGGACAATATCGATTCTCTTCAATTATCTGGTCACTAATTTTTATTTGGCTTGGCTTTTCTTGGCAATTAATTGAAAAAAATGATCAGGGTCTGACTGTTTTTTTGGCCAGTTTTATCTTGATAGGTATCATTGATGGTTTTACTGGCTTTGGCGCAAAGAAAGTTGTAGTAGCGGGTTATTTTAAACGAACAATTTCATATGCTGATATTGATTTGATTACCCTAATCAGGGTACCTAATCCCAAGAAAAAACAAGTGATTTGTATTCTTACTACAAATCAAAATCGTCAATATTATTTACGTTTTGCCCAGAGCATAGCGAAAATAGTGGGTACGATTAAGAGTCATGTCAACCATGATATTAGAATTGAAATACAAGATATAATTTAAGAACATTTAATGTGATTAATAATTCAGGGTATCTATAAAATTGGTGAAAGCATTCGTGAAAAATACTGCAATGTTCGCAGTAAGCGCCCCTGCTTAGCAATTATTTGTGGCGTAAGTAGGGTAGAATGCTCCATGTCCGCTATAAATGATTGAGCTATTTCATGGGCAAAATTTTTGTCATAAAAAACAGCAACGTCTTCAAAGTTGAGGTCATAAGAACGATAATCTTGGTTCATTGAACCAACAGTAGCAAAGTCATCGTCGACTACAATTGTTTTAGCGTGGATAAAGCCTTTATTGTAGATATATACTTTAATACCGAAACGAGTTAGTTCGTTAGCGTACCATTGTGTAGCGCGATAAATAAAAGGGTGGTCTGGTTTGCAGGGAATCATAATTCGTAAATCAACGCCTGACATAGCAATGGTTTGCAAAGTAGCCATCATGGCATCATCAGGAATTAAATAAGGTGTTTGTAGCCAAACTCTTTTCTTAGCTAGCGACATTAAGCGCATTATGCCATTACGCATATTAGCGATATCTCGGTCAGGCCCATCTGCGACGATTTGCATTGGTACATCACCAGGATGGATTTCATTCTCATCTAAGTTAGGAAAAAGCATGGTATTAAAAGTAATTAATTGACTTTCTTTTTGAATTGAGGCATTCCAATCCATGACAAAACGCTCTTGTAAAAGTAGCGAGGCTGAACCAACAATTCTTACATGACTATCGCGCCAGTAACCAAACTTTTTGTTACGGCTTAAATACTGGTCGCCAATATTAAAACCACCCGTCCAAGATGTTTTGCCATCAACTACTACAATCTTACGGTGTAAATGATAATTGATGCGAGAACGCGTAATCATATTACGTGAAGTGATGAAAGGTAAGACTTCACCGCCTGCTTGGCGGAGTTGATCAAACCAAGTTTTACTAGCACCTAAAGATCCCCAGGCATCATAAAGGACGCGTACAGCAATACCTTCTTTTGCTTTTTTGATTAGCAAGTTAAGAATTTCGTTACCAATTTGATCATTATAAAAGGTATAAAATTCAACGTTAACGGATTGTTGTGCATCTTGAATGTCGTGCATCATGTCATCAAACAGCGCTTGGCCATCTGTGTAGAGTTTGACATGGTTATTTTTACTAAGAGGTGATTCACCGTTATGATCAAAAAAGTGAATAACCATTCTGGCTTTGTAAGAGGTATCAGCAGGACTGGTTTTTTTAGGTGCTTTAGTAATTGATTTTTGAACATTGCGTAACCCAATATGGTGTTGCTTGTTAATGGCAAAAATGTTCTCTTGCGAAATGCCGCGACCAAAGAAGCCATAGAGAATGAGACCAATCACTGGAAAAACTAATAAAATAATTAGCCAAGCCCACGTAGTTGAAACCGACCGCCGGCGGTGAAATACAATATAAAAGGCTAAGATAATATTAGTAGTGATAATGATTCGTAGTATATCTTGTATTACAATCACGTAAATCCTCCGAAAATTAAATTTTATATTTTGAAGTTGATAAATTTATTGACAATGTCAATGACAAACGGATTATCATGCATCCAACTATGTTCGGCATATTTTTCGCCGCGAATTTCTACTTCATGGTAGGATTTGACCAATGGTGCTAAAACATAGCGAATACTTTTTGCAGAAGTAACAGAAATAAATTTATCGCTATTGGTATTATCTAAAACATTTCCGTAAATGTTCAAGACGGAAATATTCGGATTAAATCGTTTTCGTCTAAATAAAAAATAGCAATAGTGTAAATTCATCATTGTAGGTCTACCTTTTTTATTAAAACCGTTGACGTTTGGAATATCTCCCATATAGGTCACACCGTCAAAGGGGCCAGCGATTAAGGCACATTTGTTTAAGTGCGGGAAATTGGTTTTATGGGCCTTACGCATCTCTGTGCGTATTATACAAGGACAGGCCAATGAGTGAGCGACTGCCGAATAATGGGTAAAGTGGTATCGCTTAGCTAAAAAAGGTAGAATAAGACGTAAATAGTAGTCAATAGCATAGACACCAACAATTCGTTGACGAAAAACCACTTGAACGATTGGCTTTTGATCACCTGTCCATGTCCCCTCTAGTTTGAAATTTCCCCATAAATCAGCAGTAACCTTTAGGTAGTTAGAAGTTTTCTTCTCTTTTAGTGCTTGCTTAATCATAACATTGGTGGTGTAGTCCCCACCGCGAAAGCCATGAAAGTAAATTACAGGTTCTTGGATGAATTCTCCTTTTTTGCTTTCAATTTTTGACTTATCTTCAATTTTTCTTTTATGTAGGCGCAAAAAAAAGCGAGTAGGACCAATGGTAGCTAGAATTGCTAACGAAACCATATTAAACATACTAGGGTCTTTAGACAGATTACGTTTACGGTTTTTTTCAGCAATTTCAGTATATTTTTTGGTATTAAAGAACATAAATTACCACCTTAAAATTAGTGCTACTGATATTTTAACATTGACAACAATTTTTAGTGAGTGAGGAACATATGAAATTTTATGCTGTAAAAAAAGGTCGTCAACCAGGGGTTTATCGCACTTGGAAAGAAGCAGAAAAACAAGTTAATGGTTATTCTAATGCCGAATATAAGTCGTTTGAACAAATTACTGATGCGACCAATTATTTGGGCTTTAATCAAGCAACAGCTAAGAAGCTACTGCAAAAAGATGAAGACTCATTAAGACAAGCAATTGCTAAAATTCAAAAGGCAAGTAAGATAAAGCCCTTAAATAAAGAAAGAGGGGCCTCAAAAACAAATAAAAAATATTTTGCCAAAATCTATACCGATGGTGGTACGCGCAATACTGGAACTTATAAAGGTGGCCATGTACACGTAACTGATAAGGCGGCTTGGGCATATTTAATTGAATGGCAGCAAGCAGGTAAAAAGCAATCATTTTATGATAGCAATGGTGAATTAGGTGCAACCAATAATAAAATGGAATTAACAGCCTTAATTGAGGCACTAAAAAAGTTGTTGGAATTAAAATTTAACCAACAACCTCTATTATTTATACTTGATTCACAATATGTTTTAAATCCGATTACACAAGGCTGGCTCCAAAATTGGAAAAAACGGGGCTGGCACAAGAGTAGTAAAGGAAAAATTGCTAATGTCGAAGAATGGCAAAAATTAGATCAACTACTTAGTGAGTTCACTCAAGCCGAATTTAAGTGGACCAAAGGTCATGCTAAAAATCGCGGTAATGAATTTGTTGATCATACTTTAAACAAGTTTATGGATCAAATGTAATTACTTAGAATTAGAGAAACCTGCTACAAGTCCACTAAAGAAGCTAGTAATCGCATCCCAGATTTGTTCAAATAAGTTTCGATTTTCGGTAGTATTGATTTTATCAAAGATACCTTTAGCATTTTTTTCAATATTTTTGGAAAGAGCATCAGCTTGATCTTTAAAATGATGATCTTTTAAAGCACCAGAGTCACGGATTTTAATTAAAATATTGATAATTTGCTCTTTTTGGTTATTGTTAATAACATCACCTAGGTGATTAATATTAATTTGATTGTTAACAATGTCATGAATTTGACTATCAGAAACATTGTTGCCAATTTTCCCCATTTCTTGTTTGGCGCCAGCAACTGCATTATTTAGTTGGGCATCACTATAGCCTTTTTTATTTTGATTTTCCTTGGTTATTTTACTTAATGTTCCCATCTCATCTTGTGCAGCATTAACTTGGCTTTGATTTAAATTTTCCCCATTTTTACTATAAGCGGAGTAAACGCCAGCTAAAGCTCCAGAACCATCAATTGGAATAGCACTAGTAACATAAATATTGGCATCTGCAATTCCAGCAGTTAGAGCAGCATTTTTATATTGATTAGCTGTAATCGTTGTAATATTATTATGACCTTGATAGTCAAGAATATGGACATTAATGCCGCTACCTTGAGCAGTTTTTTGAATCATTGCACTTGACCAAACACCTGAAGTGTTAGTGAAATTTGCACCGGAAGGATTAAGGTATTGAACTAAATCTTGACCAGTAATAGTTATGGTGTGATAGCTGTTGTCACTTAAAGGATTACTCAAAGTCTTTATTGTACCTTGGCGTTGGTTATCGGTAAGAGAAGTTCCTAGACAAATAACGGGGGAGTCGTCTGCTTGAACAATTTGTTTAGGCAGATTCATTCCCAATAGCCCTCCAAATAAGAGGACAGTAATTATTAGAATTGATTTTACTTTTTTCATAAGATTCATTAACTCCTTTTGCTGCACATATTATACTAAATCATTTAAGATAATAAATAACGTTATTACTTTTTTAACGTTTAGTTTATAGTATTTTTAAAATTTTAAAAATATTAAGATGGTATAATAATTTATGAGGGAGGGGTGCTATGATTCAGCAACCTGAGTTAACAGTCATTATGCCAATTTACAACGTTGAAAAATATATTAGTCGGGCACTAGATCACCTGGCTAAACAAGATAATATGAACTTTAAGTTGTTAATTGTTAATGATGGCTCAACGGACAATACAAAAAAGATAGTAGAGAGCTATCAAACGAAGTTTCGTTATATCCAAATTATTAATAAACCAAATGGTGGCTTATCTGATGCGCGCAATGTTGGTCTTGCTCATGTTGATACACCATATTTTACTTTTCATGACGGTGACGATTGGGTTGATGCTGGTTATACCAACTTTTTTATACAAGCGTTTCATGAACATCCAGAAGTAGCTATGGTCTCATGTGGATTTTGGCTAGATTACGAAAATAAGCTAGGTTCTACGCCAGTTACCAAAAAAGTTATAAACGGTATAAAAACAAAATTAAAAAGCTATCAACTGATTAATAATCCGTTAGGATCGCTGTTTGATAATCATATTTTGGGTACACCAGTTAAGGGTTATACTTGGAATAAAGGATATAAAATTTCTGTTGTACGGCAAAATCATTTATGCTTTATGGAGAATTTAGCATTCATGGAAGACCAAATTTTTAATGTGGAATATCTAGCTTTGACAGATGGCTTTTATTGCACTAGTCGGCCACTATATCATTATTGGCAACGCAAGGATAGTATGGTACACAATTTTAATTTAAAGATGATTCCTGATAATTTTAAAGCAAATTATATTATTGCCAAAATTATTATTCGTAGCTTATGGCAGGAACATAAAAAAGAAGATAATTCTAAGCAAAAACTAGTTGAAGCTAGTGAAAGGAATCGTCAATGATAGCAGAAGTTAATGGCAATAATTTATACTACAATAAACTAGGTCAGGGTGAACCGTTATTATTACTACATGGTCACCATTTTGATGGTGGAATGTTTGCACAAATTATTGCTCCGCTTGCCCTATATTACACAGTGTATGTGCTTGATATGCGGGGACATGGATTGAGCGAGGGAGAAATAGCGCAGCACTATCAAACAGAAGTCGCAGATATTGCTACTTTCATTGAAAAGATGGGAATTAAAGGCTGTTATTGTTTTGGCTTTGATGCGGGTGGATTAGTGGCGATGATGCTTGCTAGTCAAGATTCAAGCGCCTTTAAGAAATTAATGGTTGCCGGAGTGTTTGTCAATGGTAATGGCATTCGACCGTATCATTATTTAACTGAAGGCTGCCTGCGCTTCTTGCAATTAAATCGGGATAGTCGAGTTGAATTAACCGAAAGTTACCTTTCAGTTGATGCTTTAAAAGCAATCACTATTCCAACCTATTGTGTTGTTGGTGAGAAGGACTGGGTTAAAGTTGATCATGTTCGTTGGTATAGTCAGCTTATCCCTCAAGGGCAATTATTGATAATGCCAAGACAAAAGCATAATAGTTATGCTGTTAAGAGCTTTAAACTACTTGATTTAATGAAAAATTTTTTTAGAGACGAAAATTAAAATTATACAATTTGCTGGAAGGATATCTCCAGCTTTTTTAATTTCCGTCAATTTCTAGGCACTAGGAACTTTTTTGGTTATAATAGACTGAAAAGATGGTATTTTTGATAAAGAGGTAGTTATGAATAAAGAAGAAATTCTTCAATTAATGCATCCAATGAAATTAATCGGTTTAAGTGGGAATCCAGCTTTAAATGAAAAAATTGCTACAATTTTGAAAAAACCGTTGATTGAAACAGCGGTGCAGCATTTTAGTGATGGTGAAATTCAAGTTAATATTGGTGAAAGTGTTAGAGGATGTGACGTTTTTGTTATTCAATCAATTCAAGATCCAGTAAATGAAAACTTTATGGAATTAGAAATTGTTTTGGATGCACTTCACCGGGCATCAGCTCATAGAATAAATGTAGTTGTTCCATATTTAGCATATTCACGTTCTGATACAAAGACGCGGTCACGTGAACCAATTACAGCAAAATTGATTGCCAATCTGCTACAAATTACAGGATTAGATCATTTGATTGCATTAGATTTACATGCTTCTCAAATACAAGGCTTTTATAATGTGCCCGTTGATCATTTGCATGCGATTCCATTATTAGCACAATATTTCATTGATAATGGCATTGCAACTAAGGAAGATGATGATATAGTTGTAGTTTCTCCAGATCATTCTGGGGCTAAGCTGGCCCGAAATTTTGGTCAAATGTTTGATGCTCCGATTGCTATTGTTGACCAAAGACGCGCCCGTTATGATGCAGATGTTCACGATATAATTGGTGATGTTAAAAATAAAAAGTGTATTATTGTTGACGATTTAATTGATACAGGTTCAAGAATTTCATCGTCAACTAAATCAGTTATGGCTGCAGGCGCTAAGAAAGTATATGTTGCTTCAACACATGCCTTACTTTCACAAAATGCAACTGAAATTTTAAATGGGTTACCTATTGAGCAAATTGTAGTTACGGATACTATTAAGCATCAACATTATCCAGATCGTATGATTAGAATATCGGTTGATTTATTATTAGCGCGTGGAATTAATTATGTCTACAATGATCGTTCAATGCACTTATTAAGCGAAAGCGAACTGAAGTAATTTAATATTCTGGGAGGAATGTGGTAACAAAGTATTAGTACTAGTCAGAGGTTTTTGTTTTCTTTTTGTTTATTTATTTTATATCATTGATATAATAAGAATATAATGTATAGAAAACGGAGAAACTATGATGGCACGACGGAAAAATTATAAAAGAAGACGAATTATCTTAAAAAATACATTCCATTTAATAAGAAAGAATGGGATGGAAAATGTTTCTTTTCAAATGATTGCAGAGAAATCTGGAATTTCTAAATCACTTTTGCAATCATATTACCCCCATAAAGTTAAGTTGACCGATGATGTGGTCCGTAATATATTAAACACTTTAGATAAACAAGTTAATAAATTTAATCATACAAGTTACGGTACTGTTGGTGCACGTACTAAAGCATTTTTGTATACAATTGCAATGCTAGGCATTTATGATGAAGGCTTAAAGCGTATTATTAATGAAGTATTTAGCAGTAATGACACGCTTGATAATTGGAGCAGTATGGTTGAAGAATGGGTCAGAGAAAACCAAATTTTTGATGAAGACTATTTCAACCCACATGAAGTTGAGTATGGCATCGCCTTTGTTATAACTGGGATTGGCCGACTTTACTATAATAATAATACACAGTTTAATCTTTCTGCTGAGCAATTAGCAGATTATGCCACTAGTTCATTGATGTATAGTTTTCTACACTGTACACCGGATGAAATTAATCAGGCATTAAAAAAAGGACATGAGATTATTGCTTCAACTGACATCAAAGAAATTCATCATGCAATTGATACTATGTTTGATGATGATAAAGATATTGTTTGTTAGAAAGGAATAGCATGGCAAATGGCGCACGAAATAGTTTGCGTAGAGTAAATCCAGAACAAAATCTTCAGTACAAAAGGGTCTTATCCTTTTGTATTTTATTAATTGTGACATTGGTTATGACTACAGTAACTTTTCTCAATCCTTTTTTTATGAAAGGACAGCTGAGAACTAATAATAATGAAGCAGTTATTGTTCGACACGTTAACAATCATTTTGACGAGCTAGCTAAAGTGATTGGTGCTAATAAAGATGTAAATTCTAATTTATTGACTACTAAGCAAACGCAGCCCATTGCCGATCATATTATTGATTATGCCATAGGTGTTCCATGGTTTAAGTTTAATAATATCAAGTTGGCACAACAAATTTTGCATGATATTGAATTAAATATAGATCAAGAGGCATCTAGCGATGCCCAATTAGTACAAAAGAGACTCAAAAGACAAGGGAAGAATGCTCCATATGATGTAATAGATGCTTTTAATTTAGATTTAGTTACTTTGGGCGGAAACATTGCTTTTGTGCTATTGATTGTAAACATTATGCTGTTTATAATGATAATTATCAGTTTACGTTCACTAATTAATGATATGTTAATGGTGATGAATTCTAAGACCTTAGTCCATACTGTTACAGCTGCTGGAATGTGGGCGGGGTTTTGGTTAATTTTAATATCTGGTATATTAGCTATGATTCCAATTATTGTTAATGTTGATGAGATAGCAGTCTTGGGATGTGTATTAGAAATTGGAAGTAGCATATTTTTAGATTATGTGATTGCTGGTGTGGTCTTGTATATTTTAAGTGCTATACCGTGGGAAATTAGTTCACCTAATAATTAAAAATAATGTTTAAACTATCTTACAAAAATATTTAGGTGTTCTTTGTATTATAGGAGTTGATGATGAAAGTTTATTTGGCTAACGCACTGTTTTCACAAGCAGAAATTAATTACAATGCTTACTTGGCAGAAAAAATTCGGCAATTAGATACTGCAATTGATTTATATTTACCACAAGAAAATAATGCAATAAATAATAAACAAGCCTATGCTGATTCAAAGATGATTGCTCAAGCAGATACAGAAAGATTGGTTAAGAGTGATTTACTAGTAGCAATTCTTGATGGTAATAGCATTGATAATGGTGTGGCAAGTGAAATAGGTGTTGCCTATGCTAAAAAAATCCCGATTATTGGTCTATATACTGATACACGGCAACAGGGAAGCGAAAATAAGCAAAAGTTAGCGGCGTTAAAGCAAGTGGCAGAAAATCAATTTCATTATGTTAACTTATATACTACTGGTTTAATTAAATTAAATGGTACTATTGTTACTAATGAAGCTGCCTTACTAGCAGAAATTGTAGCCGTTTTGAATAAGTTTTAATATTAAATAATCCTATCTTTGGCGATAAACATAATAAGTGAATTTTATGTTTCAATGAAGATAGGATTTTTATTGCGGCCTAAAAAGATATAAGCTACCCTTAATAATTAAGATTTAAAAAATAACTAGTTGATATTAAGGTTAATTCGTAAAGTATACTTTTAGTTTTATAAGCTAGGACGAATTTATTAAGTAACTAAGACGAAAATAATTAATTTTAAGTTATGATGGTAATTTTGCGATGAGGCAAAAACATTTATAAAAATTAACTAAATTACCATTATTCAGCTAGTTATTGCCGTATAATAAAAAAGTTAGAAAAAATGATAAGAGGTAGAAGCAATGACTAGGAAAACACAAGTTGGTCTTATTTTTGGTGGTAATTCTTCTGAGTATGAAGTTTCAATTATGTCGGGGCATAACATTTATAAGGCAATTGATAAAAGTAAATTTGATGTTCATCCTATATGGATAACTAATGATGGCTATATTGCAAGTGAGCAAGAATCATTAAAAGTTTTAGCAAATGCAGAATATAAGATTAAAAATCCGCATCAAGTAGCGAATATTTCTAACTTAAGTGAACTAGCTAATTTTCCAGAATTAGATGTATTTTTTTCCATTGTACATGGTAATTTAGGTGAAGATGGTAGTTTACAAGGTTTATTTAGGATTATTGATAAACCATTTGTCGGGGATGATGTTTTAGCTGCAGCGGTAACTATGGATAAAGAATTTACCAAAATTTTAGCGCAACGTGTAGGCGTTTCTGTGGCTGAATGGATTTCAATTAAACGTTTTGAATATGAAGATGAGCAAAATGCTAAACGTGATTATGATCAAGTTAGTGCAAAATTAGGGCACGATTTATTTGTTAAGCCAGCTAACCAAGGTTCATCTGTTGGTGTACACCATGTAACTAATAAGCAAGAATTTGATGCTGCTCTAGCTGATGCCTTTCGCTATGATGATAAAGTTTTAATAGAAGAAACTATTCATGGTACAGAAGTTGAAACTGCTGTGCTTGGAAATGATCATCCAATAGTTTCAGGGGTTGGTCAAATTATTAATGCCGAGGGGACTTTTTATAGTTATGAAAATAAGTATGATGCTAATTCAACAACTAGTTTACAAATTCCAGCTGACTTGCCTGAAGAAACTATAGCTGAGATTAGAGCCAATGCTTTAAAAGTCTATCAAGTAACGGAATGTAGTGGTATGGCAAGAATCGATTCAACATTGCGCAAGAGTGATCAAAAAGTTATTTTGACAGAGGTTAATTCTTTACCTGGTTTTACTAATATTAGTATGTATCCTAAATTATTTGAAGTTGCAGGTATTCCTTATACTGAATTAATTACGAAATTGATTACCGAAGCCCAAAAAAGATATGAGCATAAAAAAAGCTTGCTACATAAAATAGATTAATTTGATTGTGCTATAGGGAGTAATACTTTATGAGTGGTAATAAGCATGATTTTGAAGAATTAACCGCACCGGCAGCAACTGCTAAGGAATTACAAGTTAGTGTAGCAACTTTAAGAAAGTATTCTTTAATTGTTGAAAAGGTTACTGGCCAAGCAAATTATTATGCTAGAACTAAGCAGAATGCGCGGCTATATAGTAAGCAAGATATTCAAGATTTACAAGATTTTCATCGATTAGCTCAAAAAAATGGTTTAACTTTATACGAAGCAGCGCAGCAAGTTTTTGCAGTTAGTTCAAAAGAAATCAAAAAGACGGGCCAGACTAAAAAAAGCAAGCAAGAGGTAATGACATCTGCACAAGTGATGAAATTAATTGATGCCTTTCAGCAAACTATTAGCCAACAGAATACGGCACTGGAAAATTTACAAGAGCAGCTCAACCGGATTGAAGCTCAAAACCAAGAATTATTACAAAAACAAAATAGTCAAACTGAAAAGTTCGAGGGTCTGGCAGATATTTCTGGGATAGTAACCGCTGAAGAAAGCCAACCCAAAGCACAGTTATTTACAGCTGAGCAAAAGCGCCAACAAATTGTTCATGATGAAAAGAAATCGTCTGAGCAGCTTCATGATGAAATTTTAGCTAAAGCTCAAGAAAATTCTCAAAAAACAGCTAGTGTTAATGAGCACCGAACGCTAATTGATATGCAACCTGAGACAGAAACTAGACATTGGTGGCAAAGATTTCTTAATCTATAAAATAAAGATTAGATAATATTGATCATAAGAAATTATAGTGAATTATGTAGGTTAGGATGTTGATTTTGAAAAAAATTAAGCAACGCTACTTGGTAGCGGTAATAGTGATGCTTATTGGTCTGATATTGACGGCTAGTATTTATTTTGCCACTAATATTTATACTAAAAATGACGTTGCAATAATTACCGATGAAAAAATCACGGATACTTTAGTCGAAAAAAATAAAGACGTATACGATAATAAAGATGAAACTAGAAAGCAAGTCTTGCATTTGAAAATTCTATCCGGTAAACATCAAAATCAAATGTATACAACAACTAACTTTTATTATCCATCACAGCTTGTAACCCAAAAGTATCGTCCAAAACAGCGAGTTTTTGTCAATATTAAAAAGAATGATCCAGCAATTCAAAATCCTAAGCGAGACTGGGTACTTGTCTTGGCTATGACAGTGATGACTACCTTACTTGTAGCAGTTTCTGGTAAAAAGGCACTGGCACTAATTTTGTCAATGCTCTTGAGTTGGCTACTTTTCTATTTTGTTATTATGCTGAATATTAAATTAAATGGTGCGTATATCGTCTTGCTATTTGCTGTAGCAGATATTGTGTTTTCCTTTTTCAGTTTATTAATTGTGCAAGGATATAATCGCAAAATGTTAGTGACCTGGTTAGCTACTTTATTAGGCGTTTTTATTTCTTTTGCACTATGTTATATCATCATGCGTTTAACAGGAGAGTCAGAAATCAAATATGAGACTGGTGACTATGCTACGCAAGATCCTCGCGGCATTTTTTTGGCCCAGACTTTATTAGGCATTTTGGGAGCAGTAATGGACGAGGCCACTGACATTGTTTCTAGTTTATATGAGCTGATTCAAACAAAAAAGGACATTACAACTAAACAGTTAATTAGGAGTGGACGGACCATGGGTCAGGAAATTATGGGACCGCTAATCAATGTTTTAGTTTTAATTTTTATGTCAGAAGCCCTACCTTTAACAATTATCTATTTACGTGATAACAATAGTTTTGGCTCAACTTTTGGTTTTACTTTATCTTTAGGTGTTACTCAAAGTGTGATTTCAGCCATTGGTATCGTGTTAACGGTTGTTTTTGCAACAGGCTGTAGTTTGTTATTTTTAGATAAAAACAAGTGGGAAGTGTGGCATAAGTAATGAGTACATTAACTGCTTTGGTAATAGTTTTGGCGATTTTGATGACGATTATCGGTGGCGAGACAGGAATCAGGAGCTTCTTTAGTGTATTAATTAATACGTTATTATTAATTTTATTAGCAGTTTTTATTTCCTGGGGTATCAATATTCCATTACTTATTTTGATTTTTATTCCACTCAAATTAGTGACTATCATTTTTTTAGGCACGCATGATTATCAAGTTGCTAAAAATTCATTTTACTCGTCAATGGTTGTTTGCTTATTAGTCAGTGTAATAATTTTAGGTTTTGAATATATTGCACAGGCAGCTGGACTTGGTCCTGAAGCTGGAGAAATTTTAGTAGGTTTATCACAGATGCCGGGTTTAAGTTATCCACTCATTGCTGTTGCCGTCGCTATTTTTTCAACTTTAGGTGCAGTAGCAGAAGCAGCTGTCGCAATTAGTTCTGGATTATTGGAAATTAAAAAGCATAATCCCAAGATTGCATATGATGAATTAAGGTCAAGTGGGACAAAAATCGGTAATGATGTTTTAGGAACAGCAATAAATACCATTTTGTTTGGCATGTTTGGTAGCTGCCTTTCTTTATTTTTATGGTATATTCGGTTAAATTATACTCTAGGTGAAATTTTTAATGAGAAAATGCTAGTTAATGAAGCCCTGATTATTGTGTATTCCTTAATTGGTGTAATATTAACGGTACCATTAACAACAAATTTTTTAGCAAAAAGTATGGTAAAACGTGAGGCAAAAAATGAAAACAAATGAAATAATTTTAACAAATTTTAATGGACGCAAATTTAAAATTCATCCATATATTTTGGATTCAATTGGTGATTTAATCAAGCCGCGGCATCCATTGGCAATTGTGATTCCAGGTGGGAGTTTTGATCACCTATCAAAGCGTGAAGGTGAGCCAATTGCCTTAGCTTTTAATAATTGCGGGTTTAACAGTGTTGTGATGGATTATAACCTGATTCAAGATGAAGGTGATATTTATCCAGATGCTGGCTTGGATGTTTTAACCACAGTAAAATATTTTCGTGATCACGCAGCAGAATATCAAATTGATGCCGACAAAATTGTAACAATTGGCTTTTCTGCTGGTGGTCATGTGGCAAGTTTTGCTAACAGTATGGCTAATTCGCTGGAATACCAAGATCGCTTTAATTTTACTGCCAAAATTGTGTTACCCAATAAAACTATTTTAGGTTATCCGTTGATTAATCTACATAAGATCGGCTTTGCTATCCCAAAAAGTGCAACCAATAAAGTACCATCAGATCAATTTGTGCTAAATAGCGCTATAGGGGTGACCTCTAGGACACCAGCTACTTTCATTTTTCATGCTTGGGATGATCCAATCGTTTTAGTGACTAACACTTTAGAATATGCAATGGCACTACAAAAGGAAAAAGTACCATGTGAAGTTCACCTTTTTAATAAAGGTGGTCATGGTTTTTCTTTAGCCCGGACAGATATGGTGACAAAGGGTCGCGAATGGCAAGATAATCCGCATGCAGCTCATTGGTTTAATTTGGCACAAGAATGGTTAAATAGTGAGTGGTTAAATAAATAATTCAGAAAGTATTAAAAATATTAATTTTTTTTCATAATGTCTTGAATTTAATTCATAAAAGCATATAATTATATACTTGAATCGAAAGAAAGGACATGATTTTTTGAAGCTAATAAAAATAAAAAAATTAACCGCAATTAATGGCTTACTAACTTTGACCAGTTTATTCATGTTGTTCTTTGGATTATGTGATCAAGTTAATGAGTCAAATCAATTGGTTCAAACTGACCAGTTAATTGCACTGACAAATAGTGATAATATAATTATTTTTACTGCGGTTATAGCATTAGTGATTTTTGGTTTTGCTTTTTTTGCGGGCTGGCTTAAGAGTTCGTGCAAGACTCGTTTATTATATGATAGAACTTAAGTATATTAGGAAGTTGTATTTAAATTAGTATAGTGCAACTTTTAGTTTGAAAAAGTAAAATTAAAAAGCAGGTTAGTAACTAACTAACCTGCTTTTTTTACTTAGGACAAATTAATATGAAAAATTTTTTAATACCAATGATGGATAAGCCAAAATCTTTTCGCATTAACCCATGACCCATAACGATTATATACATAATTATCGGCAATACGTTCTTGATTTTTAGGGGAATAGTTACCGCCTAAATATGCTAAATTAAGCTGGTATTTACCGTAACAAACGCCATTACGTGCATTGTAATTACCACCTGATTCGTGGCGGGCAATCCAGTTTTTAGCTGCCTTTTCTTTTTTAGATAATTTTTGTGCGGCTGCTACAGTTTGTATAGCAGTGTCCTTATGAGCTAATTCAATAATTGCAGTGCAGTTAACCGCTAAGGCTAAGGCTGTAATTAGTTTAAGCATAAATTTTTTACCTTTAATCAATTTGTCTTATACCTCACTAAGTAGTCTATTTAATACTACAGATACTATACCTAATTAATATTTCATTGCTGTTACAGAAAGAACACGCCTGCCTTACAATCCAGTTTTAATGATATTTAGATGTGATTTTGGTAAAATTTAGTAATAAGCTTTTTTCTAGGAGGTAAATTATGGCAACGAAACATTTTTATGAAACTTTTCATCCTGATCATTACGATTTATTCATTGATGTTAATCGAGAAAAGAAAACAATCGCTGGTACGTCAACAATAACCGGTGAAGTAATCGAAGATACTGTTTTAATCAACCAAAAGTATATGGAGGTTTCTTCAGTTAAGTGTGATGGTGCTGAAGTTCCATTTACAGTAAGTGATAAAGACGAAGCAATAAAGATTGACTTAGGTAAAAAAGGTAGCGTCAAGATTGAAATTGTTTATACTGCACCGCTAACAGATACAATGATGGGAATTTATCCGTCCTACTACATGATTGATGGTGTAAAGAAACAAATTATAGGTACCCAATTCGAAACCACAGCTGCGCGTCAAGCATTTCCCTGTGTGGATGAACCAGAAGCTAAAGCAACTTTTTCTTTAGCACTTAAGTATGATGAACACGAAGGTGAGACCACACTAGCTAACATGCCAGAAATAAAAGTCGAAAATGGTGTGCATTACTTTGAAAAATCTGTCAAAATGTCCAGCTATTTAGTTGCTTTTGCCTTTGGTGAATTACAATCTAAATTGACGAAGACCAAAGATGGTGTTGAAGTTGGTGTCTTTGCTACCAAGGCACACCAGGCTAAAGAACTGGATTTTGCTGTGGATATTGCTAAACGTGCAATTGAATTTTATGAAGATTTTTACCAGACTAAATACCCACTACCCCATTCATGGCAATTAGCTTTGCCAGACTTTTCAGCTGGTGCAATGGAAAATTGGGGCCTAATTACTTATCGAGAAGCAGCTGTTTTACTTGATCCAGATAATGCTACAGTTGAGCAGAAGTCTTATGTGGCAACGGTTATTGCTCATGAGTTGGCACACCAATGGTTTGGCGATTTGGTCACAATGAGATGGTGGGACGATTTGTGGCTTAATGAAAGTTTTGCAAACATGATGGAATATGTTTCAATAGATGCCTTAGAGCCTGATTGGCAAATCTGGGATAACGCATATCAAATTTCAGAAGTTCCCGCAGCGCTGAAACGAGATGCAACTGATGGTGTCCAATCGGTCCATGTTCAAGTTGAGCATCCCGCTGATATCGATTCATTGTTTGATGGAGCCATTGTTTATGCTAAGGGATCCCGCATGCTGGTAATGGTTAGGGCCCTGTTAGGTGATGATGCTTTACGCAAAGGACTTAAGTATTACTTTGACCAACATAAATATAGTAATGCAACCGGTGATGACTTATGGAATGCCTTATCAACGGTGACCGATTTAGATATTGGCAAGATTATGCATACATGGCTTGATCAGCCTGGCTATCCAGTTGTCAATGCACATGTTGATGAAAATGGACATTTAATTTTGCAACAAAAGCAATTTTTTATCGGTGAAGGTAAAGAAGTTGGTCGAACATGGGCAATTCCAATAAATGCAAATTTCAAAGCGCCACAAATTATGACGCAAACAGAACTTGACTTGGGTGAGTATAAACAACTACGTGCAGAAGCTGGTCATGCTTTGCGGCTTAATGTCGGTAACAGTTCTCACTTTATCGTTAATTACGATGAAAAATTAATGGCCGATATTGTGGCCAATCTTGAACAGTTAACTGCAGTAGATCAATTGCAGCTATTGCAAGATTTAGGTCTTTTAGCTGAAGGGGGCCAGATTTCTTATGCTGAAATTGTGCCATTACTACCTAAATTTGCTACTTCAAAATCTTATATTGTTATTAATGCCTTATTTAATACCGCCCGTGAATTACGTAAGTTTACTAATCCGGGTTCTGACGAAGAGCAGAATTTAAAAGCTTTTTATAATCTTTTATCTGAAAAGCAAATTGCTCGTTTAGGTTGGCAATCAAATAATGATGTAGGCGATGACGCCTTAGTTCGTCCTTTAGCCCTATCAGCTGGCTTATATGCTGAAAATACGCAGGTTATTGAAGGCGGACATCAAATTTTTGCTAATAATAAAAATGATTTAGTTAAAATTGCAGCGTCTATTCGACCATATGTTTTAGTTAATGAAGTTAAAAATTATCGCAAGCAGGACTTAGTTGACCACTTGATTAATGAGTATCAAGTAGCAGTTGATCCTTATTATAAGGCAGATTTACTAGCCGCTATAACAGCTTCGCAAGATATAACAGATATCAACAAGATAGTGGCAGATTTTGAAAATGCGGATGTTATTAAACCACAAGATTTACGTTCTTGGTACTTTAATATATTAGCTAATGCTAAAGGACAGCAGGCTGCTTGGGACTGGTTGCGTAAAGAATGGTCGTGGTTGGAAAAAACAGTTGGTGGTGATATGGAATTTACAACTTATATTACGGTAACTGCTAGAGTTTTCCATACCACAAATAGATTGCAAGAATTTACTAAATTCTTTGAACCAAAAATTAATCAACCAGGTTTAGGTCGTGAGATTCAAATGGATACTAAGGTAATTGCTACTAGGGTTAATTTAGTAGAACAGCAACAAGATGCTGTGAATAAGGTAATTAAAACGGTACTATCCTAAATAATTAGCTGGATAATAAAAAAGCACTATCAATTTGATAGTGCTTTTTATTATTAAATTTAATTGTAAATGATAACTGGTTCATGTTTGCTTATATTGCTCCATACGTGTTTGACTTCACTAGGTTTAATATTAACACAACCATGTGATCCACCACGTAAGTATGCTCTCTTACTCCAATCGCTACGCCAACTGGCATCATGAAAGCCACAACCACTTAAGGTGAATGGCATCCAATACTTAACTGGAGAAGCATATTTAGAGCCATCGTTGTTACGGCCACGTAAAGTTGCAGGAGATTGCTTATAATGAATGTACCAGACCCCTTCAGGTGTTACATTTGATTTGTTGCCAACTTTAGTTCCAGTAACAATGTCGTTTAAATGAACGGCAAGTTTACCATTTTTTACAACCCATAGTTCTTGTTTTTTTAAGGAAACTACAATATAGTTATTACCAATGCCATGATTAGTTTTACCGTATCCTAAACCATACGTGCTGTATCCTAAGCCATAAATATAATCTTTTCCATCTAAAGTTTTTGTCTCGTTTAAAAATGCCTGCTCAACAGCGGACTGGGCCTTCTTTACATAGATTCCCCAACCATAACTTTGATTTTTCACTGTAATTTTTTTACCAGATACTTGATTCCTAGTTGGGACAGCGAAGGTATAGTTTTGGTGGATTGTTGAAACAGCGCGGTCAATTTTATTTAGTTCAGCTACTAAGTTTTCGGAATTAGTAAAAGTATACTTCCCCTGCTTAAAGACGGCCTGATTAATTAGTTTTTTGGCTTCTAATTTATATGTTTTATTGGCAACTTTATAATTGACAATAGCGTCACTTACCGTTTGCATTTTTTTGTTAGCAGTATCTAACTCATTATTGGCAAATATGTAGTTCTGTTTACTCGGCATAGTAGTGTGTTGCTTTTTAAAAAAATTTGTTACTTGTTGTTTGTTAATTGTATCAATATTTGGGTCTCGTTCAGTGGAAACCTTGCCTTTTTCCAATACAATGACATTGTTTGCTTGTTTATTTATTTTTTTAGTAGCTTTGTTAATGGTTAACTTACCAACTTTTACGCCATAGATATTTACATTTGGATTAAAATGAGTCGTAGCAAACTTTTTAGCTTGCTCTTGTGCGGCAATATGGTTGTTATATGAAATAACTCCAAAAATAACGGCAAAGATTAATATAAATCCTGCCATGACTAAGTAAATATTATTGCGATTATTGTGTTTTTTTAGTTTTTTTCTTGATTGCATAAATTCACTCACTCTATAAACATAATTTTCAAAAGTAGTCGCAAATACATTTTATCATCTATTGTAGTAGTAGTAAAACATTAGGAGGGAATAATGAAAGATACTGAGCCCTTAGTCTTTGATTTCAAACTTGCTCAAGGGAAACCTAATTCTTACCAAACAACGGTAATTAATGATAGTTGTCCATTTTGCAAAGTAGATAATTTAAAAGATATCTATGTTCAAAAAGGTGAAATGATTTGGCTGCACAATAAATTTCCCACTCTCCAAGATACAACGCAAACAATTATCATTGAATCTGGTGATCATTGCGGTGATATTACAACTTATTCGTGTAAGTATAACCGAGAATTGCTGAATTTTGCTTTAGAATGTTTTCGCGATATGAATAAACAACAGTTTAACTCAGTTTTATGGTATAAAAATTTTGGCCCTGCTGCTGGTGGTTCATTGGTTCATCCCCACATGCAAATTGTGGGACTAAAACATAAAAATGGTTATAAGTATATTTCAGCAAGTAATTTTAGTGGCATCTCATTATTTGCTAGTAGTCATGTAGAAGTAAATATTGCCACGCAGCCAGTTCAAGGATATATTGAAATAAATATAAATTTACTTAGTTTAGCAACAATTGATTTATGGGCTGATTGGATTCAAATAGCAGCAAAATATCTCTTAACTGAATTATCAAATGGACGGTGTAAATCTTATAATTTATTTTTTTATCCCCGAAATGACAATGGTATATGTGCTAAATTAATTCCACGCTTTGTCACATCGCCTTATTTTGTTGGATACAAATTATCCCAAGTAGATGATAATGAAAAGCTGACCGAAGAAGCAGCAAAATTAAAAAAATTTTTTATTAGGAATCGGTCACATTAGATAAAGCGTAGTTTTTACTAAATATAATAAAATATGAGATTATTGTTGGTAAATTAAGTGAATTATGAATGATGTGATTATTTTGAGGAGAAAAAATGCAGAGAAAACAAACCAGAAATTTAGCAATTACTGCTTTATTTGTAGCAATTTTTTTGCTTCAAACTTTTGTGCCCAATATTGGTTATATTAGGATATTACCAGCCTTGCCGGCAATAACTACTGCCCCTTTAACAGTTGCTATTTATTCTTTATTAATGGGCCCCAGAGCTGGTGCCATCTTTGGCTTATTTTGGGGCGGACTTCGGCTTTGGTTAGCTATTACTCAACCAGGGGATATGGTCAGTTTGATGCTATTTCGTAATCCTATTATTGCAGTGCTTCCTAGTGTATTGGCTGGATTGTTTTCGGGTATGATTGGGCAGGCATTTGCACAAAAATCTAGCAGAATTAAAGAATTAAGTTATATAGGTGCCGGTGCGATAGCTTCTTTAACTAATACAATTATGGTTATTTTATTGACTAGTATTATTTTCATGCCCAATTCTACCCAACTCATTGGTTATCTGGGGAATTTCGGCCGTAATATACCATTAATTGAGGTGCTGTTTCTTGCATTAGGTCTGAATGGGTTAGTTGAAATGATTTTTACGGCCATTGTAACGCCAATAGTTGTTTCACCGCTATTAAAAGTTTTACATCGGCTTAGTTAGTGCTTTAAAAATATTTTTTCAAAGGGTCTTTCACAAAAGAAAGGCTTTTTTTTAATTTATTGACAAATTTTACCAGTTATCTTATTGTATTAGATAAATAATACAATAATGAGGTGGAAATAATGACAATGATTCTACAAGTGGATCATGTGACCAAGGTCTATGGCCAATCGGGTGAAAAACAATATCGAGCATTAAGACAAATTGATTTTACAGTTGATGCTAGTGAATTTGTAGCAATTATGGGGGCTTCTGGGTCAGGGAAAACCACTTTACTTAATATGCTGTCAACGCTAGATAAGCCTACTTCTGGTCATGTTTTTATTGACGGTCAAGATAATAGTGAACTTAAGGGCGATAAATTAGCCAACTTTCGTAGTCAGAAGATAGGTTTTATTTTTCAAGATTTTAATTTATTAGAAAATTTGACCAATGAAGAAAATATTGCCTTACCACTATCTCTGCAGGGGGTGACAGTTAAGCAGATTAATCTTTTGGTTGAACGAATTGCTACCAGATTGAAGATCAATCCAATTTTGGCTAAATATCCAGCAGAAATATCTGGTGGTCAAAAACAGCGAGTAGCAGCAGCTCGGGCTTTAGTACATAATCCGGCGATTTTGTTAGCTGATGAACCAACGGGTGCACTAGATTCAAAAAGTGCCAGAGAATTACTTGAGACAATGGCAGACTTAAACCAAAATGATCAAGTAACCACTTTAATGGTTACGCATGACCCATTTGCTGCTAGTTTTGCTAGTCGTATTTTATTTATTAAGGATGGAAAAATTGGTAATCAATTAGTTAAGGCTGATCAATCTCGAAAGCAGTTTTATCATTTATTAATTGATCAATTGGAAACAGGTGAATTATGATTTGGAAATTATCTTTAACAGGAATTAAGAAACGTTTTAAAGATTACTTAGTACTGTTTTCTGGTTTAATTGTTTCCAGCATGATTTTTTATATGTTCTTATCTATTGCCACTAATCCAGCTTTTCTTGCACATGATGTGAAAGTAGAAACGAGTATTGTAAAATTTATCTTTGCTTTTGGAATCATTCTTTTAGTACTTGTTACACTTTTATATTTAATTTATGCTAATTCATTTTTGCTGAGTATGCGTGAACATGATTATGGTATGTTTATGATGTTAGGTGCAAAAGGTAAGTGTGTCGGCTTAATTGTTTTTTTGGAAACATTTTTTACGGGCATCTTGGCTACGGGAATTGGAATCCTTCTTAGCTTTGGGTTAACAGCAGTTATTAGCAACTTATTAATTAGTAAGCTTAAACTGGCAATTCTTCATTTTCAGGTAATATTACCAAGTGCTATTTTAGGAACAATAGGCTTCTTTATCGCTGTTTTCCTTTTTTGTTCTATAAGGAATGTTCATAAATTAATTCGTACGCCGCTTATTAGATTATTAACTGAGAATCAGCAGCCAGTTAAATTAAAAAGGCAACCACTAATTCGCCTAATTGAAACAATTTTAGGTATTATTTTATTAGCTGTAGGCTACCATGTTATGTCTTTGCCTTCTAGACAAGTTCATATCATTATTTCTACGGGATTCGTTACGATAGTTTCAGGTTCATATTTTATTTTTGCTGGCTTTTTCAATCTAATTATAACTTTTTTGAGTAGGAAGAAAAATTTTGCTTATCATGGTTTGCGTATTTTTACTTTGGGGCAATTGAAATTTCGTTTGTATGAGTATACGCGAATTTTAACTTTAATTTCGCTGCTTTTTGCGTTAGCCCTTGGTGCAATTACTGTGGGTTTAAATTTTGATACAGTAAAAGAAGTCGCTAAGCAAAGTACCTATTATGATTCAGTTGTAGTCAGCGGTAAGCCAGAAGTTAAAAAAGAAGTCGCTAAACTAAATATTCAGGCAAAACAAACTTATAATTATAAGGAAACAAAGCGATATCTTTATTTTAAGCAAACTCAGTTTAAAGATAATCCGCTTAAAGAGCTCAAATTTTATCTAAAAAATGAGCAGCCGTTATATAAAGTACAAAAATTACCGACACATGAATTAGCGCATTCGGGTACTGCTGCTAATAATAATCTGAAAGATATGTTAATTAATGGCAGCGAGAAAAAAATTCGCTTGGTTTCACAAACTAAATGGCAAAGGCTACAAGGTAAGCGTAGATTTATAACTTTACTGAATGTTAAAGATTTTGATTATGATTATCCAATATTATTGCGAATTCAAAAATTGCAGTTACATGAAAACCCAAAGTATTCCGCGATTTATGATAGAAGTAAGCCAAATAATTATCAGCTACTAATTAATTTAGCTAGTGGGTTTGAATTTATGGGCTTTTTCTTAGGGATTGCTTTTTTAACTATGCTTGCTTCGACTTTAATGTTTAAGGTTTTGAATGAAGCTAGTAGGGATAAGGCCCGTTATCAAATGTTGAATAAAATTGGAATTAGAAAGCAAATACTTAAACAGTCAATTAACTATGAAATTGGGACTTTATTTTTATTGCCAGCTAGTTTGGGAATAATCGACGTTTTGTTTGGTTTACAACTTTTCCGCAGTTTATTACCAGATCCGTATCATAATATCTGGCTACCATTTATAATTTTTGGCATTTTATACTTGTTATATTATCTTTTGACCGTCAAGTTATATAAAAAAGTGGTATTGGATTATAAATAAAGCGTATCTAAAAAGGTAACATATCATGTTACCTTTTTTAGATAGCAAAAAATAATTTAATATTTAAAAATAACTTGACAATATAATAATTATTACTTATAATTCTAAATATTAAATTAAAATTATTGGAGGTTACTTTAATGAAAACTAAATATTTTAATATTCAACCAAACATTGGAGTAATTGCCATCATAAACTTAGTAGCCGTGTTGATTATTTGCTGTAGGACTTAATTCAAAAGAAATTACTAGTGTAGTTTAAGTTTGTTAAGTCCTTGTTTGCATTTTATGAATGGGGCTTAACTAACAAATTAATTAAGCCTCATTCAGTTCAATGAATGAGGTTTTTTGATGGCTAACAGTCAATAAAAAGGAGAAAAAATGAAAAAAATTAAAAGAATACTGGGTTTGATAACGCTAGCAGCCATGATGCTAACGGGTTGTAGTATTGCAAAAAACAATAACAGTAGTGGAACTCACCAAGACAAGGAGACAATTAAAATTGGTGTCAATATGGAACTGTCCGGCGCAACTGCTGGTTATGGAACTGCAGAAAAGCAGGGTATTCAATTGGCTGCTTCTGAGATAAATAAAGCTGGCGGAATTAATGTTAATGGGCATAAGAAAAAAATTAAGCTAATTATTCACGATAATAAATCTTCAATTGCTACGTCTGCTTCTGTAGGGACTCAATTGGCTACTAAAGATAAGGTAGCAGCAATTGTTGGCCCAGCAACCACTAATGCTGGTACAGCACAAATTCCTAATATTACTAAGGCGGCAGTTCCTTTTATTAGTCCATCTGCAACTGATCCAAGTTTTACCCTACAAAAAAATGGTAAAGTCCAGCCTTATGTGTTTCGGACTTGTTTTCAAAATAATATCCAAGGTGAAAATGCTGCCAAGTTTGTGACAAATAAATTAAAAGCGAAGAAAGTAGCAATCTATGCAGATAATTCAAGTGATTATGGTACTGGCTTAGCCAAAGCTTTTAAAGAAACATATAAAGGGAAAATAGTTGATAGTCAAACTTATTCAGCGGGTGATAAAGACTTTAATGCAGTGTTAACTTCTTTTAAAGCTAAAGGCATCGATGCTATTTATGTGCCGGGCTACTATACTGAAGTTGGTTTAATCATTAAACAAGCCCGGCAAATGGGGATTAAGGTACCAATTATTGGGGGCGATGGAATGGTCGACCCTAAGCTTGCGCAGATTGCTGGTGCGCAAAATGCAACTAATATCTATTACACTACACCGTTTTCAACCCGCTTAGCAGCAAAAAATCCAGTCGCAGTGAAATTTATGATTGCCTTTAAGCAGCGTTACAAGGTGGGTACTTCAGCTTTTTCAGCTTTAGCCTATGATGCGGTTTATATGATTAAGACGGCTATTGAAGAGCAAAAAGCTGATGATTCGACTAAGCTGACTAAAGGATTAGCTAATATAAAAGATTTCAATGGCGTTACAGGCAAGATTACAATTAATAAGACACACGATCCAGAAATGCCAATTGCAATTGAAGAGATGACTAATGGAAAAGTAAGTAATTCATTTAGTGTTAAGTAAGATTAAAGCAAAGTTAAAGGAGTGATTAGTTTGCAAACTTTTCTTCAACAAATTATCAATGCACTATCACTAGGATCAATCTATGCCTTGTTGGCCTTAGGGTACAGTATGGTCTACGGGATTATTAAATTAATTAATTTTGCTCACGGTGATATTTATATGCTTGGCGCATTTACAGCCTACTTTGTAATTAATATCTGGCACGTCAATTTTATGACTGCTCTTTTTGCAGCAATGGCAATTAGTGCACTTTCAGGGGTATTGATTGAGTATTTTGCTTATCGACCATTACGTAAATCACCGCGTATAGCAGTTTTGATTACAGCTATTGGAGTTTCCTTTTTACTTGAAAACGGAATGTCATATTTGGTGGGTTCAAACGCCCGTAGTTTTCCACAAGTAATTGCCCAGGTTAACTACAGTATTGGGGGTATTTTAATCTCTAATATTCAGATTTTAATTTTAGGGATTGCTTTAATTTTAATGGTTTTATTGCAACTAATTATTAAAAAAACTAAAATGGGTCGCGCAATGCGGGCTGTTTCGGTTGATCCAGATGCAGCTGAACTAGTTGGTATCAATGTTAACCAAACAATTTCGTTTACTTTTGCATTAGGATCAGCATTAGCAGGCGCAGCCGGAATTTTAATTGGAATGTACTATAATTCAATTGATCCGCTTATGGGAATGACACCGGGTATTAAAGCCTTTGTAGCTGCTGTTTTAGGTGGGATAGGTTCAGTTCCAGGGGCAGCTTTCGGTGGCTTTTTAATCGGAATTTTAGAAACACTTTTCCAATCAGTTGGACTGTCTGCGTATAAGGATGCAGTTGTGTACCTAGTATTGATTGTAATTTTGCTCTTTTTACCAGCGGGTATTTTTGGCAAAAATATTAAAGAAAAGGTCTAGGTGGCAAGATGAGAGCAAATTGGAAATATATATTATCATGGCTAATAATGATGATTGCCGGTTTTTACTTAATTAATATCTTAATTATGGTTGGCGTGATTGATAGTTTTATTGAGAATATGCTGGTAATGATTGGTATTAATATTATCTTAGCGACTGGACTTAACTTAATTATTGGTTTTAGTGGGCAATTTTCACTGGGGCACGCCGGCTTTATGGCAATTGGTGCTTATACTACTGCAATTATTACGCAACATTTTGACAGTGAATTGGGTTTTATTATCTCCCTTATCGTGGGAATAGTACTAGCAAGTATCATTGCCCTAATTGTAGGTACAGCAACTTTTATTCGACTCAAAGGTGATTATTTAGCAATCGCTACTTTAGGTGTGGCGGAAATTATTCGTAATATAATTAATAATTTAAAAATTACCGGTGGCTCAGCTGGGATGTTCAATATTCCCCCACTAAGTTCATGGCCAACCGTTTATATCATGGTTTGTTTAACAACAATTGTTTTATTAAACTTTATTCGTTCGCGAAATGGTCGAGCAATTAAAGCGGTACGTGAAGATGAACTTGCTGCCGAAGCAATGGGAATTAATACAACAAAGTGGAAAGTGGAAGCCTTTATTCTAGGTGGAGCTACAGCAGCGATTGCTGGCAGTATGCAAGCTGCATACGTTCAAACAATTTCTCCTTCTAATTTTGGTATTATGGAATCTATTTCAATTCTAGTAATCGTTGTTCTAGGTGGTGTAGGCAGTATGACGGGAACATTTTTAGCCGCGATTGTTTTAGGAATTTTGGATACAGTCTTACAAAATTTTGGTGCACTTCGGATGGTTATTTATGCTATTGCCCTTATTTTAATTATGCTCTTTAAGCCATCTGGACTTTTAGGTAACTGGGAATTTTCTTTTAAAAAAATTATACCGACTAATAAGAAAGAGAGGGACTAGGGCATGGAACACTTATTGCAAGTTGAGCATGTGGTTCGTAAATTTGGCGGATTAACAGCTGTTGATGATGTATCGTTTTATCTGAATGAACATGAATTGGTTGCTCTAATTGGACCTAATGGTGCCGGTAAGACCACCTTATTTAATTTATTGACGGGCATGGTTTCAGCAACTAGTGGCGTTATAGATTTACAAACTAATAAGCAAAAATATGATTTGACTCATAAAAATGCAACGCAAATTGCTGATTTAGGCTTGTCGCGTACTTTTCAAAATATTAGACTATTTAAAAATTTATCAGTAATAGAAAATGTTTTAACAGCGATGACTAGTAAGTATAAAGAAGGGTTCATGACAGCTGTTTTACGCTTGCCTAGTTTTTACAGAACCGAACAAGAAATGAAAAGTGAAGCGCATCAATTATTGAAAATTTTTGACTTATCCGCTGAGGAACAAACGTTAGCTAAAAATTTACCTTATGGGATACAACGGCGTCTAGAAATAGTTCGCGCTCTAGCAACACATCCCCAAATTCTCTTTTTAGATGAGCCAGCAGCTGGAATGAATCCAGAAGAAACAGCAGATTTAACCGATTTGATTAAATATATCCAAGAGCAGTTCAAAATTACTGTATTGTTAATTGAACATGATATGTCATTGGTAATGAATTTAGCGCAAAGAATTTATGTGCTTGATCAAGGGAAAGTTTTAGCATCTGGAGAGCCGGCGCAAATTAAAGCAAATCCTCAAGTGATCAAGGCATATTTGGGAGAAGGTGCTGATTAGATGGCAATGTTAGAAGTTCAAAACTTATCTGTAAACTATGGTGTCATTCAAGCTGTTAAAGGAGTTAGCTTTAATATTAATCAAGGTGAAATTGTGACCCTGATTGGGGCAAATGGTGCAGGAAAAACGACAATAGTTAAGACTATTTCTGGTTTGTTAAAGCCCAAAAGTGGGGAAATTATTTATCAAGGAAATGAAATTCACCGTAATAAAGCCCCCCAAATTGTCCAAGCCGGTATTTCACAAGTTGCGGAAGGTCGTCATATTTTTGCTGGCATGACCGTAATGGAAAATTTACAGCTAGGTGCTTTCTTACAAAAAAATCGCGCCGAAATTGAACATAGTTATGCTGAAATTTTTGAAAAGTTTCCTATTTTGAAAAAAAGACGTAATCAAGATGCAGCAACATTATCTGGTGGCGAGCAGCAGATGTTAGCAATTGGGCGCGCGTTAATGGTTAAGCCTAAGCTACTCTTACTAGATGAACCTTCAATGGGGTTATCCCCTCTGTTTATTCAAAAAATTTTTGCAATTATTAAGGAATTAAATGAAAAAGGAACGACAATTTTATTGATCGAGCAAAATGCTAAGCAAGCTTTAGCGATTGCTGATCGCGGGTATGTTTTGGCTACGGGCACGATTCAGTTGTCTGGAACGGGGCAGGAACTACTTACTAATCCTGAAGTACAAAAAGTTTACTTTGGCGGCTAGTTATTTTTGCAAATAGCCAAATAATCTAAAAAACCAGGGCAATTATGTCCCTGGCTTTTTAGATTTTCATTTTATTATATGAAATAACTTTTTGACTTGAATCAGTCATATGCATGATGGTGATTGATGCGTTGCGTGGTCCGACACTAATATCATAATCCCCAAAGCGTGCGGCAATACTGCGAATTGTAAAACCATGGGTAACCAGCAAAATATTTTCTGCACCATCAAGTTGATGGATTAGTTTAAGGCCCTGATCAAGTCTTGACCAATATTCTTTAGCATTTTCTGCTTCGTGAAAGGGATCAGCTTCTTTAATCCAATCCTTGATGGTGTCAATCGATTCGTTTTTAAAAATGTCATAATGGTTCTGATAGCCATGTGGTCCACCAATCATTTGCCAAGCCATATCTGTATCCATGCCTTCGAAATAGCCATAAAATTGTTCACGAAATAAGGGTGTTGCTAGATGTTGAATTTCGTCGTGATTAATGTTGTGCTTAATAATAAAATCGCAGGTATCATTAGCTCGTTTTAAATCACTAGATAAGGCAATATCAAAGGGGATATTTTTAAGTATTTCACCTGCATGTTCGGCTGTGGCAACACCTGTTTTGGTTAGCGGTGTATCACACCATCCTTGCATTTTATTATAACGATTTATATAAGTTTGACCGTGGCGTATAATGTAGATTCTTTTCATGATTCTTTCCTTGCACTTTTAATTATTTATGATAGAGTTTCTTGGCATTGGCAATATCAATTGGCTCGATGGGATAAAGTGACTGGGTAGGATACATCACTGATTTTTTTATATTGTTATGTTTAAGACCAATTGCATGACCTAATTCGTGCTCAACTGTATTGACAATCCGATCATAATTATAATAGTAATTAGAAAAGTTTTGTAAATAATAGATATTTAAGTTAACAGCTGCTTCATATAGAAAGCCAGTTTTAAGATAATATTGAAAGGTGGTAAAACCGGCATAGTTAGTGTAGGGATGATATACCTGACTAATTGTAATGTCGGCCTTTTTCTTATTTTTAGTTTTACTGAATGTAAAGACTCTAGTTCTATTCCATGCACTAATTGCATCATTAGTGGCAGAAATCATGTCTGGATTATCATTTAAATCGATGTAAACTTTGGCTCTAGGCTTTTGCCAACGCCAGTGATTGCCGATAACGGCTTTAGTTTTACTATTTTTACTAGTCTGCTTTGACTTTCGCGCATAAACAACCTGGCTATTGCATTTAATAATTGATAAACTTTCATCAAAAATAAAATTGCTCAAAATTATCACAGTCATGAGCGCACAAGTTAATTTGACTAGAAAATAGTTAAAACTTTTCATATTACTCAACTCCAATTTACTTTAAATAAAAAATGCCAATGCTATTAATCAAATTATAAACATAATTAGATTAACTTTCATGATTTTTCATATTTTTTACAAATAAACTAAAGAATTATATATTAATCCGATTTCATGTTAAAATAATATGCAAGTTTTGAGAAAATAGGTGACCTTATGACAAATGCGATGGATGATAAAGAGTTTGAACAAAATCATCTCAAACAAATTTTAAAAATGATTAGAGCCAAAAAGTCTGAGTTGTCTTCATCAATAAAATCTGCTGCGGGAGAAGCTAAGGAACTTAATTCTCACTTTTATGATGATGTAAAATTAGATTATGATGGTTATTCTACGTCAATGGAAACAGCCTTGTCTATTCATCAGCAGCAGCAATTGCTTGATGAACGTGAAAACGCTTGGCAACATGCGGCTAAACAGTTGGGAATTGTGCAAAAGCTAGAGAAGCGACCTTATTTTGCGCGCGTAGATTTTAAAGAAAATGGCCAACAATTAGAGACTATTTATATTGGGTTGAGTTCATTTGCAGATAAGGACAACCATTTTTTGATTTATGACTGGCGTGCACCAATTTCTTCAATTTATTATGATGGTAAGTTGGGGCAGGTTTCTTACATGTCACCTGAAGGTGAAATTACAGTTGAAATGAGTAAAAAACGCCAGTTTATGATTGAAGACGGTAAGATTATCAACATGTTTGATACCGATGAATCAATTGGTGATCAGATGCTTTTAGAGGTACTAGGGGAAAAATCTAGTACGCAAATGAAATCAATTGTTACAACAATTCAGCGCGAACAAAACAAAATTATCAGAAATACTAGCGCGGATTTACTTTTTGTTCAAGGAGCAGCTGGTTCAGGTAAAACATCAGCTATTTTACAAAGAATTGCCTATTTGCTATATCGTTATCGTGGTAATTTGAAAAGTAGCGATGTCATTATGTTTAGCCCTAATCAGTTGTTCAATGACTATATTAAAAATGTATTACCCGAAATGGGTGAACAAAATATGGTTCAAATGACCTATTGGCAATTTGTGGCTAGACGCTTACCAGGCATGGAGGTAGAGAATTTATTTGACCAGTTTGAAGATCAGGTTGCTGATTCGGCAATTAGTCGTTTGAAAGATTCGGCGCACTTTTTTAAGCTGATGACTCATTATGCTAAATATCTTAATCAACATGGGGTCGTTTTTAAAAATATCTATTTTCGTAATCAAAAGCGTCCTTTTTTTGATAAAGAAAAAATCGGCGAAATTTATTATTCATTCAACGAAAATTATAATTTAAGTAATCGAATTGACGCAACACGTGAAGAATTAATTAAGCTTCTTAATCGAAAGATTAATACTGAAGCTAAGAAAAATTGGGTGGCCGAAGAAATTCAAAATTTAAGTCGTGAACAATTAATGCAATTATACGATCATCCAGATCAAGAATTTGAATCAGAAGAAAAAGAAGAAAAATTCTTAAGCCGAAAAATTGTAATTAAGTCCTTAAATAAGGTGTTTCAGCAGATTAAGCGCAATAATTTTATTAACATGCGTTTACAATATCTCAATTTCTTACGGGCGGTACCTAAAATGACTGATTTATCCAAGTGGGGAATTAGTTTAGCCGATTGGTCTAAGCATATTATAAGTGTAAAAGAAAGTTTTACTAAGCATTATATCCATATGAATGATGTTTCAGCATATCTTTACTTATATGATTTGTTAACGGGACGACATGTTGACTATGAAATGCGCTATGCTTTTATTGATGAGATTCAAGACTATACTCCCTTCCAATTATGTTATTTGAAATATAACTTCCCACGGGCCAAATTTACCATGTTGGGTGATCTGAATCAGGCTATTTTTACTAAAGATGAGAGTAGCACTTTGCTGAAACAAATTAGTAATTTATTTGATCCTAAAAAAACCACTGTGGTGCAGTTGACTAAGTCATATCGATCAACCAAACAATTAACGGACTTTACTAAGCAAGTTTTGCGTCAAGGTGAGAAAATTGAATCGTTTAATCGACAAGGACCAAAACCTACTCTGTGGCAAAGGTCAGATAGTGAAGCTATCCATGTCTTAACCGAAATTCTTAAGCAAAATAACATAGATAAACTGACTACGGCAATTATTACGAAAGATTTAGCTAGTGCGCAAGTTGTTGCTCAAAAATTAAAAGCCAATGGAACTAAAGCAGTTTTGATTGCTACAGCCAATCAGCGGTTAGTTGATGCTACGTTAGTCATTCCATCCTATCTGGCCAAAGGCTTAGAATTTGATGCCGTAATTATGTGGGATGCTTCAAAGGATAATTATCATAAGCTTGATGAAACACAACTAGTTTATACAATAACGTCACGGGCAATGTATAAGCTTGATATTATTTATACGGGTGAAAAAAGTCCCTTGCTCGATGTTGATCAACATACTTATATTGAAAAGTAGGTAGCATAAATGATAGATAGGAAAGATTTTTCATTTAAAAAAATTGCTGATATGTCTGGACGTGAAATGTTCTGTATTGAACGCTTACGCGCAGATACATTTGTTTGTGAACAAAAAATTATTGATCCCGAGCTTGACGATCAGGACCTAGAGGCAATTCATGTTTTTCTTTTGAATCAAAAACAAACTAGGGCATTAGCGGTTTGTCGTATTTTTGTAGAAAATAATAAGTGGATGCTAGGTCGAGTTGCTGTTGATAGTAATTTACGTGGGCAACATCTTGGTGCAGAAATGATGGCGCAAGTACATAAATACTTAAGACAAAAGGGGATAAGCCAATTATATTGTCATGCCCAGCTGCAGGCTAAGCCTTTTTATGATTCTTTGGGCTATCAGGCACAAGGTGATGTATTTGATGAAGCTGGTGTAAAACATATTATGATGTATTACAATTTATAAATAAAAACTCGTATATCGATACGAGTTTTTATTTTGGAAAGAAACTATTCTATAAGACTATTCAGTTTTAGTTAATGTTTTAGCCTTTTAAAATGGGGGGCTATTTTTGTTTTATAATAGAATAAAATAAATTTAGGGAAGCATATTAATGAAAAATTATTTACGTTTTAAGCGGGACGAATGGGCGGCATTATCCCCTGAAAGCAAAGTCCAAGTCACACCGGAAGAACTTACAAAAATCAAATCCTTAGGTGACGTTATCAATTTAACTGATGTTCAAGAAATTTATAGTACATTAGTTTCATATCTTTATTTAATGTATCAAGAAAAATGTTCCTTACAGCAAAAGCAACGTGAATTTTTATTGCAAAAGGTGGATACTGCACCGTTTATTATTGGTATTTCTGGATCAGTTGCGGTTGGTAAATCCACTATAGCTCGCCTTTTACAGATACTCTTAAGCCGAACGTATCCTAGTTTAAAGGTGCACTTAATGACGACAGATGGCTTTATTTACTCTAATCGCGAATTAAAAAGACGTAATTTGTTTGAACGCAAGGGTTTTCCCGAAAGCTATGATATGAACCTACTTAGTGATTTTCTGCAAGATGTATTAGGTGGAAAAAAGGAAATAGCTTACCCATTGTATTCGCAAGAGTTAAGTGATATTGTTCCAGGTAAGTATGGTCATGTAAAACGACCTAATATTCTGATTATTGAAGGTATTAATACTTTGCAATTACCAACTAATGGTCAAATTGTAACCAGTGATTTTTTCGACTTTTCGATTTATGTTGATGCACAAGAAGAATTAATTGAAAAATGGTTTATGCAGAGGTTTATTCGGGTGTTAGAACTCAATAAAAATAATCCAGATAATTTTTATTACAAAATGGCCAACGGTCCACGGCAAGATGCTTTGCAACTGGCACAAGATACATGGCAGATGGTCAATTTGGTTAATTTGCGCGAATATATAGCTCCGACTAAACAGCGTGCAGGCTTGATTTTACATAAAACTGCTGGTCACATTATTGATCAAATTTATCTTAAACAAATCTAGCTTATAAAGTTTAATTATCAAGGAGAATATAATGTTAATTTTGACAAAAAATGATATTGAAATGTGTTATTCAATAAAAGATTGTATCAGTGCAGTACAGGATGCCTTTGAATATTTTTCTGCAGGCAAGGTTGATGTTCCCCTAAGAACCCAAATTGTTAAAAGCAACGGTAAAGATAGTTTTTTATGTATGCCAGCTTTTTGTGAAGCATATAATGCTGCTTGTGTAAAAGTTCTGAACATGTTTCCCGAAAATATTAATAAGGGTAGATCATCGATAAATGCCCAAGTATTAAATATTGATACTCAAACTGGTGAAATTAATGCAATTTTGGATGGTAATTATGTGACACAATTACGAACGGGCGCTGCATCTGGTGTGGCTCTAAAATACCTTGCTAAAAAAGATTGCCATAAGGGAGCCTTAATTGGGACGGGTGGTCAAGCTGCTACGCAGTTAGAAGCAATGTTGCTTATGTGCAAGCCAGCGTTAGTTCAAGTTAGTGATTTAGATTTTGCAAGAGCAACAAGATTTGCACAAGAAATGCAGCAAAAATTTGCTAAATATCAGACTAAAATTATGGCGGTTGAATCAGCTAATACTGCAATTAAAGATGCTGATGTTATTATTTCAGTGACGCCTTCAACTACACCGGTTTATGATGCTAGCTATATTAAAGCAGGCGCAACTATTTGCGGTGTAGGTTCTTATCAGCCACAGATGGAGGAAACTCCAGCGGAGTTAGTAACTAGGGCTGATAAAATTTATTTTGATTCGCAAGCGGCAGTTTTAGCTGAATCTGGTGACTTGATTATTCCTTTAAATAAGGGGTTAATTTCGCAAGCCAAGCTTACTGGCGAAATCGGTCGTGTAATTAGTGGCGAACTTGTAGGACGTGAAAATGATCAAGAAGTAATTTTCTTTGAAACAGTAGGAATAGCTGCGCAAGATTTAATGACGGCTAAAACAATTTATCAAAAAGCTGTTGAGCAAAAAATTGGTAGTAAGCAAAATTGATTATATTAAAGAAGTAAAAATAGTAAAAAGTAAAGTAGTTAATGTCTGCCATAATTTAACTATTTTTGTAGCGAGAAGGACAAGTTTGCTATAATTAATTAGATGAATAAGATTTATTTATGATTGATTAAAAAACTTATATTGCCTCCAGCGAGGACTTAGTTATTTTTAGTCATTTCTAATTAAGCATTTAAGGAGTAAAAAATTGGTACAGGCAATTAATTTGAAAAAGGGTATGGTTTTTAATCAGGATAGTAAGTTGATACGGGTCTTAAAAGCTAACCATCACAAACCAGGTAAAGGAAATACCGTTATGCAAATGGATTTGCGTAATATTGAAAGTGGAGCAGTAGTTCATAAAACAATGCGACCGACGGAAAAGGTTGAACTAATTGATATTACTAAAAAAAATGCCCAGTTTTTGTATAATGAAGGGGATACTTATACCTTTATGGATTCAGAAACTTACGAACAGTATGAAGTTACTAGTGAAAAATTGGGTGACGACAAGCTTTACTTAATTCCTAATATTCAAGTGCAACTTGAATTTGCTAACGATAGTAACCTTCTAGGGGTCGAACTTCCAGCAACAGTAGTAATGAAGGTAGTGCATACAGAACCTGGAATTAAGGGTGCCACAGTCACTGGTACAGGTAAACCAGCAACTATGGAAACTGGTCTAGTTGTGCAAGTTCCTGATTTTATTAAAGATGGAGAAGAATTGGTAATTAATACGGCTGAAGGTGTATATAAGTCAAGAGCTGAAGTTGGAAAATAATCTTTGATATAGATTGGTTATTTTAATAATAGCGCTTGCATAAAATAATATTTTAGGTATAATTATATATATAAAATATTAAAAATGGATTGTTACTCTTTGAGGCATTACCATTAGATGAAGTACTTCGTGTGCTTCCTAATTAGTAGTGTTTTAAAGAGTTTTTTGTTTTGGAGGAAAATTTTGTTTAAATTTTTAAAGAAAAAAAAGCGAGAATTTAAAATAACAGCACCGGTTTCGGGGACCTTAATTAACCTTTGCGATGTGCCTGATCCTGTTTTTTCACAAAAACTAATGGGTGATGGTTTCGCAGTTAAATTGAATAAAGATGAGGAAATTATTCATGCTCCGATAGAGGCAAAAGTTGTCTCCTTACCTGAAAGTAAGCATGCAGTTGGATTAGTTACTGCTGATGGTGATGAAATATTGCTTCATATTGGAATTGATACGGTCAATTTAAAAGGGCAAGGGTTTACGGCTAAGGTTAGACAAGGTGACAAAGTTAAGCAGGGGCAAGCACTTATTAGGTTAGATCGTGATATTTTAGCTAAAGAAAAAGCAGATTTAACAACGATGGTTATTTTAACTAAGCTAGATTCTAATCATCAAAATTGGGATTTTGTTAAAGAATTTGGTGACCAAATAACTGAACAAGATGAAGTAATTAGGCAATAACATTTATGTAATTTAGGGGAAGCTAATGCAAGTTATTAAAAAAATTAATAATAACGTGGCAATTTGCTTAGATCAAAATCATGATGAATTGGTAGCATTTGGTAGAGGAATAGGTTTTCCAAAAATTCCATATGAATTAACCGACCTGAGCAAAATAAGAATGACTTTTTATCGTATTGATACATACAATTTCAAGTTGATGAAAGAAATTCCTGAAAATATTTTAGATGTAAGTGCGGAAATTATTCAAAAAGCTCAAGCTGTACTTAAACATGATCTGAATCAAAATATTCTTTTTAGTTTAGCTGATCATATCAATTTTGCTATTAAGCGTTCAAAAAATAATATTAAAGTTAACTACCCTTTTTCTTACGACATTCGTTCATTTTACCCTAAGGAATATCAAATAGGGGAACTAGCTTTAAAGTTAATCAAAAACAAGTTAGATATTCAGTTACCGCTAGAAGAAAAAATTGCAATTGCTATGCACTTTATTAATTCACAAGTAGTGACTACATTACAGTTAAGCGAATCAAGCTTCAATTCCATTGCTGAATTAGCAATTAAAGAAGTTGAAAAACAATTTGATTTAAAAATTGATTGCAATGACTTTATTTATAACAGGTTTGTGACACATTTAAGATATTATTTGAAGCGGCTTGAAAGCAATGAACAAATTAATGATGGATCAAGCAAACTAATTAGAACTAGTTTTAAGCAAAATTATCCCAAAGTTTGCCAATGTACGATAGATATTGTTAATCAAATTGATAAGCAATTAAATACAGTTAGTACCGATGATGAGGTCTTTTATTTAATGATTTATGTTCAGAGAATGATTTCACAGACAAGTCAGAATGAAGGAGAAAAAAATGAGTAAAAATTACCAAGATATGGCGCAACAAATTGTGCAAAAAGTTGGAGGAAAAACTAATGTAGTCAGTGTAACTCATTGTATGACTAGATTACGCTTTAACCTAAAAGATATGAGTATTCCCAAAGATACTAAAATTAAAAACATTGTTGGTGTACTTGGTGTAGCACGTTCAGGTGGGCAGTATCAGATTATTGTAGGTCAGACAGTTAATGAAGTTTATGATGCAGTTGTAGCTACTGGCAATTTGACTGAAGCAGCACCTATTAACGAAAACGTTGAGCAAACAAATAAAATGCATGAAAAGATGACTTTGAAATCTGTTGGTAATACTGTTCTAAATAAGATTTCAGGTAGTTTAACGCCGCTAATTCCAATGTTGATTGCAGCATCAATGTTTAAAATGCTTGTAGCTGTCTTAGGCCCGACAATGCTAAATGTGATTTCGGTGCACAGCGACTTGTATCAACTATTTACTTTTGTTGGTGACGCAGGTTTTTATTTCTTTCCTGTAGCTATTGGTTATACAGCGGCAAAGCAATTTAATACTTCACCAATTTTGGGAATTTTTCTAGGTGCAATCATGCTTGATCCGGGATTGGTAAAAATAGTTGCTGCAGGTAAACCATTTACTGTTTACGGCTTACCTATGCATTTAACTGATTATGGTAGTACAGTTGTGCCAATTTTGCTATCAGTTTGGATTATGTCATATATTGAACGCTTTTTTAATAGGCATATAACTGCTTCTCTACGGACAATTTTTGCACCTACTTTGACGATAGCGATTATGTTGCCACTTTCTTTATGTATATTGGGACCTTTAGGTGGATTCTTAGGTGAATATGTTTCTAAAGGAATAATTTCATTTGGTCAGCTTGGTGGATTAGCTGCTATTATTGGGGTTGGATTAATTGGCGCGTTTTGGGAAGTATTAGTAATGACGGGGATGCACTTAGTAATGATCAGTGCAATGATTACAATTATTGCCCAAACTGGACACGATAACTTTATTATCTTAGGTTCACTTGCTGCAAGTTTTGCAGTTGCTGGTATGAGTTTAGGAGCTACTTTACGCTTAAAAGATAAGAAAGAAAAGTCTCAGGCATTCAGTTATTTTATTGCAAATATCATTGGTGGAGTTACAGAGCCGGGGTTATATGGTTTAGGAATTAAATATCGCAGACCGTTCATTGGCATGATGATTGGTGGTTTTGCAGGTGGTATTTATGCAGCAATTATGCACGTGTCAGGGTATGTAGTTGTTCCTGTAGCTAACTTTATGGCGCTAACATGTTATGTTGGTGGCTCTGCTACTAATTTTATTAATGGTGTGATTAGTGGTGTAATTGCATTGTTAGTTGCGGCAATTGTAACCTATGCTATTGGTGTTGAACCAAAGAAAAATAAAAGGAGAAAGAATGATGCATAATCTGATAATTAGAGCCGATGATCTTGGCTATTCTAAAGGTGTTAACTATGGTATCTATGAAAGTATTAAGAATGGCATAATTAATAATGTAGGTGTAATGGTTAATATGAAAGACACACTACATGGTTTAGATTTATTAAAGAATTTTGATTTCGATATTGGGATGCATACTGTAATTTGTGCAGGTAGACCTATTACTGATCCTAAATTGATTCCCAGTCTTGTAACAGAGGACGGATACTTTAAACCTTCTAGAGTATATCGTCAATCCAATCATGATTTAGTTAACCTAGATGAAGTCGTTATTGAAATTGAAGCACAATATAAATTTTTTAAAAAAATTGTTGGCAAAAAACCTGATTACTTTGAAGCTCATGCAGTATATAGTGAAAATTTGCTAAAAGGATTAGAAATTGTTGCCAATAAATATGATCTACCGTTATTACCATTTGATTTAAACTTGAATCCGGTTAAATTTAAAAAAGAAACAACTATCATTAGCTATATGGACAGTATGAAACCTAACTATGATCCATATAAAACATTTAACAACACAGTAAAATTTGCTTTCAATTCGTCACCGAATTATGTGCCAATGATGGTGTGTCATCCTGGCTTTTTGGATCAAAGTATTCTGCAACAATCTAGTTTGACCTTGCCACGTACTCAAGAAGTAGATTTTTTGTGCGATGCACAAGTCCGTAATCAAATATACCAAAAAGATATCCATTTAGTTCGTTACTCAGAATTAAGTTAGAAAACATAAAAATAGCATAAATATGTCATGAGTAGATCTTTAGTAGAGATCAAGAAATTATTCGACTAAGAATTACACTTGATTAAAAACTATTGGATTAAGCACAGCAATTGTAGCTGATGAACTTAAAAAAATTTTCGTTACTTTTAATTTAAAAACGAAAAAACCACCAAAAATCTTGGTGGTCTGAAGCTAACCCCCTAAAACTGGACGTTAGTTTTATATCATTTTACTTAAGGCTTGATTCCGATATTGAATCGGAGTTAAGCCTTTTAGTTTGTGCCGAATTCTATCTTCATTGTAATAACTTATCCATTCTTTCATCGCCTTAACCAATTGTTTCTTAGTATCAAAGTGATGTGTAAAATAATTCATTTCAACTTTCATAATGTGAAAGAAACTTTCCATAGCTGCATTATCATGACATGTAGCTCTTCGTGACATGCTTTGAAATACTTTATGTTTTCGTAAAGCATGTCGATATGGATTAGATTGATATTGAATTCCTTGATCACTATGGATTGTCATTCGATAATTTAATAGCTTTGGTCTTGCAGTAAACACTCCCTCTAATCCTTCTAGAACATATCTTGTTAATGGACGATCGGTGATCGTATAACTAATAATTTCACCGCTGAATAAGTCCTTAAATGGCGATAAATATACACGACTACGGATAGTCATGTTCCCATATCTAAATTCACTAATATCAGTTACGACCTTTTGATATGGTCTCAGTCTTAAACTTTTGATGGAACCGATTCTTAGCTTTCTTATTTTGTGGACCCTTTGAAGAATCATATTTACCGGCTCTCAGATTATATTTATTAGCTCCTAAATTGTTCTCACGCATTAAGCGTTGAATACGTTTATGATTAACCATTAGGTGATAAGTCATCCTCAGAGTATCAGTTACAGGCCAGTATCCATAACTGGCATGATGCTTCTTTATCATTTTGATAATTGAAACAAGTGCTTTATCACTGATTAGCTTCTTTTTTGGATGAGGATGGTACTCGAATGTACTTTTAGACAAACTGGTGTAGGGTAATATTTCTTTTAATTTAAAGCCAAATTCTTGCCTGAGTTCATTAACTATAGATCTTTCTTCGTCCGATGTCCGCGTTTCTGAACTAAGGCATCTAGTTTTTTTAGATATTCATTTTCTACATGTAATGCACGATTCTCTAAACGTAGACGTTCAAGTTCAGTTAACTCTTGAGAAGTATATTTATGCTTCTTTGCTTTAATTTTCTTTTTATGCATTAATGGTCGTCCTTGCTTAATAAATAAAGCATCAACACCGCCTTCATTTAATTTTCTTTGCCAATTCGCAATAGTGGAATGTTGTTTAATATTAAAATGATTGGCAGTAATTTGATAGCTGGCACTATGTTCTTTTCTCCAGTTTAAGACTTCTAATTTAAATTGACCACTATATCTTGTCTTAGAAAAGCTTTTTTCCAGGCCTCTGTTACCATACTGTTGATAATTATTGATCCAACCATCAATAGATCTACGTGATGTGATATGTAATTGCTCTTGAATTTCTTTTGTACTAAATCCTCTTTGATACAAATCTACTGCTTCTAATTTTGTTTTTAGTAAATATTTAGACATAAGAAAACCCCCGAATTGGAATCTTTGTCCAATTCCGGGGGTTAACTTCACTGAAGTTGCGGTTTTTTCTTGATGCTTAGATTACTCATTAATACAAAGTAATTGTTTTTATTTATCTCCAACAGCAATTCTTGTTTTCTGCATTGAATCTTTAAATTTGTCTTCTTCTTGTAAACAAAATGTTAAGATGTCAATCAAATACATATTCGAGAATTGAGAATTAATAAATTTTTCATTATCAGTAAATCTGGGATTATAAACATGAAAAATCAAATCACTAATTTGAGCAACAGGATTATCAAGGTAGCTCGTAATCGATACTATTTTTGCAGATTGCTTTTTAGCAATTTTTAAAGTATCAACAATAGATTTGGTAGTACCACTATTTGAAATTGCTAAAAATAAATCTTTGTCAGTTGAGATACTTGCACGCATTTTCATCCAATTTGGGTCAATAAAGCTCTGAGCGTCAAAACCCATTCGCATCAACCGAAGGCCAAAAGCTTCTGCTGAAACACCAGAATTACTTGAACCTATTAAAATAATATGTTCTTGACTTTTTAATAGTTTTATAAATTGTTTAATTGAATTTTGATCAATCATTTGTTGAGTATTTTTAATAACTGTTTGGTAAAAACTAAATACTTCGCTTAAAATATCATTTTCTTGTCTAGATATGTTCTTAATTAAATGCTGACTAATATCTACTTTCATATCGGAATAACTTGTACAACCAATTTTTTTAACAAAACGAGTAACTGTTGCACAGGAAGTTTTAGTATTATGTGCTAACTCAGTTATTTTCATATTATTAATTTTAGGACTGTTTTGTAAAATGTAATCAGCAATGGACCGTTCATTTTTAGAAAAGCGTAAATAATTTTTTTGTATTGCAACAAGTGGGTTCAAAATAAATTCATTCCTTTTGTGATAGTTAAAACATATTGACTTTTTATATTACTAATTATAATGAATTACTATACTTAATGAAAATTATTTTCCTCAAGATTTAATATTATTAATTATTTTTATTTTTCATTTAGACTAAATCTGGAAAGCTCAAATTGTTAAAGGATATAGGTAAAATTAAAGTTACTAATAGCAGTGCATATTTAAGATTATTTTATCAATTAAATTCTTGAAATTTTTAGTTTATGCAAATAAATTATTTGTTTATTGTGTATTTTATTTATTTTCTTTGAAAATTATTTTCTTGAAAATAAAATTGCGTAAATTATTTTCTTGTAATATAATCAATTATGAAAGGGGTTCCATAAAAATGAAAAAACAACCATATATTTTGCATAATATAAAAATGAAACGAGATGGTGAAATTGTAACTATTGAATTGTGTCATACAAAACAGCAACGTACTTATGAATTATTGGCAGGCAATACAACTAGTGTAAAGGGAATTAATACGAAATTGGCAACTAGTTCTAATGGTATTTTTCAAATTAAAGTACCACGTACAGGTTTACCCCAATACTTTATTATTAAATCTGAAAATGGTGACTTTTCAACAAATCTATTTACAGAACGAGTGCTTCCTTTGAATAATGCAATTAATATACGTGACATGGGAGGATATGAATCAAAGGATGGGAGATTTTTAAAGTGGGGGCTTCTTTTCCGTGGGGATCAGCTATCTAAACTGGATAAAAATGATATTGAGATTTTAACACAATATCATTTTAAAACCATTGTTGATTATCGTTCACCGCATGAACGGCAATATCATCCCAATAAGTTTTTATCAACGGTTATACAGATTTTAAATTGTGACCCTCAGTCAAGTTTTTCCGAAGCTGCAGCTAACGTTGTTGATTTGCGAGGAGAAAACGAAAAACTGGTGCAATCTATAAAAAATGGAGAAGTTCCTAACAAATATCTTAATGACCGTGGCGAAAATGTTATTGAAAGTTACCAAGATTTAGTTACATCTCCAGTTGCCAAACAAGCATACGGCAGAATGATCAAGGCAGTGTGTCGCAAAGAAAACTTACCTTTATTTCATCATTGTCGAGGGGGTAAGGACCGAACTGGCTTTGGTTCAATGCTGATTCTACTGTTATTGAATATAAAGGAGGAGGATATTATTCAAGATTATATGATTACCAAAACAATTCGTAAAGATCGAAATCAGCTAAAGTATGATTTGTATCGAGAACTTGTGCAAGAAAAATCATACCTTGATTATTTAATGGCGATGATAGATACAAGAAAAAGTTATATTAAAGCGGCAATTGATAAAATTTACGACTTGTTTGATACTCCAGAAAATTATTTTCAAAAGCATTTTGGCATAACAATGGATGAGATTAATAATGTAAGAAATTTTTATTTAGAAGAAGGAACGCAATATGATAGATAAATCCTCTAATGTAGCTGTTATATTGGCTAGTCATGGCTTTTTTGCAAAAGAAGCTCTACGCAGCGCTGAAATGATTGTAGGAAAACAACAAAATTGTGCATATCTTGCAGTTAAAGAAGATATGAATCTAGAACAAGCAAAAAGCCAAATGGAAAAATTATTAATGGATTTGGATACTAGTAAAGGAATAATCATTTTATGTGATATTTTAGGAGGCACTCCTTCGAATGTCAGCGGTGCATTTTGCTTAAAACAGAAAAACACTTTGGTATTAAGTGGTTTAAATTTACCAATGCTTTTAGATTTATTTACCAATCGTAATCGAAATTTAAATGAACTAGCCGAGTCACTTGAAAAATCATATAAAATGGGTTTTCAAAATATTTCAGAAAGATTTAGAGAAGAGGAACAAGAAGATGGCAGTGGAATTTTGTAGAATAGATGATCGTTTGATTCATGGACAAGTAGTAACAACCTGGTTAAATATTAAGCAAATTGAGCAGGTAATCATTGTTGATGATGCCGTTGCAAAAGACAAGATTCAATCGAACGTTCTAAAAATGAGCGTACCGCGTAACATTAAATTGCATATTTTTACTACAGAAAAATTTTTGAAAATTGTTCCTAATAATCCAGTAACTAGAAGAACAATGCTGTTGTTCGCATCTCCGTTTACAGTGGAAGAAATTGTTGATAGTGGTTATAAGATTGAAAAACTAAATATTGGTGGTATTCGTGGTAATGATAAGCGTAAGCAATATACTAAGGCTGTGTTTTTAACAGATGACGAAAAATGTGCATTAGAGAAAATGATGGATCAAGGAGTTGATATTGAAATTCAAATGGTTCCAACTGATGGAGCTGTGAAACTAAGAGAGGTTTTAGAGAAATGAAAGTCTTTATTTTAACTGCTTTAGCTTTTCTCTTAGGAATTGATGATGTTAGCACTAAAATGTTTCGTAGACCGCTTTTGATAGCACCAATTGTTGGTATTATTTTGGGCAATTTACAAGCAGGATTAATTATTGGTGCTACTTTAGAAATCATGTGGATGGGAATCGGTGATGTCGGTGCTTATATGGCACCAGATTTAATTACTGGGACAATGATTAGTACATCGCTTGCAATTATGGGAAATAGTAATGGGTCGATTTCAACTATGGTTGCGACTGCGATCACATTAGCTGTTCCTACATCAATTTTGGCACAACAATTGCTTGTCTTAATTGAAACTGTTAACTGTTCTCTTAACGGCTGGGCTAAGAAGTTAGCTGATAATGCTGATGTAAAAGGAACATATTGGTTGACTTGGCCACCAGCACTTTTATATGGTTTTACTCGTGCATTTCCTACCTTTTTAGCTTTACAGTTTGGTGCAGGAGCTATTCAGCAAGCAATTAATGATTTACCAAAGTTTATTATCAATGGTTTAAGTACAGCAGGATCAATTATACCATCAGTGGGTATTGCCTTGTTAATGATGACAATGTTGAAAAAAAGAGAACTTTGGATGTTTGTTATTTTAGGATTTGTTCTATCTTCTTATTTAAAATTAGACATTTTACCAATTACTTTGATTGCTATAGTATTTGCTTTCTTGTATGAAAGAGCAACAAGAGAGTTAGCAAATCAAGCAGTTGCAAGTCAACCTGTACAAACAAGTATTGGTGATGAAGATGAGGAGGATTATGACTTATGACCGATGAAAAATTAACTGCGCCAGAACATAAGTTAAATAATCGTGACTTATGGCGCATGTTTATGCGATTGAACACAATGAGAATTACGCTTAATTATGAGACCTTACAGGGTGTAGGTTTCATGCGAGCAATTGCTCCCGCATTAGCTAAAATATATCCTGATAAAAAAGATCTATCTGAAGCAATGAAGCGACACCTTGTTTTTTATAATTCGCATGTTAATTTCGATGCTGTGATTTTAGGTTTATCAGCTGCGATGGAAGAAACTACGCCAGCAGATGAAAAGGAAGGAATCAATCCATTAAAAACAGGTTTAATGGGACCTTTAGCTGGTTTAGGAGATAGTTTAATTAAATTTACTTGGCTGCCAATTGTTGGTAGTATCGGTGCATCAATAGCATTTGGTGGTAGTGTTTTTGGCCCTATCTTAATGTTTATTTTATATAATATTATTAACATGGGTGCACGTTATTATGCAGTTTCTTTTGGTTACAAAAAAGGAATTGATTTTTTAAATAGTAATCAGCAAAGCGATGTTATTCAAAAAATTTCAACGATGGCGAATGTTGTTGGACTAATGGTAGTTGGTGCATTAATTTCTACAGTAATCAAAATAAGTACGCCAATTAAAATTACGGTCCACTCAAACGTTTCAAGTAAGGTTGGTAATAATGTAATTAGCTTACAATCAATGTTTGATAAAATAATGCCTGGGTTATTAAGTTTACTTGTGACAACAGCAGTTTACTATATTTTGAAAAAGACTAATGGTAAGCATGCAGCGATGCTCATTATTGCAATGATGGTAATTGTTGTTGGATTAACATATTTCAAGATTTTATAGAATGTAGAAAAGTTCATTGGTATAACAAAAAATTATCAAATTTGATCATTTGAAGTCAACCCTTAAACTTGAACGTTAAATTTAGAAAGGTGTTACTTTATAGTTTTGCTAAATTAAAACTGGGGAACATCTTTTTTGTGTATTTCAAAAATAAATGATAATAATGATAAGTTTGTAGATTTTAAGAAAAATTTTAAAACTAGCGAGATTCTAGTTTGAGTCCAATTAAAAGTGAGAAGAATTGAAATTTTAGAATCAGCAATTAAATTTTCTTAAGAGCAAAATTAGTGAAAAGGCTTTATTAACAGTTTTAAATCTTTACGAGCAAATATTTATACTAAATTTATAGTTTCAAATTTTTTAAAAAATAAAACTAACTATAACTTAAAATATTATTATATTTATTGGATTTGTTAGGACTTTCGTATTTTGTTAGATTAATTTATTGAGTAAAACCCACTATTAATTTTTTATTGAAAAATAAGAAGAACCGGACTAACTAATTATTTTTACACGATTATAGGTCATTAAATTTGGTTTCATGGAAGTAATTACGGTAGTTGTTGAAAAATTTAGCTAAATATTATGTAATAAATGTACCAAACTATGACTTTATGAGAAAAGTCGGAACATTAAAAGTAATTTGGCATAATAATATAGTAAATAGTAGTTGTAACGTTAAGATATTAAATAAATTTAGAGAAACTGTAAGCATAATAAGTGTGATAGCCGAAGCAGCACTTGGACAAGTTGATACTTGCAAAGTAATAAAAATATTCAAGTCTAGATTTTAGCAATATAAAGATTGGAGCTATCAATAATAATGGCAAAAACTTACAATTAAAGAACAACTTTTAATGACAAAGCTGTATGGATTACTGTACTATGCGAGCTTTAGGTAGATTTCAAACTTATGGAGTTGAGAATTGGTGTTTTAGTTTTTAATGTTAAGGATTTCAATTTATTATTTTTAGTTTTATAACAGTTAATTAATTTTAAAATTTTAGTGATTTATATTTATAATAATTACTAAAATGTGAAAGGAAATAAAAATAAGTAAATAAATTCATTATTATAACGATTAGATACGTTAGCATAAATATATCATAAGCAGATTCTTAGTGGAGACTCAAAAACTATTAAATTAATCACAGCAATTGTAGCTGATGAACTTAAAAAGATTTTCGTTACTTTTAATTCAAAAACGAAAAACCACCAAAAATCTTGGTGGTCAAAATTGTTTTAAAGCTGTTTTATTTATATTCTCTAAAAAAATATTTAATAATCTTTTGATAAACCATTTCAAAAATAAAAATAATTACAAAAAGATATGTAAAACTTATTATACTATCTGAAACCTTGCTAAAGATATTTATACTATGAATTAGCATCAATATTTCAGTATCAAATTTATTTAGTAATGCAACAATTAATATAATACAAATAATATGTATAAATATAAAGTATTTAATTTTTTTAGATTTATTTTTATTTTTCATTAGGCATACTCCGAATCACTTTACATAATATTAAGACTGTCTTAATTGCTTAACCTGTATTGAATTTTAGCTAAATTTCTTTGTTAGTATTGGTATTTGCCAAAGCAGTATTTAAAAGTAATCCTAAATAAGATAAGCTAAAAACATTGTTTTAATTATAGCTTTAGCAGATGTTTATATGAATTACCTTTTTGTAAAATAAAGTTTGTCTACTTTCCAATAGATGCTATTTTCTTTTTTCATATCAACCCCGATTGCTTTCCCTTTAATTTCTGTACCATACCAATCAATATTTTTACTTCCACCTTGGTAATCGGAAGTGTTTTTGCAAGAATCTCTCTTATTAAGGTGAACTAAAAAAGAATAGATTCTTTTATCACTTGATACTGCTCTCATTTGTTTGGTATCATGATTTTTAATCATTGTATTAATTTGATAATCTAATTCATAAGGAATATAAGATCCTGAATAAAAAAGGTAAGGGATATAACTTCCTAGTAATATGATATAACCCCCTAGTAATATGATATAACCCCCTAGTAATATAATTAATACAAGCACAATGTAAGTTAGTTTATGATTATTATTCATTAGAATACCGCCAGTTAGTAAACACTATTTTTATAAAAAAGTTAACCTATACAAATATTATACAATAAAAATTAGTTTATACATTTAGTGAATAAAATAAAAACTACTTTAAGCATTAAGGACAAGTTGATACTTGAACTTGAAAAGGCATTATCATAATTGGCAAAAAAGTTGCTGGTATCGTAATTAAAATAGCAAGTAAAAAAAGCAGTTAAGAATAACTCTTAACTGCTTTTTATTTAACTTAGATTAAATTAGTTATTTACTTTTAAATTATTACCGCCCAATATGATCTTTGTATCAGAAACTTTTATGTAGCATTCATTGCTCCTCTTTTGACCAATATCTAAATATTGATCGGCCACCCGATAGAATGGCACAGCTTTACCTGTAGTTTTATCAGTAATATCAATCATAGAAGTTACTGTAATACTACCTCCTTTATGATAGTTTGGCCTATTATCTTTCTCTATTACTTTTTCGCCCTTTGCGTTATATAAATATCCATCATTAACAAACAATACATCAGTATAGTTAGTATACCTAGGTAAAGGCTGTCTAATTTTTTTGACACTATATTTATTAATAAAATCATTAGTCCCCTTTATCCGATAAAGATTAGTGCCTCCATTGTATCCGTCACCTTTTTTGAGTAAGCCATTACGTCCCTGGTAAGAGTACAATTTCTGCCTGCTTTGATTATAAATGCGCGTGTTGCAGTTTTATTTTGCGTTTAGTCAGTTGTTTATGCTGCATGATTGGTTAAGACTAGTGGTAATTACTGGCACGGTGGCCAAAGCAACTGCCGTTAAACTTAGTTATTGCTTTATACTTTTTAAGAAAGTGAGAACTAAAAATGAATCCAAAGCTGAAAGACAAATCTGATTTACACAAAGAACATAAAAAGCCATATCAGTTACTTGATAAGTATTTAAGGTTTTTCATTGGGCCTGGCTACTACTACTTTTATTACTATTCCTAAAATGACCAAGCTAACCCCTAATAGAGTATATAAAGCTAAATTTATATTAGCAGAAGCGATTGTAGTAATAATGGCAGTCATCAGGGGGGCGCTTATAATAAGGATGGTATTCAGAGCTCCCATGGACGATGCCAAAATATTTTGATCAACAGTAGAGACTAACCACTGCATCATTTTCGGAGAAATAGTCCCAATAAAGATTCCTAAAAAAAGCAAAACGATTAAAGAAAGGAATATATTTTTAGTTAAAATAGCAATAACAGTAGCTACGCTAGTTATAGCTGATAATAATGTGATTATAAAAATAGAAACTTTTTTGAATATTTGTGGTCCCAAAATACTGCCTAAAATAATCCCACATGACACCGCCGCTCCTACCAAAGCAATTGTAAAGCTATAAGATAATATTATCATGGAGTTTCTGGCAGAAGCTACCACGATAGAAAGAATTGGTTCTACTGTTCCAATAATACCATTTAGTAATGCAAGGATAATGGTAATAGTTAGTAGCCCCTTAGACTTTTTGATTTGCTTTAATGAAGTAGCAAATGTTTTAAAAAAGCCTTGCTCGTTAATCTCTTGCTCTGGTAACTGCTTATTGGCTCCAGTATATTGAACTTTAACTGTTAAAAATAATATCCCAGCTAATAAAAAAGTAACAGCGTTAATCCAAGCTAGTCCAGAGTAAGACATTACTAATAAAAGTCCAGCACCCATAAATTGAGCCAGCATAGTTATAATTTCAGAGATTCCACCGTTAAATCCAGTTGCTTCTCCTATTTCGTCTTTATTAACTAAGTTAACAATAAGAGGCATTTGTAATCCATTAGAATATGCACCCATTGAATCAGAAACTAGGTTTACTATAATTGCGATTATAACTAAATTCCAACTAGCAATATTCTTTGCGAATAATATACCTATAACAGAATATAAGACAAAACGAAATAAAGATAATAAAATAATATATTTAAATTTGTTTTTGGTTTTATCAGCGTAATACCCAGCAATAGAGTTGAAAACTTTGGGTAGTGCTTCTGAGATGGCAATTAATGATAAAGCTAATGAATAATTATTTAATTTACTTGCGTAGGTTATTAATGCTAAATAGAATAAAGAGTCTCCAGCTCCTGAAAGAATTTCAGCAATTGAAAAGGTTCTAAAATATTTATTTTTTAAAAAGACATTCATGGTTTAATCTCCTAACTTGTTATGCGGTTATATAAAGTTTGTATATCTTTTAAATTACAGTCGATAGCATAAACATATTTCAAACAACGAAAAGGCTTTTGTATATTTATGTCTTTATCTAATATTCCAAGAATTTCTTGTTTAGGGACAGTTGCAATAACAGGCAACGATTGAAAATTTTTAATTTGTTTGTTTAATAGCTTCTTTTGGAATATTTGGAAGAAGTTGATATAGTTCTAAGATTGTTGTGGGTTTGCTTAAATTAATATTTTTCATATAGAATCACTCCTTAAATGGTTTCATCAAGCATAGCAAGAAGTGATATAATTTCTCTCAAAAAGTCATATATGAATTTTAAGGGGAAATAATGAAAAAATTTGGAGAATCACTTAGAAAAATTCGAGAATCAAAGGGAGTAACTATAAAGCAAGCCGCTGGTCATACTGTTACACCAGCTTTTTTATCGAAATTTGAACGTGGGGAAAGTGAGATATCATTTTCAAAACTAATAGAAATATTGGATTATATTAATGTTGATATTGATGAATTTCTACTCCAAGCAAATAATTTTGAAAAGCACCCACAAAATATTTTTTTATCAGGACTTTCTGACGCTGTTGATGCTAAGAGTAATGTAATGCTAAAAAATTTGGAAGAAACGGAATTATTATTATACAAGAAAGAAAAAAATATACGTTATAAACATAATATTTATCTTTGTCGATTATATGCAACTATAGTAAATGAAACAGAGCCTAATATTAGTGATTGGGAACCAATTAAAAATTACTTATTTGGGGTGGAGGATTGGTCATATTATGAATTTCTTTTATATGCCAATGCTATTCCATTCTTACCTACGGAAATAATAGAACTATTAAGTAAGTCCGTATATCAAAAAGGTATGAGGTACCTATCGCTTACAGAGAATAAAAATGGATTGACTGAAACTTTGTTAAATACTATTGAAATTTTAATTAAAAGAGATAGGTTAGACATGGCAGCAACATATTTTACGCTAGTTGAATCATTATTGGATTCACCTGATTCTATATTTGAAATGATACGATTAAAGCTTTATCACGGAGCAATACTTTATATGTCTGGTAACAGTGAAGAAGGTTTACAAAATATGGATAATGCTATAAAAGCTTTAAACATGTCAGGTTATCGAGGGAATCAAATTCCTGAATTTGAAAAATTTGAAAAAATAATAGTAAAAAAACTATATGACTCTTTTAGAAAGCAAAATTGGATTAAGAAGTAAATCTATAAACATCAATTGAGTTAAGCTTCAAATTTAGTATAATAACCTGAAATATCAATATATGCTTCTGCATCTGCAGAATTATTACCAGTCTTAGAAAAATCTATTCAATCCCACTGTGACTTGTCTTGCGCTCCCCATGGAATTACATAAATCGTTCTGCTGCTTCCCTTGATATCATCTAAATATTTACTAGAAATAAATATGACAAAAAAAGTTGGTAAATTGACGTTGTAAGGACGGAAATTTACCAACTTTTCTACTATAAAATATTATTTAATTACATCTTGTTTTGAATTACTTGGTTTTATCTGTGGACCATAAATATATTTAGAACTTTCTGCTTTAATGAACGTAGCAACTTTATCTTCTGGATATAATAAATCATTTTTTAATTGGTAAAACAATTCTACTTGTTGATCCTCAGCTACCCAGAGATAAACAGCTTTGGTCACTTCTTCAATTGATCCTTTTTTTAGTTGTGGAGAAATGCTTGAAGCTACGTTAGTTTTATTAATAATTATTTCACTAGCTGAATTATGATGAATATATTTTTCTCCATTTTCAGTATAAAGATAGGCGTTATCTGTTAATACAACATTCATAAAATTACTATATGGTAATAATTCTTTTCTTAATGTTCCATTATCCAATCTAATAAATTGATTATTTGTATTTTTAATCATGTAATCCCCACTATCACCGTCACCATCCTCATGGACTCCAAATAGTTCAAAATTAGAAGTTTTACCATTTAAGGTTACAGTTTGCCCCGCATTAATTAATCTTCCTGTTATTTTAGCTTTTCCATTAATAACTTGCATTACAGGAACCTTTTCAGATAATTTAACAGTTATTTCATTAGTGTATAAATAATCATTATCAACTTTTTCAACATTTATTGCTTTCACATAACCACCATGACCAATGCTGTAATATTCTTGTCCTTTGATTGTCTTATATGGCAAATAGAACCAATTCCAGTCATCATCATGGAATGAATATCTTACTGTATCTGGATCAGCTATTGTTTGTGGTTTATCAACATAGCTGATCGTTGCACCTTTTTTAAGTAACCCATTACTTCTCTGGTAAGAATATAATTTTTGACCTTTTTTATTATAAATACGGGTATTGTGGTTTAATGTTAAGGTACCGTCTGTTGCAATTTTATTTTGAGTTTGGTCAGTGGTTTGTGCTGCCTGAGCTTGGTTAAGATTAGTGGTAATTACTGGCACCGTTGCCAAAGCAACTGCTGCTAAACTAACTATTAATTTTTTACTTTTTTTCATTTTTTATACCTCATGATAAAAAAGAAATAATATATTTACTAAATTATAGTTTATACTTCAAAGTGGTACGTTTCCAGACAAAAAAGCTTGTTAAAACACTTTATGAATTTTCCCCCCTACAGCAAAAGGAAGGACTGTCAGTTCAGTCTTTCCTTTTTTCGTGGCTAGCCAATTGCACAATTAGATCAATTGAAATTATTTTAGATAAATATAGCTCTTGGTCAAGCTAATCATAAAAAAGCACATGCATTAATAATACTTTGTCAAAAATTAGTTTAAAGTCCCTTTCATACGATTCAGCACTTTAAAATATTTTTTATCTTTAATTTTTATTAATGTCGGAATACTTTCAACCTTATATTTTTTGCGTTCTTTTTTCAAAAAAAGATCACTAGCCGTATTTTCAGTATTAATGCAATAAATATTTATTTTTTGATGGAACTCTGCTTAGCCTGAGGCGAAAGCTTCTTGTCCTGCAATTAAATTTTAGCTAATACCTAAAATAAAAAATTTACCAGCTTTATTATTCCTAGTATAATAAATATAGAGGTGAGATTATGGAAATTGGACCACTGTCAGAGTGGGTTACTGCAATTGCTGAAATTGCTGCAGTTTGTGTTGCGTTATTTTTACCGTATTTTGAAAAAGTTCGTGAAAAGCGAAAAAATAATCGCAATATGAAACTTATCTTCAAAAAATTAATTGAAGGTTCTTTAAGAGATAATAATACTAAAAGTTTAGAATCATATTTTAAAATTGCTTATTTAGCCAGCGATGATGAGAATGATCAGCAATTACTTTCGGTTGTTCAGCATGCAATTGAAATTATTAAAGATGATAAAATGTCATCAAGTCAAAAGAATGATGCTATTCAAGAAATATTAGCGTTTTTAAGTGAATAATAGCTATTTAATAATCAAATTGAAAAACGAGCATAAAAAGGTAAGACTTTTTATGCTCGTTTTTTTATAGTTTAACTTGAATTACTTGCACCCCTGCCTTAATAAATTTTTCTATTGTTTTTTTAGGTGTAAAAGTATCGGTAATCAATAAATCAATATCTGATATCTGTCCAATTGTAAAATTAGAAAATTGATTAAATTTACTATAATCTGCAACAACAATCAGCTTTTTAGCTTGCTTAATAATAGCTTTATTGACCTTTGCTTCTTCCATAAATGGCGTAGAAATACCACGAGTTAAGCTTATTCCAGCACAACCAATTATTGCCCAATCCGCATAAATTTTCAAAAAGGCATCCACGGCCCATTCACCACTCATAATCAGTTTGCGGCTGATATTACCACCGCTTAAGATTATTTTACTATTACTTTTTCGAATATCTAAGTTTCCAGCATAGCCGTTGTTAGTCAAAATATTAACATCTTTTTTAAGTAAATAAGGAATTGCTTCAAAGGCAGTTGTGCTTGAATTAATAAAAATCCAACTATGTTTTTCAATATGGGCTGCAGCTTCTTTGCCAAGGCATTGTTTGATATAACTGACTGAATCTGTTAATGGTATTTCTTCTGGCTTAACTAAAGTTATCAGTCCTTTGTCTTGTATAACTTTACCTTGATTAGCAAGATAACTACAATCCCTGCGCATGGTCATTATTGAAACATTTAATTTATCGCTAAGTGCATTAAGAGAAAGCGTCTTTTGATGATTGAGCAAATTAATAATTTGTTTTCGTCTATTTTTTATTTCTTGATATGAATTTTTCATTAGCAGATTTCCTCAATAAATTTTTTATCGCTCTATTTTTATCATAAAATATGAAAAAATATCAATATTAACGACTTTTATTTGAAAAAAATATCATAAAAAAAGATAAATATCATAAAATACGATTGAAAGCGATACCAATAAACAATATAATTTACCGTGAAAACAAACCAAGATTGTCTTACAGGAGGAACAAAATGGCTCAACCTAAAAATATTAATGATGTTACACCAGCTGTATTTGCGGAAAATAATTTTCCTGAATGGGGAACTTTCTTAAACGAACAAATTGCAAATAAAGAGGTACCAGAAAAATCTTTTGCAATTTGGTGGTTAGGCTGCATGGGAACATGGCTAAAAACACATGAGGGTACCAATGTTGCTATTGACATGTGGAATGGTACTGGTAAACACACACATGGTGATGGCAAAATGCGTCAGGGTCATCAAATGATGAGAATGACTGGTGCAGAGACTATGCAACCCAATATGCGTAATAAACCTTATGTAATTGACCCATTTGCAATTAAAGATTTAGATGCGCTTTGCGTTACACATACCCACCATGATCATTTAGATATCTATACTGCTGCTTGTGTTAATAAATACTGTCCCAATGCAAAATTTATCGGCCCACAGGGGGTAGCAGATGAATGGATTGACTGGGGTATTCCTAAAGAAAAAATTACTGTTGTTAAGCCAGGAGATGAAGTTGAAGTTGGCGCAGCAACAATAAAAGCTTTGGAAGCTTTTGATCGCACCGAGTTAGTTACTGAGGATGACCCTAATGTAAAATTAGCGGGAACCATGCCGATTGAAATGGATAAGGTAGCGGTTAACTATTTAGTTAAAACATCAGGTGGAAATTTATATCATTCTGGTGACTCCCATTATTCTAACACTTTTGTTAAACATGGTAATGAAAATAAAATTGATGTTGCCTTATGTGCTTATGGCGAAAATCCGCGTGGTATCACAGATAAGTTAGATGATTCACAAGTTTTACGGATGGCTGAAGCGTTGAATACCCAAGTTATTATTCCAATGCACTATGATATTTGGTCTAATTTTTATAGTGATCCTAAAGATATTTTAGCTTTATGGGAGAGAAAGCGATATCGTTTGCAATACGGATTTAAACCTTATATTTGGCAAGTAGGTGGTGAATTTAATTTTCCACAAGATAAAGATAAATATGAATATATGTATGATCGCGGCTTCCATGATGCATTCAAAAATGATCCTGACTTGCCATTCCCTGAATTATTATAATTGTATTAATGGCAGGAGAAAATCATGCTACCTTATTTTTTAGAAAATAATCTAATCAATATTAGTTCACAGCATCCTAAAGACTGGCAAGAAGCGATTCGAATTTCCGGGGAAATAATGAAAAAGAATAATTTGGTAACCGATAAATATATTGACCAGGTAATTGCTGATATCAAACAATATGGTCCATATATTGTTATCGTACCTGGAGTTGCTATGCCACATTCACAAGCAGACAGTTTGGATGTTCTAGGAACCGGAATTGGGTTAACAATATTCCCCGAAAAAGTTTCCTTCGATCATAATGATTCTGAAAAAGATGCACAATTATTTTTTATGTTAGCAGCAAAAGATAATGCAACACATATGAAAAATATTGCTAATCTATCTAATCTGCTAATGGAAGAAGGAATGATTGAAGATTTGTGTCAGGTAAAAAATTTAGCAGATTATCGCAAAGTTATTCAAAAACATGATTCAAGTAAAGAAAAGAGCAAATAAAAATGCAGAATATTTTGAATGCTTTATTGGCTGTTTGGAGCTATTTTGCTACTAATATTTTAAATCAGCCAGCCTTTATGATAGGTTTTATTGTTCTAATTGGTTATATTTTAGAACATAAAAAATGGTATGACGTTTTGTCAGGCTTTTTGAAAGCAACTGTCGGTTACTTTATTTTGGTAGCTGGTTCAGGTGGACTAGTTAATACTTTTAGGCCAATTCTAGTTGGCTTAAAGGCACGCTTTCATTTAAATGCGATGATAATTGATCCATATTTTGGACAAAATGCGGTTAATGCAGGAATTATGCAACGCTTTGGGCGCTCGTTTGCTGATACTATGTTATTGCTATTATTTGCATATGTAATTAATATTTTGTTGGTTAAATTTTCAAAATATACAAAATTACGGGCGGTCTTTACCACGGGTAATGTCCAAGTCCAGCAAGCAGCAACTGCTTTTTGGTTAATTCTATTTTGTTTTCCAAGTTTAAATCGATTATCTATTTTAGCTATTATGAGTCTGATTTTAGGTTTATATTGGGCCGTTGGTTCTAATTTGACTGTTGGCATTACGCAAGAGTTGACTGAAGGTGCTGGATTTGCTGTTGCGCATCAGCAAATGTTTGGTATTTATTTCTTTGCAAAAATTTCAGAAATAATTGAAAAACACTCAATCAAAACTAATAAAAATAAAAGTAAGCGCTTAGAAGATATCAAATTGCCGAGCTTTATGTCTATTTTTAACGATAATATGGTTTCCACTTCAATCTTAATGTTAATCTTCATTGGTGCAATTTTAGTTGTTTTAGGACCTGATTATCTAATTAAGGCGCATTTTATGCAAAAAGGGCAAAGTTTTCTTTTTTATACTTTACAGACCGCCCTGCAATTTTCTGTTTACTTAGCAATTTTACAGTTGGGAGTTAGGACTTTTGTTAATGAATTAACGGAATCCTTTACAGGAATTTCTGATCGTTGGTTGCCAGGTGCAGTTCCAGGAATTGATGTGGCTGCAACCTTGGGCTTTGGTTCACAGAATGCGCAAACAATTGGCTTTATGTTCGGTGCTTTAGGTCAATTTACTATGATTATTTTATTATTGTTGTTCCACTCGCCAACCTTAGTTATTGCAGGATTTATTCCTTTATTCTTTGATAACGCTGTAATTGGCTTATATTCAAATAATCGAGGGGGCTATAAGTGTGCCATGATTATGCCCTTTATTTCTGGTTTGATTCAAGTGGCTGGGTCGGCACTGATAGCAACTTGGATTGGTATGGCCAAATATGGTGGTTATCTTGGAATGTTTGATTGGGCAACGGTTTGGCCATTCTTTACAGTTATTATGAAATATCTAGGTTTGATAGGTGTAGTTGTGATTATTTTGTTGTTGTTGGCTATTCCGCAATTGCAATATCGGGCCGATCCAGAAGGGTACTTCTTAATTACTGAGGATTATTCCGCATGGCAAAATTTAAATAAAAAAGATTAGAAAGAAAGGTATAGTATGAAAATTTTAACGGCATGTGCCAACGGTTCAGGTACTAGTTTGATGTTAATGAGAACTGTCAAGAAAACATTGGAAAAGTTGGGGTATCAAATTACACAGGCTGATCATACGTCTGTTTCTGAAGCTAAGGGAATTGCTCGCAACTATGATGTGGTATTTACTTCAGTTCCCTTCATTAATATGTTTGATGAAGTAAAAAAACGTGGTGGTGAAGTAATTGGTATCAAGAATGTTATTTCTGCCGCTGAGGTTGAAGAAAAAATAAATGCTTCAGCTATTCCTACTAAGTTTAAGAAGAATTAGGAGACAATTATGGATTTACCAAAATTACAAGTGGCTTTAGATTGTGATAATACTGCTCAAGCAATTAATGTTTTACGTCAAGTAAAAGATGAAATTGATGTCGTTGAAACTGGTACAATTTTAATTTATCGCGATGGTTTAAGTGCAGTTTCTGCTTTGCGAGCAATGGCTCCTGAAAAAATTGTATTAGCTGATGTTAAGTGTGCTGACGCTGGGACTAAGTGTGGTCAGTCATGCAAGCAAGCTGGTGCAGATTGGATGACGTGCATTAATGCGGCAACAGTACCAACTATGAGCAATGCACAAAAAGAAATTGAAGTCCAGGTGGAATTATATGAAGGTTGGGAAGACGAAAATAGAATGCAAGAATGGCTTGATCATGGTATTCATCAAGTTGTCTACCACCAAAGTCGTGATGCTAAATTTGCAGGACAAAAGTGGTCTGAAAAAGATGTTGCTAATGTTAAAAATTTAATCAAGCTGGGCTTTAAAGTTTCAGTTACTGGTGGCGTTCATCCAGAAGTACTACAGCTATTTGCAGGAGTACCAGTTTATACATTTATTGCTGGACGCGATATTAGAGAAGCTGCCGATCCACATGAACAAGCCAAAAAATTTAAGGATGAAATTAATAAAATTTGGGGTTAATTTAGTAAAAAAGGAGGGTGTTAACGGCGATGTTCGTTAACACCCTTTTTAATTTAAGCAAGTTAAAAAAGGAGTTGAATGTGCATCATGACAACTAATGCACTCGGAATTTACGAAAAAGCTTTACCACAAGATCTATCCTGGCGGGAAACGTTTGAATTAACACATGACTTAGG
>NZ_REHI01000004.1:0-59253 GCF_003692805.1 Lactobacillus sp. ESL0230
TTAACTAGAGCAGATAGTCATGTGCCCCAGTATTTATTAGATAAGCATTACTATCGAAAGCATGGTCAAGGAGCGTATTACGGGCAAAATAATGCCCAGTCGCAGACCCATGCGAAAAGAAAATAACCTATAATAATAAAGAAAGGCTAGGTGAACCTAACCTTTCTTTTTGGTTTAAAATTTAGTTTCTTTAATATCATCTTCAGGCCGATGTTGTTGCACACGGATAATCTGCCATGGGAAATTACTGTTTGTTGCGGTTTCTAAATTAATAATTAAGCTACCATTTTGATAACTAAAAGTTAATGGTGTACGATTTTCAATCATTTCAATCCGATTAGGTTCTTGAGTAAGACCGTTAACTTTAATTTTTTGGGGGAATGATTTTTGGACATAAATATAATTTTGATAAGGCATATGCCGATTTTGTAAAATGAAGCTATTACCGTCAACCGTAAGATTGCAAGGTGTGCTTTCATTAAAAGCATGCCCAAAAATATGCATCCAGCTATTAATCTGTTCAAGCATCTCTTTAGTAGCTGCACTAAAGCTACCATCACTATTAACAGCAATGTTGATTATAGATGCTTTACCAACTTTACGGTTTTGGACTAATGTTTCAATAATATTTGTTGTAGCTAAATCTTCACCAGTTGCAATAGTAACTAAGTTAATGGAATATTTGGCACAAGGAATTTGTAATTCATTTTCTAAGTGGTCAGCAGCAATTGCCCGCACACCAATATTACGGGCCGTTTTAACTAAAAAGTCCGTATCTATCTCTTGGGCATTTTTTAGTTTAAAATTTAGGATGATAGCAAAATCAGGATTCATTAATTCTCTCTCCTTAGTATATATAGTATTAAGTTTAACCTAAAAGGAGGTAAATACGAAAGATGAAAATTATTATTTCCCCGGCAATGAAAATGAAAGTTGACCATGAAGCTTTTTTAGCTCAGTCGCAGCCAAGCATGATCAAAAAGGCTCAAGAATTAGTTGATTTTCTTAAGCAGTGCAGTTTTTTGGAGTTGAAAGCAATTTGGCAAGCTAGTGAAAATACAACCAAAGAAGGACAAGAACAGTTAAAAGTTATCGACCTAAAGCAAAACACGGAGTTAACTCCGGCAATTATTTCTTACTCCGGTATTCAATATCAATATATGGCACCAGACTTGTTTACTCAGCCAGCGCTTAAGTATTTACAGAAAAATGTGCGAATTTTATCAGGACTTTATGGCATATTACGCCCCTTTGATGGTGTTTGGCCTTATCGTTTAGAAATGAAAAATAAAGTTCGCGGCTTTAGTGAGCCTAATCTTTATAAATTTTGGGGTAGTACCTTAGCTGATAACCTGTTTAGCAATGATGATGTAGTGATTAATTTAGCTTCTAAAGAATACTGGTTAAGTATTAAGCCTTATTTAACTAGTCTAAGACAAATGATTACCATTGAATTTCAAGAAAAGAAACAGGGAAAATGGCAGACTGTTGGGGTTCATGCCAAGATGGCGCGGGGCGAGATGGTTCGCTTTATTGCAGAACATCAACTAACTGATCCCCTCGACTTACAAAATTTTAACGATTTTGGCTTTGAATTTGTTCCAGAAGTTAGTAGTCCAACTACATATGTTTTTAGAACAGAATTTGATTTTAAACGACGTTAAGTAAAAAACGGAGGTAATCGCAATCATGGAAATCGTTTTTATACGTCATGGTGAAACAGAATTAAATAAAACAGGTAAGATTCAAGGTGCTTATTTTGACTATGACTTGAATTCCCAAGGTAAAGCTTATGCCCAAAAAGCCGCTGCTGTTTTTAATCCGGGTAATTTTGATGTGGTTTTTTCAAGTCCAATGAAAAGAGCATTGACAACTGCTAGAATTTTTACTAAGGGACAAAAGGAAATTAATATCGACCAACGGCTAGTTGAACATAACTTTGGTGAATGGGACGGGCAACTGCTGTCTGAATTAGGTAAAAAGTACCCTGATGCTGTTGATCCCTGGGGTAAGGCAAGTGCTAGTTATGTTAAATATGCACCTAGTGGTGAAACTTTTGCTGAGCTAAATGAACGGTGCGCAAGTTTTTTAACTGAAATGCAGGAAAAATACGCTAATAAGAAGGTATTGGTTATTTGCCATGGTACATTAATTCGGATGATGTTTGCTCATTACTTTACAGCTGGTGATCTGAATTACTTTCAGACCATTGATAATTGCGCATTAGCTAAAATTTCTTATTGTAATCAAACGCCACGGATAAATTATTATAATCGCTTATTAGCGCCACAATAAGACCGTGCATTTTAATTGACGTAAATTAAATTTAAAAGTATGCTAATTATTAAAGTGACACTGTGTCACTTTTAAAAGAAAGTGTCAACAAATGGTCAAGTCAACTTTTATCAATTTGCCACAGGCAAAAAAAGATTTAATTCAACAGGCCTTATTAAATGAGTTTGGTACCTATCCCTTGCAAGAAGCACAAGTAGCTCGAATTGTAAAAGATGCCGGCATTGCACGGGGAACTTTTTATAAGTACTTTATTGATTTAAAGGATGCCTATCAGTATCTTTATCTTTGTGCTATGGCGGAGCTACATATACCGATCCAACATACTTCAGCTTACAAGCCACAACTTATTTATAATATGGTGGTAGATTTCATTAAGCAAACACAATGTAGTAAATATGTTAATTTAATTAGAATTCATATTCTATATAACGAAAGTATGGTCAATCACCCTTTTCCTAGTGCGCTACTAAGTCAATTAAGTGCACAAAACTGGAGTGCAATGGTCTTAAGTCATGGAGCAATTCGAATGATTTTTGAAAATCCGCAGCAAGAAAAGGTAGTATTAGAACGCTTTAGGTCTGGACTTGAATTATTAGAAAAAGGAGCAAATTAGTGTTTTTAGCAATTAAGGAAATTAAGCGAGAAAAATTACGATATGGCTTAATTATTTTGATGATTTTTTTAATCAGCTATTTAATTTTTATATTATCTTCTTTAGCAGTTGGATTAGCCAGTCAAAATACTCAAGCTTTAGAATCATGGGATATTAGGCAGGTGGTTTTGAATAAAAATGCCAATGTCAATATGAGTCAGTCTGTTTTAAATGAAACGGATTTAAAACATGCTAATTTAACTAAAGATGAAGCTTTACTAGGACAAACACCCGTAGTTGCCAAAAGTAAAAATAGACCACAAGTTTCAGCACAGTTTATTGGGATTAAAAAAGCGCAGTTTATTTATCAAGACCAAGAAATTATTGCTGGTCGAAAAGCTAATAATAGTAGTGAAGTTGTTGTTGATCAAGCATTTAAAGTTAAAGGCTATCAGCTAGGCGATTATTTACAGTTAAATAATTCAAAGAAAAAATATCAAATTGTTGGTTTTGCTAAAAATGCGAAGATTAACATTGCCCCTATAATTTTTGGTACTTTGGCAACGTGGAAAACTTTGCGTCAAGGAATGCCTAATATGCAAGCGTCAGCAATTATGTCAAGGCGCACTGATTACCGCAATAATCATGGCAACAATAAGACATATACAATTAAATACTTCATTAATAAATTACCGGGCTATATGGCCCAGAATATGACTTTCCAACTGATGATTGGCTTTTTATTTGTTATTTCTCTTATTATTATTGCCGTTTTTTTATATATTTTAACCATGCAAAAAATGCATAACTTTGCGGTAATGCGGGCCCAGGGTATTCCAAGTGCTACCTTAATTAAAGCAACCATTAGCCAAGCATTAATGCTAGTTATCATCGGCGTTATACTAGGGCTTTTGGCAATGACTTTAACAGCTAAACTACTCCCTGCAGCTGTACCAATGAGCTTTACGTCTGAAATTGTGTTAAGTGGTACTATTGGAATGATGATAACAGGCTTGATTGGTAGTTTGATTCCGATTAGATCAATTTTGAAAGTTGATCCAGTAAAAGCAATAGGTGGATAAGATGGCAGTGATTGAATTAAATAATGTACAAAAGGTTTACGGTAAAGGGGCAGCTAAAGTTGTAGCTCTTAAAGATATAAATTTTAAAGCGGATGAAGGCGATGTGGTCCTTATCATGGGGCCTTCTGGTGCAGGTAAAAGTACTTTTTTAACAATTGCTGGTTCGCTACAAAAGCCTACTTCTGGTCAAGTTATAGTAGGCGGAGAAGATATTTCCCATCTTTCAACTAAGCAAAGCAATAATTTAAGATTAACGCGTATAGGCTTTGTATTACAGGCATATAACTTAGTTCCTTTTTTAAAGGTAAAAGAGCAATTTCAACTAGTTGATCGGGTTAAAAAAGATAATAATATTAGTCTTGTAGTGCTAAAAAAATTATTAAAGCGATTAAAAATTAGTGATTTAGTTAATAAGTATCCAAATGAATTATCTGGGGGACAACAGCAACGAGTAGCTATTGCTCGCGCACTATACGCGAATCCGGAAATTATATTAGCTGATGAGCCAACTGCCTCACTAGACAGTGAAAATGTTGATGAAGTGGGCCAATTATTTAAAGAGTTAGCCAAGGATTATCATAAAGCAGTCATTTTGGTAACTCATGATCCGCGATTAAAGAAATATGCAGATTATATATATGAAATGATGGATGGAAAAATAGTAAATAATAATAAATAGGCAATAAAAAGTATTCAAACAAAAAAGCCCTAGTTTTTTAATGATTAAAAACTAGGGCTTTTTTGTTTAATAACATATATAGATTACTTATAAAATGAGAGGCTAATTTTGTTAGTTAAGATATCAATTTTAGAAAGCGCTTATCTTTATGATAAATGGCGCTATTTCAATTCAGAAAACGTGTTTTGTTCTTGACAAAGTAGTTTAAAGTTTACTATTCTAAGTATTAGATAATTAATTGTTATTTTTTAAAATCATATGGATAGTAGGCTGTAAAAAGGCAAACTTTCACGGTAAGCAATCTATTAGTGATTAAAAAGGCATAGAATTAAAGTTTATGCCAAAATAACAAGAAATTATAAATGTGTGTTTGTGTTAAATGTGTTACTTTGTACTTTTATCTATTGAACTGTAGCTTGTATAGTTTGGCGGGATGAAAAGTTTATTTGAGTTTGTTTTGATGAGGTATAACAATGAATGAAATTCCAGAAGATAAATCAGTTGAAGTATCAACTGATTATGAAAATCAAAGTATTAATATGAGATTTTCGGAAAACTTAACTGATGATCGTGAACGCGGTTATATTTTATCTGCTGCTTTCTTTTCCTTTTGCGCATCTCAAGGATTAAGCAAATCTGAAATAATCGATATGGTTTCATCTTATTATGATGAGTTTTTAAAAAATAATGCCTAAACTCCCGTTACATTGCTGAAATAATTTAATTATACTGTTTCAGTATTTGTTTTATAATTTTCTTTTATAAGTGAAACAGGACAAAAAATAAAAGAACAGTCACTTGGGTTAATTAAGGGAAAACCAAAATGGCGAGAAAAAAAGAAATAGGAAGAAATAAAATATTAAATGTTGCTTATAAGATGGTTGTCAAAGATGGCATAGAATGTCTTACTGCCCGTAATATTGCAAAAGCGGGCCATTTTTCAACGCAACCAATATATCTAGAATTTAGTAGTATGGAAGAACTACGTAAAGAGGTTCTGCGAAAAATAGCTAATAATTTAAAGAACAATATTTTACAAAAGGAATATACTAATAAGCCTTTAGTTGATATGGATTTATCTTATATTGATTTTGCTCAAGACCATGAAAAATTGTTTCGGGCAATGTTTGTTGATGGGAAATTTGGTAGTAAAATTATTTCTGATACATTAATTAATCTAGGAATTGAAAAATTTAAGCAACAATATGATGATAATGGTTACAGTAAGACTAAAATTAAAAATATCGTGATTGCTAATTGGATTACTACAATAGGTCTTGCTTCATTGATTGTTAATAAAATTGCTGCTTTTTCACAGTCTCAGATTGTTAACGTCTTAAAAGCACAAGTCAATGACGCAATTCGGAATGATTGGCTTAGCAGAAATGATAATATTTCATTATTTGATGTTGATGACACTAAGACGGAGAAAAAGGCAAGATAATTAGACAAGCGTTAACGTGAATATTTAATTTTTGGCATTTCTTTAAAATGCAGTAATTTGAGTGCAAGTTTATGTAAAATCAATATCAAAAATGTTACAATTATCTAATAGAAGTTAGTTTTCTGAAAGGTGGTTTTTTATGAAAATCCTTGCATTATCTGGCTCAAATGCCAATAATTCGTTTAATGAGGCATTGCTTAAGTATATTACTAAGCATTTTGCTGATAGATATGATTTTAAACTGGTGACAGTTAAAGGATTACCAATGTTTAAAGAGGGTGAAGAGATCCCCGCAGCTATTCAAAGTTTAAGTGAAGAAATTAAGGCCTCTGATTTAGTCTTAATCGGTTCACCAGAGCAACAACACTCGGTAACTAGCGCTATGAGTAGTGCACTTGAATGGTTATCGAGTTCTACACGTCCTTTTAACGGTAAGCCAATTGTTATTGTGTCAACTTCACCAATGCCTCAAGGTGCTGCTCGTTCCCAAAGCCGGTTAAAGAGTTTGTTGTCTGCACCAGGTTTCAATGCCCTAGTGTTTAATGGTGATGAGTTTATGATGGGCACTGCACCAAGCCAATTTGATGAAAATGGTGACTTAACTAATGAGTCTACTGTTGAATTCTTAGGTCACTTCTTCGATGAAGTTGACGAATGGTACGCACAAATTACTAAGTAGGAGGACCAAGAATGAAATTATTAGCAATTGTTGGTACAAATGCACCTTTTTCATATAATCGCTTTTTAGCTAAATTTATTGCTAAGCATTATGGTGATAAAGCTGATATTGAAGTAAAAGAAATTGATAAGCTAACCCCATTTTGTAGAACAGAAATGGCTGATGAATCAATTAAAGCTTGGATTGAGGACATTAAGAGCGCTGATGGTATTGTAATTACTACGCCGGAATATGATCATACTATTCCAGCTGCTCTAAAGAGTAGTCTTGAATGGCTGGGTTCACATGCTGGTCCAAATGTAATGAAAATGAAGCCAGTTGCTGTAGTTGGGGCTTCAGTAGGTGGCCAAGGTAGTAGTCGTGCGCAAGAAGATATCCGTGAAATTCTTCTTTCTCCTGATATGAGTGCTAATGTTTTACCAGGAAACGAAGTTTTAATTGGTCAAGCAGCAAGTAAGTTTGATAAAGAAACTGGTAACTTGACTGATGAAGCGACTATCAAGCAATTAGATGGTATGATGGACAGTTTCTTTAAGTTTGTTGAACAAGCAAATAAATAATTTTTTGCTAGATTGATTAGCAGAGAGTAAAATAATCGGATAGAAGTAACTATCCGATTATTTTTTTATTAGTAGAGGTATTAGTATGTCTGATCCAGTTGTTTTACCAGTCAAGTCTGTTCGCAACCCACGTGATTTAGGCGGATACGTTGGAATTGATGGAAGAAAAATCAAGTTTCATCGTTTATTAAGAGCAGGTAATTTTAGTAAAATAACTTTAAAGGACGAACAGTTTTTGTTGAACTACGGCTTAAAAAAAATAATTGATCTGCGATCACCGACTGAATGTAAAAAAAATCCTGACCGGAAATTACCAGGTGTCAAACATTATCATTTTCCACTTTCTGATGAAGCTAATTCTGGTGGCAGTAAGTTAGATATGCAAAAAGAATTTGCTAAGTATCGCTGTGATCAATATGCTGGCTTTAAATTGATGTGTCAGCGTTATCATAATCACGTGCTGACTAAAAGAGCGCAAGCTAGTTTTCACCAGATTATACAGACTATCAGTAAAACAGACACAGGGGCTGTCTTATATCATTGCTCAGAAGGTAAAGATAGAACGGGTTTAGTTACGATTTTACTTTTATATATTTTAGGCGTAGATATGGAAACGATTAGATGTGACTACCTATATTCAAACTATTTACTTAATGAATATAGGGCAGTACGTGATCAAAGCTTTAAAGAAAATGGCGAAAATGAAATGTTTCGAGCCAATATGCGTGTATTAGGGTCAGTGGCGAATACATATTTTGACACTAGTTTAATCGCAATTAATAAAAAATATGGTAGTTTGGATTCATACATCGTTAACCAATTAGGCATTGATCATCAGATGCAAGAACTGCTTAGAGAAAAATATTTGGAGAAATAAGAATAAAATGATTGAAGAATTGGCATTAGAACAAGCAGTGGGACAGCATCATGCTTTAGGCACAACCATTACTTTACAAATTTTTGGTACCAAAAAAACTAATATTATCGATAAATCCTTTGATTTAATTGATTATTATGAAGATTTATTAACAGTTAATCGGGATAAGTCTGAGGTAATGAGTATCAACCATGCTGCAGGAAAAAGTGCGGTGCAAGTATCTAGTGCAACTTACGATTTAGTTAAGTTGGCGGTAAATGAAAGTCGCCAAAATTATGGTTTCAATGCCTTAATTGGGCCACTTGTCAAATTATGGTCAATCGGCTTTAAAAATGCGCATGTACCGACGAAGGAACAGATTACCCAAAAAAAACAGTTGATTAATCCTTTTAATGTTGACTTAAATGATACTGATCAAACTATATTTTTACAGCAACCTGGTATGGAACTTGATTTAGGTGGGATAGCCAAAGGTTGGATTGCAGATCGCATTCGTGATTATTGGCGTGCTTTTGGTGTACATGCAGGTATTATTAATTTAGGTGGAAATATTTTATTGGTAGGTAAATCACCTAAACGGGCTAATGGACAATGGGTAGTTGGGGTACAAGATCCTAAAGCAGCTCGTGGTAAAAATATTACCTCGGAAATGGTACCAGAATGCTCAGCTGTAACAAGTGGTACGTATGAACGTTACCTTGAAGTTGATGGACATAAATATCATCATTTAATTGATCCACGAACTGGTTACCCTGTTGAAACTGATTTAGCGGGAGTGACTACTTTTACCAAAACTTCAGTTCAAGCTGAAATTGAATGTAAGCGATTATTTTTTGCGCAGCACCCGATTGACAAGTGGCACGATGACCCTAGTCGAATAGGAGCAATTTTTGTTTATAATGACGGACATCTTGAACGTGACAATTTTTAAAGTAGTAATTTTTATGTTGAAAAAGCCTAGGATATTTAAAATCCTAGGCTTTTTTGTAAAATAATAATTATTTGAGTGTAATTGCTTTATGGCAGAATTCATTTTGTAAAGCGGCTTTGGGTACCCAGGCAATCGCACCGTGGTCATATGCCATGTTTTTGCCACCACTACCAGCACGATCATTTCTAGAATAGTAGAGAGGGTCATAGACACGAAAATCCCCATGACGATAGCCAGTGATTACCTTACAGTGATTACGGACATAATCACCAGGCTTTTGGTATGAAGAAAAGCCGTAAAATAAAACAGGTTTTCCAGCTTGAAGATACATTTTAATATCATTAAGAGTTAGATTTTTTTTAGAAATATTAATAACATTCTTGCCTTTATCAAAAGTACGAGCATACTTACTTAATGCGCCTGGTTGAATTACATAGCCAAAGCCTACGCCAGTGTATACATTGCCTTTTTGACCACCTTTTGTTGGTTGCATTGGTAAATTATCCTGAATTTTTTGCAGTAAACTAGTAGTAATTTCTTGTCCTTGTGAGCCTAAGAGCATTGCCATTGAAGCACCAGCACATCCCCAAGGTGTTTTAACGGGGACATACTGGCTTACATAAGGAACCTTAATTAGTTTACTTTGGTTAGGTTTAGCTACAGCGTTTTGATTAATATAACCAATTGCGGGCTGATTTTTTTTGCTAATCCAGTAATACTTTTTACCATTATGAGTAGAAACATGCGAAACTACAAAATTTTGGTGGAAGTATTTGGCACTGGATTTTTTATTTTCAAATAATCCCTGATATACGCCATAGTTCTTTTTGATAACGGCCACGTTAAAAGGTTTAACCTTTTTAGAAGCTAGTTCAGTAGTTGGAGCTACTGAATCGGCACTAACTTTAGAGATTAAACTGTCATTAGCAACTGGAACATATAGCAGTAAAGCTACGCTGATAGTAATAATCTTTTTTAATATTTGCTTTTTATTCATCATAAATCTCTATCCTTTCTATATGTAGTTTACCTTAATTATTTGAGTTATGCATAAAAACTTTATTGTTCGTTTGTTTTAAATCATAAATACTTGGATCCATTCTAATAGTGCAAAAAATTAAGGTGAATTTTATAAAAGTGCTACTGCTAAATACGCTAAAAATTTATAAGAAAAGTCTTGGGGGCATTAGTAGTTAAAGTATATAAAAAGCAAGTAGAAAAACTACTTGCTCTGTCATAAGCTAGCCATATTTATGAGTTTAATATTCTGTGAGTGAAAAGCATAGTGCTCCATTATGCTGCCGTGCGACTAATGCTAAAAATCATGTTAAACATTCCGTTAGATAGTATTGGAGTATTGTAAATAATAAACCGGATAAATGCTGAATCGAGCGTTTGCTGAATAAACCAAGGATTTTGGAGCGCATTTATCATCGATAAAATAATGTAAACAAAGAAATAACTAGCAAATAAAGAAGCGATCCCGCCTAAGACGCCATCTAAAATAGTACCAAAGCTAGTTGAATGCGGGTTTTTATTTGGAACCCAACTTTTAAAGATTTTACTAATCCATTTGCCAACGAATAAAATGATGAAAAAGGCTAAGAAACGAAATAACATTAAGTTGGTTGCTGGGGTTAAAGTTGTTTGAATATTTTGTCCAGTAATCTGACCATAAATCCAATTGCCTAAAGGATTTTGAAAAAGAATAGCCATGATAAAAACGATGGCCGCAAAAATTAAATTAATAATTAGCTTGGTAAACCCAGTTTGATAACCTTTATATGTCTTAAAGGCTAAGTAAGTCAGAACAATTAAAGTAACAATCATTTTTTTCTCCTTTGAAGCTATTATAGCTTATTTTATGTGTTTAGACTTTGACGACAGTCAAAAAATATTCCATAATTATAGGGATGTATGGCTTTACAATAAGTCGTTTTTAGCGTTAAATTTATAGGGTGTGAAACAAGGTTTCACGGGTGAAAAATGAATCCTGAACAATTTGTCCAAGAATTATCAAAATGTAATTGTAAATTAAATGAAAAGCAAATCAACCAATTTAAGCAATACTTTACTAACTTGGTTGCTGCTAATCGGCATGTTAACCTCACGCGGATAACTGCTGAAAGTGATGTTTATTTGAAGCACTTTTTTGATAGTATTACGCCATTGTTGGTTTTTAACAATATTTTCAAAAATGAAAGTAAGATATGTGATGTAGGTGCCGGAGCAGGTTTCCCATCAATTCCACTTAAGATAGTGCAACCAGAAATTAAAGTTACAATTGTTGATTCATTAGGTAAAAGATTAACTTTTTTACAAAACTTGATTGAACAATTGAAGCTTAAAGACGTAACTCTTGTTCATAGTCGCGCCGAAGATATTGGTCAAGACAAGCTTTATCGCGAGCAGTTTGATATTGTAACGGCAAGAGCAGTGGCTAATATGGCAGTTTTAAGTGAATATTGTTTACCATTGGTCAAAAAAGGTGGTTACTTGGTGGCATTAAAAGGCCCAAAAGCTGAAAGTGAATTAAGTGCGGCTAAAAAAGCTATTGCTTTATTAGGAGGAAAATTGCTAGAAGTAAAAGATTTACAATTACCCAATAGTAGTGAAGAACGAACCTTAATTCTAGTACAAAAAACGAAGGAAACACCTAAAAAATATCCACGACAGGCGGGGACCCCACACCGCAAACCGATTCACTGATTAGGGAGGATTATTACATGTCATTTTTTTCTTCTTTACGGCATCATGATGAGATTCCTAAAGATAAACAAATTCAAGATATTACATTAAAAGAGATTGAGCCTAATTCGTACCAACCGCGGCATGAATTTTCAGATCAATCAATTCATGAATTAGCGGCAACGCTTGCTAAAGACGGCTTACTTCAGCCAATTATTGTGCGTGAAAAAGGTGAAAAGTACGAAATAATTGCTGGCGAGCGGCGTTTTAGAGCGGCGCAACAATTAGATTGGAATACCATACCAGCTATTGTTAATAATATGACTGATAGTCAAGCTGCTTCACTGGCTTTAATTGAAAATTTACAACGTGAAAATTTGAACCCGATTGATGAAGCACAGGCTTACAATAATCTAATGAAGATGAATAATTTAACACAGACTACTTTAGCGCAAAATATTGGTAAGTCGCAATCTTATGTAGCTAATAAATTGCGCTTATTAAAATTAACGCCTAAAGTCCAAAGTTATTTGATAAGTGGAGAAATAACGCCGCGGCATGGCCGTTGCTTAGTTGGGTTGAGTGAAAAAGACCAGGGTCGGGTTTTAGACGAAATTTTAGCTAATAATTTGAATGTTAGTGATACCGAAAAGATTATAAAAGATGTTGATGGCTATTTTGCCAGTAAAAAAGTTAAAGCGCAGGAAAAGGATGAAGCTGAAAAAACGCAGCGGGCAGTTAACCGAATCCCTAAAGATTTGAAGGTCCAAATTAATACCATCAAACAAGCGGTAAAATTAGCTAAAGACTCAGGGATTAAAGTTAAAGTTAAAGAAAATAATAATCCTGATGATTATAAAATTACAATCGAATTAAAAAGAAAGTAGGAAGGCATGGAGAATATGGTAAGTGTGATTTCGGTGGCTAACCAAAAAGGTGGGGTTGGCAAAACGACGACGACCATTAATTTGGCAGCTTCGATTGCCAAACGTGGCTATCACGTATTAATTGTTGACATTGATCCTCAAGGCAATGCAACTTCTGGGTTAGGAATTGAAAAGTCAGAAATCGATGAAGATATCTACAGTGTTTTAATTAACGATGTACCACTAAAAGACACGATTTTCCATACTTCAACTGCCAAACTAGATTTGGTTCCGGCTACAATTAATTTGTCAGGAGCCGAAACTGAATTGATTAGTATGATGGCTCGAGAAACGCGCCTGAAGTCCGCTTTAGATACAGTAAGTGGAGACTATGATTTTATTTTTATCGATTGTCCCCCGTCTTTAGGGCAATTATCAATCAATGCTTTCACAGCTTCTGATTCTATTCTGATTCCCGTTCAAAGTGAGTATTATGCAATGGAAGGCTTAAGCCAGCTGCTAAATACAATTCGATTGGTTCAAAAGCATTTTAATAAAGATTTGGGTGTTGAAGGCGTACTTATGACAATGCTAGATGCGCGAACCAACTTGGGAGCAGAAGTAGTTAAAGAAGTTAAGTCGTATTTTTCAAATAAAGTTTATCAGACGATTATTCCAAGAATTACTAAGCTAGCTGAAGCTCCCAGCTATGGTGAAGCAATTACTGAATATGCCCCTAATTCACGGGGGGCAAAAGTTTATGATGATTTGGCTAGGGAGGTGCTGAATAACCATGGCAAGAGACTCAAAAAGTAAGGAAACCAAAAGACATGGCGGTTTAGGACGGGGCATCGAGGCTTTATTTGAGGATGAGCCGCAGATTGAAGAAGCTGAAGAGGAAATTCAAGATCTTGCCTTAAGTGAGATTAGACCGAATCCATATCAACCTCGCCGTAATTTTGACGAAAAAACTTTGAAGGAACTAGCTGATTCCATCAAAGAAAATGGAGTTTTTCAACCGATTATTGTGCGTAAATCTGTAAATGGCTATGAAATTATTGCAGGTGAAAGACGTTGTCGGGCATCTAAGATTGCTAAAAAGACTACGGTTCCAGCAATTGTTCGTGCTTTTACTGAAAGCCAGATGATGGAAGTTGCTGTTTTAGAAAACTTACAACGTGAGGACTTGACCCCGCTTGAAGAAGCTCAAGCGTACGATATGCTTCAAAAAAATCTCGGCTTGACACAAGAAGAAGTCTCTAAGCGTATGGGTAAGTCACGTCCATATATTGCCAACTATTTACGCTTATTGACCTTGCCTAATAAAACTAAGCATTTGTTACAGCATGGTGATTTATCAATGGGGCAGGCTCGGACCTTGCTCGGGTTAAAGAATAAGGACAAAATTGATGAAGTAGCCAAACAGGTTGTTAAAGAAGGCATGCCTGTGCGTAAAGTTGAAGCACTTGTTGCCAAATTGAACTCACAAAAAACGCATAAAAAGGCAGTGCAAAAATCAGCGTTTATTAAGGCTAGCGAACATCGTTTAGCTGATAAGTTAGGTTCGAATGTTAATATTTCTGAAAGTAAAAAGGGCAGCGGACGTTTAGCTATCTCTTTTTCTTCTGTTGATGAATTGAATCGAATTCTTGATATTTTAGGTGTTGATCTTGATGAATAAAAATATTCAATACAATTTAGCTGATACTGTATTGATGAAGAAGCCACATGCTTGTAAGATTAATAACTGGGAAATCTTGCGATTAGGTGCGGACATTCGTTTGAAATGTATGGGCTGTGGTCATATTGTTTTGATGCCACGCTCAAAATTTGTCCATAATTTCAAAAAAATTTTGGCTAAGGCTAATGATCCGGTCAATTTGAAAAATGAACAATATGAGCTAAAAAATACAATAGTTCAACCAAATTTAATCCAAGATAATAAGTGATTTTGATAAAAAGAAGAGGATAAATATGTCATTAACTGCTGGAATTGTTGGCTTACCTAATGTCGGGAAGTCTACTTTATTTAATGCAATTACTAAAGCTGGTGCTGAGATGGCTAACTACCCATTTGCTACCATTGAACCAAATGTTGGGATGGTTGAGGTACCGGATAAAAGATTAGCTAGAATCCAAGAATTAGTTCCTGCTAAAAAAATTGTCCATACTACTTTTGAGTTTACTGATATTGCAGGGCTGGTCAAAGGCGCATCTAAGGGTGAAGGACTAGGCAATAAATTTTTAGAAAATATTCGCCAAACTGATGCAATTATCCATGTAGTCCGGTCATTTGAAGATGATAATATTACTTCAGTTACTGGCAAAGTTGATCCTGAAGAAGATATTAATACAATCAATTTAGAATTAGCGATTTCAGATTTAGATGCAGTTAATCGGCGCATTGATAAAGTTAAAAAGTTAGCGCAGCAAAAAGACAAAGAAGCTAAGGCTGAATTACAAGTTTTACAAAAGATTAAGCCCGTTCTAGAAGAAGGTAAAGCGGTACGCTCAATTAGTTTTAATGATGAAGAAGAAAAAATAGTAAAGGGTCTATTTTTGTTAACCGCTAAGCCGGTAATTTACGTTGCTAACATTGCAGAAGAAGCAATGGCTAATCCTGAAGCTGACCAATATTACCAAATTGTAAAAAAGCATGCTGACAGTGAAAATGCTGGTTGCATTGGTGTTTCTGCAGCAACTGAAGAAGAAATTGCTGGTCTAGATGAGGATGAAAAAGCTGAATTTTTAGAAGCCGAGGGTGTGAGTGAGTCAGGATTGGATCGACTAATTAGAGCAGCTTATCATCTTTTGGGATTGCGTACGTTCTTTACAGCAGGTGGACCAGAGACACGAGCATGGACCTTTCATGAAGGCATGAAGGCACCCCAAGTTGCTGGTGTAATTCATTCTGACTTTGAACGAGGCTTTATTAGGGCAGAAGTTGTCTCATTTGCTGATTTAAATAAATATGAGACCATGCAGAAGGTCAAGGAAGCTGGTAGGTTGCGTCTTGAGGGGAAAGATTATGAAGTGCAAGACGGTGACATTATTGAGTTTAGATTTAATGTTTAGGAAAAGATAATGGCTGAAAATAAAAATGCTGAGCAAACAAAAATTGATGCAAATCAGCAAGAAAAATTAAAAGAAAAAGTTGCGGTTCAAAATAAAGATGATCAAATTAAACAGATGAGTTCCCAGGAACTGCGAAAAGAACTTAGTAAAAAGAATGCTGATTATATTTTTCGTTTACAAAAAGAGTTAGAAACCCAAGGTAAAATGAGCCAAGAAGAAGCGCAAAAGCGTATTGACTTACTGTTGCCTGAAATAGTGCTAGCACAACACCATGGGCGACCAGCTTCTAATTTTTATACAATGTCGCCAAAATTAAAAGCAGCTGATTTAATTAAGCCAAAAGAGAAAACAGCTGCAGATATTCCCTTTTGGCAATATGCAGTTGATGGTGCATTAATTTATGTGGTACTTTTTGTTGGTATCTTTGGGGTACTAGCACTCTTTCAGACTAATTCTAAAGCCAATGCACAAATGGGCATTTTAACTTTAATTAGTGTCGGCGCTGGTATGGGAGCACTGATGACCAAATATAATGAATTAATTTTGCCTGCAACTGGTAAAAGCAATAAAATTCCTTGGTCTAAGTTGATTTTAGGTCTAGTGACAATGATTTTAGGGTTACTAGCTTTGATGTGGCTATTGTCGCTACCTGCACTAAAAGTAATAAATCCAATATTACCTGGTGCAGCTAATATTATTATTGCAATTGTTGTTTATGGTATTCGTTGGTTATTTAGAAGACATTATGAACTGATTGGTTCGGTCTTTTCACCAGTAGCCAGAAACAAATAAAGTGCTTTTTGTCAAGAAAAGAGCTATACTTAAATAACTTTATATATAAAAAGGATAAACAGACACCGATGAGTCTGTTTATCCTTTTTAAAATAAATTGCTCTTAGAAAAAGTATAAATGTCATTTTGACTTAATAGAAAGAGGTATTTAATGATTAATACGCTGCGTAAATCTATTAGGCAATACAAAAGATTGTCTTTGCTGTCGCCGCTATTTGTTACCGGAGAAGTTATTATAGAAATGCTGATTCCATATTTAGTTGGTATTTTAATCGATAATGGAATTATGAAGGGTAATATGCCATATATAACTAAGTGGGGTTTGGTGCTGTTTGCAATTACAATTACTTCTCTTATTTTAGGAGCGAGTGCTAGCTATGTTTCGGCCCATGCTGCGGCTGGGTTTGCTGCTAACCTGCGCAAAGATATGTTTTATCATGTACAAGATTATTCGTTCGAAAATATTGACAAATTTTCTAGTGCGAGTTTAGTAACGAGAATGACAACTGATGTTAATAATGTCCAAATGTCATATCAAATATTAATTAGAATTGCAGTTAGAGCACCAATGATGCTAGTCGTTTCCATAATTATGTCATTAATTATTAGTCCACGGCTATCATTAATTTTTGTGGTAATTGCTCCAATTTTTATTCTTCTACTGGCCTTGGTTATCAAAAGTGTTAATCCTTATTTTCCCAAAATATTTAGGGGATACGATCGGATGAATGAAGTTGTGCGTGAAAATGTTCGGGGCATTAGAGAAGTTAAGACTTTTGTGCAAGAAGAGCAACAAACAAACCAGTTCAAAAAAACGTCAGGTTTTATTTATAAATTATTTTCTACAGCGCAAAAGATTATGTCGCTCAATTCAATGATTGTTATGGCCGTTTTGAATATTTCTAATTTAGCTATTTGTTGGTTTGGAGCGAAAGAAATTGTTGGCGGTAGCTTACAACCAGGACAACTTATTTCAATGTTTTCCTATTCCAATTCAGTTTTAAATAGTTTAAATATTTTAGCAATGATTTTTACCCAATTAGTTATTTCGGCAGCTAGTGGGCGAAGAATTGCGGATGTAATCAATGAAAAGCCATCAATTGAAAATCCACGTAAACCACTAACGCATTTAACTAATGGTGAAGTAATCTTTGATCACGTCAACTTTAAATATGATCAAGAAGATAAAAATTTAGCTTTAAGTGACATTAATTTAAATATTAAGTCAGGCGAAACTCTTGGTATAATCGGTCGAACAGGGTCTTCAAAATCCACGCTAGTGGCAATGATACCGCGGCTTTACGATACAATTTCAGGAGCTGTCAGAGTTTCTGGGCACAATGTTAAATCATATGATTTAAAAACACTGCGTGATAATGTAGCGATGGTTTTACAAAATAATGTTCTGTTTTCGGGAACGATTAAAGAAAATTTAAAGTGGGGTAATGAAAATGCAACTGATGAGCAGATTTTAGCTGCTGCGAAAATTGCTCATGCAGATGATTTCATTAGTGAAATGCCCAATCAATACGATACAATGGTTGAACAAGGTGGTAGCAATGTTTCTGGTGGACAAAAGCAGAGAATTACGATTGCTCGTGCCCTCCTTAAAAAACCCAAAATTTTGATTTTGGATGATTCAACTTCAGCAGTTGATACTCAAACGGAGCGAGAAATCAGAGAATCTCTAGCTAAAAATATGCCAGATACTACCAAGATTATTATTTCACAAAGAATTGTTTCAATTAAAGATGCAGACCGAATTGTAGTAATGGATGAAGGTAAAATTCAGGATATTGGCACGCATGATGAATTAATGGAACGTAATGATTTATACAGTTCAATTGCAAAATTCCAAGAAGAACAGAAAAAGTAGGTGATAAATTTGGATAAAGCAGTAGAAACTAAGAAGATGACTGGTAAGCGTTCAACCACCTTATTACGGTTGCTTAAATTAGTTGCCAATACCAGTCCCTGGATGCTGATTACGTCAATAATTGCGATTATTTTGTCAGCTGGATCAACCGTTATGGGTTCTTTATTCATTGAACGTTTAATTAATGAATACATAATGCCGTTACTTAAACAATCTCATCCTGATTTTGGTCCTTTATGGCAGGCAATTGTAGTAATGTTTGGCTTTTATGCCATTGGCTTTATTGCTAGCTACTTTTTTACGATGTTAATGGGAGTTTTAGCTCAAAAGGTGCAATATCGCGTTCGTAACGAAATGTTTGAGCATATGGAAATATTACCAATTGCGTATTTTGATGAAAATGATTTTGGCGATATTATGAGTCGTTATACCAATGATATTGATACCTTAATGCAAATGATTTCGCAATCAATTCCACAATTTATGAATTCCTTATTAAATATTGTTTTCGTGTTAGCAGCAATGATTAGCTTGAGTTGGCAGTTAACGATTTTTACTTTGATAATTTTTGCATTATCAATTGGTGTTGTACGATTTTTGACGTCACGATCAGCGCATTATTTCCAATTACAACAAAAAGAATTAGGTCAAGTTAATGGTTATAATGAAGAAATGCTTAACGGCTTGAAAGTTATCAAAGTTTTCAGTCATGAACCAGAAGTAGAAGCAGATTTTGAAGTTTATAATAAAGAGCTAGAAAATGCAGCTGGTAAGGCTAATACTTATTCAACGGTTTTATTTCCAATTATGGGTAATATTGGCAACTTGTTATATGTACTAATTGCGGTTATTGGCGGCGCAGTTGCCATTAACCATATTGCACCTCTATCACTAGGTGTTATTGGGGCCTTTTTACAGCTATCTAAACAATTTGCTATGCCAATTGCACAAATTTCTCAGCAGTTAAATTCAATAGTTATGGCTTTAGCTGGTGCAAAAAGAATTTTTGATTTAGAAGATCAACCAGTTGAACTAGATGATGGCGATGTAACAATAACTAAAGATGAAAAGGTTAAGGGCACCTGGTATTGGAATGTGCCACAAAATGATGGAACAGTTAAGCAGGTAACTGTTAAAGGCCACATTGTTTTTGACCACGTAGACTTTAGCTATGCTCCTGACAAACAAATTTTATATGATATTTCGCTAGATGCAAAACCAGGGATGAAGGTCGCTTTAGTTGGTGAAACTGGTGCAGGTAAAACAACGATTTCTAATATGGTCAATCGCTTTTATGAAATTGATTCAGGAACTATTACTTATGATGGTATTCCAATTAAACGGATTAAAAAAGATGATTTACGTCATTCTTTATCGATTGTCTTACAAGAAACGCATATGTTTACAGGAACGGTAATGGACAATATTCGCTTTGGTAATATGAATGCTAGTGATGATGATGTCTATCAAGCAGCTCATTTGTCTCATGCCGATGAATTTATTCATCACTTAGATGAGGGTTACCAAACTGTTATTGATGGTGAAGGCGGAGATTTGTCGCAAGGACAGATGCAATTATTAAGTATTGCGCGAGCAATGATTGCAGATGAGCCAGTAATGATTTTAGATGAGGCAACCTCAAGCATTGATACACAGACAGAGCAGTTGATTCAATCGGGGATGGACAATCTTCTTGCTGGTAGAACAAGTTTTGTTATTGCGCACAGATTATCTACAATCGTTAATTCTGATTTGATTTTAGTACTTGATCATGGTCATATTATTGAAGCAGGTAATCATGAGCAACTGCTGAAGCAAAAGGGCTACTACTACGAATTGTATACTGGTAAAAAGGAAATAGAATAAAAATTATTTAATTAAGGGTCAAGCTCTCTAAGAGTTTGATCCTTTTATAGTGGCTTTTATCTTACTATCTTGTTAAAAGTAATTTTTAGCTAGTAAAGCCTGACTTTGATGCTAGAATATGATTTTTAATTAAATAAAAAACTTACGAAGAAATTTTCTTTTTGATAAGATAATCAAGTTGCGCTTAGAAGCACAAAATGTAAAAGGAGTTTTTTATGGAAAATAATCAAGCAAAGTTCAGCGCCCTTGGTTGGCAATGATGAGTATGATTATAGGCGCCTTTGTGGGCATGCTATCAGAGACCTCATTAAATATTGCACTACTACAATTAATGAAATCATTTCAGCTAAATTCAGGTACTATTCAGTGGCTGGTTACCGGCTATATGTTAGTAATTGGTGTCATTTTGCCTTTTTCAAGTTTATTAACTAAGTGGTTTTCTACCAGACAAATCGTAATTATTGGTTTGCTGGATTTTATATTTGGCGTCATCATAGCTGCTACAGCACCTAATTTTATAATTTTATTAATAGGTCGAATGATTCAGGGATTAGGGACAGGGCTAATCTTGCCCTTAGTGTTTACAGTAGCGATGCTAATTTTCCCGTCATCTAAAATGGGGACTGCGGTGGGTGTTTGTGCCCTAGTCATTATGCTAGCGCCAGCGATTGGCCCTACTATTACTGGTATTATTTTGGGTAAGTTAACTTGGAATTGGATTTTTTGGTTTTTTATGCCCTTTTTAGTAGTAGCCTTAATTTGTGCTATTATTGGCTTACCCAATACTGGTAAAATTACTCGACCAAAGGTAGATATTCTTTCATTACTTGAATCCGTTGTGGGATTTGCTAGTTTAGTAATGGGAGTCAGCTTTGCTTCAAATATGGGCTGGACGGCGCCAACTGTTTTATTAATGTTAGCTATTGCTGCGATTGTTTTATTTCTATACACATATTGTAAATTACATTTAGAACAACCAATTATTAATCTTCACGTTTTTAAGAAATTAGCTTTTGCACAGGGGGCAATCTGTGTTATGTTGGATTTTGCGATTATTTTATCAGCAATGTATTTGTTGCCACAATATTTGCAAAGAAGTCTATTGTTGCCTGTTGCCCTGACAGGAATTATTATGTTACCTGGTGGAATTATCAACGCCTTAGTGTCAGCTTTTGCAGGTCGACTATATGATTCTGTAGGAGCAAAAATACCTGCTGTATCAGGTTTTACTATTGCTATTATTGGGCTAATCATGTTAATTTTTTCAAATCCCACTTCAAGTATTATTTATGTTATTGTAACTCATATTATTATAATGATTGGTTGTCCCTTAGCGATGTCCCCAGCACAAACCCATGCTTTGAATGCTTTAAAAGGGACAGAATCAGCTGATGGCAGTACTATTTTAAATACTATGCAACAGATTATTGGCGCCGTTGCCACCGCTCTTGCGATTAGTTTTTTAAGTTGGGGTCAAAATACTTACCAAGGCACTGATAAAGCCGCACAATTTACTAATGGTGTACATTATGGCCTATATTTCACTTTGATTTTGGCAGTTATTGGCTTAGTTGTCGCATTTACTCTAAAGTCAACTCGGCATGTTGAAAATAAAAATTAATGCCTATAATATAAATTAAGGGTTAATTATTAAATTTTATAATTACATGGTAACTGTTAAAGTTAATTATACTTTGGTCTTAACCTAATTAAGCGGCAGATTATTTAATAATTTGCCGTTTTTTAATACTTTAAACTACTTAATAGGTTAACTTTTAAGGATTATTGAATAAGTAACTAAATTATTATCAATTTATAGCTTAGGTATAAGTTGCTTTTGCTATAAATTTTGAGTATCATTTAAAGAATTTTATAAAAAGCTAAAGATAAGTATGAATAATTAGATGTTTCTTGTTAAATAAGCTAAAATATTAGCCAAATTCTGCTACACTATAGGTGAGTATGAATTAAATAAGAATAATTATGCATAAAAGAGAAGGGAATGACCCTGATGAAAATTTTAGTAGTTGATGATGATAAAGAAATTGTTGAATTATTAAGTATTTACCTTAAAAATGAAGGCTATACGCCAATTGTTGCTTATAGTGGTAAAGAAGCGATAACTAAACTCACCACTAGTTCTGATATTTCTTTAATGATTTTAGATGTAATGATGCCCAATATGAGTGGAATTGACGTAATTAAGGAAGTTCGTAAAGATTCCGATATCCCTATTATTATTGTTTCAGCTAAGACAGGCGACATGGACAAAATTCAAGGATTGATAACTGGTGCTGATGATTATGTTTCTAAACCATTTAATCCACTTGAAGTAATGGCACGGGTACGTTCGCTTTTGCGGCGTAGTCAAAAGCAAGTTAAAGACGATGAACCTGATGTATTAGAAATTGGTCCGCTAGTTATTAATCGTGACTCCCATGAGGTAAAGACCATAGCGGGTAAGGATATTCAATTGACTGCGCTAGAATTTGGCATTTTATATTTGCTATCTAGTCATCCTAATCGTGTTTTTTCTGCTGATGAAATTTTTGAACGAGTTTGGCAACAGGAATCAATCGTTTCAGCTAAGACTGTAATGGTTCATGTGTCACATTTACGTGATAAAATTCAAAAAGCAACTGATGGTGAGGATGTGATTCAAACAGTTTGGGGCGTTGGCTATAAGGTTGAGGCTTAAGTAGATGAAAAAAGAACGTGTTAAGCTGACGGCCACAGAAAAAAGTGAGTTGTTTGCTGAAGGCGTAATAACAGTAGTCTTGTTACTATTATTAAATCTGTCAGTTGATATTTTAATAAATTTAACGATTTTACAAAATAAAAGTTTGGCTAATGGCATTTACTTTTTAAAAAAAACCGTCACCTTTGCTGGTGGTCGTCATTTGTGGTCTTGGCAAAATACTTTTTTGGTTATTATGGGTCTGGGTGATTTATTAGTATTATATTGGCGTTTAATCAGACGTTATCACCAAATGCAATTGCGTCATGTTATTTCAGAACTGCATTATATTGCTCAAGGTCATTTTGATCATACGATTTCATTTAAGGTAAAAACAGATTTACAAAAAGTAATTGATTCCATAAATTCATTAGTAGCTAGTACGGTTAACGCAATTAATGAAGAAAAAGCAATCGAAAATTCAAAAGATGAATTGATTAGTAATGTATCTCATGATATTAGAACGCCTTTAACATCTATTATTGGCTATTTAGGGCTTTTAAAGTCAGGTGTGGCTAATCCAGCCGACCAACAAAAATACTTAAATATTGCTTATATGAAAGCAGAACAAATGAAATCATTAGCACATGATTTACTTGAGTATACAACGTTGAAATCAACTAATATTAAACTGCAACTTGCGCCCTTACATATTTATTCAATGTTGGAACAAGTTGCAGCTGGCTTTGAATTTGAAGCGCACGAAAAGGGCATAACTTTTAATATTGAAACTAGACCTAAAGATTTGACAATTCAGGCAGACCCAGAAAAATTGGTACGGGTCTATAACAATTTAATTGCTAATGCCTTAAAATATGGTACAGATGCAACTCAAATCAATTTGATTGCTAATTTAGTTAACAATAATGAAGTTGAGTTACGTGTTGAAAATAATGGTGCAGCAATTCCTGCAGATTCCTTGAAAAAAATTTTTGAACGATTTTATCGGGTAGAGCCTTCACGTAATACACAGACTGGTGGCACTGGTTTAGGCTTATCTATTACCAAGAGTATTGTTGATTTACATCATGGTAAAATTGTTTGCGAATCTAATGATAAGTGGACGCGATTTATCATTTATTTACCATTAAATCCAAAGAATACAAAAAACTGATAGTTAGCTGTGTTATAATTTTGACTAAGACAAAAATGAAGGGGCATAACATGAGTATTTCTTTAAATACCTGTATTTTAATTTTAAAAGAACATCATTTACTTAAATCAAGTGCAGTTCAAGATACGGTTAGAACCAAGATGGAATATGTTTCCTATGATTCACGTGACATTAAAACGGACACTTTGTTTTTCTGTAAGGGGGCAGGTTTTCGTCCCACATATTTATCAATGGCTAAAGCTAATGGGGCTAATTGTTATGTAGCTGAACAACCTTACCCAGAAGGCAAGGGCATGCACGCATTAATTGTACGTGATGTTTCCAAGGCAATGGCATTATTATCTGCTGCTTTTTTCCGATTTCCGCAAGATGACTTATATGTGGTTGCAGTAACTGGTACAAAGGGTAAAACTACTACTGCCTACTTTTTAAAAGGGATGCTAGATCAAATTAATGATGGCAAAACGGCTTTAATTTCTTCTGTTAACAACGTTGTGGGTCAAAAAAAAGTTGATACGTTTAAATCAAGCTTAACAACTCCAGAGTCTTTAGATTTATTCCGTGATATGCGCACAGCAGTAGATAATGGGATGACTCATCTAGTCATGGAAGTTTCTAGTCAGGCTTATAAGAAGAACAGGGTTTTTGGTTTAACCTATGATTTAGGCTTTTTCTTAAATATTTCGCCAGATCATATTGGTCCCAACGAGCATCCTAATTTTGAAGATTATTTACACTGTAAGTTACAATTATTGGTTAACGCGCGTAAATGTATTATTAATGCCCAGACCAACAATTTTAATGAGGTATATGCAGCAGCCACTACTACTACTGCACCAGATAGTATTTATTTATTTGCTGATGAAAATTATACTAATCCAGAATTAAAACATCCGATTGATTTTCGTTACTCTTCGGAAGAAATTGATATGGCTCGGACTAAATTTAAAGTACTTTGTGTTAGTGATAAGGCTAAAGAATTACCAATTGCTGGTGAATATCAGTTAAAGATGTTAGGTGATTTTAATGAGTCGAATGGGACAGCAGCTGTAATTGGCGCGGGATTAGCTGGGATGGCACATGATGACGCTGCTAAAGGAATTAGTACTGTAACAGTTCCAGGAAGAATGCAAACGGAAATTACTGCAAGTCATGGTGTGGTTGTGGTTGATTATGCGCATAATGAGGCATCAATGATGGCCTTAATGGGCTTTATGCGCCGAGAATTTAATAATCCTAAGATTATTGTGGTAGTTGGAGCTCCTGGAGATAAAGGAGTATCAAGACGACCAGGTTTTAGTAATAGCTTAAATGCGTTTGCTGATAAAGTATTCTTGACAACTGACGATCCTGGATTTGAGGATCCTAAGGAAATTGCTGAAGAGATTGATGCAGGAATTGATCATACCAAAGTAGATGTAACAATCGAATTAGACCGACTTAAAGCAATCAATGATGCTATTAGTATGGCAAACAAAGGTGATGTCGTGCTAATTTGTGGTAAAGGAGAAGATGGTTTTCAAAAAATTCGAGGTGTGAATACGCCTTATCCATCGGATATTACGGTTGCTCAGCAAGTGATTAATGAATTAGAAGACCAGAATGGTCACTTTTATAGTTAGAGAATAGTAAAATGAAGCATTTTTTTACAATTATTGGTGGAATGGGAACGATTGCAACAGAAAGCTTTATCCGTTCAATTAATCATCGAATGGAAATTACTTGTGATCAGGATTATTTGAATTATATTTTAGTTAATGATGCGCAAGTCCCTGATCGAACAACTTATATTAAGGATCATACTAAACCGAACTTCTTTACTGCTTTGCGGGAAGACTTTTTGCAACAGGCCACATTGCAACCCGATTTTTTCGTAATGCCATGTAATACGGCACATTATTTCTATGATGACTTAGCTAATTTAACTGATATTCCATTTTTGCATATGATGAGAATTGCGGTACACAATTTCGTGGAAAAATTTCCTGAGCAAAAGAAGATTGGACTTATTGCAACTGAAGGGTCAATTTATGATCATCTGTATGTAGATGAGCTAAATAAAGTGAATCGTAGTGCTGAACTTGGTGGTCCAGAGATTCAGCCTCTAGTTACGAAACTAATTTATTCTAATATTAAACAAAAGGGCGTAGTTGATGCTGAATTGTATCATTCCATCTTGCGCAAGATGCATGATGAATATGGTTGTAATGTTATATTACTGGGCTGTACCGAGCTTTCTTTAGCACAGGAACAGGCTCCCAATCATCCATATCAGGTAATTGATCCGCAATCAATTATGGCAGATGTCGTAATTGAACTTGAACTGAAAATCAGAGCAGGTAAGGATCCTAAACAGGTTATTCAAAAATATTTATATTAATTAAAAAAGATAGATAAGGCATCCATAAAAGCTTTAACAACAAAAAATAACTCCTAAAAGTATTACTTTTAGGAGCTATTTTTTATCTAAGTTTATTATCTAAGTAACATTGCATCATCTTCTAGTTTAGAGCCAACTTGCTTTTGGAACAGGTCCATTAATTTGGAAACAGTCAAACTTTGTTTTTCTGGTCCAACTAAGTCTAAAGCTACACGTCCTTCATGGAGCATGACTAATCGATTGCCATAATGAATAGCATCTTCCATATTATGCGTCACCATAAAGGCAGTTAATTTTTGTTCGCTAATTAATTTTTTGGTAAGTTCCATGACTGTAATTGAAGTCTTAGGATCAAGAGCCGCGGTATGTTCATCTAATAATATCAAATCAGGACGTTGCAGGGTAGCCATTAAAAGGGTAATGGCTTGTCGTTGTCCCCCAGAAAGTAACCCAATTTCAGTTTCGAGTCGATTTTCAAGGTTTAAATTAAGTTGTGCAAGTTGTGTTTTAAAAAATTCACGATCTCGCTTGTTAACTCCATTATGAAAACCGCGACGTTTTCCCCGTTTCATTGCCAAAGCGAGATTTTCTTCAACCGTTAACCTAACTGCTGTCCCCATTTTGGGATCTTGAAAAACACGGCTAATATTTTTTGAACGCTTAGTTACAGTTAGCTTACTGATGTCAATATCATTTAGAATAATTTGTCCCTCTTGCACAGGTATAGTTCCAGCAATACTGTTTAGTAAAGTTGACTTACCAGCACCATTACTACCAATGATAGTTACAAAATCACCAGCATTCAATTCAAGATTAACGCCACGTAAGACCGGATTTTCATTTACAGTGCCACGACCAAAAGTTTGATGAAGATTCTTAATTTGTAATACTTTAGGCATTTTTCTTTTCCCCCTTAAGATTGCGTGGCAAGTGAAAATTAGGCAAAATTAAGCAAATTACTAAAACCAATGCTGAGGCCAGTTTGGCATCAGAAGGTTCAACATTCATTTGAAAGACTAGTGCTAAAATGAAGCGGTAGATAATGGCACCTAAAACCAATGTAATTAGCCGCTTTCCCAGTGGCAAGTGGTGCAAAATAACTTCAGCAATAATAATTGAAGCAAGTCCAATAACAATTGTTCCAACTCCTGAATTAAGGTCGGCAAAGCCATTATTTTGAGCTAAAAGAGCACCGGAAAGAGCAATACAGCCATTGGAAATCATATAACCTAAAATTTTCATTCTTTGTGTTTTAATCCCGTTAGCTGCACTCATTTCAGGGTTATCACCCGTGGCCCGCATGGCAAGACCAATCTCAGTTTTGAAAAAGATAATTAAGAGGCTAATAATAATTAATGCGATAATTAGCCCTATAACAATAACAGCATTATTACGAGATAGGCCCCAATTCTGGGCGATAGTAAAGAGGGTCTCTTTACCTAAAAGTGATACATTGGCCGCATTGTTCATTATGCGAGAAGTGATAGAATAGAGCCCCGTCATGGTAATAATCCCTGCTAATAGGGAAGGAATTTTTAATTTAGTATTTAAAAATCCTGTGACAAAACCCGCAATCATCCCACCAGCAAATGCAGCAATTGTAGCTAAGATTGGGTTAATCCCATTAATTAAACACATTGTGGCGATTGCTCCGCCTAAGGGAAAACTCCCTTCAGCCGTCATATCAGCTAAATCTAAAATTCGAAAAGTTAAATAAACACCAACTGCCATTAATGACCAGAGCAAACCTTGTGAGGTGGATGAGAGAAATAAATCCCAAAAAGTATTTAACATAATTATACGTTCACGTTACCTTCCTAATTACTTGGGAGCTTTAATAGATTTAGGATTAATACCTAAAGCTTTAGCCATTTCTTTATTAACGACTAAATTCAATTGATTGGCTTTTTCCACTGGCATATCACTTGGCTTGGCTTTACCATCTAAAATTTTAGCTGCCATTTTTCCCGTTTGCTTACCTAATTCTTCATAGTCAATACCGATTGAAGCTAAGCCACCATGCTTAATTTGATCAGTCGAACCGGCAACGAGTGGAATCTTTTTTTCTTTTACTACTTTACCAATGATTGAAGCTGCAGAAGCAAAAGTATTATCTGTTGGAACATAAATTCCTTGAACTTTATTTGCTAATGTTTCAGTAACTTGTTGGACATCGTTAGTAGTATTAGCAGTTTTAACTAAAACTTTAACGCCAGCTTTCTTTAAGGCAGCAATGGCTAAATCAGCTTGAATTTTTGAATTTGATTCACCAGCGTTGTACATAACTCCGATTGTTTTAGCTTTAGGCACAATTGATAGTAATAGCTCAATTTGTTTGTCAATTGAAACCATATCGGTTGTGCCAGTAACATTTCTGCCAGGCTTAGAATTAGAATTAACTAGTTTGGCTGCCTTTAAATCAGTTACTGCGGTGACAACTGTTGGGATATCTTCAGTGGCATTGGCAATACTTTGTGCTGCTGGAGTAGCAATTCCTAAAATTAAATCAGATTTGTCATTAATCAATTTTTCACTCATACTTTTAAGATTATCTTGACTATTTTGTGCATTTTGATAATCAATTTTTAGATTTTTACCCTCGGTGTAGCCGCCCTCTTTTAGTCCTTTTTTGAAACCTTTGTAAGCTTTATCTAGCGAGGGATGTTGAACAACTTGTAGTACACCAACATGCTTAATTTGTGAATGATTATGAGCTTTTTTGCTACATCCACCTAAGAGTAGAAGTCCGGCTAAACTAATCCCTACTACTATTTTTTTAAATTTCATCTGATTTCCTCCGAATAATAATCAAAAATAAGACAATAAAACAATAAAAAATACCCACCAATTCCGAGTGGGTATACATTAATTATCTTTTATTAAGTAATCAATTGCGGCTAACCACTCAGAAGTTATGTGGCTAACCGTAATTAAAAGGGCTTTAGCCATCATAGATAAATTCAAACTAGAACTGTGTTTGAATTCATCTAGATGAATTCAAACTTTATCTAAAATAGCTAAAGTAATAACGGTTATTCAGCTGTAAGTTACAATTTAAATTAATTTTCATTAAAAAATACCTCCAACTTTAAGGAAAAGTATAAAATAACTTTAGAATATTGTCAAGCCTAATGTTTATATTTTAAAGTCAATAAATAATAAGAAAAAGCAAATTGTAGTATATTATTTAAATAATACATGTATAGCATATTTCATTATGCAAACCTAGACGAGAACACAAAATTGTATAGAAAATAAATTTATAATTAGCTATAATTATAAATAAAGAGAACAATTTTGGAGAGATGGATAATGAGTTGGGCTGAAGAAAGAGTTTTAAATAAGATAAAGAATTTACCTGGTAATGATGTAATTAGTACTAGTGAACTGGCAGCAGAATTAAATTTATCTAGATCTGTTGTTAGCCATTATCTAAATCAACTTGCCAAAGAAAATAGAATACAAAAAATCAAAGAGCGACCAGTTAAATGGCGCAAAAATTCGATTAATAAAACGACTGATTTATCATTTGCCAGTGTTATCGGTAGTCAGGGATCATTAAAAAGAGTAGTAGAACAGTTATGTGCTGCTGTAATTTATCCACCAAATGGTTTAGATGTATTAATTACTGGTAATACTGGCGTAGGTAAAAGTTATTTAGCTGAAAGATTGGTCGCGTATGCCAAAGAAGTAGGAAGTATCAAAGCTAATGCACCATATTTATGCCTAAATTGTGCTAGTTATGCTGGTAATCCTGAACAAATTACTACTTTATTATTTGGGTCTGCTAAAGCAAGTGCTACACAAGCAAAAGGTTTAATTGAAAAGGCAAATGGGGGTTATTTATTTTTAGATCAAGTTGATCGATTAAGCAATGTTAATCAAGAAAAAATTCTAAATTTTATTGATTCTGGGCAATTTTATAAAGTGGGCGATAATGTTCACCATGTTAAATCTAATGTTCGCTTAATAATGGCAACAACAAAAGATCCAGAAAGAGTATTGTTGCATTCTTTCTTAAGAAAAATACCTGTTCAGGTTAATTTGCCTGATTATGCTAAAAGACCAATTGATGAGCGCTTAGAAATATTACGGTCATTTTTTTACGATGAAGGACAGAGAATTAATAAGAAAATAGTAGTCGATGAAGAGGTTGTTTCAGCACTATTACAAATTAATCATAAAGATAATGTTAGCTATATAAAGAATATAGTTCGGGCGTCATGTTCGGCGGCTTATCATGATTGGTTTAGTTCGAATACAATGTATTTAAAGCTAAAGAACCTTATTCTTGATTATTTACCACCATTTAAAAACTATGGTTCAATTGTTGTTGATCCTGCACTTGTTATTAGATATTCTGAAAGTAAAAGCTTAAATAAAAAATTAACCAATATTTCTCAAGAATTAAAAAAGGTGATTAATGCATTTTCCGATACCACTTTAAGTAATTGCCGTTTAAGAATTGAAGCAATAAACAAGCTAAATGAAACAAGTTCCCAAGCGTCAGGACTACATGTGCAACATAAACAACTATTTGCTGAAATAATTGAAAAGAAATATGGGCTGGCTAAGGCTGCATATTTAGAATTAACAATTTATTATTTATATGAGCATCATTTTAAACCAGATTGTGATATTGAGAAATTAAGAGCAGTTGTTCTCAAAAAACTACCACGAGCATATCATGTGGCTCGAAGTTTTTATAGCAAATTGCCAATCTTAGATAAGGATAGTCATCAAGGCCTAACATATATATTTGCTATTCTATTAAGCGAATATATCGATGAAAATGTTAAATTACATGGTCTGTTAGTTGGTCATGGTGAAAATACAGCTACCAGTATTCAAGCAGTTGTTAATTCGCTTTGTGGTAACTATATTTTTGATGCAATTGATGTTGCAATTGATGCTGATACAACTACCATGATTAATGCGATTAATAACTTGGTTTTAAATTATAATGCGATAAATGGCCTGGTCTTAATGGTCGATATGGGCTCTTTAAATAAGTTATATAGTGAAGTTGGTTCGAATTTAAATTGTGATTTACTGGTAGTTAATAAATTAACAACTGTAACCGCATTAGATTTAGCTTCTAAAATGAAGCAAAATTTAGATTTTACTAGAATTGCCAGTAGTGCTGAACGGGAATACCAAATAAATGTAAAGTACTATAATGGTTTTTCCCAAACAAAAAATATTCTGGTATCTTGCATTTCTGGTTTAAAAGTTGCTGAACAAATAAGTGAAATTCTGCGACAATATTTGCCAGCGGATATAAAAATAATTCCTTTAGGGTACAATGACTTGAAGGAAAAAATTGTTACTAAGCAGTGGGCTTATTTTGAGCAAACATTATTTTTGTTAACCACTTTTGATATAACAGAAAAAATCAAGTTTAAATATATGAACTTATACGATATTTTAGCGATTAGTGGTGAAAAAAAATTAAAACTTTGGCTGCAACCATATTTAAACCAACAACAATTAACAGATTTAAATAATAAATTATTGTGTTTCTTTTCTAAGGAAGGAATTGCTGAACGCTTAAATTTCTTGAATCCAAGTGTAGTAATAAAAGAGGTTGAAGAAATTAATAAAAAATATGAAGATTTCTATAATTTGGAATTAGATGGCAAAATTAAATTGAATCTTTATATGCATGTTGCCCTGATGATTGAACGAGCTGTCATGCGGAATAATGTAATTGAGGTTCAGCCTAAATCTGAAAAAGAAAAAGCTTTCTTTAAAATAACGCGTACCATTTTCCAACCAGTTGAGTTAAAATATAACGTCACAATTTCAAATTATGAAATTTCTTTATTATATGATTTGTTAAAGCAATATATTAAATAGATGATAATGATGTTTGATTACTAAAAAAGTCATAGTCGAATTTGACTATGACTTTTTTAAAAAATTATTTATGGTAAATCGTTGCCAGCAGCTAAATAAAGGTCATACCATTCTTGGGCACTTAGTTCAATATCGGCTCCCTTGGCACTATCAATAATATGTTCGGGTGTCATGGTACCAATAATTACTTGAATATTAGCGGGATAGCGCAAAATCCAGGCGGCTGCAATTGCATTTTTAGAACACCCTTTTAACTTGGCTAATTTCTCTAAGGTATCATTAACTTGCGGAAATTTTGGATTACCAATAAAGTTACCCTCGATTTGACCGTATTGAAAGGGCGACCAAGCTTGAATAGTCATTTGATGCAGTCTTGAATAATCAAAGATACCGCGGTCATGGTCAATACTGCGATTGTCGGTCATATTAGTATGAATATTAAAATCAATCGGTCCGGTATGCATGATACTGAATTGTAATTGGTTGATTAGTAATTTTTGGCTGATACCAGCTTGTAATAAGTCAACTTGGCGGGGATTGAAATTTGAAACTCCAAAATGACGCACTTTCCCATCTTGTTGCAATTCGTCAAATGCAGCCCCGACTTCTGCAGGATCCATCAAGGCATCAGGACGATGCAAAAGTAAGCCGTCTAAATAATCAATTTGCATTCTAGATAAAATGCCATCGACTGACTTTATAATGTAGTTTTTTGAGAAATCATAACGTGTAGTTTTGTAATTAAGCGTGGGCTCTTCATAAATACCAGTCTTTGATTGAATATAAAAATCTTCTCGTTTAAGGGAAGAATTCTTTAAGGCATTTCCAAAAACTGTTTCCGACTTTCCATGACCATAAACATCGGCTGAATCAATATAATTAATACCAACATCATGCGCTGTTTCTAATGTCTTGACCGCGCTATCAATATTTAATTTGTTCATCCGCATAATTCCTAGTGCAAGCGCTGAACTAGAAAACTCCGTATTACCAATTTTAATTTGTTTCATAATTTGCCTCCTTTCTTAAGTATACGACAAATTTGCTTAAATAATTTGGAAACGATTGCAAACAAATATCCAAGTAAAGTAAAAATAGTTGCCGTTTTTCAAAAATTAATAGTGAATATATTATCTTTTAGAGTTAATATAATAAAAACAATAACTTGAATTTGCTATTTTTAGAAGGGAGTCTTGTAATGACTAAATTAAATGATGATTATATTTTAGGTCTCGATATCGGGACTAATTCTTGTGGTTGGGCTGCTAGTGAATATCAGGTTTTAGATGGTAGTCAGAGCATATTAAAAGAACTCAATTCGCAATGACGGAATTGAGTTTTTTTAACTGATTTTATTTACCTAAAAACTGATTACTTTCAACTTCACGGATAAAGTCGGCCAGGTGCTTGTAATAAACATCTGGATTATCAACCATGTGGTGGTGCCCACCATCTGGCGTAGTTACAAGTTGGGCGTTAGGAATTTCTTTTTGCATAATTTTGGCTGTTGCAATTGGCATGGTTTCATTCTCACCAAAAGTAAGTAAAGTTGGTACTTTAATATTTTTTAATTGCTTTCTAAAGTGCCAGTCTTTCAATTTTCCAGTAATGACAAATTCATTATCGCCTTGAAAAGCATTATAAACAGCACTACCGCCAATATCTTGTAAATGGTAAAGTTTTGATGGCTGCCGCCGATCAACAAAATTAATATTAAGAATATTAACATCTTCTTGGTAACGTTGATTGTCATAATCATTGCTAGCTTCACATTCATGCATAAAGTCAATTTCAGTTTGGGGCAAAATTTCTTGACGACGGCGATTAACAGCGGCAACATATTCATCAATTTCATCGACCATTGACGAAATAATTGCTCCCTTCAAGTGTTTACCATACTTAACTGCATATTCTTGAACCAGCAAACCGCCCCAACTCTGACCAATTAAGTAGAAGTTATCTAAGCCTAATTTGTTGCGAACTTCTTCTACTTCATCTAAAAAATATTCATAAGTTAAATATTTGTTAGCAATTTTGGGGTCTGTATAATCTGGTTGATCCGAGTAAAGCGAGCCCAATTGATCATACATTGTAACTTGTACATTAAGCCCCTGCTTTTTCAGTTGCTCAGCCGTGTCTTCCCAATATTCGTGATTACCGCCCGGTCCACCATGTAGAGCTAATAAATGAATATCGCCTTGTCCTTGCGTATTGGTCCATAAGTGATAGCCATTATCTAACGTAATAATTTTAGTGCCAGTTTTCATAGTTTGCTCCTTTATTTTTATAATTTTACTTTTAAGCTTATCATAATTAAGATAAAAAGCACGAAGCTACAAATTAAATTGCTATGTATACCATATATTAGCGCTTTCATGCTATAATTGTTTTAAAAAAATAGTTACTTGTCGGGAGGAAAAAGGAAAAAATGACCGAACCCAAATGGCTTAAAGACATGGATAGAGCTGAATATTTAGAGGAAGATTTTGCGGCTAGTGGTAAGAGTAGGTATACTGTCAGTGGAATTGATAAAGATGATCCAGATTGGTTAGAAAAGGCAGCAGCAAAAACTAATGCGGCAAGTGGTGACGATTACGTCAAACTTGATTGTGGTTTATTAACAGTTAATCAACTTAATTGGATGTTGCGGAATACGATTGGTGAACTAACTTTTGTTGATGATAACAACCAATTTTTATGGTATAACCGTCCAGTTGATGAGCAGGCTAAGATGAAGGCTAAACGAGTACCAGCACAAGTAGGGAGTTCAATGGGCGCGGTGCATCCGCATATTGGTGAGGTGATTCCCGCAGCTAAAAAAGTAGTTCAGGCTTTACGTCATAAACAAGCTGGACATGATGCGGTCTATATGCCTGTACCGACTGGTAATTTACAAGAACTTATTTTGCACTATTATAAGCGAGTTGAGGATGATGAGGGACACTACGTTGGCATTTATGAATGGGTACAAGATATATACCCTTTAGTTAAATACTTTTGTGAAACTACTGGTCAAAAATTAGTGATTGATGAAGATACAAATACAGGTGCAACTTACCGGAATAATTCAAAGGCAGATGGTCATACTGGCGCATCAACTAAGGCTGGTAATTAAAATTAAATATTTCTGAGTAGTGAGCAGTACCTGTCTGCTCACTTTTTGTTATACTATTACTATATGTGATTATTAACTTGGCTAATCAAACTTAAATAACTATAGGCTTTTAGAGATGGTTAAATAGTAAGATTAGTTTTAAGCGTATTATTGGGAGTTATCTAGAGAAAATTTTAGCAGAGGTGGAATTATTATGGTTTTTTACACGCTTAAGTATATTGAACAAAATCAAAATACTAATAAAACAATCTTATATGCGTTGATTGCGATTGCAGCACTTACTTTAATTGCTTTTACTGCACTTTATTTGCGACATCGTTTTGATACGCGTTATCGTGATTTGGGGATAATAGCTTTATTGTTTCTCTTATTATTTGTGGGTACTCAATATGAAGAATACGTACAAACTAACTTAGTTAAATCACAGTCGGAACAAATTGCTCCATTCATTAAGTCTGTAGCTAAAGATAATGGTGTGGCTGTTTCTGATGTTTTGGTAAATTCAACAACATTGCAAGATGGCATAATTGTAAGAATTAATTCTAAAGATATTGACTATCAGTTAGAACTGAATAATGATAACAATACATATTCTTTGAAACAAGCTCATGTAATTAACCACGACGTTAATATAAAAGACTAGGAGGCAATCAGGATGGATTATACGCAACTTTTTATTAAATTTGTTTTAGGTGTGGTAACATTAATCTTTCAAATTAATGTTTTCGGTAAAAGTAACATTGCTCCAACTACTGCCTTAGATCAACTGCAGAATTATGTTTTAGGTGGCATTATTGGTGGCGTAATTTATAATGCCAATATTAGTGTATTGCAGTTTTTATTAGTTTTAATCGTATGGACACTAGTAGTCTTTATTTTAAAATTTGCCCGTGAGCATAGTAACTTTGTGCGAACAATAATTGATGGCAAACCTATCCAAATCATCAAAAATGGCAAAGTACTGGTTAAAAACTGCTTGACAGTTGGAATATCTGCCAATGAGCTAATGTTTAAGCTCCGTAGTCAAGGAATATATTCTGTGGATAAGGTTAAAAACTGTATCTTTGAAAAAAATGGACAGCTTACTGTAATTAAAAAGGATGAAAAAAATCTTCATTTTCCGCTTATCAATGATGGCCAAGTTAATGAAGATGCATTAGAATTTTTGAATAAGGATGAAGCTTGGTTAAAACGAAAGATTAAAGCAGCAGGCTACCAGGACTTTAGTGATATCTTTTTAGCTGATATTGAAGATGGTGAGGTTTCTTTTACTGATTACAAGCAAAAATAGAAAAGAGCTCTGAATGGAAAATTTGATTAAAGCGCAACAGCTAGTTAACGAGGCCGAAGTAATAATTGTTATTGCTGGAAATAAGTTTGCTAAATTAGAAGGACTGGATTTGTTAGGACAAGATAGCTTTGACCAAGACTTTCCGTTAATTGCCAAAAAGTATGACGTTCATTCAATTGGTTCAGCATTAGATTTAAAGGAATTAGCCTGGTCTGAAAAGTGGTTTATTTGGAGTCAGTTAATCAATAAGTATTCGCTCATGTATAAACCCAGTGCGACAATGAAACAATTAAAAGAGCTTCTGAACAAGAAAAAGTACTTTATCGCTACTGCTTCATTTGGTAATTTTTTTGAAAAAGCGGGTTTTAATCAAAATCGAATCTTTAACATTTTTGGTAATTGGACTAACATGCAGTGTTCTGGTGGAATTAATCATGGTTTAAAAAATGCGACCAAAGTTGCTACCCAAATTGCGGCAACTACAGTTTTAACAGATATTGAAAAACTTATACCTAAGTGTGCTGTTTGTGGTCAACCGCTGGAAATTCATCTGCCAATTACTTCACATTTTTATCCTGATAGTGATGCTAACGCTCGTTTTCGTTGGTTTTTAACTGGGAATGAAGCTACAAAAACTGTTTTTTTAGAGCTCGGCGTTGATGAAACAAGTCCGCAATTATTTGAACCAATTATCCACTTAGTGGACGAATATAAGCAATGGTCATATGTTGCAGCAGATTATACTCAAGCTATGTTGCCGTTAACATTGCAAAACCGTAGTGCCGCTGTTAATACTGATTCAGCTAGCTTAGTTCAAGCTTTAATTGAGGGGAACAAGTAATGAGTATCTTTATTGCGAATGGTATTTTACATGTTTCAGATGCCCAAAACAAATTGCGCGCTAAAGGGCAAGAACAGCCAGCATTTATTGATGATTATACTTTACTAGATATTGAAACCACCGGGCTTAATCCATACCGTGATCATGTAACCGAACTTGGGGCAATTAAAGTTAGAAATAACAAAGTCGTTAATCAATTTAGCCAATTAGTGGTTTATCCGCGGTCTAATCATGTGCCCACTTTTATTACTAATTTAAATGGAATTACCGAAGAATTGCTATGTAGTAAAGGTGTACCAGTAAAGACAGCGATGGCGGAATTTCGACAATTTATTGGTGAGGACATTATTGTGGGCTACAATGTTAATTTTGATTTAAATTTTCTGTATGATTTAACCCAAAAGTTTAACTTGCCGCGCCTCAATAATGATTATGTTGATGTTTTACGTTTAGCTCGTGTTTATTATCCCTTTAAACGTAATCGATTGCTAGATTGTATGCAGCGAGCAGGAATTGCAGAAGTTGAAGAGCACCACGGTTTGGCTGATTCGCTTGCTACCAAAAAAGTTTATGATGACTTTCGCATGCACTTTACTGATCAATTATTAATGAAGGCACAAGCTAAGCTAAAAAATATTGATTTATTAGGACCTAAATTGGCACCAGCGGATCTAGGAATTCATCCTCCAATTAATAATAAAAAAATTGTATTTAGTGACGAGATGAGTATGAGTAAGTCTGAGGCTATCCAGATGGTTAATAATTTGGGTGGCCAAGGGCAAATTGCAGTTCAAGCTGATACGAACTATTTAGTTTTAGCAGATGAAGGATTTTTTAGTAAAAATAATTTTTTGTGGCAGCAAGCACAGAAATATAATCGAGCAGGAGCTAAAATTAAGCGCTTGTCTGAAAGCTACTTTTTAAATATGATTGATGAATGGGCTAGAAGTTAACTGAAAAGCAAAGCATTGCAGCTTTGCTTTTTTGCTGTTGCAAACAAAAGTTCGATTAGATATACTTAACTATTATTAGTTCAAGGAGTATTTGAATGGCACGTAGGCGAAAAAAAAATAGTAGTAATAATGACTTTTGGGCTCTAGTAATTATTATCTTATTTTTAGTTTGGTTTGTTATAACTAAGGGTGGGACCGATCCTAGTGGTCACCAGACAATCAACCAATTTACTCAAAATGAGCAACCAAGTGATAATAAAATTGACCATACCAAACCCGCAGCAAAGGCATATGGAGGTTTAGCTAAAGAAGATTATGATAAGTTAGCAAGGATTGATTTTAAAAGTGGCACAGCAGCTTATATACCTGTCAACGGCAATCATTCGACGTTAATTAAGGAGGCCTGGAAGGTTAATCGAGTCATTTATTCAAATTTAGATGATTTAAATCGAACTTCCCACTCTAATACTGCTTTTTTAGAAAAAAGAAACATTGCCAATGGTGAATTTCGGACGCGGCAATTTGTGGCGCCAACCGGTTGGCATTACAATCGCCGTAACGGCAGTCAAATTTATAATCGGGGGCACTTGATTGCTTATTCAATTTCTGCTGGAATTGACGCAGAGGGAAATTATAATCCTGATACTATGACTGGTGATCAAAATAACCCTAAAAATTTATTTACCCAATCGGCTTTTTCAAATCAAAAAGTGCAAACTATTTTTGAAAGTAAGGTTAGACAGGCGTTAAGACAAAGAAAACGCGTTATATATCAAGCAACGCCGATTTTTCGTGGCGAAGAATTAATGGCTCGCGGTATCAATTTACAAGCTATTTCTACCGATAATAGTTTAGATTTTAACGTTTATTTGTTTAATGTTGAACCTGGCTACTCCTTTGATTATAGCGATGGACGAGCAAGGATAAATCATGAAATGCAAGTGAGACAGGTATATTAATTATTTTTATAATTTTATTTTTGCTAATTTCTGTGAAAATAATAAAAAGATGGTAATTGTTCGGATAATCTGACTAATAATAAATAAGCGTAAAAATTAAAGCAGCATTATGGGATGTTGCTTTTTTATGTATTTTCATGTAGCAAAAATCAGAACATTTACTCCAAAAAAATATTAATAACTCCCTGTTTGAGAAGTTAAAACGAATATTATTAATAGGTGTTGGCCATTTTTGGGGTATAAAACGAACTATTAATGCAAAGCCTTAGTTGTATTAAAACCGATTTTATTTTAAAATTAAGTAAAGAAGAGAAGTAATATGATACAAATTGATAGTGGTACAAATTTATGGATAACAACAAATTCGTTGAAGTAAAAAATCTGAGAAAGGTTTATGATAATGGTCACGAGGCGATTAAGAACGTAAGCTTTTCTGTTAAAAAAGGTGATTTGGTCTGTCTTCTAGGACCTTCAGGCTGTGGGAAAACTACTATCTTAAATATGTTAGCTGGCTTACTTAATCCAACTGCTGGTGAGATTCTTTTTGATGGTAAATCGATGGTTAAAGTTGCACCAAAAGATCGCCATATTGGGTATGTTTTCCAAAACTATGCTTTATATCCTCATATGACAGTTTTACAAAATGTAATGTTTCCTTTAACAGTTGGCAAGAACAAGCGCTCTAAAGCTGAAGCTAAAAAAGTAGCACAAAAGTATATGCAATTGACGCAGATTATGGATCTTGCTGATCAAAAGCCAGGTAATTTGTCAGGTGGACAGCAGCAGCGCGTAGCTATAGCTCGTGCTTTAGTTCAAGAACCAAAGATTCTTTTAATGGATGAGCCATTAAGTAATTTAGATGCTAGATTACGTTTAAAGATTCGTGAGGAAATTCGCTCATTAGTTAAATCAGTTGGCATTACTACTTTGTTTGTAACTCATGATCAAGAAGAAGCATTGTCAATAGGCGATAAGATTATCTTATTTAATGATGGGGTCATTCAACAAGATGATTTAGGGCAAAATTTCTATTTGGAACCAAATAATTACTTTGTCGCAAATTTTATCGGCAACCCAGTAATTGATAATTTTAAAGTTATTAAAACAGATCAGGAATTGCGTTCAAGCCAATTCACCATCCCACTTGCTTTGCTTGATGCCTCCCGCTTTAAGCGCAATTTGCCAAACGGTGAATATATATTATCAGTACGTCCTGAAAATATTACGCCCCAAAAAGATGGATTTTTGCATGTTAAAGTTGATGATGTTGAATTAATTGGCCGGGAGCGAATCTTAAAGTTCACCTATGATCAAGTGCAAGCTCGGTCATTGATTAATTTAGAAGAGTCGATTCAACCGGGTAATGAAGTGACCTTACAGCTGAAGTTTGACCGCATATTTATCTTTACACCAGATGGGGAGCGCGTTTACTAATGGAAACAAATCAGAAAAAAGCGTGGCTATTTTTAGCGCCAACCATTATTTTTGTTACGCTATTTAGTATTTATCCCATTCTGCGTGCATTGGGAATGAGTTTTCAAAGCGGCTCATTGATTGACTTACATTGGAGCGGTTTAAATAATTATCAGTATATTTTTCATGATCCTGAATTTTGGCTTGCACTTCGAAACACTGCTTTATATGCCATTATTTCTGTCCCACTTGGTTTGGTTATTTCGATTATGCTGGCTTGGATTATTTTTGATAAAGTTAAGCATCAATCATTTTTTGAAACCACCTTTTTTATGCCCTATGTTACCTCGACAATTGCCATTGGGATAGTATTTCGTTATATCTTTAATGGTGATTATGGCATGCTTAACTTTATTTTACGCTTATTGCATTTACCAGCTCCTAACTGGATTGATGATCCTGCTTGGTCATTGGTAACGATTATTATCTTTGGTATTTGGACATCACTAGCCTTTAATATTGTCATTTTAATGGGAGCATTACGTAATATTGACCCTAATTTTTATACCATTGCTGATATGTATGGTGCTAGCGACAAAGATAAATTTTGGCGGATAACTATGCCAGAATTGGTACCCACTCTAGCATTTTTACTAACAATGAATATTATTGGTGCTTTTAAAATTTATACTTCGGTTTATGCCTTATTTAATGGTCAAGCAGGAATTGGTAACTCAGGTACTACAGCTGTTTTTTATATTTATAATAAATTTCAAATTGTCGGTACTCCTGGTGTAGCAATGGCAGCAACAGTAATTTTATTTCTCCTCATTTTGTTTGCTACGTTCTTGCAACGGAAAATGATGAAGAAGATTGGAGAAAATTAATGAAACGAATTCGTTTTGGGGTTTTGATCAGTTACCTCATTTTGTTTATCTTTGCAATAATTACTGTTTTTCCTTTTGTTTATATGATTTTGGGTGGATTAATGAGCTTTCAGGAAACAACTTCAATTCCCCCGACCTTAATTCCGCATCATTTTGAGTGGAATAATTATGCGAAAGTTTTTGCTAGAGCGCCCTTTGCTCGGTACTTTTTTAATACAATTTTAACTGCAAGTGTGACAACTTTGGTTAGTTTATTTAACTCACTTTTAGGTGCCTTTGCGATGGTTAATTTGCGCTTTAAGGGTAAAGGCCTTGTGCAAATGATTTTACTGTCATTATTAATGGTTCCAGGAGAAGCAATAATTTTTACTAACTACAATACTATTGCAAAAATGGGCTTACTTAATACTTATATAGGCCTGGTCCTCCCCTTTTTAACTTCGATTTTTTATATGTATTATTTACAAAGCTATTTTGGGTCAATTTCAACAACTATTTATAAGGCGGCAATGATTGATGGTGCAAGCGATTGGGACTATATTTGGAAAATTCTTGTGCCCATGTCTAAAAGTGGTTTGTTCACAGTTGGCTTATTAAGTTTTATTTCTGGTTGGAATTCCTTTCTTTGGCCATTATTAGTAACTAATGAAGATACAATGCGCTTACTCAATAATGGCTTATCTTCTTTTGCTTCAGATGCAGGTAGTGAGACGCAATTGCAACTAGCTGCAGCTACTTTAACTGTTTTGCCAGTTTTAGTTTTGTATTTCATTTTTAGAAAACAGATTATTAAAGGGGTGGTGCGTAATGACCTTAAAGGATAAAACAACCATTACTTTTTATAATGGGTTAACAACAATTGGCGGACCGATGATTGAGGTTGCTTATAACAAGTCACATGTTTTGTTTGACTTGGGTGAAGTATATCGGCCGGAATTAGAATTGCCGGATGAAAGTTATTCAACGCTAATTAAAAATCAGTTGATTGGGGATGTGCCTAACTTCTATGATCCATTACTTACTGGCCAGCCAATTGATCATCAACGTTGGGAGCACGCTGCAGCATATATGTCGCATTTACATCTTGATCATAGTAAAGCTCTGAATTTTTTAGCTCCAGAAATTCCGCTTTATGCTGGTCCACTTACAGCCCGGTTATTACCTGTTTTAAATGAAAATGGAAATTTTCTTTTGCCAGCAGTAGGGCACAAACCTAATTATACTAGGCCAATTATTGCGGCTAAGTATCAAGTACCAATTCATATCGGAGAAATAACACTAACCATTTGGCCCAGCGATCATGATGCATATGGTGCAACTGGTTTAATTATTACTACTCCCAATCAGACCTTGGCTTATACGGGGGATATCCGATTGCATGGTTATCATCCTGATTGGGTACATCAATTTTTAGCTGCTGCTCGGGGCTGTGATGCGTTAATTGTTGAAGGGACTGGAGTTTCTTGGCCTGAGGAAAAGCAGGTTCAACCTAGTGCAGAATTTACTGGTCCCAGAACTGAAATTGAGTTAACTGACCAAATCATCCAGCTTGAACGAGTTAATGAAAAACGGCAATTAACTTTTAATACCTATCTAACTAATGTAGAACGGTTGTTACGTTTGCTTGAACTTTCACCGCGCAAGGTAGTGCTGCATGCTAAGAGAGCACATTTACTAAAGGAAAGCTTGCAACAAGATTACTTGTATTATTACTTGCCAGGAGAGCAGAAAATTGCAAATTTAAATCCGCAGTTGGCAGTTGATTATGAGAAACTGCTCGCTGATGATCATGAGTATCTCTGGCAAGTAGTTAAAAATTATGGTGATTTGCAAGTAGGAGGTTTATATATTCATTCTAATGCTGAACCACTAGGTGATTTTGATCCAGCTTATGAGCCTTTTATACAGACATTAATGGATAGAAAGATTGAATTTAAAGCTTTACGTTGCTCAGGTCATGCGGATGAAAAAGAGCTTAAGCAAATTATTAGCGAGGTTCAACCTAAAGCACTTATTCCGGTGCACACACTGCATCCGGAGCTTGAGGAGAACCCTTTTGGAAAACGGATTTTACCAAAGCGTAATCAAACAATTACGCTTTAGTTAATCAAAAACTTGTTGTTTAATTTTTATTTTTGGGGAGGTTTACCAAATGAAGTTTAGTAAAAAAATTATAGCAGCCTTTGCTGCTGGTATGGCTTTGATCGGGACTGCTGCTTGTTCTAATGGTAGTCATTCGTCTTCGTCATCTAGCACCGATAATTCTGAAAAAATTGCTAAAGTAACTAAGCAAACTAATATTGTTTTTTGGCACGGAATGACAGGTGTCCAGCAAGAAACGCTTAAGGGTTTAACTAAGGAGTTTGAAAAAGAAAATCCAAAGATTAAGGTTAAGTTGGAAAATCAGGGTGCCTATAATGACTTGCAGGCCAAGATTAATTCGACCTTGCAATCACCTAATAACTTACCAACAATTACCCAGGCTTATCCTGATTGGCTTTATACAGCTGCTAAGAATAAAATGTTGGTTGATTTAACGCCGTACATTAATAACAAAGCTGTTGGTTGGGGTGGTAGCAAAGCTTCTAATATCAAGCCAGCCCTACTTGATGGTGCCAAAATCGCAGGTACGCAGTACGGCATCCCATTTAATAAATCGATTGAAACTTTGACTTATAATGCAGATATTTTTAAAAAATATGGTATTAAAAAGGCACCGACAACAATGGCTGAATTGAAACAGGATGCTGAAATAATTTACAAAAAGAGTAATCACAAAGTTGTTGGTGCTGGTTTTGATTCATTGTCAAACTACTACACTTTGGGAATGAAAAATGAAGGAGTCGACTTCTCAAGTAAGATTGATTTTACCAGTCCTACTTCAAAGAAGGTAATTAACTACTATGCCGACGGTATTAAGGCTGGTTACTTCAGAGTGGCTGGTTCAGAACACTATCTTTCAGGTCCATTTGCTAACCAAAAGGTAGCAATGTTTATTGGTACCTCGGCTGGTGAAGGTTTCGTTAAGCAAGGTGTTGGCGATAAGTTTACTTATGATGTTGCTCCTCGTCCTGGAAAATACACAATGTCACAAGGAACAGATATTTACATGTTTAATCATGCAACAGCTGAACAAAAAGCTGCGGCATTTACATACATTAAGTTTCTAGTTTCTAAAGCTAGTCAACTTAAGTGGGCTAATGCAACTGGGTACATTCCAGTTAATCATGCAGCTGCTGATGCAACTGAATACAAAGATAATAAGCAGATTAAACTTCCGGCTAAGTTAGAAGATGCCATGAAGAATCTTTACAGCGTTCCAGTTGTTAAAGATGCCGGGGCTGCATATGGTCAACTTAATCCAATTATGCAAAATATTTTAGCTGCTGCGCAGAAGAAGCAAGATGTAGATAACGCAATTAATTCGGGTAAAGCAAAATTTGCGGCTGCTTGGAAACAATAAAAATTAAATAGCAATTAATTTAAAAACTAATAAGCCCTAAAAGTGTCTCACTTTTAGGGCTTATTAGTTTTTAAATACTTAATTATTAAGATGAACAGGCAATGGTGTATAAAAGATATATTTTATGTAAACGCATAAAAAGCGAACTTTATTATTGGATAAGGGTATTAAATACAAATAAATACGAATTTTATTGTGATTTTAATTGTAATTTAACCATTATTGCTTTACAATAAACAAGACTTGGATTTTACTAAGTTTAATTAAATATAGATAAATTTTGGAGGAAATAATATGAACTTTGCTAAAAAGCTAGCGACTTTTATCGTTGCTAATTTAGCTTTATTTGTAACTACAGCTTGCTCAAGCAATAAGCCATCCTCAACCGTTGATTCCAATAAAATTCCGAAAATAACAGAAAAGACTACGGTAACTTTTTGGCATGGGATGCAGGGAGCACAAGAAAATACTTTAAAAAGTTTAGTTCAGGATTTTGAAGAAAAGAATCCCCAAATAAAAATAAAACTTGAACAACAAGGAAATTATGATGATTTGCAAGCTAAATTAACGGCAACTTTGCCATCTCCTAAAAATTTACCAACAATTACTCAGGCCTATCCAGGTTGGTTACAAAGCGCTGCCCAAAATAAAATGCTTCAGAATCTAGCTACATATATAAATAACAAAGATGTTGGTTGGGGCAGTAGCCAAGCTTCTGAAATTAAGCCAGAATTACTGGATAGTGCCAAAATTAATAACATCCAATATGGAATTCCATTTAACAAATCAATTGAAGTGCTTGTCTATAATCCAAAACTGCTGAAACAATATGGCATTAATAAGGTGCCAACAACGATGGTTGAATTAAAGCAGGCTGCCCAGACTGTTTATGAAAAGAGTCACCAGCAAGTTGTTGGGGCAGGCTTTGATAAGTTAAATAATTACTATGTATTAGGAATGAAAAATCAAGGACAAGCTTTTTCAAGTAAAATTGATTTTACAGGTGAAGAATCAAGTAAAGTTATCAATTACTTTGTTGCTGGTGAAAAAGAGGGTTATTTTAGAATGCCCGGTTCGGATAAGTATCTATATATTCCGTTTGCTAATCAAAAATTGGCAATGCTGATAACATCATCATCTACGGAAACTTGGATTAAGCAGGCTAGTAAAAAGGGTTTAACCTATGATATAGCAGCTCGGCCGGGAAAGTATACTTTGCAGCAAGGAACAGATATTTATATGTTCAGCCGTGCTAGTGCAATGCAAAAAGCAGCCGCCTTTAAATTTATGAAGTTTTTAACTGCTAAAAATAGCCAATTAAAATGGGCTAAAGCAACTGGATATATTCCAGTTAATCAAAAGGCGGTTCAGGCTGATAGCTATCAAGCTAATAGTGAATTTAAATTACCAGCTCATTTAAATGAGCTTATGAATACCAACTCCTTATATAGTGTTCCTGTAATTAAAAATGCAAATGCAACTTTTGGTCAGTTAACACCAATTATGCAATCGATTTTAGTTGCTGGTCAAAAAAATCGAAATGTTGAACAGACTATTAGAACCGGTAAAATCAAATTTAATGCTGCTTGGCAGCAATAAAAAGCAGGCTAATGCCTGTTTTTTATTTAGTGTTTTTTTACTTGAATGGTAAGATAATATTGTTATAAAAATCTACTAATTGCTTAACTAAATAGCCAGGGGTGAAAAATGATAAAAGAGCAAAAATTTCCAGTAGCAACTAAATATAAATGGTTTGATATCAATAATTTAAGTGAAGATGATAGTGAAAAGCTACAAGATGATTTCAATTTTACTTCTGATATGATTTCATATATTTCTGATCGGCATGAGCGACCACATTATGACTACGACACTTATACAAAAATCCATTTATTAATCTATGACGTACCAATTTGGCCTACGCAAGTAATTAAACATTTTACGGCGCATCCCATTACTTTTTTAGTATCTGGAGAAAATATTTTTACTTTCCATACTGAAGCAACTGGTTATGTATTTGACGAATTTAATGATTATGCAATGCGACGAGAATTATCCAATTCTCAAGATGTGACTGAGTTATTAATGAAATTTATGTTATATGCCACACAATATTTTCAAAGAGCAATCACGCAGCTTGATGATGAGCGCAATAGTCTTGATAAAAAATTATCAGGAGATATTAATAACAAGGACTTAGTGGAATTATCAAATATTGAAAAGAGTTTAGTCTATTTATCTAGTTCAATCCAAACTAATTCAATGATGATTCATAGCTTAAAATTATCAGAATTAGAATTCACTAAAAAAGCACGCGAAAGTCTTGACGATGTTTTAATTGAATCAAATCAAGCCGCCGAAATGGTTAAAATTTCGCAGCAAGTAACAAAAACTTTGTCAGCTACATCCAATAATATGATGAATAATAATTTAAATGATACGATGAAGTTTTTAACTGTCTGGTCATTAGTTTTAACGATTCCAACAATTTTAACGGGCTTTTATGGCATGAATGTCAGTTTACCAGTAGGGCATAGTTCTTTGGACTGGGTAATAATTATCGTATTGACAGTTTTATTGATGGTTTGGCTAATTGTTCTAATGAAACGTCATCATTTTTTCTAAATTGAGGTAAATTTATGAAAAATAAAGTATTTGTTGGATCAATTATTACAACTTTACTAGCCTTTATGCTTTATACTGTTAATTTAAAACAAACTAAAAATGCAGATATTAAAATTATTGGACAAAGTCAAAAAAGAAATGGTAATAAGTCTAAGTCGATAAAAGAACCACATACTGCAGAAATAGAATATCCGCGCGAAGTTAAGATTACGGGTGGTAGTAAGCTGGTCTGGGCTAAAAAAATAAAGCAGACAATGGGTAAAAAGCAAAGTTACCAAGTTTATTTAAAGGATCTTAATAATAATCAATTTGCTCAAGTTGCTAACATTTCCAAGGCCCACAGTGTTAATTCGGTTAGTCGCTTGTTTTTATTATTAACTATTTATTATCAAGAGCAACACCATAAATTATCTAGTAAAACGGTTATTAAGGTAAAGAAAGCAGATGTGGTAAAAGATGAAAAAATATTGCAACCAGGAATCGGCTATGGCATTACCTATTTAAGACAGGCAATGATGAATGGCAGTCAAACAGCCACTAATGTACTTTTAAGAAAGGTAAAACTAACCCAAGTTAATTTTGTTATCAAAAAAATGGGTTTAGTGGATACTAAAGTGAAACCCAAGTTTGTTGCAATAACCACAGCTAAAGATCTGGCTCAAATTATGATAAATCTTTATCAAAATAAGACCTTGAATAGGCAATACTCTAACCGGGTTTTAGGTGTCTTAAGTTCAGTTAAAAATAAGCCCAAAATTGGACCAACAGGTAGTGGCTTAATTTATGCTATCGGTGACAAAAAAGCTAATGTTGCTCTGATTCAAATGGGTGGGCATACATACTGTATGGCTATTTTAAGTAATAGTGATCATAATTTTAGTCAGTTAGGTAAAGTAGTTAATAAATTTTTTAAATAGTTTAATAAAAAAGAATTCAGTTTTTGAATTCTTTTTTATGTTATTAAGGATCTTAAAAATAATTTACAGCTTGTAGATTGTATTCTTCAATGTGTAGTGCTATATTATTCACTATGCCGTAAAAGGAGGAGTGAAATTGGTAAAAAAAAGAAGTCTTGACCTGGATAAAATAATTGCTAAGGCAACTGAATTAATTGCTCAGCGGGGTCTATCTGCTACTACCTTACCTAATTTAGCTAATGAATTAGGTGTTCGTTCACAATCTTTGTATCACTATGTATCGGGACGTAAGCAATTGTTATCTTTAGTTGGTGCGAACCGAATTAAAGTTATGATTACTGTGTTAACAGATAGTTTAATAGGTCTATCGGGTAAGGAAGCATTGCTTAAATTTGCTGATATTATTCGCAACTTTATTTTAAATGACCCAGCACTATTTAGTATCTTGTATCATTTGAATGAATATCAACAAGACGATGCGATTACACAAGAAATTATGAATGTAATTGCATTGGCTGATAAATTACATTTACGCAGTGACAGTACAGTTTCACTCCATTCTTTAATTGGCGCAGTTTTGGGTTATGTTTTTCTGGATGTTTCGGCATCGTTTGTTGGTGAAACTAGTGCCCAAGCTGATCAAGGTTATCATGAATTAGTTTTACAGTTAGTTCAGCCGAAAAATATTTTACAAAATTAGAAAGGAAAAGTAGAGTGCAAAAACTACTAAAAAATCATATTTTTTCATTAATTGCATGGATTTTAATTTTAATTATTTCTGTTGTGGCTTTGCCAGATATTACTGGGTTAACGCGCGAGCACTCGAATGTTTCCCTGCCACAAGACGTTCAAAGTGAAGTAGCTCAATCAATTCAGAATGACTGGGGTCCAAAACAAAAAAATACCTATCAAATTGCGGTTGTTTTCAATAAAAAGAAGGGCACGATATCAGCGGATGATAAAAATGCGATTAATCAAACTGTAGCCAAGCTTAAAAACAACCAGGATGACTATGGTATTAAGCAAATATTGGCTCCTGATGATAACATTGCAACTAAGAATAAACTGAAGTCTAAGAATAATAAAACTTGGATTATGCAGATTAATGTTGCTAAAAATCACGCGCCAATTAATGAAGTAGAAAAAGAATTGACTAGTGCAGTTAAGACTAATGGCGTTAGAACTTATATCACTGGTGCAGATGTCTTACAAAATGCTTTTTCTAATTCGATTCAAGAAGGAATTAAAAAGACTGAAGCAATTACGATTGTCTTTATTTTTATCGTGTTGATTATTGTCTTTAGGTCACCAATTGTACCGTTAATCTCATTATTAACAGTTGGCGTATCCTTTATTACTTCTTTTTCAATTGTAACTAACTTAGTCAAATATCAAAATTTCCCATTCTCGAATTTTACACAAGTCTTTATGATTATTGTTTTATTTGGAATAGGTACAGACTACAATATTTTACTCTATGATAAGTTTAAAGAAGATTTGGGTTTGGGTCTAAACCGTTATGAAGCGATGAAAAATGCGCTAAAAGTTGCTGGTAAAACAATTTTATATTCGGGATCATCAATTTTAATCGGCTTTTCCGCTTTAAGTTTAGCTAATTTTTCTATTTATCAGTCTGCAGTTGGAGTTGCAGTTGGGGTCGCTGTTTTATTAATCGTTTTGTTAACGTTAAATCCATTCTTTATGGCTGTTCTAGGTAAAAAAATGTTTTGGCCAGTAAAGCAGTTTACTGGTGAACATGAAGATAAGTTATGGCATGGTATTTCTAAAGGAACGTTAGCCCATCCAATTGTTTATTTACTTGTTTTAGCAGTAGTAGTTACTCCTTTTGCTTTAATGTACTCGGGCAATTTGAATTACGATGATACTGATGAAATTGAAAATAGCGTTCCAGCTAAGGCTGGAATGCTAGTTGTTGAAAAAGACTTTTCTAAGGGAATGGCTGAGCCATCGGTTCTTTATATTAAGAGTAAGCATCGATTAGATAATGAAGCAGATTTGCGCCTGTTAGATCAGTTAACTAGGCAATTACAGGCTTCAAAAGATGTATCTTTTGTAACCTCGGTTACCCAACCGTATGGCGAAAGTATAGATCAGTTATATGTAAAGAACCAGTTGGATACTGTTAATCAAGGGGTTGATCAGGCACGTGCTGGTTTAGGCAAATTGAGCCAAGCATCAAAAAAAGTTTCTGCTGGGGCTAGCCAATTAGCTAATGGGACCAGTCAATTGCAAACTGGTACTGGTCAACTTCAAAGTGGAGCTGGTCAATTGCAGACTGGTACTGCGCAAATGAGTAGCGGTCTTAATCAGTTGAATTCTCAATTACAAAGTGGGACGCAAGGACTAGCGGGTGCGCAACAACAGACTAAAGCGACCTTAGAGCAAAGCTATAAGGCCAATTTATCTAAAAGCATTGGTAGCTTACCTGGCTTAACAGCACAGCAAAAAATGGCTGCTATGCAAGCTGCAGGTGCTGCTCTTGAAAAATCATGGGCGCAAGCTTCAGCTTCAATGCCAGATGTTTCCGGACAAATGGGTCAATTACAGTCTGGTGTTGGACGTTTAGCCTCGGCTTCTGGTCAACTTAATACCGGAGCTACCACTTTAAATGGTGGAATTGGTCAATTACATTCAAGTGTTGGTCAATTAGATTCTGGAGCTAACCAATTAGCTTCAAGTACCCCTAAGATTACTAATGGTGTTGATGAAGTTAACAGTGGCTTAGGCCAGGGTGCTACTTACTTGACTGGACTAGCGAGTTCGTCTGCAGCAGATACCTTTTATATTCCCAAGGAATTTATTAAAAACGATACTTTCCAAACGTCAATTAAAAATTATCTTAGTCCTGACAAAAAATCAGCAATGTTAATGATCGTCTTTAAGTCTAATCCAAGTGGCACTGAAGCAACTAAAAAAGCCCAAGATTTAAGTTTAATGGCTGAAAAATCATTTGCTGGAACGCGCCTTAAAAATGCAGTAGTAGCAATGGGCGGCGAAAGCTCAAAAATTGCTGACATTAAGGAAGTTGCTAATAAAGATTTCATTAGAACGGCAGCTATTATGCTGATTGGAATTGGGATTGCCCTGATTTTTGTAACTAGATCTTTGTTACAACCGATTTATATTTTGGGCACATTATTGATTGCTTACTTCTGCTCATTATCAATTAGTGAATGGGTAGTTAAAGCAGTTCTAAATAAAGACATGATAACTTGGAATACGCCATTCTTTGGGTTCATTCTTTTGATTGCTCTGGGTGTTGATTATAGCATTTTCTTGATGACACGTTACCGTGCTCTGGAGGGCAATAGACCTAGTGACCGCATGCTTAAAGCTTGTGGAATTATTGGAACAGTTGTTATTTCTGCTGCAATTATTCTTGGCGGTACTTTTGCGGCATTAATTCCATCTGGTATACCAACTTTAATCGAAGTTGCTTTAACTGTAATCATTGGTTTGATCATTTTGGTCTTTATTATGCCAATCACTTTGTCTGCTGCAGTTAAGTTGACTTATGAAGGAATTTCAATGAAAAAGAATAGACGGGTAAAGGATTAATTTAACCAAGTCTTTTGAGAAGTAGGAATTATTAAATTAAGTAAAAAAGTACGATAAAGAAATTTTCTTTATTGTACTTTTTGTTTTATGATAAAGGTAACAAATATTATGTACAAAAGGGTGCGTGTTATGACTACTTGTCCAAATTGTAATCGACCAATTACTGATAATGATAAAATTTGTCCTAAATGTCATTTTGATTTACAAAAATATCGGGATACTTTTTTTACTGATAAACATTTACAAGCAAATTATGAAAATGATAAAACTGGTGAAAGAATTGCTAGTCGCAAATTATACCGGCAAGAATTTTATCCCCAAAAACAAAATCTAGTTGTGCAAAAGATGTTAGAATGGTTACGCGTCAATAGTATGATAGTCATGCTTTTAGGAATTATATTATTGATACTTATGAGCTTTTCACGCAGTATCGGTTGGATTTGCTTTTTTGCTTTATTAGTCTGGCTTTATGTAGTTTGTATCCGTAGTGAAAAAATTGAGCGCTATACTGTTGATCGACGCCTAACTGAAAAAGTCAATCAAATATTTTCTAATACCTTTAATAGTGTTGCAAATTCCAAACGAAAGGTTATAAAAAATAGAGGACAACAAGCAAACCAAGAGGCCTTTAGTAAGCAACATTACGGTTATAGCCAACTTTTAGTTATTTTAATGGCCGTAATTAATTTAATTGTAATGTTTGCTGGCTCAGGTGCTTCGATATCCGATGTTACTTATACGGGAAAAATGTCAATTACGCGGGTTATTTTTCGGTTAGCAGGGCATCTATTTTCTTCAGGTGAGACAAGACTTTCAGGTGTATTACTTTGTTTAATTTGGTTATTAATTGTTTTAATTCCATTGAGTATTATTTACAGTACCTTGAAAGACAACAGGAAAAGACGTTTATTAGCATTCAGTTTATCTTTACTTGAATCAATTTTCTTAATTTATTTGATTATTAGACTTTCTAGTATTAGTGTTGCAGGTAAGGGACTTTTGAAAAATATTACTAATGAATTTTTGCTTTATGCTGTTTCGGTTGGTACCTCGACGTATTTTTTGATTTTATCCAGTATTATGACAACTTTTTTAACAGGTTATAATTTGATAAGAGAAAAATTGCGGTAATAAAAAAGCAGGACTATGCGTCCTGCTTTTTATTATTGTTAATTATTTTGCCGGCATATCGATAACTAAGTGTTCGTTAACAAAGGCCAGCAAACCTAAATTGCTAAGTTCACGACCATAGCCTGATTTTTTAATACCACCAAAAGGCAATTCACCTGAACTAATCCAAGTTCCGTTGATCACGGTCATTCCAGTTTCGATTTGTGCGGCAACGCTACGGGCATGGTCAGTGTTTTTACTAATAATAGATGAACCAAGCCCATAACTTGAGTCGTTTGCTAAAGCAATTGCTTCAGCTTCATCGTTAACTTCATACACAATTGCCACGGGACCAAAAAATTCCTGATCGTATGCTGGATTATTTTTGGTGACATTGGTTAGGATGATTGGCCTGAAAAAGGCACCGGTTGAATTTATTTCTGGATATTGATAAAAAATTTTAGCGCCATTAGCAACTGCTTCTTCAACTTGACTAGTTAATTTTTCTTTAGCGATGTATGAGTTCATTGGCGCTAAAGTTGTTTTACTATCTAATGGATCACCAGCAGATAAGCTTGAGAAGGCATCCTTTAATTGAGCTAAAACCTCTTTATATTTAGACTTAACAGCGATAATTCTTTTGGAAGAAGTGCATACTTGGCCGGTATTATAGGTTCTAGCCGAGTAAAGTAATTGTTTTAAAATTTTTGAATCAGCATCTTCTAGTACAATAAAGGCATCGTTACCTCCAAGTTCCATAGTAGCTTTTTTTAAATTTTTACCAGCATTTTCAGCGACTGCAGCTCCGCCACGTTCTGAACCAGTTAAAGCAACGCCTTGAATACGTGAATCAGCCATAACTTTATTTAATTGATCATAATTTAGATAAAGATTGATCAAACTACCTTCAGGTGCGCCAGCCTGTTTAATAATTTTTTCAATTAAAGCAGCAGATTGTGGTACATTGTGGGCATGCTTAAGTACAATCGGGTTACCAACTATAAAGTTAGGAGCAAAAACCCGAATTACTTGGTAAAGTGGAAAGTTCCATGGCTCACAAGCCAAGACAACTCCAGTTGCTTGCTTTAAATAATAGGCTTGACCCAGATTAGAATTAATAGGCTCGGGGTTTAGCATCTCAGCACCATGCTCGGCATAGTAATCACATATTTTAGCGCAGAGTTCAACTTCATGATTGGCTTCAGTGATTAATTTTCCCATTTCCTGGGTCATAATTTCAGCCATTAATTTTTGCTTTTTATATAAATTATTAGCAATTTCATGTAAAGTTTTTGCTCGACTGCTTGGTGCTTCGTGACGCCATTTTTGGTATAAAGCATGAGCCAAACTAATAGCATCCTCAACTTGCTCTGCTGTAGGGTTGCTAAACGTTGCCAAGACTTCATTAGTATATGGATTAATTGATTGATATTTAGCCATAATTATCTCCTTAATTTTAATTATACTTTTTAACATATTATAAATCGCTTTCAAGCTAAAGGTACGGTGTAATTACAAGAAATTATTCAGTGATTTTGATTAAATAGTTAATTGATTCATCAAGATATTGTTTTGAATAGGACATAGCATGCTTAGAGCCAGCTATCAATTTAAGATCTATACCATGATTTTGTTGGGCTAAAGTTGCAATAAAATCAAGTAAGTCTTGGGTTGCAACTAATTCCGTAGTTGAATTAATCATTAATAATTGGTGTAAATTTTGGTAATTGTATGATGCAGCATCAAGCTTTTGCAGGACGGTTGTATCACTTGATCCTGCATATGTTAGGGTGAAAAATTTGTAAAAAGCATCATTAATATCGTTTAGTGTTGTTAAACCCAGTTCTTTTTGGGCATTTTTTGCCGGCTTGACTTTGGGATGATTTTTTATCCAAGAAGAATAGCTGACTGGTGCTGACCAAGTAACAGTTGGAAAGCCGTATTTACCAGCTAGATAAAGTGCAATTGTGCCACCACTACTTGCGCCTATTTGTGTAATGGTTGTGTCTGAATTGGTATATTTACTATTAAATAGCCATTTAACAAACTTGTTGCTATCAGTGTGAGCAGTGGGGAAAGTAGATGCCGGCGCAAGTGAATAATTTGGTGCAAATACTAAAAATCCGTGTGTTGCTACTTTAAGACATAATAGTTTTAGTTCGCTTTTATCGCCGCGAAACCAACCTCCACCATGCCAAAAAATCAAAATTTTGTTTGTAACGGGCATTTCTGGTATATAAAGGTCAACAGTTAATTTTTTTGAGTTATCGTAAATAAGATTATTTAGAATTTGAGTCATATTATAACCTCCCAATATATTGTATAACATGTATATAATTGTTTAGAATATAATTACAATAGCTATTTAAGCCAAATCTTTAAAATCTTTAAAACATTATCCTTAATTAACTAAAAATGAATCAATTAGATTAGTTTTTTGGTAGAATGAAAACTAATAAATGGAGGTAAATTATGCATTTGTCAGCTAAAGCCAGTCGAAGATTGATTAATATTCTGACCATTGTCAGTGCGATTGTTATTATTCTTTTGTGTATTTATTGGTATCGCTTAGGAATTTTTACTAGTCAAGCTAAAATGAAAGCATATTTAGCTGATAAAAGAATCAGTGGACCGATAATTTTTGTTTTAATTCAAATTATGCAAGTTGTTTTCCCAATAATTCCTGGAGGTGTATCACTTTTAGGTGGTGTGGTCTTTTTTGGTCCACTTGCAGGGTTTATTTATAATTATGTTGGTGTTTGTATCGGATCAATCATTGACTTTTTTTTAGCCAGATTTTATGGTAAACCGTTTATTTTACATATTGTTTCAGAAAAGACTTTTGATAAATATATTAAATGGACAGAAAACCAACGCAAGTTTAATTGGTTCTTTGGTATTTGTATTGTTGCCCCGATGGCCCCTGACGATGTTCTTTGTTTACTTGCCGGATTAACTGAAATGAAGTTTTCAACTTATTTTTGGATTATAGTTTTAGGTAAACCTTGGACTATAGCTGCTTATAGTTTTGCTTTAATGTTTGGGATGGATTGGCTTTTAAAACTGGTTGGTAAGTGATGGCTAACAGAGTTTATTTACGTTCGTTTGAACTAACAGATGCACCGACAATTTTAAAGTGGGGCCAAGATCAATCTTATCAAGATGCGGCTGGCTTTCAATCTTATCAAGACTTAAAGCAGGCCCGAGTAGCAGTTAACCAATACATTAATCGGCAATATAGCTATGGAATTTGTTTGAGGCAAGGCAAGCAATTAATTGGTTTGGCTGAATTATATGAACGAGGAACTAATGAAGCTGATTTGTTAAAGACAAAAGAGGTCGGCTTTTTATTGGATAAAGAATATACTGGACATGGCTATATGACTGAAGCATTGACGATGTTATTTGACTTGGCTTTTAATCAACTTAGGCAAGAAGAAATTTGGGCAGGTACATTTACAAATAATGTAAAATCACAAAATTTACTTAAGCGTTTGGGCTTTCATTATCAGTATGAAATTGATTTGCATAAAATTAATCCTTTATTTACGTACAAAGAAAAATATTTTTTACTTAAAAAAGCAGAGTGGCTTAAGACTGAGTTGAATTGATTTGAGTTAATAGTTCTTTTAACTATCTAAGTTATTAAAGGGCAGTAATATATGACAAGTATAAAAATTTAAAATTACAAATAATTACTATTTGCGTAAAGAAGCAGAATAGCTTAAAATAAACACAAACACGGAGTCCTAAGATGGTTTTTAGAGAGTTCGCACTGTGGTGGAAGCGAATAACTGTCGTTTCCAGACTTCAATGATGTGGGTAATTAAGAGTTACACGGAAAAGGGCACCGTTATCGCCATTTTAATTAAGTGCAGTTGCTAATGCAATTGAAACTGGGTGGCACCGCGAAGACATGTATTGAGCTGATTCGTCCCAATTTAGGGATGAATCAGCTCTTTTTTATGGAGGGAAAATTATGTTAGATATCAAAGTGATACGTGATAATTTAGATTGGGCAAAAGATAAGCTGGCTAGACGTGGTGTTAAGCCAGCAGAATTGGACGATTTAATTGCTATTGACCAAGAACGTCGTGAGGACTTGAATCAAAGTGAACAATTAAAGGCAAAGCGTAACCAAGTGTCCAAACAAATCGCTACTGCTAAACGAAATAAAGAAGATGCGACTGAAGCAATTGCCGCAATGAGGCAAGTTGGTGATGAAATTAAGCAATTAGATGAACAAGTTAATGAATTGACTAAAAAACAAAATTATATTTTGCTTCGTCTACCTAATTTTCCAGACGATTCTGCGCCAATCGGACCTAATGAAGATTATAATCAAGAGGTGCGTAAATGGCATAACACAACTGAGCTATCCTTTACACCAAAAGCTCATTGGGAATTAGGAACTAATTTAGATATTTTGGATTGGGATCGTGGAGCTAAAGTTTCAGGAGCACGTTTTGTTTATTATAAAGGGGCTGGAGCACTTTTAGAACGTGCAGTTTTCAATTTCTTTTTAGATGAAAACATAAAGGCGGGCTATACCGAAATGATTCCACCATATTTAGTTAATGAAGAATCAATGCAAGGTACCGGGCAGTTCCCTAAATTCCGTGAAGATGTTTATACAATTGTTGATAATGATGATCCGGAAAAACAATTAGATTTAACATTGATTCCAACAGCTGAAGTTCCTTTAGTTAATTATTTCCGTGACGAGATTATTCACGAAGATAAATTACCAATAAATGTAACAGCAATGTCGCCTGCTTTTAGAAGTGAAGCTGGTTCAGCTGGACGGGATACACGTGGATTAATTAGAATGCATGAATTTAGAAAAGTTGAAATGGTAAAGATTTGTAAACAAGAAGATTCATGGGCAGAACTGGATAAACTAACAGCTAATGCGGAACATTTGTTACAAAAATTAAACTTACCTTATCATGTGGTTGCACTTGCAACGGGTGATGCAAGTTTTACAAGTGCAAAAACTTACGACTTAGAAGTTTGGATGCCAGCGCAGGATAAATATCGTGAAATTTCAAGTTGTTCAAATTGTACAGACTTTCAAGCGCGCCGAGCACAAATTCGCTATCGTGATGAAGATGGTAAACTTCATTTAGCACACACACTTAATGGTTCTGGTTTAGCAGTTGGGCGAACAGTTGCGGCAATTTTAGAAAACTACCAAAATGAAGATGGTACAGTTACAGTACCAGAAGTTTTGGTGCCATATATGGGCGGTATGACCAAAATTACTAAAAATCCTAGCTTAATCTAAAAGCAAGGCTACTCCTAAAAGTTTTTTAATTATTAGGAGTAGCCTTTTTATTTAAAGGTAAATTTATTTGAAATAAATTTTTATAGTTAATTTAAAGTGAAAAGGGACAAATTACGAATAATTAATGAACATTGCTTTCATAGATTACAGGAATATCAGTTTTTATTTTAAAAAGAAAAGTAGATTTATTAAATAATTAGACTAATATACGAACTAAAAAAATATTTGACTAATTAAAACAAAAATAGTAAAGTATTATCTGTGCTTGAGAGTACTAGACAGTACTGCGATAAAGCAAAAAAGATATAAAAAACCAGTTGACAAAAGCGACTGAGTTTAGTAATATAAAAAGCGCTGTTGTTTAAAGAAGCGGCAGCGCGGGTCAGAAAAAAAGTTCTTGACAGAGTCGAGAGCATCTGAT
>NZ_REHI01000005.1:0-70594 GCF_003692805.1 Lactobacillus sp. ESL0230
AAAAGAAGTACGGTGGCAAGAGCAAGAAGGAAACACCTGTAACCATGCCGAACACAGAAGTTAAGCTTCTTAACGCCGAGAGTAGTTGGTGGGAGACTGCCTGCGAGGGTAGGACGTTGCCGTGCTTTTTTAATATTCCGGCTTAGCTCAGTTGGTAGAGCGCTTGACTGTTAATCAAGATGTCGTCAGTTCGAGTCTGACAGCCGGAGCAAGGTTAAAAGAGAAGGTTTAATAACCTTCTTTTTTTGTTTATGAAAATTAAATTAGTGGCACTAAAAGTTTAGTGAGTGCGTGACTTAACCGCTTTTAAAAGGTACAATATAAGTATATATATATTTTATTTAAAGGAGGAATTTTCATGGTAGGAATTGTATTGGCAAGCCATGGTGGCTTTGCGGATGGAATTGCTCAATCTGCAGAAATGCTCTTTGGCGAGCAATCCAATTTTGCTCATGTCATTTTGAGACCTGATGAGGGACCAGATGATATTAGAGGAAAAATGGAAGAGTCGATTTCTTCATTCGATAGCCAAGATGAAGTACTGCTATTAGTTGATTTATGGGGTGGTACTCCGTTTAACCAGGCTAGCGGATTACTTGAAAGTCATCCATCCTGGGCAGTGGTTTCTGGAATGAATTTACCAATGGTCGTTGAGGCTTTAACACAAAGAATGACTAATCCAGAGGCTAGTGCTCATGAAATTGCAACAGCAATCATTGCTCCAGCAAAGGATGGCATTAAGACTAAGCCGACTAATTTGATGTCTGAGATGCAGACGCAGACAGTTGCTTCATCAGATAAATCTGATGAAATTAAGAATAAATCTATTCCAGAAGGAACAGTAGTTGGTGATGGTCATATAAAATATGTATTGGCTAGAATTGATTCACGTTTATTACACGGACAAGTTGCCACAGGTTGGATTCCAGCAATGCATCCAGATCGTGTAATTGTTGTATCAGATCGTGTTGCTAAAGATGATATGCGCAAAAGCATGATTCGTGAAGCTGCCCCTGCTGGTGTTAAAGCGCATACCGTACCATTAGCAAAAATGGTGGAAATTGCTAATGATTCGCGCTTTGGTAATACTCATGCTTTACTTCTTTTTGAAAATCCAGAAGATGTATTAAAAGTAGTTAAGGCGGGAATCGACATAAAAACAATCAATGTGGGTTCAATGTCATATAGTGTTGGTGATGTAAATGCTAATAACGTTTTATCGATGAATCAAGAAGATGTAGACACTTTTCGTGAACTTGAAAAAATGGGTATTAAGTTTGATGTGCGTAAAGTACCAAATGATAAACCTGGCAACATGGATGCAATTTTAAGTAAAGCGCAAAGTTTGCTTAATGAGCAGAATAAATAGGGGAGTATAATATGAACACTATTCAAATGGTTTTAGTGGTTCTTGTTGCCTTTCTTGCAGGTATGGAAGGTATTTTGGACCAGTGGGAATTTCATCAACCTTTGGTTGCTTGTACACTAATTGGTTTAGTAACAGGACATTTAGATTTAGGTATTATTTTAGGTGGGCAATTACAAATGATTGCCCTTGGTTGGGCAAATATTGGGGCCGCTGTTGCTCCAGATGCAGCTCTAGCATCGGTTGCATCTGCCATTATTTTAGTTCAAAGCGGACAAGGTACTAAAGGAATTGGAATGGCAACTGGTATCGCAATGCCTTTAGCAGTTGCTGGTTTGTTTTTAACAATGATTGTCAGAACAATTTCAACTGCTATTGCACATATCATGGATGCTGATGCTAAAAAAGGTAATTGGCGCAAAATTAATATGTGGCAATGGATAGCAGTCTGCTTACAAGGATTAAGAATTGCTGTGCCCGCTGCATTGCTCTTGGCAATTCCAGCTTCAACGGTTAAATATTGGCTAGGCTTAATGCCAACTTGGCTTAACGAAGGTATGTCAATTGGTGGTGCCATGGTTGTAGCAGTGGGTTATGCAATGGTAATTAACATGATGGCAAGCCGTGAGGTTTGGCCATTCTTTGCGATTGGGTTTGCTTTAGCTGCAATTAAGGACTTAACTTTAATCGCTTTAGGTGCAATTGGTTTAGCAATGGCCTTAATGTACTTAGCACTTGAATCTCAAGGCAATAACAATAATTCAAGTACAAATAATGAAGGTACCGGCGATCCACTCGGCGATATTATTGATGATTATTAAAGTGATATTTAAGAGGAGGAGTTTATTATGGCTGATCAAAAAATAAAATTAACTAAAGCCGATCGCTTCAAAGTCATGTGGCATTCACAATTTTTGCAGGCTTCATGGAACTATGAAAGAATGCAAAATGGTGGTTTTGCCTATTCACTAATTCCAGCATTACGAAAGTTATATCCTAATCAAGAGGATATGGCGGCAGCGCTAGAGCGCCATTTAGTATTTTTTAACGTGCACCCTTATTTGGTTTCACCAATTTTAGGTGTTACCTTAGCTTTAGAAGAGGATAAAGCTAACGGTGCTCCAGTTGGTGACGAAGCAGTCCAAGGAGTCAAGGTTGGAATGATGGGTCCCTTAGCCGGTGTTGGTGATCCAGTCTTTTGGTATACTGTGCGTCCGATCGTTGGAGCATTAGGTGCTTCAATGGCAATTCAGGGTAACATTTTAGGACCAGTTTTATTCTTTGTTATATGGAATGTAATTAGAATTGCCTTTATGTGGTATACACAGGAATTTGGCTATCGGGCAGGTTCAGCGATTACTAATGATATGTCAGGCGGATTACTGCAAAAGGTAACGCGTGGAGCGTCCATGATGGGAATGTTTGTCCTAGGTTCTTTAATTGAACGCTGGGTCAATATTAAATTTACGCCAATTGTTTCCCAAACGCCAATTCAAAAGGGCGGTTACATTGATTGGAATACTCTGCCAGCAGGTGCTAAAGGAATCCAACAAGCTTTAATTGCTCAAAGTAATGGTTTATCCTTGACTAAATTTAAGGTAACTACCTTGCAAAATAATTTGGATACCTTGATTCCTGGTTTAGCTGGTTTATTATTAACCTTCTTGTGTACGTGGCTTTTGAAGAAGAAAGTATCCCCAATAGTGATTATTATTGCTATTTTCATTATTGGTGTTGGCTTACACGTTTTGCATGTACTCTAATAAAATGGTTGAATCAAGTAACAACAAGGTTGATTTTACTACTAGTGCAACATGGTTTCGGGGAATTTCAACTTATGGCAAAGCCATGATTGGAAATAAAGCATTTGAATTTTATAATGATCGTAATATTTCTGATTATGTCCAAATTCCATGGGCAGAAGTAACTTATATTGTAGCGGACGTCCATTTCGGTGGTCGATATATTCCAAGGTTTGAAATTCGAACGAAAGTAAATGGTAAATTTATTTTTTCTACACGAAATAATAAAAAAACTTTACGTGCAATTAGAAATTATGTTCCAGCTGACCGAATGCGGCAAGCATTGGGGTTATGGCAAAAAATAAAGCAAAGGTTGATACATAATTAAAAAATCTTAGATCTTTTGATCTAAGATTTTTTGTTATCTATTTTATTCTTGATGGCGAATTTTAACTAAACTAAATAAAATAATAAAAATTAATAGTGCGGCAATCATTGCAATTCGATTTTCTGGCAAAAAGAGTAATAAAATAATCATTATGATAAAGAAGGCCAGAGTAGCAAAATCTAAATAAGGAAACCATGGCATCTTAAAATCAGTCAAGTCTTGTTCCTTTGTTTGGTTACGATATGCAATATGGGTAAGCAACATTAGACACCAAATAATCAAGAACATACTAGTTGAAGTCGAAGAAATAAAATTAAATGCATTATTTCCAATTAAAATGATAACTAAGGGAGCTAATTCCATTAAAACAGCAGATAGGATAAGTGCGTTTTGTGGAAGTTTTCGGTGTAACTGGCCAAAAGTATGGTTCCACTTACCTTTGCCTTGATAGGTAACCGAGAAAAGTAGTCTACCTGCACTGTACAAAAAACTATTAGTAGCTGAAACAGCTGCGGAAATTACTACAAAGTTAATTAGTGAGCCAGCATTTTGGATACCAGTTGCAGCCAAGGTTTGGACAAAAGGACTGGAGTTAGTCGCAACCTTATTCCAGGGAATTACGACTAAAATCGCCACAATTGCTAAAACATAAAATAAGATGATTCTCATAGGGACTTCGTTAATTGCTTTTTTTATGGTTTTGGCTGGATTTTGGGCTTCGGCTGCAGTTAAACCAACTAGTTCTACGCCGACAAAACTAAAGATAACCATCTGAAAGCCAGCGAAGAAGCCAATGCTACCTTTGGCAAATAGGCCACCGTGACTGTTTAGATTGGCAAAAGTAACTGGCCCCAGACTAGTTTTGCTACCTGTTAATAAGAGGTAAAAGACTAAAATGACGAAGGCAATAATTGTTACAATTTTAATAATTGCAAAGCTAAATTCCAAATTACCAAAAAAACGTGCGGACAGTAAGTTAATAATTAATAATACTGCCACCGTTATTAATCCAGGTAGCCAAGTTGGCAGTCGAGGAAACCAATATTGGAAATAAATTCCTAGAGCAGTCATTTCAGCCATCCCCAATGTGACCCAGCTAATCCAATAAAGATAACCTGAAATCAGACCTATATCTTTACCTAAGTATTTTTTGATAAAGTCGATGTAGGTATGCTTTGACAAATCTGAAACAATTAGTTCACCTAGAGCACGCATTAATAAAAATAAAAAAATTCCCACAATAACGTAAATTAAGAGGACACTTGGACCAGCTCGGCGGATACTATTGCCGACACCTAAAAATAAGCCGGTGCCGATTGTTCCGCCTAAGGCAATTAATTGAATATGGGCGTTAGTTAGGGTTCGTTCATAACCACTATTATTGTTTTCTTCATCTTTTTCATTCATTAGATTTCTCCGAAACTATAAAATATTACATTGATATTACAATAGTCGATTATAGCATTTATTAAATTGACATGCTTATATAAAGATGAGATTTTTTTGAGTTGACAATTATTTTGATAATTGTATGATGAGTTTAATTAAGGATTTATTAAAGGAGATAATCAATGTTTGTTTTAGCTACTTTTTCGTTGAACAATTTATCCATTAAGTTAGTTTTCCCGGAAACAAGTCATGCGCAAAGTTTATATAATCTTATTGAGCAGGATCGATCAGAATTATCACGCTTCTTGCCTTGGGCGAATGAAATAAATGCGCTTCAGGATGAACTTGCTTTTATTAAGCTTATGCGAAGTGAGACCGCGGAATATAAAAAATTGGCATTAGTGATTCTTGTGAATAACCAACCAGCGGGTATGGTTGATCTGCATGATATAAAGCTAAATCATCAAAGTGCGGAAATTGGTTATTGGCTTGGCCAGAAATATCAGGGTAAGGGCATTATGACCGAGGTAGTGAGACATTTGATAGATATCTCTTTTTCTGAGTTAAAATTACACCGGTTAAACCTCTTGGTCGATCATCGAAATAAAGCTAGTAGAGCAATAGCCCAGAGACTAAAATTTGACCACGTTGCATTATTGAAAGATGAAGTAAAAAATCACGACCAGTTTTGTGATATAGATTTATATACCGTGATTAATTCTACCAACTAAAAAATGTACTGGTAATATTTACCAGTACATTTTTAGTTTAATCTTCATAACCATGATGATGAGCTTGGTGCCATTGCCATGCACTTGCAATGAGATCTTCAGCACTTTCAAATTGGGGCTGCCAATGTAAGATGGTTCTAGCTTTAGTAGAATCAGCAACAAGACTATCCGGATCACCGCTACGTCTTGGTCCGATTGTGTATGGAATCTGAATTCCGGTAACCTTGCGCGCAGCTTGCAAAATTTCTAAATTGGAGTAGCCGTGTTCAGTACCTAAATTAAAGACATCTGATAGGTTAGTTTTGATTAAATATTGTAGTGCTAAAATATGAGCATCGATTAGATCGGTTACTTGAATGTAGTCACGTACATTAGTACCATCGTGTGTATCATAGTCATCCCCAAAAATGGTGAACTTATTATCACCCTTAACAGCACTATTTAAAATATTGGGAATAAGATGTGTTTCAGGTGCATGGTCTTCACCTGTTTGTCCATCCTTTGATGCCCCGGCAACGTTAAAATATCTTAGTGCAACTGATTTAATACCATCAGCTTTGTCGGCCCAGTGCATGATTTTTTCTATCATTAATTTGGTATCTCCATATGGATTAATTGGATTTAATGGTGAATCTTCAGTAATTGGTAACTTTTTAGGGATGCCATAAGTCGCAGCACTAGAAGAAAAGACCAGGTAATTCACCCTTGCATCCCGCATTGCCTCAAGAAGGGCAATCATTCCCCAAACATTATTATCGTAATACTTGAGGGGGTTTTTCATTGACTCTGGTACTAGTGAATAGGCTGCAAAGTGCATAACAGCATCAATTTTTTCATTACGCAGAATTTGGCTTACTAAAAATTTATTTTTAAGGTCGCCTTGATAAAACTTGGCGCGATTGTCTACAGCCAGACGATGACCTGTGTATAAAGCATCAAGCACAACTACTTCGTACCCGTTATCCAGTAATTGTTTAACTGCATTTGAACCTATGTAGCCGGCTCCACCAATAACTAATATACGCATTTTTGCCTCCATTTTTGTAACCGTTTAAATAGATTTTAGCATAAATTGGTAAATTATTTATATAAATTACTACTAATTGACACCAGGTAGTTTTTGCACTACATTAATTTTAAGTAAGTCAATTCAGAGGGGAAGTAGGCCAATGATTCACAATTCAACCATTGATCAGCAAATTAATCACAGATCGATTAGAAAGTTTAAAGCTCAATCGTTAACAACCGAACAATTAACAACCTTATTCACAGTTTTTCAGCATACGGCTACAAGTCTATTTATGCAAAATACGACTCTCTTGCATATTACTGATGAGGAAAAACTAGCAAAAATACGGCAATTGTGTAACCAAAAGTATGTAGGGGCAGAAGGCGACTTATTTATTTTTGTAGTTGATCTGTATCGTAATCAGCAGATTCGCCAGCAACTAGGTCAAGATGATGGTCGAGTACATACAACTGATCTTTTTATGCAAGGAATGGACGATACCTTACTTGCATGGCAAAATGTAGCTAATGCGGTGGAAAGTATGGGACTAGGTTATGTGCCACTGGGGACAATTAATGACCATCCACTAGCGCTACTTGAGGTGCTGGATTTACCGAAACTAACTTTTCCTGCACTGGGGATGCAGGTAGGGGTCCCCGATCAAAACCCACAATTAAAGCCACGTTTACCCCTAAAATTCACTACGTTTGAAAATAATTATCCACAAAATTTCAATGTTGCTGAGTTAAAAGACTATGACCAAACTGTGGAAAAATATTATGATTTACGAGCAACTAATCACCGCATTGATTCTTTTACCAAACAAATAACCGGGGCCAAGTTGGATAATAAAAAAATTGATCGCGACCAGTTACCTCAATTGCTGCATCAGCAGGGCTTATGTCTTGACTGGAAATAATAAATAAAAGTCATTCATTTGATTGCATGACTTTTTTTGTTTTGGTATAATTTGAATGTTACAAAAAGCGCTGATTTAGCTCAGTTGGTAGAGCGTTTCCCTCGTAAAGAAAAGGTCGCCAGTTCGATTCTGGCAATCAGCATTTTTAATAGTAATTCAAAGTAATCAACCTTTTTCGAAGATAAGTTAAGGTTGATTTTCGTTAATAAAGGTTCTCATGCACAAAAAATGTACAAAGAAAAAAGTTGTGTGTACGAAAAAGTCATTAGAGGCAGACTAGAAGACGATATAACGGGCTTTGTGCCCGCTATTTTTTGTACCTAAAAATTTATTAATCTTCAGAATTCTTAAATCTGGTAGTAGACTAATTAGCTTGAAATTATTTAGCAAACACTCGGTATATATTCTTATAGTGTGGTAGCATGGGAGTATAATTTTATTCGCGGAATATTTTTTTAATAATTTAGAATGGGGCAGATTCCAATAGCTGTTGATATCAGAAAGGAAAGAAGGATAGCTTTATAGCAATATGAGGGATACTTGGATTTTTCAAAGAAGTAACTGATTTTTTAGAGGTGTTAAATGAAACTTACAGAATATTCTGGAATTAATAAAATAACTTTAGATGATTTCTTGTCTTTAGATGAGGAACAGACTATAAGGTTTGATTTTTTAACGCAAGGGAAAGAAGCGGATTGCACCGAATTAACAAATAGTATTTATCATAAGCTTTTTCCTTGGTTTGACGAAAAAATCATGCGGGCGATACGTTGAATACTTATAGAATAGCGGTAAAAAAGTACTATGGTAGTTACTATCGTTTTTTAGATCGAAAAAAACAGTTAGAAATTATTGGTATTATTAAAAAATATACACCACATAATAGTGACCAGATTTTTGAGTTTGAGGCTACTGATAAGAACGGTCATTCATATTATCAACTATGTAATAATTATCAATTAGGTAATTTTTTTATTTTGCCAGTTCATGGTGGAATTAATCCTAAGAGGGCTCGAGTGCCATACAATGATTTCTTTGATAAATTTTTAATTGTATTGAACGATTTTTATTTTAAAAATTTTACTACCTATACTGATTTTATTGATAAGAACTACTTATGGAGTTTTACAGAAAAGGGTACTAAGGATAATATTTCACTACAAAAATTATCAGGTAAATCAACTTTTGAAGAGTATGTTTTATCAATTACAGATATTGTTAAACAGCGGGGCAAAGAACTGTATGCTCTATTGCATGTGGATGCGAGGTAGAGCACAGCGAATAAATCGTCTACTACAAAACATTAAATGGAGGCAGCGTGGCAATATGTTGTCTATTCCAACTGATTGTCTGCAATGTGAACGTGTAGGTTGGACCTGTGATATGCAAGTTTCGCACCAGCTGCAACTTTTTATTATGATACTGAAGATTTTTACCAAAGTACGCTTGATTTTAAAGGTATTTTGAGTTCAGCTGGCTGGGGCGATGCACTCATCATGGTACCTTGGACTCTGTATCAAAGATATGGACACAAGGAAATATTGCTAGAAAACTATGATGCAATGATGAAGTGGCATAATTATAGTGTAAAAAGTGCTGCTGCAGATAAAAAGGGCAATGACTGTTACATTTTGGATACTACTTTTCACTATGGTGATTGGATGTTTCCAAGTATGATGATTGGAAATCCAGATTCGATGAAGTCAGCTAAAGCAACTAAAGATTTAGTTGCGACCGCATTTTTAGCACACTCTGCAATACTTCTTGCTAAAATAAGCAACCTTTTAGGTGAAGATAGTAATCAGTATATTGAATATGCTAATAAGGTAAAAATAGCCTTTACTAATAAATTTGTAAAAGCTGGCAAGTTAACTAGCGATTATCAGGGATGCTATGTTTTGGCACTGGCGTTTGACATGGTTGAAGACCATAATCTTAAACAGCAATTGTTAGCTAGGTTAGTAGAACTAATACATGGTAACAACGACTGTCTTGATACCGGATTTTTATCTGTTCCATATTTATTAGACGTACTAGTTGATAATGATGAAATAGAATTAGCTAAGCAACTATTTTTACAGGTTTTACAGGATAAAAGTGCCCGTCTTGGTTATATGAAGTTGATCATGGAGCTACTACTATTTGGAGATCTTGGGCGGGGATTCAACCTGATAGTAAAGTAGGGATATTTTCCTTTAATCATTACGTTATGGGATGTGTCCTTGATTGATTTATAAGAATGTTATTGGCTTAAATGTAATCAAGCCAGGATATAAAGAAGTTACAATTAATCCGAAGTTCAAAGGCATAGTTAATGACTTTCAGAGGTGTATGAATTTAGCATTCCTGCAGGATGTAAAGCCACTATTTATCCGCCGGATACGGATAAGTTTTTAAAAAAGTATCCACAAGCAAGTGTTGAAAATACAAGAATCACAGTGAAATCAGGTACTTATCAGTTTCTAATAGCTTAAGCTATTAGAAAGTAGTATTCTTTTGATATGATGCATGGTGGTTAAAAGAATGCTTGATTCAATATTGGATTATTAGATGATCAATTTGTCTTTAAGTTCTACTTATAACTGTCTTTTAGGCTACTTCTGCTAACCAGATAAGATTTAATTATACAAAAAGGACAATTTGTAAAAATAACAAAATGTCCTTTTAATTATTAAGCTCTTTAAGCATAATAATTAATAATATCTTTTAAAGTTTGGGCGGCACCTTCCATACCAGTACCCTCTTCATAGTATTTCTTAAATCGTTCATCACAAACATACATTGTAGCCAAATTTTTGTGATTCGTGGATGAATATAACTGGCTAGGCCACATCATCTGTAAATATTCTTTATGTAAAGTAAAAAGTTGTTTAGCAGCAGTTTGTTGGAAATCAGTAGTACCAACTAGTGGCTTTAACTGAATCAAAATTTGTTTAGTGATTTGTTCTAAATGATCAAATTCTTTTTTGGACAGAGCATAGACTTTTTGCTTACTCGTATCAATAAGATCATTACCATATTTAGTACGAATTTCTTTGCCATACATTTTTTCATTATCATTAATTTTTTGCATTTTAAAGGCAATAAATTTTTCTTGATCGCTCATGTTCATGGGTATTTTTCCTTTCATCGATGTAAGTGTTTGATCTAGGTTATCAATCAATGCCGTTAATCGGTTTCTCTCAGCTATTATTTTTTGACGTTGTTGTTTTAAAGCTTGGTATTGGATTGCAGTAGAACTTTGCATGATTTTTTTGATTTGCGCTAAAGGCAAGTCAAATAATCTTAAAAACATTATCTTTTGTAGTTGATCAACTTCGGCCTTGTCATAATAACGATAATTATTTTTAGTATTACGACGGGCAATTAGTAGTCCCGTCTTATCGTAAAAACGCAAAGTTCTCGTTGAAATTCCTGTTAATTTAGCTAATTCGGTGATTGAATACGACATAATTAAATCTCCTCACTTACATTTTGAAGTATAATTGTTGACGCTACGTCAAGGTCAAGGGAAATATAGCAATAAATTTAAATATTTTTAACTCAGGTTAAATATTCTGTTCTCTTCTTGACTTCAAGTATACTTGAAGGATTATATTTGGTTTAAATTAAAAGAAGGCAAAAATGGATAGAGCAAAAGTAGTAGTTCATATGTATGTCACGATTGACGGTAAAATTGATGGTAAATGTGATAGCCCTGCGTCAAGCAAATATTATAATGATGAACTATTTGTTTTAAGTAATGCTGATGGCAATGGTCGGCGGACGATTCAAATGTATGCTGCTCCTGAAACACTTGATTTGAGTCAATACAGTACTGCTGGAATTAAGTATGAAGATTGGCTACCTGATATTGAATCAGCGACTTGGGCTGTTGCCTTTGATCGTAAGGGAAAATGTGGTTGGAATAAAAATTATTTTCTATATCATAATCAACAAATGCGAGCAATTGAAGTTGTTACGAAAAAGGCACGAAAAGAATATTTGTCCTTTCTGCGTACAATGGAAATTCCCTATATCGTTTCTGGAGAGGAGAATTTTAACTTAAAGGAAGTTTTAGTTAAGCTAAGAGCGCATTTTGGCATTGAAAAATTAGCTCTTTGTGGTGGTGCTAGAATTAATGGTGTCTTTTTAGAGCAGCACTTAGTCGATGAAATTTCTCTCGTCATCTCGCCATATGTCAATGGTGACCGCGAGATTAAGACTACTTTTGAAACAACTAGTAGAATTGATGATCAATTTAAAATAGATTTTATCAAAAAACTGCCAGACGGAGGATTACATTTAATTTTTAAAAAAGGTGAATAAAAATAAGCTGCAAAGATTAATTTTGCAGCTTATTTTTTTAATTAACGACATTAACGGCTTTTCCGTTTAAGAAAGCTGATAAGTTGTTGATTGTAATATCTAACAGGCGCTTACGTGTTTCTTTTGGTGCCCACGCAATATGTGGTGTAATGTAACAATTTTTTGCAGATAAGAGCGGACTGTTTACCGGAATTGGTTCTTGCTCGGCAACATCAACACCAGCTGCTCCAATTTTACCATTATTCAAAGCGTGAGCAACATCTTGCTCGTTAATCAACCCCCCGCGTGCTGTATTAAGTAATAGAACGCCATCCTTCATCTTGGTAATTGCTTCTCGGTCAATCATTTCGGTTGTTTCGGGTGCTTGTGGCACGTGAAGACTAATGATGTCGGCTTGTTGATATAATTCATCCAGGCTAACCTGTTTTACGTAGTCTGGAAGATTAGTTTTTGACCGGTGATTATAAAAAATAACGTTCATTGCAAAGGCATGGGCGATTTCAGCGACTTTTTGAGCGATGCTGCCAAAGCCAATTAATCCCATTGTTTTATCTTGCAGTTCGATTAATGGCTTTGCCCAAAAAGTAAAATCAGGATTGTTGCTCCAGCGTCCTTCGTGAACCAGTTTATTGTGCAAACCAACTTGGCTAGTGATTTCAAGGAGTAGAGCAAAAGTAAACTGTGCTACTGCATCGGTGCCGTAAGTTGGAATATTAGTAACCGGGATGTTAGCTGCCCGTGCAGCCGCAGTATCAATCACATTGTACCCGGTCGCGGTGACTCCAATGTATTTAAGATTAGGTGCTTTGGTGATAACACTTCGATTTAATGGTGTTTTATTAGTTAATACTATTTCGGCATCACCGATTCTGCGCAAAATCTCGCCGTTATCATCAACTGGTGTTCGATCATAAATGGTACATTCGCCCAACTGCTTAAGGGGTGTCCAATCAAGGTCACCGGGGTTTAAGGCATAACTATCCAAATTTACAATTTTCATTTTTTAACCTCATTTGTTCATTTTTAACTTCTAGTTTACTACAGTTTGCAAAAGTACTAACTATGAAACAGTTCAATCCAGGCTAATACTACAATTTGACAGTAAAAATAGATAATTTTACAATGAATTAGTGTTCTACCTTTTTAGCTTTTTTTATATATAGTTTAGTTATTTGGGTAAAAGACAAAGTGGGAAGAAGATGTTTTACTATCCAATATTGCTATTCCAGATTTTGGGAGCGGATGAAAGTAGTTAGTATTCATATAATGTTGTTATAAATGTAAGGAGCAAGTAATGAAAAAGTGCCCTAATTGTGGTGCCCTGATGGAAAATGGGGTTAATTTTTGTACTAAATGCGGTAGCGATTTACGTTCAATTACGTTAGAAAAAGAGCCGGAGCAGGCTACTACTGTAACTAAAAAAACTGCACCAGTTGTGGCTGAAGTTAATCAGCAACATGTTAATTCTGGTAGCTATTTGCAAAATTATTGGGAATGGCTGGTTGAATCATGGAAATGTCCCGCAACTAGCAATTTAGCTGCTCAAAGCTGGTACGGCTGGGTAACAATTTTAATTGAAGATGTTTTATTTGTTACTGGATTATATTTCTTTGCTAAGTCAGTTATTACCAGTGCAATTGGCTTAGTCAATCATTTCGGGGGCGATACTAGAGGTTAGGGCAATTTTGATATTTCTTTTGGCATTGTCTTTCGGGTATTTTTAATTGTCCTGATTTTCCAAGTGATTGTGATTGGTAGTCACTTTGTGGCATATAAATTTATTTATGATGAGCAAATTAATCTATTAGATTTTGTTAACCGCGGTATCCATGCTAGTAACCTAAATTTGATTTTGACAGTCATTTTCTTTTTATTAATGGTTTTAGGACTTAATAGTATCAGATTTACTTTATTTTTAGTTTTACTATTATTTGGTTTGTTCTTTATTGGTCAAGAAGTGGCCTTGCTAGCAAATAACGGTGCTCGACGGGATAAAGCATATGGTGCTTTACTTGCTTTTGGTATTATTTTTATTTGTAGTTTGGTAATGAACTCACTTATTTATAATTCCGTTTTACGGTCAATTTTTAATCAAATTATTTCAGGTTTTAATGGTTCAATGTAGATGGTGTAAAGATGAATAAAAATGAATTTTGTCCAAATTGTGGACAACCAGTTAACGAAAACGAGGAGTTTTGTTCCAACTGTGGCGCAAAGCTGTCTAATAATAAGCAAAGTCGGCAGGAATACCGAATGGATCAGACGCCCCGGCAAGCTGCTAACAATAATCCGCGCCAGCCGATGAAAAAGAAAACTAAGATAATTTTGAGCATTGTGGGCGTTTTGGTTGTTGCTTTCATTGCTTTTTATGCTTGGGGCTCAAATCATTATCAACGGAAAAATCAAGTTGATCAGATTACTGCGTATTTAAAAAATCCGCGGGCAAATTTAGCGGACTATGTTACCTCGGATAATCCTAGTGTGCATGTCACTAATGCGGCTTTGAAGCCAACGCAAAATTATTATTTTGATCACAGTAGTGATGCCGATAAGATGGCAGAAGCTTTTAAGTATGGTGATACTTATGAAGACGTTTCGTTAGTACAGTCAGGACGGTACTTACTGTTTTTCCCTAAATATACGTTAAAATTTAAGACTTTTACACCACATATTAAGACTAATCATGCCAATTCGACGATTTATGTTAATGATGAAAAAATCGGTGGGGTTAATGGTAGTGGTGAAAGTTATTATAAGCAGGTACAGCCACTTTTTCCTGGAAAATATCATATTGTAGTTAAATCGACTGCTGCTGGTCATAAGTTAACTGCTGATAAAAGCGCCAATATTTTTTCAAATAGTGCAATTAATATGAATATCAAGACCGTCAATTTTACGGTTAAAAGCTCTCCTGGTGCGGATGTCTATATTAACGAGAAAAAAGTTGGTATGTTAGATAAGAACGGCGAAAAAGTATTTAACGAATATCCTGCTACGGATGACATGAAGATTTATGTCATGATGAAGGTTGACGGTAACGCAATCAGATCAAAGGTAGTTGATTATGATGATCTAGGCTTTGATGATGACGATGATAGTAGTAGTAATGTCGTTAAGCCTGAATGGCCGGGCTTAATCAGCGAGGATGATGCCAAAAATATCTTGGAAGACAACTTTGAAGATCCAGCTGAAGATGCATTTGTTGGTGGCGCGGAAAATAAGGGTTACCAAGAACTGCATGAGCAGATTGGTAACTTTAATGACAATGACGAAATAATTTCTTATGATATGGATTGTAGCATTGTTTCCATTTCGCCTGCGCCAGATAATAGTAGTAATGTTGTCTATAAGATAACTTACACTTTTGAGCATGATGATTATGAGCATAAACAAGTAATGCTATATTCTGGTTGCGTCTTCCACCAAAATGGTGATGACGATGATGCTTCACAAAAAATTAAAGCAATCGGTAATGGAAAGATTATAAGTGATAAAAAGTATAATAACTAAACTAATAGGGCACATCACATGTGATGTGCTTATTTAGTTTCAAATTACATTGATGAGTAAATTGGCCAAGATAAAAGATCATCAATCTATTAAATTTCAAAATAATAGGAGAACTTAAAATTAATAAATTGCGTAAGAATTATCATGAAAAAAGAAAGTATTGTTCCACTATTTTTTAAAGGAAATTTCCTTTTTTGGAATACTGCATATGTGTTTTCATTAAAGAGTGGGCGAAAACTTAATCTTAAAGACTATCCTGAACTTAATAAATTGGGTTACTGAATTAAGGTTAATGATTAAACTAATTAACGGGTATGGTCACTTTTAGGGCTTCCGGCGTTTAGCTAAAAATTTTGTCGAATAACAGGGCTTCAACCAGATGATTTTTACGTAAATTTAGTTTCTGGTTCAATCATTGGCATATCTTTGGCAATTCAAACTTATGCAGCACCTGGAGCAGCGATTTTTGCTGTGGTAATGGCAGCAATTATGTATGTCTTTTTTGAGCAATCGCCAGTTCATAAGAAGGTAAGCCATGTAGCAGAGCAAGAAGAAGACGGCTTTGATGAATTTTAAATAGCTCATACAAAAATAATGTTAAGAAGCATTCTATTTTGTGAAGATCAAATAGGATGCTTTTGTTTTGTTTTTTTATTCACATATTCTACTAGCTTGAATTTTCCGACAAATGCAAGTTACTTTACTGGTAAAATTGTTCGTTTATATTTACTTGATTTCGCTTACATAAGTTACAAAAGGTTACATTAATTTACTATTATTATCAAAAATTGAGGTTAAAACTAAAATATATTGTGAAATATGTAATTAATTAGGAGGAGAAAGATGAATATTGCGAAAGCGATTCAAGTGACATTTTCCAATGTTGCGATAGTTAGCTCAGTAACATCAACAATTTTTATTATTTTATTGGGTTTTTATTTACGTAAGCGTAATATCTTTACAGAAAAGTATGGTAAGCTTTTATCTAAGATTGTTTTAACAGTTGCGCTTCCGGCTTTGGCATTCAACTCATTTATGCAACCGATTAATGGCGAAACTTTTTCGCAAGGGATGAATGTGTTAATTTGGGGAATTGTAATTTATATTATTTTGATTTTGGTAACCCCAATTTCTTATGCCAAATATCCTAAAGATAAGCGGGATGTTCTAGCAATTTTAACCACTTTTGGTTCAACTACCTTTTTTGGAATTCCAATTGTTGGTGCGGTCTTTGGTACCAAGGGCATAATGTATAGCTCGATTTTTAATATTGGCTACCGGATTTTTTTATATTCTTATGCTTATATTAAGATGTCTGGCTTGAAAATGAATGCAAGCAATATCAAAAAAATGTTTGTCAATCCGGTGGTAATTGCTACTTTTTTGGGACTGATTATGTGGCTAGTGCAAAATTACATGCCACAGGTAGCTGTAAGACAAGCTGTTAATGGCGTAATTAATCCTGGTGCACCAATAATTAAGGTTGCCTTTTACCGAATTGATCAGACTGCAATTTGGTTGTACAAACCACTGCAATATCTGGCTAACCTGGCATCACCACTTGCTTGGCTATCAATCGGTGCTACTTTAGGTTCGACTTCATTTAAAAAAGCTGCGGGAAACAAGACTTCTTGGTATTACAGTTTTAATAAGGTTGTCTTAGTACCACTGCTTAACTTGGTAATATTGGCCATCTTAAATGTGACTAACATCTTACCGATTAGCTATGTTGCCTTAGGTACAATCATTATTATGATGGCTACGCCAACCGCTGCCGTTGCTTCGTCTTATGCGATTAGCTTTGATCGTGAGGCGGTATTATCGTCCAATGCATCCTTTGTATCGACAATTTTAGCGGTAGTGGCAATGCCATTTTGGATTGCCTTTCTCGGTGTTCTTAGTCAAAGCGGATTATTTCATTAATTAGGAGGTTTTTATGTTTAAAATTGTTGCTTATGGCGTACGTGAAAATGAAGTAGATTACTTCAAGAAATTAAATAAATATCATTATGATGTGCAATTGGAATCTGAATTGTTAACTCACGATAATATTGAAACTGCTAAAGGCGCAGATGCTGTTTTGTTACGTGCCAATTGTAAGGCAGACGCACAAAACTTGGCGAAATTAAATGAGTGGGGCATTAAATACGTCTTTACTAGAACAGTAGGTTTTAACCATATTGATCTTAAGACTGCCGCCAAATATGAAATGAAAGTTGCTCGTGTTCCGGCATATTCACCATATGCCGTAGCCGAATTGGCAATGACCTTAGGAATGATGCTCTTTAGACATACTGCTTTGGCAGTCGATATGACCAGGCAGGGAAACTTTAGTGTTTCGACCGCCACTTTTTCTGGGGAAGTTCATTCAAGTACTGTGGGAATTATCGGAACTGGTCGAATTGGGGCGACTGAAGCGCAGCTATATAGTGGAATGGGAACCAAAGTCTTGGGCTATGATCCTTATCCAAGCGACTTCGCTAAACAATATGTTGAATTTGTTGAGCAGGATGAATTGCTAGCAAAATCAGATATTGTTTCAATCCACGTGCCGTATTTCCCAGGTCAAAATGATCGTTTAATCGATGCGGACTTTTTAAAGAAAATGAAACCAACTGCTGTTTTGGTTAATACGGCGAGAACACAACTTGCTGATTATCCTGCTATTATTAAGGCAATCACTCAAAATCAAATTGCTGGTTTTGCTAGTGATGTTTTACCGGACGAAGTTGAAGTGCTGGGACATGATTTTAAAGGCAATATCACTAATGAACTGACTAAGCAGTTAGTTGATTTATATCCTAAGGTTCTACTAACTCCGCACATTGGTTCTTACACGAGTCCAGCTTTAACGGATATGATTGCAGTCAGCTATGAAAACTTCCACCAAGTTTTAGAGACAGGTAAGATTGATAACGACATTAAGTTAGACTAAGTTAATACACAAAAAAGCGAGCTATCAACTGATAGTTCGCTTTTTATTTATTAGCTTTGTAAAGTTTAATTGGTCGACCTACTTTTAGGTAATGTGTTTTGATTGTTAATTCATTAGTTTTTACTAAATAATCTAAATACTTTTTCGTGGTAATCCGTGAGAGTTTAGACTTACGGGCAATCTCCTGATTAGAAAAATAATCGGGTGTTTCTGCGATGATTGCCTTTATTTTGTTAAGAGAAAAATTTGATAGTCCTTTAGGCAAGGAAGTCATTTCTTTTTCTCCAGCAAAATCTTGTGTAATGAAAATCTGATCGAGTTCAGTTTGCGATAATTGTCGATCTTGGTTTAATACCTCATTATATTTTAGAAAATGCTCAATTGCCTTATGGAATCGCTCAAAAGAAAATGGTTTTACCAGGTAATCGAGTACGCCATAGTTTAACGCTTGGTTAACGCTTTGGCTATCTTTAGCAGCTGATAACATGATTACATTCGGATGGAGATTGTGCTCAATAAATAAGTGAAGAAGCTCAGTACCTGAAATTTTAGGTAAATAAATATCGAGTAAGACCAAATCAAGCTGCATTTTTTGCGCAAGGGCTAAAGCTTTATCTGCCCTATCTACTTGATAAAGCTGCATTTTTGCGGGCGGAATTATTTTCATTAGGTACTGTTTATCAACTGAATTGACCATGGGGTCATCTTCCACAATGAGAATCTGTAACATTTTTACTCCTCGCTGTTAATCGGTAATTCAAGATAAAAATTGCTACCATGTGGATTACAAGGTGTAATGTCAATATAGCCGTGATGATTATCGATAATCTGCTTAACCAGCATTAAGCCGTAACCATGACCTTTACCTTTAGTAGAATATTTTTGCTTAAAAAGTTGTTCTCGGACAGCAGGCAAAATACCACTACCGTTATCGGTCACTTCTATAATCAGGGTCGTACTTTCGGTATCATAATTAAGTTCGAGTTTAATGGTACCACTGGTATCAATGGCAGCTAAGGCATTGTCGATTAAGTTACCCAATATCTTGATCAGATCAAGATTTAATTGGGCTGAAACAATTGCTTGTGGCAGATAGGAATCAGGAGTAAGTGTCAAAGTCACTTTTTGCTCTTTAGCCTGATTAATTTTACCGGTTAAAAAACCGACTAAAGCTGGTGATTCAATCTGCTGGTTTAGCTGGCCAAACTCTTGCTGGTAATTAGCATTAACTTTACCAATAAAATTAGTAACATTATCATATTGCTTTAATTCAATCATACCGTAAATTGCCTGTAATTTATTGCGAAATTCATGCGATTGCGCTCTAAGGGCTTGAATGTATTGCTCACTTCCAGCTAATTGTTCAGACAGTTGTTGGTATTTGGATTGATCTTGCAGTAGAGCAATTTGGCCATAAGTTTTGTCATGATAAACTAGCCTACTAGTGGATACAATGTACTCTTTAGCGTTAATTAAGAGCGGAACATTGGTCTTATTTTGTGAATGATTATGATTAAAAATTAGTTTAGCTAAATTGGAATCTAGTGCAGTACCCACTTTAACTGCTGGAAATGTTTTTTTAGCTAAATAATTGGTTGTAATTACGATGTTTTGTTCATTAACGGCAATTAAGATTTCATCAATACTATCAATAATAGCGTGTAGTTCCGTCAGCTTGGTAGCAATTTCATTTGGTTCCATATTAAAAAGAGATTTTTTAATCCTTTGCGCTAAAAAAAGTGCCAAAATTATGCCAGCACATAAAGCAAATAATGAACCAAGAATAACCGCTTTTTGAGCAGATAAAATTGCCCGGTTAATTGAGCTATCGGTTAGGCCAACGCAAACAATGCCAACTTGTTGTTTGTTCTTGAAAACAGGCACAAAGATGCGGTAACCCGTTCCTAAAATACCTTTGCGATGTGAATAATGGCTTTTACCAGTGCTTGATTTTTTAGCATCTTGCGGAGAACTAAATCTTTTGCCAATCCGACTAGTATCAGGGTGGGAGTAGCGCATTAATTTCCGATCTAAAATGACAACGAAATCAACATGAGATGCCTGTGTGATTTGATTGGCATATTTTTGCAATGAATTATTTTGGGTGGGCTGGGGATGCTTTTTTAGAGTTTCCTTAACGGTTGCATCTTGAGCAGCAATTCTAGCAACTCCAGCAATTTTCTCTTTGATTATTTGCTTTTGACTCTGTTTGACATGGTATGAAGCGATACTGCCAGCAGTAATAACAAAAATAACTGTTGTTAAAAAAACTAGTAAAACAGATTTAGTTCTTAAGCTAAAGCTTGATTTTCGTGGCATGTTTTTCCTTTTTATATCGTTACAACTGATTACTATTAGTATAAACTACTAAATCATAAAAAAGCTTAACCAAAGGAAAATTTTATCAAGTGCTTAAATAAATAACTAAAATATCTTTTAAACTAAAAATAGCAGTCATAACTGATAGTTACCAGCTATACTTAAAGTTAATTGATGTCAAAAATTGCAAATTGAGCTAATAGAAGTGTTTAAAGGTGACTAATGTAAATAATATCGGGTTACTAAATTCACTAAGTGAATTAATCAATTCTCATTATGATAGTGGCAATCACGCAATTGTTAGTGGAAAATCTCTCCCGATTAGACCAGGTGACTGTTAATGAAATTATCAATCATGCTTAATGTTTTGCAATCTATTGTCAGACACTTTTGCGAAAAATCAGCTTATTCAAGTTTGATTTGAAATCATCGCTTTCTAAAATAATTTTCCCCATTGATTACTGTTTCTACTTCTGGAAAATACGCTGAAATTTTGAATGATTTTTTACGAAAATTATCGGAAGACAAAATTTTGTAAAGAAGCCATTGATTTAATAATTTTTGAACAACATGATATAGAATAGATTTAGAAAGAAGAAATAACTTGCAGCTAATTATTCTTAATCTGTTTATCAAACATGTTCAAACATTGACAAACAAAATAGAACAATTATACTAAAAGATGAACTAAGTTAGTTGCTTAATCTAGTTTAAAAAGTAGGTAACCATGTTAAAAAGTGAAAGATTAAAGACGATTTTACAGATAGTAAACACGCAAAAGTTTGTAACAGTTGATGAATTGGCTCAAGCCCTCAAGGTGTCTGATATGACAATTAGGCGGGATCTAAATGAATTGCATAAGTTCAACAAGATTATGCGTATTCACGGTGGCGCGCAGATTTTGTCAGACCCAAGCCGTATTGAAAAAAGTTACAAACAAAAAAGAGAGATTCATAGTAAGGAAAAGATTGAAGTTGCCAAGCGCGCCTGCAATCTAATTCATGAAAATGATTCAATTTATGTTGGTCCGGGCACTACTTTAGAATTAATGGTTGCTAACTTGAAAGTTAAGCATCTCAGGATAGTGACTAATTCACTGCCAGTTTTTGAAGTGGCTAAAAACAGTCCTAATAATTATGATCTGATCATGATTGGCGGTTCTTATCGGAGAATCAGTGGTGCTTTTTTAGGGGCTCTTGCTAATAGTGAACTTGCAACAATGTCTTTTTCAGTCGGCTTTGTAGGTGTTAATGGCATTAAAGATACTTCTATGACAACAGCTAACTTAGAAGAGGGTCAAACCGAGAAAATCGGATTAGATCATTCACAAGTTAAATTGATTGTGGCTGATTATTCTAAATTGGATCACAGTGATTTTCATCAATTTTATGACTTGCGCGATGTTGATGGTTTGATTACTAATCATGGTATCGATCCTGAATTGGAAAAACATTATAGTCAATTTACAACCATTTATAAATAGTTGTTTTGAGAGGAGTTTTAGCTATGAAAGTTGTTATTGGTAGCGATCAGGCTGGCTTTGACTTAAAGGAAAAAGTCAAGCAGTACTTGGAGGATCACAATTATGAGGTCTTGGACGTTACAACAAAAGCAGCAGCAGATTTTGTTGAATCTAGCTTGCTAGTTACACGTGAAGTACTGGATAACGGTATTAAAAAAGCCATCATGTTTGATGAATATGGTGTAGGATCGGCAATGGCTTCTAACAAGGTCAAAGGGATGGTTACCGCAAATGTGAACGAGGAAAGAACTGCCCACATGACAGCGATGCACAACGGTGCCAAGGCTATCGCTTTGGGAAGTGGCATTGTTGGTGAAAAATTAGCCTATTCGATCGTGCAACATTATCTTGATACTGATTATGCTGGCGGACGGCATCAGATTCGGCTAAACATGTTAGAAGAAATGATCTGAGGGAGGGCTAAAAATGTTAGATAATGATCGACCACAACCAGAATTTGTTGATCCTAAAATTGATAAGCATACGGTGATTGCCTTGGGTAATGACCATATTGTGACTGCAATTAAAATGGCTATTTCTGATCACCTTAAGGATGAGGGCTATCGTGTAATTGATGAAGGTACACATGACAACACAAGAACTCACTATCCAATGTATGGTAAACGCGTGGCAGAAGACGTTGCTGATGGCCGCGCTGATCTTGGTATCGTTCTTTGCGGGACAGGCATCGGTATTTCAACGGCCGCTGATAAAAATGAGGGTATTCGAGCAGCGATGGTTGGCGACGCTACTCAAGCTGAATATGCCCGCCGTGAATTAAATGCAAATGTTATTGGCTTTGGCGGTATTGTCCTTGGACGTGATTTCATTTTTGATATTGTAGATTCATTTTTGAATGCTAGGTATGCCCCAACTGACGATAACCGCAAATTAATTACCAAAATTGATGGTATTGCAAAGCCAAATCCTGATCAAAAGGATAATGTTCACTTCTTTGATGAAGAAAATAAGAAGTGGGCCGAAGGCGTATACCACGACTAATAAAAGTAAATAAAAAACAAAGTTTAATCGCACACAAATACAAAAGATCATGCAGAGATTGTCGTGGTCTTTTTTTGTATTCGTTAAGGCAGAGAGAAATTTGTTTAATAAAATCAGAATGATAAACAAAGTTTCACTATTTCAATTTGTAGAAAATTAAGAAAATTTGTTGCAATTTTGAATCCGGTTACATATAATATCAATAGACAAGCAAACAAAATAAAACATTTTCAAACAAAAGCGAAAGAGCTTGCCTAGTATGGAAAAGGAGTCTGAGCTGTGAAAGTAGATAGCTTGTTTTCACCAAAAGCTGTATTTGTCAGCGATGCGATTGATTCAACCGCGGTTTTAAGGGAAGTTTCAGAGCAATTGCTACAACAAGATCTTGTTAAGGCTGATTTCTTTACTGAAATCGCCAAACGAGAGGCCGATTACCCGACTGGAATTGACACATCACCGATTACAAAAGAACTGCCTAATATTGCAGTACCGCACACTGAAGGGGAATTTGTTAATACGCGTTTAATAATTCCGGTTGCCTTGAAGTCGACGGTTGGATTTAAAAATATGATTGCGCCTGATCAAGAATTACCAGTGAAATTCTTATTTATGATTTTAAATAATGATCCAGAAGGACAGGCAAATATCTTGGCACAAATAATGGACTTTCTTCGACTTACGTCTGTTTCAAAACTACAAGAGTTATTCAGTCTTACTAACCCTGATAAAATTTATCAGTTTTTAAGTGAGCATTTTGAGCAATAGGGGGTATTTTTATGAGTAGAGAAGTTAAATTTATTGCTGCGTGTGGGGCAGGGGTTAACTCATCGCACCAAATTAAAGATGCAGTTGAGGAAGAAATGAGAAAGCGCGGCTATAACGTTAAGGTTGATGCTTACATGGTTAAAGATGTCAATGAAGAATTATTGTCACACTATGATGGCTACCTAACAATCGCCAAGACGGATCTTTCATTTGCACCAAAGATTCCTTTGATTGATGCCGGTGCTATTTTGTATCGGATACCAACAATGGCCAAACCAGTTTATGACAATGTGGAAAAAGTAGTTAAGGAAATTAATGCAAAATAGTTTTATTTGAAAGGAACTAATAATGAACGGAATAATTAATTTCGCTAATTCACTTTTTAAACCACTTATTGATATGGGTGCAGCCACGATAATGCTAATTGTGTTAACATTTATTGCCTTACTCTTTCGGGTTAAATTTTCTAAAGCGCTCGAAGGTGGTATGAAATTAGCGATTGCAATTACGGCAATCGGTAATATTATGAATATGCTAACTATGGCATTTCAAAAGCCAATGATGCAGTTTGTTAAGCACACTGGAATTCATATGGATATGCAGGATATGGGGTGGGCACCATTAGCAACAATTACTTGGGGTTCACCTTATACTCTTTTTTACCTCTTAGTATTAATCATTTTGAACGTTCTTTTACTAGTAATGAACAAAACCAACACTTTGGATGTTGATATTTTTGACGTTTGGCACTTAGCCTTCATCGGCTTGTTCTGTGTTTATGTCGGAGCACCATTATGGCTTTCGACTCTACTGGTTATCTTTATTGGAACAATGAAGATCATCAACTCTGATTTGATGAAACCAACTTTCAATGACTTACTTGATGCGCCTGAAGGTAACCCAATGACGACCACGCACATGAATTACATGATGAATCCTATTATCATGGTCTTCAACAAGTTCTTTGATGAATGTCTTCCGTGGCTTGATAAATTCGATTTTGATTCAACCAAGTTGAATGAAAAAATTGGTTTCTGGGGCAGCAGATTTGCCATTGGTGTTTACCTTGGTGTCTTTGTTTCCTTACTTGCAGGTAACAACTTAGCCACTGAACAGGGATGGAAAGATATGTTTACGCTATCCTTTGTTGGTGGTTCATGTATTGAACTCTTCTCCGTTATTGGCTCATGGTTTATTGCTTCGGTTGAGCCACTATCACAAGGAATTGCAGACTTCGCCACCAAGAAATTTTCCGGCAGGTCATTTAACATTGGTCTTGACTGGCCATTTCTTGCTGGTCGGTCTGAAATCTGGGCAGCTGCCAATGTCTTGGCACCAATTATGATGCTTGAAGCAATGATTTTGCCAGGTAACAGATTAATGCCACTCGGTGGTATTATTGCCATGGGTGTAACGCCAGCTTTGTTAGTTGTTACTCGCGGTAAAATCATTCGAATGATTATTATCGGTACGGTTGAACTACCAATCTTCCTTTGGGCAGGCACAATGGTTGGTCCATTTGTTACCAACATGGCTCACTCAGTTGGTGCAGCAATTCCGGCCCACACATTGGTTTCTGATACTACGATGGAAGGCCCAGTTGAAAAATTCTTGGCTTATTTAGTTGGTAATGCATGGAAGCAACACGGTATGTTCATTATTTATGCAATTGCCGCTTTGGTAGTCTATCTTCTATTATTCTGGTGGTATGCACGTGAAATGAAGAAGAGGAATATAGAATACACCGCAGCTAAAAATCATAGTTAATTACAATGATTCTAGTAAGGATGATTTGAATGAAAAAAGAAAAGGTTACACCAAAAGAAGTAGCTAGACGTAACGGTCTTTTTATGTGGACTGTGTTTGTAATTGTGATTAATCTTGTGCAAGTACTTTTCAAAAATTGGTTAACCAGTTTAGTTGCAATGGTAGGAACAATTTATGCATTGTATCGGGTAGTCGTTTATGATAACCCAAAAAATCGCCTCAGCCAAAAGTATTACGATTGGCGCGGTAATAAAATAAATAAATAAAATCATGACAAAGGTCAGTAAGGTGAACAATCTTACTGGTCTTTTTTATGACTAAAATGTTGCGAATGCTGTTAAAAGTAAGTAACAGTTCAGATAAGTACTGATGAAAAAAGATAAAATAAGCTAAAATTAAATTGAAATTAACCGCTTTCTTTGATACACTCAAATCATAAGTGGTATCAACCAGTTGGAAAGGAAGAAAGACAATGCAAAAACCGCTTTATCAGCGGGTGATTACTGATTTAGAAAAACAAATCAAAAAGATGAATCCCAATGCTCGCTTACCAAGTGAGCGTCAACTTTTAATTAAATACGGTATTAGTCGTAATACTATTAGATTAGCGTTGCAAAATCTAGAAGAGCGCGGATTAATTTATCGTCTTCATGGCAAAGGAACTTTTGTTGCGAGTGTTGTTCTTGATCAACCTAATATCGGCGGGATGTATTCTTTTTCTGAGGAATTGAAACGGGCTGGTCAAAAAGCCTCGACTCAAAATCGAAGTTTAAAATTAGTTATTCCGAATCAGCATATCATCGAACAACTGAATTTAGCCGAAAATGAACAAGTTTATGAGTTGGTACGAATACGTTTAGCCAATAATCAACCACGGATTTTTAGTAAAAGCTACTTACCAGCCAGGCTTTTTCCAGATTTTAAGATTACCGACTTGCAAAATCAGCAGCTGTACGGCGTTTTCAAACAAAAGTACAACCAAATTGGTGTAATGGCGTTTGAGGACGTGCAGGCTGTTAGTTTAAGTGAACGAGAGGGCCGGTATTTAGATGAAAAAGCTGGTTCACCGTGTTTGAAAATTTTCCGTAAAACTATCAATGAAAAAAATATTCCGATCGAGTTTACGATATCACTAGCCCGCGGTGACAAGTTTATTTATCGTTCACGCCAATACAATAAGTTATTTTGATTTTTAATAGAAGGAGAAAATAAATGTTTACTAAAATAGATGCAGAATTAGAACAAATGAATGCTAAAATCACGACTCGTGAAATTGAGCAACAACCTAAATTATGGCTGGAAACATGGGAAATATACCAGGAAAAAAAAGATGAAATCTCGGCTTTTTTAGCCAAAATTAGCCAACAATGGAGTAAGGTACGGGTTATTTTCACTGGGGCTGGAACTAGTGCCTATGTTGGCAATACCGTGATGCCATACTTGCAAAAGCATGGCGATCGCAATAAATATAACTTCGAAGCTATCGATACCACTAAAATTGTATCTACGCCAGAAGATTACCTTGAACCAGAAACACCAACGATTTTAGTTTCGTTTGCACGCAGTGGTAATTCGCCTGAATCAGTGGCAACAGTTGAATTAGCAAAAAAAATGGTCAAGCACTTGTATCAAATTGCCATTACCTGTGCACCGGCTGGTCAATTAGCTCAAGACCTGATTGGTGATCCATGCGGACTAGTATTGCTAATGCCAGAAAAATCGCTCGACCAAGGCTTTGCGATGACTGGTTCATTTTCATGTATGAGTCTTGCAGCTCTAATCGTTTTTGACCAAATGGCTGATGAGCAAAAGGGTAAGATAATTGAACAGATTGCCCAAATGGGCGAAAGTGTCATTGAACGGGAAAGTGAAATACAAACGATCGTTGATACTGATTTTAACCGTATCACTTATATAGGAAGTGGTAGTCTTGGTGGTCTTGCCGAAGAAGCAAGGCTGAAGATTTTGGAATTGACTGCTGGTAAAGTAGCTGCCCTCTTTGATACGTCAATGGGGCTTCGTCATGGTCCAAAGTCATTTTTGGACAAAAAGACAATTGTTTTTGATTTTGTTTCAAATAATTTTTATACCAGACAATACGACTTGGATATCTTAAATGAGATCAAGGATGATCAAATTGTGCCGCTTGTGATGGCAGTTGGTCAAGAAAAAGAGGGCCAAAACTTTGACGGAAAATCATTCACTTTTGCTGAAAAAAATTTGTTACCCAATGCCTATTTGGCCTTACCAGATATAATGTTTGGTCAAACGCTCGCACTATTGACCTCAATTAAAGTAGGTAATAAGCCAGATACGCCATCGCCAACTGGAACGGTTAATCGAGTCGTTAAGGGAGTAACAATTCATAAATTTTAAAAGGTATTTGACAGTAAAAAAATTTAATACAGTAAAATATTAATGCTTTAATTATTTATGAGCTGTTTGTTGACAAAAATTGGTTGGTACCTTATTATGTAAATGTGAAAGCGGTTTCTATTAATTATTTAAATTTCCTTAATATAGATAGATGGAGGAGCAGATATGAATATTGTGGGTGCAAGAGTTGATGAACGCTTGGTTCATGGTCAAGTAGCCAATCTTTGGACTCCTAAGTTGCAAGTAGAACGAATTATCGTTCTTGATGAAGTAGCGGCAAAGGATGAAATTCAAAAAAGCGGCTTAAGAATGGCAACTCCAATGACAACTAGATTAAGCGTTTTACCAACTAGGGTTGCGGCAGATCATTTGAATAATAATCGTTATGGTAATCAGCGAATTTTTATTGTAGCAAAAAAGCCACAAAAATTTCTTGATCTTCTTAACTTGGGCGTTAGTCTTGAAATGATTAATGTTGGGAATATGTCTAAAAAAGAGGATACTACTGAATTAACCAAACAGGTTAATATTAGTTCAGAAGATGCTGAGATTTTTAAACAAATTGCTGCTAAAGGTGTGAATTTAATAGCTCAAGTTAATCCAAGCGTTGATGCACGTGACTTAATGAAACTGATTGATGAAAAAATGAAGTAGAGGGGAAGAAAATGGCTTGGTGGCAAATACTACTGCTTACAGTATACGCAGGTTTAGAGATTCTTGATGAGTTACAAATTTATTCATCATTGAACACTCCTGTTGGTGCCGGTATGATTGCAGGAATAATTATGGGAGATTTACAAACTGGGTTAATCATTGGAGCTTCAATGCAGCTAATGGTTTTAGGAGTAGGTACTTTTGGTGGTGCTTCAAAGATAGATGCAACAACTGGAACAGTTTTAGCAACTGCATTTTCAACTAGCGTTAAGGGTATGAGCCCACAAACAGCTATTTCATCAATTGCGGTACCAGTTGCAGCAATTATGGTTGAGTTGGATGTTTTAGCAAGATTTGCTAATACTTATTTTTCACATAGAGTTGACCATTTGATTGACCAAGATAAGATAAATTATAGTGCGGTTGAAAGAAATTTGTTATACGGTGCAATCCCGTGGGCCTTATCTCGGGCAGTACCAGTATTTATTGCTTTGGCGTTTGGACGTGGTTTGGTTCAAACAATTGCTAAAGCATTAAACGGTGATTTAATGTGGTTAGGTACTGGGTTAACTGTTGCAGGTGCTACACTTCCAGCAGTTGGATTTGCAATTTTATTACGCTATCTTCCAGTTAAAAAGCATATTGCGTATTTAATACTAGGTTTTACTGTCACAACTTTATTCTCTGTTATTTTTTCTAACATCCAAGCTTTGGGTACTGGAGTCACTGCAGCAAATAAATCATTCACAGCGACTTTCAATGGACTTCCAATGTTAGCAATTGCTATGATAGGATTAGCTTTAGCAATTCTTCATTACAAGAGTATTCCAATTAATAAAGTGACTGCTAAAAATGTCGTAGCCCCAAGTGGAAATGTAGATTCAAAGATTAATGATAATAAAGGAGAGATCACTGATGATGAACTCTAAACCAAAGTATCAATTAACAGATAAAGATTTTAAACAAATTAATCGTCGATCATTATTCGGCTTTCAGCTGGGATGGAATTATGAAAGGATGCAAAATAGTGGTTATTTGTACACAATTTTACCGCAGCTAAGAAAAATCTATGGTGATGATAGTCCAGAATTGAAAGAGATGTTGAAAACGCATATGCAGTTTTTCAATACTTCCAACTTCTTTAATACAATTGTCACTGGTATTGACTTGGCCGTAGAAGAGAATGAAGGAATAGAGGGTAAGGATACAGTTACAAGTTTAAAAGTTGGCTTGATGGGTCCATTTGCCGCGATTGGAGACTCGATCTTTGCTTCCCTTGTTCCAACCATCTTTGGTGCTTTGGCAGCTTCAATGGCTGCACAAGGCAACCCTATCGGTATTATTATCTGGGTAGTTGCCAGTTTGTTAATTTGTATTTTCCGTTGGAAACAGCTACATTTTGCTTATGATAAGGGAGTATCTCTTGTTACTGATATGCGGGATAGTTTAAATGCTTTAACCGATTCTGCTACCGTATTGGGAGTATTTATGGTCGGTGCGCTAGTGGCTACAATGGTTAATATCAAGTTTGCCTGGGTGCCACAAATAGGTAAGGTTACTATGAATGTTCAAAATAATCTTGACATGATTATTCCGAAACTTTTGCCAGCGGCAGTGGTAGCCTTTGTATATTGGCTGCTTGGAAAGAAAGGGATGACTTCAACTAAGGCAATTTTAATTGTATTAGTGCTATGTGTTGTCTTAGGTGGACTTGGTGTTATTGCTAAAGTCTGAATAATTAAATAAGTAATTTTATGGGAGATATAGATATGGCAGAGAAGGAATTAATTTTAATTAGTCATGGAAACATGGCCGAGGGAGTAAAAGCTAGTGCTGAATTAATTATGGGTGAACAAGAGCATGTTCATGCTATATGTTTACTTCAATCAGAAGGTCCAGCTGATTTTAAGCAAAAATTTGAAAAGGAAATTGCTGGTGTCAATCCAGAAAATATTACGGTTTTTGCTGATTTAATGGGTGGTACACCAGCTAATGTGGTTAGCCAGCTGATTATGGCAGGTGAACAGCTCCATTTGATTGCAGGAATGAATTTACCCCTAGTTATTGAATGGCTGAATAGTCAAATGAACGGTATAGATTCTGATTATATTACGGCTGGAAAAGCTGGGATGGTTGATGTTTCAAAAATGCTAGCAAAAATGAAAAAATAAAAAGTTAAATAAAATAAAACCTGATTTGAAAAGAAAATCAGGTTTTATTTTTTACATGAATTAGAACAATAGTTGAATTGTTTCGAGTGGATTAAGTTTGGTAGAAATAGTGGCAATATTATTTTTAACTTTAATTGATAATATCTCACGAATAAAAGATTTTCCTTTTTGCTTAATAACAGTTACATTATCTTTGGATAACGGTTGAGACAAGTGCCATCGAATTTCCTTGTAACTGTCTAAAGTAAAGTTAGTTAACCACGCAATTTTACCATCATTTTGAATATTTAATTTAACATTGGGCATATCAACTAAATAATCAACGGAATGAATCTGATTAATCATTTGTTGTAAAAGTCCTTGTTTATAACTAGTATATTGAGATTCCCAACCGTATTTAGGATCTTGATCCATTGGTAAAATAATTGTTCGCTTGTTAACGATGGCCATAAAGTTGCCCAATTTTTCTCCTACTGAATTATATGCATTAGAGTAAATTTCAACAGGAGAATTTTTTTCATAGTCAAGTTTTAAGTAATTACCAGTATGTTGAAGCATCGTGATTCGTGGATTAGCAATATTATTAATTCGATAACCATCTGCTTGTTCGTATGTTTGATAAGCTGTTCTACATTTGTGCCATTTTGCTTTTTTAATATGTAATAAACTATTTAAGCCACGATCTAAAAGCACTTGCACGCTTTCCCCATCAAGTAAAACAAAGTTATTGCTTAATAAATCAGTAATTTTTTCATTAGAAAAGTTGCGCAACAGTTGTCCAGATATAGCAATAGTTTCGTTGTTTAGTTGACCTTCTGAATTAACAGCAGTGATTGTTATGGCAAAACCAAAAGATCCAAGCAAACTGGCCCAGTTTTTTTCATGGGGCAGAAGCTCAGTGATGTCCTTACCTGTTGGGGTTTGAAGACTGTAACTAGAATCTTGATTGACTAATACCTTAATGCCACGTAAATGGTTTATTAACAAGCGATTATTTGAAAGTTCAGTTAGAAACGGCTTGATTTCAGATAGCATTTCAGCATAGTGCCAAGAGTCGTTAATACCATTGCCCATCATGTCAAATAGGTTGAGCAAAATACCTTTGCTACCTACAAGAACAGCTGTGATAATCTGAAACTTTGTAAAAGATAACGATTTGACTAGTGGTGAGTACATATAGTTTTCTAGTTCAGGATAAAGGTCAGTTTCTTCTCCTAAAAAAGCCGCAGTAATTCTAGTATATGCTTCAAAATCACGACCATATTTTAATGGTGCTACTTCGTTATAAGCTGGCAGATGAGGACGAGCAATTGGAGTATGTCCTGAGCCATCTTGTGTAATAATTAGTTTTTGCCAATCACGTCCTTCAAGTGCATGCCAGTCAGGATAGGAAGTCATTTGAGCCAAATCGGTTTCTGGACTAACTCTATGCACTGCCTGTTCAATTAAATGTTCATTTTCAATCATTTCTTGGCGAGCTTGGTCAAGATAAACTTGTCGCTCTTGGGAAACTTTTCCTGTTTGAAGAAGTTTATTAACAAAATCTGTGCGTGATTCTGCAAAACCTAATCTTTGCTGATATAACTTCATATGGTATGGACAAAAGCACATTAACCCAAGTGGTGAGTGATTGTAATGGCGAAAATCGTCTTCAAGCCAAAGACGCCGGGGATGTATACTGGCATATTGAGCGTAAATTTCACAAATATATTTGCGCCAATGAGGATCAGCAGGACAAGCCATATCTTTTGCTTTATTGCCATTAAGATCAACAAAGGTTTTGAAACCAATTGTTAGATTAATTTGATAACCTCTATCTGAATGCATAATTGTAGTCCAAGGATTTAAGCTAGTTGTAATGCCTAATTTAGCTAATTCTTTTTGCACAGGCTTAATTGCATTAAGCCATATTTGAGTCTCTTTTTTAGTTAGGTGGCTATGGTTCAATTCTTCTCCATTAATAAAAAATGCAACATCATCAATTTTTGCATTTTTAACAAAATTTAGTAGTTTTTGTTTTTTTTCTGACGTATTTGTGCGTGGATCCAACATGTATCTTAGCGTATAAGTGAATGTCATAAAAATGCTCCAATAATTAATTAATATGACTGATTTTGTAAAAATATTTTAAATATAGTAATAAGTAATAGCAAATATAAAATATTTATAAATTAAGTAAAACTTTTCTAAATTTAGTCATTATATGTAAATCTTTTCAAGTATATTGATAGCGCTTTAATCAATAGCTAAATAAGTATATAATTGCAATGTGCGATTAAAATAAAAGGAGATATATAATGAGAACAATTACTTCTACCGTTGCTAAACATATGGAAAATTTATCAACTGAAGATGGTATCATTAGTGCATTAGCAATCGATCAACGTGGATCGCTTAAAACAATGCTGGCCGATGCAGCAAATAAACCAGCAGATGAAACAACAATTGTTGATTTTAAAAAGGCCGTTTCAAGTGAACTAACACCGTATGCTTCATCAATATTGACTGATCCAGAATACGGTCTTCCTGCTACTAAAGTTAGAGATAAGAATTGTGGTTTACTGCTTTCTTATGAAAAAACTGGTTATGATACAACTGTACCTGGTAGAATGCCTGATTTAATTGAGAATCAATCTGGGTTACGAATTAAGAATGAGGGTGGTGATGCAATCAAATTTTTAGTTTATTATGATCCAGACGAGGGAGAAGAAATCAATGATAAAAAGAAAGCTTTTGTTGAAAGAGTAGGTGCTGAGTCAAAAGCTAATGAATTGCCATTTTTCTTAGAAATATTGACTTACGATGCTAAAATTAATGATACTAAAGGCGAAGATTTTGCTAAAGTTAAGGCTAATAAAGTTATTGCAACCATGCAAGAGTTCTCAAAACCTCAATATAATGTGACGGTTTTAAAGGTGGAAATTCCCTTTAATCTTAAGTATGTTGAAGGCTTTAATGGCGATAACAACGTTATTTATACTCAAGCTGAAGCTAAAAAATTATTGAAAAAGCAATCCGAAGCAACCGATCTACCCTATATCTTCTTATCAGCTGGTGTAACAAGCGAGGAATTTATTGCTGAGATTAAAATGGCTGAGGATGTGGGAGCAAAATTTAATGGCGTTCTTTGCGGGCGAGCTACCTGGAAACCAGCGATTAAACCGTTTGCTGGTGAAAGTGAAGAAGCTGGCCGTAAATGGCTTGCAACTAAAGGTAAGGAAAATATTGAAAATTTAAATAAAGTGCTCAGCGGTGCAAAATCCTGGCGTGAAAAATTAAAAATAGAATAATTAAACAGTATAGGAAAAGCCATCTATATATAGATGGCCTTTTTATTTGCTTTCATAAAAACCAGTTCTAACAGAATAAGCATCACTAAAAATACGTGTCATAATTTGTAAAGGTAAGCGTGAACGCACCTCATATTCAGGAAAATAATTTGTTTTTGACATATATCCGATAAATGACATGGTGGAATAAGGCATGATACTTCCGGCTGGATTGGTAGTAAAAGTTAGAGTTGGTATTTCATTTTTATTCAAAATGGCTGCTGCTGCAACTAGTTCTTCGGTTTCGCCATTTAGAGTAATAAAAATTGCAAGTGCATTAGGTTTAATTTTACTAGCCATAGTTTTAATAATATTTGGATCAGAATGAAATTCACAATATTTCCCAGTTAACTGCAACTTAACCATTAATTCATTGGCAATTGATTCTGATAAACCTCTGGCAAAAATATAAATAATTTTTGCTTGTCTAGTTAATGAAATACTATCTTCAATCGTGCTGTAGCTAAGATTATGGAGGGTATTATTCATTTCAATCTCGTTTTTAGTAATGACATGACGGATTTTATCGTCAGCGTCATTTAAGACGCTAAAGGCAGAGTTTGATTTACTCTTTAATTTTAAAGATTCACGGTAAGAAGTATAACCGCTATAGCCCATTTTTTGCATTGTGCGTACGATTGTCGCAGTAGATACATTTGCGAATTGACTTAATTTAACTATTGACATTTTTGCAATTTGTTCAGGATTATTTTCGACAATGTTCCATAAGTGGAGTTCAGCAGAACTGAGTTCTTTAGTTGGCATTGATTTACCTCATTTGTAAAACTTTTTCTATATTATAAAAGTAAACGCTATCATTAAGAAAAATGTTACAACAAATTATCTATATAATAAAGTAAAAGTCAATAAAAAGGAGTGAAAATTTTGATTTATACAATAACTCTAAATCCGGCAATTGATTTAGTGATTGTGACAAAAAAGTTGGAACCTAAGGTAGTTAATAGAACTGAAAAATTTGAGTTACAACCAAATGGTAAAGGCGTTAACGTATCATTTATTTTGAAAAAATTAGGTATAGATAGTGTTGCTACTGGTATTGGTGGTGGTTTTACATTGGATTATATCGTTTCTGGATTAAAGGAAAAAGGTATACAAACTAATTTTTTTAAAGTTAAGGAACCAACTAGAGTTAATGTTTTTACAAATGTCATTGACGAAAATACTGAATATAAAGAGGTAAATCCGGGACCTATAATTAATCAAACCGTTCAGGATAAATTTTTGCAGTATCTAACCACTAATTTGGTAACTAATGATATTGTAATGATTTCTGGAAGTTTTTCCAAGGGAATTAAACCCAATATTTTGGTTGAAATTGCTAAAATTGCTAATAATAAGAAAGCTAAGTTAGTTATCGATAGTAGTTATGCGGCAATTCTTGATACTTTGCCATTTCAACCATTTTTGCTAAAACCGAATGATGCAGAATTGGCAAAACTTTTTAACTGCAAGGAAAAATTAACTAAAAAGAAAATCGTAGAATTGTCACAAAAATTAGTGGCAGGTGGTTGTAAAAATGTTTTGGTTTCTTTAGGGGCACAAGGAGCAGCATTAATTAATGATAATCGCATTTTATTTGCCAATGCGCCCAAAATCAAAGTAGTCAATTCAGCTTGTGCAGGCGATACAATGCTGGGAACTTTTATTGCTCTATTAGAAAAAAATAAATCAGTTGAAGAAGCTTTAAAGATGGCGGTGGCGGCAGGTAGCGACACTGCAAGCAGAATTGGCTTAACTGAGTTTGCTTTAGATGAATTATTACCACAGATTTCAGTAAAAGAAGGGGTATATTAATATGGCAAAATATGATTTGGTTGGTGCAACAGGTTGTGCTACTGGTGTTGCGCATACTTTTATGGCCGAAGAGGCCTTGGAAAAGGCCGCGAAAAAGCTTGGCTATACGATCAAAATTGAAACTCACGGACAAACTGGGGTTGAAAATCACTTGACAGCTGAAGAAATAAGAGAAGCTAAAGCTGTAATTGTTGCATCTGATATAGATGTTGATACTGATCGTTTTGCAGGTAAAAAGTTAGTTGTAGTTCCTGTGGCTCATGGATTAAAGGAACCTGAAGAGTTGATTAATCGTGCATTGAACGCACCTATTTATAAAGAAGGTCAAAATTCGGGTAATTCTGATATGATTAGTGAAAATAACCAAAGTGTAGGAAACAAATTGTATACATCACTAATGAATGGTGTATCGCATATGTTGCCATTTGTTGTTGCAGGTGGTGTTTTGATTGCAATTTCTTTTTTCTGGGGAATTAATTCGGCTGATCCTAAGAGTAGTGAATACAATCAATTTGCAGCTATGTTAAACACAGTCGGTAGTACGACCATGAATTTGATGGCTCCAGTTTTAGGAGCATATATAGCAGAAGCATTAGCTCAAAGAACAGGTTTTGTTGTTGGATTAGCTGCTGGTTTTATTACATTTAATGGTGGTGGTGGATTCTTAGGAGCTATTGTTGGTGGTTATTTAGCAACAATTGTGGTTTGGGGATTACAAAAATTATTTAAACCATTACCAGATGATAAATTTCGCGGCTTAAAATCAATTTTCCTATTTCCAGTTCTAGGAGTTTTAATCACTGGTTCCATCATGTATTTATTAAATACACCGATTAAAGCGATTAATGTAGGTATGATGACATGGCTCAAAGGTTTTGAAAACACTAATCCAATTTTACTGGGAATCATTGTCGGAATAATGTGTGCATCTGATTTTGGTGGCCCAATAAATAAGGCTGCCTATGTTACAGGAACAGTTTTACTTGCTCAAGGTAATTATTTCTTTATGGCTGGTGTTTCTGCCGCATGTATTGCTCCACCATTAGCTACAGGATTCGCTGTTTTAATGAATCCTAAAGCATATTCTAAGAGCGAAAAAACAGCAGGTTATGTTAACTTTTTGCTAGGATCAACTCATATTACTGAAGGTGCTATTCCATTTGCTGCAAAACATCCTTTATGGAATATTCCAGCTTTTATGGTGGGATCAGCAATAGCAGCAGTATTGACATATATTACTAAAATTAGTGTTCCTGCACCTCACGGCGGTTTTATTGTTTTACCATTAGTTAACAAGCCCCTTTTATGGGTTTTATGGATTATAATAGGTTCAATTATCTCTGGTGTTTTATTGGCACTAATTGCTGGACGATTCGCAAAAAAAGATACAGTATCCGCTGAAAATAGTGTGATAACTACTTCTTCTAAAATAAAAAATGGAACCTCAGCAATAAATGAGGAAACATTTGATCCAAGTGATATCTTAGAAATAAGAAATATTAAAACAGATGTTGATATACCAAATCGTGATGAGGCTTTAAAATATTTAGCTGATTTTGCAGTTAACAATAATTTAGCTAATGATAGTAAAAAGGTTTATGCCAGTTATGCTAACCGTGAACAAGAAGGTTCGACAGGTATGACAGATGGTTTTGCAATACCACATGCTCAATCAGCTGCAATTGAAAAATCAGCAATGCTAATTCTTAAATTAAAGCATCCAATAGACTGGCAATCACTAGATGGGCAGAAAATTGATATAGTAATTTCATTTTTGATTCCACAAGTTGATAGTAATGAGCACCTAAAATATTTGTCGAATACAGCCAAGTTGCTAACTCATGAAGATTTTATTGCTAAGCTAAAGATTGCTAATACGGCTCAAGATATTTTTAACTTGTTTAAAAATACTAAAATTTAAAATATGGATTAATAGAGGAAAAATCAAAGTGTTTTTCCTCTATTATTTTTTATAAATATAATTTGTACCATATATTTCCTTTTGAGATAACGATATTAACTTTTTTGTAAATAAAAAGCTTTCTCAAAGAGAAAGCAAAAGTTAACAACTTTAATTTTTAATCTTCGACTTTTTTGGCTTCAGCCAAGGCCTGCATGATTGAATCATTTTTAGAATGACAATCTTTAATCATTTGCCAGTCTTGTTCGCTTAATTTAACGATATACTTACTCAATTCATTCACCCTTTCTTTGAAATCTCAACTTTTATAATAGCACTTTTCATGATTAAAGAAGAAAAGCAAAAATAATATTTTTCATTTATGTTGCAAAATTAGAGGTTTAGTTAGAATATACCGATAGAAAACCTTTGTTCTTGTATATGACAAGTATATTTGCAATCTTTACTGGGACTTAATTTTTAGTTTGGCATGAATGTGAAGCAAATGTTACAAGTATGACATTATCTTTAACAGAAGTAATATTTTTTTAAAGCCTGAGTGATATTCCTGTTATAGTTCTGCAATTTAAACACTGTAGTATGTAGGCAATCGAATTGATTAATGCATGTTTGTCAATTTGATGAGGAAATGATATGAAATTTGATAAGGAGAGAATTTTTTTGAAGGTAAAATCAATCTTAGTTAAATCAGCAGCAGTAGCAGCATTATCTGTTTCAGGCGTTGCGCTGATGAACAGTACCAAAACTAATACTGTTCATGCAGCTACCGTTGAAAATGATGCAGCAGTTGTAACTGTGAACTATGTTGAAGGAAATGGTATTCACGTTTGGAATAGTTACGAGCAGCCTGAAGCTACTGGACAAATTTTACCAAGTAATTCATCTTGGAAAGTCATAAAAACTGCCTATGATCATAATGGAGAAAAATGGTATGATTTAGGCAAAAATCAATGGGTAAAAGCAGAATACGTAAATTCAGGCTATTATCCAGTAAATATAAATGAAACTGAAACTCAATCTCAAGTAACAGTAGAGTCTGATAGTTCTACTGTTGCTGCAAATAATAATCCTACCAATGCACAGAATGAGACAATGGTTGGAAATGATGCAGAATCTAGTGCCAAGGCCTGGATTGCTAATCGTGAATCAGGTAGCTCATATAGTGCACAAAATGGTCAATATATTGGCAAGTACCAATTAGCAGCTGCGTATCTAAATGGCGATTATTCCGCTGCTAATCAAGAACGTGTTGCCAATCAATATGTTGCTAGTCGTTATGGCTCATGGGCAGCGGCTAAACAATTTTGGCAAGCAAATGGTTGGTATTAATTGTTTTAAATAAATTCAATATACAAAACAGGAGCTAGTTAACCTTATTAGCTCCTGTTTTTGCTATAAATTATAAAATAACTTAAATAATAGTTATAAAAATTAATAATACATTGGCAATAGTTATTAATTAGTTTTAAAATTATTTAATAATGATGAACAAATTATTTAAAAGATACTTTTGAGGAAAATTTAATGAAAAAAAGCCAAGCTACTATTGTAATAGTTAATATCATTTTTTCAGTAATTATTTCAGTCAAATTTGTAAATAAGCCACAGGAAATAATCGCGACTACAGTTAATAGATATGTAAAAACTAAAGCAAACGAAAAGGCCAGACTTTATAACAGTTCAGGTAAATTATCGCATCTATATGCTATGCCTAAAATAAGATATCAGTATAGTGAAAAAAAGAAATTAGGACGAAAGAAACTTTTGGCCTATAAAATAGGAAATAATTCTCAGTGGCTTCTGGCAAAGGATGCTCAGCTGGTCAAACAGAGTAAAGTAAAAGCACGAGTTAAGCCTAATATTAAAAAATATGTGCGAGCAACAATAAAATTACCGCAAGGTTATACTAAAAAAGAATTGTTAAAGGCCTATCAGGGAAAAGCTAGTCAAGCTTTTATTAATGCATCAATGTATGGTATGAAAGCAAACGATTTTAGTCGGTTAAAACTTGGGGAAAATGCCAAAGATAAAAATACAAAAGTAGATGTAGCTAATCTCAGCGCTGATCAATTGGCTACACTTAGTTCTTTTTCCTTACGGTTAATTAATGAAGCTAGAAGGGATTTAAAGTTAAAGCCATGGCGAGAAAGTTATGGTGCAAGTAAACTGGCTGACGATATAGCCAGAGAGTACTTTGTCAATAATAGAACTATTAGAGAAAGTCATTATATAGAGGGAATTGTGCGGGCTTGTCATAAAAATGGATTGAACTTTGACAATAATTATATTGAAGATATGGCGGGCTTTTATAATCATAATCAAATAATGACCATGACGGAATTAAAACAATGCGTCTATTTTGGCTTAAAGCAAATGATTTTTGGTTATGTAGGTAGTGGTGAAGCTGGACGTTTTGACCGCAGTAACTATAAAGAATGGGAACATGCTGGAGATTTATTTAACACGCAAGGCTCTCTATATGATGGCGATTATAATTATTTTGGCTTTAGTATTTCTGTTACAAATAATATTTGTTCAATGCACTTTATCAGCATACCAACCAATGTTGTTAAAAATAAAAAATATAATTTTGCTTTTAAACCCTAAGATAAAATTAGTCTTTACTGGATTAAATTTTTATAGTGAGAATTAAGGTGTAAAGGAAAAAATATGGCAATTTATCTTCAACAAGCAACAAATAAAGATATCACAAAAATTATGCAAATTATTAATCAAGCTAAGCAGTTATTAAAAGAAGATGGTAACCCTCAATGGCAGAATGGACGGCCAAATCAAGAAATAATTACAATGGATATTGTAAAAAAACAAGCTTATTGTCTAATGGTCGATCAACAAATTGCTGGTATTGCAATTTTACAAACGACTCCAGAAACTACTTATGCCAAGATTGATGGAGCATGGAATCAAGAGCACCTGCAATATGCAACAATTCACCGAATAGCTATTTCAGCTGATTTTCGTGGACAGCATTTAGGCCAATTTTTTATGTCGAACTTGATTTCACAAGGAAAATTAAAGGGGATTAACAATTTTAGAATTGATACCCATCCTGTTAACTTAAGAATGCAAAAGTTAATTAAAAAAACAGGTTTTAAATATCGTGGAACTGTTCAAATTGACCAAACCAAAAATGGTCTGCGCTATGCTTATGAACTTAACCTATAAAAAAATTATTTTTTGCTTGACTTAGAAGCAATAATTTCATATACTATTTATCGTTGAGTGACAAGTAAAAGCTCAAATGAATTGGGTTATAGCCAAGTGGTAAGGCACTAGTTTTTGGTACTAGTATGCGCTGGTTCGAATCCAGCTAACCCAATTGTTCATACGAACACCCAACCCGAAAATAGACAGCTAGCTGTCTATTTTTTTTGCTTTTAAATAATTGGTATTATTATGAAAAAATAGGTAGAAAATAATTGCAATTAAATGTATAATTGATGAAAATATAAAGAGGATAGGTGAAAAAATGGTTGATTTGATAAAATACATGAAGTCTGGTTTAACTGATATTCCCCAAAATTTAATTTTAAAATTTTCAGATTATGCCAGTAAAATTCCTGATGTAGTTAAGTTTACTATTGGTGAACCTGACTTTGACACTCCTGAGCATATTAAAGAAGCTGCTCAAAAAGCAATTGTACAAAATCACTCACATTATGCGCCATCAAACGGGACAATAGGTTTACGACAAGCAGTGGGGACATTTTTAGCTCAAAAGTATGGGCAAAAATATGATCCTGAAACTGAAATTTTGGTTACTAATGGGGTAACTGAGGCAATCTTTGATACAGTAATTGCAACTCTAAATCCAGGCGATATTATGGTTGTGCCTACTCCGATATTTCCATTATATATGAGTGATGCCAGAATGATTAGTCAGCAAATTAAAGTTGTTGAAATCGATACTTCAGCGGATAACTTTAAATTGACGCCTAATAAATTACAAGCGGTACTTGATCAATATGGGGATCGCGTGCGCTTATTAATAATGAATTATCCAAATAATCCAACTGGTGTGACTTATAGTCAAGCGGAACTAGATTCTTTAGCCGATGTGATTCGTGATAAGCCAATCTTTGCATTATGTGATGAAATTTATAGTGAACTTTGTTATGATCAAGATCATGCATCAATGGAAAAAACTCTACACGATCAAGTTATTTTACTAAATGGTGTTTCTAAATCTTGGGCAATGACAGGTTATCGCATTGGTATTATTTGCGCACCAAAAAATATTGTGGCACAAATTGCAAAAGTTCATCAATTTATAGCCACTACTGAGCCTACACCAATGCAGGATGCAGCTGAAGAGGCTTTTAAAAATGGGATGAATGATGCACAATTAATGAAGGCAGAGTTTAAAAAACGACGCGATGTTTTATATAACGGGTTGACTAAGTTAGGTTTTGCTTGTGTTAAACCTCAAGGAGCCTTTTATATTTTTGCTAAAATTCCTGCTGGGTTTGAGCAAGATGACAATAAATTTATCTATGATTTAGTTGATAAGGCTCATGTTGCAGTTACTAGCGGTTCCTGTTTTGCCCAAGCAGGAGCGGGTTATATTAGATTCTCTTATGCGGTTTCGATGGCACAAATTGATGAAGGACTAAAGCGTCTTGAAAAATATATAAATAAAAATAAAAATTAAGCAAAAAATTGCTTGCAATTATGCACGTTTTTCGGTAATATAATTTACGTGCGTAACGGAGGAGTAGCGAAGTGGCTAAACGCGGCGGTCTGTAAAACCGCTCTCTCTGAGTTCGGCGGTTCGAATCCACCCTCCTCCATTGTCACTGGGTTATAGCCAAGTGGTAAGGCACTAGTTTTTGGTACTAGTATGCGCTGGTTCGAATCCAGCTAACCCAATAAGATAATTGATTTAAGGCAGCTGTGATAGTTGCCTTTTTACTTGCTTTTATGCAAAAATATGCGGCAATGGTTTAAGGACTACTTGTACTTACTATAATTTAATAAAGTAAGCACAAATAGCAGGAAGTGGACGTTGATTTTTTCATTAAAAGGAGAATTTTTATGGCTAGACTAGTTAAAGTTGGTGCTAGTATTGAAGAAACTAATTGGCATGAGGCTTTAAAGGATCTCAGAACAGATGATGTTCTCCTTTTGGAACCTGGATTTTATGATTTACCACAGGGGATACTTTTTTCTGATATTACAATTAAAGGTACGGGAACCTTGCCTGAAGATACAACTATTTTAGGCTGCATCAATGTGGCCAATGACAGTCGATTTGTCAATTTAGAAAATCTTTGTCTCAATACTAATGATGAAGCAAATAGTTTATATATTCCTCCTAAAGCTAATACATATTTGACTTTACGTAATTGCATAATCAAAGGATATGGGGATGATACAGCGGTAATAGCTTGCAACGGCAAAGTAACGTTAGAGTTATACTCAACAATTATTTTAAATGGATCAGTTTCTCTATTTGCTGATGCCGATTTTCGTTTAGAAATGAATGATTCTACAATTGAAAATGTTGTAAAAGACGTTGCGGCTTTGGCTCTTGAAGGTCGTGGTACAGCAATTATCAATAATTCACAGATAAATGGTAGTATTGAAACATATGATAATTCCAATATAGAAATTAATTTTAATAATTCACAGGCAAATACATTATTAGTTCAAGGCGAAGTTTGGTTAAATATGCTAAATAGCGAACTTTCTTTTCAAGATGATACTTGCCTGTATATTACAGATAGAACTTGGGTTAACATTGTTGGTTGCAATTTTAAGGGCTGCGTTTATCTAGATTCTAAACCACACGTGATTATTCAAAATAGTCAAATAGATCGTTTAATTGGTGTTAACGAGGCCCAACTAACGATTATTAATTCACTTATACTTAGTCATACTGATTTTCAAGATAAAGCAAAATGTAGTGCACGCCAAACGACTTTTAATGGTGGACTTGAATATCAGTATTTTTTAGCATTGGGCGATGATGCAGAGTTTGAGGGGCGAGATTTGATTTTTAATTCTAATGGAGCTCATTTAGCGGTAAAAGATTCTGCCAAATTAAGTGCTAGTGTCATTGCAACTAGTGATGAAGAAATTACAGTAGAGCGTAGCTATGAAGCTAAATTCAAGCTTTTGGGAATGAAGTGGATTACTAAAGAAAATAATTAAAAATAATATAATTATTATTTTTAATTTAGCCTATAATACTGGTATAGTTGGGGGTGCAAAATGGAAGAGCCAATGTATATTAAAATTCATAATCAAATTAAGCGTGAAATTGAAAGTCATATTTATAAGGTTGGCAGCAGGATACCATCTGAACGGCAACTTGCTCTTAAATTTGGTGTTTCTCGGATGACTTTGCGCCAAGCAATAAAAACTTTAGAAGATGAAGGAATTTTAGAACAAAGACTGGGTAGTGGCACCTATGTCGCAAATCAAAAAGTACAAGAAAAAATGTCGGGTATTATGTCGTTTACTGATATTACTCATGCCAACGGTCAAATTCCTTCTAGTAAGTTAATTTCATATCGTGTTGGTAAGCCTTCTTTATCGGAAATGGAACGATTGCATTTGGCTAAAGATCAAACAATTTTACGCATGGAACGAATTCGTTATGCCGATAATGTGCCAATTTGCTATGAAGTTGTTACAATTCCCCATAAATTGATTTTAGGCATGTCTAAAGAAAATATATCAACGCATTTATATCGTACGTTAGAGCAAAATGGCTATGAAATTGGTCGCGTAACCGAACATATTTCTGCCGCAATTGCGAATGAAAATGCGGCGCGCTTACTTAATGCTAAAAAAGGTGAAGCTTTAATTACCCGTTTACAAGTAACAGAACTTTCATCTGGAGAGCCATTTGAATATACAAGAGCAAGTTATGTAGCCGATCGTTTTGAATTTACATTTTCTAAATAAAAAAGCTTTAATTAACCCGTAGGTAATTAAAGCTTTTTATTTTAAGTCATTTTTGATTTTAGTCGTTGAAATACCCGGTGTTCGCGATAGATAAGTTACTTGACAGTATGGCTTTAAAAAATCAAATTTACCCTGCCAGTCACTTCCCATAACAAATAAGCTAATATCGTATTTTTGAATATCAGCAATTTTTTGATTCCAATCTTGTTCGGGAATGACTTCATCAACGTAGCGAATTGCTTCTAAAATATATTTTCGTTCAGCAAAATTATTGTATGATTCTTTATGCTTTTGTAGTTCGTTAAATTTATCTGTTGAAAGGCCAACGATAAGGTAATCGCCCATTTCTTTGGCTCGTTGAAGTAGGCGAATATGACCATAATGCAATAAATCAAATGTTCCATAGGTGATAACTTTTTTCATATTAGTGCTCCTATTAATTGACGAATTAATATTATCATATTTATAGAAAAGGTAAAACATGTCACGTAAAGTTTGATAGTTTGCTAAAATATAATAAATGGAACATGGAGGAATTTGTCATGGATAAAGTGAATGTTCTAGGTGTTGACTTTGATAATAAATCTTTTCAACAATTCCAAAATGAATTTATTGGCAAAATTAATGCTCATCAATCGACTTTGGTTGTGACTGCTAATCCGGAAATTGTTATGGCTACTAATGAAAATCCAGAATTTATGAAAATTTTAAAATACGATGCAGATTACATTACGGCTGATGGGATTGGAATTGTTAAGGCAGCAAAGTATTTAGGTAACCCAATTATTGAACGAGTTACTGGCTATGACTTATTTACTTGGTTAATGTCATTTGCCAATGAACGCAACTTACGAGTTTACCTAATTGGGGCTGAGCCTAGTGTGATTGAAGCAACTAAAGCAAAAATTATTCAAGAATACTCTGATATTCAGTTAGTTGGTGCAAGGGATGGCTATTTTAAAGAAGACTTAGAGTTAGTTGCTTATCAAATTGAACGAACAGAGCCAGACCTTGTTTTTGCGGCTTTAGGCTCACCTAAACAGGAACAGCTTTTAGCCCTTTTGCGCAAAAATTTGTTACCATCTTTGATGATGGGGGTGGGAGGAAGCTTTGATGTCTTTTCAGGCAAAGTCAAAAGAGCACCGCAATCCTGGCAAAAGTTACACCTAGAATGGTTATATCGTTTGTTAAAAAATCCTAGCCGCTTTAAACGGATGCTAGTTTTACCTAAATTTGTCCAAAAAATATACCAATCTAAAAAGGAACAGAAAGTGTTATGAAAATTTTGCATGTAAATGCAGGTCTTGAAAATGGCGGTGGGCTAACCCATATTGTTAATCTACTTAGGCAGGCTAAAGCGGCGGGGCAAGATTTCACCTTATTATGTTTGGCTCCAGGACCTGTAGCTAGTGCTGCAGCAAATGCCCAACTAAATGTGCATGTTTTAGGGGTGAATAATCGTTATGATTTAACTGGACTTAAGCGCTTGCGTACCTTTATTAATCAAGGAGAATTTGACATTGTGCATACCCATGGTGCGCGCGCTAATTTATTTGTTGCCTTGATTAAGCATAAAATTAAGGCCAAGTGGTGTGTAACAGTCCATTCAGATCCATATCTAGATTTTGCAGATCACGGTATATTAGGTCATGTATTTACAACAGCCAACTTATACGCCCTTAGACAAGCAGAATGTGTTTTTGCAGTGACCCAAAAATTTGCCCAACTTTTAGTAACAAGAGCCAACTTAGACGCGAATAAAGTACACGCTATATATAACGGAACAAAATTTCATGCTAATAGTGCAATTCCTGTTAAAGAAGAACATCAGTGCTTTAATCTTGTAAATGTTGCCCGCACAGAAAAAGTAAAGGGGCAAGATTTATTATTAGAAGCACTAAAAATAATTAATAATCCCAATGTTCATTTATATATTGCTGGTAATGGTACCCAACTTGCAAGTTTGAAAAAATTGGCGCAAAAGTTAGAGTTGACAAAGCAAGTTACTTTTTTGGGATTTATATCACAAAAACAGTTGGAAAATTTATATCGCAAAATGGACTTAGCTGTTTTAACTTCATATTCTGAGAGCTTCCCTTTGGTTTTACTGGAAGCTAGTGATAACCTTTTACCACTACTTTCGACGGCTGTTGGTGATATTAAAATGATGATTCCAGATAAGCAACATGGTTTTATTGCTACTGTGGGTAATATTAATTCAATTGCTGCTAATTTAAAAAAGGCAATTGAATTATCAAAAGAACAGTTATCGCAAATGGCGCTAAGCGAAAAAGAATATGTAGCCAGTAGATTTTCATTAAAAAAACAACTTGAAAGTATTTTAAAGGCTTATGAAGTACTTTTGGCAGAATAACTAATTGTTTAAAAAGTTAGAAATGTTTATAATAAAGCAAAAATTAGTTGGAATTAGAGGAAATAATGTTTTATCAAGAACTAGGGCAAGACGATTCTTTGACCCTGCATACAGATTTGTATGAATTAAATATGATGTATACGTATTTTAAAAAAGGAATTGCACAGCGAAAAGCCGTTTTCGAGGTTTATTATCGGCAAGAGCCTTTTGGTAACGGCTATTGTGTCTTTGCTGGTTTAGAACACGTGATTTTATACTTGCAAAATTTAAAATTTAAAGCAAGCGATTTACAATATTTAAAAGAAGAAGTTGGCTATGATGATGATTTTATTGATTATTTACGTCACTTCGAAATGAAATTAACCTTACGTTCAATGCGTGAAGGTGAAATCGTATTTGCTAATGAACCTCTTATGCAAATTGAAGGTCCTTTAGCACAATGTCAATTAGTTGAAACGGCCATATTAAATATTATAAATTATCAAACTTTGTTAGCCACTAAAGCAGCGCGAGTTAAATTAGCTGTCCAAGGTGATGGGGTAATGGAATTTGGGACAAGACGGGCCCAAGAAACAGATGCCGCTCTTTGGGGAACACGTGCTGCATATATTGGCGGCTTCGATTCAACCAGTAACGTGCGAGCTGGTAAATTATTTGGTATTCCGATTTCTGGTACCCACGCACATTCATTGGTGGAAGCTTTTGGTAATGAATATGAAGCGTTTAAAGCTTACGCTGAAACGCATACCGATTGTGTATTCCTAGTTGATACCTATGATACTGTAAGAAGTGGAGTTCCTACGGCGATTCGTGTAGCTGATGAAATGGGTAGCAAAATTAATTTTCAAGGGGTTCGCATTGATTCAGGTGATATGGCATATATTTCTAAGCAAGTGCGACGAGAATTAGATAATGCTGGCTATAAAGATGCAAAAATATATGCTTCAAATGACCTTGATGAAAATACGATTACTAGTTTAAAGATGCAGGGGGCAAAGATTGACGTTTGGGGAATTGGTACGAAGTATATTACCGCTTATGATCAACCAGCTTTAGGAGCGGTTTATAAACTAGTATCAATTGAAGATGAAAATCAGCAAATGCGTGATACCATAAAAATTTCATCTAATGCAATTAAAGTGTCAACTCCAGGTAAAAAACAAGTATGGCGTATTTCGGCTAATACTCAGAAAAAGAATGAAGGTGACTGGGTTTGTCGTGCCGGGGTTGATCCTCGCCAATTTGATTCATTATTTATGTTTCATCCAGAATATACTTATATTAATAAAGTGGTAACAGATTATACAGCTGAGCCACTTTTAAAAGAGATTTATATTGATGGCCAACTAATTTATCAACAACCACAATTAAATGAAATTAAGGCGTTCTGTGCAGCAAATTTGGATGGCTTATGGGATGAATACAAACGTAGCTTGAATCCGCAAGAATATCCCGTTGATTTGTCGCAAGAACTTTACGATAGTAAAATGAATTTAATTCAAGATATTCGCCATCAAATTGCTAAAGGAGATGCAAATAAATGAGACCCTTACAAAAAGAGATAGTTGACTATGAGCATGTTTTACCAAAGATTGAACCGGAAAGGGAAATACGGCAATCAGTTGATTTTTTAAAAGAATATCTAAAAGCTAATCCTTTTTTAAAAGCTTATGTATTAGGAATTTCTGGAGGCCAAGATTCAACTTTAACTGGTAAATTATGTCAAATAGCAATTACCGAAATGCGGCAGGAAACAGGGGATAAATCCTATCAGTTTATTGCTGTACGTCTGCCTTACGGCGTGCAGGCTGATGCTCAAGATGCAGCTGATGCGGTTGCTTTTCAAAATCCAGATCAAGATTTAATTGTTAATATTAAACCAGCCGTTGATGCAATGGTCGCTAGTTTAGTTGCTACTGGTCAAAAAATTACTGATTTTAACAAAGGCAATATTAAAGCACGTCAGCGAATGGCTATTCAATATGCTATTGCCGGGGCCAATCATGGTGCTGTAGTGGGGACAGATCATGCTGCTGAAAACTTTAGTGGTTTTTATACTAAATATGGTGACGGTGCTGCAGATATAACACCGTTATTTCGCTTAGATAAGCGGCAAGGTAAACAATTATTAAAAGAACTTGGATGTCCGAAGCATTTATATTTAAAAGCACCAACTGCTGATTTAGAGGAAAATAGACCTAGTTTACCTGATGAAATAGCTTTAGGTGTGACTTATGAGGAAATAGATGATTATTTAGAAGGACGCGAAGTTTCTACTGAAGTGGCAGAAAAAATCGAAGCATTGTGGCGTAAAAGTGAGCATAAAAGGCATTTACCAGTTACAATATTTGATAACTTTTTTAAAGAGTAGTTTGAATTGAAGGGAAGCTTTATTAATAATGATAAGAAATGCCAAAGTGTCTGATGCAGATGCTATTCAAAAATTAAATCAAGCCGAGTTAGGGTATGATTATGCTATAGAGAAAACAGCGGCTAATCTAAAGAAACTGCTGTCGGACTCTAAGCATCACTTATTATTGGTTTTTGAAGACAATGCTACTAAAAAAGTTGTTGCTTACCTGCATGCTGAACTATATGAAGAAATTTATTTTGATCCAATGTATAACATTCTAGCACTAGCGGTTAGCCACTCCTATCAACAGCAGGGCATCGGGACTAAACTGATAGGTGAGCTTGAGAAAAGGGCAATTAGTCATGGTATTAATGAAATAAGACTGAATTCTGGTGAACAGCGAATTAAGGCGCATCAGTTTTATGAAAAATTAGGGTATATTACTAATAAAAAGCAGAAGAGATTTGGTAAAAAGTTAATTTAAGTGGTTTTAATTTAGCTACTTAACATTGACAAAGATTGTGCAAGTAGTACAATTATTTTTAACTTAAGATATGTTTTTTAAATTAGCAATTCACAGAGAGGATCGAAAGCTGAGAATGATTTATTGCTACTTAAGAAATGCTCCTTATGTTTTTTATTAAGATTAAATGAAGAGGTAACAAGCACTGTTGCAATTGAGGTGGTACCGCGTTTTGAGCGTCCTTAAGTTTGGCAACAGTGTTTTTATTTTGTTATAAGGGAGAAAATTTGATGAAGAAATTGACAAGTTCAGAATTTAGGCAAATGTTCCTGGACTTTTTCAAAGAGCACGGTCACATGGTTTTGCCCAGTCAATCATTAATTCCACAAGATGATCCAACGCTACTTTGGATTAATTCAGGTGTGGCAACCATGAAAAAATACTTTGATGGTTCAGTTGTACCTAAAAATCACCGAATTACTAGTTCACAAAAATCAATTAGAACTAATGACATCGAAAATGTTGGTAAAACTGCTCGACACCAAACTTTCTTTGAAATGCTAGGTAATTTTTCAGTTGGTGATTACTTTAAAAAAGAGGCAATAAGTTGGGCTTGGGAATTTTTAACCAGTCCAAACTGGCTTGATTTAGACAAAGAAAGACTATATTGTACCGTTTATCCCAAAGATACAGAAGCATACCAAGTTTGGCTTGAAGTTGGTATGCCAGAAGATCATATTGTAAAATTAGAAGAAAATTTTTGGGATATTGGTGAAGGACCATGTGGTCCTGACTCTGAAATTTTTTATGATCGCGGTCAAGAAAATAATGATGTTTCAGAAGATGATCCAGAAAATTTCCCTGGTGGAGAAAATGCTCGTTATTTAGAAATTTGGAATATTGTTTTTTCACAATTTAATCATTTAGCCGATGGTCAATATGTTGATCAACCACATAAAAATATTGATACGGGTATGGGCCTAGAACGGGTTTTATCAATTTTGCAAGATGCACCGACCAATTTTGAAACCGACCTATTTTTACCAATCATTCACGCAACTGAAAAAATGAATCCAGGTAAAGAATATGGTAAAGTAGCAGCTGATACAACTTCATTTAAAATAATTGCTGATCATGTTAGAACCGTCAGTTTTGCTATTGCTGATGGGGCTTTGCCCTCTAATACAGGACGTGGTTATGTATTAAGACGCTTAATTCGCCGTGCTGATTTAAATGGCCAACGCCTAGGTATTAAAGGAGCTTTTCTTTATAAGTTAGTTTCAGTTGTCGGTAAGATAATGGAGAGTCATTATCCACAAGTGACTGAACAAAAAGACTTTATCGCTAAGGTCATCAAGAATGAAGAAGAACGTTTTCAATTAACACTAGAATCTGGGCTGACTTTACTTGATAATTTGATTTCCGAAGCAAAAGAAAATAACAGTAAGGTTATTAAGGGCCAAGATGCTTTTAAACTATTTGATACTTATGGTTTTCCATATGAACTAACCTTTGAAACTGCTCAAGATGCTGGCTTAGAAGTAGATAAAGCAGGTTTTGATGCCGAAATGAAAGTGCAAAAAGCTCGTGCTCGTGAAGCGCGTGGTAATTTACAATCAATGGGCGAGCAGAATGAAACTCTAATGAATTTAAAGGATAAATCTGAGTTTGAGTATGGCGTTTATGAGGAGCATCATGCCAAATTAATTGATATCATTGTTGCTAATCAATTAGTTGATCGAGCAGAAGGTGATCAGGCAACCTTAATTTTTGATAAAACTCCGTTTTATGCTGAACGTGGGGGACAAGTTGCTGACCATGGAAATATTTATGATCAAGATGGTAATCTGGTAGCTCAAGTAACAGATGTTCAGCATGCCCCTAATGATCAAAATATGCATTTCGTAGATGTTATTTTACCCTTGGAAAAGGGTCAAGAGTACACTCTAAAGATTGATCGTGCACGGCGAGAAGGATTGCGTCATTCACATACAGCTACGCACCTATTGCACGCTGCTTTAAGAAGTATATTAGGTGAACATACTCATCAAGCTGGTAGCTTGGTAGAACCGGATTATTTACGCTTTGATTTTACGGCGATTGAACCAATGACTGCCCAAGAAATTAAATCTGTTGAGACCTTAGTCAATCAAAAAATTTGGTCAGCAATTGAGGTTGAAACTAAAATAACTGATCCAGATCAAGGTAAAGAAATGGGTGCCTTAGCCTTATTTGATGGCAAATATGGCGATCAGGTGCGGGTAGTTAGAATGAGTGATTTTTCAATTGAATTTTGTGGTGGTACTCACTGCGCCAATACAAATCAAATTGGAATTTTCAAGATTACTTCTGAATCAGCCATTGGTGCAGGTCATAGAAGGATTGAAGCTGTGGTCTCTAAAAAGGCTTATGAGTATTTAGCACAAAGATCGGAATTGCTTGATCAGATTCAATCTACTGTAAAATCAACCAAATCGGAAAATATTATTGACAAAATTACGAGTCTTGAGCATGATTTACACCATACGCAAAAGCAAGTGGAAGATTTAAATATGCAAATTAATCAAACTAAGGCGGAAGAAATTTTCAATGATATTAAACAAATTGGGGATTTAACTATTATTGCTCAAAAAATTGATGCCAATGGAATGAACGATTTGCGTGAGCTTGCAGATACTTGGAAAAATAATGCTAAGTCAGATATCTTGGTTTTGGCTGCCGCTAATTCTGGTAAGGCTAATATGATTATTAGCTTGAACCAAAAAGCATTAGATAAAGGGCTCAAAGCGGGTGATTTAATTAAGCAAGCTGCCCCTATCTTTGGTGGTGGCGGTGGTGGTCGCCCTAATATGGCTCAAGCAGGTGGTAAAAATCCAGCCGGTCTGGAAGATGCAATTCAAGCGGTGATTGAGGCGATTTCTCAAAATTAATTAATTGAGTTTACACTTTTTTTCAAGTAAAATTGTGTTAGGAGGAATAACTATGAGTTCGCTAGATAAGACAATGCATTTTGACTTTAATGAGAATAAAGGCAAGAATATTTATGATACCCTACAAGATGTTTATAATGCCTTGGAAGAAAAGGGTTATAATCCAATTAATCAGATTGTTGGCTACTTATTGTCTGGTGATCCAGCTTATATTCCACGGCACAATGATGCGCGTAATTTGATTTTGAAACATGAGCGTGATGAGATTATTGAAGAACTTGTAAAAAGTTATCTTGGCAAAAATAAATAATGCGTTTAATAGGTTTAGATGTGGGATCAAAGACTGTTGGGGTAGCAGTAAGTGACGCATTGGGTATTACTGCGCAAATGGTTGAAACTATTATGATTGATGAGAATCGTTATAATTTTGGTATGCGCCCATTAAAAAAAATTGTCCGTAAATATGAGGCAAATGGTTTTGTATTAGGATTACCCAAAAATATGGATGGCTCTGCAGGTGCATCAGTTGCGCGTAGTAAGGCATATGCCGAAAGACTAAAAGCAAAGTTTAACTTACCAGTTTACTTTTCTGATGAGAGATTGACCACAGCTCAATCACAAAGAGTTTTAGTTGAAGAAGCTGGGGTACATAATCGTCATAAGCAAAAAGCAATAATTGATCAGATGGCGGCAGTTTTGATTTTACAAAATTATTTAGATCTAAATCGAAAGGATTAATATGACACAAGAAGTTCACGGTGAAGACCGTCAAATTACCTTAGTTGATGATAAGGGGAATGAAGAATTATACGAAATTTTATTTACTTTTCATTCAGATGACTATGACAAGTCTTATATTTTACTTTATCCAGCTACTTCTAGCGAAAGTGATGAAGTTGAAGTATTAGCATTTAGTTACGATGCTGATGAAGCAGGAGATGTAACTAGTAGTGATTTGCATGAAATTGAGGCAGATGATGAATGGGATATGGTTCAAGGAGTGCTTAACACATTTTTGGACGATGACCGTTTAAGTGGTGAATAAATTAAAAACTGGCCTGGCCAGTTTTTTTTATTGATAGAGAATTTTAGGCATGGATAATAAGACATTAAAGACTTTAGAATTTGCTAAAATAACAGAAAAATTGCAACTACAGGCAATTACTGAACCAGCTAGAAAAAGAGCAGCTACTTTAACGCCAAGTATAGATTTTAATCAAGTTAAACTCGCTCTTCAGCAAACATTAGTGGGTGCAAATTTATTACGTATTAAAGGGCAACTACCTTTAACCGATTTTGCTGATGTAACACCAAGTACTAAGCGCTTAAGGATTAAAGCAAATTTAAACGCTCAAGAATTAGGCAATTTGCTGCTGGTACTAACATTAGCCAGTGATGTAAATGATTTTTTAGTGGAAATTGATGAAGAAAATCTAGATTTAACAGCTATTGCAAGTATTCTGGATAATTTAGAAATACCGGAGTATTTGTTTAGTGAACTTAAAAAAGCAATTGAGTTCGATGGAACTATACTTGATACTGCTTCAACCAAACTAGCTCATTTACGTTACGAACTAAAAAGTAATGACCAAGAAATCAAAAAAAAGCTGGATGGTTATCTTAAAGGTAATGCGAGTAAATATTTATCTGAACAAATAGTTACTATTCGTGATGACCGCTATGTTATTCCAGTTAAGCAGGAATATCGAAATAAATTTGGTGGTGTTGTTCATGATCAAAGTTCCAGTGGGCAGACTTTATTCATAGAACCAAGTGCGGTCTTGAATTTAAATAATCATCAACAGAATATGCTTGCGCAAGCAAAGCAGGAAGAACGACGTATTTTACGTAATTTATCTGATTTAGCACGCCAAGAAGTTGATTTGATTGATCAGATTGCTGCCTCCCTGGTAGAACTGGACTTTTTGCAGGCTAAAGCGAAATTAGCTTATGAGATGAAGGCAACCGAACCAAAATTGACAACTGATCATTCATTGAGTCTTTTAAAAGCACGCCATCCACTGATTAATTCTGCAACAGTAGTCGCAAACGATATTTATTTAGGAAAAGATTTTGATACGGTTCTAATTACGGGTCCCAACACTGGGGGTAAGACAATTACCTTAAAAACTGTGGGGCTACTCCAACTGATGGCTCAGGCTGGGCTATTTATTCCGGCAGCAGAAAATAGCAAGGTAGGAATTTTTAGAGATATTTGTGTCGATGTTGGCGATGAACAATCAATCGAACAATCATTAAGTACTTTTTCGTCTCATATTAACGGAATCATTAAAATGATGAAAAAAGTTAACGATGAATCCTTAGTCTTAATTGATGAAATTGGTGCAGGAACTGATCCAGAAGAGGGCGCTAGTCTTGCTATAAGTATTTTAGATTTTTTCCGTCATAAAAAGGCTAAAATTATGGTTACTACGCATTATCCTGAATTAAAACTTTATGGCTATAACCGACCTAGAACAAGCAATGCTTCAATGGAATTTGATTTAAAGACTTTAGCGCCAACTTATCATTTACAAATTGGAATTCCTGGTCATAGTAATGCTTTTGCTATTGCACGCAGATTAGGGATGCGTGAAGATGTTGTCAAAAATGCTGAAAGCTTATTAGATGAAGATAATGCTGATATCAATCAGATGATCGAGCAATTGACTAAGCAAACTAATGCGGCTACGGTAGCGCGTAACCATCTGGAGTCTTCTCTTGATCGGTCTAAAAAATTAGAAATAAAACTTGAGCATGCTTTAGATTGGTATAATCAGCGCGTGCAAAAGCAACTTGAGTTTGCTCAAGAAAGAGCTGATGAGGTCATAGCTAAGAGCCGTAAAAAAGCTGACCATATTATTGCACAGTTAGAGCAGCAACAGGGTAATATTAAGCAAAATCAATTAATTGCTGCTAAAGGTGAATTGAACCAATTAAAACAACAAAATGATAATTTGATTCATAACCGGGTATTACAGCGAGAAAAACGACGGCACCAGGTTAAAGTAGGTGATCAAGTTAAGGTTTTATCATATGGTCAAGTTGGCACAATAGCCAAAAAATTAAGTGAGCATCAGTATGAGGTGCGACTCGGAATTATTAAAGTTAAAGTCAGTGATCAAGATATCGAAAAGACTGAATCTTCTCATAATTCTAAGGCTAAGGCAAAGGTGTATGCAGTCAGTGCGAAGCGTCGCAGTAACGCTAAAAGTGAATTAGATTTACGTGGCCAGCGTTATGAAGAAGCTATGAATAATCTTGATCTTTATCTTGATTCTGTCCTTTTAGCAGGACTCGATGTAGTTACAATTATTCATGGTATTGGTACAGGTGCAATTAGAAAGGGCGTTTGGCAATATTTACAATCAAGTAGGCATGTTAAAAGCTATAATTATGCCCCAGCAAATGAGGGGGGAAATGGTGCTACAATTGTGCATTTAAAGTAAAAACATTTCACTTGTAAAAAGTAAGCATAATGCTATAATTACATTATCAAAGAAAGATTTAATGTATTATTGGTGAGGTATGACTATGGTAGATGAACTGACAGATCAAAATTATGAAACAGAAACTAAAGATGGTGTTGTACTGATTGATTTTTGGGCAACTTGGTGTGGACCATGCAAGATGCAGTCACCAGTAATTGAAGAACTAGCTGAAGAGCGGCAAGATGTAAAATTTACCAAAATGGATGTCGACCAAAATAAAGCGACGCCTAGTTCATTAGGTATTATGGCTATCCCGACGCTTGTTATTAAGAAAAATGGTGCGATTGTTGACAGATTAACGGGTTATACGCCTAAGGCTAAACTCAATCAAATTTTAAATCAGTATACAGATTAAGAGCTAATAAATAACCCTAAAATTATTATGATTTTAGGGTTATTATAATTGGCTTTAAAAACTTTTACTAAGTAGGATTTTAATTGCTTTTTTCTTTTAATAGATCACGAATTTGTTTGAGGTAATCTTCTGTAGATGGGCCAGCTGGTTGTTGCTGCTGTTCATCATGTTTAGTAACTTTATTAACGGCTTTAACAAGTAAAAAAACAATAAATGCAATGATTAGGAAATTAATTACTGTATTAATAAATTCACCATATCTAAATGTTGCTCCGCTAACTTTAAGAACTAAATTGGATAAGTCAATTTTACCAATAAATAGGCCAATTAATGGATTAATTAGATTGGTTACTAAGGAGTTAACAATATTAGTGAATGCTCCACCAATGATTACACCAACTGCGAGATCAATTACATTTCCTCGTTCAATAAATTTTTTAAATTCTTTTAACATTTTTGCACCTCCATTTAATAATCATATTGCAAAAAGACCAAAAAATTAAATAGATAGACTTAAAAGTTTAGCTAAACTTGGTAATTAGTTGAACTTTTTTTTGCTTTTCATCAATTTTTTGTTCACATTCAGTAGTACGATTAGTTTCATTTTGGAAAGCTTCTGCAATGATGCCAGCTTCTAATGAAAATTCATTAATTCCACTATTTAGCCGATCAACTACACTTTGTCCTGTTAATTCCATTATAATTTCTGTACGTCGTTCTTTGATTTTAGTCAAAATACCGAATCCTGTAGTTGAAAAAAAACTATTAATATCGTCAAAGGAGGCTAGATCATATTTTCTAGCAATTCTTTTACCAGCCCAATAGAGAATTTCATTATTATCGCTCCCTAAAATTGTTGGTAAAAGAAAGTCACGGTATAATTGATTGACAAAATAGATATGTTCATTTTGTTGGTTGTCGTTGTGCATAAAGAATTCATCCCTTTTATTTTCTTTTATTTTACCGTAAAATTGATGGAAGTAGAAAGAATTTAGGGAGATTTATGATATGGATAAGCGACCAATTGGGTTATTAGATTCTGGTGTTGGCGGATTAACAGTAGTTAAAAAAGTTATAAAAAAAATGCCGAATGAAAATATAATTTTTGTAGGTGATAACGCTCATATTCCATATGGTAATAAATCACAGGCCGAAATTATTTCGTTGACGTTAGCAAGTGTGAATTTTTTACTAAGTAAAAATGTTAAAGTAGTAATTTTTGCATGTAATACTGCTACTGCAGTAGCCATGGATATTATTCAAAAACAAATTAGTCCTAAAATTATTGGTGTAATTCCGGCGGGGGCTAAATGTGCAATCAATGCTAGCCAAAATCAAAAAATTGCTGTTGTTGCAACGCAAATGACCACTAATCTTCATGCGTATCAAGAAGAGATTACTAAATACGCCCCAAAAATAGAGGTAACAGAAGTCGCTGCGCCGCAGTTAGTACCATTAATTGAGAATAATGCTAGCCATAGTGAATATGATAAGGCATTATCTGAAATATTATTGCCTTTACAAGCAGTTGATTTTGATACCTTAATTCTTGGTTGTACTCATTATCCAATTATTCGTTCAGAATTTGAACGTCAAGTTGGTTCACATGTACAGGTGATTGATCCTGCAGATCAAGTGGCACAATACACATATAACTTGTTAAAAAAAGAGCATTTATTGAATGCTAACTTAGCTGTAGCCCAGCATGAATTTTATACGACGGGTAAAGTGGAGAAAGTTAATGAATTGGGTCGATTAGTATTAAATGATTCTAATTTTCAGGCGCAACAAATATAAAGAGGAGAAGACAGGTGAAAATTTTATTTGCAACGACTAATCAGGGAAAGGCTAGAGAATTAAGGGCAGCTTTCCAAAAGAATGGCTTTAAGCTAGATATAATAACAAATAATGATTTATCTAATCCACCAGTTGTTGCAGAAACGGGAACAACCTTTGTCCAAAATGCAAAATTGAAAGCACATGCTTTAGCTGATTTTAGTCAAATGGTGACTATTGCTGATGACTCTGGGTTAATGGTTGATGCGCTTTATGGAGCTCCAGGTGTCCGTTCAGCTCGATATGCTGGTGAAGAACATAACGATTCTAAAAATAATGCTAAGTTATTGGCAGAATTGGGTGGAGTTCCACTTGAAAAGAGAACAGCGCATTTTAATACGACGATTATTGTATCTATGCCTAACTTTTTTGATCGAGATTTAGTTGTTAGTGGGCAGTGTACAGGACAAATTTTGCTATCTCCGCGTGGGGCTGATGGCTTTGGTTACGATTCCCTTTTTTATGTTGCTGAAAAGGGCAAGACATTTGCTGAGATGACCTTACTAGAAAAAAATAGTTTGTCACATCGAGGAAAAGCAATTAGCAAATTATTAGCAATCTTTCCAACCTGGTTAGCTCAATTTGAATAAATTAAAAAAAACAGGTTTACTATAAAGTACCTGTTTTTTTGATTAACTAGCTAAGGTAATATTATTTTGGGATAATGTTGCTAAATATGCTGTTAAATAGCGATCACGCACAACTTGTTCACAGCCAGTATCAACTTGAAAGTGGATGACATATTTTATTGTTTGGGCTGTTTGCTCTGTAATACCAATAATTTGGGGCTTTTGAATAAGTGAGTCATGAGAAATAGTACCGTTGACTTTTTTAATCAGAGCATTAACTTTATTGAAGTCATTATCGGCTTTTAGTTGTAACTCAATATCAAGACCAATCCCGCCATGGGCTAGATTTTGCACAATTGATATATTTCGGTTGGGAATATAAATAATTGATCCATCAGTAGCTTGTAGTCGTGTAGTACGTAATCCCAATTGAATTACAATGCCTGTTTGATTATTAAGTTGGACTAAATCACCAACATCGAATTGGTCTTCACTAAGAATAAAAAAACCATTAACTAAGTCACTAACAAAACCTTGTGCTCCCATACCAATAGCTAATGAAAAAATTCCAGCACTAGTTAATAAAGTTCCAACAGGAATACCCAAAATTGATAAAACAGCAAACAAATAAAAGAAAATCACGGTATATTCAAAAATACTAGTAATTAAGGTTGCTACAGTTCGTGTACGTTTATTTTGTGGCTGTCTATTATGCTTTAAATAGTGACTAATTACTTTTTTACCACATTGATCAATAATATAGAAAACAATAGTTGAAATAGCTAACTGCCATAAAACTGTAAGTGCTTGTTCGCCTAATCTATCCCAATTAAACTTTAATACTCTTTGATTTATTTGAAATGACTTATTCATAATTTCTACCTTTCATATATTTATATTAACTATAGCAAATTATTACATATAGATTGAGATTAACCTATTTTCATGCTAGACTTTTTCTAGGTACAGAATTGGAGGTAGAAGATGATAATTTCCTATGGTGCACTGGCAGGTTTAATTGCGGCAGTCGCATTATTAATTTTAGTACTTTTTACAATACCAGTACTTATTCGTGTTGCAAAAGCAGCCAAGGAAGTAAATAAAACAATCCAGCTTACCAATGAATCCATTCAACAAGTAACAAAAGATGTTGATGAATTACTCGATCAAACTGGTGATTTGCTAGATAAGACCAATGTTTTAATGGCAGATGTTAATGTAAAGATGAAAACTATGGATCCGGTTGTTCAAGCAGCCGCTGATTTAGGTGTAAGTGTTTCAGATGTTAATGCTTCTTCGCGGCGGATGGCAAAAAAAGTCAGCAATTTTCATTTGAAACGTAACGGTGTAATGTCTTCGGCTTTAACTTCGGTATTTGCCAGACGTAGGCGCCGTAAAGGCAAGGACTAATAAATTAAGTAGAAGGAGTTAATTTTTATGAAAAAACTTACAAGTTTTATATTTGGTACAATTATTGGTGGTACTGCAGGCTTTTTAGCTGGTTCATTATTAGTTTCTGATAACCAGATTGATGAATTAAAGAAAAAGGTTAAAAATAATGAAGCCGTTCAAGATTTAAAGAAGAAATACGATAATGGAACAGAGGTTGTTAAGAATCAGTTGGCTTCATTTCCCAAAAATGTTGAAGATGATTCAGAGTTGAAAGATTTTGATGATATTGTCATTGATAATTCTACTGACGCAGTTGCTGCAGTGCAAGATCATGCAGAAGATTTAGTTAGTGACTTACATCATGCTGAGAATGTTAATAATATAAATAAGCCTGATGAAACATATGGTTCAAATGATTCATATGTTAGACCATAGAAGTATCTAAAAATGCACGAGAAAAAATTTTCTCGTGCATTTTTTAATTATAGCTAAATAATTAATCTTTTAATGGTAAAATTTTTAATTCTTTACTGGTATGAGTAAAGGGTTCATAGCCATTTTTAGTTACAACCCCGCAGTCTTCAATTCTGACGCCAGCAACATTTGGTATATAAATTCCGGGCTCAATAGAAAAACACATGCCCTCTTCGATAATTAAATCATTGCCTTGAACGATTGAAGGATATTCATGGACTTCCTTACCAATGCCATGGCCCAAACGATGAATGAAATATTCACCATACCCTGCTTTAGTAATAACGTCGCGGGCAACACTGTCAAGTTCAGCAGCAGTCATTCCAGGACGAACTGCGTCAATTGCTGCTTGTTGAGCTTCACGATCAATTTCATATATTTCTTTCTGTTTAGCTGTTGGTTCTCCGTAAGCTACCGTTCTGCTTGAATCAGAGGCATAACCATTATGCATTGTGCCTAAATCAAATAGAACTAATTCATTTGGCTTAACGGTATTCATTGTAGGTCCAAGATGGGGATTGGCCGCATTAGCTCCAGTTTGCACAATAGTTTCAAAGCTTTCGTGCATAACGCCTTTTTGCAACTTAAGTTGATAGTCAATTTGTCCAGCGATATAGCGTTCAGTAACGCCTGTTTTAATAGCGTCAAAGCCGATTTGAAAAGCAAAGTCAGCTTCGCGACCAGCGGCTTGTAACTCCGCAATTTCTACTGGCGTTTTATACAAACGAATTTTAGCAATAAAATTGGATAGATCGCTATCAAAATTAGCATCTGGAAATTGCTGATGTATTAATTGATAATGAGAAACAGACAAATTATTTTTCTCTAACGCCCATCTTTGATATGCTGAAGTTCGGCTTTTTACTTTGTCGGCAATGAGCGCCCAAGGATTTTCGGAGTCAAGATAGCCATAAACATCACCATCCCAAGCTGAATTTTTAGCTTCTTCGACATTTAATGCAGGAACAAATACAAAGGGTTCATGATCCTTAAAGGCTATTAAGCAAAAAATCCGCTCATGTGGTTCCATTTCATAACCAGTAAAATAAGCGATTGTTGTTGGATTAGAAATGTAGGCGATATCGTTGCCAGAACTTTGTAACCATTCTTGTAATTTATTTAAATTCATGATTATTCCTTTCAATCAATTGATTAATTAAAAGAAGTATACCATGTTCTTTATATGAAAAAATGAAAGAATAGTTGTAAACGTTTGCAATTTTTGGAAAAGCATGCTAAATTTGATACTAGTATTTTTAAAACGGGGGAAAAGGATGCGTAAACAAGATATTACAATTTATGATGTTGCTCGTGAGGCCAAGGTATCTATGGCGACCGTTTCAAGGGTTGTTAATGGCAATACCAATGTACGTAAAGATACCAAAGACCGAGTAATGGAAGTTATCAAGCGCCTGCACTATCAGCCTAATGCTGTAGCACAAGGTCTTGCTTCTAAACGAACAACTACAGTTGGTTTAATTGTACCTGACTTAACTAATTTATATTTTGCAGAACTTTCAAAAGGAATTGATGATATTGCTTTGCTTTATAAATACAATATCATTATTACGAGTATTGAAAATCAATTGATGCGAGAAGATCAGGCAATTCAAGGACTATTAAATAAACAAGTCGATGGCGTTATTTATATGGCTGATAATTTGCCTAATGAAGCTGCTGAGGCCTTTAAGCGGACTGATACACCAGTAGTTTTAGCTGGAACAAAAGATTGCCATAAAGAATTCCCTTCTGTTTCGATTGATTATCAAAAGGCAGATACTGAAGCTTTAAATCTCTTTTATAATGATGGCAGAAAAAATTTGGCGCTTGTTTTAGATAATCCTGATACATTTGTTAATGCCGAAAATAGGATTCCTGCTTATAAAAACTTTATGAAGAAGAATAATTTGGGTCCAGAGCATATTTATACCAATATTAAAGATCATTCGGATGGTTACAATTTATTTTCACAATTGCAAGATGATCATATTGATGGTGTTCTAGTTACTCGTGATGTTGCTGCAGTGGGTATTCTAAATTCTGCAATTGATGCTGGTAAAAATATTCCCAAGGATATGGAAATTGTGACAGCAAGTGCGACACAAATTGCTTCTGTTGTTCGTCCAGCTATAACCGCAGTGCGTCAACCATTATATGATATTGGTGCAGTAGCGATGCGCATGCTAACAAAACTAATGAGTAACGAAGAAGTGGCTAATATGCAAATTGAATTGCCATATGAATTATTAAAAAAGCAAAGTACATCAAATGAATAAATAAAAAAGTCTGGGACAACTAGTTCTTTATACAAAAAAGCAGACAAAACACAGCTTTTAGTGTTTTGTCTGCTTTTTATTGGTTTAGGAAAATAATTTTTCTCAGACTCGCTTCTTTTGTTTGAGTGCAATTTACTATGACGACTTAAATTAGGAGCAATATCAATGAGACAATCCGCAAATTGATTCAGTAGATTTACAAGTTAGGAGACAATTTTAGCTTTTGCTGCCGTCTCTTTTATTTAAAGCTACTAATGTTTCTATAATAGTTTTTACAGGTGGGGATTGTAGGGGTTGATATGCTGTTAAAGCAATATTAGTGTAGCGGTTCATGCGAGGTAAATTGTGGTATTGCTGCCAACTAGTATCATCAAAAAAGCCGTAAAAGAGAATATCGCGAGCTTTAACCCAACCTAGTGTAGTCTTAAGCCACATGCTGTTTGGACTACCATTGAAATTTTTAATTTTGAATAATTGATTAGCTGGTAATATTTTTTTCGTTTTTGCTTGATTTTCAGGATAACGGTAGATGGTAACTGGAGCCTGGGATTTAGCTAAAAGTTGTTTATCTTGGTAGGGCATAACCTCTTGTGGTTTTAAATCAAGATTGACGAATTCAGCAGAAACAAAAGTTTGATTTGCAATTTGGTAATAAAGTTGATTATGAGCCCGAACACCATACATTATGTTTAAGCTCTGCCCTGGATAAATAAATTTTTTTTGTTTAATACGAACGTAGGGATTCATCATCGTTGTAGTTTTATTTTTGCCGAAATAGATTCCTTGACGGTTAATTTCGTATTTTTTAGTTCCTTCTTTGGCTAATTTGTATTTAAAACCCGTACTAGGGAAGTTAGTTACTACACCATCGATATTTTTATTAATTAGCCAATGCCATAATGATGGTGATTCATCCATTTCGGCCCAAACAAAAACTTGTTTATTTAAGCGGTGTAACCAATGAATTAGGAAGGGATGATTTAAAATTAAGTCAGATGAGATATTAACCGCATTAACTTGCGGTAAATTACTAAAATTAATTCGCTTAAGGCTGCCAACTATGAGAATAAGATAGGCATCAGGTAGTAATTTGCGCAAGCGAAACAAGCTGGCAACTGAAAAGGAATGAATCATGACACGATTTTCCATATGATATTTTTTGATAGTTGCGGCAATTTTATTTTCTAGTTCATATGAAGGATCAATTGAGTGATCGATTTTAGTTTCTAAGATGAATTTAGCCTGTGGTTGTTTACGGTAATGTTCAAAAAGTTGTGTTAAACTAAGCACATGTTCACCATTATCATATGTTAATTGGCTAAGTGTTTGCCAATTGTTTTGTGATACAATTGCATGAGTATGGGTGACACGGTATAAATCATCGTCATGCGAGATTACTAATTCTCCATCTGAAGATAGATGCAAATCAAGTTCGACATAATCAGCTCCTGAATTGAAGGCAGAGTCATCACTTTGAATTGTTTCTTCAGGGTATTTACTAGGATCTCCGCGATGACCAACAACGGTAAATCCACTGGTTATTAAAAAGACTATACTAAAAAATAAAGCTTTAAGTAAACGGCCGTTAACTTTCATGTGTACACCTCTATCAATACTACAATAGCATGGTTGCACATTTTTTGCTATATGTCACAATTTAAGTTTATGTATTATGTAGGAAAAATTTATGAATGAAGAATATGAAGAATTTGATTTAATTGAAGAGATAATCCGTAATGATGGTAGCAAGTATTTTGAAATTTCAAATATTGATCAAAATGGAATTGCTGAATTAGCGGTTGATCATGGATTAATTAAAAATGTGCGAATTTTACAGTTAAATATACCTCGTACCAAGGCTTTGGTCATCTATGAAAAGTATATTAATCAGAATTATCATTTAGAAACTTTAAATAATGAACGAGATTGGAAAAATCCGACTTGGGTAGAGTGGGAAAAACCTAAAGGCAAGATTTTGGATAGTTATAATTTGGTTTTAAAATCTAATCAAATTGGATAGAGAGTTAAAGATGGAAAAACTGCGTATTTTACATACTAATGATTTACATTCACATTTTGAGCATTTTCCTCAAATTGCTCGTTATTTACATAAAGCACAAAAAGATAGGTCTGTTGATCAAGTTTTAACATTTGATGCAGGAGATTTTATGGATCGATCAAATCCATTAACGGATGCAACTTATGGCCAAGCAAATATTAAATTAATGAATTCATTCAATTATGATGCAATTACAATTGGTAACAATGAGGGTATTTCTAATTCTCATGAAACAGTAGAGCATTTATTTGATCATGCTAACTTTCCCGTTCTACTGGCAAATTTACAAGAAGAAGATGGAACAAGGCCAAATTGGGCACTGCAAGATAAAATTATTAAAACTAATAAAGGTACGCGAATCGCTTTAATTGGGCTAACTGCAGCTTATCCTCTTTCCTATGAACCTAATCATTGGCATGTCAAGACGTTGAAAGCGGCAATGGATGAGGTATTACCGAAGATTGCTGGTCAATATGATGTTCTAATTTTGTTAACACACGTTGGGTTAAACATGGACTGCTTTTTGGCAAAAAATTATCCAGAAATTGATTTGATTATTGGCGGACATAGTCATGATTTATTGAAACATGGGTTAGAGGTTAATAACGTTTGGATTACTCAGACGGGAAAATGGGGTAATTTTGTAGGCAATATTTACGTTGAAATAGATAATGAGCATCAGATACAAAAAATTTCGCCACATGTTGAACCAACTAGTTTAATGAAAAGCGAGCCTGCTGATGAACTGACAGTTAAAGATTATTTGAAGTGTGGAAAAGAAATTTTATCTCGTGAATATATTGCTGATTTACCTAAGCAATATGATAATAGTTTAGACGCGGCAATAGAAGTATCGATGGAAGCAATTGCTAATTTTGCTCAAACAGATATAGCAATGCTTAGTTCAGGGTTGTTTCTAACACCTTTTAAAAAAGGAATTTTAACTAAATATGATTTACAACAAGCATTGCCACATTCAATGCATGTAGTACGGACAACACTTCAGGGGTGTGACTTATGGCGTTTAGTTATGGAAATTGAAAAGAACCGGCATTACTTAGATCATTTTCATTTGCAGGGAATGAGTTTTCGCGGCAAAATTTTTGGGCAGATGTATTATCGAGGAGTTAGATATGATCCAGTTGAACAATCAGTTTATGTGAATAATCAGCAAATAAATTTTAAAAAGAACTATCAAATTGCCGTATTAGACCATTATATTTTAGTACCATTCTTTCCAACTTTAGCAATTGTGGGTGAAAATCAGTTTTTATTTCCACAATTTTTACGCGAAGTAGTTGGTAATTATTTGAGTAAAAAATATCCATTAACAGGAAGTGATATTGATGATGGAAAAAGAAATTGCAGTCAAGACAACTAAGGCAAATAAAGAAAATCGTTTTGTTAAAGAACAACCCCTACGGCATCCTTTAGCAGTTGTGACCTTAAACGGTAATCATTTAAAAATTAATAAGCAATCTTATCAGATAGTTGTTAATAAGCAAGAAGCACTAAGTATAGAAGTTTTACGCCAAAAATATGATCCTTATTTAGATCAATATGATTTTTTGGTTGGGGATGTCTCAAGTGAACATTTGCGCTTAAAAGGCTTTTATAAAAATAACGTTCAAGCTACAATTGATCGCAGGGAACAAACGATTGCTGATTATTTAATGGAATATTGTAATCCTGGTGCGGGTTATTTTATTTTAAAGCTACTAAGTCCAGTGCATCATTACCGCTCTACTAATAGTAAAAAGCAATCCCAAATCCAATATCGAAGAAGAAAGAAAGTCAAGATCAGGTCAACGTTACAGCATAATTTTATTATTAAGAAAAGAAAGAGTAGCAATTAGGTGAAAGATTATCGTTTATTTTTAATTGATCTTGATGGTACGATTTATCGGGGACAAGATACGATTGCTTCGGGAGTGCGCTTCATCAAGCGACTAGAATCATTGGGAAAAGATTATCTTTTTTTAACTAACAATACAACACGTACGCCACAGATGGTGGTTGAAAAGCTAGCAAAACATGGTATCAATACGGATATTTCACATATATATACACCATGTATGGCAACAACTAGCTACATTTTAAGCCAAGAAAAAGAAAATAAAAAAATTGGTGTCTATCTAATTGGTCAGGTTGGGTTATGGAGTGAATTTTTTAAGCATCCAGAATTTGAATTAAATCCTAGTGATCCTACTTATGTAGTTGTAGGAATGGATACTGATTTGACCTACCACAAAGTTCAAATTGCAACCAGCGCAATCAGAAAGGGAGCAATTTTTATAGGCACAAATGCCGATTTAAATCTGCCTAGTGAAAAAGGGCTTCTACCAGGTAATGGTTCACAATGTGCTATGATTGCTGCTGCAAGTGGATGTGAACCAATATATATTGGTAAACCCGCAAAAATTATTGTAGAGCTACTTTTAAAGCAAAGAAATTGTTTAAAAGAAGATGCACTTATCATTGGTGACAATTATGAAACTGATATTAAGGCAGGATTCAATAGCCAAGTTGATCAATTACTTGTATTAACTGGGATTACAAAGAAAGTAGATATTCAAGGTAAAAGGCAACCAACACTTATTGTTAATAATTTGGATGAAATTAAATTATGATCGACAAAAATAATTTTTTTAGTATTATTTATCATTTTGTTTTTGCAATTACTAGTAGTGTTGTAGGAGCGGTTATTGCTAGTTGGCCTCTTTTAATGATTTTTGTTTTGGTACAAAAAACTTATAAGGTAGTCAATTTATCAATAGGTCAAATAATGGGAAATTATAATCAATTGTTATGGTATTTAATATGGCCGCTTAAAAAGAAGCTTAGAATGAGTAATTTACCTACCTCAATGGCGGCTGCACAGCATTTTGCTGATGTAAAAAAGTTATTTACCATAGTAATTATTGCTTTTTTGTGTTGCTTAATATTGTATTTTTGGAACAGTAAAAGTAAAAAAAGCTTTTTCAGATTAAATAAAATTTGTGCACTATTATTGTTGCTTTTACCAGTTGCTGCCCTACCTTTTGCGTTGACGAATTTTGATCAATTTTTTATCAATTTTCATCACCTATTTTTTATTGGAAGTACTACTTGGTTATTTAATCCTGAGACTGACCCAATTATCAATCTTTTGACTGAAGGCTTTTTTGCCGCTTGCTTTGCTGTAGGTGGAACTATTTATGAACTATATTTTGCCAATCAATTATTGCAACGATAAAAAGGAGCTCCTAATGGGGCTCCTTTTTTTGAGTATAATGTTTTTTGAGAGTAACAAGCAAAATTGGTAAAATTGAAATTAAGATAATCGCCAAGATTAATAAGGAAAAATTATCTTTAACAAATGGTATGTTGCCAAAAATAGCACCAATTATAGTGAAGATGCCACTCCAAATGATTCCGCCGACTATGTTATAGATAGCAAATTTTCCGTAGTGCATTTTGCTACCGCCAGAAATGAATGGAACGAATGTCCTAATAAAGGGGATAAAGCGACCTATAACAATAGTGATCGGTCCATGGCGATTGAAAAACTGTTCGGCTGCTAAGCGATTTTTTTGATTAATCAGTTTGTTGAACCAAGAATATTTTTCTCCAGCAGTCACTGATCGTGCCCCAATTTCATAATTACAAGCATCACCTAAAACTGCGGCAAGAACAACAGCAAAATAAATTAGCCAAATATTGAGGTTATATTTGGGATTAACTGCCATTGAACTGGCGGCAAAAATAAGCGAATCACCTGGTAAAAATGGGAAAATAACTAATCCAGTTTCAATAAAAATAATTCCAAAAATGATTAAGTATGTCCAGCTACCAAACTGATTTACTATTTCAATCAAATGATGGTCAATGTGTAGAATAAAATTGACAATAGTCATAAATTGCTCCTATATACTGGTTGAATGAATGGTTAAATTTTTTTTGGGAAAAAGTGAACGCATAATTGATGTAATTGCTATTTGTGCTTCGCCAAAGCCTAGACCAATTACTGGGACGCGTTCTGGGTAATATGCAGCATCTCCTACTGCATAAATGCCTGAAATATTGGTTTCCATTGCGCGTGAAACGCTAATTTGTCCCTTGGTTAAGTTGACGCCCCACTTACTTACAAAATTATTATCGCTACGAAAACCATAGGCAACAACAATTTGATCAAATTTCTTAGCAATGATATTTGTAGTACCTATTTCCTTTAATTCAATTTCAAGCTGATTATTGCTAAGAGTAACAGCTTTGGGCAGATAGGGTGTAAGAACTTCAACGTTTTGTAATTTCTTTAATTGTTGAACATTAGCTTCAAGCCCCCGAAATTCATTTCGGCGATGTATGATTTTAATCTGGGTATTAGCTACATTTGCAAGCTCAAGTGCCCAATCTAATGCGGAATCACCGCCGCCAAAAATGCCAATTGTTTGATTTTGAAATTTTTGGGGATCATTAATAAAATAGTGAATATGTTTTTCAATTTCATCATTTGTGTGTAAAGGAAATGCTTTAGGTGTAAATGAACCATTACCAGTAGCAATGATAACACTTTTAACTTCAAATTCTTTATCAATTAAAAAGCAATCTTCAATTTTTTCAATAGAATTAACACGATGGTCAAATACAAATTTTGCTTTTCTTTCAGCTGAATACATCAACTTTTCAATTAATTCAGCTCCAGTAATTTGGTTAAATACGGGAATGTCGAAAATTTTTTTAAATGGGTACAGTAATTTCGGTTGTCCTCCAGCTTCACTTAATGAATCAAATACAATAGTTTTTAACCCGTGCAAATGAGCAAAACTTGCACTAAAAAGTCCAATTGGTCCTGCTCCGATAATTGCTAAATCAAATTTTTTTATTTAAAAAACCTCCTAATAAACCTTGATATTTCAACTTTAGCATGAATTTTAAAGTTAGTCACTTGAAAAAAATCATAAAAAAGGGTTGCAAAAACAAAAAAAGGTTGCTAATATAAATAACTGTCGTCAGGGCAAAGCCAGTAAGGCAAAGGCGAGGCGGCAAAAAAGATATAAAAAACCAGTTGACAAAAGCGACTGAGTTTAGTAATATAAAAAGCGCTGTTGTTTAAAGAAGCGGCAGCGCGGGTCAGAAAAAAAGTTCTTGACAGAGTCGAGAGCATCTGAT
>NZ_REHI01000006.1:0-899205 GCF_003692805.1 Lactobacillus sp. ESL0230
AAAAGAAGTACGGTGGCAAGAGCAAGAAGGAAACACCTGTAACCATGCCGAACACAGAAGTTAAGCTTCTTAACGCCGAGAGTAGTTGGTGGGAGACTGCCTGCGAGGGTAGGACGTTGCCGTGCTTATGGAGGATTAGCTCAGCTGGGAGAGCATCTGCCTTACAAGCAGGAGGTCACAGGTTCGAGCCCTGTATCCTCCATTCCGAGTCGTTAGCTCAGTCGGTAGAGCATCTGACTTTTAATCAGAGGGTCGACGGTTCAAGCCCGTCACGACTCATGGCCCCATTTTTTGCGGGTGTGGCGGAATTGGCAGACGCGCTAGATTTAGGTTCTAGTGTTTTCGGACGTGTGGGTTCAAGTCCCACCACCCGTATTCGCCAATATTATTACCATATTTACATTATGCCGATTTAGCTCAGTTGGTAGAGCATCTGTCTTGTAAACAGGGGGTCGTACGTTCAAATCGTATAATCGGCATTACATATTTATGCGGAAGTAGTTCAGTGGTAGAACATCACCTTGCCATGGTGGGGGTCGCGGGTTCGAATCCCGTCTTCCGCTTTCATTACTTGCCGGGGTGGCGGAATTGGCAGACGCACGGGACTTAAAATCCCGCGGTTGGTTTCAACCGTACCGGTTCGACTCCGGTCCTCGGCATATAATGACGCGCCCTTAGCGCAACTGGATAGAGTGTCTGACTACGAATCAGAAGGTTGAAGGTTCAAATCCTTCAGGGCGCATTAATTTCGGGAAGTGGCTCAGTTTGGTAGAGCACCTGGTTTGGGACCAGGGGGTCGCAGGTTCGAATCCTGTCTTCCCGATTGTAATCTTTATTATTAATGGTTACATTTGTTTGTTGGCGGTGTAGCTCAGCTGGCTAGAGCGTCCGGTTCATACCCGGGAGGTCGAGGGTTCGATCCCCCCCGCCGCTATTTGTTCGACCTTGGACCTTTAGCTCAGTTGGTTAGAGCAGACGGCTCATAACCGTCCTGTCGTAGGTTCGAGTCCTACAAGGTCCATATGGCATGGTAATTTGTTAATATCGCGGGATGGAGCAGTATGGTAGCTCGTCGGGCTCATAACCCGAAGGTCGGTGGTTCAAATCCACCTCCCGCAATTGGTCCATTGGAGCAGTGGTTTATCTCGTCTCCCTGTCACGGAGAAGATCATCAGTTCGAATCTGATATGGACCGTAAGATGGCTCGGTAGCTCAGTCGGTAGAGCAAAGGATTGAAGCTCCTTGTGTCGGCGGTTCGATTCCGTCCCGCGCCATTTTTTGATATTTATTTGCGGGTATGGTTTAGTGGTAAAACGAAAGCCTTCCAAGCTTTAGTCGCGAGTCCGATTCTCGTTACCCGCTTTAGGGGCCTATAGCTCAGCTGGTTAGAGCGCACGCCTGATAAGCGTGAGGTCGATGGTTCAAGTCCATTTAGGCCCATCTAAATATATGGAGACTTACTCAAGTGGCTGAAGAGGCGCCCCTGCTAAGGGTGTAGATCGGGTTATTCCGGTGCGAGAGTTCGAATCCCTCAGTCTCCGCTATATAATAATAAAAAGGCTTGATACTTCAAAGTATCAAGCCTTTTTATTTACTTTCGTAAGGAAAATGCACGGCAAAAAAGTAATTTACATGTTTAATTTTTGGATTAAAGCAATTACAGTAGCTTCGTGCTTGGTTAATAAGTCGTTTTTATGACGACGTTGCCTAGCACCTTAGATTATGACTAAGCGATAAGAAATATGGTTTACTACTGCGCCGGAAGTTTCAACTTAAATGTATGCTAATCTTTTTAATTAGATTTGATAACCAACAATCGTAAAAGCGGTTATGTTATTTTTCTTTATGGAGCTAGTCTACTTACTGAAGGAATTAAAAGATGATTAATTTTTTGATATACGAGGTCGAAAAAATCATTTACGTCAATCTATTAATTTGATCTTGCAACAGCTTGGAAGCGTTAAAAATACCAATTCCCAATTTTTTATTCTCTAGTAAAGAGCATAAAGGAAAATTCGACCTCCATGCTTTTAAAAAAGGCGTACTGGGCTTGTTGGTACCAAGCAATTTGCCAATTGCGAAAGTGGGAGCATTTAGGGTGTTTTTGGTAATATTACAGAGCAAAATTGAATTTTTGACTTGTTGTTAACAAATTGTTTTAAAATTATGGTAAATAAAATTGCATGATTTAAAAATAGATTGGTCGAATTGTGGAATCAAAAAATAGCTACAATAAAAAGCCCAGATTATTGGACTTTTTATCTGCTATCCAGATTTAAATTCACAAATTTATTTTGGGGACGATTGTTTGTTCTGATTTAGTGGCGTTTTTTGCCTACTTTGTTTAAGGTACATTATATTAAATTGGTAGTGGTATAAATTAAGGACAGGTAAATGTAATAAATTTGTTTCTAGTTATGCTTCATTAATAGCTGCATTTTTATTAGTAGAATAGACTACCCTAACTATTGTTGCTAAAATAATTAAACAAGTTACACCTAACAGTGTTAATGCGATAGTAATACCGAACGAAGCAGTAATTGTAGTAAAAATAGTTGTCATAACTGGCGCAGTCACTACTAAAATCGTGTTAAGCATTCCCATAGTTGATGACAAAATGTTTTGATCGACTGCTTTAACAAGCCACTGTGTTAATTTAGGGTTAGCCGTACCAATAAATATTGCAAGGCTTACCATGATTGGCAGACAAATGAAAATATTTTTAATAAGCATTGTACCAATAACTACGATACTTAAAGTTGCTGAAATAATTGCGATAGTGAATAATGACATATTCTTGAATAATTTTGTGCCTACAATACTACCAAGTGCCATACCAGCAGTCATTACACCTCCTATTAGGGCAATCGTAAAACTGTATGTTCCAATGACCATAGAAGACTTATTACCGGCGATTACGATTGAAATTAAAGGTTCAATTGTTCCTAAAACTCCATTTAATAAAGCAATTACTAAAACGACTGCTAACAACCCCTTTGCCTTTTTTACTTGTTTGAATGATAAAGCAATTGTTTTAAAGAACCCCTCTTCATTAACTGACGTAGTTCCTTCTTGAGGACGAGTCTTGTAATAATTACGGCCGACGCTGGCAAAAAGGGCACCTGCCACTAAAAATGTTAAGGCGTTGAAGATTGCTAGACTAGAATAAGACATGAAAAGTAATAAACCAGAACCAATGAATTGTGCAATCATATTGATAATACCGTTGATCCCACTAACAAATCCTTCAGCTTCAGCAACTTCATCATCTCCAACAATGTTAACAACTAGAGGCATTTGAAGGCCGTTAGAGTATGAGCCAGCGATATCTGATATTAAGTTAATACCAATAACAGCTAAAACTAGATTCCAACCAGCAAAGCCGCTGGCAAAAAGCAAGCCGACGATTAGATAGAGTCCAAAGCGTATAGCGGCTAACCAAACCATTAATTTGAATTTATTTTTGGTACGGTCAGCTAAATAGCCACTAAAAACTTGTAGAATTTGAGGTACTGATTCTGAAATTGAAATCAGTGAAATAGCTAAGGCATAATTTCTTAATTTACTTGCATAAGTAATAAGTGCTAAGTAAAACAAAATATTGCCTGCACCAGATAGAAAACTGGCGATTGTAAATTTTCGATAATCCTTGTTCTTTGCAAAAACGTCCATAATTTTATAACTCCTAAATTAAATATTTTATACATTAAGTTATAACGTGTTTATAATAAGGAATATCAAAAAAAGTCGTATTTGAATGTTAAACGCCAAATTTGAATGAAATTAAGAGGATCACGAATGACAATAGGACAATTGCTAAAGCAATATCGAATTGAGAGCTTGAAAACTCAAAAAGAATGGGCTGGTAATACGATTAGTACATCATATTATTCAAAAGTTGAAAAAGACCAGCACAGAATTACAGCCGAGGATCTAATTGCATTATTGCATGCTAATAACATTAAGCTGTGGGAATTTTTTGGCAGGCTTAGTCAAGAAGATAAAGTAAAATATGATGAAAACAGCGATATCGGCGAAGCAATTAATGAAGCGTTTTATCATAATGATAAGGAACAGCTTAAGGATATTAAAAATGTCATTGCAAATAGCGAAATAGTTGATAAAGAAGATCAGTTGCTATTTATAGATGCACTTATAGCTTTAGTTGGCAATCACGTAGAAGATCTTGATGAAAAAGAACGAATTAAGTTGAAAGAAAAGATTTTTAATATTTCTAATTTTGACGAAAATAAATTAGATTTGTATTGTAACTTGATGCCATTTTATGATCTTGATAGCAACTTGTTAATAAGTCGGCGAGTGATTACGCAATTTTGCCATTCTGGGAGTTCGAATGTTCAAGAAACAATATTAGGAATAGAGATAAACATGTTAATTATGTGTATTGAGAAAAGTAGATATAAAGAAACAGAATTCTTTATTCGGACAGCTGATCAAATTAGTACTAAACCAAATTTGTTTTTTTATAAAAACTGCATTTTTATACTTAAAAATATAGTGAATTATCACTATGAAAGAAAGGATGAGTATTTAAATAAAGCTCGAATGGCAATTGATCACATTAGTTCGTTAGGCATGCCGGAGTATAGCAAAGATATGAAAGACATTCTAGATAAGTATGGGAAAAATTAAAAAAAGTCGTATTTGATATTTAAAATTCAAATACGACTTTTTTATTATCTTCTGTTAAATCGAAAATATACTTAAGCTACAAAGTTTAAAACAGAAGGAGAGGAAAATATGAATACATCAACTTTTACATGGATGATTATTATCATTCACAAGTAATGCAAGTAATGAATAAAGCGGAGCAACAAACAGTTAAACATCGAGTATCTACAAAAGGAGTGTTGATAAAATTTTAAATCACCAGTTTATAAGTTAATATTTTTGGTGGTCTTTTTCTTTTTTTAAAGACCTTATATGGCGCGGATAGTTTGTTTGAAGACACCTGATTCATTCGCTAACTGCTTGATTGTTTTGGCCACAATACATTCTTCATCTTAGTAATTACTGCTGATTATTTAGGTATAGCTACCAAGAAGTTGAAAACTATAGGATAGCTGCTCGTGTCGCACATGTCTAGATTGTTGACCGGTTAAAAATAAAGAATAGGTTTTTAATGTTATACCTTAAGAAAAAAAAAAAAATTTCAAAAAAGTCTTGCAAGATCACTTTGAATCCTGTATTATAAATAGCGTTGTGAGTCAACGTAGTAGCTCAACTTAATTATTTGAAAAAATTGTTGACTTTCTTGCTTAAGTTAGGTATTATAATTAAGCGTTATGTGACATTTGTCATGACGAATCTGACCCGTTGGTCAAGTGGTTAAGACATCGCCCTTTCACGGCGGTAACATGGGTTCAAATCCCGTACGGGTCATTACCACTAATATTTTGGTAAATTTACAATTGGAGGATTACCCAAGTGGCTTAAGGGGACGGTTTTGAAAACCGTTAGGCGGTCTTGCCGTGCGTGGGTTCAAATCCCACATCCTCCTTTATAATATCGCGGGATGGAGCAGTATGGTAGCTCGTCGGGCTCATAACCCGAAGGTCGGTGGTTCAAATCCACCTCCCGCAATTTGGTCCATTGGAGCAGTGGTTTATCTCGTCTCCCTGTCACGGAGAAGATCATCAGTTCGAATCTGATATGGACCGTAAGATGGCTCGGTAGCTCAGTCGGTAGAGCAAAGGATTGAAGCTCCTTGTGTCGGCGGTTCGATTCCGTCCCGCGCCATCAGCCTGGAGGAGTAGCGAAGTGGCTAAACGCGGCGGTCTGTAAAACCGCTCTCTCTGAGTTCGGCGGTTCGAATCCACCCTCCTCCATAATAGGGATATCGTATAAAGGTAGTACATCGGTCTCCAAAACCGCTAGTGTGGGTTCAATTCCTACTATCCCTGTTAAAACTTTATGGCGGAATTGGTGAAGGGGTTAACACACCGGTTTGTGGATCCGGCATACATGGGTTCGAATCCCATATTCCGCCCTAGCATTGGGATATAGCCAAGTGGTAAGGCACTAGACTTTGACTCTATTATGCGCTGGTTCGAATCCAGCTATCCCAATCTATTAATAAAATATTCGATGGCGGTGTAGCCAAGTGGTAAGGCAGAGGTCTGCAAAACCTTAATCGTCGGTTCAAATCCGATCCCCGCCTTTGGTTCAGTCATTGAGCTTTAAATTAATAAGTAGCTTTTATGGCGGTGTGGCGGAATTGGCAGACGCGTCAGACTCAAAATCTGGTGTCCCTTGGGACGTATCGGTTCGACCCCGATCACCGCTATAATAATTAGCCCTTCTGAAGGGCTATTTTTTTATAATTTTTTGCTTTTTTTCTTATATAAATTGCACAAGTATTAACTAATCTTTATAATACCTTTATACGGAGGTATTCAAATGAATATTGGTATTTTTACCGATACATATTTCCCACAAATAAGTGGAGTGGCAACATCAATTGAAACGCTTAAAGAAGCTCTAGAAGATCAGGGACATAATGTTTTTATTTTTACAACTACTGATCCCCATGTTGAAAAAGGACGAGTAGATGCTAATGTTTTTCGTTTTAGTAGTGTACCGTTTATTTCTTTTACTGATCGCCGAATTGCCTATAGAGGCTTTTTTGAAGCAACTAAGGTTGCTCGTGAAGTTAAGCTTGATATTGTTCATACTCAAACTGAATTTGCACTAGGAATGATAGGTAAGTATGTAGCCCATCAGCTCAAGATTCCAGCCATTCATACTTATCATACAATGTATGAGGACTATTTACATTATGTTCTAAATGGTCATTTGCTTAGACCATATCATGTTAAGCAGTTTACCAAGGTCTTTCTTAAAAACATGGATGGGGTAATTGCTCCTAGCGAACGTGTAGACGAACTTTTAAAACGTTATAGGGTTGGTATACCTATAAAGGTAATTCCAACAGGCGTGGACGTTAAAAACATGAATAAGAAGGTAAATCGTGATATTCGTCAAGAACTAGGCATTGCTGCTGATGCACCAGTAATATTAACTTTAAGTAGAATCGCTGGCGAAAAAAAGATTGATCGCATACTTAATGTGATGCCAGAAATCGTTGAAGAATTTCCTAATGTTTGTTTAGTTATTTCTGGTGATGGACCTGATGTTAAAGTATTGCAAGATCAAGTGGAGCGGTTGACCCTTGAAAATAATGTAATTTTTACTGGTGATGTGAATCATGATGACGTCGGAGCCTTTTACAAAATGGCAAATTTATTTGTTTCAGCCAGTGATACTGAAACACAAGGATTAACTTACATTGAAGCATTAGCAGCTGGAACAAAATGTGTAGTTTATGATACTAATTATACTGAACATGTTTTTGATGATCCTGACTTTGGTCAAGTATTTACTACTCCAAGCGAGATGCGCGACAAAATTATATTCTATTTAAATAATAAGCAAACTATAATTCCTAAAGATAAACTAAAGACGAAACTCGATCAAATTTCTGCTGAAAAATTTGGTAGAGAAGTTTATCAGTTTTATCAAGAAGTAATTGATAATTATCAAGAAAATTTTAAAGAGGATTCAAATGATTAGAATCAACATGTTCTCACAAGCAGATTCTGTAGCTGGTCAAGGCGTTGGCTCGGCTTACAAAGAATTGATGAGCCTGCTTAGGACGCATTTAATTAATGAATTTTACGTGACAAATAATAAATATGGGCTGAGTGATTTAACCCACTATCATACAATTAATCCAACTTATTATGCCAATAGTTTTTCACCAGCTAGAGGACGTAAGATTGGATATGTGCATTTTTTGCCTGAAACACTTGAAGGTTCACTTCAATTACCTTCATATGCTAAAAAAGTCTTTTATAACTATGTCATTGATTTTTACAAAAGAATGGATCAAATTGTTGTAGTTAATCCAATTTTTATTGATAAGTTAGTTAAATATGGCATCAGACGAGAAAATATAAAATATATTCCTAATTTTGTAGCTAAAAATGAATTTTATCCCAAGAAACAAGTAGAAAAAAATGCTTTTCGTCATCAAATAGGGATTCCATTGGATAAATTTGTTGTTTTTGGAGATGGTCAAGTTCAAGCACGTAAAGGTGTCGATGATTTTGTAAAAATGGCCAAAGCTAATCCAGAGATTCAATTTATTTGGGCTGGAGGTTTCTCATTTGGTAAAATTACTGACGGCTATGAGCATTTTAAAAAAATGGTTGACCAACCACCAAAAAATTTGCAATTTACAGGGATCATTGACCGGCAAAAGTTAGTTGACTACTTAAATATTGCCAATCTTTTTGTTTTACCATCATATGATGAATTATTTCCAATGTCAGTGCTTGAAGCATTTAGCTGTGGTACGCCAGTATTATTGCGTAATCTTGACTTATATGAAGCAATTATTAGTGGCTATTATCTAAAAGGTAAGGACTTTGCTGAGATGAATGCACAACTTCGTCAAGCTGTGCAAGATCAAGCGCTCTTAAATAAATACAGTAATTTATCAATTAAAGCTAGTGAAAAATATTCAGAAAATAACTTAGCAAAAATTTGGAACGATTTTTATCATGAACAATATGAAATTGGACAAAAATTAGGGCAGATTCACTAATGAATAAAAAATATTTTTGGGGAATTGTGGTTGTTTTATTAATTAGTGGCGGAGTCTTATACTTAGACCTCAAAGACATACCTTTTGTTCACTTAATCGAAGCTGCTAAAAATATAAATGTTATTGCTTTATTTGCAGTATTTGGTCTAATGATGCTATCTTATGCTTTTGAAGCGAGTATATTAGCAGTGTTAGCGAAGAGAAAGAACGAACCTAGGCGCTCAAGATGGGCTTTTTTTCGTATACCGATAATCCAAGCTTTATTTAATGCAATAACGCCTATGTCAACTGGGGGACAACCTTCACAGTTAGCAGCAATGATTCAGATTGGAATTGAAGGAGGACGGGCGACTTCAATTTTATTAATGAAATTTATTATTTATCAAATTGTAGTATTTTTTGCTTATGTGATAACGATTATTACTGGATTTAACTTGGTTGCAACCAAGTTCGCTGGCTTGGCTTTTCTGATTGCGGTTGGTTTTTTACTACACATTAGTTCAATTGTCTTTTTACTAGCAATTTTTTTTGCTTATGATTGGACAAAAAGAGTGACAAATATCTTAATGGATTTATTGAGTAGATTTATTAATACTAGCCGAGTTGCTGGCTGGCGAAATGGTACTTTAGAAAAGATTGATGCCTTTTATTATGAAAGTCAGAAATTAAGACAGGAAAAAAAGAAATTACTTTTGTCTGGTAGTTTAACGATATTACAGTTACTGTGTTTTTATTCGGTGCCATATTTGATATTACTAACTTTAAATGTATCGGCTGATTGGGTAAGCGTCACTCAAATGAATATTATGATTATGATGTTGATGTCAATAGTCCCAATTCCAGGAGCATCTGGTGGCGCTGAGTATAGTTTTCAGACACTTTTTGCAACATTTGTTTCTTCGCGTGGTTCATTGATTTTGGTTATGTTTTTGTGGCGTTTTGTTACGTATTTTTTTGGCATGATTTTAGGAATATTAGGCTGGATTTTTAAACCCCAAAAAATTTCTAGTACACTAGATGATTGATTTTAACTAAAAGATGTAGTAAGTAATCATACTGATTAGGATATTGGCATGGCAAAAGGAGAATAAAATGACACGAATTAAATCTTTTCTTCAATGGCTAACACAAGATAAATTGGGTTTTTTTGTCATTGTTTTAATGGCCTTTTGGCTAAAAACCTACATTGCATACTTGACCAAATTTAATTTAGGTTCAGTGGGTGCGATGCAAAACTTTTTATTATTTATTAACCCGCTTCCTGCTGCCATTTTATTGATGGGAATAGGTCTATTTTTTAAAGGGCGTAAATCATACTGGATTATTTTATCAATTGATCTATTACTGACTTTATGGTTATTTGCTAATATTTTATATTATCGGGAATTTTCTAACTTTTTATCCGTTTCAATTATTAAGACTTCTGGTTCAACTGCAGATAATTTAGGTAAAAGTATTATAGGAATAATTCATCCAAGTGATTTTTTAGTTTTTCTGGATTTCATAATAATTATTGGATTAATATCCAGTAAGGTAATTAGGTATGATCTCCGTCCTTTAAAATTGAAATTCAATTTATTAGTAGAGGGACTAGCAGCAATATTAATTGGACTGAACTTATTAATGGCACAAAAAGATCGGTCTGGCCTTTTAACTAGAACTTTTGATAATAGTTATATTGTTAAATACCTAGGAATGAATGAATATGCAATCTATGATGGCTTTAAAACCGCCCAAACAAGTGAACAGATGGCTAAAGCTAATGTATCAGATTTGCAATCGGTAAAAAAGTATTTAAAAAGTAATTCAGTTAAACCTAATGCAACATATACTGGCGTTGCCAAAGGGAAAAATGTTTTAATTATTCATTTGGAAAGTTTTCAGCAATTTTTGATTGACTACAAGTGGAAAGGTAAAGCAGTTACCCCCAACTTGAATAAGCTTTATCATTCTAAAAATAGTCTAAGTTTTGCTAATTTTTATAATCAAGTTGGTCAAGGTAAGACATCAGATGCTGAAATGATGCTTGAAAATTCACTTTACGGCTTGCAGTCTGGTTCAGCTATGTCTAGTTATGGCACATCTAATACCTTTGAGAGTGCTCCAGCCATCTTAAAGCAAAAAGCAAATTATACAACTGCAGTTATGCATGGTGGAGCAGGATCATTTTGGAATCGAAATAATGCATACAAGCAGTTCGGCTATCAATACTTTATGCCCCTTTCGTACTATGATAATAAGCCAAAATATTATATTGGTTATGGTTTAAAAGATAAAATCTTTTTCTCTCAATCAATTAAATATATAGAGCGCCTGCCGCAGCCGTTTTATTTAAAATTGCTAACCGTTACTAACCATTATCCTTATGAGATCGATAAGAAAAACCAAAAAATAGAACGTACGGATACTGGTGATGAAACAGTTGATGGTTATGTTCAGACAGCGCATTACTTGGATCAGGCTGTAGGTGAATTGCTTTCTTGGATGAAAAAAACGGGCCTAGATCAAAAGACAATTTTGGTTCTATATGGTGATCACTACGGTATTTCTGGTAATCATCATAAAGCTAGCGCTGAATTATTAAAGCAAGCTGATTTTACTAATTTCGATAATTTAAAATTTCAAAGGGTACCATTAATATTTAACATGAGAGGACTTAATGGCGGCATTAAAAAAACATATGGCGGTGAAATAGATGTGTTGCCAACTTTACTAAATTTACTTGGAATTAATAATCAAGATACTATTCAATTTGGGCATGACTTGTTGAGTTCAGCAGCGCCGCAAATTGTTGCTCAAAGAAATGGCGACTTTATTACGCCAAAATATGCAAAAGTAGGCGGAAATTATTATAGTACTAAGACAGGATTAGAAATAGAACATCCTGATAAAAAATTAAATGCTGAACTTGTTGGCCTCTCAAATAAAGTTACTACGCAATTGTCGCTATCAGACCGAGTAATTGCGGGGAATTTGCTACGTTTTTATAAGCCTAAATGGTTTAAAAAAGTTACGCCACATAAATATGATTATAATGAGGAAAAGTCTTTGAAAGATTTATTTAGTCAAAATAAGACTTCAATGTGGTATCAGAATCATCAGAAGTCAACGCAGTCGAAGTTTAAAACTGATGCGCCAGAATTGGAAAAATAAAATTAGTAATAAAACATATTTTGTGCTAAAATTTAACAGTAATCGTATCTGTATATTGGAGGCAGCATATTGTATAATTTATTTATGACGCTACTAATTATTGTTTCAATTTTAATCGTTATTGTTACAATGATGCAGCCGCAAAAGCAGCAAGATGCATTAAATGCCTTATCTGGCGGTGCAGTTTTTAGTGGACAAACAAAAAAACGTGGTTTTGAAGCATTTATGGAAAAAGTGACCGCAATTTTATTAGTTCTCTTTTTTGCTTTTGCTATTGTGTTAGCTTATTTGTCCTCAAAATAAGTGTTGGTTCCTCCCAATCAAACGATGGGAGGATTTTTTTTATCTTTTTATTAAAGAATGGAGATTAGTGCATGGCACAAAACGATAAAATCTTAGCTAATGTTTTAGAGATATTTCGTCATAATCCCAAAAAACAATATCAAGTAGAACAAATTGATCGAATGTTGCGACGCGACCACCTAGGTAACTTTTCTGATATCGTTAAAGCTTTGTCTTTCCTTGAGCAACAAAAACAAATTATCACTGACGGCAACGGACATTATCAGCTTACTCAAGAAAATATTGTTGTTGAAGGAGTTTTTAAGGCTAATAGTAAAGGATTTGGCTTTGTGAGACTCGAAGATGAAGAAGCCGATGATGTTTTTATTGCTAAAGATTATACAAATTGTGCACTTGATGGTGATCAAGTGCGTGTAAAGATCACTGCTGGTGGTAACCCTTGGAATGGTAAGGGGCCAGAGGGTCAAGTTGAAGAAGTTGTTGAACATGGCATTGAGAATGTAGTCGGGGAATTTAATCCTTTAACCGATCAACAAGTTAAAGTTAGTCATTATATTGGCTATGTAGTAAGTACTAATAAAAAATTAGCAAATTACCGTATTTATGTGGGTGAAGTCGGACTACACCCACAAAAGGGTGACATTGTTAAGGTGGCAATTGAAAAGTATCCTAATGAAGCTAATCCTGATACAATGCTAGGAATTATTACCAACGTCATTGGTAATAAAAATACTCCTGGTGTTGATATTATGGCAATTGTTTCTGCTCATAACGTTCGTTGTGAATGGGATCAAAAAGCATTGGATCAAGCTAACGCAATTCCGGATCATGTGACTGCTGAAGATATGGCTAATCGAGAAGATATTCGTGAACAACCAACAGTTACAATTGATGGTGATGATTCTAAAGACTTTGATGATGCAGTTGTTTTGTGGAAATTACCTAATGGTAATTATCATTTAGGTGTTCACATTGCTGATGTTGCCTATTATATTAAAGAAAATTCTCCTTTAGACCAAGAGGCATACACTAGGGGTAACAGTACTTATTTAGTTGATCGAGTAATTCCAATGTTACCATTTAGATTATCTAATGGAATTTGTTCCTTAAATGAGGGCGAAGACAGATTAGTTTTATCATGCGATATGGAAATTACTCCTGAAGGTGAACGGGTAAATTACTGTATACATCCTTCTGTTATGCGCTCACAGGCTAGAATGACTTATAACAATGTAAATAAGGTCTTAGATTTAAATAATCGTGAACCATTGGAAGAAAAATACCATAAGCTGGCACCAATGCTACATGATATGGCAGAATTGCACAATGCACTTTATCAAAAGCGCCATCAGCGTGGTGCAATTGATTTTGAAGAACCGGAAGCTAAAATTGTCGTCGATGAGCTAGGGAAACCCGTTGATATTGTCCTTCATAATCGTGGAATTGCCGAAAAAATGATAGAATCCTTTATGCTGATAGCTAATGAAACAGTAGCTGAGGATTTTTATAAAAAGCATGTTCCGTTTTTATATCGGGTCCATGAAACTCCAGATGGTGAGCGGATTAAGGGATTCTTTGAATTTTGTAGTGCTTTTGGGTTGCAAATTACGGCTGATCCTAACCATGTTCGCCCAATTGACTTACAAAAAGTAGTTTCAAAAACATTAGAAACGCCAGAAGAAGCTGTGGTTCAGATGATGATGCTTCGTAGTCTAAAACAGGCACATTATTCAGAAGAGCCGCTGGGTCACTTTGGTCTTGCAGCCAAATTTTATACGCATTTTACTTCACCAATTAGGCGTTATTCTGATTTAATGGTTCACCGTATGATTCATGAATACATGGATCAGGGAACCGATAAAGCTATTCAAGCTCATTTTGCTAGTTGTTTACCTGATGTTGCCGATCAAACTTCAACTCAAGAACGTGTGTCAATTGATACTGAACGTGAAGTTAATGATTTAAAGATGACGGAATATATGTCGGATCAAGTTGGACAACACTTTGATGCAGTTGTTTCATCCGTAACTAGTTTTGGTATGTTTATTCAGTTACCCAATACAGTTGAAGGTTTAATTCATATTTCGAATTTAACGGATGATTTTTATAGTTTTAATGAAAAAAGCATGACTTTAACTGGACGAGGAACGCACAAGCAATATCATGTTGGAATGCCAATTAAGGTTACTTTAATAAATGCTAATATTGAACAGCACCAACTTGACTTTGAAATCTATGATCCTGATGCACCTAAGAAGGCACATAATGATCGTGGGCATGGTTTTAAGAAGACGCAGGACCGTAACCGCTCTAATCATCGTGGTAAGCGGACTGGTTTTCATCAAAGCGGCAATCATCCGCATTTAAGTAAATATAAGCGGTAGGTTAAAAAATTGAAGAATGAAAAGAATGAGAATTTAGTTGCTCAGAACAAGAAAGCGCACCATGATTATTTTGTTAAAGAGACTTTTGAAGCGGGAATTGCTTTAACTGGAACAGAGATTAAATCTGTGCGAGCACGGCGGATAAATTTGCGTGATGGTTATGTTCAGATAATTAATGGATCAGCTTTTTTGGAAAATGTGCATATTAGTGAATACAAGCAAGGTAATCGCTATAACCATGAACCACTTCGAAGTAGACGCCTATTGTTACATAAAAAAGAATTATTGCGTTTAGCAAAGGCACAGGCTGAACGAGGAATCGCTATTATTCCGCTTAAAGTATATATCAAACATGGCTTTGCAAAAGTATTACTTGGTGTGGGTCAAGGTAAGAAAAAATATGATAAACGAGAAACAATTAAAAAACGCGATCAAGAACGTGAAATTCGTCGCCAGTATAAAATTTAAAAATAGTTTGGCTAATTTAGTAGTCAAACTATTTTTTATTAAAAATTGAATTTATTTTATCTAGTTAAACAAGCAATTTGATTTTTAGATTTAAACAATTTATTGGTTAAATCTTTTCTCAGAGTTACAGCTAAAGAAGAAAGATTATTTTTATACTTAAAAAATATAAATATAACTGGACTTTATATTGTAGATATAGATAATATAATGCTGAGGTCTAAATTTTGGCCGATTCATTTAAATTAGTTAATTATTATTTTAAGAAGGTACAGAGTAAATTTGGGTTTGTAATATGTTATTTTATAAACCAATAATTTTAATAAAAATTATGCGCCACAAGTATAATTGTCTTCTGACGTAAAAATTATGCTTATTTATTCAGATTTCATTTATTTGCTTACAACTGTGATATTTCGTATTATTAAAGTGTATGTGTATGTATAGTTACACTTGCTTACAATAATATACTCGGTTACTTTTTGAAAAGTAGACTATAATTTTGCAAAAGTTATTTAATTTAATTTTATATTTTAAAATATTTGCTAATTTTGCTAATAATGTGAGGATTTGAAACAAAATGGAATTTAATGATGTTTATAATGGTGAACGTGTGACACGTAAGTTTACAAATCGTAAAGTCAATGAAAACTTACTTGCTAAAATAATTGAACGTGCTAAGCAATCACCTTCACTGCTCAATTCACAGCCATGGAAGGCATATGTTTTAACAGGTGAAGCATTAAAAAAATTTAAAAAAGATGTCAAAGAGCAATTGGATGCCAACGTTGAACCAAATGAAGATTTTACCAAAATGCTATCACTTAATTGGGATTTATATCCTAGTCAAAATATGGCAACAGTTGGGGCTTCACAACCCTATTTTTTTAATAATAAAATGGAATTATTTACAGAAGCAAATAATACTATGTTTAATGCCCAAGATATAGTTTTTTTAACAATTCCGAAAGCTTCGCCCATATGGTCGGTGTTTGACTTAGGGATTTTTGCACAAAGTATTATGCTTTTAGCGATTGATGCCGGCTTAGCAATTATGCCAGCCCATTCAATGGTTTCTTATCCTGAAGTAGTAAGGAAATATACCAAAATTCCTGATGAGGAACTAGTTGGAATGGCGATTGGTCTAGGCTATCGTGACAATGCAGCAGAAGTCAATAACTCCAAGTATATTCCTAATAGATTACCTACTGAAGAAGTTTATAAATTAGTTAAGTAAAGGGATAGATTTTTCCATTAAAAGGGAGCGATTAATGTTAAGATATATGCTAGAGGATAATTAATAAAAGGTGATATAAATTTTGAATGATACCCAAATAATTATAAATTTGTTTGCTACCCTAGTAATTTTTGCTTTTGCTGCTTTTTTTGTGGCAGCAGAGTTTGCACTAGTGCAGACAAGATCGAGCCAACTTGAAGATATGTTAGCTAATAATGAAGGTAATCCGCGCAAGGTTAAACATGCTCTGCGAATGGTTCATAACTTAAATGAATATTTGTCAACAACTCAAGTCGGGACAACATTAGTAGGAGTAGTTTTAGGTTGGTTTTCAGCCGATACGTTTGCCGCGATAATTGAACATCTCTTAAAGCTAGCACCGGTGAATTATTCTTTACTTAGATCAATTAGTGCGATTTTGGGTGTAATTTTATTAACTTATTTAGAAGTTGTAGTTACAGAAATTGTACCTAAAAATATTGCAATCGATATGCCAGTAAAGATATTACTTAAAATTGTTACGCCCTTGCAGCTTTTTCATACTCTGGTTTATCCATTTGTTTGGTTATTGAATGTTAGTTCTAATTCGCTATTAAAGTGGCTGGGATTTGAGCCAGCTGATGAAGAGAATCAGGTTTATTCTCAATCAGAAATTATCAAATTATCAAGAAAAGCTGTTCATGGTGGTTCACTTGATAAAAATGATTTAACTTATATGAAACGTGCTTTTGAATTTAATGATAAAGTTGCCAAAGATATTATGACAGATCGGACTAGGCTAATAGTTATTAATTCAGCTGATACAATTAAGAAGGCTTTAAAAATGTATCTAGATGATGGTTTTAGTCGACTGCCGGTTGTTCGCGATAATAATAAAGATAATATTGTTGGCTATATATATGCTTATGATGTGATTCAACAAAGCCAAATTGACGAACGAGTACCAGTGACAAGAATTATTCGCACAATGATTACAGTTCCAGAATCAATGCCCATTCAAGATATTCTACATTTAATGATAAAAAAACATACCCCAATTGTTTTAGTGGTTGATGAATATGGTGGAACAAGCGGAATTGTAACTGATAAAGATATTTATGAGGAGCTTTTTGGAACTGTTAAAGATGAAATTGACGATGTTTCTGATGATTATATTATTCAAGATAAGAAAGGAAACATCCGAGTTTCCGGTAAAACTACTCTGTATGATTTTGCCCGCTACTTTCGGACAGATTTAAAAAGCTTTCAAGATAGTGATATTATCACAATCGGTGGTTATATGATGGAACATTATCCAGATTTGAAAGAACATCAAACTGTAAAATTAGAGAATTTTGAATTTGAACTGGAAAGTATAGAGCAAGGATTTATGCGTTGGTTTGTTGTGAAACCACCAATAAATGAAACCAACGAATAGCTAATATTAAAAAAAGGAACTATTGGTTTTAGATAGTTCCTCTTTTATTAAATTTAATTATTTTTAAGACTAGCAATAACTTCAGGTTTAAGTACCCCGATAAAACGTAAATTACGGTAAAAATTCATAAAATCTAAACCATAACCAACTACAAATTCATTGCCAACTTTTGAGCCGTAATATTCAATCTCAACGTCAGTTCTACGATTAGTTTCTTTATTCAGTAAAACACAGCATTTGACACTTTTGGCACCACGTTTTTTCAGCAAATCTTTCACATATTTTAAAGTCAATCCTGTGTCAACAATATCTTCAACAATCAGAACGTCACGATTTTTAACATCGGTTTGCAGGTCTGAAATAAGGTCCACTTTGCCAGATGATTCTAATTCATTACCATAGCTGGATACATCAAGAAAATCAATTTCTTCTTTAACGTCCATTTCTCGAACAAGGTCAGTTAAAAAGAAAATTGCACCTTTAAGTGCACCAACAATCAGTGGTTGCTTGCCTGCATAGTCTTGGGTTAACTGTTTGCCTAATTTGACGCACATTTCGTGAATATCATCTTCGGTAAACAACTTATGATCAATAATACTGTTAATATTGTCGTTTTTCGGCATTTATTTACCTTTCACTTTAAACAATTTAAATTTCTAATAAAGTCGATTATATCATTTTCTAGATGAAATAGTAGATAGTTTTAATTTTTTTGTCTATACAAGGTTTTTATTTAAAAATGAAGTTTAATTTAAATTGTAGTTTTCTTAATATAAATTTTGCTACAATTAAGAATAATAGTAAAAAATGAAAGGCTAAAAAATGAAAAAAGAAGAAGAAATTAAAATGCTTAAAGCCTTTGCAGATGCAAACGCAACCTCTGGCTTTGAAGAAGAATTTGTTAAATTGTTTACAGAAACTGTGAAGAGTTACGCTGATATTAAAATTGATGGTATGTTGAATGTTTATGCAGCTAAAAAGCAAAATAAAGCTCACCGTCCAATAATCCAGCTTGATGCACATTCAGATGCTGTTGGCTTTATTACACAGGCTGTAAGGCCTAATGGCTTAATCAAATTTGTTCCACTTGGTGGCTGGGTTAAATACAATATTCCAGCTTTACGTGTCAAAATTAGAAATCGTGATGGTGAGTATATTCCAGGAGTAGTGGCAACTAAACCGCCTCATTTTATGACTGAAGCAGAGCGTAACAATGTTCCAGATGTTGCTGACATGTCGATTGATGTTGGTTCAAGCTCACGCGAAGAAACTATTAATGATTACAAAATTGACACTGGCTGTCCAATTTTCGTTGATGTAAAATGCGAATATAATGATAAGACAGGTTTGTTTTTTGGTAAAGATTTTGATGATCGCTTTGGTGCAGCCGCAATGGCGGATGTTCTTGAAGAATTAAAAGATGAACAAACAAACTTTAATATCGTTGCTGCTCTTTCAAGTCAAGAAGAGGTTGGGTTACGAGGTGCGTATGTAACAGCTAGGGAAGTTAAACCCGATTTGGCGATTGTACTAGAATCATGTCCAGCTGATGATACTTTTACCCCTGACTGGTTATCTCAAACTGGTCTTAAAAGAGGACCGATGCTACGTGACATGGATACCTCATTCTTACCTAATCCTAAATTTCAACAGTATGCCTGCGATGTAGCTGATAAAAATCATATTCCTTATACGCGCTCAGTTCGTACTGGTGGGGGACAAGATGGAGCCGCTATTTACTATGAAAATGGTGCACCTACTATTGTGATTGGTATACCTGTACGATATGAACATTCACCATATTGCTTCAGTGCATACCATGATTTTAAGGCTGCAGTTGATTTAGCAGTGGCAATTATTCGTGACATGACTGAGGAAAAGCTTGCTAGTTTTAGTAATTTTTAAATACTTAATAAAATAAAATCGTGTAAGCAAAGGCTACACGATTATGCTATAATACAGAAGAAGTCACTAGGGGTGCATATAGCTGAGAAATACCCTCTGAACCTGAACGGGATAATTCCTGCGTTAGGGAAGTGTAACAGAGTAAATTACTAAGTACTCCTAATGACTTAATAGTTATTTAGGAGTATTTTTATGTTTACAAGATCATCAAAGTGGAATACTAAATCAATTATTTTAGTTGCTTTAATCGGAATAATTATGGGTGTGATTTACACTTATGGCTTCAATTGGGCCTATAATTTAATTAAAATGACCTTGATTCCAACAGGCTTTGCACCGGTAGTTGATACAGTTTTTACAGGTTTGTGGCTCATGGCTGCGCCTTTAGCAATATATTTTGTGCCAACTGCTGGGTCTGGTACTATTGGTGAATTATTAGCGGCAGTTGTTGAAATGGCGATTGGGGGACAATGGGGAGCAACGACTATTATATCTGGTATTCTACAGGGGGCATTAAATGAAATTGGCTTTTTCCCTAAAAAAGAACGCTATCAGAAATTTTCTTGGGCAAGTGTGATAACAGGAGCAATTTTTGCTGGCTTGGGCTGCTTTATTTTGTCATATGTGCTTTATGGTTGGTCAAAATTTAGTCTTGTACTACAAATAACAATGTTTATTACTAACTTGATTTCAGCTGTTGTTTTTGATGGTATTTTAGTTAAATTAATTATTAATATGTTTGAACGTGCTGTAAAGCCAAAAATAAGTTAATTAGAGTAAAATAGTTGCAACTTATCCTGTCCAAAGGTTGATAGCAGATAAAACAGTTAGCGGCTATTTTTGTTTTGGTTGAAATTTGGCTCTAGCTCGAGTAAATTTTTTGATAAAAAGAATAATTCGGATATATTAGATATAGATAAGGGGAATTATGGTAAAAGATATTACGAACTGGCGCTCATTAGGCGGTTATGTCGGTGCAAATGGGAAAAAAGTAAAAGAAAATATGCTTTTTCGGTGTGGACAGTTATTTGATTTATCTTTAGAGCAAAAGGAGGCCGTCCGAAATAAATATCAAATTAAGCAATTAATAGATTTTCGTGGTGCTGATGAACGAAAAGAATATCCAAATTATATTTGGAATGGATTAACTTATATTACGATAGATGTTCTAGCAGATGCTGCTACTAACCAAGCTAGTCTTGATGAAATTATTTCTGCTAATGGGGATGTTGCAGGTAATATGCTAATTACATACAAGCAACTAGCTTTAACAAATTCTGCGCGTGAGGGATATCAACAATTTTTGCTGACTCTAGTTGACAATCCCGTACCAACAGCTTTCCATTGCTTTGCGGGAAAAGATCGCACTGGTGTTGCAGCAGCGTTAATTTTAAAGTGTTTGGGTGTTGGTAATCATGATATTTTTACTGATTATTTAAAGACAATTGAAGCAAGAAGCAAAGCTAATAACGAAATTTTAAATCTTTTAAAAGGACAGTTAGATGTAGTTCAACTTGAAAGTGTAAAGGCAGCACTAACTGTACAGCCTTCGTATTTAGAATGCTATTTTAAAACAATTGAGCAGAATTATGGGGATTTTGATAATTACTTGGTAAATGGGTTGAAGTTGCCAACTAATTTTAAGGAAAAAATGCAAGGTACTTATTTGGAATAATTAATGAATAATCATCAAATAACTTAGTAGCAAAAAGGACTGATCTCGAACATAAAGGAGAATCAGCCCTTTTTATTTAGAACAGAATGTACTTTGGTTGTCAACATATCAATAGCAACATCATTAGTGCCACCTTCTGGAATAATGATGTCAGCATAACGTTTAGTGGGTTCAATAAATTGATGATACATCGGCTTAACTGTGTCAAGATACTGTTCAATTACTGAATTAATTGAGCGCCCACGTTCTTCAATGTCTCGTTCAAGTCGGCGAATAAAACGAATATCGTCATCAGTATCAACGTAAACTTTAATATCCATTAAGTCACGAATTTTTTTACTGGATAAAACTAAAATTCCTTCAAGTATAATAATATCAACGGGTTCAGTATGAATTGTTTCGCTGCTACGAGTGTGTTCTTTAAAATTATAAACTGGCATCTCAATAGGTTTATGTTGTAATAAACTTTGCAAATGCTTAGTCAAAAGGGGAACATCAAAAGCATCTGGATGATCGTAGTTAATATTTAAGCGTACATCCATTGGCACCCCGGTGTTATCTTTATAGTATGAATCTTGCGTCATAATTAAGACATGCTCATTTTCTTGCATTTGTTCCACAATTTTATTAGCAATAGTAGTTTTACCGCTGCCTGAACCACCGGTTATACCGATTACAACGGGTTTTTCAAGTTGAGACATTAAGACACTCCTTTTTTTATCAAATAACATTTTACTTTACTTTGTCAAGAATTACCAATTGATTAGGTAAAAAATACTGATTTAGCAAATAAAATTTATTTGGATATAGTCAGAATTGGGAAAATAGTTCTCAACTGTTAGGTTAGCTAATTTGCTTGTGGTTCAGCTTAACTTAATAAGCTTTATTTTTTTGAAATAAGTGTATTAGATTTTGCTTGCTAGTGTACTTGTTTCCCCAAGAGCTATTGACTCATTTAATGAAAGCGATTACTATATTTTTGGTACCAAAAAATAATTATTTATCATTTATATTTTAAAAAAATGTTTTTAGTAGTCATGTTTTAACCTTGTTTATTTTTCAAAAGATACATTAATTAGTAAAAGAGGACCAAGAGCTAGAATGGAATATAAAGAAAGAACAGCTGCTACGCAAGCCCAGGAATATATACAAGATTTAATTCAATTTAAGTCCGCTACTAAATTTTTGCCATCGCAAAGAGCAATTGCTGAAGAACTAGGAGTTAGTCGCAATGCTGTGTTACATGCACTAGTAAAGTTGAAGAGTGCAGATCAAGTTTCAACTAAGGAAAGGACAGGAATTGTTGTAAACACTAAAATTAATATTAATATGCTTGGCATGGAATCAATGACAGTAGAGATAAATGATCGACTGATTCAAATTAACTATCTAACTACTGAATTGATTTCTGTACCAAAAAATTTAATTAATTTCTTTGGTCCAACGGTAAAGAAATTAATTAAAATAAGTCGAGTACGATTAAAAAATAAAATCCCTTTAACCTATGAAACTACGTACTTTAATGCTGCAAAATTTAAAGAATTTGCTGAAATTGATTTTACTAATAAATCTTTATATGCGTTATTAAAAGATAAATACGGAATTGTCTTAGCTTATGGGAAGGAAAATATTGCTTGTAGCTTGGCAAATGAAAAAATAAGTGAAATTTTAAAGGTGAAAAAAGATACCCCGCTTTATCGCATCGATAGTTTTAATTATTTAGAGGATGCTACCCCGATAGAAGCAACTACGCAGTACCTGATTGGCAGTAAATTTAAATATCATTTTACGGCTGCTGATATTTATACTTATTTGTAGGAATAAAAAAGTGTTATTTAAAGAAGTTTATGCGGACTTAAAGTTGAAAATCACGCAAAAGAATTATTTGCCTGGCAGTAATTTGCCCACTGAGACGGAATTACAGGAATATTATCAGGTCAGTAGAACAACTATTCGCAGAGCAATTGACCAACTTGTAGCAGAAAATAAGGTTATACGAAAAAAGGGCAGTGGCTTATTCGTTGCTCCAGCAATTTCAAAGCAAAATATCTTAGAAATGACAGGTATCATTAAACAATCAGTTCCTGACCTAGCAGACATGATAAAATTTAAAGATAGTTATTTAAGGTTGGTTGGTCCATATTATGCTGATGTTTTTAATATTAGTGCTAATGAACTGCTATATTTTATTTCGTTTGTAATCAATATAAAAGGACAATTAACATGGGAAAAGTTGATTTTACCCCTAGAATATTTTCCTGACTTTGATCCCACTTGCTTAAAGATAATGTCAATTATTGAAGCAGTTAATTCTGGTAAATTAAAACTCAAGAACTTATTTCAAGATTTTCAATTAATAAGAGCAACGGATGAGATAGGCAAGCAGTTGTGCATCCAAAAACAAGCGCCAGTATTTAAAATAACTAATCTTTTTTCAACTAAAGATAGCAAAATTGTAGCCATTGAGTACAGGCTACAAGATGCTTTAACTACCAAGTACCCAATTGATTTTAATTAGTGGAGGGAAAATAATGATTAAGCTTGTAAGAGTAGACCATCGATTAGTTCACGGCCAAGTGGCCGTTTCTTGGTTCAATAGTTTAGATGTAAATACAATTTTTGTGGTTAATGATGAAGTTGCTAAGGATGATTTTCGGAAATCAGCTATTCGATTGGCTAAACCAGAGAACTCTAAATTAGTAATGAAATCGGTTGATGATAGTATCAAAGCCATTAATTCTGGGGTAACTGATAAGTATAAAATGCTAATTGTAGTTGAATCGGTGGCCGATGCGACTAAATTAATTAAGGGGACAGGAGAAAAAATCAAAAGTTTGAATTTGGGTGGAACTAAACCACGACCTGAAACTAAAAATTATGCAAAAACAATTAACTTAACTCCGACAGAAGCAGATCAGCTTGATGAACTTCAAGCTAGTGGGGTTGATGTTTGGATAAAGCAAGTTCCCAATGATGATAAGCGGGAATTTCATAAATAGAGTTGAGGAGCTTAAGGTATGAATGTTTATGTAACAGCAATTATTTTAGCCTTAATTGCAATGTTGGGAAATGGTGAGTATTTTTTAGGTTCATCAATGCTATCAAGACCACTTGTAACATGCACATTAACAGGACTAGTATTAGGAAATCTGCAACAAGGCATCATTATGGGTGCAACTTTGGAACTAGCCTTTGTAGGTTCATTTTCAATTGGTGGAGCTATTCCCCCGGAAATTATTTCAGGTAGTGTTTTAGGTACAGCTTTTGCTATCGGTGCTGGGAAAAGTACCGCTGTTGCTTTAACGCTTGGTATTCCTATTGCATCACTAGTTTTAGTAATTAAAAATTTGTGCTTTATCTTTATTTTGCCTTACTTTGTTCATCGAGCTGATCATTATGCAGAATTAGCTGATGGCAGTGGTATAAGTCGAATGAATGTTTTAGGAGGCTTTTTTTCAGTTAACTTACCAATTGGTTTAGTGGTAGGGATTTCTTATATTTTAGGTAGCCCAGTAATTAAAGGAATTTTAAGTGTAATTCCGCAATTCATTATTAATGGCTTGGGAATTGCTACTGGGTTGCTACCAGCTTATGGTTTTGCCCTTTTAATGAAAATGATGATTAATAAAAAGAATGCAACTTTTTTTATCATCGGATTTGCGTTAGCAGTTTATTTAAAGATTTCAGTTACCGGAGTTGCCATTTTTGGAGCTTGTCTTGCCTTGATTTTAACGGGATATTCCGCATTTAACGGTAAACCAGTAGTAAATACGGCGCCGAGTACTAATAAAACAGCTAAATTAAATACAGAAAATGGAGGCATTGACTATGAAGATGAAGAATTCTAAGTTACTTACTAAAAAAGACCTAATGAAGACTTTTTGGCGTTCATTTACAATGGAATGGGCATGGAACTATGAGCGGCAGATGAACTTAGGTTACTCCTATGCCATGGTTCCTGCCTTACGGAAAATCTATGGGAATAATAAAGAAAAATTGCAGGCTGCTTATAAACGCCACCTGGAGTTCTATAATGTCACTCCATGGCTAAGTACTTTTCCATTAGGAATTTCCATTGCAATGGAAGAGCAAAATAAACTTGATCCTGAATTTGACGATGTAGCAATTAATAATATTAAGGTAGCGCTGATGGGTCCACTAAGTGGTATTGGTGATTCATTTTTTTGGGGTACTTTACGGGTGATTGCAACCGGGATTGGTACTTCACTTGCTCTGCAAGGTAATATCTTAGGCCCACTACTATTTTTGCTAATTTTTAATATTCCAGCATTATTGGTGCGCTATTATGGCTTATTTGTTGGTTATAATGTTGGTTCATCATTTATTGATAAAATTCAAAAAACAGGGTTAATGGATAAGTTGACCTATGGAGCATCTGTTTTAGGGTTAGCTGTTGTCGGTGCAATGGTGGCGACAATGGTGACTTTAAAAATGCCCTTAAAAATTGGTAGCGGGGCGCAAGCAACATCGATTCAAAAAATATGTGATGGGATAGTACCAGGTATTTTACCCTTACTATTCACATTTTTCATTTTTTGGCTTGATCGAAAAGGTTGGAAATCACAGTACATTCTGTTGTTGATTGCCGCAATTGGTATATTTGGTGCCTGGTCAGGTTTATTAGGATAATATTTAAGGAGATATTTGTGAAAAGCATTGAAGATTATGTTAATTTAGAACCGCAATATTATCAGTCCGTTCTCGATAATTACCAAAGTTTGTTTGGGGACAAGTTCACCAAAGACGAGGTAACGAAATTTGATAACGTAGTAATTTATGCAACAGGGTCAAGTTCAAATGCAGCTTATGGTGCCTTGCCCTTTATGAGTAAAATTTTAAAAATGCCGGTACGAATTGAAGAACCATCAATTTCGGAAAATTATCTGTTGAATGTCAAAGAAAATACTTTGTGTTTGGCAATTTCACAAGGTGGCCATAGTTATTCAGTAGTCAAATTAATCGAACGTTTGCTAGAAGCAGGGCATAAAGTATATACGCTGACTAGCGAACTTGATAGTCCGGTTGCCAAGATTAGTAAAAATCTTTTATTAATGGGGATGCCGGTAGAAGAAATGCCATATGTTAGTGTTGGTTATAGTGTGGAAATTTTAGATTTACTACTAATCACATTAACAATTGCGAGCGTAAAAAATCAAATTACTAGCGCGTGTTATCAAAAATATTTAACCGAACTGACATCAATTGTGCAGGCAATGCCTTCTGTTATTAAAAGGTCTAGTCAGTGGGTTGATTTGCATTTATCTGAATTTAGTAATGCACAAAGAATAATGTTTATTGGTTACGGAGCTGCTTATGGAGTTAGCCGAGAAGGCGAAACGAAAATAACCGAAGCTGTTCGAATCAGTTCTTGGGGTAAAGAACTGGAAGAATATATGCATGGCCCTTATTTAGGACTAAAACATGATGATTTTGTTATTTGCTTGGAGCCTAATGGAAAATTACAAAAGCGGCAAGAACTATTGCAACAATTTTTAAATAAGCATATTGAGCATGTTTACTCAATTTATGCCGGTATGGCTCAAAATTTAGGTAATCATGATTTAAGTCTTAAAGTAGAAACAAATGAACTGTTAAGCTCTTTATTTATGACTGTTCCGATTCACTTACTGGCTTATCGTTTGTCGCAAAAAAAGGGAATTGATTTGCAACATTCAGCTTACCCTGATTTTGATGAAATTACAGCGTCAAAGATCTAATCATAATTTTAAAAAAGAGGAAAATACAAATGCGTAAATTTAATAAGCAAGAATTAATTCAAAGCATGGATGGTGCCCTTAAGCTAAGAGGCAAGATTAATGAAATAATTGATCCATTATTTAACAAAGGTATTTCTAATATTTGTTGGTTAGGAATTGGTGGCACCTATGCTTCAGGTATGCAAGCTAACATTCATATGAAAGAAAAGAGTGCCTTGGAAACTTTCTATCAAAATGCAGCAGAATATATTGTAACTGGTAATAAACGAATTACAGCTAAAACATTAGTAATCATTTCATCTGTTACGGGTAATACTAAAGAGATGGTTGAGGCCGTCAAAAAGTTGAATGAAGTAGGTGCAACTATCTTGGGTTTTATGGATGATCCGAAAGCAAAGCTTGTCTCTAGTTTGACTTACTGCATTTCTTATCCAGAAAACGAACAACTAAAGTTCTTTATGGTTGGTGATCGCTTAATGTATCTAAATGGTGAATTTCCTGATTATGAAGACTTTTATCAAGAAATGGAGCAGTATTTCGCTCAAGACATTGCTGAAGTTAGTGTAAAAGCAGACGATTTTGCTAAAGATTTTGCACAAAAGCACCATGATGATGCAATTCATTACTTTGTTGGCGCTGGTAATCAATGGGGGGCAACTTATTCTTATGCAATGTGTTATTGGGAGGAGCAACATTGGTTAAAAACGCGCGCAGTTGAAGCAGCAGAATTTTTCCATGGCATGTTTGAAATAATTGACTGTGATACTCCCGTAACCGTATATGTGGGAGAAGATAGCCAGCGACCTTTAAGTGAGCGGGTAGCCAACTTCTTACCTAAAATTTGTGGTAATTATACGATTATTGATGCCAAAGATTATGACTTACCAGGTATTTCAGAAAAATATCGTGGAACATTATCACCATTTGTTTTCCACGCAATCAATAACCGAATTGATATTCATATTGAACACTTGAATCGTCATCCGATGGATATAAGACGCTATTATCGAGCTTTAGACTATTAATTGGTGATATTTATGATTGGTGTGATAGTTTGTATGCATGGTAACTCTGCACTAGAACTAGTGAAAAGTGCGGAAATGATTTGTGGCAAGCAGGAAAATTGCTATGCAGTCAATTTTACAATGGGCGAATCATTAGATAAATTAAGCGAACAATTAACTAACAAAATAGAGTTATTGTCTCAGCCGCTGATTTGTTTGACGGATTTAAAGGGCGGTACGCCATTTAATACATTAGTTAACCTTAAAAAGCAATATTCAAATATAGAAATTGTGGCGGGCGTTAATATGCCAATGTTGCTAGAACTATTTGTTAGTCGTAAACAAATGACAATGCCAGAATTACTTGAGACTATTATAGAAGCAGGGACAGCTGGTGTATACCAATATGTTTCTGAAAAAATAGTTGATGAAGATGAAGAATTTTAAGTCATTTTTGCTTTTGTGAAATATTTATTTACGAATACTATATTTTTATATATTACTAGTAACTGTAGATGCTATAATGTATTATCTCTAAAGTAGATAGTTATTAAGGATAATTAAAAGGAGTAATCATATGTCTAGAAGTTTTAATTATATTAATGGTTCAAAATTTGAAAGCTTTTTTGGTGTAATATTAATATGTTTAGCAGTGTATCAACTATTTAATAGTGTGAAATATACTAAGGGGACACTACATAAAGGAACTAATAATGGCTTTTCTTTAGGGGCAATCGCGTTTTCATTTTTCTTTAGTATAATATTATTTGTAATTGGTATTTTAGCGATTATGCAAAAATTTTAAAGACGATAGTTATGGATGTATTTGAAATTTTTAATGATAATTAAAAATTAATTTAAACATTTTATAGGTCATAATAGTAAGCGCTACCTAAAAAGTGGTATAATAAAATAAATTTTATGGATACATTCTAGGAGGAAAATTTTATTATGGCAGAACAAACAATTATGCTAAATTGTAGTGCAGGTATGAGCACATCATTACTAGTAACAAAAATGCAACAGGCAGCTCAAGAGCAAGGAATCGATGCAAAAATTTTTGCTTGTCCTGCTTCAGAAGCCTCACAACACATTGGGCAAGAAGAAATTGATTGTGTCTTACTTGGACCACAAGTTAGTTATATGAAAGATGATTTTGTCAATAAAGTAAAAGGCAAAGGAAAAGATGGTCAAGATATCCCACTTGATGTAATTAATATGCAAGCATATGGCATGATGGATGGTAAAAAAGTATTACAACAAGCAGAAGATTTAATTAACGGTTAAAACGGGAGATTAAGATGGCAGAAAATCAAACAGAAGAGCAAACTTTACAGGCTGCGATGGGTCTAATTGCCAATGGTGGTAATGCAAAGAGTTTGGCTTTTGAGGCGATTCGTCAAGCTAAAAAAGGTGATATTACAGGAGCGCGGGCTAAGTTAAAAGAAGCTGATGCTTCTTTAAATGAAGCCCATAATTCGCAAACTGCAATGTTAACCCAAGAAGCTCAAGGAGGGCACACTAATGTAACTCTACTTGTGGTTCATTCACAAGATCATTTGATGAATGCGATTACTTTTAGAGATTTAGCAGGTGAAATGGTTGATTTGTATGAGAAATTATATGAAGCTAATTCCTTGGCAAAATAAATAATAGTAAATAAAAAACGAAGTTCAGTTTAACTTCGTTTTTTTGTTATTCATCTATTTTAATTCAAATCTAAACCGTTAGTCTTAATTACTTTTTTATACCAGTCAAACGAATCTTTCCGTGAACGCTTTAGAGTACCTTCGCCAGCGTCGTTTTTGTCAACGTAGATAAAGCCATAACGCTTATCCATTTGTCCTGTTCCAGCTGAAACTAAATCAATTGGTCCCCAAGGTAAATATCCCATTAAATTAACGCCATCAATTTCCACGGCTTTTTCCATTTCTGAAATATGTTTTCTTAAGTAATCAACGCGATAGTCATCATGAATTGAGCCATCGGCTTCAACTTTATCGTATGCCCCAAGACCATTTTCAACAATAAATAAAGGTTTGTGATAGCGATCTGTTAAATGGTTTAAAGCAATGCGCAGACCTTCAGGATCAATTTCCCAGCCCCAATCGCTACGTTCTAAAGTTGGATTTTTGGCCACGGCTTTAGCTAAATCATTTAGTTCATCTGGCTTAACTTTTTCCGCTGAAACGGTAGTTGTTTGATAATAACTAAAGCCAACATAATCAACAGTACCTTCTTTTAAGACAATCCGATCTTCATCGGTAATATCTGGGCGATAGCCGTTACGAGTAATATATGCCTCAACTTCGTTGGGATATACACCAAAAACATGGACATCAGAGAACCAAGAGCGGCGTTGTTCAAATTTGTCAGCCAATAGTACATCTGCTGAAGATGAAGTAAGAGGCCGAACGGGTGAATAATTAATCATACAACCAATTTCAAAGTCAGGATTAATTTTGTGCCCAACTTTAACCGCCAAAGCTGATGCAACTAATTCATAATGAGCTGCTTGGTACATGGCAGCTTCTTTTTCTTTTTCACTTAAGTTGTCAAGCATAATTCCAGAGTTAGTAACCATTAGAAAATCATCATTATAGGCTGCTTGATTATCAATTTCGTTAAAAGTCATCCAGTACTTAACACTATCTTTATAGCGCTTAAAGCAGACCGTAGCAAACCGAACAAAAAAGTCAATTAATTTCCGGTTGGTGAAACCATTATATTTTTTGACTAAATTAAACGGAATTTCAAAATGAGATATAGTAACTACCGGTTCGATACCGTATTGATGACAAGTAGCAAATAAGTTATCGTAAAATTTTAAACCTGCTTCGTTAGGCTCTTTGTCATCGCCATTAGGAAAAATTCTTGTCCACGCAATTGAAGTTCGAAATGCTTTAAATCCCATTTCGGCCATTAATTTGATATCTTCTTTGTAATGATGATAAAAATCAATAGCACTATGATTTGGATAGTTTTTTCCTGGAACAATTCCGTCTGTTATTTCACGAGGTTTAGTTGCCGAACCAACGGTCATTACATCGGCAACAGATATTCCTTTACCATCAACGTTCCAAGCACCTTCTAATTGGTGCGCAGCAACGGCACCACCCCATAAAAAACCATCTGGCATTTTTGCTGAATACATATTTTTCTCCTTTTGTCATTTATACTGATAGCGCTAACAGATTTATTTTATAATAAATTGAAGTGTTTTATCAAGTTAAATAATAATTGACTTTTATTAGTATATAAAGACTATAATAAATTTATAAGATGGGAGATTTTTTATGATCAATAAGAAAGAAAATCAAGCAGACTACCAACGTAAAAACCATGAAGACAGCATCAAGTATTTATACTTTAGTCGTTATCTAATGTTGCGTTATATAGTGGTCATTTTTTTGTTTACTAATCTTTTTTGGTTATTAATTCTAATTCAATATCAAACGTGGCTTGGAGTTGTTATAGCAGGAATTATGACTTTAATTGCTACTGCTGCAGCGATTGAACAATTAGCTAAATTGCATAATCGAAAATCAGCTGTACCAGTAACGCAAGCCTTTTTGTGGCTACAATTGGCGGTCAACCTGTTATTGGCGGGGAGTCTTTTTTTACCTATTAGAGTAGACTTATTCCCTTTTATAAATACTAATAATGTTTGTTATTTAATATTAGCTATCCTTTTTATTGGTGTTATTTTAGCGTATTGGTCAATTAAGCGGATTCACCAGATTATTAATAATCGTGATAGGTATGTTAAGGTTATTGAAACTTTCAAAAATAATTAAAAAATTCTTGCATTAGTTATGAAAACGGTTACAATATTAATTAAGTAGTTTTTAAAAATTACTATTTTGAAGGGAGTTTTGATTATGGTTGAAGCCAAAAAGCCGTTTAAGGAGCGAATTGCCGCCGCCGCGGGTAAATTTGCGGCAACAAGATTTGTGCGGGCAATTATGGATGCGGGTTACAGTGTGATCTCGTTTTCAATTGTTGGAGCGTTTTTCTTAATTTTAACGGTGTTGCCACAGATTATTAATACACCGGGATTTATAAGCTTTTATGCGAATACGATTGGCCGATTTTCTAATTTATACCAATCAGTCTATAATGCAACCATGGGGATTATTGCCTTGGTCTTCTCAGGCACCTTTGCTTATTCGTATACTAAAATTTATCATGATGAGGAAAAAATTAACTTAGTCCCGATGAATGGGTTAATGATGTTTTTAATGGGCTTCTTTATCACGGTAGCTGAGTTGGTCTGGAAAAATGGCCGAATGGAATTCGTGCAAGTTTTCAATAAAACCCAAATGGTTGCTGGGGGTTATGAGGCCAATAATTCAGGAATTTATCGGATTGGTGCAGTTGGTATCTTTATTGGGTTAGTCGTTGCCTGGTTAACTGTTCAAATTTATCGTTATACCATCAAGCATAACTGGCAAATTAAGATGCCTGCTTCAGTTCCATCTGGCGTTTCAAATTCCTTTAGTGCTTTAATTCCTGCTTTTTGTGTCGCAATTATTATTGCTGCAATTAATGCTGGATTTGTTTTAGCTGGAACAGATTTATTTAAGATTTTATTTATTCCGTTTTCCTTTATTAGCGATATTGCTGATACTTGGTGGGGCTTTTTAATTATTGTATTTTTAATTCATTTCTTATGGTGGTTTGGTATCCATGGGGCAACCATTATTAGTTCATTTTATACCCCAATTGTTTTAGCCAACATATCTGCTAATGTTAAAGGAGCGCATCACTTCTTTGCTGGTGACCCGACTAACGCCTTTATATCTATTGGTGGCTCAGGTGCGATGTTAGGTGTTGCTATTTGGTTAGTAATAGGAGCACGTTCAGCTCAATTAAAGGAATTGGGAAAGGTTGAAATTGTGCCCGCAATCTTTAATATTAATGAACCTTTACTTTTTGGCTTACCGATTGTCTATAATATTAACTTAATGATTCCGTTTATTTGTGCACCACTTGCGTCAGGAATTATTGCTTACTTAGGAATAAGTTCACATTTGGTGCCTAAAATTATTGTGCAACAGCCATGGCCGACACCAGTTGGCTTAGGTGGTTTTATTGCCACTGCTAGCTGGCAAGGTGGAGTACTCTCAATTGTTTGCGCAATTGTAGCTTTTCTTATTTGGTATCCATTTATCAAGCATTATGACAATGTCTTATTGAAGAAAGAGCAAACTGCTACTGACTAACAATAATTAATAATATAAAAAACTGGCTGCATTTGGAGCCAGCTTTTTTATATTATTAAAGAAAGCGTTACCAAAAAGGTGCTATAATAGAAAATAGAAATAATGAAAAGAGGTATGACTGATGCTGATTTTTGGTAAAAAATTAAATTTTCGGCCATTATTAATTGGATTGTTATTTTGTTTAGGGATAGGAAGCTTAGCGGCAATAATGCTACAACTAATGAATATTCACACAATTATTTGGGCTATTTTAGCGGGGATAATAATTTTTTTGTTGATTACTCTAGTTTATTACCCTACAGTTTTGCAGGATGAATTTAATTATTTTACTATTTCTAAGCAAGAAATAACATATTACAATTATGGTAATCGTTTCAACAAATTTAAATTATTGTTGTTGGGTAAAAATGCTCCTGTAAAGACAATTAAATTGACTGACATTAAATCAGCTCACTTAGTTGGTAAAAATGAAATCAAAAAAATGGCTTTTACAGTGCCTTTTGATATGCTGCAAGTTTATTTTTCAGGCATTATTTCTATGCTGATGAATCCGTTTGGGCTTGAACTTGTATTAAATAATGGGCAAAAAATATACTTGTCACTTGCTCGTGATCATATCTATGATCCTGAAAAAACTTATAATCAAGCTAATACAGCTATCAATATGATTAAGAAGTAGTAAGTTAAATTTTATAAACTAAATTTTGGTATTGCGACCGCTTTCTTGTTATGATAAAGAAGTAAGCAAGGTATCTGAAATGGAGGAATTCTAAATGAAATATCCAAAGACTAAAGAAGTATTAAATCAATTAGTAGCGGATTTAACGCAAATGCATATGGTCGTTCACCAACATCACTGGTATATGAGAGGAAATCGCTTTTTAAAACTACATCCATACTTAGACAAGGTAATGGACGAATTAGCTGATCAGCTTGATCAAGTTTCAGAGCGCTTAATTACGCTTGATGGCTCTCCCGTCTCAACTTTAAGTGAAATTGCTGAGAAAACAAAGATTGCGGATGAAAAGGGCAATTGGACTGAAACAATTGATGAACGTTATGCCAAAATAATTGCTGGTTATAAATACTTAGAAGGGCTTTATGAAGAGGGAATCAGAGTTAGTGATGAAGAAGGCGACTATTCAACTAATGATATGCTAACGGGTTTCCATACTGATATAGAGAAACGGATTTGGATGATGGCTAGTGAGATTAATCAAGCTCCTACTATTGATCCAGAATAATGAAACTAGCAAATAAAAAGACAGTCTTTCGGGCTGTCTTTTTTAGTGCCATGATTATTAAATTTATTTGCTATAATAAAGTTAATTTGCTGGTTATTAAAAATAATTATGAGAAAGGTGTAGGTAATGGACGAACAGAATCAAGCTGAATTAAAAAAAAGAGCAGCAATCAAGGCTGCGAGTTTGGTGCGCTCAGGAATGAAATTAGGGATAGGCACGGGCTCAACGGTCGCTTATTTAATCGATGAACTAGGTCGTCGTAAAAAAGAAGAACATTTAGAATTAGCGGCAATTGTTACGACTTCCAGTAGAAGTAAGAGACAAATGGAGCGGTGGGGCTTTCAAGTTGATGAATTAGCTGAAGTTGATCAACTTGATTTAACGATTGATGGTGCTGATCGTTTTGCTACTGACTTTTCCGGTATTAAAGGTGGTGGCGGTGCCTTGACTATGGAGAAAAATGTAGCAGTTAATTCTAAAAAAATAATCTGGATTGTTGATGAATCTAAAGTAGTTGATTATTTGAGTGGTTTTCCTTTACCAGTTGAAGTATTACCCATTTCCTGCGAGCAAAATTTTCGCCGGTTTCAAGCGGAAGGGCTCAAGCCTACATGGCGCATGGCTGATGAAAAGCGATTTATTACTCACTATGGCAATTATATAATTGATTTAAATATTGAGCGAATCTTAGTGCCACAAGGATTAGCAGCTTATCTTGACCATATGGTAGGAGTAGTTGAACATGGCCTTTTTATAAATATGTGTGATGAAGTGATTATTGCTCACACTAACGGTAAAATAGAGCAACGTAAAAAATAATTTTTGCAAAGAGGGAAAATATATGACAAAAAAACCATTAATTATTAGTACTGATCCAGGAATAGATGATGTAGTGGCACTAACAATTGCCCTTTTTTCTGCTAAGCTTGATGTGAAATTAATTGCAGCAACTTGGGGTAATGTACCATTAGCTAACACTTTGGTTAATACATTAAAATTAGAAACATTTTTAAAAACGAAGGTACCAGTTGTCTCCGGCGCAACGTGTCCTTTATTACGTCAAGCTATTGATGCTTCTGATGTTCATGGTAAAAATGGTCTTGCTGGTTATGAATTTCCTGCAGCTGATCAAAGTTTACTACAGCCAGGATTAGCGGCAAGTGCAATTCACCAAGTTGTAGAGCAAAGTTCAGAAAAAGTAACTTTAATGCAGATTGGACCAGCAACTGATTTCGCTCTTTACTTTCGGCAATTTCCAGAGGATCTAGCTAAAATTGAGCAGTTAGTAATTATGGGTGGAGCAATCGGACGTGGAAACTGGGGGCCATATAGTGAGTATAATGTTGCTGGGGATCCCGAAGCTGCGCAAATTGTTTTTTCTAGTGGTGTAAAAATACTGTTGGCACCACTAGAATTAGGTCATCAAGCTTATATTACCCAGGAAACGTTACAAGAAATTAAGCAGATTGGTGATGTTGGTGATATGCTGTATAACATTATGACGAATTTACATGATGAAACAGAAACAGATGGTCGCGAAATATATGATGCCTTAGCAGCTGGAATGTTAATTGAACCAGATATGTATACTTTTAAGCCAGCCTATGTAGTTATTGATACAAAAAGTAGTAATGCTTATGGGGCATCGATGATTGATTTTGATAATTTCTTTGGTCAGCAGCCAAATGTACAAGTAGGAGTAGAAATTAACCAAACTGTTTTTGCAAGCTGGCTTGTAAATGAAATTACTAAAGCAGAACAATTGAGGTAATTAATGACAGATTTTGTGTATCGCACGGTAATGCGTGATATAAAACAGAATATTTTAGAAAATAAGTACGATGGGATGCGTCTTCCAGATGAACGAAGTTTGGCAGATCATTATCAGGTAAGTCGTTCATCAATGAAAAGAGCAATGGAGCTTCTTTCACAGCAGGGAATTGTGTTTAAAAAACGTGGCAGTGGCACTTTTATTAACCCGCTATATCTAAAAAATCAGTCTCTGTTTCGTTATGATGGTTCCAATCTGGGTTTAACCGATAGTCTTAAAGTACCAGGTAAAACTCAAGGTATTAAGTTAATTGATTTTAATGTTATTCCAGCGCCAAAGGCAATTGCACAAGACCTATTTTTGGAACCTAATGATTTTGTATATGAATTTCATCGCTTGCGTTTATTAAATGAGCAACCTTTTTTGCTGGAAACGGGCTATTTACCTATCAAAATTGTACCGGAACTGAAACCCGAACACTTAAAAAAGTCCTTATTTAATTATTTAGAAGATAAGCAGAATAAAGTTGTTACTAAGGCATTTTTAAATATTACGGTGGCTCCATCTAACGAGAATGATCAAAAATGTTTGCAACTTAAAAAAACAGAGCCAGTAGGCGTAATAGAAGGAATTTTTTTCTTAGATGATGGTACTCCTTTTGAAGTATCAACCATGCGGATACATTATCAGTACATGAGATTTAATACTTTTGTTAATTTAAATCAATAAAAAAACAGGCTTTTAGCCTGTTTTTTTGAATACCATATTTAGTAGCCTTCAAAATTGGAACGAACCAATTATAAAAATGGTTGAACTTAAATGGAAACTTGTTATAATATGTGTATCAAGTGAAACTAAAAACTTTAAAAAAGGGAGAATTAAAATGGCAGTTGATTATGACTCAAATGAATTTCTTAAAAGCGTTGATGCCCATTGGCGTGCCGCTAACTACTTATCGGTTGGTCAGCTTTTCTTAATGAGCAATCCATTATTGAAGGAAGAACTTAAGGCAAGTGATGTTAAGCCTAAGCCGATTGGCCATTGGGGCACCATTTCACCACAGAACTTTATTTATGCCCATTTAAATCGGGTAATCAAAAAATATGATCTTGACATGTTTTACATTGAAGGATCCGGTCATGGTGGTCAGGTAATGGTTTCTAATGCCTACCTTGATGGTTCTTATAGTGAGCTTTATCCAGATATTCAACAGGATGAAAAGGGGATGGCCAAACTATTCAAGCGTTTTAGTTTTCCAGGTGGCTCAGCTTCACATGCTGCCCCAGAAACTCCAGGTTCAATGCATGAAGGTGGTGAGTTAGGTTATTCGATTTCTCACGGTACTGGTGCTATTTTGGATAATCCAGATGTAATTGCGGCCGTTGAAGTTGGTGATGGTGAAGCTGAAACGGGTCCTTTGGCAGCAAGCTGGTTCAGTGATAAATTTATTAACCCGATTAAAGATGGTGCAGTTTTACCAATTTTGCAAATTAATGGCTTTAAAATTTCTAATCCAACGATTGTTTCCAGAATGTCCGATGAAGAATTAACTAAGTATTTTGAAGGAATGGGTTGGCATCCGTATATTATTTCAGCTTATCAAGGTGGAGAATTTGCTGGTTATAAGGACCATATGCAAGTGCACCAAGAAATGGCTAAACTTATGGACACTGTAATTGAAGAAATTAAAGCTATCCAAAAGAATGCACGTGATAATAATGATGAATCTGTTGCTCATTGGCCAATGATTATTTTCCGCGTACCAAAGGGTTGGACGGGTCCGAAAACCGATCTTGACGGCAATCCCATTGAAAATTCATTTAGAGCTCACCAAATTCCAATTCCAGTTGCTCAGGATGATATGGAACATCAAGAAATGTTACTAGATTGGTTGCAGAGTTATAATCCAGCAGAATTATTTGATGAAAATGGTGCTCCTACTGCTATCGTAACTGCTGATAATGTTCAAGGTGACAGACGCATGGCTATGAACCCGATTACTAACGGTGGAAAAAATGCCAAACGTTTGAATTTACCTGATTATCGTAAGTATGCTTTAAAATTTGACCAACCTGGTTCAATTGAAGCAGAAGATATGACGGAATGGGCAAAATATCTAAATGAAATTGCCAATCTTAACCCTAATGATTTTAGGGGCTTTGGTCCTGATGAAACTAAATCAAATCGATTATTTAAATTTATTGATGATCAAAAACGGCAATGGGAAGGGTCAGTTCATACCCCTAATGATGAAAATTTGGCACCAAGTGGTCGCTTAATTGATTCACAATTGTCGGAGCACCAAGATGAAGGGTGGCTTGAAGGATATGTTCTTTCTGGACGACATGGCTTTTTTGCTACTTATGAATCATTTGGCCGCGTAGTTGATTCAATGTTGACTCAACATATGAAGTGGTTAAGAAAGGCTAAGGAACAATACTGGCGCAAGGATTATCCTTCACTTAACTTTGTAGCTACTTCAACTGTTTTTCAACAAGATCATAACGGCTATACCCACCAAGATCCAGGTATTCTTACTCATATGTATGAAAAGAATCGTCCAGACCTTGTTCATGAATATTTACCAGCTGATACCAACTCACTCTTAGCAATTTCACAAAAAGCTTTTACTGATCGTGAATGTATTAATATTCTGGTTACTTCTAAGCAAGAGCGTCCGCAGTGGTTCTCTATTGATGAAGCAACGAGAATTGCTGAGCATGGTTTATCATATATTGACTGGGCGTCTACTGATCAAAATGCTAAACCAGATGTAGTTTTTGCTTCAACTGAGACTGAGCCAACAATGGAATCGCTTGCAGCAATCGACCTTTTGCATAAGAACTTCCCAGCTTTAAAAATTCGGTACATTAACATTATTGATGTAATGAAGTTGATTAATACTGAGGATAATCCAGCAGCAATTTCTGATGCAGAATTTGAGCAACTATTCCCAAGTGATGTACCTGTTATCTTTGCTTGGCATGGATACAAGGCGATGATGGAATCGATTTGGTTTGGTCGCGGGCGTAGCAATGTTCATATTCATTGCTATGAAGAAGAAGGTGATATTACTACCCCATTTGATATGCGAGTAGTCAACCAACTTGATCGTTTCCATTTAGCAAAGGATGCAATTTTGAGTGTACCGCAATATGCAGAGCAAAGTGCTGGTTTTGTTGCTAAAATGGATCAATTGCTGGCGAAGCATTACCAATACATTAGAGATAATGGTAAGGATATCCCTGAAGTTACGGAATGGCAGTGGTCTGGCTTGAAGTAGCAATTAGTTAGCTATTTTTATAAAATGAAAAAGTTGTTAAGTCTTACTGAAAAGTATAGACTTAACAACTTTTTTGCTAGAGATAGAATTATTTCTTTGTACTCTTTTCAAAGCCCCAAAAGTAAGTGAGCAGAGCCCCTGTTAAAAGTGCGGTTCCCGAACCTAGAATCATGAATCCAATTGGCTCATACATCATCATTAAGATTGAAAAAATATTATCAATTAAAAATGATTTAACCACAACGTGTAAAGAGGCACTAACTGCACCACCTAGCCCGCCAGCAATTGCCGTAATAATAATTAAACGCTTGGAAGGCATAATTAAACCATATAAAATTGGTTCGGTTACGCCTGCAAAAATTCCAGTAACTGTTACTGAACCTGCTAAACTTTCTAGTTTAGCATTTTTACTTTTAATTAAACTATATAAAAATGCACCTAAAGCAACACCAATTTGAGCCCAAAATGCGCATACGCCGACGCCACCAATGACATCACCACCATAGACTTTTAAATTTTGTAACGTAATCGGGACGAGTCCCCAATGTAATCCTAAGACAGTCAAAAATGAGTAGGATGCTCCCAGTACTAAACCTGCTACTAATCTACTTTTGCCAAATAGCCACATAATAATTGTGGAAATCCAATTACCCACTGTATTACCAAATGGCCCAAAAATTAAAACGGTTGCTGGTACTAAAATAATCAAACAAATTGTTGAGTTTAAAAAAATTTGTAGTTGTTGCGGAATAATTCGTTTTAAGAAACGTTCTAAAATAACGTATGCCCCAATAATGACAAATATAGGAAAAACAGTAGTTGAATAATCAATCGGGTCTAATGGCATTCCTAAAAAGTTTAAACCATGTTTGCCAATTAAATGGGTAAAACTGGGTTCTAATAATGCAGCTCCTAATGCTCCGCCAACAAAAGGATCAGCCTTAAATTCTTTGGCTAAAGTAATACCAACAAAAATAGGTAAAAAATAGAAAACGGAATTGCCTGCCGCAGCTAATACCAAATATGGCGTACTAGTGGCTGATAACCAATGCAGACTAGTCAATACAGTCAGGATAGCCTTAACCATGCCTGCGCCAGACATAATTGAAAGTAAAGGCATAAAAGCGCCTGAAATAATTTTTGTCAATGAAAATTTTACTTTATTACTTGAATTAGCTTCAGGTGATTTATTTAAATCAGTCTGTTTATTAGTGGCTAATTTTTGTTGAATAATGTCATAATATTCAGCTACGTTGGGACCAATTACAATTTGATCTTGCCCGCCAGTGTGTACGATACTTAAAACACAGGATAAATCATTTAATTTTTTTTCATCAATTTTATGACTATCTTTAAGTTCAAATCTTAGTCTAGTCACACAATGGACAAGACTATTTACGTTTTGAGAGCCACCAACATATTTTAAAATAGCTGCTGCATCTTTATTTATTTTATCCATATATTCTCCCGGTTAAACTATATTTTAATATTATTAATTTTTTATTTTATATTTTTTAAAAAATTAATAATATAATAATTTAATCAGATTATAATGTCAATATATAATTAATTGGTTCAAAAAATATATTGATATTTACGAACTATTTATTATAAAATTAATTGTATTGTTAACAATATTAATATTAATGCAAAGGAAAAAACAATGACTAAGCAAATAAATGTGTTAACCACAACGGATATTCACGGCTTCATTGCTAATACGGGAGAACAGCCAGCATTGGCTTTTGAGGGATTAAAAGAAAAGTACCCTCATTCATTATTAATGGATAGTGGAGACTTTTTTGTGGGCAATCCTTTAACTACCTTTTTCTGTGATCAAATGACGGTTTCACCATTAGTCGATTATGCTAATGCAATTGGTTTTGATGTTATGGTACCTGGTAACCATGACTTTGATCACGGAATTAACTATTTGAAAGAGCAGGTTAAGCATTTAAATGCTGACTATGTATGTTGTAATGCTTTTTCTGAAGAAGATGAGTTACTTTTCCCACCATTTGCTATTAAAGAAATTAATGGTATTAAAGTAGGGGTTATTGGCTTAGTAACTAGTCGAATGTCAATGATTAGTGATTTTCCAGTTACCAGGGGTGTGATTGTTAAAACAGCTTTACCAGAGTTGCAAAAGCAAGTTGCCGTTTTAAGAGATCAAGTAGATCTGATTTTAGTAGGGTATCATGGTGGAATTGAACGTGACTTAGCAACACATAATGAAATCAATTATGCAACGGGAGAAGACGAAACTTTTAAATTGGTTTCACAAACTCCAGGGATTGATGGATTTAGTTGTGGTCATCAACATCGGGTTAATCATGGACAAATTGGACAAACTTTAATTGTTCAATGTGGTTATCGTGGCAATTATTATGGTCATTTAACGTTTGAATTCGATGAGTATAATAAAATCACTCAGCGAAAAGAAGAAGTGGTTGCCAGTGAAACTCTACTAGCAAAAGCTGAGAGCTTTTATGATGAGCAAGAATATCAAGAATGGCTAAGTGAAGAACTTGATCTTAGTCAGTTGGTTAGTTTTTTGCAAGAGAAATTTGCGCGCACAAATTTAGGAATTTTTATCAATTTACAAGGTAAAACTAGAAAACAGGTAATTGCTTCCTTTACTATTCCTTATGGTGTTAGAATTTATCATTTGACTAAGTCTGAATACACAACTTTTAGCCAACAGCCTTGGACCTTAAAAGAGGAGCATTCCCCTAATGATGCTCAAGATTTTGTTGTTTTAACAAATTCATATGATGTACCAGAGTATCGTTTGACTGAACAATTTGTTGATAATATTTTTGATGAATATTCATACTACTTAAAACAACGCGGATAAGGAGAAGAGAATGGGATTAATTGGAATAATTTTAGTTTTGGGCTTACTGTATTGGGTTAGTTTTGATCGGGAAAATATTGATTATAAATCAATTTTATACCTGTTTATTACAGAAATAATTTTGCTGTTTTTAATACTGAAAACTTCAATCGGTAACTGGATTATTAATGGGCTTTCTAGTAGTTTAAACATTATTAGTGCTTCTAGTAGTAAGGGCGTCAATTTTGTTTTCGGTAATTTAAAAAATCCTGGTGTAGTTTCGCAATTTTTCTTAGATGTGCTACTACCATTAATTTTCATTTGTGCCTTAATTGAATTATTACAGTACTTACGCATCTTACCATTTATTATAAAATATGTTGGTAAAGTACTTAAAAAGTTGTTTCACATTGATGAAATTAATGCTTTTGCAATTTTAAGTTATCCAATTGTAAGTAACGGTGTATTTGTTCCCTTTAAAGACCAGATGAAGGAAATGGCCCCTAACCAGTTGTTTACCTTGTCTATATACACTTTATCAAATACTACTTTGACAATGCTTGCTTCATACATGCACATTATTAAGTCAGAATTTATTCTTGTAGCGCTGGTACTTAATTTATTTACATCAATTATTGTCGCAAAAATTGTTGCGCCATATGATATTACGCAAGTTAATTATGAAATTTCAACTAAAAGTACAAACCAGAAATCACTTATTACACGTTTGATTGACAGTATGGGTTTGGGTTTTAAATTAGCGATTAATATTTCAATTTCAATCATTGGGTTTGTTTCTTTAATTACATTTGTTAACATTATTTTCAAATCGGCCTGCGGCAAGACTTTAACTGCTTTAATTGGCTATGTTTGTGCTCCAGTTGCATTTTTAATGGGAATTGATCCACATTCAATTGTTAGTGCCGGGACAGTTTTAGCAACGAAAGCTTTTACAAATATTTTTGTAGCAATTAATCAAATTAATATGAATGCCGTGCCAGTTAAAACCCAAGCAATCGTTAGCGTATTTTTGATTTCATTTGCTAACTTACCTAATTTAGGAACCACATTAGGTATTATGCATACTATGGTCGATGAAGAACATGGTGAAGCAATTGCCAGACACGCCTTGCGTTTATTTATGGCGGCAACTGCAGTAAGTATTATTAACGGTGCACTCGCTGGATTATTTTATTCATTTTAATTATTTATTCTTGTTAAAAATGCCAAAATTATTTATAATTAAATAATCATAAGGGAGTAACAGCAATTATTTGCGGTAAGTCCAACAATCGAAGAAATACTTCTGGACTTATCTTAATTAGTGAGACTTGTGTGCTAAGCGCATGAGTCTCTTTTTTAGTAATTAGGGGGTTAAAATATTGCAAGATTTTTATCATCAAACTGTCGCAACAATTGAACAGGAATTTTCTACTTCGTGTGCTAAGGGATTAACAGACAGTCAAGTGCTTGAAGCACGAGAAAAATATGGTTCTAATAGTTTGGCAGGCAAGAAAAAAATTAGTATCTGGCAAAGGTTTTTAGCGCAATTTAAGGACTTTATGATTATCGTTTTAATTATTGCAGCTGTTTTATCGGGCTTTGTGGCTCAAGAATGGACTGATGCAGCGATTATTATGGTCGTGGTTATGTTAAATGCTATTCTTGGTGTATTTCAAGAAGCGCGTTCAGAAGAAGCAATTAATGCCTTAAAGAAAATGGCTACACCGAATGCGCATGTGCGACGTGGAGGGCAGATTGTAGAAATTCCGAGTCCGCAATTAGTCCCCGGTGATATAGTTTTACTTGAAGCTGGGGATGTTGTACCGGCTGATCTACGTTTAACAGTAGCTAAAAGTTTAAAAGTTGAGGAATCAGCTTTAACCGGTGAATCTGTATCAGTTGACAAAGAGGCAACAATTATTAATGACGTAAAAGTTGCTTTAGCAGACCAGAAAAATATGGCTTTTGCTAACACTAATGTGACTTATGGGCGTGGAGAAGGTATTGTAACAGAAACAGGGATGAATACTGAAGTTGGTAAAATAGCTACAATGCTTAATAATACTGATGAAACAGATACCCCTTTGAAACGTAATCTTAATCAATTAGGCAAAACTCTAACGATCATGATTTTGCTGATTTGTGCAATCGTGTTTGTGGTTGGCTTTTTTACGAAAAGAGGAACCGAGCCAACGGATAAATTGGCAATTGACATGTTTTTAGTAGCCGTTTCTTTAGCTGTGGCTGCGATACCTGAAGGCTTGCCAGCAATTGTAACAATTATTCTAGCACTGGGTACCCAGGTAATGGCTAAGCACAAATCAATAGTACGCAAGCTTCCGGCGGTCGAAACACTGGGAGCTACAGACATTATTTGTTCTGACAAGACTGGAACTTTAACACAAAATAAAATGACTGTTGAGCAAGTTTTTTACAATAATCAACAGCATCCAGCTACACAAGCACTTGCAGCCGATAATCATGCTTTAATGACCATGGTTCTAGCAAATGATTCTAAATTAGATAATAATAATAAACTATTAGGTGATCCGACAGAAACTGCTCTAATTCAATTTGCCCTTAATCAAAAAATTGCTGTTCAGCAACTTCTGCAAGTACATAAACGGCTGCAAGAGGTACCATTTGATTCTAGTCGGAAATTAATGAGTACCATTAATTTGGACCAGCAGCAGTATTTTGTAGCAGTCAAAGGTGCTCCCGATCAATTGCTTAAGCGTGTAACCAAAATTGAACAAAATGGTAAAATTGAGCCTATTACTGAAGAACAGAGGGCAGCAATTGCGGCTGCCAACCAGGAAATGGCGCAAAAAGCTTTGCGAGTATTGGGGTTAGCATATAAAACTGTTGATCAGTTATATGATGAACCAACTACCGATAATGTTGAGCAAAACTTGATTTTTGCAGGATTAGTTGGAATGATTGATCCGGAACGTCCTGAAGCTAAAGCAGCAATTGCTGAGGCACATAGTGCTGGTATTAAAACAGTTATGATTACTGGCGACTATCAAGTAACTGCGCAAGCTATTGCTGAAAGGTTAGGGATTTTAGCTCCTAATCAAGATGAGCGAGTAGTTACAGGTAGCCAGTTAGATAATTTTAGTGATAATTATTTGGCAGAACATGTGCCTGATTTTAGTGTGTATGCTAGAGTTTCACCAGAACATAAGGTACGTATCGTTAAAGCTTGGCAGTCACGTGGTAAGATTGTTGCGATGACTGGAGATGGCGTTAATGATGCGCCAAGTTTGAAACAGGCAGATATTGGTATTGGGATGGGGATCACAGGTACTGAAGTTTCTAAAGGCGCCAGTGATATGATTTTAGCAGATGATAATTTTGCAACAATTGTTGAAGCAGTCAAGCAAGGAAGAAAAGTATTTAGTAATATTCAAAAGGCAATTCTTTATTTAATGAGTTGCAATGTTGGTGAAGTATTAACCGTATTTATGATGACAATGCTAGGCTGGGATATTCTAGCACCGGTTCAATTATTATGGATAAACTTGGTAACAGACACACTGCCGGCAATTGCTTTGGGACTTGAACCCGTTGAAAAGGGGATAATGAAAAGAATGCCGCGTGGAAAGGAATCAAACTTTTTCAGTGGGGGAGTAGCCAGTTCAATTGTTTATCAGGGAATACTAGAAGGAATACTAGTTTTAACTACCTACCAATTGGGATTGAATTTTGGCCCACATGTCGGTAATACCAGCTTACAGCATCAGGATGCTTTGACAATGGCTTTCTTAACGCTGGGATTGATTCAACTTTTCCATGCGGTTAATTCTAAATATATTCACCAATCGATTTTTTCAAAAAGAACGTTTGCGAATAAGTGGTTTAATCTGGCAATTTTAATTTCTGCAGTTGTCATGTCTGCAGTTGAATTGCCGTTTATGAATCAGTTCTTTGACGTAACCGAGTTAAATATTATACAATGGCTAATAGTTTTAGTAGCTGGTTTGGGTATGATTGTTATTGTTGAAGTAGTTAAGTTTTTGCAACGTATATTAGGTAAAAAATAAATTAAATAATAAAAAAGCTCTTTGATAAAGTTAACAATTAGTAAATGGTCTAAATTGTTACAATAAGAGCTTTTTGTTTGTTATTCAACACTTTTTTAGAGTTGCTAAGTATAATTTTTTATTAAATTTATGCATATTTTCTAAAAAAATTAACCATTTATAGTATACTAGAAAACATATATTTTACTTTGCAATAAAATTTTTGTTGCAATTAAATACGAAAGAGGCGATAACAGTGTCGATGATAGAGTTCCATGACGTGCAAAAATATTACGGTCATTTTCATGCATTGCACGACATTAATTTAGAAATTGATCAAGGCGAAACCGTAGTTTTGATTGGACCTTCAGGCTCAGGGAAAAGCACCTTAGTGCGTACTGTAAATGGTCTGGAGTCAATTCAAAAGGGTCAATTGATTGTTAACGGGCACGACCTGTCAGATCCTAAGACTAATTTAAATATTTTACGTAGTGACGTTGGAATGGTATTTCAACATTTTAATTTATATAAAAATAAAGATGTACTCGAAAATATTATGTTAGCCCCTAGAATTGTTAGTCACATTCCTGAAGCAGAGAATAAGAAGCGGGCAATGGACTTACTAGAAATGGTTGGCTTAGAAAAATGGGCACATAACATGCCTTCACAAATTTCTGGTGGACAAAAGCAGCGTGTGGCTATTGCTAGAACATTAGCAATGCGTCCAAAGCTAATTTTATATGATGAGCCAACATCAGCACTTGATCCGGAAATGATTGATGATGTTTTGCAAGTTATAAAGAAAGTTGCTAATGATAGCGGAATGACCTCTTTAATCGTAACTCATGAAATGGGCTTTGCTAAAGAAGTAGCTAATCGAGTAATTTTCATGGATAAGGGTATAATTGTCGAAGATGATGATTGTCAAAGCTTTTTCAAACAACCAAAAACAGTACGTGCCCAACAATTTTTGAGTAAAATTATCTCTCACTAAGGAGGTTATGTATGAAAAAGAAATTTTGGCTAATTTCTCTTATAGCTAGCATTTTTCTGGTGAGTGGATGCGGTAAAAGTACAAATAACCAGTCTGTTTTAAAAGATGTTCAACAGGCGAATACAATCACTTGGGGCGTTAAAGGTGATGTCAAATTATTTGGTTTAATTGATGTACATGATGGTCAACAAAAAGGCTTTGACGTCGATATGGCTAAGCATATTACTAAGCATATTTTAGGACCTAAAGGGCGTGCTGAATTTGTTACAACCACTTCGCAGTCGAGAATACCGCTACTTAAAAACCGAAATGTGGATGCGGTAATTGCAACAATGACGATAACCCCGGAACGAAAAAAAGTAATTTCTTTTTCTAAATCGTATTTTGATGCTGGTCAATCGCTTTTGGTTCCCAAAAATTCAAAAATCAAAAGTACCAAAGATCTTAGTGGTAAAACCGTCATTGGAGTTGTTGGTGCGAATTCGGTGCAAAACATAAAAAAAGTTGCACCTAAGGCAAAAATAATTGAACTTCAGGATTATGCTCAGGCAATGAATGCTTTAAAATCTAAGCAAGGAGATGCGTTGACTACCGATAATGGTATTTTGTTTGGTCTTGCTGTTCAAAACCCAGGCTATGAAGTTCGTGGCGGAACATTTACTGTTGAACCATATGGTGTTGCAGTTGATAAAGGACAAACCGCATTTGCCGAGGCTGTTGACAAGGCAGTACTTGAGATGCAGCATAATGGTGAATATAATCGTTTGATTAAAAAGTGGTTTGGCGATGTTCCAGGTTTTAAGTATAAGGAGCTGTATCGCCAATGATTAATATTTTTACCAAATTTAGTAGCCAATTATTAATTGGACTGGGCTGGACAGTTTTTTCTAGTATAATTGCACTGTTTTTTAGTCTAATTATTGGAACAATTTTTGCTATTATGGAAGTTTTACCAAGTAAGGTAATGCGTACAATTGGTCGAGCTTATGTTGAAATTATGCGTAACATTCCATTATTAGTAATCACAATGTTTTTTTATTTAGTAATTCCCAACTATGTAGTAAAGATTAGTGGATTTACTGCTGGTACAATTGGATTAACCCTCTATACCTCGGCCTTCATTGCTGAAACAATCCGTTCTGGTATCCAATCCGTTTCTGGAGGTCAAATGGAAGGGGCGCGTTCAACGGGAATGACATATTGGCAAGCAATGCGCTATATTATTTTGCCACAAGCTTTTAAGATTGTTATTCCACCATTAGGTAATCAATTTGTTAACCTAGTTAAAAATTCATCAGTCCTTGCTTTTGTGGCGGGATTTGACTTAATGTATCAGGCTAATACAATTGCTTCGACTACATTTGATACTATTAATAGCTATTTAGTGGTAGGAATCTTGTATTTAATCATAACTCTACCACTTAGCTATTATATGCAACACTTAGAAAAGAAATTGGCTTAAGGGAGGTACATTGAAATGCAAAATTGGATTAATGCCCTTTCATGGCTTAATTTACGTTTTTTATTAATGGGCCTTTGGGTAACTATTTATATTTCGGTAATCTCCGTTATCTTAAGTTTTATTATTGGTTCCATTTTGGGTATTATTAGGTACTCTAAAATTAAATGGATTTCAAAAATTGTCGGTTTCATTATCGATATTATTCGTAATGTACCATTACTTTTGATTATCTTCTTTACTTATTTTGGATTGCCAAATTTTGGCTTGCGGCCAGAAACAATTCCAGCTGCAATTATTGCAATGACAGTATTTGAGTCAAGTATGATTGCTGAAATTGTTCGTTCAGGTATTCAATCGGTTTCTGAGGGACAAATGGAAGGGGCTAGGTCAACGGGAATGAGCTTTATTCAAGCTTTGTGGCATGTGGTTCTGCCTCAGGCTTATAAGAATATGATTCCAACAATCATCAGTCAATTTGTTTCACTAATTAAGGATACCTCATTAGCAACAATTATTGTTGTACCAGAAATGATGCAGCATGCGCAAGTTATTTATGGCCAAAATGCTAACTATATCTTGCCAATGTTTGCTGCTTTAGCAGTTTTATATTTTATTGTTTGTTTTACCCTGTCAGTAATTGGAAATGCGATTGGGCGGCATTTATCTTAATGAAACTGATTTTTAGTAAGTCAATGGGAGTATTTTGAAATGCGTCCAACTAATAAAACTGAATTAATGACAGCTAGTCAGAATTTAGACGACCAACTATTAGTTTTAATTTCGATGAATGCAAGCTTAAAAAAGCACCTTAGGGGGTGTCTTGATTCACCTGTGGGAGTGGCAAAAGATATACTTACATGGCTAAGACTAATCAAGCTGCTAAAGAAGAAGCTGATAACACTTTCAGCAGGAAGTAAGGCCCTTGTTTGTTATATTTACGAATGATGAATTAAATCTATCCGTGGGTTGGTAATAACTAGAGTCACTTACTAGATCTAGCACTGCTAGTTATTATGAATAGGCCCTAAAGAATCCCCGTAAGTTTAAACGCTCATTGAAATAAAAAGTTATTCAAACCGCTGGCATTTTGTCAGCGGTTTTGACATTTTAAAAAAAGAGGTCCTTATGATACTGAAGCAATCAGACTTTGCTTTAACTATTGTTAGTGAAATTTTTAATAAATTACAAGGGTTACATAATAATGTCATTCAAAAAGTAAGCATTGTTGGCGAGAATTTGTATGCTTTGCAATACAATAACCAACAAGATCCTCATAATTATGTTTATCGGGCTAGAAAAAGACGCTATCCTCTTTTTAAGCAAGTTTTTAATGCTTCTCAAATGGCGGGTGGTCATACGCAGACACTTGATTTGGCTAATCAGCCAAATATGTGGTTTATTGGTACGAAAAAAAATCACTTTAATTGGTCAACGCAATTAGCTCGCGTCACAATTCCATCTAGAAGTGCCCATACAAGCAATACCGAATTTTCTCGTTTGGCTTATCTTAGCCGAGCTGGACGTGGATTGCGGGTTGTAGAGCATCAGGGGGTGGATACTTATTTACCTTTTCGGGGAAATGATTTACTTAGATTTGATGCGGCTATTTCGCCGGCAGGTAAATTGTTAATGTTAGTTACTGTTGATCAGCAAACTGCTACTCTGTCAAAGGGAAATAACGGTTATTTTATTCTATATGATTTAGCTGTAATTAATGCAGCTCTTGATAAAGTGGGTACTGGCTATGTTAATCTTGGCGAATTACCATATTTGAGCGAATTTTATATTAACCATATTACAGCTGTTGATAAAATTGGTTCTTTACAAGGATTTGCTCTTGATGAAAAAAGAAATGTGTATATTTCTAGCGAATTCGCGCCTAGCCAAGGTAATTTAAGCCAAAAACCACGGCGGATTATTAAAATGCCATGGGGCACATGGGGCTCATCTAATGATCAAGGATGGCAAATTCTTGACTTTGATCAAGCTAATATTGATATTTTAGGCTATGCAACGGAGTTGGAGAATATTCAAGTGATTTCAGAAAATAATCTATATTTAACGATTTCTTATCATAATGGTGCTGGGGTGACAACACGGAGTCGAGTTTATCAAGTTAAGTGGTAAAAAAGATTGGACATTAGTGAAATTTTTAAAATTTAGGTATAGTTTAAGGACAGCTACTGAAAATAAAGGTGTCCCAATTATCCAATTAATATTAATTAAAGAAGTACTAAAACTTAAGCAATTTGTGCTTTAAAAAGGTAGACTTTTAAGGAGATTTTGTTACTTAAACTTTGAATAGAAATCAAAAATTTAAAAGATTTAAGAATAATTTTAAAATAGTGTAGCAGTACTTTATTTAATCTATACTATTACTAATAGAGTTTGTTAGCGCAATATTAATTTACTAAAAAGTTTGCAATGTAAGTAAAAAAACTTGAAAGATTTGCTATCTTTTGGGTACGCTTGGAAAATAGAAAGATTGGCTAATGAAGAATTTTCTGTTTCGTTTATATTTGAGCCTAATGAAATTTGGCGCTCGGTTTACTAAGATACAAGATAATAAAATTGTAATTCTAAATGGTGCTGGCCGTTCAGGTTCGAATGGTTATTTGTTTGGTAAATATATGAAAGAAGCACATTCAGAATATAAAGTAACTTTGGTCGAACCATGGCCTTCTTCACACTTATCTTTTGCAATTTGGCGCGAAATTGGTGCAGCTAAGTATGTAGTAACAACGCACCAGCCGTTTAAAATTCATAAGAAACAAATTAATATTCAATTTTGGCACGGAATTCCCCTCAAGCGAATGGGAATTATGGCCAATAATACTAATCGAAAAACGGACTTGCGTAACCAATATTTATGGCAAAAAAATGCCGATATTGTTACTTCTAGCTCTGATCTTTATGAAAGCCTGATGAGTGCGTGCTGTGCAATTGAAAATGACAAGTATCAGAAAGTTGGTTTTCCCCGCCTTGACGCTTTAAAGTCCCCGACAATTTCTCAATCCCAATTGTTACATGACTTATTTAAAATTGTTGATGATCAAGCTCAAATTGGGATTTATCTGCCAACTTTTCGCTATGAAATGGAAGATAGCCAAGTCTTAGCCCAAATTAAGGCTGGCAACTTTTTGACCTTACCAGATTTTGATGTAGAACAGCTTAATTGTGCTTTGAAAAAACAACATCAGTATTTAGTGGTTAAATTGCATCCCTATGAAATGAGTTTTTTTGAACACTTGACTAGTCAGTTTTCTAATATTGCTTTTCTAAATAATGATTATTTGTTTGAACATGATTATGATTTATATGAATTATTAGGTGCTACTAATTTCCTAATTACTGATTTTTCATCAATTTATTTTGATTATCTAAATTTGGATCAGCCAATTATTTTTCTCACTAATTATTTGACTAAATATGAAAATACACGCGGTTTGCTGCTGAGTCCATATGAACAAGTTGTGCCTGGAATTTGTGTAAAAAACCAACAGGAACTACTTGTTGCTTTAACCAATTCGGATGAATATCAGTCAAAGCGACAGTATTGGCTAGATTTGACTAATCAAGTTCAAGGTCATTCATGTTGTGATGATATTTTTACTTTAATGTCAACAAACTATTAAAGGGGAAATTGTGAAAAGAACTTTTTTAAATATTTTATATAATGCTGTTTATCAAATTTTTTTAGTTTTAGTGCCATTGATAACCGTGCCGTATCTTTCACGGATATTAGGCCCCCATACTTATGGAATTTACAGTAATGTAAATAATATAGTGCAATTTTTAATGATATTTTGTACCCTGTCAGTCTCTTATATTGGAATGCGAACAATTTCCCAAACTCGTTCCCATGGTAACCAGCAAGAACTGACTAAAGTTTTTTGGGGCTTGTGGTATTTTCAAGCAATTGCTGGGGCAGCTACAATTATAATTTTATTGGTTGTAGTTGGCTATTATCGAATTAAATATGGAAATTATTTATTACTGATGATACCATATTTGATTTCTGCCCAAGTTGATATTTCGTGGTTTTTTCAAGGACTAGCTGAATTTGGGCGTGTTGTTTTGAAAAACACGGCTGTCAAGTTAGTTTCAGTTATTTTAATTTTAGTCTGGGTTAAAGAACCAAGCGATTTGTGGAAATACATGTTAATTATGTCGGTTTCGACTTTATTGGGATCACTTGTTTTTTGGTTTGATATTCATCACTATATCGGTGGTCCAGTTAAACATTTTTATCAATTTGACACAACTATTAAAGCTATCATTACGTTATTAATTCCCCAAATTGCCACCCAAATTTATACTTCACTGGATAAGCCGATTTTAGGTCTTTTTCAAAATTCTACGCAAGTTGCTTTTTATGATAATTCGCAGCGCATTTCTAATATGGTTTTAGGAATTGTTACCAGTATTTCCTTGGTAATTATGCCTAAAATGGCTGGTGAAGGGCAAAAGCAGCAGCGAATAATTTTAAAAAAGTCATTGGATGCAACAGTGATGCTAGGAACAATGTTTGCGGTGATCATTATGGCCAATACTAAGGAATTTGTTCCGTTCTTTTTTGGCGCCAAGTTTATCCCAATGACCCCGTTAATGTTTTTCTTTGCCCTGACAATTATCATGATTCCGATGGGCGGCGTGTTTGCCAATCAGTTTGCCTTAGCCAATCATCGCGATCGAGATTATGCTATTCCAGTGATTGTAGGAGCCATTTTAGAAGTGGTTTTAAGTTATTTTTTGGATCAATTATACGGGGCAACTGGCGCAATGCTTGCAATTTTAACAACCGAATTAATCGTTTTAATCTTACGCTTGCTAATTGTGCGTGATGGCTACGACTTTAAATATTCATTTCAAGAAGTTCCAAAATATTTCTTAATTGCCGGGATTGTCTTAGTAGTAGGTATGCTACTACCACAGCTAGTTTCATCAGCTTTCTTCAACATGGCAATGAAATCGATTATTATGTTTATCTTATACATTGCCCTGATGTTTCTTTTACGGCTTGACTTTAATCAAGATTTAATTATGTTATTTAAAAAATTTTTTAAGTGAGGTTAAAATGATTCCCAAAATTATTCACTATGTCTGGGTCGGTGGGAAACCGAAACCTAAAAACATCCAGCGTTGCATGAAAACATGGCGTAAGCACTTAGGAGATTATCAAATTATTGAGTGGAATGAACAAAATTTCAATGTTCATGAAAATGAATATGTTGCCCAAGCCTATAAAGCACAAAAGTGGGCGTTTGTTTCTGACTATATTCGGGCAAAAGCTATTTATGAGCAGGGGGGCATATATTTAGACACTGATGTTTTAGTTTTAGATGACTTAACCGCACTATTAAATAATCGTGCTTTTGTTGGCTTTGAAAATAAGGATAATCCTTTTACTGCTGTTTTTGGGGCTGAACCCCATCATCCATTACTTAAAGATATGCTAGCTTATTATGACGTGCGTGATTTTACTTTTGATGCCAAAGACCAATTAGCCGGTGTCAATACCCTATCTGTTTCAAATATTTTGAAAAAGAAGTATGGGGCGAAAGCTAATAATCAAGAGCAAGTTTTAAAAGAAAAGATTCATGTTTATCCGGATGGAATTTTATGCAATCCGTCTGCTAAATCGAAGACAATTCATGTTTTTACTGGAACGTGGATGGAAGGCGAAAAACCCTTAAAAAGAAAATTAGTAACAGCGCTTAAAGTTAGAATAAAGACTAAGAAAGAAGCTGCTCTGTATGCGAAAATATTAAAATAGCAATGAATGAACAAGAACTACAAAAATTAGTTGAATTGCTATCAATTAAGTATTTTGGGCGCAAGTTTAAACATCAAGTTAAAATTAATCGGCGAATGACAACCACTGGGGGACGTTATCACTTAAGTGATCATCATTTGGAAATTAATCGTCACTTTTTAGCACCACAATACAAACATGAATTAGTGGGAATTATTAAGCACGAACTGGTGCATTACCATTTACATTTAGCTAAATTAGGTTATCGTCACTCTGATTGGGAATTTAAGACCTTACTCAAACAAGTAGGTGGGTTGCGGTATGCCCCCGATATTGGCTTACGACGACACCAGCCAGTTAGCTATTTATATCAGTGTGAATTTTGTAAACAAAAGTATGCTAGAGTACGTCCAATTAATATTGCCAAGTATGGCTGTAGTAAATGTCGTGGGCACCTTAAGTTAATAAAAATGATACCTAAAAAATAAAGCTGCAAAAGTTGTTAAATTTTTGCAGTTTTTGTTTGACAAAACGTTAGGTACGAAACTATAATCTAAGTATAAATTTAGGTACCTAACAAAAATAAAATTAGTAAGGTAAGGAGCTTTTATTATGAGTCAAACAAGTGATAACTTAATGAAAAAATTATACTTTATTATGCGGGCTAGTCGCTACTTTATGTTTGAGAATAAGCAGCCAATTTCAGGTCAAAAAAGAGTGTTGGCGGTTTTAAAATTAGAAGATGGTTTAACCCAAAATTATTTGGCAGAAGTTTTGGCACTGCAACCGGGCTCATTGGCTGAATTATTGAAAAAGATGGAGGTAAAGGGTTATATTAAACGTGAAACGGATAACCAAGACAAACGGGTAAAACGAGTTTTTCTAACTAGTGAGGGAAAAGCGGAAGCAGGTCGACTGAAAGAACTCGAAAGGGCGCAAGATACTGCCCCTTTCTTTGCCGGCTTAAGTGAGAATGAGCAACAAGAATTTGGTCAGTATTTAGAAAAGATTGCTGATGGCTGGGATGAGAATCTAAAACAACAAGCGCAAAAATTTGTTGATCCAGCATTTCGGATGAAAGCAATTTCCCAGTGGCGTAAATATGCTGCCCAACATAACTTATCACGAGCAGAAAGTAATAATATGTGTCGGAGAATGCAAAAGTGGAATCATTTTGCAAACTATCAAGATTTTAAGCATGATAAGAACAGAAGGTATTGCCAATTTAATGAAATGCCAGAGTATAACGCAGATTTTTGGCACCGATTTTGGCATAATGATGAAGAAGAAAGATAATTAAGTAAGGGTTTTTCAAGTTTGAAAAACCCTTTTCGTTTTCAAATAATGAGTTCAGCTATGACTACTTTTACAAGTGATTTAGGTCATGATAGGTACAAGTAATTGATTATAAAAAGAGAAACGGGCAAATAAGTTAATAAAAAGTGCAGGAAAGTATTGAACTGAATTTGATTTTACAGTATACTGATTACTGTACTTGCGGGCATGGCGGAATTGGCAGACGCGCAAGACTAAGGATCTTGTGATCGTTTTTAGATCGTGGAAGTTCGAGTCTTCTTGCCCGCATCATTTGTAATGGAGTAGCAACTCCATTTTTTTGTTTAAAAATAAAATTCAAATAAAAATGTGAAATACTCTGTAATTGTTAAATTGATATCTAACTTTTATGGGGTATTTTTAAATATTAATTATCTTTTTTTATTTTAAAAATTAATTACATTCCATAATTTTAACGTGCGAGAAGGTATACTTATTGTAACAACTATTTTAAGTAAGGACTTTTTTATGGCAAAAAAACGCAGGGGTAAAAAACAATCTAACTGGCTAATTATTATAGAAACGTTTGTCATTTTGTTTGTATTAATAATTGCTTTCGTCAGTTTTAGATACTATCGTCGTCAAGCAATTGAAACAGAAAAAATCAGACAACAACAAATTGCACGGGAAGCAGCTAGACAAAAGATTATTAAGCAGCACAAAGCTTTTATTAATGAGATTGGTCCAGTTGCTCAAGAAGTTGACAAATCATATGAACTTTTACCTAGTATTACGATTGCCCAAGCATGTTTGGAAAGCAACTACGGTAAAAGTAGTTTATCGCAAAAATACAATAACTTATTTGGGGTAAAAGGTTCTAACCCTAGCACGTCGGCAATTTTAACGACTAAGGAATTTGAAAAAGGGAAATGGGTTTTAGTAAAAGCACGTTTTCAAATTTATGATTCCTATGAAGCATCGATTCGGGCTCATGCTCGTCTTTTTCAACGAGGTACTAGTTGGAATAAAAATCAATATCAGCATGTTCTTGCGGCCAAAGACTATCAAACGCAAGCCCATGCTTTAGTCAAAGATGGCTATGCTACTGATCCAAATTATGCAGATAAATTAATTAAAATAATCCAGCAGTATCAACTTGATCGATTTGACAAGTAAGAAACAAACCATGCCAAATTTATATAACATTTTTGGTACAATAAGATAGCTATCAAAAATCAGACGAAGGGAATTAGAATGAGCGAAGAATCTATTTTAGCGGGCTTAAATCCGCAGCAAAAGCAAGCTGTTAAAACGACTGAGGGACCGCTTTTAGTGGTTGCTGGAGCAGGTTCTGGAAAAACCTCAGTTTTAACTAGACGGATTGCATATCTTGTTAATGAAAAAGGAATTTTACCCTGGAATATTTTAGCGATTACTTTTACTAATAAAGCAGCCGCAGAAATGCGTGAACGGGAACGGGATTTGCTTGGTTTACCAGCAGAGAGTATATGGATGTCAACTTTTCATGCATTGTGTGTGAGGATCTTACGGCGTGATGCTGAAAAAATTGGTTATAGCCAAAATTTTTCGATTGCAGATGCAGCTGAACAGCTAACCTTAATTAAGCATATCGAAAAAGAACTAAATATTAATCCTAAAATGTATGAACCACGTCGTGTTTTATCAGCTATCTCTAATGCCAAAAATGCGCTACTAACGCCTGATGCATTAAAAGCCAGCAGTTCAATGCCCTTTGAGAAGATAACTGCACAAATTTATCAAGAATACCAGAAACGCTTAAAACATGATCAAATAATGGATTTTGATGATTTGATTATGCAAACTTTAGTGTTGTTTAAAACGGATGCTACAGTTTTACATTACTATCAAGCTAAGTTTCATTATTTATTAGTTGATGAATATCAAGATACCAACCAAGCGCAATACGAATTGTGCCATCAACTAGCAGCTCAGCATAAGAATATTTGTGTAGTTGGAGACGCAGATCAATCTATTTATGGTTGGCGTGGTGCAAATTTGGAAAATATCATGAACTTTGAACATGATTACCAAAATGATGGCGTACAAACTATTAAATTAGAACAAAATTATCGCTCGACTGGTCATATATTGGCAGCAGCTAACGCAGTTATCAAAAATAATCGTAACCGTAAAGCTAAAAAGTTATGGACGGATCAAGGAGAGGGTGAAAAAATTACATATTATCGAGCTCAAAGTGGCGAAGATGAAGCACATTTTATTATCAGCAAAATTCAAGAAGAAGTTGAAAATAAAAATCGTTCTTATCGTGACTTTGCCATTTTGTATCGAACTAATGCCCAGTCGCGAACCGTTGAAGAGGCTTTTGTTAAATCAAACATTCCCTATCAAATAGTTGGTGGTCATAAATTTTATGATCGAAAAGAAATTATGGATGTCATGGCTTACTTAAAGCTGGTATCTAACCCAAGTGACACTATGAGTTTTAATCGAATTGTTAATACGCCAAAGCGGGGCATTGGTAATGTAAGTATTGAAAAATTTACTAATTTTGCTCAAACTAGTAATTTGTCCTTACTTGAAGCCTTTAATCATGTAGGTATGTCAGGTCTTTCTGTTAGAATAGCTGCTAAATTGAGTGATTTTGGTGCAAAACTTAAAGATGCTATTGAGTATTCTCGCAATCATAGCGTTACCGGTCTTACTGAAAAAATTTTGCAAGATTTCGGGTACATTGAAGCTCTTAAAGCAGAACATACAATTGAAGCTGAAACCAGATTAGAAAACTTAGACGAATTTTTATCAGTAACTAAACGGTTTGATGATCAATATGACCAAGATAATCAATCTGAAATCTTAAGTGACTTTTTAGCAGAAGTTTCATTATTGAGTGATCAAGATGACTTAGCAAATAATGATCAGCAAGTTGCTTTAATGACACTACATGCTGCTAAAGGTTTGGAATTTCCAGTTGTTTTTTTAGTTGGAATGGAAGATGGGCTATTCCCATTATCAAGAGCATTGTTAGAAGATGATCAGTTAGAAGAAGAGCGCCGGTTAGCCTATGTTGGTATTACTAGAGCAAGACAGCAACTGTATTTAACTAATGCATACTCACGAACGATGTTTGGCAGAACCCAAAATAATCAACCATCTAGATTTTTAGATGAAATTGATGAAGCTGATCTTAAAATTGAAGGGGCAAGTTTTCCTACTTTGGGCTCAGATTCTTTTCAAACCCAGGCTGCTCCGTTTGCGAATGTGGCTGAACGTGCCCGGGCTCAAGTTTATACACCTAAGATTAAACCAGCTGGAGCTGTGGGAGCTGAGAAAAAGGGCTGGAATGTTGGTGATCAAGTAAAACATAAGGCTTGGGGCTTAGGAGTAGTTGTTAAAGCCAATGGCTCTGGTGAGGATATGGAACTAGATATTGCTTTTAAAGAGAAGGGGATTAAACGACTTTTGGCAGCCTTTGCACCTATTAAAAAGGTATAATGAATTAAGTTAAAGTTATTATTTTGATCAGGGGGGTAGGAAATGGCTGATCTAACTCTAAATGAAGCCAAAAAAGAAGCAGCTTCTTTAAGAAAACAATTAAAGGAGTGGGCGCAAGCATATTATGCAAAAGATGCTCCACAAGTTGAAGATTATGTATATGACCAAAATTATAATCGGTTATTGGAATTAGAGCAGCAGTTCCCACAAATTGTTACGCCAGATTCGATTACTCAACAAGTTGGTGGAGAAATTGATAGTGAATTTACAAAAGTTGTTCATGAAGTTCCCATGCTTTCAATGGGGGATGTTTTTTCTAAAGAAGAGTTGACCGAATTTGATGCTCGTATTCAGCGCCAAGTTGGCCATGCAGTAGCCTACAATGTTGAATTAAAAATTGATGGTTTATCACTTAATCTTGAATATGTTGATGGGGAGCTTAAGCGTGCTTCTACACGAGGAAATGGATTGGTTGGTGAAGATGTGACCGCTAATGCTCGTTATATTGCTGATATTCCACAAAAGCTACCAGAAAAATTAACCATTGAAGTTCGTGGCGAGTGCTATATGGATAAAGGAGCTTTTGCGCAATTAAATCAAGAGCGAGATGAAAAAGGTGAAACAACGTTTGCTAATCCACGAAATGCGGCCGCCGGATCATTACGTCAGTTAGATGCTAAAGTTACCAAACAGCGAAATTTAAGTACATTTATTTATACTTGGGTGAACCCGCCAGCTAATATTACTAGTCAGCATCAAGCAATTACTAAATTAGATGAGCTGGGCTTTCATACAAATCAAACTGGACGCAAGCTGGATAATTTGGACCAGGTTTTTGCCTTTATTGATGAATATACGTCAAAAAGGGATAATTTGCTATATGGCATTGACGGCATTGTTATTAAAGTCGATGATTTGAACTTACAAAATGAGCTGGGAGCTACAGTTAAAATACCGCGTTGGGAGATTGCCTATAAATTTCCACCGGAAGAGCAGGAAACAGTTGTTCATGAAATTAAGTGGACAGTTGGTCGAACAGGTGTAGTAACCCCGACAGCAATTATGGATCCGGTACAGATAGCCGGGACAACAGTTTCTCATGCTGTATTACATAATGTTGATTTGCTTAAACAAAAAGATGTACGAATTGGTGATACCGTCATGTTGCATAAGGCAGGCGATATTATTCCTGAAATATCACAAGTTGTATTAGCTAAAAGACCCAAAGATGCTGTCCTATACGAAATTCCAACTAAATGTCCATCATGTAAAGAAGATTTAATTCATTTACCAGATGAGGTTGCCCTTAGGTGCGTCAACCCTTCCTGCCCAGCGCAAATTGAAGAAGGAATAACTCACTTTGCTTCACGACCAGCTATGAATATTGATGGGTTAGGCCCCAAAATTGTTGCACAATTAATTACTAATGGTTTAGTTCATAACGTAGCTGATTTGTATCATTTGCAAGCAGCTGATTTGGCTAAGCTAGACCATTTTAAAGACAAGGCGATTAGTAATTTGCTAGCAGCAATTAATAATTCTAAACATAATTCTGTAGAATTACTATTAACTGGACTAGGAATAGACCATGTTGGAGCTAAAGCTGCACGGCTAATAGCGCAAAAGTTTAAAAATATGGCAAAGATTATGCAAGCAGACGTGCAAGAGGTAGCTACAATCGATACAATAGGCATGACAATTGCTGAATCCTTAACAACATATTTTGCTCAAGAAGAAGTTAAAGAATTAGTTACTGAGCTTGAGCAAAGTGGGGTCAATATGAATTACTTAGGTCAGACAGGACCAAGTAATATTCCTGACAACTTTTTTAAGAATAGAACTGTTGTTTTGACTGGTACTTTAGTGCAATATACCCGTAGCAAATTTACTCAAAAGTTACAAGCACTTGGAGCTAAGGTAACTAGTTCAGTATCAGGTAAAACAGACTATGTTATCTATGGTAAAGATGCTGGATCAAAATACGATAAAGCACAGAAACTGGGCGTCAAATTATTGACTGAAGAAGAAGCAATTGCTCAAGTTAAATAAAGGAATAATTAAATTGAAAAAATATTTACACGCTTTAACAATTCTTGGGCTATCCCTGACTCTAACTGCTTGTGGGAATTTAAAAAACTCCAATCTAGCTAATAATGCTAAAACTGCATCCAATTCCAGTACCAAAACCTATCAGACAACAGATACAGGAAATAATGGTTATACAGTTTTATTAAAAAATGGTCGTTATGTGACAAGCCCAATCTCTGGATTAACGGCAACAGATAATGATAATTCAGTTGACACCAGAGAACTCGAACGGGGACTCGTTCAGATTTCTAAAAAAGTTTATTCAACTAATTCTTATGTTTTTCAAGAAGGGCAATATATTACTACTACAGATGCAAATGAATGGCTATCGCGTAAATCCAAAGATAATAAATTAGGACTTAATCCTGCTGAAGGTAGTAAAAAGAATTATAATCCTTATTATTTAGAAGAAATTATTGAGCAGAACTATTTAACTGGCTCGGGCTCAAACTATCATATTGGCGGTATAAGCATTGGTCTGGCCATTAATTCAATTGATTATTATCAGAAGGTTAAAGATGGACCACAATATCAAGCTACAATTTCACGGGCTAAGCAAAAAGAATTTGGTCAACATGCTGCCGAACAAATAGTGCAACGTTTACGTAAGCGAAAAAATTTAAAAACTGTTCCAATAACGGTTGGTCTTTTTGCTAAAGAAAGTATGGATTCACTCGTTCCAGGAAGTTATTTTTTGAGCGGGACAGTCGCTGCTAATAGTAGTAAAATAGTTAAATGGGAAAACATTACTACTCAGTCTGAGGTATTACCAACGATTGGTAATAAAAAGGCAATTAACAGTAGTGATGCATCAAGCTTTAATAGTTTTAAAGAATCAATTCAAAACTATTTTCCTAATATTAGTGGGGTAACCGCAACTTTGCGTTATGAAGATGGCAAGTTGGTACAAGAAAACATATCAATTACGACCCAGTTTTATGGTTACGAGCAGATTCAAAGTTTCACCCGCTTAGTTTTATCAACCGCAAAAAAATATTTGGCAAATGATGTTCCAATTGAAATAAAAATTGGTTCGGTAAATGATATTCAGGCACTGGTTGCTAAAGAAACGGGAGATAATAGTTATCAAGTTCATATTTATGGTGGCGAATAGGAGGTATTAGTATGAAAATTACAGAAGAGACAATTAAGCATGTCGCAGTTTTATCGCGGCTGGAAATTAATAAAAATGATATTAGTCAGGTTACTGAACAAATGAGTTCAATTATCAATATGGCTGATCAATTATCAGAAGTTAACACTGAGGGTGTTGAAGAAACTGTCCAAGTAGTTGATCGTGATACAGTATTTAGAGAAGACAAGCCTGAACACTGGCAAAGTCGCGAAGAATTAATGAGGAATGTTCCTGAACAAGCTAATGGCTTTATCAAGGTTCCAGTGATTATTAATAAGGATGAGGACGAGTAATGAATTACTTAAATGAAGATATTGACTCATTAAATGAAAAATTGGCTCAGGGGACTTTATCAGCTGATCAATTAGCACAAGATACAGTCGCCAATATTAAGCAGACCGATGATAAGTTAAATGCTTGGATTACGGTTCAGGAGGATGCTAAACCTGCTGCTGATTTAGATTTTAGCAAGAATAAGTTAGCTGGAATTCCAATTGCAATTAAAGATAATATTCTTACTAAAGATGTTAAAACGACAGCTGCTAGTCATATTTTGGATAACTACATTCCAGTCTATGATGCAACAGTTATTGAACGTTTAAAAGCTGCCCAGGCTACTTTTGTAGGGAAAACAAATATGGACGAATTTGCGATGGGTTCATCGACTGAACATTCATACTTTGGTATAACACATAACCCTTGGAATTTAGACAAAGTTCCAGGTGGTTCTTCTGGTGGGTCTGCGGTTGCTGTTGCTTCAGGACAAGTTGTTGCTGCCCTTGGATCTGATACGGGTGGTTCAATCCGGCAACCAGCTGCATTTAACGGTGTTTTTGGTATTAAACCAACTTATGGGCGTGTTTCACGTTGGGGCTTAATTGCTTTCGCATCTTCACTTGATGAAATTGGAGTAATGAGCAAGCGGGCCAAAACATCAGCCCAAGTACTTAATGTTATTGCAGAAGCTGATGAACATGACTCTACCCTTTCAACTAGAGCAGTTCCTGACTTCACTAAGTACATCGGTAAAGACATCAAAGGCATGCGAGTAGCGGTTGTTAAAGAGTACATGGATGCTGTTGATGGTGAGATGCGTGAAGTAATTCAAGAGCAGATTACTGTTTTAGAAAATGCCGGAGCAGTCGTTAATGAGGTTTCCTTACCATTAACTAAATATGTAGTTCCTGATTATTATATTATTGCTTCTAGTGAAGCTTCATCAAATCTACAAAGATTTGATGGTATTCGTTATGGCTATCGGGCAGAGGATACAAAAGATCTACTGGATGTTTATGTAAAATCACGTTCAGAAGGTTTTGGTGAAGAAGTTAAGCGCCGAATTATGCTGGGCTCATTTGCTTTATCAGCAGGTTCATATGACCGTTTCTTTAGACAGGCAGCAAAGGTTAGGACCATGATTTGTCAAGATTTTGGCCGTATCTTTGCGGAAAATGATGTAATTGTTGGTCCAACAACTACTACACCGGCCTTCACTATTGGTAGTGAAATTTCTGATCCAATTAAGATGTATAACAATGACATTTTGACCATTTCGGCTAACTTAGCGGGTATTCCATCTGCTAGTGTACCAGCTGGTATGGTAGATGGAATGCCTGTTGGGTTACAAGTAATGGCTAAGCGATTTGATGAGGGAAGTATTTTCCAAGTAGCTGACTTTATTGAACAAACTAACAAGTTTTATGAAAAGACACCAACTGGAATGGGGGATTAACAGATGAATTTTAAATCAACAATTGGGTTCGAAGTACACTTCGAATTAAAAACTAATAGTAAGATTTTCTCACCTTCACCGGTTAGTTATGGTGCTAAGCCTAATACTGAAACAAATGTAATTGATTGGGCAATGCCTGGAGTTTTACCCTACGTAAATAAGGATGTTTATCGCTTAGGGATTATGGTTGCTTTAGCAACGCACTCACATATTTTGCCAAATACTCATTTTGATCGAAAGAATTATTATTACCCTGACAGTCCCAAAGCTTACCAGATTACTCAATTTTACCAACCTTTAGCTCGTGACGGCTATGTTGAAATTGAGGTACACGGTAAAAAGAAACGGATTGGGATTCATGAAATGCATATTGAAGAAGATGCTGGTAAAAATACGCATGGGACTAATGGCTTTTCTTATGTTGATTTAAATCGGCAAGGTGTTCCGCTACTGGAAGTTGTTTCTGAACCAGAAATTGCAGATCCTGATGAAGGCTATGCTTACCTTGAAAAATTACGTAAGATTGTCCAGTTTACAGGTGCTTCTGATGTTAAGATGGAAGAAGGTTCAATGCGAGTTGATACCAATATTTCTATTCGTCCCGCTGGACAAAAAGAACTTGGAACCAAGGTTGAAATGAAGAACCTGAACTCTTTTGAACATGTACGTAAATCTTTGGCATATGAAGAAAAACGGCAAGCACAGGTCTTATTGGCAGGAGGTCGAGTACAATTATCGACACGCCGGTTTGATGAAGCAACAGGTAAGACTGTTCTGGAACGGGTTAAAGAAGGCGATGCCGATTATCGCTATTTCCCAGAACCAGATTTAGCCCCTGATCATATTAGTCAAGAGTGGATTGATGAAATTGCAGCGACATTACCACGCTCGGCCGAAGAACGTTACAGCCAATATGTCAATGAATTTGGCTTAAAGGATTACGACGCCCAAGTTCTTTTGCAAACTAAAGAAAGTTCTGATTTTTATGATAAGACAGTTGCAGCTGGGGCAGATCCACAGTTAGCTGCTAACTGGATGAATACTCAAGTAAATGGTTATTTAAATGATAATCGTGTATCTTTAGCTGATATTAAGTTAACACCTGAGAACTTGGCAGCAATGATTGAACTAATTAAGAACGGTACAATCTCTTCAAAAATTGCTAAAAAAGTTTTTGCCGAGACAATTGCTAATGGAACTGATCCTAAGAAGTACGTTGAAGACCAGGGCATGGTTCAATTATCTGATACTAGTGTGCTTGAACCAATGGTTAAAGCAGTAGTGGACAGTAATCCGCAATCAGTTGAAGACTTTAAAAATGGTAAAGATCGGGCAATTGGATACTTGGTTGGTCAAATCATGAAAAAGACACGTGGTAAGGCTAATCCTAAGGTTATCAATCAGCTTTTGAATCAAGAATTACAAAAGCGTTAAAGAGAATTTTAAAGTAATTTGAGTAATTAAGGTAGTAATTTATGACTAAAAAAGCAAGATTGATTTATAATCCTGTATCAGGTCACGAGCAGATGCCTAAAAATGTTGCTGACATTTTAAATGTATTGGAACAAGCAGGTTATGAAGCAAGCGCATTTCGAACAACACGCCAAAAGCAAAGTGCGCAAAAAGAAGCTACTCGAGCTGCAAATGCAGGCTTTGACTTAATTGTAGCGGCTGGTGGGGATGGAACAATCAATGAAGTTGTCAATGGGATTGCTTTTCTGGAAAAAAGACCACAAATGGCCATTATTCCTGCTGGCACGACTAATGACTATGCTAGAGCCTTACATATTCCGCGTGAAAGTATTAAAGATGCGGTTAAAGTAATCCTTAAACAAAAAACACGTAAAATGGATATTGGTCAGGCAACATTTGCAAATCATACTCAATATTTTGTTAATATTGCAGCCTGTGGATCATTAACTGAATTAACCTATGGTGTACCATCAGAAGTTAAGTCGGCCTTAGGTTATACAGCATATTTGATAAAGGGAGCCGAGATGTTACCTCATTTGACTACAAATGAATTGCGCTTAACATATGACGATGGCGTATATGAAGGTAAACTTTCGATGCTGCTATTAGGGATGACTAATACAATCGGCGGTTTTGAGCAAATAATGCCAGATGCAGAATTAGGTGATGGATTTTTCCAATTAATTGTGGTAAAACCATCTGATCCAGTTAAATTATTAAGACTAATGGCCCTTGCCTTAAACGGTAAGCATGTAGATGATCCTGATATCATTTATACAAAAACACGAAGTTTAAAAATTGAGTTGTTTGGTCAAAGTATAGGTAAAGAACTTCCTGTTAATCTGGATGGAGAAATTGGTGCCTATTGTCCAGTTACTTTTAAAAATTTACAGAGGCGAATTGAATTTTTCGTTGGTGAATAATAATAGTTTAGTTGTTAATTATACTGATAGTTGAAAATTAAAATACACATAGCAAATTAGATATTTTAGTCTAATTGTTATGTGTATTTTTATTTTAATCGTAAAAGTTAAGCTTAGAAATTTAGTAGTTTACTAATATGTGGCGAAGAAAAATTATTTTTGTCTAGTAGAATACAGAGCAAAAAACCTGAAATTAAAAGGTTTTAGTTGATGCAATTCCTAAATTAACTATATATATTATTTTTATTCGTATAATCAGCAGCTATTGTTTTAGAAGATGCCGCAAATGAAGCTAGGATTAAAGAAGCTAGTCTAAAGTGAATAGTCGCTTGTTACACAAGTTATTAAAAAAGTAGTCATTGTCATTGCATAACAGTTAAAGCAAGCTGCCACTACTGATATAGATGATGAAATCAAGCAAATGTAGGAGCAATACAAAAAAGAACTTAAAAATATTGTAGGTGAATAAAATTATATTTTTGTTGATAATTATCAGTAAGTTTTATATTTAAGTAATTAAGAATATAATTTTTGTAATTAAAAAACTATCGCTTCTTATAATTGAAACGATAGTTTTTTTGTCAATTTTTAATTTGCATAATCAATATCTTCTATTGGATTAACTTTGAATTCATGGTATTCAGTTTCTTTTTCCAGCTCTGGTGTCAATTTGACACATCTAATACGTTGGTTGCCGTAAGTTGAGTAATAGTAACTTTTAGATTCAGCACACATGTAAGCTGAATAACAAGTATAGTCAAAAGTATTCTCAGGGGTAACAACGATTCCGCGTGGAATACTGACAGCTTCTAATATATGGTGAGCTAAACTTACAGCAGTTAATTCATCCTTGGGTTGTTCAACATTATTTTTCATAAAGGCTGTTCTAATAAAACGTGATGGTGGTGTATAGTCACCAGGTAAGCCAAAGGTACCTGAGCCTTGACTAAACGGCTTTAATGTTTTACCCAAAAATTCAATATCTTTATGTTGTTTTGGTCTAACAGAAAGGTAATTACGTAAATTAGTTTCGTGCCAGTGATAATCGGGACTATTGGTCATCACGCCAACTGAATCTCGGATAATATGTGTACCATCTTCTTGTGTTTCAACGATAACACTTTCCCCCGTAGTATCAGAAAAGATATAGTGTAAAGGTGGTATAACCTTTAAAGCGGGGCTAGCTTCATTAACAATTGAAATTTTATTGGTAAATAATTCGGCCACGTCAGCTAATGAACTAGCTTGAGATAAAATTACAGAAATCACTTTATCGGGTGATACACCCCAAGTATTAGGTTCAGCCTGTTGTTTGTAGCTAGCATATCCTGGGAAATATAAAACAGCTCCTGTTAATCCAGCATCATTAATACCATCACAAGTAACTGGAGAATTATCAATATCATATTGAATACTACCCATGCCAATAAATGAATGCTTACTAGTAACTTGATCTGTCGTATTATATGAAACGGCGAAAGTTTTGTCTTTAGGAACAAAAATAACTTGTTCAGCCATTTCCATCATAAAGTCCATTGTTCTAGATAAAAAATGTTTTTTATCCTTAGTTTCTAATGTAAAACTGCTACAACCTATCATGCTGTAACCTCCATTTGATTTTAAAAATATTATAAATTAACTATAATGAAAAGTATAAGAGGATGGATGACTATATTCAAGTGTTTTAAATTTAAATCGTAATGATGTAAGCTATTACTTACTATAATCTAATTATAAAAAAAGGTGCCGATCATTGCGACCAGCACCTTTTTTATTAATTGCGCCTATTACCATTACCACCAAAGATTTCTAATAAAAACATAAAAATATTAATAAAGTCAAGGTAAAGTTGCAAAGCTCCTAATATTGCTAGACCATTACTTGATAATTGGTCGCCATAATTATTGTAAATAGCTTTCATTTTATTGGCATCACTAGCAACTAAACCAGTAAAAATTATTACACCGATAAAGGAAAATAGGTAAGTGACAGCTGGATTACGTAAGAAAAGATTGACTAGCCAAGCTACCATAAAACCAAATAAAGCAGCGCTTAAATAGGAATTCCAATTAGATAAATCACGCTTAGTAAAAGTTCCAAATATAGCCATGGCAATAAAAACTGCTGCGGCAGAGATAAAGGCTGAAGTGATTTGGGTGCCGGTATAAAAGCCAGCAATTAAGGCAAATTCAAAGCCATAAATTGCAGCTAAAAAGATAAGCATAACTAAAGCTGCTGCTGGGTTGCGATTAGCTTTAAAACTAATTCCTAGAGATAGACCTAAGGGAACTAATAAAATTAACCAGATGATAGTAGCAGGCAGATTCATTAGTGCAGTACTAAAAACATTCATAGTCAAATAGGCTACTAAGGCGGAAATCATAACTGCGCCGCCCATCAGGGCATACATTTTAGTCAAAAAACGATTAGTTTCTGCAATAGTATGAATTTGTCGGTGATCTGAATTAGTATCAAAAATATTCATAAAAATGTCCTTTCTGTGGCTCAAATTAGTACTAAAACTAACACATTTTAAATTGGGTGTGAAGATAATTAAGCGAAGTTAAAGCAAAGTTAAAGAATAAGTTAGCATGTTACTTTTATTCAAATTTTTAGTAAAATAGAATAGTTAACCAATTGTTTGTAAAAAAGGACAAGAACATGGAAAAAAATCAAATTATTGACTTAGAAATCACTGACTTATCGTATGAAGCGATGGGGGTAGCGCATTATGAAGGAATGACGGTCTTTGTAACCAGTGCAATTCCTGGTGAAATAGTCAGGGCTAAAATATTAAAAGTTAAGAAGACCTTTGCTTTTGCCAAAATTGAAGAGCTTATTAAAGAGAGCCCTGATCGAGTAAAGATTGAACTTAATCAATGGGTGCAAACTGGGCTTGCCTCACTGGCACATATTAAATATGACAAGCAGCTCGAATTCAAGCGTAACCAAGTGGTCAATTTATTGAAAAAAGCCCATCTTGATGATGTGCAAGTTGGTTCTACTTTACCTAGTCCGGAGGAGACGGGTTACCGCAACAAAGCTCAGGTACCCGTCCGAGAAGTTGCTGGTCAACTCGAAATCGGTTTCTTTAGACGGCACTCACATGATTTGGTGCCGTTAACCAACTTTTTGACAACTGATCCTGAAATTGACCGTGTCTTAGTGGCAGTGCGTGATATTCTTCGCCAATATCGCGTTCCGGCTTATGATGAAATTCATAATCAAGGTGAAGTTAGATATCTAGATGTCCGTCGCAGTAAGGCAACAGGTGAAATGATGGTAATTCTAGTATGTTTGCATAAAGACTTTGCTCAATTACCCAAAGTTGCGGCTGATATCAAAAAAATTCCTGGTGTGACTAGTTTAGTTTTAAACTATAACCCAAAGAAAACTAATGTTATTTTAGGTAAGGTGGACTACCTGATTTTTGGCAAACCACAACTTACTGATCAAATTGGTGACGTCAAGTTTAGAATTTCACCGGAAAGTTTCTTCCAAATCAATTCATTGCAAACACCGCGGCTTTATGATTTAGCAATTAAAAAGGCTAACTTACAACCAGAAGATGCGGTTGTTGATGCTTATTCAGGGATTGGTACTATTGGCTTGACCGTGGCGAAACATGTGCGTTCGGTGCGTGGTATTGAGAGCGTCAGAGATGCAGTCAAGGATGCCAATAATAATGCAAAACTAAATGATATCCGAAATGCCAAGTATGTTACTGGTAAGGCTGAAGAAATTATGCCTAAATGGGCAGAAAAAGGGATGCAAGTTGACATTATTTTCGTTGATCCGCCAAGAAAAGGCTTAACCCCAGAGTTTATTGAGGCTGCCGCTAAGACTAACCCCAAGAAAATTGTTTATATTTCGTGCAATCCAGCAACGCTAGTACGTGATCTGCAAGAATTTCAGCAGTTAGGCTATACTTTTGCCCAGATTGATCCGGTGGATATGTTCCCACAAACACCCCATGTGGAGAGTATTACAGTTCTTGAGCGGACAAAAAATTAGTCTGTGAATACTGGTGTGACGGTATTCTTAATAGAGTAAAAGTTTACTAATTTTGATTTTAATGATTGGAATTAGTACACTTTTTGCTTTTTATGCTGGAGAGTTGAGTGGACAGCGTGCTGTATTTTCGGGTTGAGTATGCAAGTGTCTGTTTTTGAGAGTTGAGTTGGTTAAGGTTATGGGAACAGCCGTAATGGTTGGTATAATAGCGGTGATGGCAAACGTAAAAAGGCAGGATTTGAAGGGAAAAGGTTGAGCAAACTAGTATACTGTTAAAGAATATGATTTTGTGTTGCTAGACAGTATTTGACGAGGAGAGTAAGACACTCAACTTATATTAAAATAAACAGAAAAGCATGATTGCAATAGAACAACCATGTTTCAATTTAATGACTACAACGTTTAATTACTCTCTTTTGATAAGATATTTATTTCTAAATAGCCTTCTTCATTTCCTAGAATGTAAAATTCTGGTACATTGGCATTTTCAAACAATGCTGTTGCAGTTTTGACACCAGTGCTGTCTGACATATAAAAGTCTCTTCGCCTTAATATCTCAGTTACATTGAGCACATTAAGCCGAAGAGACATTCTATAGAAATTTACAATATATCAATAATTTCTTATTATTACTTAAAACCAAGATTTAATAGAAGGTAAAGAGTTTCCATTTTTATCTTTCAAATTATGTAATTGTTTCGTTAATAAATTAAAATCACATACAGTTTGTCTAATATTATTTGAATTCTTAAGCCGGTTAATAGAATTAGTCAAAGTAGATCCATGATTACCGTTTTGAATCATTGTATTGACAGCCTTTATCTTACTATCATATGGTTTATAACTTGGATAGCGTTCCAACTCTGACTTAATTTTAAATAATGGAGAATTAGGTCTAGGCGAAGTATTCCAAACAATAATTATCCACATTATAGCATTATGTAATTGTTCAGCAGTAGGATCCCATTTAATACTTTTAGAAGAATTTCTAGTATTAGGCTGATGATTGTTAACCACATGATTAGCTGGCATGACAAGTGGATTGAAAAGTGGCAAACTTTTCCTATTTGTTAAACTCAAAAAGTCTCTCGCAGCTCCCATTCCACACTGAATAATTTGAACATCATCCGATTTATTTTTACTTGTGGCCTTAAAAACATAATATTGATCATCAATTTCAGGACCTGCATCACTCTGCTTAGTTTGACCTTTCAGTAATTTTATATGAGCAACTGGCACAATATCATAATCTCTTACTATTTCTCGTCTTCTTTGACCACCACGACAGTCCATTGATCTTATCCTCCATATACTTATTAAAACGTTAGATAATTATTAATATCACCAATTTCATTATATAACAACAGAAGAAATCTATTTCAATCAAAAAATATAAAGTAATAACTAGCACAATGCGTAATATCATAACTTTTTGACAACTCAAGATAACAGTGTTATATTTGCTCCTTAGATAACGATGTTATTTAAGGAGCTACATAAATTGAATAAGACACAAGATAAAATCATTCAAGCAACGATAGGATGGATTGAGACAGATGATTATAAAAACTTATCTATGCGGAATTTGGCAGCCCAAATAGGGGTGACCACGGGTGCTATTTACAAATACTTTCAAAACAAGGATGAGTTGTTTTACCAAGTATCGGTTAAATTATCACAGGAATTTGCTGAACAACTTATTACTACTCCAGAAGACTCAGCAAAGGATGAGCTTCTTTCACTGGCCAATAAATTCTGTCGGTTAAGTCAGGAGCAACCGAAGATAATCAATTTCCTATTTTTCAATTCAAGTCTGAATAACTTTTACCAAAATACTAACCATGACTTTAAGTTTTATAATCAGGTTATGGACTTAGTGCAACAAGTTAACCAGGGTGGTATTACCGATCAACAATTTTTTACGCAGATTTGGTCTTTTATTCAAGGATACTCATTATTGGTGTTAAATGGAGCCACAAATTATGATCCAGCCTTGGTTGAAAGGACCTTAAATGAGATGATTCGAGGTAGTGAAAAATGATTTTGATAATTTATTGTCACCCCTATGAGCAAAGTTTTAATCATGCTGAATTGAAAGCAATTAAAGAGAATTTGAGTGCAGGTCAGCGAGAGTATGAAATAATTGATTTGTATGCGGAACATTTTAACCCAGTGTATTCAACAGAAGAGTTGCAGCTTTATCATCGTGGTGAAACGACTGATCCTTTAGTTACCAAGTACTTAAAACTGTGCCAGCAAGCAGATACAGTGATTTTTATTACACCTTACTGGTGGAATAGTATTCCTGGGATGTTGAAGGGCTTCGTTGATAAGGTGATGAAGGAAGGGCTGGGATTATCACATACGGTTACTAAAACAGGAGTGAAGGGTGAGCTGACCAATGTTAAGCACTGTTATGTGTTTACCACTTCGACTTCTCCGACATGGTATATTCGGTTCTTTTTGGGTAATGCTATCAAGAAAGTTTTTATTAATAAAACTTTGCGTCAGTTAGGCTTTCGTAACATTAGTTGGAATAATTTTGGCGGTATTAGCAATTCTTCACTTTATCGACGGAGAAAATATTTAGCCAAATTAACTAAACAGCCTTTTAAGTAAAAACAGCACCCAGCCAAAGTAGCTGAGTGCTGAATATCCCAAGTTTTCACATATTAACTTTAATTACTTCACCATCTTTGAACGTGAATTCCATGTAGCGTTGGAAGATGGTAATTTTTTCTACCAAGCGACGAACCAATTGTTCATCAAAGTCAACTAAGCCATACTTGTGCAATTCGACTAATTTGTTGATTTCATCAAGGCTGTGCAGTTTGGCTTGTTGATCAGTTTCACGACTTTGGACTTTTTCTTTTTGCTTCCGCAGGTCCATGATTTGCTGGGTTAGTGCGTTGCAGTCTTGATGCTGGTTAGCAGCCTGGATGAGCTTCATCTGTACCTCTTCCAACTGTTGGTCCTTTGGAGTTCTCGATGACCTTCATGATGTTGGCTTTGATTTGTTTGTTGGCTAACTCATGCCCTTCAATGAGCTGGTTAAAAGCCTCAATAGTAGCTTCTTTTAGAAGGGGTTCTTTAATGTTTCGAATCATGCAGCGGCGACCAATTTTACTTCTCCTTATCCGACTGGCGCAGCGCCAGACTGCTACTTTTTCTGGTCGATACCACATGTTCCGTTGGAGAATATCACCGCATTTACCACAGAATAATTTTTGAGAGAAGCAATATTTGCCGTTCAGGCGTCTATGCTTACCGTTTTTAGTGGTGATTCCGTTACGTCGTTGTTTAATGATCTGCTGTACTTGCATGAAAACAGACTTGGGAATAATCGCCGGGTGATCATTCTCCACGTAGTATTGTGGCATGATGCCTTCATTCTTCACTCGTTTTTTATTAAGAAAATCAACGGTGTAAGTCTTTTGTAAAAGGGCATCACCCATGTATTTTTCATTCTTTAGGATTTTGGTCACGCTGCTAGAGCGCCAATTTTTTGTTTTGCCACCGGTCAAGATACCATCAGCTTTGAGCGAATTGGCGATTTGTTTCATAGTCATTCCGTTTAGGTAGCTATAGAAGATCCGTTTAATGACCGTGGCTTCCTCTGGTTCAATTACTAGATTTCCTTGATCATCTTTGGTGTAACCGAGGAAGTGATTATGATTGACAAACACTTTACCTTGTTAGTAACGGTATTGAATCCCCATTTTGACGTTTTGCGATAAGGACTCACTTTCTTGTTGAGCAAGGGAAGCCATGATGGTAATCAGAACTTCACCTTTGGCATCCATGGTGTTGATATTTTCTTTTTCAAAGAAGATTGCAACATTGATGGCTTTTAAGTCTCTGATATACTTCAGGCAATCAATAGTATTTCGAGCAAATCGGCTAATTGACTTAGTGACAATTAAGTCAATTTTACCGGCTTTACAGGCCGTAATCATTTTATTGAATTGTTCCCGTTTCTTGGTGTTGGTTCCGGAAATTCCATCATCAGCATAGATACCTGCAAATTCCCAGGTTGGTTCTTTTTGAATTAGCTCTTTGTAGTGAGCTACTTGAGTTTCATAAGAACTGGCTTGCTCATCGTAGTCAGTGGAAACCCGACAGTAGGCTGCTACACGAAGTTGCTCGAATGGTCGAGTACTTTGCTGCTGATGACGCTATTTCCTTTTTGTTGGTGGGCTGGGATAATACGCACTTTACCCAATTAAATCACCTTCACTTTCGATAATACTGTACAAATATTCTGCTTGTTTGATTGGATAGTTATAACGTTGTTTGATGATGCTACGAAAGAAGTGTTCATCGATGGTGGCAGCTTTGTTTAGCTTTTCAGGTAGCGCTAATCCGCATTTCAAGATAAAGATTGCTTTGTTTGAACTGTTAACCACAATCTGTTGGACAAACTCTTGAAATATACCTTCATCAAATTCAGTAAGCTGTTTCCCTTGCTGGCACCAATGCAACAAGGTACGAACATCTTCAAAATTATTTGCTGAATCGGTATTCTTACCATTGAGCTGTTTAATCTTTTCCTGACATTGGTAAGTGTCTTGATCGAGTTTAGCAGTTTGGTTGATATAGATGGCTCGGTCGAGTAACCCAGTTTGCATCAATTGGGTTAATGTTTCAGCCTTATGGTCGTTGGTCTTGATTTGCTTAGTTAAAGAAATCAGTTGACCATCGCCGTTGGCATTAGCTTCTTCTTTCAGGGCTTCTAACAATGGTTGTAATAAGAACTTCCGACTGTAAACCAGTTTATTCATCATATTACAGAAGGCAGCTTCCAAACCTACTTCAGACACTGCTTTAGTTGGACATTGCTGAGCAGATCTTAAATGTTTTTGGCAAGCCCAGCAGATTTTATGGGGCCGCGTTTGTCGTTTAAAAGTTGTCCCACATTGGCCACAGATGATTTTGCCAGAAAATAGGTAGTGCTGTTGATACTTATGGCTACCAGTTTCGATATGACGTTTTTGGACCGCTTCTTTAAGTAGAACTTGAGCCCGGTTAAAAGTTTCGTGGTTAACTAAACTAGGGTGATGCTCTTCAATTAAGTATTGGGGGAGTTCACCTTGGTTAAAATGACGGTGATATTGATCATCACGGTAAGTTTTCTGGCAGAGCATATCACCGGTATAATTACTGTTTCGTAAGATGTTAATCACGGTGTTGCTTCGCTATTGGCCGCCACGCTTGGTTGCTACGTGGTTATGATTCAGTTTTTTAGCAATTTTACTGGCTGATGTTCCGTGTAAAAAATGTTGAAAAACTTTTCGCACAATCCTGGCTTCAGTTTGATCGATAACTAAGTTACCATCTTCAATTGAATAGCCGTAGGGAGCTGAAAATACTCGAAATTCACCGCTAGCAAAACGTTGTCTGATTGCCCAGCGTAAATTTCCTGCAGTAGAGTGAGATTTATCCTGTGCGATACTGCTGAGGATCGATAGGAATAACTCGATGGCCATTGCTCCAGTATTAATGTGCTCTTTCTCAAAGATAATTGGGATGTTCAATTGCTGCAGTTCTCGAACGATTCGTAAACAGTCGGTTGTATTCCGTGATAAGCGGCTGATCGACTTGGTAACTACGAGGTCAATTCGGTGATTATGACAATCAGCTAGTAATTCCGTTAAGGCATCACGCTTTGTCAGTTGAGTGCCTGAGATTCCTTCATCGTAATAGATCTTAGCTAAATGCCAGTCTGAATGATTACTAATGTATTTTTGGTAATGTGTACGCTGATTTTCAAGACTTTCCAGTTGTTCAATATTGTCAGTTGAAACTCTGCAATAGGCCGCTACACGGAGATTCTTGACATCACGATGGTAGCTTTGGATTTTAGTAATGGTTGACATGACAACCCTCCTTTCGTCAGTGTAGTATGTTAGCTCTAGAACTTTGATGTATCAACGTTTCCGGACCCTAATAATGGTGGAAATGACTGCTTGGTTAAGGCATCAATGTCCTTAAATTCGGTGGGCGAGATTAAGCCTTTATTAAGCAGATTCTGGATGATCTGTTTTGATTGTTGATAGTGCAAATCATTCAATAATTGCTCTGAACTGATATTCTCACTTGTTGTTATTAGTGGTTGATGGGTCACTGGTTGTACTTTCTTTACCATGTTTAATTACCTCCACTGATAAGCCAGCGCGAGTGGAAAAGTAAACCATGGTAAAAGAAAAAGCTGACAGAAAACTGCCAGCTAAAAGTTGAAAAATCAAAATAGATTAGATATCATTGTAAATGAAAAGAGAGCAACGAGTCGCACCTCGTTACCCTCAAACGCAGTTCAGGTGACTGAAGGATAGCTAACCGTTATGGTTAGCTTTTTTAATTATCGCGTAGGCTTTAGCACAGTCAATGACTAGCTGGCCGATTGCCACGATAACTATGGCGGCAGTAATTGCCACTCCTCCAGTCTTTTCCTAATTAACATGACTTTCATCTCCACAGTTCAGATTATTTGAGGGGTGTGTAGCCACGTTTACTGTTAAGCCTTCTGTGTTGGGAGCGACCCATCACTTCCGACCTGATGATATTTTATCATAGAAACAACAAAAAGCCTGCAGACCGAAGTCCACAGGCAAAAGTTAGTTATTATCGTCCTTATCGTGCAATTGCTGGAGAACACTTTTCAATTTATCAGGTACGGGTAGCCCCAGACGGCTTATATTTTCTAACAGCGAAATACCTTCATTAGAAATGTAGAAGAAAATAGTAGCGGTGCGGACAGCAGAACCGTTTTTTAATAGGTAAATATCAAGGCAGTGTGCAATGCCAACCAACAGTAGAATTAGCACTTTGCGAGTAAGTCCATGAAACCCAATCTCACTGGATAATTTATGCTCATTAACTGCGCAAAGAACTCCGGTGATATAGTCCACGACTATAAAAATCAGGAGAACATATAGGAAACTGTCGAGTCCTCCTAGGAACCAGTCAAGAAAGGCACCAATTGCACCAAAACAAGTATTAATTATTGTTGAACTAGTTGTCTTCTTTGGGGTTATCAACTCTCTCGAGTATTCAGCTTTGATTTTCAGATACTCATGGTTGTATTTGACGTCATCGATAAAGCCGATATTGTAGCCACGCCCTTCAAACCAGATGTTGGTTTCTTCGTCAACGTCATCACGATATCGAATGATGAATTACAGTTGTTTTTCCAATTTCACGGTAACTGCCGTGTAATACTCTTGACCGTGCAGGGCAGAAACTTTTGCCCAGACATCTCCCAGACGTATATCCTTGTACATTGACATGTCAGTATTTGGATTTTCGCCGATGTATTTCTTTTTCATTAGAGTGATGCGCCGGGTCTAACTCGCCAATGTCAACAATCTTACTGACACGTTTGTTTTGCTGTTGCATTAAAACTCCTCCTTCTGGTAAGGGGACAAGATGGCCCGAAGGAATTTGATCAAGGCATCAAAATCAGCCGTTTTTCGATATTCGTAAAGGTAAGTCAAATATCATCAGGAAGGGGATCAAATGCCGATAGCGGTTGGCGAAGCACGTTCTCGACCGTAGCTGTTGCCGATCCAATCAACTTTGTGATGAGGTCATCCTCAACAGTGTTATCCAACTTCAGGTAGGCGTTTTGTTCGGCATTCCCCAACCGACGACTAAATTCATCAGATAGATAGGTCATCAAGTCGAATGCATAGTCATTCAGTAATTCTTCCGATACCTTGATCAGAGTGCCCAGTTTATGAGCACTGAGTGATATTTGACCAAATTGAGTATTAGATTCCATGTGTGCCGCTTCTTCATCTAGCCCTTCAGCAAGAACCTGGTCACAGGCATAAACAGCTGTGTTTTGCATTGCCGTGCGTTCGGTCATCGTTTGTCCAGCCATGGAACTTCCAAAGAGAAAGGACATGGTACTGGATAAGGTGTTTTTAGGTAATGCCTTGTTAGTGTGAAATAATTTATTGAGAAAACTCATGAGATCAACTCATTTCGTGGATATAATTTGATATCTATGGGAAAATACATATGAAGAATTGTTAATTGAGGTGATTGGAATGGATAATATTCCAACAGCTGAAGATTTGGCTAAATTAATTCAAGATATTCAGGTTGAGAGTGTTGGAATTGATAAAAAGGGTCATTATGACTCGGATAAATCACCTAGCTTTCATGACTGGATGGCAAACGGTTAGGAGATGTTGATGATGATGACAGTTCAGGAAGCATTTAGAAAAGCTGATAAAAGTGAGTTAGTAGAAAACTACATGCACGAGCATCCGGCTAGACTCGATGATTTTGATGATGAAACTACGTTTGGCAAGGCAAAAAGTATAGCTAAAAAAGCCTTGGGCGCGTATATTGATCGTTTACGAAATATAGCGATCAAGCAGCCGGATGATGGTCAGGATTGAATTTTTTATGCTTATCATTATTTACAAAACGGCATTACCTCTCCAGGATTTATCCTGGTAAATCTTAAAGAATTGCGGGAAAAAGGAGGCGATGCTCAGTCTTTCGATTACATAATGACTGAGCAGGCAGAGGTCATGGGGTACCACATCGCGGATAACAAGCTGACTAAATACTATCTAACAGAACTATTGACTGACATCATGTATGAGACCAGTTTCTTTGGCTTTAAACAAGAACATTTGCAAGCTGAAATCAAACAATTACAGCAAGCTTACAGCAAGCTGAAAAGGAGGTCGACGAAGGAAAGACGGTAACGAAAGAAGAGTTCCTTCGTGAATTGGGATTGGACGATCTTGATGATTTTTCACCAGAAGAAGAAAAGTATCGCACGAAGATCAACGAGTATGAGCAGCGAATAGCCGAGCATTCCAAAATGACTGAAGTCAGACAGATCCTACAAAGCTCGAATCCAGACTCTCTTTTTTATTACAGCATTAGCAACCCACGGCCATCATAAACGCATCAGTTCTTTTGTTGGTGTAGAGTTAACTAGGATACGGTTACAAATTAGTGACTTGTCTTGAAAAATAGAAATTATAAGAACATCAGGATCTTCCACATATAAAAAATCACTACTTGGTACTGATGATTGTAAGGCAAGATTTATTTTTTGTTCTTAATCTGCTGATTAATGATAAAAAGCTAATGATGTACTATTGATTGCTATGTAATAGGGTAATAAGTTCTAAAGGAGTAAGACCTTCAAAAGAAAATTTTTGGGGAGTTAATTGTTTTTTAAAGTGGTTAGAAAAATGGTTAGACTGTATTCCTTTTGCAAATTTTTAAGCAGGCTCTAAATGATAAGTTTCGTTTTTAAATCCAGTCTATTTGTTGTCTTATTAAGGAAAAGGATTTATGGATTTGTAATCAAAATTTTGACAAGATCAACCTTTCGTTGTTGATCGTCAGACAATGTACATAACGTTGATTTATCGAGAACGCTATCTTGAAAAGCAACATCGTTTTTATTTCTCGATTACGCATAATCGTTACTGAAGTTGGTGGTATTAAACCAATAAGAAGATTGATTGTAGGAATAATATAGGAAGAATAAACAACGTTTGTACTTAATGCAAAAACAAGTGGCTAATATAAAATGTAGTAACCATTAGAAAAAATAGCCAAAATAGCTGAGCACTGTATACTTAAAATATTTACATCTGAAACTAACCTTTGATTACTTGAAGAACGTATTTGGTATGTAGTGAGGTTATCTGCGAGGCAAGCCAATATTGAAAACTAATGCTTATGATGCTGAGTCTAAGTAAATATTGGCAAAGAAATGATCTTCAAGAGCCAGCTTAAGTGGTAAAGCACAAGTGAGTAAACAACAAAAGAAGGCAAAACACAAAAAATGTGTTTTGCCTTTTTTGTTAGCCTGAAAAGTCTGGCCTTTTCCTTGCTATTTTAAATATTAAAAGGTTATTTAAAAAAATTTTTTATAAATATAATAAATTATAGCTTAATTTGTATCTATTTGTAATTTATTTTTCTTGTGTATAGACTATTCTTAAGAATAGTAAACTTATGTTTGTAAATATTAATTTTTTAAAGTTAAGACCCTTTATTTCATTTTATTTTGAAAATTTGGATATTAATTATAGCAAGCGCTTTCAATATACTTGTGATTATAAATGATAAATGGAAAGGATAATAAGAATGAATGATTGGTTAAATATTGAAGGCCGAGTTTATGTTGTAACTGGTGGATCATCAGGTATTGGAGCAGCTATTGTCAAAGAATTAGCAAATGCGGGTTCTAATGTTATTGATGCTGATTTAAATGAACCAAAAGAGATTAATAATGGTGTTACCTATTATCATACTGACGTAACTAACAAAGAAAATATTAAAGAAACGATTAAAAATGTAGTAGATAAATATGGTCGCATTGATGGTGTTGTGAATAATGCAGGTATCAATTTACCTAGACTTTTAGTTGATGCTGAAAAACCAGAAAGTCAATATGAAATGACAGAAGATGATTGGACAAAAATGTTCAGTATTAATGTTAAGAGCATGATGCTTATGTCCCAGGCTGTGGGACGTTATTTAACGAAACAAAAGCATGGTGTAATTGTGAATATGTCTTCAGAAGCTGGACTAGAGGGATCACAAGGACAAAGTATCTATTCTGCAACGAAAGGAGCGATTAATGGCTTTACTCGTTCATGGGCCAAGGAACTCGGAAAGTTTAATGTGAGGGTTGTTGGTGTTGCACCAGGTATTATGGAAGCAACAGGATTAAGGACTCCCACTTATGAAAAAGCTTTAGCTTATACAAGAAACATTACAGTTGATCAACTTCGTGCAGGTTACAAGAGTACTACAACAACCCCAATGGGACGTAGTGGTCAGTTGCATGAAGTTGCAGATTTAGTTGCTTACCTCCTCTCTGATAAGTCAAGCTACATTACAGGCGTAACTATTAATGTAGCCGGAGGTAAATCAAGAGGATAAAGAGAGGAAATAGATGGATAGTTCTTTATTTATACTTTTAAAACTCTTCGTTGAAAATGGCTCAATAACAAAGCAAGAAATTGCAGTTTATAATAATATTTCATTTAGAACAGTTGATAAAAGAATTTCTGAACTAAATAGAATTTTAGGTGAAGCAGCACATATTTCGTCGGGAATCGAGCGATTTAGTTTAACAATAAATAATTATCCAAAATTTTTAGATTTAGAAACCCAATTTTTAAAAGGAGAGTTAAATTTAAATGATCCGATAAAAAGAGAAGCATTTATTATTGATATTCTTATTAAAAGCAATGATTACATACCAATTGATGAGATAGCAGATAGAATAAATATTAGCAGAAAAACTGTTAATAATGATCTTAGAAAAATTAAGATTAATTTGAAAAAATATAAAGGTAGGATTATATCTAAGACGGGAAAAGGTATTAAGATCAGTTTTCAAACTAGCTTTGAAAAAATATGTGTACTAAGAAATTTTGTTATTGAGCATACATCCAACTCTGTTTGGTTAGCTTTTACGTCAGAAATATCTAGTCATTTAAAAAAATTAAATTTATCTAAACAAGCGTATCACCAAGTTTTGAACAATGTATTAACATTAAAAGTTTTCAAAGATTATGGACATGTTTTAGATTGTGTACCTAGGTGTTATCACTCATTATGGGTTCAGAATGATGTGATTACTGACTTAATTGTTTATTTACAAGAAAAGTTAAAATATCTTACTGAATCTGAAATAAGTTTTATTTTATCGCCGCTAGATTTGTATAAAAATGAATATTTAGATTTTAAAAAATTAAAACTAGTTTTTTTCAAAAATTATAAATTGTTTTTTATTCCACTAAAAGATAAATTACGGAAATATGGTTTAGATACTAAAAATGTATATGAAAGATTAAAGTGGCATGTGTTATTTTCAGTCAATCGTACGCTATTATACACAAAAATTGGTGAAGTATTACCACGAACTATTTCTGATAATTATCCGATTTCTTTAGAATTAAGTTTGGCATTAGCTAATAAGATAAATTCTGAATATAAAGTCTCCATTTCTAAAGATGAAATAAATTATTATGTAATTTATTTTGAAATGTTTTTAGAAGAAGTTTCTGCAATTTCTCAAGATACTAAAAATCAAGTAAAGATTGCTTTTATTGGTTCAATTAGGAGTTCTGTCAAAGAGTTTATAGAGAAAAAATTGAGTAATGTTTTTGAAAATTTGAAAATCATTTCTTTTTCTAATGTAGCTACATTCAAGCAACAACACGATAAATTTTTATTGGTATTTGTTGATAAACCATTAGAAATTGAACATATTCAAGTAATAAATGTGGGCACTGTTTTTCGACCTGAAGCCCTAAGTGTAGTCATGCAAATTTCAATTATTGAGCAATTAATTAAGCAGAATAAAATTGCTTTTTCGGTTAAACATTTTGAGGCTGCAAGTTATTATATTGCTGTAGATAGGATGATTGACGATCAAATAAAAAGCAATCAGGTATTAGAAGATTTTAAACAGAATTGGAAAAGTAGAGAAAAAGTAACTAATAATATTTTTTCAAATGGTATAGCTATCCCTCATGCAATTGATCATTCAGGTAAAGAAAGAATATTGGTTAGTGTAGCTATTATGGATAACAAAATTTTATTCAAAAAGAAAGAGTTAAAGTTAATTTTTTTAATAGGTATCCCCGAGAATTTAAATAATGAATTAATTGATGCAACTTCAAGACTATATGATTTTATTGGTTTAGTTTCCAAAAATGAAATTTTATATAATAATTTTGTTAATTATGATAGTTCTAAACAATTAATTCAAATAGTAGAAGGAGTTTGATTTGAATATTTTATATATAACAGTTTTATTGGGGAGTGCCTTCCTTCTTCAAAGTATTTTTGGCTTTTTGCAAGTGAAAAATTTTGTAAAAGTTTTTCGAAAAATGTGTAAAAATGGAAAAGTTTTAATTGGAAAGAATCCAAAAAAATTCAAAGTAGGTACATTACTTTTACTTAATATTGATGCGCATGCAAATATTCTTCAAGCACAAATAATGACAGGTGTTACTATTTTTGCAAGATTTAAAAATTTATCTTCAATAGAAGGGAAGTCACTACCATTATTGGCTAGTAGTTATGATGAATTAAATAAGTATGACAAGTTAACAAAAGAATGCATTTTAAATGCTTATCGTAATTTTATTAACTTTAAAACTGGGAAAATGAGTCGTGAAGATTTAGATACAAGCACTAATTTTCTTTCTTTGCCAGTATTTAGTTTGTGGGAAAGTGTATTAATAAATAAATTTTATGAAATAAAAGGAAAAAGAAAATTATGAAAAATATTATTAATTTTGCCACTTGGTTTATGGGATTATTTCAAGCTGGTGGTAAGCAATTTGCAAATTGGGTAGCAACCATTGTTCCACTAGTTTTAATTATGTTGGTATTTATGAATGCTTTGATAGCAATGATTGGCCAAAAGAAGATGAACAAATTTGCGCAAGCATCTGCTAAAAATCCTTTTATGAGATACATGATCTTACCTTTTGTATCTGCCTTTATGCTAGGTAATCCATTAGCTCATACTATGGGAAAGTTTTTACCAGAGTATTATAAGCCTAGTTACTATGCTTCCTGTGCACAATTTTGTCATACCAGTAATGGCGTATTTCCTCATATTAATCCAGCTGAATATTTTATTTGGATGGGAATTGCAGCAGGTGTTCAAAAACTAGGTTTGAATGCAATGGATTTAGCCATAAGGTACATGTTTGTAGGCTTGATTATGAACTTTATTGGTGGTTGGGTAACTGACTACACTACTTCATATGTATGTAAAACTACAGGGATTGAATTATCTAAAGAAGCCAATGTTTTAGGATAATCAGAGAATGGGGGATAAGTAAGATGAATAAATGGAATAGCATAAAAATTATTCGTGGTTCAGGAGGATGGGGTGGTCCCTTGGTTATTACTCCGACTGATGCAAAACATACTATTTTATATGTTACTGGTGGGAACCGCCCAGCAGTTATTGATAAGATGGTAAAACTGACAGGAATGAAAGCGGTAGATGGTTTTAAAACATCTATACCAGATGACGAAATTGCAGTTGCTGTTGTTGATTGTGGTGGTACATTAAGATGTGGTATTTATCCAAAAAAAGGAATAAAAACAATTAATGTTCTTCCTACTGGCAAATCAGGTCCGCTAGCCGAATTTATTACGCCAGAAATCTATGTATCTGCTGTTGACGTTGACGAAATCATGTCTACGGATGAAGTTACTGCTTCAATACCAAAAATGAAAGAGGATTCTGAAAATAAAATTGATACTAGCAAGACTTTGACTCAGCAAAAAAATGAAGGTTGGGTAGCGAAAATTGGTATTGGAGTGGGGAAAGTAGTTGCCACATTTAATCAAGCAGCTAAAAAATCAGTTGATACAGTGATTAAAACGATTTTACCATTTATGGCGTTTGTTTCTTTATTAATTGGTATTATTAATGCTTCGGGTATTGGTAAATGGTTTGCAAAATTAATGACTCCATTAGCTGGTAATGTGTGGGGATTAATGATTTTGGGCTTTGTTTGTTCGCTACCATTCTTATCGCCACTTCTTGGACCTGGCGGAGTAATTGGACAAATCATTGGCACATTAATTGGGGTGGAAATTGGCAAGGGTAATATACCACCACAATATGCTTTACCAGCACTGTTTGCAATTAATACTCAAAATGGTTGTGACTTTATCCCAGTGGGACTAGGTTTGATGGATGCTGATGCAGAAACGGTAGAAGTTGGCGTAACTTCTGTATTGTATTCAAGATTTATTAACGGTGTACCTCGTGTGTTGATTGCATGGTTGGCTAGTTTTGGCTTGTATAGTGGTAAATAGAAAGGAAATGAAAATTGGTAGTGACAGGAAAGCCAGTATTTAAAACTATTGTAAAAGAAATTGGTAAAGAAGCGCAGCAATTTAAATCAATTAATATGTTAATCTTTTTTGGTGAACAGGCTCCCAATGAATTACGTGATTCTTGCTTTATTATTGCTGATCATAATTTAGCTAGTAAAATAAAAGAAGGAATGACATTGAAAATTGGTGCAATAGATTATCAAATTACTGCAGTAGGTGATGAAGTAAACGCTAATTTGCAAAATCTAGGTCATATTGCAGTTAAATTTACGGGTGAGAAAAAAGCTGAATTGCCAGGATCATTGTATGTTGAAAAAAAAGCTTTCCCAAAAATTGAAATAGGAACGGAAATAGAAATGTTTTAAGAATAATTTTTCTTCTATTTTTTGTTGACCGTAACATGGTATAAGTTAGGATGTCGTTATTAACTTATGTGCGAAAGTTAGTTTATTAATCAATTTACGAATACTTTTGATTGTATTTGACTAGGGTAATTACTTAAGTAATTGCTGTAAATAGATTTTTTGAAAAATTAAAAGATTTAATTTGGTTATGATACTCTTTATTAACTTTTTAAAAAAACTTGTTGTTCCATTACTGGAGACAGCAAGTTTTTTGGTATGGTTAATAAATTTAATAAGTAAAAAGGTCGAGCCACTTCTATGATAAAATATAGAAATTAAAAGATATAAATCCATAGGAGATGAGGTAGCTAGCTAGCGATTTAACTGAAAATATGATAATTAAGAGCATTTTGTTTCAATGGCAAGATTAGGTAGACAAGTGACTAAAATAAAATTAACCAGTTGAATATTTATTTCTTATGGCTAAGTAACGATTAGAAATACTTTTTTATTTAAGCATTATTTTAAAGAGGCTTCAAATTAACTACAAGAACTAAAGGAAACAGATTAATGGTAAAAAAGATAAGCGAATTAGGTATTGAAAACAAATTATGGCAAACTGCAGATGCTTTGCGTGGCAGCATGGATTCATCTGAATATCGCAATGTAGTTTTAGGATTGATTTTTCTAAAATATATTTCAGATTCATTTGAAACTAAACATCAAGAACTTTTGAAGTCTGATTATCCAGAAAAGGCTGAGGATCCAACAGAATATAAAGTTGCAAATGTTTTTTGGGTACCAAAGCAAGCACGTTGGGATGTAATTCAAAAAGCAGCTAATACACCGCAACTTGGTAAAGTAATTGATCGAGCTATGCGCGAAATCGAAAAAAATAATACCTCACTTCGGGGGATTTTGAGTAAGGAGTATGCTTCACCGGATTTAGATAAAAGTCGCTTAGGTGAGGTTGTCGAATTGATTTCTGACATTAGTTTAGGCTGTGCCAGAGCGATGCGCTCTGATGTGTTAGGGCGTGTCTATGAATATTTTTTAATTAAATTTGCCGCTCAAGAAGGAAAAAAGGGCGGAGAATTTTATACTCCTCGTTCAATTGTACGCACCTTAGTGGAACTGATTGAGCCATTCAAAGGCAAGATTTATGATCCTTGTTGTGGATCAGGAGGAATGTTTGTGCAATCTGATAAATTTGTTGTAGAGCATCAAGGAGATGTTTCTGATTTATCAGTTTATGGCGAAGAATCCAATCCTACTACTTGGAAATTAGCTAAGATGAATCTAGCCATTCGAGGAATTGATAATAATCTTGGTCCACACCAAGGGGATACCTTTACCAATGACTTTCATAAAAATGAAAAGTTTGACTTTGTTTTAGCTAATCCGCCGTTTAATGTGAAAAATTGGAATGGTGAAAAGCTGATAGATGATCCACGGTGGAAATATGGAATGCCCCCAATTGGTAATGCCAATTATGCTTGGATTGAGCATATAATTAGTAAACTTGCTCCAGACGGGAAAGCGGGCTTTGTCTTAGCTAATGGAGCATTGTCAACTTCAACTAAAGAAGAGTATGAAATTCGTAAAGCTTTACTTGAGGACGATAAAATTGATGCAATTGTAGCTTTGCCTGATAAGATGTTTTATTCAACTAGCATTGCTGTATCGCTTTGGTTTGTAGATATGGATAAGCAATCGAGCGATGAGCGCAATCGTAAGAATGAAACTTTATTTATTGATGCACGTAATCTAGGCGAAATGGTTGACCGTAAGCATCGTCGCTTCTCTAAGGAAGATATCAATAAGCTAGCGATGACCTATCATGCTTATCGTGGAACTATCAACGAGCAATATAAAGATGTTGCTGGTTTTTGTAAGGCAGTCAAATTATCTGAAATTGCGCAGAATGATTATGTTTTAATTCCAAGTCGTTATGTAGGAATAGCCAAGCAAGCCAAAGTCGGTGAGTCATATGAAGCACGAATGGCTAAACTTACTAGTGACCTTAAAGAACAATTTGCTAAAAGTGATAAGTTGCAAAATGATGTTCGACAAGTGCTGAAAGGTCTGGGTTATGAAATATAGATCTATTGGTGAAATATGCACAAAAATAACTGATTATGTGGCAAATGGTAGTTTTAAATCTTTAAAAGAAAATGTTATTTATACAGATGAATCGCAGGGCTATGCAGTTTTGATCAGGCTCACTGATTATAGAAATAATTTTAAAGGACCATTTCAGTATATAAATAAAGCTGGTTATCAATTTTTAAAGAAAACGAAACTTTATGGCGGAGAAATTATTATTTCTAATGTTGGTACTCATTTAGGTACCACCTTTAAAGCTCCGCAACTTGATAAGCCGATGTCTTTGGGACCGAATGCAATTGTAATCGATACCAAGTATAATAATGATTACTATTATTACTTCCTATCTAGTCCCAGCGGCCAGGAATTAATGAAAACAATTGTTTCTGGTAGTGCACAGCCCAAGTTTAATAAAACTGCTTTTAAGCGTTTATTAGTTCCAGTTCCTCCATTAGAAGAACAGGAACGGATTGCTAATATATTTTTGCAAATTGATAAAAAAATCGCACTTAATGTACAAATAAATGAAAACTTACTTGCTCTAGCAGAAACTATTTTTAAAAAGTATTTCCCCAATGTGAACTCTGGTAACGAAAAGATTGGCTCATATATAGCTAATTTTGATAAATTCAGGCGACCAATTGCTAATCGGAAGCGTCTAGCAATACAAGGTAAATATCGCTATATTGGTGCAGCAGCTGTCAATGATTATATTGATAAATATAATTTTGATGGCATTTATTTACTATTAGGTGAAGATGGGTCAGTAGAAGACAAGGATGGTTATCCAGTCTTACAATATGTTTTTGGGAAATTTTGGCCTAATAATCATGTTCATGTTCTTCAAGGTAAACATGTTTCGACGGAATGGTTATATTTATTCTTTAGGCAAAAAAAGGTATCAACGATTATCACTGGTGCAGTGCAACAAAAAATATCGCAAAAAAATCTCAATTCATTAACCGTTAAGATACCAGCCAAAGATGAATTGGTAAAATTTGATCAAATTATTCAACCTTTATTTACAAAAATTAGAGCAAATGAAACTGAAAATATGGAACTGGCTGAAATAAAGCAAGTCTTATTCAGTCAGTTTTTCGATAATCATAGAGAAGTACGGTAGAAGAGGTATTTAAATAAATTTATTAAGTTTTTTTTATGAAATCCGGTTTAGTATTTTTTTATTAATTTATAGTTTAATATAGTTTTTGTATCCGCTAGCTAGCGCTAAAATTAATAATTATATTCTTACTTGGATAAACATTACTAATATTTGTAAATGTTTGTCTCAAGCTGAACTAAGACGATTGTCAACAATGATGATTTATTAAACTATTGAGCATGAGTCATTTTTATAAGCTATTCTTATATTTGATAAAAATTGACTAGAAAAGGGATAGATTTTAGGCCAATTTCATTACAATTGTTTATTAAATTTGCTACTGCGGATAGTACCACTAATCTAAGTTCATCGATCGTATGAACGGATAATTAAGTTGCATATTAGTAGTTGCATTTGGAGGTGCAATTACTTTGCCAGCGGAATTTTCTGTTAAATACCTGGATGTAGTTGGGATTCTATTATAAGTAAATTTAAAGCTTGCCCCAATTTTTATTGACAAGATATGTATAGGATGCTAAATTAAAAGTTAATTAAATATGATTTAAAAAGGCAATTACCTGATAAATTAGTAATGAAAGTGTTAGTAGAAGTTTTAAATACTATGGGCGCTACTTGTATTAGTGTTAACTAATTATCTTAGTTGGTATTTACTAATTTATAGTGGTGCAGTGCAATCAATTGTTAGATAATTAACCGGGCTTTATTACGGAAGTAATAGATAAATTTAAAAGTGGTAACATGAAGCACTTGTCCTTGTATTGGGATAAGTGCTTTTTTATAAAGGGAGTTTTTAAGATGACGCAAACAGTTTTTTTTAATTTTAATTTGTTTAATGGTGAAGATGAAGAAGTAAAACCCAATAGTTATTTATTAGTTGATGATGATACAGGTAAAATTATTAAAGTAGGGTCTAATACACCACCCAAAGCTGATCAGATGGTTGATTTGACTGGTCAATATGTAATTCCAGGTTTGATTAACTGCCATACTCATATCATTATGGATCCCCGGACACCAGATGGTGATAGTTCAGCAAATGTTGTTGAAGCAACTGTTAGAGCAGTTAAGCATTTGCATGAGCTATTAAAGTCAGGTGTAACCTATATTCGTGAATGTGGCAGTACGTATGATATCGATATTGCCCTTAATAACTTAATAAAGAGGGGAGAATTGATTAATGTACCAGAAATTTTACCTTCGGGTCGTCCATATTCAATGACTGGTGGCCACGGCGACATGCCTAATTTTGGTCACTTGGTTGATTCTCCTGATGAAATGCGTAAGGCTGTTCGTCAAGGCATTAAAAAAGGTGCTAGAACAATTAAAGTAATGGCAACTGGTGGGGTAATGACTGAAAATGACTTTATGGATGACCCCCAGCTTAGTGAAAGTGAAATTCATGCTGCTGTTGAAGAAGCACATCACAAAGGGTTTACCGTTGCTGCTCACGCTGAGGGTAATCCTGGAATTATGAATGCCATAAGAGCAGGTGTTGATAGTATTGAGCATGGTTTTTATGTTAACGATGAAGAAATAGAACTGATGCTTAAAAAGGGTACATATTTAACACCAACAATTGTTGGTGCTTGGGCATTTATTGCATATGCTCCCGGTAAAATTCCAGAATGGGAAATGGCGAAAATTGCCTCGGCTTGGAAAGATTTACGGCAAAATATTACCCACGCTAAAAATGCTGGTGTACCAATAACATTGGGAACGGATGCTGGAACGCCATTTAATGATTTTAAGATGACGCCGCAAGAGCTACCTTTGTTAGTTGAACAAGGCTTTACCAATTTTGAAGCTTTACAAACTAGTCGAAATTCTGCTAAGTTAATGAAAATTGATGATGAATATGGTTCATTAGTAGCCGGTAAATTTGCCGATTTCTTGGTTTTAAAGAAAAATCCTCTTGCTGAAATTACAGCTGTTACCCAAGTTGATAAAGCTGTTTATAAGAAAGGTAAAAAAGCTTATTAATATTAAAAAGGTAAAAAGAAGCTTCTATGACTATAAGGAGAACGAATAATGAAGGCTTTATTATACAATATGACGCCTGAACAGCAGGTATATGTAGATAAATGGAATCAAAACCATATTGAGGATGAATTGCAAACTACAGTTAAAAAACTTGATGCTGAAACTGTTGAACTTGCAAAAGGGTTTGACGTGGTTAGTGTCTTACAAATTTTTGATATTAATGAAGAAGCGGTTTATCGTAAACTTGCTTCTTATGGTATTAAGCAAATTGCCTTGCGGTCAGTTGGCTATAATATTATTAATTGGGAATTAGCACATAAGTATAATCTAATTATTACTAATACGCCAGCTTATTCTCCTCGAGCAGTAGCTGAAAATACCCTTACTTCTGCTATGTATCTGTTGAGAAAATGGGGTCCAATTTTTAAAAATGAATACAAAGATTTAAATTTTGTGCGTAGTGAAGATTTGATTAGTGATGAAATTTATAATCAAACTATTGGCATTATTGGTGTTGGTCGAATTGGTGGGGCAGTTGCTGAATTGTTTCATGCCTTAGGCGCTAAAGTAATCGCCTATGATATTGTGGAAAATCCTGCTAATGAAGCTTTTCTTGATTACACTGACTTTGAAACCGTCATTAAAGAAGCTGATATTTTAACCTTGCACACACCATTTGAACCCGGGATGGATAATATGATTGGGGCTGCTGAATTTAAGCAAATGAAAAGTACAGCCTATATTATAAATGCAGCTAGAGGGCCTCTAATTGATACTCAAGCTTTAATTACAGCATTAAAAAATAGAGAAATTGCAGGTGCTTCGCTTGATGTGATGACTGGTGAAGAAAATATCGTAATGAAAAAATTTACTAATATTGCCGAATTACCTGCGGACTATCAAGAACTAGCAAAAATGCCTAATGTTGTTTTTACTCCTCATTCCGCATATTATACTAAAACTTCGGTTAAAAATATGATTGAACAAAGTATGACTGACGTCAAGCGGGTATTGAACGGACAAAAACCGATTTATTTGGTAGAAGAATAAACTTAATTAATGACTGTTTTAAAACAGTCATTTTTAGTTATTAGCGAATTTATTTCTGGAAATTATACAAAAAATATTGATATGATAGACTAGTAGGATGAGAACAAGACATTTATAACCTGTAAACAATAACTTTTTTGTTAAGTAGACATAGAATATGGACAAGTTAAAATAATAATGAAAACAGAAATTCAATCAACCTTGGCTAGATTAGGCTTTAATCAACCAACGTTAATTCAAACAAAAACAAGAGAGGCAATTTTAAGTGGTGAAAGTTGTATTGCATTAGCTAAGACCGGAACGGGCAAAACTTTAGCTTATGCAATACCTAGTTTAGAAAAAGTTAAAGTAGGTGAAGCAAATAGTCTAGTAATTTTTGCTCCGACAACTGAATTAGCTGTACAAATTCGGCATGCAATTAATCCATTTCTTGATGAGTTGAACTTAAAGGGAATTAGTTTGGTCGGCGCTGGAAATCGTAAACGCCAGGAAGATAATTTAAAGAAAAAGCACCCAGAAGTAATTGTGGCTACTCCTGGGCGATTTTTTGATTTTTTTTCAAGTGGTCGTATTAAAGTCAATCAGATTAGCACCTTGGTAATAGATGAAGCTGATGATATTTTGGAATTTAGTAAAATGGAATTACTTAGTTCTCTAGGACAAAACTTACGTTCTGATGCCCAGATTTTATTATTTGGCGCAACAGAATCAGAAATTACGCGTCAAGCTGACGAGCTGTTTGCACGCAACTTTGTTTTAATTGATGTTCGTCCAGACCAGAAAACAACGGTAAAAAACTATTTTTTGCAAGTTGATAATACGCACAAACTAGATTTTATTCAGCGTTTAGTAAGGCTTAATAATTTTAAGGGAATTTTGTTTTTTGACTCTAATCAAACAATGATGCGATTTGCGGGGATTTTAGCCCATACTAAAACTAAATTTGATCTTTTGGCAAATGAATTCAGTAAACAAAAAAGAGCAGAAGCCCTACACAATTTTAAAGTAGGCCACCTAAAATTATTATTGGCAACTGATTTAGCAGCACGTGGCTTAGACTTAACGGGAGTTACTTATGTTATTAATTTTGATATTCCTAGTGAAGCTAATACATATTTGCACCGGGCTGGACGTACAGGCAGGATGGGGGCTAATGGATATGTTGTCACTTTAGGGGATGATCATGATTTTCGTGACTTAAAAAATTTACTTGTTAATTCTGTTGAATTTGAGCGTGTTTATTTTGTCAAAAATCGTTTATCTCAAAAATTACCTATTAAAAAAGCAAGCACTGAAGAGAAGGAAGTTACTGAGACTGCTAATAAAAGGCGAAAAAGCAATAAAAAGCGACATCGTAAAAATAAGGGTTATCATCCACATTATTTAAAAAAGAAGGACCAAAAATGAGTCGATTAGTAGCTTGGTTAGAAGATTATATTTTGCCCTTGGCTAACAAGTTAGGACAAGCCCATTGGTTAGTTGCCTTAAGGGATGCATTTATCTCAATAATGCCGATCACGATAGCCGGATCGCTTGCTGTGTTAATCAGAAGTTTAATTATGGTAGCAAGAGATGACTTAGGTTGGACAACTTTTGCCTGGGTAATGCAGCCGCTTACCTTAATCAGTAATGTGGTATGGCGTGGTACTTTTGCCTTATTTGCGATGTTTTTGGCAATGTCTTTAGGTTTTCATTTGGCTAAAAGCATCGAGGTTGATCCCATTGCTGGTGCTATTGTTTCTTTATCGTCTTTGGCCATGAGTATTGCTAATTTAACCAAACTTAGTGTTAATGGTAAGGTTGTATCAATCCATCAAGCATTTAACATTTCACAATTTTCAACGACGGGTATCTTTACTGCAATTTTATTTGGCACAATTGGGGTTTCAATTTTTGCGCTTTGTTGTAAGGCACGGCTAACTTTACATTTATCAACTACTTTGCCCTATGCTGAACAAAAAGCATTTGACTCTTTAATTCCTGCTATTATTGCAATTTTTAGTGTTGGGTTGATTAACTTTGTCTTTCAAACAATTACTGGTACCTATTTTGGCAACTGGCTATTAGCCACTTTGCAAGTACCCTTAGTTAAGATGGGACAAGGATTTGGTATGGTAATGCTAGTTACTTTATTAGTGCAAATCTTTGGCTTTTTCGGTATTAATGGACTAAGCGTTTGGGCACCAATTTTAGACTCAATCTGGTTAACGGCTCAGAATGTTAATGTAACAGCGGTTAGAACAGGACATGATGTACCCTTTCTTTGGGTGCGTGGTTCTTTTGATGCTTTTGCTTGGTTTGGCGGAACTGGTGGCACCCTTATGTTAATTGTATCTATTTTGCTCTTTTCTAAACGGAGTGACTATCGCACTATTGCCAAAGTGGCTTTAGCACCAGGCATTTTTAATATTAATGAACCCATTGTTCTCGGCTTACCGGTTGTACTTAATCCCATTTACTTTATTCCATTTATAGTTGCGCCATTGGTGAATGTGGCATTTTCATATTGGGTGAGTGCCTTAGGTCTAGTTAATCCTGTTCAAGTGGCAGTACCAAGTATTATGCCACCAATTATTGGACCATTCTTGGCGTGTAATTATGATTGGCGTGCAATTATCCTATGTCTTATTAATATGGTAATTGCTCTGGCCATCTGGACACCATTTGTAATTGCGGCTGATAAAATTGCTGAAGCTAGTACGTCGCGTTCATATTATATTAGACAATATTAATGTAAAAAAAGTTGGCTTTTATCATTCAAATTTGGTAAAGTTAACTATGCATGACCCTGTAGTTCATCTGGATAGAACAATGGTCTCCTAAACCGTAGAGGTGAGTTCGAATCTCACCGGGGTCATTAATTTAGGACTATAAAGCTTGATATATCAGTGTTTTTAGCTGATGATGTTAGCCAGTATTTTAATTAAGCTGTTTAATGATTTTATTTTTATGACAAAGCTTATATATTAGTTCAAAAAAAGGCCTCAACTAAAAGTTGAAGCCTTTTTTGTAGCTAATTTATAAAAGATAAATTTTAGCCTTTGTCTTTGGGGCTATCATTGCCATATGAATTTTTAAGATTAATTTGACCATTTTTCTTTTGACTAATTAACTCGCCCTTATTTTTTTGCGCTAATTGTTTGCCAAAGGCTAACGCATCTTCTTTGCGATCAAAGACTTTACGAGCTCGTTCAGCGCCTTCAACTTTAACGGCCCATTGCTCGCCATGGGTAGTAACCCAAACATTTTTACCATTTTTTTCTTCACTCATTGTGTTTACCTCTTTTCTATTTATTTAGACACTATTAATTATACAGCATATTTTAGAAAGCGTTATCATTTTTGCGTTGGATAAATTGTAGCCAGAGGTGACTCTAAAATAATTACCATTAAAATAGCGGCTATTATAAATCCTATTGTAGCAATTAAAAATAGCTTTTTTCGTTGGTAGCTATTTTTTTGCCGATCAAAGCTAAAAACAAGACTAAAGCTAGAGACAATGATTAAAATACTGGTGAAAAGTAGTAAAGTAAAGTTATAGTTCATCGGTTTCCTCATAATTAAAACGATTATAGTAATTAAAACATAAAAACTTGTTTTTTGGCAGTTAAGTTATTACTATTAAAACGGAGGTTTTTATGACTAAAATAAAAGTAATGATGGTTTTCGGCACAAGACCGGAAGCAATTAAAATGGCACCGCTAGTGCTGAAATTACAAGCCGATGATCGCTTTGATGAAATCACTGTAGTTAGTGCACAACATCGAGAAATGCTTGATCAGGTACTTACCATTTTTAATATTCAGCCGGACTATGATTTTAATATCATGAAAAAGAATCAATCATTAGAAGAAATCACTGCAAAAGTAATGCTTGATCTTGCTAATGTGATTAAAAAAGAAGAACCAGACCTTGTTTTAGTACATGGCGATACTACAACTAGTTTTGCGGCTAGTCTTGCTAGCTTTTATGAGCAGTGTCCAATTGGTCATGTAGAAGCTGGTCTTAGAACTTGGAATAAGTATTCGCCATTTCCTGAAGAAATGAACCGCCAAATGACAGATGATTTAGCTGACTTATATTTTGCGCCAACTAAAACAAGTAAGGCCAACTTACTACAAGAAAATCACCAACTAGAGCGAATTTTTGTTACCGGTAATACAGCAATCGATGCACTTGAACAGACAGTTCAATCAAACTACCATCATGATGTGCTGGACTTAATTCAACCAGGTAATCGGATTATTTTGGTAACAATGCATCGGCGTGAAAATCAAGGCCAACCAATGAGACGAGTCTTCAAAGCAATGAAACAGATTGTTGCTGAACATGATGATGTAGAAATTATTTATCCAGTTCATCTTTCACCTAAAGTTCAAGAAGTTGCTTATGAAATTCTGGGTAATGATTCTCGGATACACTTAATTGCTCCTTTGGATGTCGTCGATTTTCATAATTTAGCTAAAAGAAGTTATTTTATTATGACGGATTCAGGCGGTGTACAAGAAGAAGCGCCAGCACTGAATAAGCCCGTATTAGTTTTAAGAGACACCACTGAGCGTCCTGAGGGGGTTAAAGCTGGTACATTGAAATTAGTTGGTACGCAACAAGCTGATGTTCGTTCAGCAATGCGTGAACTACTTGATAATAAAGATATTTATTTGCAAATGGCTAATGCCCAAAATCCTTATGGTGATGGTCATGCTTCTGAGCGAATTATGGAAGATATTGCTTATTATTTTGCTGATGGTCAAAAGCAACGACCAGCTGATTTTGAATAAAAAAATAAGTCACAATTGTGACTTATTTTTTTTACTATTTTTTTGCTTGATGTGACTTGATTTTTCTTTTAGCTCGTTCAATCATTGTTGATTCTTGGGCTTGAAATACGGAACGAGTGGTTAAATAATTAAAAATACCAACTAATACCTGATCAATAATTTTAACCCAAAGCGCGTTTAGTCCGAGCCAAGAAAGCCCAACTAGCATAATTAAGCTATCAGGAATAAGACTAATAATGCGGTAGGTAAAAAAGACAATTAACTTTTGCCAAGTGGAGTGTTTTTGATCAACATTATTAATAAAAACTGCTTTTTGATTAAACACAAACGAAGCTAAGTTGGAAATAATAAACGCAATTGTATTAGAAATTAAAACGGCACTGTGCCACCATTTATGCAGGATCATAAAAACCACGGTATTGATTAATGCTGCAATAAATCCAAAAATCATGTAAACCACAAGATTGCGATGCTTTGTAACTACTTTTTGTGCTAAATGATGAATTTTAGGATCAGTAATTGAATTAAATCTGTCAGTATTTATTTTTTTATCCTTAATCATTTAATTGGTCAGCCATTTCTTTTGCCGCATTTTCAATTTTAGAAATTGCTTCATCATCAGGTGCGTTTTCAATGGTAACTGGTTTAGTAATTTCCTTAGCTCCTACTTGTTTAAACATTTTTTCAAAATCAAAAACATTTTCGCAAAAATGGTCAGCATAAACCAGATCACCGCTACCCATTACAGCAAAATATTTTCCAGTTAAGTTTAATTCTTTTAACTGCTCGTAAAAATCTGATATTTCATCGGTCATTGTACCTTCACCATAGGTATAAGTGACAAATATGCATAAATCACTGCTTAAATAATCGCTGGCATCAGTGAATTCAGCTTCGCTGGTTTCCACATCAAAACCATAATCTTGTAACTCTTCTTCTAAGATATCGGCTATATCTGCATCATTGCCAGTCATACTGGCATAAACAATTCTTGCCTTCATATTTTTTCATGCCTTTCACATATTTTCTATCATAGTATTATACATAATTTTGAACACTTAACGAAACTCTTTAGTAAACTTTTAAAAAACGCTATAATGTAAATAAATATCATTTTTTATAGAGGAGAAGTTAACTTTGATTACTATTAAATCCATTCGAGAATTAAAGGGAATGCAGGCGTCAGGACGTTTATTAGCGTCAATGTTTGAGTCTTTACGGGATGTAATTCAACCAGGAATAACAACCTGGGCAATTGAAGAATTTTGCCAAGAATTTGTAAACAGTCGTGGCGGTCGCCTATCTGAACAAGGCTTTGAAGGTTATAAGTATGGCACCTGTATTTCAGTAAATGATCAAATCGCCCATGCAACTCCGCGTCGAGATACGGTTTTACAAAATGGTGACTTAGTTAAAGTTGATGTAACGTGCAATTTAAATGGTTTTGAAACGGATTCATGTACAACCTATGCTGTTGGTGAAGTTTCAGAAGCTGACCGTGACTTGATGGAAGTTACAAAAAAGTCAATGTATTTAGGAATTGATCAAGCTGTTTTAGGTAACCGCATTGGGGATATTGGTGCAGCCATTCAGCATTATGTAGAAGATGAGCACAATTATGGTGATGTGAAAGAATTAGTTGGTCATGGTATTCAGCCTAGTATTCATGAAGATCCTGAAGTTCCTCATTGGGGTAAAGCAGGCCATGGTTTGCGCCTTCGCGAGGGTATGACCATTACCTGTGAACCAATGATAGAAGCTGGTGGAGATTGGCGGATTATTCAAAAGACAGTTGATGATCCAAATGATGATTGGGTATTTTATGCTACACCAGACGGTTCTAAATCGGCTCAATTTGAGCATACTTTTGTAATTACGGCAGATGGTCCTAAAATTTTAACACTGCAAAAGCCATATGATGGGTTAGAAAAATATTTACCTCACTTTGATGAAATGGATGACTAAGGTGGATGGGTAAAAAAGTTGCAACAATTAGCCAACGGCTAGCTTTGTATTATAAAACAATCTCACTTAAGTTTACGCAAGGTGAGGTATTAACTAGTGCAATTTCAATGGCCTATTATGTTTTGTTTTCAATATTTCCTTTAATTATTATTATTGGAAATATCTTGCCGTTGCTTCACATTGACACTGCACCAATCGCTAGCTATTTGAAACTGATTTTTCCTGATCGAATTGCTGGGTTTATTATGCCAATTATTAATTCGCTTTTAAAAAATAACTCAACTGGTTACATTTCTTTTGGTATTATATTAGCATTGTGGTCAGTTTCTTCCTTGGTTAATGCGATTCGAATTGGAATGAATCGTATTTATGGTGTACGAAAAGTTGAGTTACAACAAAATTGGCCGATTGCAGTGTGGACAAGATCAATTACAATAATTTTAACTAATTTGATGATTATTAGCTTTAGCTTGCTTAGTTTAACTTTTATTTTTGGTCAACAAATATTAGAGTTTTTACGACCAATCTTTGCAATTTCAGTAGGCGAGTTGGAGAAGATATTTAATTTCCGCTATCCAGTCGTAATTATTACGATGGTTAGTAGTTTGTATTATTTAAATTATTTTTTACCCAATATTAAACTTAAAAAAAGAGTTATTTGGCCAGGAGTTTTTACAACTTTGCTAGGTTGGTTGAGTTTATCCTGGCTTTTTAGTTATTATTTACATCATTTTCATATTAGCTGGGAAAATTATGGTATTATCGGTACTTTTATTATTTTCATGTTATGGTTAAATCTCTGTTCAATTCTTTTTCTAATTGGTACTTGCGTGAATGCAGCAATAGTATTGCTTAATTATGGCGAAGTGCAATATTCTGTGGGACATTTAGCCGAATATATTCAAAAAAAACGGCACCATTAATTACTGGAATCGAATAGTTGAATCTGATATATTAAGCACTGAAAGAATGTAAAAGAAAGTGTATAAGGTATGAAAGTAAGGAAAGCCATTATTCCGGCAGCTGGTCTTGGTACGCGGTTTATGCCTGTTACCAAAGCAATGCCCAAAGAAATGTTACCAATTGTCGATAAACCTACAATTCAGTTTATTGTTGAGGAAGCAAAAAATTCTGGAATTGAAGATATTTTAATTGTCACTGGAAAAAATAAGCGAACAATTGAAGATCATTTTGATTCTAATCCTGAATTAGAGCAAAATTTACAAGAAAAGGGCAAAACCGGGCTATTGAAGATGTCACAAGAGATAACTCACTTGGGTATCAATATTTATTATACGCGGCAACCGTATCCTGCTGGCTTAGGTGATGCAATAGCTCGAGGTCGCAGCTTTGTGGGCGATGAACCCTTCGTTGTAATGCTTGGTGATGACTTGATGATGGATGAGGTTCCACTAACAAAGCAATTGATTAACTGTTACAATGAGACGCATGCATCGACCATCGCAGTGATGCCGGTACCGCATAAAGAAGTTTCTAAATATGGGATAATTGAACCAGCCAATGAGATTATGCCGGGGTTAATTAACGTTAAGTCTTTCGTAGAAAAACCGGCTATCGATAAGGCGCCAAGCGATTATGCAATTATTGGACGCTATTTATTAACACCTGAAATTTTTTCAATTTTAGCTAAGCAAAAGCCAGATAAAGGCGGAGAAATCCAATTGACTGATGCCATTGATACCATGAATAAGACGCAACGCGTGTTTGCCCATGTCTTTAAGGGGACGCGCCACGATGTTGGTAATAAAGAAAGTTATCTTGAAACTTCGGTTGAGTATGGATTGAATCATGCGGAAACTAAAGATGCCTTGCGGAAATATATTATTAATTTAGGTCAAAAACTTCAAGCTGAAGAGCAAAAGAGTAAGTAATAATGCGTATTAAATTGAAGCCACTGTTAAGTGACTTCTTTTTTGTGTAAATTTTTCTAAATGTCAGTTTAATTACTATTAATCGTTTCTAAAATTAAGTAATATCGAATTGAATAATTTTATACTGGGGGACAGACTTGATGAAAGATATTTTCATTGTTGCGGCTAAGAGAACACCTTTTGGTCGTTACCGCGGATTATTTGCGCAAGAAAGCGCAGTAGACTTGGGTACTATTGCTTTACGTGAAACACTAAAAAGTATCGGGTTAAAAGCTACTGAGCTGGATGCTCTTTTTATGGGTAACGTGTTAAGTGCAGGTTTAGGACAAAATATGGCCCGTCAAGTATCTTTAAAGGCTGGAATGAGTCAAAAAAGTACAAGCGTTACAATAAATGATGTTTGTGGTTCAAGTTTAAAAGCTTTGCGCCTTGCCCAAGGGCAAATGGAATTAGGTGACTTTGATTTAGTGGCCGTTGGCGGCTCTGAAAGTATGACTAATGCGGTATATTATGCTAAAGATAAGCATGATTCAAACTTGCAAAGTGAAATGCTTAATAATGGACTAACTGATGCTTTTTCGGGCCTGCATATGGGCCTTACAGCGGAAAAGGTAGCAGATAAGTACCACGTTTTGCGTTCAGAAATGGATGAATATAGTCTTAATTCACATCAAAAGGCAACTAGGGCAGTAAAAAATGGTTATTTTGAGAACGAAATAATCAAAATTACTCATGGCAAAGAGGTAATTGATTGGGATGAAAATATTCGTGCAGATACTAGTATGGATGCTTTAAATAAATTAAAACCAGTATTTAAAGAACATGGGCAAATAACAGCTGGTAATGCTTCACCATTAAGTGATGGTGCTAGTATAGTAATTTTAGCCACTCAAGAAAAAGTTAAAGAATTAAATTTGCAACCACTAGCACGTCTAGGAGCATATACCGAAGCTGGTACGGACCCGGCTTATATGGGCTTTGCACCTTATTTTGCAGTTAAAAAATTATTAGATATATCTAAGCGTCAAATTGCTGATTATGATGTAATTGAAGTTAATGAGGCGTTTGCTGCTCCAAGTATAGCATTGGCTAGAGCCCTATCAATTCCAATGGATAAACTAAATATATTTGGTGGTGCTATTGCCATAGGGCATCCTTTGGCAGCAACAGGAACTAGGCTAGTTGCTACTGCAATTAATGAATTGCAACACGTTACTGGTAAAACAGCCTTGGTCACACTTTGTATTGGTGGTGGTCAAGCAATTGCTTATGAAATAAATAGAGATTTTTAAATGAAGTTTTATGAATTAACTCCGGAAAAAAGGCGCTTATGGCTTAAACAACAAAGGATTGAACTAGATGAGATTGATCAGCAAACTTTACATGCACTTAATCAGTTGAGTGAGAATGTTGTAGGACAATTAAGTTTGCCAGTTGGTTTGGTCAAAAATTTACGGGTTAACAATCATAGCTATTTGGTTCCGTTGGCAACTGAAGAGCCTTCAGTGGTTGCGGCTGCTAATCATGGCGCTAGTCTATTTGCTCAAAGTGGTGGTGTCACAGCAACAAGTTTTCGAAATGGTATTTATGGTCAGATTGTTTTAGAAATTTCTGAAGCTTTTGTCATTGATAATTTAAAAAACGATTTACCTAATTTAATTGCTAAGACTAATAAGCAATTTGCTAGTCTAGTTAAGCATGGTGGTGGGGTTAAGGAAGTTAAAATTAAGCGGCAAAATACTCTGCTTTACCTAAGAGTATTAATTAATCCAGCAGAAGCTATGGGTGCTAATCGGGCAAACTCAATTTTGGAGTATATGGCTAGCGAGTTAGCTAATTACAGTGGTATTAAGAAAAAATTGTTTGCAATTTTATCAAATTACCCCAGTCAATTAACTTCTTGCAAGGCAAAATTGCATGTCAGTCTAGTTGGCGGGGCAGAAGTCGCAAGTCGAATAGCTTTGTTAAGCCAAATTGGACAAACGGACCCGTATCGAGCCGTGACTAATAATAAAGGAATTATGAATGGAATTGATGGTGTCCTTTTAGCAAGTGGTAATGATACTAGAGCTGTTGAAGCAGCTTGTGGTGTATGGGCTAGCCGTCAGGGAACTTATCGCAGCTTAAGTAGTTGGCAAGTTGAAGGTGAAAACTTATTAGGTCAATTAACCGTTCCTTTAGCGCTTGGAACCGTGGGCGGATCAATTAATTCCCGAAAAGATGTCCAGCAAAATTATCGTATTTTGGGGCAAGGAATAACTAGTCAAGTTTTAGCTAATATAATTGCTGCAGTTGGCTTAGCCAATAATTTAGCTGCTTTACTGGCAATTGCTACAACAGGTATTCAAGCAGGACATATGAAGTTGCAGGCTAGAAATGTTATTGCTAATCTTGTTGCTAGCCCGCAGGAAAAAAGGGATGTTCTAGCCTTAATGACTAAGCAACATTTATATTCGCAAACAGACGCACAAAATTTTTTGAAACAATTAAGAGAGGAAAAATAATGCAGGTCGGAATTGATCAAATTGGTTTTTATACACCAAACAAATATGTAGATATGTTAGATTTGGCACATGCTCGAGGAGTAGAGCCCAATAAATATTTAATTGGCATTGGTCAGAGTAAGATGAGTGTAGCCGATCAATCGCAAGATGCTGTTTCAATGGGGATTAACGCAACTTTAAGTTATATTAATAAAGTGGATCTCGAACAAGTTGGTTTACTTATTATGGGTACGGAAAGTGGCGTTGACCAATCTAAATCAGCTTCACTCTTTGTTAAAAGTGCTTTAAAGTTGCCTCCCGAGGTGCGAACTTTTGAAATTAAGGAGGCATGTTTTGGGATGACTGCTGGCATTATGGTTGCGCGTGACTATGTTCGTTTACATCCTGAACATAGCGCAATTGTGATTGGTAGTGATATTGCGCGGTATGGTTTAAAAACGGGTGGTGAAGTGACTCAAGGTGCTGGTAGTGTTAGTGTATTGATTAAGGCCAATCCGCGTATACTTGCGTTAACTAGTGGTCATAGTGCTTATAGTGCTGATATTAATGATTTTTGGCGCCCAAATAATTCAGCAGTTGCCTTAGTTGATGGTAAATATTCTACTGAGGTTTATTTAGATTTCTTTCAGCGGACTTTTCAAGCATATAAGTCTAAGCAGAAAATGACAACGGCTGATTTTACGGCAATTTTATATCATTTACCTTTTGTTAAAATGGGCTTGAAGGCGAATCAACTAGCAGTGGCAGAGCAAGATGCAAAAACGAAAAAGCGTTTGGAAGAAAACTTTACCGCCTCTACTTTATATAGTAAGCAGGTTGGTAATATTTATACTGCCTCACTTTATTTAGGCTTATTGAGTTTATTAGAAGATGGCAAACTATCAGCTGCAGACACAATTGGACTATTTTCTTATGGCTCTGGGGCAATGGGTGAGTTCTATGCCGGAAAAGTAATGGCTAATTATGAGCAAGCTTTGAATAAGGTGGCCGATGAGAAAATGATTGCGCGTAGACAACAACTAACTATTGCTGATTATGAGCAAATTTTTAAGCAAGCTTTACAATTCCCAGCGGATAATATTGAATTAAGCAGTGATGAAGCTCCTGGATATTGGTATTTTGCCGGTACTAAAAATCATGTTCGTCAATATCAACGTAAATAATTTGAGAGGATCAATTCGATCCTCTTTTTTGGTGAATAACAACTGGAAAAAATTCATAAAAGAATTGCATTAAGTAAAATTTTTAATGACGGTCTTATTGAAGATAAATTGCATTTTTTTCTGGCATAATTTGGACACCATATAAAGTAAATTTTTGCTCATTTAGTAGCACATAAAGCGGAATACTTAAGCCGTGTAAATTTTTAACTAGGTAAATGACTTTGGCCTTTGTCATTGGCAATTTCCCGGGATATAACAGACCTGCGCTACTAGTAATTTTTAACTGCGCAAGTGGGTAAGCTTGGTTATCAATACTAAAAAATAATTTGGTTTGTTGATTTAAATCGGCAGTCAATTGTAATAAATCAGTTAATCTCATAAATTTCATCCTATACAAACTAAAAATGTTATACTATTGAATATTGTATTAAGAAAAGGTGGCTTCACATTGAAACGAATAAAACACAAAAAGTTGTGGCTATCATTGAGCGCAGTTATTTTGCTGGTTTTTGTTATCTTCATTGGAGCAGGATGCTATTTCTTCAAAATGGCATGTGTTCCTGGACCTAAGAGTTTTTTGAGTTCTTCGAGCAATAAACTCAAAAAATCTGATCCCCTATATAAAGAAAAGCTGTGGTTTAAAAAAATTAATAAACAAAAATGGTATATTAATTCTGCTGATAATCGTTATCAGTTAGATGCTAATTATATCCCTAAGTCTGGTTCAAACAAAACCGTAATTGTTTTACCAGGTTATATGGATACTAAAGAAGACATGGGTGAGTACGATGCTCTTTTTCACGAGTTAGGCTACAATACTTTAACACCTGATCCTCGTTCACAGGGTAAGAGTGAAGGAAAGTATATTGGCTATGGTTGGCCCGAAAAAGATGATATTAAAAAATGGATTGACTTAGTTCTGGAAAAAAACGGTGCTAAGCAACAAATTGTGGTTTATGGTTTGAGTATGGGAGCAGCCACTGCAATGATGGTTAGTGGATTAAAATTACCGCACCAAGTCAGAGCCTTTATTGAAGATTGCGGCTATACCAGTGTTAAGGATGAAATTGAGCATGAGGCACAAGTTCTTTATAATATGCCAGCATTTCCGCGCTTTCCATTAGTTGAAATCTTGAGTGGTATTAATAGAATTAAGGTTGGGTATTTTATGAATGATGGCTCAAGTGTTAACCAATTACATAAAAATCAACGTCCAATGTTATTTATTCATGGTGATCGTGATACATTTGTTCCTACTAAAATGGTTTATACTAATTACTCTGCAACTAGAGGTCCTAAAAAGTTGTGGGTAACTCCTAATTCTAAGCATGCAAAGTCTTTTGCTGATCATCCTAAGCTTTATCGGCAAAAGATTGGTGATTTTTTGTCGCGGTATGTGAAGTAATTATTGACGGATAAAAAGAGTTGACACAGTTTGAATGATTGGACCATAAATTTTAATAATTACTAGTCTAAGGCTTGATGTTGATTTTTAATCGATATTAAGCCTTTTAGTCGGCTCAAGTGAAACAGCCAACCGGCCGCAAAACAATTTGCTATCAATTTAAGTTTAATTATAGCAAATATTGCATAACCTAATTTTTTCATTTGCAGTCCGCTTTGCTGGTAAAAGTTTTGAAAAACAAAATCGCTCAGGATACAGTTTTCGCTAATTTTTAGCATTAACAAGCAAATTGACAATAAATACTTTACCTGCTGGCGGCTTCTCTAGGCCCAGTTAAAACATTAAGCAAAGTTGTTTTGCCGGCAACCACTATTGGTCTGCTTCGAGGTTGCAGTTAGTGCTTCGAATATGGTTTTTCTTTATTTTTCATTTAATTATGCAAAGGGGCGCGTAAAAATAGACAAAAGTAAAAATTAAATAAAATTATCATAATTTATCAAAGCCTGATAGCTTGGATGAAAACGTGCATGTCATAGAAACTTTTCGTGGAATTCCTAGATATGTGCCATATTTAGAAAATGGATCATCTGGGTTAGGTCTTGTGTACTAGAACTTAATAAAGATGAAAAATCATTTTTATCTGATAAAGATTTTGTTTCGTTAAATAATATATATTCAACTAATGATGCATTTTTGTCATTTAATTGTGGGATAATCCAAGGATATTCCGAACTATTACCACTTGCAAGTGCTATGAATGCTATCGATGGTAAAAAAGATCAACTTAATAGATTATTACAAAGTCTTAATATGTATATAGATGGTTTAGGGAGTTTTTTAGTACCGGGCACATTGGGCTATAAATGTTCTATGGATGTTAATACTGGTGCTGCGGGAGTATTAATGAATCTTTGTGATACCAGAGCTAAAGATAAATGGAATTCATGGTTTCCTGTTTTAGGCGATAAATTCAAACTATTTCAAAAATATTAGGTAATATTCACGGAGATTTCTGTTATGAAAAAAAGGTTTTATTCGTTATACAAGATTTTCCTTATTAACTCTTTTAGTAACAAGATTTCATTAATGTTTAACATTATATTTCCTGTCATATATTTTGCTATATCTAATGATGCAGTCTTTACTAGTAACTATACTGTCAGCAAGAATCAGCTAATTAGTGGAAGTGCATATTACTTTTCTTGTATTGCTTTAACAACCATTCTAAATTCAGTGATTTTGGCAATGATTGAGTATCGTGATTATGGTTATTATAAAATTATTTACATGGTATCTAATTCCAAGTATCTGGTATTGATTAGCCAATTTTTATCTCAATGGACATTTTTAATAGTAGAATTATTTCTTTTCAATTTAATTACCACACTATTTTTTAGATTATTTGCTTATTTAGGTTATTTACTGGTGACCACAACAATTGCAGCAATCGTGTTAGTTTTACCTTTAACTATGGGTTTATATTTTTTGCTAACAGTAAAGTTAAAGTTACAGACTTACAGTATTGTTAATACATTAATTGTTTTTGGATCATTCATGTTAGTAACGGTTGAAACAAAAAATAATTTGTTAAATTTATTATTGTTGTGTACACCTATTAAATATTTAATGACGGGGTATGAAGTAATAATGCAATTCCTATTTTATAAAGTGAATTTGAATGCTCTTATTAACTTATTGATCGTTATTGTATTTTATGTCTTACTGGGGATAATTTTTATTGCAAAACAAAATATTTCGACAATTTTTGAAAAATAGTTTTAAGGAGATAATATGGAAATTAAGCATTTGAAATTTTTGCGGATCTTAATATCAAATTTACTGACGATCAGTTAAATGTGATTATTGGAAGTAATGGTGCTGGTAAAACGACTTTGGTTAATATTATTTATGTCTTTACTAAAGCCAGCTCTGATTTAGCTATGTCAAATTTTCCCTCTATGCCTAATATTATTTATAAATTTCAAAATATGACTTTTTTTGCTGAATTGACGGTAAAACAAGTAATAAATTTTTTTAAATCAATGAATGATCATGCCATTGCAATCACAGATTCGCAAACTCGCTTTTATAATGAAATAATAAAAAAATTGCTGAATACCAAGTTGTTATGGTTTATTGTACTTCCATAATGGATCGAGAATTATATTTGTTTGATGAACCCCTTAGCGAAGTTGATAGCTATATTGAAAATTTGCTTTTAGAATTAATTGTATCTCTCGTCGTTGAGAAAAAGAAAAAAGTTATTATGACTTTACATCAACTGAATAAATTAAATTCATTGCCGGCATATATTGTATTCGTTGGCAACAAAAAATGTATTTTTCAAAGTGATTTCAGTCAAATGTTGCATGCTGCAGATACAGATGACATTGAGATTGCGTTTAAGAAAATGCGTCAGGCCATATTTTGTTAAATTAATAGTACTTTTGATTTATCAGAGGTGATAAAAATATAAAACTAATAAAACTGATTAAGCTAAACAAATTATTTTGGTTAGGTTTGCTTTGTGTATTAATCGGAAATACGTTATACTTGCACCACTATACATAAAAGAATTGATTGACTTAAATAATATTATTTAAGTCAATCAATTCTTTTATTATTAATATTTAAATTAATAATAGTATTACTTATGCAAGCTATACTAGGTTCTGGTGGCAACTTTTTGATTAGTAGAGAAGGAGAAAAACAAATTTTCAATATTAGGCGTACTCTAGAAAAACATTTAATCAGTTTACCCGTTCAATTTTACGATAATCAAAATAGAGGAAAATTGACTAGTCGAGTAATTAATGATGCGGAATTAATTAAAAACTTTGTTACCGAAATAATACCTAATTTTATTACTAGCTTACTGACAGTTATTGGAACTTTTGTAGTCTTATTTATTCTAGATTGGAAACTAACATTCCTGATTTTTATAATTTTTCCTATAGACACTATTTTTATGATTCCACTAGGAAAATTTGAAGAAAAGATAGTTATAAATATTTAGAATAGCTTAAGCGATTTATCAAGTATTACTACAGAAAGTTTTAGAAATATTTAAACTATCAAGTTAAATTGTGCCGAAGCTAACATCTTAACAAAATTTAGTAACAAATTATATAAATTATCAGTTAAGGGTGATACTGTTTATACAATACTATCATTTATTCAAAGCTTGATTTCTTTTGTATTGATAGTTCTCGTCTTATTTTATGCTGGTTGTAGAGTTCAAACAGGTACACTAACTGTTGCAGTTTTAACTTCTTTTTTAATCTGTTTCTTTCAAATAATCAGTTCTGTCAATGTAATTATGATATTTTATCCTAATTGCAAGCAAATAAACGGTGCTGTTGAAAAAATGGATGCAATTTTTAAAGCACAAACTGTTCCTTATTTATCGATTTTTTTGCTTAATACTATATTTAGTATAGTCTTGAACAAATTCTTCAAAAGACAGCATTGCAACAAAGTATTACAATGGAATTTAGTAGGGCAATGATAATTTCAGTCAGTAATGCACTTGATGCTGGTGTTTCTGTAATTGTTTTGTCAATTAATGGTTATATATCAGATAATTTTGGAATTGGTAGTGCTTGGATTTTTTTAGCAACTTTAGCGATAGTTTTATTTGGAATAAGCTATTTGTTAAATAGAAAGGCAGTAAGAGTTAATGGAGGATAACATTACATTAGATAAGTACGTGGATTCTAGAGGTAGAGTGAAAATTTGGCCGGGAAAAGAAAAAAATCGATTACTTGTCTTATCTTATTTAGCGACTAAATTTGAGCCTGAAAAGAAATACTCCAAGAGGTGCCGTGTCTAAGCTGATGGATATATTTAACGATAATCCAAAATTGGCTTTTGAATATGCAGATTAGAGTTCTTAAGAAGTAAGAGGTAAGAGTTATTAAGAAAAGAGTATTACTTAGTCTAGCAACTGCAACATTATTCAGTATCGGTGTTGCGAAATTTGTGAATACCCAAAATATTCGTACGTCAGTAGAAGCGGCTAAAAATAACTATCCTATTAAGTTAAAGCATAATGCTTATATCTATAATAAGAATGGCAAGCGCAAGGGTAAAAAAGTTTTGAAGAAGGGTCGCACTTACACCGTTTATGGTAAGAAAACTATTCGTGGGAAGCAATATTATAAACTAAGTCATGGACTTTATATTAAAGTAAGTGCAACAAATAATATTGTAAAAGTAGAAAAGCCAACGCTTGCAAATCCAAATACTTCTGAACTAAACATTAGTGACGTTTTTTGGTATTAGAGCTGTTCAAAAGATAAGGTACTACTTTAGTGATAGATAGACACTTGTATATGATGTGAGACTATGTAATAAGATTATAAAAAGTAATTTAGTGTAAATATTGTTGTTTTTTAGCTTTATTTATTTATAAAAATAGTATACAATAATTCGTATACGGAGATAAAGTATGAATAAACTAGATTTAACTTTTGGCTATTTACCTTCCTTTAATAAAAAGTGGAAGAGATATAATTTAACAGCTAATGACAAAAAAGATTTAGAAAATCAAATACTACAGTATGTATGTAATGCGCCTAGTAATAATTATGGTAGGAAATTTCCAGGCTCAATTATTGAAGAGACTAGCGGTGCTTATAAATTAAGGTTTGCGCCTAAAGCTAGTAATACAGGAAAGAGCGGAAGTTATCGAACTATATACGTGGCAGTCGCAAATTCTAATGTTTACTTTCTAGATATTTATGCTAAAAAAGATCAAGCTAATATTTCTAACTCAGATAAAGCATTGCTTAAGTCTGTTATTAGAAAGTTAAAGGAGAACAAACAGCAATGAAAGATTCTACATTAACTAACAGCCTCAACGAATTAAATGATTATTTAGATGGTAAAGATATCCCAATGGAACTTCACGTTAGATCAATAGATTTAACGCCTCAATATACAGCTACAGACATTAAGGATTTGAGAAGAAAATTGAACGTAACTCAAGTAGAATTTGCTAAGATTATGGAAGTTTCGCCACGAACAGTAGAGTCATGGGAAATTGGGAAAAGTAATCCTAAGGGTTCTGTTTGTCGATTGATGGAAATTTTTACAAAATATCCTAAATTAGCAAATGAATATAAATTTTAGCGTGTTTTAATATAGTACCTATTTAAATTTAAGTTAAAGTGGATAAATATAATTATGAAGAAAAGAGTATTACTTAGTCTAGCAACTGCAACATTATTCAGTATCGGTGTTGCGGATTTTGTGAATACCCAAAATATCGTTACGCCAGTAGAAGCTGCTAAAAATAACTATCCAATTAAGTTAAAGCATAATGCTTATATCTATAATAAGAATGGCAAGCGCAAGGGTAAAAAAGTTTTGAAGAAGCAACAGACTTTGCTCTCTTATGGCCAAACTAAGATTAACGGTAAAAAATATTATCTTTTATCCCAAGGACAATATATTAAGGCTGCCAATGTTGTTCAAACTAAAGATAAAAACAGTTCATCTAAAGCTAAAATTGTATATTTGATAAATAAGGCACCAATTTATAATTCTCAAGGGCACCCAACGGGTCAAGTTCTTAAAAAGGGCTTAACTGAATTGACTCACGGTGTGGTCAAAATTAAAGGCAAGCAATTTTATATTCTTGGCAATAACCATTATATTCTGGTTTCAAGCGCTATAGCATTAGACGGTAGCGATAAACAGGTACCTTCAGAAAATAATAACAATGCTAGTGAAAAAGACCGAAATAAAGATAATAAATCAAATACAGGTAATAACTCTGATGAGCAAAATCCAGAATCAAGCGAAAAACCGACTCAGAGTGAAATAAATTTTTTGCTTAGACACGGATATGTTTACTTCACTGATGATGAAGTAAAGCAAATACGGAACTTGTTATGGACAAAGATTCAAAATTATAGAGTTGAAAATGGTTATCAACCCTATAAAGCTAATTCCGAGTTAGATAATTTTGTTAATAACTCGACCATAGGCGATAAGATGTTTTTTTATTCAGCAACTGTTAATTCGCAAGATGTTGATCAATTGGCTTCAAATTTACCAAATTTGAAAGAAAATGGCATGCAAATTATTCGTGGGATTGCAAATCCCCTATTTTATAGTATTACTTCTCCAGGATATGGATATGTTTTCGATTTAAAAGATAGAAATCTAGAGCATGTAGCAACAGCAATGTTTAATGCGTTAAAGAATGATCCAGAAGCTTCGAAGAGAATTAGAGGAGATAAAGATAATAAGGCGTATGGGGCATTAGCAATGAAATATTTCTGGAATGGTACTAGTTCATCTGTTGGTATGATCTTTATTGAAGTTTGTGGGGATAATCCTAAATGGAACGCCTTGTATAATTCAAATTAAATAATTGTATTTTTAAATAAATTAAAAGCATTACTACAAAGTAATGCTTTTTTATTATAGAAAGGAAAAATTAATGAATTTAATAAATTTAAAAAAGCGACACAGCTTGAGCAAAAGCGTGGGTGTATTGCTTGCGATTGGCGCATTGACTGGTGGGTTAGCTTTTAGCAATAATTCCGTGAAAGCAGATAATGCGCAAATGAAGGAACTAATACTCCAAGTGAAATTGGAACCGATAAATCAGTTGATCATAATTTATTGAAAGACCGTTACGAACCAGATCATTATCAGATCGTACATGATGTTCCAGACGTATTAGATCGAATATATTATTACTGAATATTGATCCCAACTTAGACATCTCTAATATCCATGTTTATAACCGTGCAAACCAAGATGTTACATATATGTTTACAGTAACGGTAGACTCTGACAACAAACTATTTGTCATTGCAAAAGATAGTTCTTTAAAACAGGATGATTTTTATCGTGAACAATATAAGATAACATTTGATGGTCAAGTTAAATCGGGTGTAACTTTAGCTGATCATCAAGACCCTAAGCATAAGGACCAAGCCTTCCCTTATACAGTTGATGCTGTTGCTCAAGATGATGAAAATGTAAAATCACTTGAAATTAAAGATAAATTGGAACCTGTTTTAAATCTTAAGAACGTTCATATTTACGATTTAAACGATAATAAGAAAGACGTAACTGATGGCAATGTCGTTGATTGGACAGCTATTGATGCCACTAAATGGCACGGTAAACATTTACAGATGGTCATTATCGCAAATGTTAAAAATGTGGCTGAGTTAATGAAATACGTTGACAAGGACAGTGGCAAAATTAAAATTCCAAATAAAGCTGAGTTTATTGTGAATGATAAACCAGATTTCACAAATAATGTTGATGTTTTGCCAAATCCACTAAAACCAAGCGCGCAGAAGTGGATTGAATTGCCAGATCTTAAGTAGTTCAATTTATGGCACAATTTTTATTTGGTAACTTTTGGAAAATAGTCCTAGTTTTTTAGCAGTCCAACAACCAGTAAACTTAAATATTTTACTGGTATTTTAGTAAACGGAATAATCTTTGGTTTGTGTCATGAGCCAAAACTAGATTGGTTTACTTTAGTATATACAATTTGTGGTATGATTTTAGCTTACGAATATACACAAACAAAAGACTTAACTTATCCCTATTTTACACACCTAAGCAACAACTTATTGGTCATGTTTGCCACACTTTAATTATTTGATAAAATCAGTAATTCTTAAAAAATACATGATATAATTAACAATATTTTTAAAAAAGGAGAACAGCTTATGATTACTCCAGAACAATTAGATCAAGCCATTTTAAATATGGATATTCGCGAACTTGACAAAAAAATGATGAATATTTCCAATCCAGATGAAGCAAAGTTTTGGAGCACAATTTATGACCGAAACTTGCAATTAAATCAAAAAGAAATTATAAATAATAAGGAATTTATCAGATGACGCCAGCGTTCTATGTGTTTGCGGGAAAATATATAACGGCTCTATCAAATGGGCACAAGAATGTATTAAAGCTGATTGTCAAGCACTACACCAAACTTCACTGCAACAATCCTTGTTACAGCAACAACTTAATAAATCAAGAGGGCTAGATCGTTAAAAGGACAGATTTAATGCCCTTTTTTGTAACTTATATTAAAGCACTTAGTTTAACTAAGTGCTTTAATATAAGTTACAAAAAAGGAATTAAAAAATGGAAAAACAAAGCGACAAAGAAAAAGATAAAAAGCAAAAAATTGATAAAACAACTATTTCTGATCTAATGAAAGATGTACAGAAATATTTTACTTCTCCAGAAAAATTTATAGAATTGGTTAATTTTTTAAATAATTTCCCGCATTATTCAATGAAAAATCGCTTACTAATTAATAGTCAAAGACCTGCTCCAGCTGTAGCTGTAGCAAGCTTTAAAAAATTTGAGGATTTGGGATATGCAGTAAAAAGAGGGGAACATGGGCTTAAAATTTTTGTACCTATCCAAACTACTCAATTTTGGCGAAAAGATAAATTTATTTCCGTCAAATATGCTACTAAAATAGAAAAAGATGAAACATTATCGATAATTAGTTTTAGAGAAACTGCTAATCATTTTGTCTTTGAAGGACAAAATCCTAAGCCTAAAGAACCTAGCCACCTCTTTGTAATCAATTTCTTGTCAAAAAATAATATTGGAACGGGGGCAACTCAAGAATCAACTTTAGCCGAAATGTCTACTGGTACTAATAAATTAATTGAAAATAAACAAGAAAAATCTAGTCTAACTAATTTAGGACTAATTCAAGCTGCGATTAGTAGGCACACACAAATTGCTAGTCCTAAAGTAACCTTAAAATTGCAAGAAGCTATGGAACAAGTGGGCAAATTAGCAATACCAACAATGGCGATACCTAATACGATGGCTAACATCGTTATTCACGATAAGCAAACAATGATAAACAATCAACAAAATTTAACTTCTGTACAAAAATTACAGAAAGCAAAAGTTGAGTGGAATAAGCGTCAAGAAAAAATAAACGTACCTAGAATTGCTGGAAATTGGCAAGGTAAAGAGGTATCTATTAAGAGCAAATGGGGCGACCATAGTTTTACCAAAAGTGAGCTAACTCAGCTTTTTGCAGACAAAACAATCACTTTTGATACCGCACAAGGTAAAGTTAGCGGTAAATTAGCAGAGTAAACGTATAAAGACAATAAATTTTTGGGCTTTAAGCCGGACTTACCAGATAAAGCACAAAGTGATGACTATGTTACTGGTACATTTGTACCAACAAAGAAGCAAGTAAGCTTTAAAAAGCAATTTGGGACGCACATTTTTACTTCTCAAGAAATTAAACAATTGTTGCAGGGCGAAGAAATCACCATCCAAGCTACTAGTAAGAACGGCAAGCCTTATACAGTAACGGGGCAGTTCAAAAATTACATCTATAAGGGTAAGCGTCATTTTGGCTTTAAAGCAAAATTTAATAGAAAGAAGTGATTATTACGGTACGAAAACGTACCAATAAACAAATTATTAGGTAATTAAAAATCAAATTTTGTTGACATTACGAAATAATTATAATAATAATGAAATAAATATCGATATTATTAAAAGTATATAACAATAATAAAGAATGGGTTTTAAACAAGTATTACAAAGAGAAGCAGAAAATAAAACTACAAATTCTACAGACCTAGTTATGTTTTCATGATCTTCTAGAAGCTGTCCATGTCAATTACCAATGATCTAATTAAATATATTATTCAGTTCAAAAATAGAAACTTTGGCTTATTTGATGGATATGCTGGTGTAGGCCTTTCCTTAATCAATAATTCTAAAAAGAGTCAAAAAGTTGAAAATACACTCTCCTTCTTAGTAACGAAATTACTCAATGAAAAAACTTTAGTTAATTATGATTATTTAGGACTGGCCCAAGGCGGAGCAGGTATAGCATATTTTTTATTAAGGTATGAGCAGCATTTAAAATCACATAAATACGACAATATTATTTATAAATGGTTGCGACATGATTTTGATTTGGCAATACGTGATAATGATAATAAGTTCGTAGGATTACCTTCAAAAAGAAATAGTACTATAGCTTATCCATATTTAGTATATGGCACCGCAGGGTTATTACGGGTCTTTTTAGAAATCTATGATTATTGTCCTAATCTTCAATCAAAGTTGAAAAACAAAATCAAAGAAATGGCCGCTAGTTTAGATTAACCTTATACAGCGTATTATGGTTATTTCTTTGGAATTGCAGGAATTATAGACACGTTGATAGAATTTGATAACCGATTTCCATCAGATAAAACTCAAAGTGTTATCAATCGTCTTTTATCCTATCTTATTCTACACAAGTTTAAATCTGAATCTGGACATACCCTATTATTATCATATCAATTGCAAGCAGTTGGTACAGATTTAGGATCTGGAATTACTGGCATTTTAAAAGTTTTAGGGAAGTATTGTAACAAGCTGGAATATGACAGCTTGTGGAGGATTAAAAATTGAGTCTTAAAAAAATTACTATTATTACTCTTCATTACTCTTTCAATAAGTTCTTTGGCAGGAATTGCTAACTCAGCCATTATAGGTTATTTGCCTAACTTTTCTAAAAATACTTCATGGGTAAAATTTGCTAATTTTGTTAGTATTTCAGTATTTACTTATATTTTGATCTATATGTCAATTTGGCTGTTTTCGAAGATACAAAACAAAATCATTTATTTACTCAATACAAATCTTAAATCCGAATATATTAAGAAGGCAACTTTTAAAAAGATTAATACTAATTAAGAAATTTCTACACTAATTAATGATTTCAAATTAATCGAAACTAATTATTTTAACTTACTTATTCAAATTGTTTCTGATTTTTGTATAGTTGCATTTTCGACATTTTTTGTACTGAAGCTTAATCTTTTACTAGGAACAGTCTTTATTATTTTTGCTATACCCCAAATATTTATCCCAAATATTTTTCAGCCTGTCTTGTTACGACGTTCAGCCAAATGGTCGAATAATAATAGCGATTTTGTTGAACAAATACGTGATTTAATGGGTGGTCGGGATACCGTACTGCGTTATTGTGCATTTGCTCCAGCTTTCAAAAAAATTAAGGAACAGCTCTCTGTAACAGAGCGGTCTTATCAGAAAATGAATAACTCTAGAATAGATGTTCAATTAATATCTTGGATATGGTCCATAATTGCTCTATTCGTACCAGTTGCTCTAGGATTTTTCTTAATGAACACTGGCAAACCCGTTACGATTTCAATCATTCTATCTATTTATTTAGCAAGCAGTCAGGTAATGCAGCCTTTAAGAGAAGCTATAAATGACTTTGCTTCTATAAAAACAACCAAAATGATTAGAAAGACAATTGAACAAACACTTGCAAGTGAAATTGATCAATTTGATGAAAAATTTGAAATCAATACTAATACTTCACCAATTTTAAAAAAGATATACAGTAACGATATTACCTTCTCTTTTGGTAACAAGATAATTCTAAAAAATGCTATGTTCACAATTAATCAAAACGATAAAATTTTGTTAACAGGCGCCTCTGGTATTGGTAAGAGTACCGTTTTCAATTTATTGATGGGTTCACTTAAGCCGTCAAAAGGCAAAATAATTTATACTACTAAAGATGGAGAAACAGCTCTTGATCCAAATGATTTTGCTCTAATTCAACAAGATCCATATATTTTCAATGATACTATTCGCTACAATTTAGGCTTAGGACTGAGATTTTCAGATCAGATTTTAGAATCATGTCTAAAAGAAGTCAATTTAGATAAAGAACTTGGCAGTAAACCATTAGATTATGTTTGTAAAGATGGTGGTAATAATTTATCGGGAGGTCAACGTGCTCGCCTAGAGATTGCTCGTGCTCTAGTTTTTGATAGGCAAATTATCTTGGCGGACGAAATTGATGCAAATTTAGATCCTCAAAATGCCGTTCAAATAGATAATTTGCTTGCAAGCATTGATAAAACGGTGATTATGATTTCCCATCATATTAATAGTCGGCAAGCACAAGATTTAGGATATAAACAATGGCTATTAACCGATGGTAAATTAAAAGAAAATATCTCAAATTAGCGCAGCAGTAATCAATATATCATTTAGATTAGTAGGAGCTTTATCGACTCTTTATTAAATATAGTTGATAGAATTTGGTAAAGTTTTGCTTGAGCATCAGGTCACTGACCCCCGAAATTGAAATTTGCAGTAAATACTTGTCTCACCAAGAAACTTTAGCTAGTTTAGAGCGGGAATACGGCGTTGATCATACCAAGATTAGAGCTTAGGCGTAACGCCCCCGCAAACATGGCTTAGCCGCATTAAAGGTTACTCATGGATTTTGCAAAAAGCACCAGTAAGGGAAATTAATAAAGCCAAGGCACGTTGTGATAATTACAAAGGAGAAAATGACAATGAGTAAAATTGACAACTACATTAGCAAAAGAAGTCAGGACAGTTCTGAATTTGTCCAGGCTGTGACACAGTCCAATATCAACCTTGAGGTTGCAGTTTAAGTTAAGAAACTACATGATAGTCTAGGCTTAACGCAAAGGGAATTTGCTAATCTGGTAAACAAGCCGCAATCAACAATTGCAAGAATTGAAAATGGCTCATTTAACGTTTCCACTATGTTGCTGAGCGAAATTGCTCAAGCGGCCAATAGAAAAGTAAAAATTGAATTCACACATGCTTAATTTTATATTGAATCTAAAAGAAAAGGTAAATTTATAGCTTTTTTCTACTATCTCTTAAAGCAGTTAGTTCAATAGAGCCCACCCTATTATTCATATTAAAATTTGTGTTATACCTGTTTTGGTTACAGTTCATTAGCAAAATGCAAAGTAGATCAATTGTTTTGTGACAAAATGTCGGGGGCAAATAATAAGCGTCTAATATCAAACAAATAAAATTATAAAAACATGTGTAAAAAATAAAAATAATGTTATAATTTTAACAGTAAAGCGATATCATTATGAAAAAACATAAATCATAACAGAAAGAAGGCCTATTTAATGTTAAAAAAATTAACCACAGCTCTTGCAACTAGTGATACATCAGCTCCATATGAATGGCATCACATAGATGATGGAGATTGACTATTTGGCATTTATGGAACAAAAGTGCAATCAACATATAAACATAGTAGTCGGAATCATACTGCAGCGGCTAAAAATGCCAATGACGATGGTAGACGCGATTATGCCCGTGCAGGATCAACCGCCTTTTCAAAGGTTAATGTAGCTATCAAAGGAAATAAATTTAGAGGATAATTTTATGAAAAAAATATTATCATTTAGCATGATACTCTTTTTAACTTTTTCTGGAATATTGATCATAAGTTCATCGATTAACAGCTATTTCAACCAAGTACTGTATTATCAGCAAAAAGAGGTAGCATTACAATTACGAGACAATGCAGATTATTCAAGCTTAGTTAATCAGCTTCAAAAAGCAGCAACAGGAACTACCAGTGTATCCCAGTATTTTTTTACTGGGCAAAATGACTTGATTATTTATAGTGCTAATACAAACTTACCCATCAAAAGAGGAACCTCTTCTAGTAGTGACGTTACAAATTATAAAAAAACAGGGTCTGCGTTACTGCTTCCTAACTCGCAATACAAAGTTAAATTATATCCATTTAACAAGATAAAAAATTTGGGGTTAAATAATGTCTTTTATGTAAGTGGAAATGTTGCTAAAATTACCAGAATAATGCGTCACTTTGGTATAGTTAAAATAAAATCGGAAGTTAACGAAACTGCTCCTGAAAATAATAATAGAATAAATTTTATTACACTAGCGCTTCTCACAGGAATAGTATCATTAATTTCGTTAATGTTTATTATTATAAAAGAACGAGAAGCTGTTATATTACGAAAATTTTTTGGTTACCGACTTATTAATAATGTATATCAATCTTTTCGAAGTATAGCAGTTGCAATAGTAATTGCAATAATTATTAGTGTAATATTACTAATTGTTTATGCAGCCTATAACAATATGTTGATTTACTATAAAACATTTGTGTCATCATTATCAGTATTTTATGCCAGTTACTTATTTTTAATAATTTTGATTTATGGTGCTGCAAAAAGTATACAAGCAAAGTCTCAAATAACTTCATTTAACTGGGCCAGAGGTTCATTAATGGTTACAGCTGCTAGTGCAATAGGATTTATAGTCTGCATTTTACTTGTTAGTATTAAGATTCCAGCAATTCATCAAGATTTTTTATATTATCAAAAACAAATAAAAAGTCTTAACTCCTGGATATCGACCAAAAATATATATCAAACGAATGTAACTAATCAGTTGGATCGAACTGAAGATCGAACTGAAGTGACTTACGACATTAGTGCGAAAGATTTGTGGCAACGACTTAAAAAACAACATAAAACTTTTGTTGTTTTTTCTGATAACCTATTAGGTACTTATGGTGTAGCTAGACGTGGTTCAACTAAGCGGCTAGTTCCGTGGTACAAAATTAATTCTGATAATAAGTCGGTACAAGATTACATAATTCTTCCTTCTGGACGAGCCATTACTGCAGACATAAATTATTTAAAACTGTCTAAAACAAAGTTAGTAAGTGGAGCCAAGATAGCTGAGTTACAACCAACACTATTTACAAAGATTTTAATAGTACCAGAAAAATATAAAAAGTTTGAATCCCGGATTCGTTCTAATTATTTATCTGAATTTCTGTTTCAATTGAATACTGATTTTAAAGATTGGCGTCATAGAGAACATACTCCAAAATTCACCCGTAAAAATTTAAAAATAAAGATAGTTTATGCTAAAAACGGACAAAATTATTTTACTTATAATCCTAACTCTGGCGATAATTTATCATCTAATATGGTTAGAGATCCAATCATAAGACTATTTGATAACTATCAGAATAGCCTTAGTTATGGCAACCTATTTACTTTGAATGGAGGTTTCTTCTTTTTTAATAAGCATGTTGGCCAAGCCTATGATCAAATAAAACCGCAACTTATTGAAAGTAGAATGGGAAGTACTATAAATTATGTAACCTCTATCTATACGCAAAAGGCACAACTTGTTCAACAAACTCAAAAAGATGTAAGTATGACATTAACTCAATTGATCCTGTTTAGTGTTATTTCTTTTGTTTTGCTTTCTGTGTTAATAAGTCAATATTATATGTTACGTGAAAGAGAAATTATAGTTAAGCGTTTAATGGGCTATCCAATTTATAAGATTATTTTTAACTTTATAATTTTTATTGTTAGTATTTTTGTAATCTCTAGTATAATTTCTGTTTATCTAGCACATGCAATAGATTGGTTAAGCCTGGTAATATCAGGGTTACTTTGTGTTGCAGCTATAGCATTATCATTTATTATAATTATATATGATATACATAATAGAAATAGAACAATGGGGAGTGATTCGTGAATGATAATTGTAAAAGAAGTATCAAAATATTATAATAACACACCAGTGCTGCAAAACATCAATTTAGAAATACCACAGGGTTCTTTTTGTAGTATTTCGGGGGAAAGTGGGGCTGGAAAAACAACATTTTTAAAAATTGTTGCTGGAATAGAAAAGCCCACTTCTGGACAGATTATTTTAGATAATATCGAATTAAGAAAAATTAGTTATCCAGATTTATGGGGAAAGCGCTTCTCGTTTGTATTTCAAAATTATTTTTTGCTAGACGATAAAACTGTTAAGGATAACTTAAAGTTAGCAAAAAGAAAAATCAGTGAAAACGAAATGCTAAAAGTGTTATCTCGTGTTGGTTTGCAATCAGAATTATTAAATCAATCAGTATTTAAATTGAGTGGCGGTGAAAAGCAAAGAGTGGGTATTGCGAGAGCAATTATTAAGCCGTTTGATGTACTTATTGCTGATGAACCGACAGGCAATCTTGATTACCTAAATGCTCAAGCCGTGACTAAAATTTTTAAAGATATACAATCATATAATAAAACAATTATAGTGGTTTCACATGACGATAATTTTCAAAAAGTTGCAGATCAAAAACTCTATCTTAAAGATTATAAATTAATATCTGAATGAAACACTTATTGTTTTGCCCAATATATTGTAGAATATAAAAATAAGTATTAGGTATTTATGTGGCTAAAAGAGTCTATGCCATGCGTTAGAATTAGCGCTGGCTTTTACCTCATTTATTATTGTCTTGTTGACTTATATCGACAATCATAAGTAAATAAAAAGACCGTTCCAACATAATTTTGACAGATTATATTGGGACGGCCTTTTTGATTAAAGCATAATTTGCCAACCGCTCTCAAAACAATTGGCTATGAATTTAAGCTAACAATGTGCAGTATTCCTAAATGATAGCGGTCCTTTAGTTTTGGGGTTAATCTTACTTAAAAAATCAATCTTGCAATCTTGGCATCTCATTCTTAGTGATATAGTCAATAACCTTGACATACTGACCCTTGTGGCGGATTACTATGTATTGCCGACTTGGATCATTTCCACCAACATATTTTATCTTATACGGCAATTTTTTGCCCGACTTGTTAATCGCCTGTACATTGTAATATTTTTGCGTATGCTTAGGCACCTTGGCATAATCAGTTTCCATCTTAATCATTGGATTAAGATAGTCAGTGTATTGGTTATGAATTAGTAACAGGGCAGCACATAAAATAGTAACAACAATAATAATTGTAAGACCTAATTTTTTCATTTGTATACCTCTTTGTTGGTAATCGTTATTTTCTTATTGGCAATTTTAATTACATAGTCACATTGCTGCCAAACTGCTGGGTCATGCGTTGCAATTAACACTGTTGCAGTTGAATCAAATCCAGTCAGCAGGGTCTTTAAGACTATCTTACCATTATCTGCATCAAGTGAACCAGTTGGTTCATCAGCAAAAAGCTCTTTCGGCTCTTTTAAAATTACTCGCGCTAACGCTACCCGTTGCTGTTCTCCACCACTTAGCGTGTAAATTTTTTGCTTCAATGGTATACTGGCCAACCCAACCTGACTTAAAGCGGCCTTCATTTTGGCATTGGCCTCTGTTTTAGCCAATTTTTGATTGGCTAATCCAAGGCGCAAATTCTGTCTAACCGTTTCCGTATCAATTAAAGCAAAGTTTTGAAAAACAAACCCGCAATCTTCACGATACAGTTTTCGTTGATTTTTAGCATTAACAAGCAAATCGTCAATAAATACTTTACCCGCTGTCGGCTCCTCTAACCCACTTAAAACATTAAGAAAAGTTGTTTTGCCAGCACCACTATTGCCCACTATGGCATAACTTTTGCCTGTTTCGAGGTTGCAGTTAATGTTTTCGAATATAGTTTTTTCTTTAAATTTTTTGGTAAGATGTTCTACTTTAATCATTTTATGACTCCTAATTCCCGTGATTAAGGGTAATCAATAAATTGTGCTGCGCACGCCAATAAGTTAATAAGATAACGCCGGCCTCTAGCAACAGGTAAACGTAGACAACCGGCATTAAGGATAGGTAGTGCAACCTAGTTAAACTTAGGGCAGTTACCAAGAAGTCTAGTCCTAAGTTAGTTAGCAAGAAGCTTCCCATCAAATGAGCATTCGACCTACCAAAAACTCGATAAATTGCTATCTTGCGCCGCTGACTCTGCAAAAAGGTCGTACTAACAAACACAATAATAAAGATTAGCTGCAGTAGCGATAACATAGTTGTAATGGTTAAAATGAGCAATTGTCGATTGACATTTCTCTGATATTCAGCTATTCGTACTCGTTTACTTGTAATACCAATAACATACGGCATTAGACCCAGTTGCTTAACTTTTTTTCTAAGAAGCTTTAAATTAGAAAACTGGATGGTTCCTTGACTAATGGTTGATGAATAAAAAGAATCAGATAAAAACTTGTTGTTAACAACTATAATCAAGGGGTTCATCGAGAGCGATGACGTAATTTCGTATTCAACTGTGTAATTAAAAATGTTCTGTCCGTTGGCGATAGGTACAACTTGAATAGCTGGTAGCTTTTTTGGCCGCTGTTGATAGTAATAATTAGGTAAAGTCTGTTGAAATTTAAGGAAGTTTCTTAGCTGCTTCTTAGCCTGTTTTACTTGGTCTAACCGATTATATGGGACTAATAGTAAAACTTTGTTAGCAGTAAGCCTAATAGGATTAAAATTAAGCTCACTATTCTTAATAAAATTATTATTGGCAATAATCACATTGCCATTTTCAGGCTCAGTATCACGCATTGCTGGGTGAAATTGTTGTGAATTCTGGGCAACAATTGTTCCAGGTGACTGCACTACTAACTGGTGAGCCATTTTGCCCATTTTTTTATCTTCATACTTATCATTAATATTCCAATATCGTTGAAGTGAATAAGTGTTTTTTTGTCTTTGCCATTTTTTAATTATATTAGTATCTCTAATATAAATTTTATTGTGATTAGTTAAAGAAATGGTGTTAATCATAATCAAAGCTAGCAGAAGTATCTTTAAAACATAGCCAATTAGTAAGAAAATATATGTTGTTTCTGCTCCCTTAATTGCCTGATAAGGGTCAATCAACGCTAAAACTACATAAGATATAGTATTCAAAACCAAAAAGCTTAAAAAGACAATTGATAGTAGAACTAAAGCATAGGGCAAAAAGAAACGCCAGCCGCTGATTGTAAAGGTAGTTAGCCCCCAGATAATCATCACTAACATAATTACCCCCAAAGCTCCAATTAACATAGGAGATTCATCTTTCAAATCGTTCTTAATTATCTGCCAGTCGCTTAAGCCATTAATCTTCATAATTGCATAAGCTTTAAAGCGAAAAACTTTCTCTAGTACCATCACAATAAATAAAGTGCCAATAATTCCAATCAAGACAATTAAATCAAATTTTGAAAAATTAGCTACAACTATTTGCCCCAAACTTTTTACTGATAAGGAATTATCTATAACCTCCGTCTTTAATCCAAGGGCACGGAATTTTGTCAATATTTGGCCTAAAGCTTCATTTTTGGCATTAGTGCAATATAGGCCATTAATTTCTTCTAAATTTAGCTCGGTATTCGTCAATTTTTTAATAGCTTCAGCTTGATATAGTGAATAGTTATTAATTGGAGTCCCAAAATTGTAAACCACCTTGCTTTGTTGCCCGTTAAACTTATTAATGCGTAACTTAACTAAAGAACTATTTTTAGCTTGAGCTACTTGCTTCAACTTAGTAAAAATTATCTTTTTTTTGACCTTTTTAGTGTACTGTTTGCTAGTTAATTGTTTCTGCCATTTGGCAATTACTTTTGGGTTCCAACTAGCAATGTTTATAATGGTATTATTTTCTGGGATTGAATTATTATCATACTCACGAATAAAGCCTGCAAATAAGGCAAGCACGACAACCGTGATTAGAGAATAAAAAACAATTTTTGTTTTCCGCAGCATTTTTAAACCTCATGTTATTAAAAAACTCACGAGTAAAGTCGTGAGTTTAATTATTTTTATTATTAATTAAAATTAGCTTATATCATAATAAGCAGTATTTCCGTGTGGAGCTTTAGGAGCAGACGCTCTTGACTGAACACCCTTTGTTTTCCAATCACTACTTAAATATCGGCAAAATAGCCAGGTCTTACAGATGATCTATGGAGTCTACTTTTATGTTGGTAGTAGGACCAGACATATACACTACCCACACCATAGTTCCAAGTACCACCATCTCTTTCTTGAGTTTGCCGTAAAAGTGAATTGCTATCTTCTACCATTCCTGAATGTACTTCTTCACCAGTTGAAGCAAGAGCAGGGAGACTAGTCATGCCAAGTGTAGCAATTGTAGCTACACCAGCAACAATTTTCTTTAAAATACTCCTACTCAATAAGATTATTATCTGTTATACCATTATTCATAATTACTATAATAATTGAATGAAACAGACGATCCATATTACTACCTCACAACTATAAAAATTAATTTTTATATGGTTATATTAACTCGTTTTTTAAAAATAAATGCCAAAGTGGTATAAATGCTACTTTTATAGCAAATATGCCAGTTTTATTAGCAAAATTGACTACAAGTTACTTATTTTCTATCAGAAAGTCTTTAAGTTCATTACTGTATTCAGTCATGCCTGCCAAAGCTATATTTCGGATAACGTCATAGCACTGATCTAAGTAATGTTCTTCTGATTTTTCTTGGTATTGTAATAGGCCTTTAAAGAAAAGCAATAAAGTTTTATAAAAGTATATTTCCGGTATAGTAGCAATTTCTTCGGCACTATTGATATAAAAATCTACTTCTTGGTAGCGCTTTTCCTTAATGCAAAAAATCAAAATATTAATTATTATTCCCAAAATGTTTTTTTGAATAGAAATTGAATTATTGTTTTTAAATTGCGTAACTGCGCGTTTACTAATGACTAAATTTTCATCTAAATTATAAAAAGATATACAATTGCAATAAAGTTTAAGGGTATCAGCATCAAAAACATCGGCAACAAAGATTCGGTTTTTCATGTTTTCTAAGGTAGCCGCATCAATACTAGAATAGTCATCATCAATGATCGCTATGTAAATATTAAGCAGCATTAAATGCTCTTCTTTATTCGGCAAATCTCCCTTAGCAATCTGATTATAAAGCTTGAGCAAATCAGCCCTTTTCCCGTTATAATAGGCCTTATTAGCGGCCAAACGTAATGCTCGATCTTCTGAGCTTATTAAGCGATCATGTGGATTTAACTTCTCAAAAAATTCTATTACCGAAATTTTATTTGCATGCAACAGGTTAATCAGATCATCTGCGGAGATGCGGTTCAGTCCTTTTTCCACACGCGCATAAAAAGACGAGTTTAGATATGCGATTGTGCCACCGGATCAGACCTTTTTCCACACGCGCATAAAAAGACGGGCTAAGTACATTTTTTGCCCAAGCCTTTTTAGTTGCAGCGTGCATTAAGCGATATTTTTTTAATAGTTCACCAATTTCCATTATTAACTCCTTTAGCCTAATTTCTTTTACACTTTTTTATTGTGGAATTGATTTATAATAATTGCAATCCTAATTGAAAATTATTATTATGCTAGATAATTAACTGAATTGCTTATTTAGTGCCAAAATGCCGGGGGTAAATATTAAATGCCTCCAACTGCAAAACATGTTAGATTAGATTCGTGAAGATGATGTGGCAATTGTAACTGAACTTGATCGCTTAGGGCGCAATCAAAACAAAGGGTGCAACTAGCTAAACAATGTTTGGCTTAAAGCCCCATCTCATAACTTGGTAAAGTTAAATTTTAGTGTTTATCTGTGTTTTGTTGAATGTGGGTCAACGAACTCGTTATGAGCTAATAAAAATATAATCATAATTTTTAGATATTGCCGCAAATGATAATGACGTGTCCTTGTTCTTTTACATAGTCTGTAGCTTCACACATTTTCTTCCTTTCCTTTTTTCCAATTCAGGAATTTAATTTTCTCTCGCCCAAGGGCAATTCACTTAATGATGGTTTAATTTAATGGGCACTTTTTTGCAGGCTTAAGAACGGAAATCTTTTCTAGGTACGAAGCTGGCTATCACAATTTACTTGAATTAAGGCAAGTGATTAATGATTATCTGCATAAGGTGCAGACTAAAAGGCTTAATGCCAATTGAAGATTGCCATCAAGCCTTAGCCCAGTAATTATTAAAATTTATTAGTTCAACTTTTGGAACTTACTTTAAATTGTGTCAGTTTTTTATTATCTTAAAGTTAACTTAACAATACATTCACACCGCGGTGTTTGCGGTAGCATATCGACGTTTTCGATTAAACGAACATTATAAATATCACTAAGTAAAACGAGATCTTGCGCTAGCGTAGATGGATTACAAGAAATATAAACAAAAGTTTTGGGTTTAATTTTTAGTAAAGTCTTAATTAAACTTTTGGCTAAACCTGTTCTAGGTGGATCTACGATTAGTGCATCGATTGAGACCCCATTTTGCTCTAGTTGAGGAAGAATTTTTTCAACACTACCTTGGATATAGTTGGCGTTATGTAAGTGATTTAATTCAACGTTATGGTTGGCGTCTGCAACAGCTTCCGGGATAGTTTCAATACCAATTACTTGTTTAACTTGATCTGCTGCTAAGATTCCTAAAGTTCCGACTCCACTATAAGCATCAATTAGGGTGTCCTCTGGACCTAAATCTAAAAACTTCAGAGCATGTGAGTAAAGTGTTGCGGTTTGGACTGGATTAAGCTGGAAAAAGGCTCGTGGTGAGAGAGCAAATTTTTTCGTTAAAATCTCATCAATAATTTGATTTTTACCCATTAGTTTGGTGGTTTTATTACCCCAGACCTGTGGATTGTGCCAATCCGTCTCATTTTGAAAGACACTGACAACATTTGGTAAATTAATAATTTCGGCACTTAATTCTGGTAAGTTTTTAATAAGATGGCCGACGGTTACTAAAGTGACTTGTATTTCGTTAGTTGCTTGGGCTTGACGGACTACAATAGTTTTTAAACCATCTGTATGGCGGTATGGATTGGCAATCGCTACGTGAAACTTTTCTACTAGCTCTTTAATTTGGCGCTCAATTTTTTGCGTTTTTTCACTTTGGGTTGGCATAATGGGTAAGTCATATAGCTGGTGGGAATTAGGCGCAAATAAACCTAAATTAATCTGCCCATGATCTTGTTCAATTTGATATTGAGCTTTGTTACGGTAGTGCCATTGATTGGGTGCTGGAATTGTGGGCTTGACTTTATATTTGTTATAACCACGAGGATGATATTTTTTCAAGGCTTCTAAAACATTATCCCGTTTAAATTTTAGTTGCTTTTGATAGGATAGATGGGCTAATTCTAAGCCGCCAATTGCTAAATCTACTCCCGCAGGAAAATCTACTCGATCAGGACTTTTTTCTTTGATGCGAACTAGTTCAGCCTGAATGTAATGAGGGAATTCTTTAATAATTTTGGCAACTACCACTTCATCAGGTAGTGCATTTGGAATAAAGATAATTTTTTTACGATAATAGCCAATACCTTCGCCATTAATGCCAAGTCTTTTAATCGTAATAATTACATTTTTTTCGTTAGTCATTGTTTGCTTAACTTTTTGGTTCATAATTTTTTCTTTCTACAATAAAAATATTAAGGGTTAATAACATATTCTACTCTATCGAAAAAGTTTTTAGCAAGAAACAAAGAAATTTGTTAGCATAAAAGAGAAATAATAGGAGGGTGGATAAAGATGCCGATTATTACTAAAGTTAGTAGTCAAAAAAAACCTGGTCGCTATAATATCTTCTTAGATGGTCAGTATGCTTTTTCAGCTAGTGAACGAACAATAGCTGAATTTGTACTTTTAAAAGGACAAGAATTAAGTAATGGGAAAGTTGAAGCTGTAAAACAATTTGATGCTGATGCTAAGGCAACAAGTATGGCATCAATTTTTCTAAGTTATGAACCGCGTACGGTTTATGAAGTGTTACAATATTTAAGCAAGCATGGTATTGCTGAACAGTCAGCCCAAAGTGCAGTACGAGAACTTAGTGAAATGGGCTTTTTGGATGATCGGCAATACGTAAACCTTGTATTACAACAAAATTTACGTATTGGCACTGATGGACCACTAAGTCTAGCACGTAAGCTTGAGCAAAAGGGAATTGATCCTGAAATAATTCAGCAAGCGTTTGAGCAGGTTGATGAGGAACAGTGGCAAGAACCAGGATTACGTGTTTTACGGTCATTGAAAAGTAAAATTGGTCAGATAGCACAACTTGAACTCGAACGTAAGATGCGTACAAAATTGTTGAGCCATGGCTTTACTAGTGACCTTAGCACTGCAATTGTTGCCCAAAGCAATTTACAAACAAATCAAGTAGCACAATTAGCCGCTTTAAAAAAGCAGGGGATAAAAGCCTATAAACGTTTTCGAAGGTTAAATAAAAGTGAACGTGAAATTAAGATACGTAATTATCTTTATGCACATGGCTTTAGTAGTAGCGAAATTGAGTCTTTCCTGCAAGGAGAAATTATCCCGCTTGATGAATTGGGAGAATATTAGGAGATTAATTATGAAAAGATTACAACCGCAGTTAACTTTTATCGGCCGCCCTTTTGCTGATCAGTTGCTAGACGAGCAACGCACTTTTACACAAGCTAATTTAGAAATGGAGCAAAATGAAGTCTTTCAGTCCTTCTTGGCTAATAATAATTTGAAGGCAAAAAGAAGTAATATGATTGTTTTTGGTCCAGAAAATTTTATGTATTGGTATGGTGTAACTGTTGCTAAAGAAATTGAAGTTCCGCAAGGATTGTTGCGTTTTGTTTTACCTGAGACGCAAGTAGCAATTAAACAACAGAATAATCAAAATCTTTCATTTTTTAGTCAGCCCTTAAATGTTGTTGTAGCAAAATTTTTACAAGAAGTAAGGGATGAAGGTATTCAAACTTATGAAAATCTTGGTGATAGTTCAATGCCATATATAGTGCAAGATTTAAATTTAGACACTAAACAATTAACCCAAATGTTGTATCTTGAGGCTGATAATTAAAAGCTAATGTTGGTTAGGGTCAATAGAAAGATTGTCATATTCAACATAAGCACCTAAACATGTTGATAAAAGCATAATCAAGAAAACAAAGCCGACAGATTTGCCAACTATTTGATCTAAAGTTAGAAAATGTCTAACCACAAAAGTTGCCGCAAAACATAAAATAAAATCAAGTATGACGTTTGCCACTAGGAGTACATATCGCCGCCTAATACTGAAAAAGCGTAGCAGCTGTTTAAGAATGCCATCATTAACTTCTACAGCCAATAGATCGACAGGTCGCTGAATAGTTGCTTTAATGGCAAACATAATAAAAGCACCAACTATTGCTCCAATGACCGTTCTAAATAAATCAGCCGAGTGTAAAACGAGTGCATCATAGCCGATGCCAATAATTGTGAGGCTACACAAATAGGGAATTAATAGTAAAAAGGTGAAGACAAGTAAGACGTGACTTTTTTTCATAGATTAAACCTCATTTCTTACGTGTATTTTAACATATCAGCGCGGTACATGATATAATGTGACTACTTGAATTGTTATTTTAAGAAAGAGAGAAAAAATATGGCTAGCGACCCCGAAAAGGGTAATTTATTTCGACGTTTCAAAAATAAATTATCCCCTTCAAGTGATGAAGAAACAAAAGAGCATTTAATAAAAGAAATAAAAGCCTTACATGAATGCAATGAGATTAATGATAGCGAATTTTCTATGTTAACTGCAGTTTTGGATTTTCAAAGCAGAATGGTTCGTGAGGTAATGGTTCCACGAATTGATGCTTTTATGGTTGATTGCGGCGAAAGTTTTCAAGATAATCTTGATGAAATTTTACGCGAGCCATATTCACGCATTCCGGTTTATAAAAAGGATAAGGATAAAATTGTTGGGGTGATTCATATTCGAACAGTTTTACGTAAAGCGCGTGAAAAGGGCTTTGATAAGTTGGATTATGCTGACGTAATGAATCCACCTTTGTTTGCACCAGAAACAACAGATTTGAGTGAATTATTAGTTGAAATGCAACAAAGTCAGCAACAACTTGCTATTTTAACGGACGAGTATGGTGGCGTAGTTGGATTGGCTACAATTGAAGACTTAATTGAAGAAATAGTTGGCAATATTGATGATGAGGTTGATCGCGCTGAAGTATTATTTCAGCAAATTGCATCTAATAAGTACGTCATTTATGGCAAAATGTCACTTGATGAATTTAATGAGCAATTTGGAACAAATTTAGAAATGGAAAATGTTGATACAATTGCTGGCTTTGTTATCACCAAATTGGGTATTATTCCTGCTAAAGGTGAAAAACTATCAGTTAAACTTGATAATGGTATGATTTTGACCACTAGAAGAATGATGCGTTCAAGGTTAGCAACCGTTCTGTTGACCATACCAGAAAAAGAAGTACAAAAAGCAAAAAAGGAAGAAGAGCAGAGTAATTAATGAGTGAGGGACTTTTAGATAAAGTACAAAAAAGAAGAACATTTGCTATTATTTCACACCCTGATGCAGGTAAAACGACAATTACAGAGCAAATGCTTCTTTTTGGAGGAGTAATTCGTAATGCTGGTACCGTTAAAGCACGAAAAACGGGCCACTATGCGACTAGTGATTGGATGGAAATCGAAAAACAACGTGGTATTTCTGTTACTAGTTCTGTGATGCAATTTGAGTATCAAGGAAAAAGGATAAATATTCTCGATACTCCGGGACATGAAGATTTTTCAGAAGATACCTATCGGACCTTAATGGCAGTTGACTCTGCCGTTATGGTAATTGATTCGGCTAAGGGAATTGAACCTCAAACCAAAAAATTGTTTAAAGTCGTCAAGCAACGCGGCATTCCAATTTTTACTTTTATGAATAAGCTTGATCGCGATGGGCGCCCACCGCTCGACTTGATTGCTGAATTAGAAGACTTGTTAGGAATTGAGGGGGTGGCGATGAATTGGCCAATTGGCTCCGGTCAAACACTGCAAGGATTATATGATATAGCAAACAATCAGGTTGAATTATATCATCAAGCAGGGGCAAAACAATTCATTCCGTTAAATGAAGCGGGAACTTTACCGGCCAGTGAGCCAATGAGTCAAAATCCTCAGTTCCAAGACACTTTAGGTGAAATTGAATTAATTAAAGAAGCGGGAAATACTTTTGATCTTACTAAGATTATGGCTGGTGACCAGACCCCAGTATTTTTTGGCTCAGCCTTAACTAATTTTGGCGTGGAAACTTTTTTAAAGGGTTTTGTTAAATTAGCACCTGCCCCTGCAAGCCATGTGGTTAATCAGGATGAACGCTTGGAGGCAGATGATGCAGAATTTTCTGGCTTTGTATTTAAAATCCAAGCAAATATGAATCCACAGCATCGTGATCGAATAGCCTTTGTTAGAATCGGTAGTGGTGAGTTCAAAAAGGGACTCGATGTAACTTTAGCGCGAACTGATAAGCCAATTAGATTAAATAATGCGACTGAATTTATGTCTAGTGAGCGAGTTCAAGTTTCTGATGCTGTCGCTGGCGATATTGTTGGCTTATATGATACGGGTAATTTTCAAATTGGTGACAGTATTTATGCTGGTAAACGCAAGATAACGTATCCTGCCTTGCCAGAATTTACGCCAGAATTGTTTGTGCGTGTTACGGCTAAAAATGTGATGAAACAGAAGTCCTTTCATAAAGGAATGAACCAGTTGGTACAAGAAGGGGCAATCCAGCTTTATCGTAATTACCAAACAGATGATTATATTTTAGGTGCAGTTGGTCAGTTACAATTTGAAGTTTTTAAATTTAGGATGAAGAATGAGTATAATTCTGAGATTGAAATGACTAATATTGGTCATCGTGTAGCTAAATGGATTGATCCTAGTCAATTGGATCCAGCAATGTCAAGTAGCCGTAACTTGCTTGTAAAGGATCGTTATGATCAACCTTTGTTTTTATTTGAAAATCAGTTTGCTGAAAGATTTTTCCAAGATAAATATCCAGATGTTAAATTGACTGAAAAATTATAGGTAAAAAGAACTTTCCTTGAAGTTAAAATGTTTTCATAAATTAACACTTTACAGTATGTAAAAAAATAAAAGTCTGGGAAAAACTATTTTCCCAGACCACCAAAAAGGGTTTGAACATTTATGTTCAAACCCTTTTTATATTAGTTTAAAGAGCTAGCTTCTTTTTAGACTCTTATTTATCAACGTGAATTTCCATTACTCTTTGATTTTTATCAGATATCAATGTATATGCTGGAGCTTCTTCTTTAATTAGTCGCTCAATGATAAAATCAATTTCTTCTTTACGAACACGTCGGTTGTGGTTTTCCAAAACAATTTCGATTGCATCGTCACTTTCAGTATAGATAACAGAGGTATTGCCTAGGGAATAAACCTTGACATAATTGACGTTAGTTGTATTTAGTTGACTATGAACTAATTCACGATAACTATTGGTCACATCTATCAAATGCATGCTATTCACCCATTTCTTCTATTTTCACTATTTCTTTACTTTATTATAACGCTAATTTTCACTTTTTTCTTTAATATTTAATAAAAATATTATTTTTCTTCACTAATGACTATTTTTTGATTATCAACTTTGGCAAGTAATTTTTTAGCTGTTGGATGATCAAGTTTAAAATCAGCTACTTTATCTTCAATTTCTTCTTGGATTATTCTTCTAAGTGGGCGTGCCCCCATTGCTGGATTATATCCTTCTTGAACTAATTGCTCCTTAGCTTCGTCTGTAACGGTAATATTAATTCCTTGGTTTTTGACCATACCGTTAACTTCATCAAGCATTAAATTGACAATTTTAACTAAATCTTTAGTTGATAATTCGTTAAATTCAATTACATCGTCTAAGCGATTTAAAAATTCAGGTTTAAAGAATTCACTCATTGAATTACGGACAGAATCGGGTTTTTTGCCTGCGGTTTCAGCAGCAAAGCCTACACTGGCACGTTTAATTCCTTGACCTGCATTTGAAGTCATAATGATAATTGTATCCTTAAATGAAACTTGGCGTCCTTGTGAGTCAGTCAAGCGACCATCATCTAAAATTTGTAAGAATAAATTCATTACAGATGGATCAGCCTTCTCAATTTCATCTAGCAAGATCAAACTGTATGGATTACGCCGAACCTGTTCAGTTAATTGACCAGCTTCTTCATAGCCAACATAACCCGGTGCAGAACCAATTAATTTAGAAACTGAATAGGATTCCATAAATTCTGACATATCAAATCTAATCATGGCATTTTCTGAACCAAACATTTGCTTAGCTAATTGCTTTGCTAGCTCTGTTTTACCAACTCCAGTTGGCCCAACGAAAAGAAATGAGCCAATTGGACGACCCGATTTGTTAAAGCCAATTCGATTACGGCGAATAGCTCGCGCCAACTTATCAACAGCTTCATCTTGGCCAATAACATGTGACTTCAAATTTGTAGCCAAGTTTTGCAATTGATTTTCTTCTTGCTTTTGTAATTCGCCTACCGGGATACTTGTTTTTTCTTCTACAATTTTATCCATTATTTTATTTGTAATAATAGGTGACTTATCCGGATCAACGTTTTGATTTTTCATTTTATTATATTTTTCAATTTGATCACGGTAATAAGCGGCTTTTTCATAGTCTTCGTTTTTAAGCGATTCCTGTTTAAGTTGTTGTGCAGCTTCAATACGTTCTTTAATTTTGTCCTTGTCTACATAAGGGATTGTTAGATTCATACGCGAACCAGCTTCATCAAGTAGGTCAATTGCTTTATCTGGTAAAAAGCGATCTTGAATATAGCGTTCAGATAATTCAGCTGCAGCCTGAATAGCATCATCTGTATATTGTACATGATGATAATCTTCATAACGCTTTTTAATTCCTTGGAGAATGCGAATTGTTTCTTTAACGGAGGGTTCTTTTACATCAACTGGTTGAAATCTTCGAGCTAAGGCTGAATCTTTCTCAATTTCACGATATTCTTTGAGAGTAGTTGCTCCCACTAATTGTAAATCACCACGGGCGAGGGCCGGTTTAATAATATTACCAGCGTCCATTCCCCCTTCAGCGTTTCCTGCACCAACAATCTCATGAATTTCATCAATAAAAAGAATAATGTCATCTTGATTTTGTAATTCATTAATCAGTTGTTGCATACGTTGTTCAAATTGTCCACGAATTCCGGTCCCTTGAACTAAAGAAACCACATTTAATGAAACAATTCTTTTGTCTTGTAATTTAGCTGGGACAGATCCGTCAACAATTTGTTGAGCTAATCCTTCAACTACTGCAGTTTTACCTACACCAGCCTCTCCAATTAAGACAGGGTTATTCTTAGTTCTTCTATTTAGAATTTCAATTACACGAGCGATTTCTTGGTCACGACCAATCACTGGATCGATTTTGCCCTTTCGAGCTAAATCAGTTAAATCAGTTCCATACTGATCTAAAAGTGACCGCTTACCGCCATTATTGCCAACTGAAGTCCCACCATTATTATTCATTTGTGAATCATCGGCATTACCACCATTATTGAATGGATTATTAAAATCACCGAAAAAGCTATTATTGTTATTGCTCATATTAATATTTCCTTGTTGTTCAAGTTCTTGATAACATTGACCACATAAATTGATTTCGCGACTTTCACCATTTACCTGAGCAAAGAGGTGAATGGAAGCAGGTCGTTTATGACAGTTTTGACAAAGCAATTATATTACCGCCTTTCGCTTTGATTCATCTTTCCCTAAATTATATAATTAGCACTCTTAATAATCAAGTGCTAAACATAAAAGCTTGGTGGTTGGATGTAGGTACAATATGTTAAAATGTAGATAAGCAAAGTAGTCAAAAATTTGCTAAATTTATCTAGATTATTATTAATTTGAAAGAAACGGTGGTATATTTGGATTATCAAAAAATTCTTGAGCAGTTAGCTAGCGGTGAACTTGATTCATATCAAGTTCACCCAAAAGAAGCCTTTGCTTTCCAAGCTGCTTTAAGATCTTTTGGGAAAAGACAAAATATAACTGGTAAGGCACTCCGTGGAGGTCAAATAATTTACATGCAAAAGAAGACACAAGTTTAATGATGTAAACTGTTACATTAATGTTGTCTATTTTGCAAAAAAATGATAGTCTAAGTACACGAATAGGTATTTACTACCGGTTTTATTTTTTTGAATTCAAAGGAGATATTATAATGGAAAAACGCGATTTTCATGTTATTGCAGAAACAGGTATTCATGCTCGTCCTGCTACCTTGTTAGTACAAGCTGCTTCTAAGTTTGGTTCAGACATCAACTTGGAATACAATGGCAAATCAGTTAATTTGAAGTCAATCATGGGTGTTATGTCACTTGGTGTTGGCAAAAATGCTGATGTTTCAATTAGTGCTGATGGTGATGACGAAAAGGATGCTATTGAAGCTATTTCTGAAACAATGAAAAAAGAAGGCTTAGCTGAATAATGACCAAGACATTAAAAGGAATTGCTGCAAGTGATGGTATTGCTGTAGCACCAGCTTATCTCTTGGTAGAACCGGATCTTTCATTTTCAAAGGCTAATGTCAGCGATGTTGAAGGTGAACTAGCTCGCTATCACGAAGCAATTAAGGTTTCAACTGCTGAAGTTGAAAAGATTCGTGATAGTGCTAAAACAAGCTTGGGAGAAGAAGAAGCACAAGTTTTTGAAGCTCACTTGATGATTTTAAATGATCCTGAATTTACTGGTGCAATCGAAACCGAAATTAAGGAACAAAAAATTAATAGTGAAGCTGCACTTGATGAAACTGCTCAAAAATTTATTACAATTTTTGAAGGTATGACTGATAACGAATATATGCAGCAACGTGCTGCCGATGTTCGTGATGTTTCTAAGCGAATTATGGCTCACTTATTAGGAAAAGAATTACCTAATCCGGCAACGATTGACCATGAAGTGGTTGTCGTAGCTCATGATTTGACGCCAAGTGATACTGCTCAACTAAATAAAAACTTTGTTAAAGGTTTCGTTACTGATATTGGTGGGCGGACGGCGCACTCAGCAATTATGGCTCGTTCGCTTGAATTGCCAGCTGTTGTTGGTACTGAATCAATCACTGCTGATGTTGAAAATGATCAAAATATAGCTGTTGATGGATTAAATGGTGATGTAGTAATTGAACCAGATGCTGACCAAATAGCAGCCTATCAGCAAAAAAGTGAAGCGTTCTTGGCGCAAAAAGCTGAATGGGAAAAATTGAAAAATGAACCATCAGTTACTGCTGATAACAAGAAGTTTATTATTGCTGCTAATATTGGTACACCTAATGACATGCAAGGTGTAAATGATAACGGTGCTGAAGCCATCGGACTATATCGTACTGAATTTTTATATATGGATTCGAAAAATTTTCCAACTGAAGAAGAGCAATTCGAAGCCTATAAAGAAGTTATCGAAGGTATGAATGGTAAGCAAGTTATTATTAGAACCATGGATATTGGTGGTGACAAACACCTTGATTATTGGGACTTACCCGAAGAAATGAATCCATTCCTCGGTGTACGAGCAATCAGATTATCTTTACAAAATGAAGAAATTTTCAGAACACAACTACGTGCATTATTGCGGGCTTCGGCTTATGGAAAATTGGGAATCATGTTCCCGATGATTGGTACTCTAGGTGAATTGCGCAAGGCTAAGTCGATTTTAGCTACTGAAAAAGATAAATTGACAGCAGCAGGCATTAAAGTTGGCTCTGACTTGCAAGTCGGAATGATGATTGAAATACCAGCTGCGGCGGTAATGGCTGATCAATTTGCCAAAGAAGTTGATTTCTTCTCAATTGGTACCAATGATTTAATTCAATATTCGATGGCTGCTGATCGTGGTAATGATAATGTTTCTTATTTGTATCAACCAGCTAATCCAGCCGTATTACGCTTAATTAAGCACACTATAGATGCTGCCCATGAAAATAATATATGGTGTGGTATGTGTGGTGAAGCTGCTGGCGATAATATCATGTTCCCAATTTTACTTTCAATGGGACTTGATGAGTATTCAATGAGTGCCACATCAATTTTACGAATTAGAAGTTTAATGAAGAAGCTGAATACTGAAGATATTAAAGATTTGGCCAATCAGGCGTGCTTTGTATCGGAAACGGCGGAAGACAATGAGAAGTTAGTCAATGATTTAATGTCAAAGTTAACTAATTAAATAAAAAATATAAAAGAGTATTAATATCATTAATACTCTTTTATTATATCTTAACGTTTTCTTGATAAAAAAGTCACAGATTATTCATCTTTGTAATTTAATATAAAGATATGGTTAGTATACAAGATATTACTTACAAAAAAGAAGTGTTATGTTATACTAAAGAGGTAAAAGAAATCGTATTGTTCAAAGGAGCGTGAAATATATGGTGAATTTATATATATCTCCGAGTTGTACCTCGTGTCGTAAAGCAAAGGCTTGGTTGAAAAAACATGATATTGCTTTTAAAGAAAGAAATATTTTTTCAGAGCCACTTACGAAAGAGGAACTTATTCAAATATTACGAATGACTGAGAATGGTACCGAAGAAATTATCTCTACACGTTCAAGAGCTTTTCAACAGCTAAAGATTAATCTTGATGATCTATCAATTGATCAGTTGCTTAATTTAGTTGAAAAAAATCCTAGTTTGTTAAGACGTCCGATTATTATGGATGATCGTCGCTTACAAGTTGGTTATAATGAAGATGAAATTAGGCGGTTTTTACCGCGTAAAGTTCGTCGGCTCGAACTTGAAGAAATGCAAAAAATCGCTGACATATAATTAATGCAAAAATTTAAATAAAAGCGTTGGTATTTAAACTAACGCTTTTATTTTAGTTATAAAATAAGCTACAATAGATAAAAGGATTCGATGGAGGTGAGAATTCATGCAAGTAAAACGTATTAATGAAAACACGATTCGAGTACGAATAGATAAAAATGAATTGTCCAAGCGTGGGCTTAAGGTATTGGATTTATTAGGGGATAAAAATAAAATTCAGCAATTCTTTTATTCAATTTTAGAAGAAATTGATAATGACCATTCATTTAGTCAAGATGCCCCGGTCACTTTTCAAGTAATGCCCAATAATGGTGGCTTAGATCTATTAATAACGAAAGTGACAAAGCAAGATCGTGCAGAGTTGTCACAATTATTTGATAGCGATTTAAAAAATGATAATCCGGTCTTAAATAAAGCTTTTGAAGATTTAGAATCAGATGATGCTGCTGATGCTGCTGACGACGATGAAAATAATTTTACTGATGAACAGCGACAAGAAGATGATGAAAATTCGCCTTTATCAGAATTAGCTAGTTCACTTAAACCAAAAACTAAAAAGTCAGATCAGCAATTACATAAGCGGCAAGCTTATAGCTTTAGTGATCTTAATCAGGTAACTGAACTAGCAGAAAGTGTGCCAGAACAAATGCTTCTTTCGAGTCTTTATTTTGAGCGCGAGTACTTTTATTTGGATTTAGCTTTTAAAGATGATGATTTTAATGAATTGAAGCCAGCAGAAGTTTGGTCAATTGCAAATGAATATGGTGTTAAGGTACGTCCTAATAAAATGGCACGTATCAGAACAACAGGTAAATGTTTAATTAAGCAAGATGCACTTGAAATTTTAAAACATTATTTCAGTCATAGTAAAAATTAATAAAAGTAGGGGAGGTTAAGGTCAACTTAACCTTTTTTGCGTACATAATTTTGGGTGATTTTTTTGTATGCAGCTTTGTTAAACAATCAGTTAGTATTGGCGGTGACTGAGGCACAAAGTCAGTCAAAAATGTTAGCTAAAAATAATTATATTTGTCCGCAGTGTAAACAAAGAGTTAAATTGGTAATTAAAGAAAAATCGGCTTACTTTAAACATTTTCCTAGTAATAATAATTTAAGCGGGGAAAAAGAAGAACATGCCTTAAGTAAGGCTATATTAAAAAATGCACTTTTAGAGGCAAAATTTAGTGCGCAAACAGAAATTAGTTTGGCTAACGGGCAATTACGAGCCGATATTTTAGTGAATTCAAAACTGGCCTTTGAAATTCAGTGTGCACCATTGAGTAAAGTAGAATTTACAAAAAGGCATAATTTATATAAAAATATTGGGGTTGCAGATATTTGGATTGTTGGTGAGCGTCATTATTTATTACAAGAAATAAAAAAGTCACAACTTATTTTTTTTCGTAAAAACAAGTTGTGGCATGACTATTATTTAGAAATTGTACCCAAGCAAAAAATACTACGGCTAAAATATAATGTTCAGCTTGAACCAATTACAAGCAAAGTTCACTATCAAACAAAGAATTTTGTTATTAATTCTCATGGCTTAGCTAAATTATGGCATTTTAAGCCGATACTGAAACAATATTGCGTTGATCCTAGAACACAAAAAAATTATTTACAATTGCAATTAACACAAAAAACTATTAAAGGTATGAAAATCGCTAATCAATTATATCAACGCAACCTTACCATTGATGAATTACCACCAACCGTATTTACTAATTTTCGTAAAGTTAATAGTTGTGATAATGTTATTACTTTTTTACATCAAATGTAGATGATTAGTTGGCAGATATCCTGGTTCCTCGTTAAGTCGATAATCGTTTTTAAAAAGGGTAATTAATTTATCGTGAGCAACTGTTCCCTCTATTAAGATACCATTATAATTACCATTTTCATTAAAAATAATTGTTGTGGGAATATTGCGTACATTGAACTTTTTAACAAGTTCTTTATCTTGTTGAATTGAATCTTTGATATATTTATCTATCTTAGGGTTATTGATACGATTAAAGTCTAGATTTAAATCTAATGTTATTTTTTTAGGTAAATCAGTAGAATAATTATTGAAATTTCTACTGATTGCCTTTTGTAAACTGATTAAATATAATCTTGCTTTTTTGTTACCATATTCAAATCTTATTGCATGATAATAGCGTAAAGCTTGATGCGAAGCAACTGTGTACTGTGGAATATCATTTACCTTTTGACCTTCTTTTTTTCTTCGTATAATATCATCTCTAGCAACCATAGTATTAGTTATAGGGATAAAATGGAACGAAGTATTAAGGTTGAGTTCATCGATCGCTTCTTTAATCAGAATCTCTGTGTCGTAGCAATAGATACCTATAGGATTTACAAAGAGAAAAATCTCGAACATAATCAGGTCCTCCATAATTGTCTGTGCAATTATTAATCTAACAATATCTATCCTCCGAAAAATATACTAACATAGTCATATTCTAGCACGATGCTCGAAAGCCCGCTTAATTTTTGCTTGGTTTGTATTAGCTGGGCTTTGCTTAATTACATACTCCTTTTTTAGTAAATTTAAAACGTCGCTAATTAATGAAATTTTAGGGTTCTCGATTTCAAGTTCATAATCTTCGTAACCATCAGGATAAACAGTGTCATCAAAAGTTAGCTCGCAATTTTGGGGTCCATAAGCTAAAATTCGATGAGTTTTACTAAAAGTTTGCAAATATAATTCACAATTTTGTCCCAAATGTTCAATAAGAAAATGACCACCAGTTTTACCAAAAGTAACAGGAATGTGCTGTTGACCGCTGTTAATCATTTCTTGTGCTTCAGTTAAAGTTAAAGTATCAGTAAGTTCAGTTGCTGCATGAAAATTAGTTTGTTTAGCAATTTTACTTGGTATCTTTAAAGTTTGTTCGGCATAATTGTTAAAAATACGAATACGACAGCTTATTTGCATGTTTTTAAGTGAGCTATCTGCAGTATCAAAATAATAATTTTCTTGGTCAAAATTACTTTTTATTGTAAAATTATCGCAAAGTTGTTGATAAGTTTTTTGAGGTAGGATAATTTTAGCTTCAATTTCGCTATTTTTTGCCATCTGAAGTTACTCCAATCTTTAGCCAAGTTATAATTCAGAATATTATATTTTTTAATTTAAAATTCAGCCATGAGAAGGCTTACCTTAAAATTATACTCCTTAATTGCTGTATAGTCTTGCTTTGGATAGAAATAGCACGTATTCATTGATAAAAGGGATTGTTAACTATTTTGCGCTATTTTGCCCATATTAGTCAAAAAATAGGTTTGACAATGTTTGCTTTTTGTAGTTTATAAGCTAAAAGAAAGTTGCTCTGATAGTATTGATATATAATTTATAAAATAATTAAATTACTAAATTTCTAATAAATAAAAAATATTTTTTATTAAAATTAATCTAATATAATTAATATGCATAATTCATAAAAAAAACTTAAATCAGTAGTAAGCTTAAAGGCGTGAAATTGCTATCATCAGTTTTGTGTTAAAATATAGATGCTGTTTAAGAAGGGGATTATTTCTATGAATATTGATTGGGAAAATTTTTTATGGCCTTATGATGAGGCTGTGCGTGAGTTAAAAATAAAATTTCGTTCCCTTAGACAGAGTTTTTTAACTGAAAGAGAACATTCACCAATAGAATTTGTAGTTGGTCGCGTAAAATCGGTTGATTCTATTAAAGAAAAAATGCAACGGCGTGTTATTAGTCCAGAAGTAATTGAAACGGACATGCAGGACATTGCTGGTATTAGGATTGTTTGTCAGTTTGTTGACGATATTTATAAAGTTGTAGATTTGATTCATGCACGTGATGATATGGAAGTAATTGAAGAAAGAGATTATGTCAAAAACGCTAAGTCATCTGGCTATCGTTCATATCATATGGTAATTTCTTACACTATTTATTTACCAGAAGGATCAAAAAAATTACTTGCTGAAATACAAATTAGAACATTGGCAATGAATTTTTGGGCAACCGTTGAACATACCCTGAACTACAAATATCAGGGTTCATATCCAAAAGATATTTCTAAACGGTTAAAGTCGACTGCGGAAACGGCTTATAAGCTTGATGAGGAGATGTCGTTCATTAAAGATGAGGTACAAGAAGCGCAAAAAGTTTTTACCAAGAATAAAGGTAAGGAAAATTAATGAGGATAGCAATTGCCCACAATAATAATGATGAAACTTTACAGGTAGTAGCAAGACTTAAGTCACTTCTTGCTACTAAAAACGATGTGGTTTTTGATGCAAAGTATCCTGATGTGGTTATAACAGTTGGCGGAGATGGGACTTTAATTAACGCTTTTCATCGCTATGAAAGCCAAATTAGCTCAATTAGATTTATCGGTATTCATACGGGACATTTAGGCTTTTATACAGATTGGCGAAGTGTCGATGTTGATAAGATGGTAGATGCGCTTTTTTTGCGTGAGCCCGAATCTGCTAAGTATCCCTTACTTGAAGTAGAACTAGTCACGGAAGCCGGAGATACCAAACATTATTTAGCCTTGAATGAGTCAGCTGTTAAACGAATATCGCATACCTTGGAAGCTAATATTTATATTGACGATCAACTTTTTGAAAACTTTCGTGGTGATGGGTTGTGTATTTCAACGCCAACAGGGTCCACTGGGTATAACAAATCGTTAGGTGGAGCCGTTATTCACCCACAACTTAAGGCTTTACAAATGGCAGAAATTGCTTCGATTAATAATCGGGTTTTTAGAACATTATCTTCCCCAATAGTCATTGCACCTGAGCAATGGATTACAATTGTACCTAAAGCTGATCATTTTGTAATGACAATTGATGGTAGTCAAATTAATGTGCGCAATGCTAAGAAAATTAATTATCGTATTTCTAATAAAGTGATTAGATTTGATCGCTTTGGGCATACATATTTTTGGACGCGGGTGCAAAATGCCTTTATTGGTGATAAAGATGACGATTTTTAAAGTAATAGTTGCAACTGATAAGCCCATATCTTTGGGCTCATTTTTAGAAAAAAGTGGCTTTTCAAAGCAAGCAATTAATAATGCCAAGAACTTAGGGGGTTGGCTATTAGTTAATCACAAAAAGCGTTATACAAATTATCTGGTTCGTTCTGGGGATGAAGTTATTTTTATACCTGGTAAAGAACCCGCTAATTTGTGGTTAAAACCATCGAATAAGCCATTGAATATTATTAAAGAAACTGAAAACTACTTAGTAATTAATAAGCCAGCTAGCTTACTGTCAATACCATCTCGCTATGATGATAATGCTATTGTTAACCGAGTCCTAGGTTACTTTGCTAGAAATAAGTTAACCGAAGTAAAGCCACATATAATTACTAGACTTGATCGTGATACTTCGGGTTTGGTACTTGTAGGCAAGAATGCAATCGCTCATGGTCGTTTTAGCAAAATTAGTAAAGCTGATTTCGTCAAAAAATATCATGCAATTGTTCATGGCAACTTTAGCCAAAATGAATTAGAGGGTATGATTGATTTGCCAATCGGTCGTATGAATAAAGCTATTAAGCGAACCATTGATGTAAAAGGCAAAAAGGCAGTGACTGCTTATCGGGTTATTGACCAAATTCCAGACATGAGTTTAGTAGAACTTCGTCTCTATACAGGGCGAACACATCAAATTCGACTTCATATGCAAGCAATTGGTCATCCTTTATATGGGGATCCATTATACGGTATTAAGGATGAATTTAAGCGGCAAGCATTAAACTGCTTTTACTTAGCCTTTCCAGATCCCTTTGTCAAAAACGAATTAGTTAAAGTAGAAATTGCAGATGCTGCGGATATGCAAAAATTGTGGCAGGAACGTAAATTTTTATCTCTAACATAAAAAACGGTATTAGAACAATACCGTTTTTTTATTATTCATCGAAAAGAACACATGTTCCTTCTGGAATATAAATATTTTTTTGAATAGGGGTCAAGCAACCATTTTCTGCGTTACGGGTATACAGTGTGGCATTATCTGTATTTTGATTAGTTACTACAAGTAATTTTTGATCATTGTCCCAATTAAAATCACGAGGGAACTCACCAAAAGTTGAAATTCGTTGCCGTAATTCTAAAGTATGATCTGCTTTCACTGAAAAAACAGTAATCGAATCGTGTCCTCGATTTGAAACATAGATAAATTTTCCATCATTGCTCATTCTGATTGCCGCAGCACCATTATGTTCTGAATAATCGGTCGGAATTGTGGAATAAGTTGCGATATTTTCGAAGGACCAGTTTTTTTCGTCTAATTTAACTACGTTAATTTTACTTGCTAGTTCGCCTACAACATAAAAATACTGCCCATCAGGACTAAAGACTAAATGACGAGTACCAAATCCTGCTTCATTTTGATATTTGGCTAGATGCTTTAGCTGATTATTTTCTAAACTATAAAAATCAACACAATCATTGCCTAAATCGCAACTAACTAAATTTTTTTGCGGTGTTTGATCAAAAAAGTGTGGATGTGGACCATCAACTTGTTCGGGACGGGGTCCTAGGGAATCAGCAGTATGAGTAAGAGAAGCCAATAATTTTAAAGTACCATTACTGTCGTAAGAAAAGATCGCTAAGAGACCAGTATGGTAATTTGCTGAATATAAAAGCTTACTTTCTCGGTTAATGCCAATATATGCAGGTGAAGATCCAGTAGTTAAGTATGAATCTTTTTCGAGATACTTACCTTTGAGCAATTGAAAAGAACTAATTCCGCCTTGGTTACCAGCATTATTGATAGTAAAAAGTAAATCATTATCTTGGACAAAGTAAGTTGGACCACCAATCTTAATTATTTCTTTAGCTGAGCCAACTTCTGGCTGGGAATTTTCGTTAGAATTGGCTAGGGGTAGTTCATAAATACCTGTCGCCTTTTTCTTAGTGTAACCGCCAATTAATAATTTCATTTGTGAGCCTCCCAAATTTAATATTCCTAAATTTAATATCCATATTAAGTATAGCATGCTAAATTGGCGGATGAGTTTATAATCAGGTAAATATTTAAAAAAATGTTAGAGTATATAGTTAGCTTTATTAATAAAAATGAAACTTATAACTAAGGGGTGGATTTGTAATGGAACAGAATAAAATTCGTAAACTTTATGCTCAGAATAAAATTTCGGAAGTTTTTTTAAATTTGAAATCTGCTGATGTTGGGTTGACTTCAACAGAAGCTAATAATAGGTTAAAAAAGTATGGCTTAAATGAAATAAAAAAACCACAAGAAGAATCAGAGTGGAAATCTTTTTTAAAAAATTTTATTAGTATGATGGCCATTTTACTATGGATATCAGGTGCAATTGCCATATTAAGTGGTACTTTGGAATTAGGAATTGCTATTTGGCTAGTTAATATTATTAATGGATTATTTAGTTTTTGGCAGGAACGAGCAGCTAAAAAAGCCACAAATGCCTTAAATAATATGCTGCCCAGCTATGTGCAGGTGATTCGCAATGGTAAAAAGGTTCAGCTTGATGCCAAAAAATTAGTCCCAGGTGATGTTTTTATTCTGCAAGCTGGCAATACCATTCCGGCTGATGCCCGTATAATTTCTGCTAGCTCTTTACAAGTGGACCAGAGTGCGTTAAATGGTGAGTCAACGACAGAATCAAAATCAGTTGAGTATGCACCAGGAGAAGGAAAATATGCTGAAACTAATTTGGTCTATTCTGGAACTTCTGTTGCTGCTGGAACGGCAAGAGCGATTGCTTTTGCTACGGGAATGGAGACAGAATTTGGTAAAATTGCTCAATTAACTCAAAAACAAAGAAAGGTTGATAGTCCCTTAACTAAAGAACTTAATCGGTTGACTAAACAATTATCAATGATTGCTGTATCGATTGGATTATTGTTTTTATTGGCCGCTATTTTTTTGGTCAAATATCCTTTTGCCAAAGCCTTTGTTTTTGCATTGGGCATGGTAGTGGCCTTTATTCCAGAAGGGTTATTACCGACTGTTACTTTGAGTTTGGCGCAAGGTGTAAAGCGAATGGCAAAAAAACATGCCTTAGTTAAAGAACTTAATTCAGTGGAAACCTTGGGTGAGACGACCGTTATTTGTTCAGATAAAACTGGTACTTTAACCCAAAATCAAATGACAATCCATTATATTTGGACACCTAAAAATGAATATCGGGTAACTGGCAACGGTTATGTAAACAATGGGCAGATAGAATTAAATAAAAAGCAATTATGGTATGATGAGAATCCAGATTTACAAAAATTGGTTGAAATTGCGGCGCTAGATAATGATACTTCAGTTGAGCAGACTAAAATGAAGGGTGCCAAACCCAAAATACTAGGCACACCTACAGAAGCAGCTTTAGTTATTATGGCTGAAAAGGGAGGCTTTGATCGATCAAAAGTAATTATCAAATATCCTAGATTGTCTGAATTACCATTTGATTCTGAGCGCAAACGCATGTCAACAATTCATCGCTGGAATGATCAACAATTCATTATATTTACTAAAGGTTCATTTAGTGATGTTATTAAGCAGTGTGATCAAATTCAAATTGATGGTCAACTCCAACCAATGACTCCTAGTCAGCAGCAAGCAGCTGCTAATCACAATGCTCAATATGCACTAAAAGGTTTGCGCAGTATGGCAATGGCTTATCGGATTGTTGATAAAGATAGTATAGATATTAATAAGGTGACTGCTACGACTATTGAGCAACACTTAATCTTTGTCGGTTTAACGACGATGAGTGATCCACCAAGGCCAGAAATTTATAATGCAATTAAGCGTTGTCATGAAGCAAAAATAAAGATCATTATGGTAACAGGTGATTCAAAATTAACGGCTAAGTCGGTTGCGGTTCAAATAGGACTAACTACTAATCAAGCACGGGTTATTTCAGGTGATGAACTTGAAAAAATGAGCAAGCATGAATTGAGTGCAGCACTAAAAGGAGAAGTTATTTTTGCGCGTGTGGCACCAGAACAAAAATATAAAGTTGTAAAAACTTTACAACAAAATGGTGAAATAGTAGCCTCTACTGGAGATGGTGTGAATGATGCACCAGCATTAAAACAAGCCGATATTGGAATAGCAATGGGGATGACAGGGACCGATGTAGCTAAAAATGCTGCAAATATTATTTTGACAGATGATAATTTTGCTTCAATTGTAGCCGCGATTGAAGAAGGAAGAGCTGTATATAGTAATATTCGAAAATTTTTAACTTATATACTCACCTCAAATGTACCTGAGGCCTTTCCCTCAATTTTATTCTTGTTGTCTGGTGGCATAATACCTTTACCCATGACGGTAATGCAAATTCTAACAGTTGATCTAGGTACAGATATGTTACCTGCTTTAGGATTAGGAGGAGAAGCTGTCGATTCTGATGTAATGAAACAGGCACCTAGAAATCGTAAAGAACATTTACTTAATAAAACGGTAATTGCTAAAGCTTTTCTTTGGTATGGGTTTATTTCAAGCATGATCTCAATTGGTGCTTATTTTCTAGTTAATTTGAAAAATGGTTGGCCTAGAATTCCCTTAGCTAGTAATGGAGAAGTTTATCTAAGAGCAACGACAATGGTCTTGGGGACAATTATTTTTACTCAAATTGCCAACGTTTTGAATTGTCGAACGAATCGTATTTCAATTTTTAAAAAGGGCTTATTTAGTAATACTGGTATTTGGTATGGAATTATTTTTGAAATCCTTTTATTCTTAATTTTGACGATAACTCCAGGGTTACAACAATTATTTAATACGACTAATTTATTAATGACTGATTGGCTATTTCTCTTTTGTTTACCAATTCCGTTAGTTTTACTTGATGAATTAAAAAAATGGATACTCTATCGTAAGAAGTAAATATGATCCTAGAAAGCCACTTATATATTAGTTAAGCGGTTTTTATTATGCTAGAATTAGAAGTTAAGGAGTGTAAAAAATGAAATGGACTGCAACAATTAAGAAAATTGGCCCAGCAGCTCTTACAACTGAGGGCAATATGATAATATTATTTGGTGAAAATGTTGCAACTGAATTATTTGATGTATCAGTTATTCAAAAATTTAGTACAGCTACACCAAGCGAAGATTTTGTTTTCCAAAAAGGGGACAAGATTACGATTGACAATCAGACCTATGTGGCTGATTATGTGGGCACAATGGTTGAAAATAATATGAGAACTTTAGAACAGGTAACTTTGTGCTTTGATAAAAAAAGTGACGATAATCCTTTAGCTAATGCTATTCATTTTACTTTTGCCAATAATCAGAGTATGCCTAAATTTAAGGTAAATGAAAGCATTGAATACGAGCATATTTGATGGGGTAAATTAAATGGACTACGAGAAAAAATATAAGAAATCAACGATTATGCAAAAATGGTTTTCGAATAACCGCTTTAGCGTAGCATTATTAAACATTTTATTATTCTTTTTGGTAATTTGGATGTTTAATAAAATTTCTTTTATATTAAATCCAGCTAAAGTATTTGTAAGTGCGATTTTACCACCACTGCTGTTGGCATTAATTCAATTTTATATTATGAATCCGTTAGTTGACTTTTTGGAGCGTAAGTTTAAAGTGCCGCGGATTGCTACTATTATTGGTTTGTTTGCATTAGTTACGGTTTTACTTATCTGGATTGTCAATACGCTTTTGCCAATTGTTCAAGGGCAGATCGACTCTTTAATTAAACATTGGCCTAGTATTTGGAAAGATGCCACAATGGTGGTTCAGAACACTTTAAATGATCCGCATTTAAATAGTGTGAGAAATGACTTAAATGATGCTCTTACTAGGGTTCAAAACATGATTTTTAAATCAGGTAGGAACACTATTGATACTGCTATGAATAATATTTCGTCTGCGATTAGTATTGTAACAATTATTTTCATGACAGTTTTAACAGCACCGTTTATTTTGTTTTTTATGCTGAAAGATGCACACCATTTACGCCCATACATTACCCAATTTGCCCCTTATCGGTGGCAAAAAAGTTTTAGTCAGTTACTTTATGATATTAATACAGCTCTTGCCTCATATATTCGTGGACAAATTACCGTTGCCTTTTGGGTGGGAGTAATGTTTGCTATTGGATACAGTATGGTAGGTTTGGAGTATGGAATCGCGTTAGCAGTATTGAGTGCTTTTTTGAATTTGATTCCCTATTTTGGGACATTTATTGCTTTTGTGCCAGCAATTGTAATTGCGATTATGATGTCAATGCCAATGGTTATTAAAGTATTGATTGTTTTTGTAATTGAACAAACCATTGAGTCTAGAATTATTAGCCCCTTAGTTATGGGCAATAAAATGGCGATGCATCCGGTTACTACAATTCTACTTTTGATAGGTTCTAGTGCAGTTTGGGGGCTATGGGGAGTTATTTTTGGTATTCCAATTTATGCAATTTTAAAAATTATTACTATGCGGGTGTACAATTATTACCGTAAAGTTTCTCAAGTATTTGAGGAAGATGAAAGTACATCTTTGTCTTCGTTTAATCAGCAAAAGGTTAAAAAGTGACAAAGAGTTAGAACTGTGTGGTTGTGTTGCCACACTTTTTGATTAAGGAGAAAAAATGACCAATCACGTTGTTTTATATGAACCACTGATGCCAGCTAATACCGGTAATATTGCTCGAACTTGTGCCGGGTCTAATGCAGTGCTTGATTTAATTGAACCACTTGGATTTCAATTTGATAATAAAAAAATGAAGCGAGCGGGGTTAGACTATTGGGACAAGGTTGATGTTCGTTTGCATGATGATTTAGATGCATTTTTACAAAAATTAGGACCAAACGATGAAATTTATCTTATTTCAAAATTTTCATCTAAAAATTATGCTGAGGTTGATTATACTGATTCAAATAAAAATTATTATTTTATTTTTGGTAAAGAAACAACGGGATTACCTGAAACCTTTATGCGTGAATACCAAGAAAGAAACTTACGTATTCCAATGTCAGATAATATTCGGTGCTATAATTTGGCTAATTCAGTTGCAATTGTTTTGCTTGAAGCGTTACGGCAACAAGGTTTTCCTAACATGGAAATAACACATCATTATGCAAATGATAAGTTAAAAGATAATTATAATCGGCCACAACGTTATGAGCGCAATTTAAAGGGAGAGTAAAAATGGATTATAGTAAAGAAACACCAATATTAGTTAAAAATTTTCACTACGATATCAATGAAGAATTACAAACTAAGAACCAAGTAAATTTTGGTTTGAAGGAAGTAGAAAAACAAAATGAGGACGGTTCAGTTGATGAGGGTAGGGAAGGAAAATATTTTGATGTAACTGTCATTTTTGAAGTTGCCCCTGCTCCGGGTCAATTTACTGTTAGTGGGATGATTAGTCAAATTGTCCAAATTAAAGATTATTTTGGTGATGGGAGTGATTTAGCTAAGACAGATTATCAATTGCTAAGTCGACCTTTGATCGAATATATTGAAACACTAACTTATGAAGTTACTCAAATTACACTCGATGAACCAGTTAATTTGAACTTCCAGGCCAATTTTTAATGCTGATTAGGTGAAAAGATGCCTAAGAAAAAAAGAAAAACAACTAAGGCACGTAAGAAGGTCCAGAAAACAGACATGACTTGGGCTATTGTGGGGCTCATTCAGCTGATTATTGCTATTACTGCTTTTACTAAATTTGGTAATTTAGGCAAACAGGTTGCTAATCTTTTTCGTCTATTTGTAGGTGATTCTTATTTACTTATAGCAGGGATATGCATTGTTTTCGGTTTGGTTATGCTGATTTATAATAGGCCAATGCATTTTAAATTTAAAAGAAGTTGTGGCCTGTTTTTAGCAATTCTGGGTTTTTTACTGGTGCAAAGTAGTAATTATTTTGCGCATGAATTGGTCAATAATGCTTTTATGAATGTTTTTTGGTATGAGATGCAGGCAGAGTTTATGCGTGTTTCAATTACCAAATCTGTTGGTGGAGGCATAATTGGAGCAATGTGTTACCAATTTCTTTATCCGCTTTTTGGGCACATTGGAATAAAAATCATTGCAATTTTATTCATTCCAATTGGAATTTTAATGTTTTTTGATATTAAATTTGCGGATATTATCCGAAAGTTTCAGCTTTTTAGTCAACTCTTTATCAGTAAAAATAAAGAAGCAAGTTCTAAAATAAAAAATCAATATAATATTATCCGCACTAAGCAAGTAGAAAGACGAGAAAATAAAAAAGTACAAGATTTAGCCGATCCTTTAGCTGAAGAGCCATTGGAGTTTCCGAATGTGACTGATTTTAATGAGCAAACAGAAAAAAATGATGATAGTCAAAATGACGATGAAACTGAAATAAGTGAATCTTCTGCGACTGCTGAATCAAATTCTGCTATCGAAGAAGAAAAATTTGAACCACCAATTCAAATTGCAAGTGAAAATGATGAAAAGGCAAATTCTCCTCTAGAAGAAACTGATTTGCCGCGACCGCATTCTTTCGTTGCTGAAGATCAGAAATTACAACAAGAAATAAGCAATGTTGAACATGATGCTTCAAGGCAAACTAAGCAAATAAAGCAAAAATACCAAAAGCCACCGCTATCACTACTTGATGCAGTTAAGAATATTGATCAAAGTTCAGATAAAGCATTAATCAGAAAAAATACGCAAACTTTACAGACAACTTTTAAAAGTTTTGGCGTAAATGTAATTATTAAAAAGGCGATTTTGGGCCCTACCATTACCCGATACGAAGTTCAACCAGCGGTGGGAGTAAAAGTAAGTCGTATAGTTAATTTGGCAGATGATTTAGCCTTGGCTCTTGCTGCTAAGGATATTAGAATTGAGGCTCCAATTCCGGGGAAGCCTTTTATTGGTATTGAAGTTCCTAATCGGACTAATAGTGTGGTGGCGTTCAAGGATGTAATGCAAAATCAAGATAAAAAAGCACAAGCAGATCCAATGGAAGTTCCGCTAGGAAAAGATGTTACTGGCCAAATAATTTCGGCTAATTTAGCAAAAATGCCCCATTTATTGATTGCTGGTTCAACTGGATCAGGTAAGTCAGTGGCCATCAATACTATTTTAACTAGCATTTTAATGAAAGCTAATCCGGATCAAGTCAAGCTTATCTTGATTGATCCTAAAATGGTCGAATTATCAGTTTATAGTGGTGTACCTCATTTATCAATTCCGGTTGTAACTGACCCTAAATTAGCGGCCAATGCTCTAAATAAAGCTGTGAAAGAGATGGAGCGGCGTTACAAGTTATTTGCAGCAAGTGGGGCCCGTAATATGGGTGAATTTAACGAAAAGGTTCGTATAAATAATCAAGATAAGGCCAATCCGGTGATGAATCCTTTGCCGTATATCTTAGTTGTTGTGGATGAGTTAAGCGATTTAATGATGGTTGGAGGACATGATGTTGAAGGAGCAATTGTCCGTTTAGGACAGATGGCTAGAGCTGCCGGTATTCATATGATTTTAGCTACGCAGCGTCCCAGTGTTGATGTTATTACTGGACTAATTAAGGCTAATGTACCTTCACGAATTTCTTTTGCTGTCTCCAGTGGGATAGATTCGCGAACAATTCTCGATCAAACTGGAGCTGATAAATTGCTAGGGCGAGGCGATATGCTGTATATGCCAGTAGGAGCTGCTAAACCTGAAAGAATTCAGGGAGCATATGTATCTTCGCATGAAGTAGAAAAAGTGATTGCTTGGGTTAAGGAGCAACAGCAACCTGAATATGATCAAGAACTAATCCCTAAAAAAGGAGAAGAAACGACCGAAAATGCTGCTGACGAACCGGTAGATGAATTATACGATCAAGCAGTTGACATGGTTCAGCGGCAACAAGCGGCCAGTGTATCAATGTTACAAAGACGTTTTCGAATCGGATATAATCGAGCAGCACGAATTGTGGACGAAATGGAAGCAAGAGGAGTAGTCGGTCCATCAGAAGGATCTAAACCACGTCAGGTACTTGTTAAACCTACAAAAGATCAAACAAAATAGTAATTTTTAAGAAAGTTTAGCATGTAACAATTTTGCTTAGTTTTATTTAAATTCATGGTAAAATTAAAGATGTTGTGTGCAATTATAGTAGAAATTTAGCAAGTGCGGTATAATTGCATTGCTGTTTTTGATTGATAGTTTATCAAAAAGGAATGTTTTATTTGAAACGAGCAATCGTATTTGGTGCCACGGGTGGAATTGGACAAGCTATTTGTGCTGACTTAGCTAATAGCGGCTGGTCACTTTATCTTCACTATAATCAAGATGAGCAAAAAGCATCTAATATGGTGCAAAGATATAGTCGGATTTATCCTCAACAAGATTTTATTCCAATCAAATTGAGTTTTTTGACAGATAATAAAGGCTTGATGGAGTTTGTTAATAGTTTATTACCTATTAATGCTGTTGTTTTTTCTCAGGGTATTACGGATTACACTTTTCTGAGCGACCAAGATCTGAATAAAATTGATCAACTTGTACAAGTTAATTTGAACACACCAATTAAATTGACAAGTCTACTTGAATCATTACTGATAAAAAATGATTTTAGTCGTATTGTATATCTTGGTTCTGTTTATGGTGGAAATGGTAGTGCACTAGAAGCAGTATATAGTTCAACTAAAGCTGGATTGTCGCGTTTTGCACAAAGTTATGCGCGAGAAGTGGCATCAGCAAATTTGACAGTTAATGTTATTGCTCCTGGGGCAGTAGATACAAAGATGAATGCGTTACTTTCATCTGAAACTATGGTAGAAGTTAAGGAAGAAATTCCGTTGGGTCGCTTAGCAAAGGGTACGGATATTTCTTACTGGGTCAGAACCTTGCTTGATCCGAATGCGAATTATTTGACGGGACAAACAATTTATGTCAGTGGAGGCTGGCTTATATAAATAAAAATTAATAGTTAGTAGTATATGTTATACTCAATGTATAAAATAAAGAATTTAAAGAGGTAACTATGGCGGATATCGGAGACAAATTACGCAGTGCCAGAGAGGCAAAAGGACTTTCAATTGAAGATGTTGAAAAAGCAACTAAGATTCAAGGTAGATATCTGACGGCAATTGAGCAAAATGATTTTGATAAGCTACCAGGTGACTTTTATGTACGCGCTTTTATTAGACAATATGCTCAAGTAGTCGGATTAGATGGTAAAGAATTACTTAATGAATATCACCAAGAAATACCACAAGCTGAACCTGATGAGTATGTTGAAGAATCTATCGATAATAAAAGTGAAGAAGTAAGTAAGACTACTAACAGTAAAAAAAAGCTCTGGAAAGATTATCTTCCGCGAATTATTATTATTTTAGGAATCGTAGTAGTTGTGCTAGTGTGTTATATGGTATATGCCCACTTTTCATCAGCAGGAAATCAGAATAATAATTCTGCTAGCGATGTATCGGTTTCATCAGAAAATACTAGCAGACCAAAAAAAGTTAAAAAGGCTAAACCCAACCTAGTCAAAGTTAGGGAATTAGCTGTAAATCAATATGAAATTACTGGTTTAAAGAAGAATCGTAATATAGTAGTTCGAGCAGGTGATCAAGTAACAACGATTTCGGTTGCAATGAATGGTGTGAATCAAGGAGCCCAGACCTTGACTGCGGGGCAAAAACATACAGTGCGTATACCTGAAAGTGCCCAAACAGTAGTTGTTACTTTTAGCAATGCGCTTGGAACGACCGTTTCAGTTGGTGGCAAAAAAGTACCTTATAATGGCCAAAGTGCAGGGCTATCACTAACCTTATTTATTGGTAAGCATCACCAAGTTCAAAGAAATGGTGAGGTAAATCAAAATAACAATACAGGGAATGCTAATACTGGTACTACCCAAAACCAGCGTACTGAAACTGAGCAAAATCAAGACCACCATCAGACCAATAATACTGAAAATAACAGCACCACTAACAATAATCAATCTACTGGACAGCAAACTAACGGTCAGGTAAACCATGATAATCAAACCGATACTACTGATCATCATCAAGCTAATAATAACTCAAGCAGTTCGTCTGATAACCAAGGTGGCAGCAGTAACTAATTACTGTATTTTAGGAGGAAAATTTAAGAATGAATTTACCCAATAAGTTGACGGTGTTTAGAATATTTCTAATACCGGTATTTATGTTAATTGTTATCTTTGGCGGAGATGCAAGTTTTAAAGTAGCAGGTAGTACTGTTTACTGGAATTTAGTTATTGCAGCGATAGTTTTTGCAGTAGCATCAGCTACTGACTGGTTTGACGGTCATCTTGCTCGCTCACGCAATTTAGTGACCAATTTTGGTAAATTTGCGGATCCATTAGCAGATAAGATGTTAACTATGACTGCTTTTGTTATGTTAATTTCATTAAAATTAGCACCAGCTTGGATTGTGGCAATTATTGTCTGTCGTGAGTTAGCAGTTACTGGGTTACGGCTGATTTTAGCTGAAAATAAAGGTCAAGTAATGGCAGCTGAGATGCCGGGAAAGATTAAGACAACTTGTCAGATGCTGTCGATTATTTTCTTATTAATTGGTGATATTTATCATATTGGAACAGTTTTACTCTATCTTGCTTTGATTTTTACAATATATTCTGGCTATGATTATTTTCGTAGTTCTTGGAATATCTTCAAAGGTTCAATGTAGTTTTAAATATTTAAAAACACTAACAATGTTAGTGTTTTTTATTTTAGTTTTATAATTTAAAAAATATGTAATAGTATATTATTGCCCGTCTTTAATTATGTTGATAGGATTGAACTATAATACTATTGAAAAAAGGGGGAAATATTATGGTAAAAAATATACCGATGGTTGAATTTAAGAATGTAACAAAGCTATATCCTAAAATGAGCAAACCAGCTGTTGACAACATTAACTTCAAAATAAATAAGGGTGAATTTTGCTGTCTAATTGGAACCTCTGGCTCGGGTAAAACAACACTAATGCGAATGATTAATCGGATGAATAGTGTAACTAAGGGAAAGGTTTTAATTAAAGGAAAAAATGTTAAAGAATTTAATCCTGTTTTTTTAAGACGACATATTGGATATGTGATTCAGAGTAATGGCTTAATGCCTCATATGACGATTCGACAAAATATTGCTCTGGTACCAAAATTATTAAAATGGCCAAAGGAAAAAATAGCGGTTGCTGTAAATAAGTTAATAGAATTAGCTCAGTTACCTAAATCATATTTAGATCGCTATCCTAATGAATTATCTGGTGGTCAGCAGCAGCGAGTAGGTGTCATTAGAGCTTTAGCTGCAAATCAAAACTTGATTTTAATGGATGAGCCATTTGGTGCATTAGATCCGATTACGCGTGAAAGTTTGCAGACTTTAGTGAAAAATTTACAATCCAAGTTAGGTAAAACAATAGTGTTTGTTACACATGATATGGATGAAGCCCTAAAGCTTGCTACTAAAATAGTTGTTTTACACGGGGGTCATTTAATTCAGGTTGGCTCACCAGATGAAATTTTGCACTATCCAAAAAATAAATTTGTAGAGAATTTGATTGGTGAAAAGCGCCTTTCTGAAGCAAAATATGAAACTGTTAAAGTAAAAAACGTGATGCTCACTGATCCCGTCAAAATTAATCAAACGGCTTCTTTAACGGCTGCATTAGCAATGATGAAGGAACATCGAGTTGATACGCTGTTAGTTGTTGATCTCGAAAATCACTTTAAAGGATATATTTCAATTAATGAGTTACAGAAAAAATATAACCACGCTAATAAGATTAGTGAAATTTTATTAACTAAAATTCCAGTCCTAAGACCAGATGAATATTTACGTGATAATTTTAGTCGAATTTTAAGCCGCGCTGGACAATATATTCCGGTTGTTGACGATAATGAAAGATTAGTAGGTATAGTAACTCGTTCTAGCCTGGTTAATGTGATTTATGAAAAAATATGGGGCGATAAAACAGCTTTAATTGAAAAATCAGAAAAAGAGGTAAAATAATGGTTGCTTTTTTAACTCAACATGGATTAGAGTTAATTGTTAAAACTTGGCAGCAAATTTATATAGCGATTATTTCATTATCCTTAGGAATTATTGTAGCAATTCCTTTAAGCGTTTTTTTACTAAAAATTCCACGAATTGCGAAAATAATAATTTCGATTACGAGCATTTTGCAAACTATTCCAGCTCTTGCATTATTAGCAATGATGATTCCATTATTTGGAGTAGGACGTTTGCCAGCAATTATTGCACTTTTTTTGTATAGTTTAATGCCAATTTTGCGTAATACTTATGTGGGACTAACTAATGTGGATACTAATATTATCGATTCTGCTCGTGGTCTTGGCATGACCAAAATACAATTAATTACTAAAGTAAGGCTCCCTTTAGCAATGCCAGTAATTATGGCTGGAATTCGTTTAGCTGCAATTTATATAATTGCTTGGGCAACATTGGCTTCCTATATTGGAGCTGGAGGATTAGGCGATTTTATTTTTAGTGGACTTAGTCTTTATCAACCTGATTTAATTCTTGGTGGAACCCTCCCAGTAATTGCTTTAGCATTATTAACAGATTTTTTACTTGGTTTACTAGAGAAAAAAATTATTCCTAAAGGTATATAGGGAGGCTTAGTAATGAAAAGACGAGCAAAAATATTAATTTCTACCATTACATTTATGACTATGATAGCTACTTGTGCGTGTGGATTAGTTGATAATCAACCTAGTAGTGATCAGATTAGAGTAACTGCCTTAACAACAACTGAATCTCAAATTGTCGCTAACATAATTGTTCAATTAATTGAACATGAAACGCCATATCGCGCTTCCATTGTTAATAATTTAGGTTCAGCCCCAATGCAGCACCAAGCATTGTATCGTCATGATGCTGACATCCAAGCGGTTGCCTATGATGGGGGTGAATTGACTGCTAATTTACATCTAGCTCCAATTAAAAATGCAAAAAGGGCCAATCAGACAGTGCGGAGTGAGGCGAAAAAAAGGTGGGATCAAACATATCTTCCCACTTATGGCTTTGCCAATAATTATGCCTTTATGGTAAAAAAAAGTGCACAAAAAAAATATAATTTATATAAAATTTCTGACTTAAAACAATGGCAAAATAAATTTTCATTTGGAGTTGCTTCGGAATGGATTAATGCACCAGGAGTTGGTTATAGGCAGTTTAAGCAAGCGTATCATATGGCTTTTACCAAAATTGAGCCAATGAATATTGGTCTGGTTTATTCCGCCCTAAAAAGTGGTAAAGTGAATGTGATTTTAGGTTATTCTACGGATGGGCGAATTGATAGCTATCGATTAAAATTATTAAAGGATAATAAGCATTTTTTTCCGCCATATAATTGCGGCATGTTAATTAATAATTATTTATTACGTAATCATCCCGACCTTAAGCCTCTTTTGATGAGATTAGTGGGGAATATTAGTATTCATGACATACGAAGAATGAATTTTGAAGTAGATGATAGATTACTAGAACCCTCTACCGTGGCGCATCAATTTTTGGTAAAACATAATTTTTTTAGGGGTAAAAATAATGGCTAATTTAACTTTATGGCAACAATTTATTTATTATTATCAACATAATGGCAATTATATACTTAGTCAATTTAATCGTACTTTTTTAATGTCAGTTTATGGTGTATTGTTTGCAGCAATTATTGGTATTCCGCTGGGAATTGTGATTGCTCGTAATACACATTTGGGAAGTTTTGTGCTTGAATTTGCTAATTTCATTCAGACAATCCCCTCACTTGCTCTTTTGTCAATCGTAATGATTGGAATGGGTTTAGGAGTAAAAACAGTTGTTTTTACTGTTACGCTATATTCATTGTTACCAATTATTAAAAATACATATACTGGCATGTGCAGTGTTGATAAAAATATTATTGATTCAGGTAAAGGTATGGGAATGACTAAGCTGCAATTACTTTATTTGGTTCGGTTACCTTTATCAATTTCAGTAATTGTAGCTGGTTTAAAAAATGCTTTAGTAATAGCAATTGGAATTACTTCAATTGGTTCTTTTGTTGGTGCCGGCGGATTAGGCGATATTATTATTCGCGGTACTAATGCAACTAGCGGCAACGCAATAATTTTAGCTGGGGCGTTTCCCACTGCATTAATGGCAGTATTAGTTGATCTATTGCTTAACTTGGTCCAAAATTGGGTACAACCTAAAGGATTAAAAAAATAAATCAAAAAATATGGGTTATTTTTGCATATATATTAGTAGGGCTTAAGCTTATTTAAACATTTGTTCGCTATATTTCTTGCAAATATATCTTCAAGCAACGTATAATTAATGAGTATAAACTGGTGATTATTATTTTAGAGGAGGAAAAGTCTTGCCCAAAGATGAAAAGCAGGCAGCATTGGAAAATGCGCTTAAAAAAATAGAAAAGAACTTCGGTAAGGGCGCTGTTATGCGCATGGGCGATAAAGCAGATACTAAAATTTCAACGATTCCATCTGGTTCACTTGCACTTGACTCAGCTTTAGGGGTCGGGGGCTATCCACGGGGAAGAATTGTTGAAATTTATGGTCCTGAATCTTCTGGTAAGACCACGGTTGCTTTACATGCTGTAGCTGAAGTACAAAAGCGTGGTGGTACGGCTGCTTACATTGATGCTGAAAATGCAATGGATCCAGCATATGCAGAAGCCTTAGGGGTTGATGTGGATTCACTCATTTTATCGCAGCCTAATACTGGTGAAGAAGGATTACAAATTGCGGATACACTAATTACAAGTGGTGCAATTGATATTTTAATTGTCGACTCTGTAGCTGCTCTAGTTCCCCAAGCTGAAATTGACGGAGAAATGGGTGATAGTCATGTGGGGTTACAAGCACGTTTAATGAGTCAGGCTTTGCGTAAGCTTTCTGGAAATATTAACAAGACAAAGACAATTGCCATTTTTATTAATCAAATTAGAGAAAAAGTTGGCATTATGTTTGGTAATCCGGAAACGACTCCAGGTGGGCGCGCACTTAAGTTTTATGCGACAATCCGTTTAGAAATTAGACGTGCAGAAAAAATTAAGCAGACTGGTGGCGAAATAACGGGAAATCGTGTAAAAATTAAAGTTGTTAAAAACAAAGTTGCACCGCCTTTTAAAGTTGCGGAAGTAGATATGATGTATGGCAAAGGTATTTCCCAAAGTGGTGAATTGCTAGATATGGCAGCTGATAAAGATATTATTGCGAAAGCTGGCTCTTGGTATTCATACAAAGATGAACGTATTGGTCAGGGGCGTGAAAATGCAAAGCAATATTTAGAAGATCATCCAGAAATATACGCTGAAGTTCAAAAGGAAGTTCGTCATATTTATGGTATTGATGAAGAAGCCATTTCTGAACGTGAAGATCCAGAAAATGCTAAAGCTAAAAAAGCTAAGGCAACCAAACCAGAAACTAAAACGACTTCTGCTGAAAAAGAAGTAGATGACAAAAGTAACTAGAATTGAAGAAATTAACCTTGATCTATAAATTTTGGTCAAGGTTTTTTTTAGTTGATTGACATAAGTGATTAGGTTATTTATCATTAAGTTTGTGTGAATAATCTAAAAATAAAAAAAGGCGATAGTAATCATGATAAAAACAATTTTGGTTCCCATCGCGATTGCTATTATTTCAATTTTACTAGGTTTAATTATTGGCTATTATTTCAGAAAAAATATTTGGGAAAAGAAAGCTCAAAATGCCAAAAAGAATGCTGATAATATTTTAGCTGAAGCAAAGTCTCAAGTGGCAGCTACCCAAGCTGAAATAAGTTTTCAAAAGCAAGCTGCTGAAACTTTAAAGCAGAGTGCACTAAATATTAAAAAAGAAAAAATTCTTGAAGCGCAAGAGCAAATTCAAACTTATCGACAAAAGGTTGAAGATGAATTAAATGTTAAGCGCGATTTGGTTGCACGCGATACTAATCGTTTAAAGCAACAAGAAGATACTTTTGAACATAAAAACTCTTTATTGACGGAAAAGGAAGCCGAATTAACTGAAAAAGAAAATCACTTTCGTAAGCAAGAACTAGAGCTAAAGAAAAATATAAAGGTTGTAACTGACTTAGTCGATCAAACTAAGGAAAAGCTGTACGAGGTTGCTCAACTGAGTAAAGATCAAGCACAGAAGTTAGTTTTGACCCAATTATCTGATGAACTAGTTAAGGAACGGGCAGAAATGATCAAGGATAGTAATGAAGAAATTCGGGTTAAAGCTGATCATTATGCCCGTAAAATTATTATTGATGCAATTCAAAGTAGTTCGGCTGAAACTGTTGCTGAAACAACAGTTTCAGTAGTTAATTTGCCTAATGAGGAAATGAAGGGAAGAATTATTGGTCGAGAAGGTCGGAATATTCGCTCCTTTGAAGCTCTAACTGGAGTTGATTTAATAATTGATGATACTCCTAAAGTAGTCACTTTGAGTGGCTTTGACGCGATTCGACGTGAAATTGCTAAACGAGCAATGGAACGGCTGGTTAAGGATGGTCGTATTCATCCAGCTCGAATTGAAGAGATGGTTGATAAAGCACGCAAAGAAGTCAATGATGACATTTATGAAGCTGGTGAAAGCGCATTAATGGAGCTAGGGATTCATCGAATGAATCCTGAACTTGTTAAAATTCTTGGTCGCCTTAAATATCGAACGTCCTATGGCCAGAATGTTTTAGGGCATTCAATTGAAGTGGCTAAATTAGCTGGAGCAATGGCGGCTGAGCTTGGTTTAAATGAAAAATTAGCAGTTCGCGCGGGATTATTACACGATATAGGAAAAGCCATCGATCATGATATTGAAGGTTCACACGTTGAAATTGGTGTAGAATTAACTAGAAAATATCATGAATCAGATGTAGTTGTTAATGCAATTGCGGCCCATCACGGTGATGTACCGAAGTTATCATTTGTTGCTGAGCTAGTAGTGGCGGCAGACACGATATCTTCGGCTCGACCTGGGGCAAGAAGTGAAAGTTTAGAAAATTATATAAGAAGATTAACTGAATTAGAACAAATTGCTAAAAGATATGATGGAGTTGATCAAGCTTATGCCATTCAAGCTGGACGAGAAGTTCGCGTGATGGTCAAGCCAGATAAGATTTCAGATGACCGAATTACTGTATTGGCCCATGATATTCGTAAGCAAGTTGAAAAGGAACTTGATTACCCAGGTAATATTAAAATTACGGTTATCCGTGAAAAAAGGGTAGTCGCAGTTGCAAGATAAAAAAGCTGAATTAAAAAATTCAGCTTTTTTGATTTGTGTTTAAATATAGTAAAAAATTCAATTATTAAATAGTAAATTTTGTGATTTGTGGATTTTTGCTTCACCCTGTATAATTAAAGCAATTAATTATGAAAGTAGTCGACTATGTTTAAAATTATTGTTGAATTATTCTTTCTAGTGATTATTCAAGCGTCAATTACACCATTTATTAGGCGTCTTGCCTTTGTTTTGGGGGCGGTTGATAATCCTAATGCTAGAAGAGTTAATAAAAAACCAATGCCAACCCTTGGTGGCTTGGGTATCTTTGTGACCTATAATATTGGTACATTTGTTCTATTGCGAGAGCAGTTTCCCACGCATGAAGCTTTTAGTGTATTGTTAGCTTCTAGTGTAATTGTTTTAACGGGAATTATTGATGATATTCTAGAACTAAAGCCGCGCCAAAAAATGTTTGGCATTTTAATTGGTGCTTTAATTATTTATTTTTTGGCTGACATTAAGATGAATGTACTCAATTTGCCACTCTTGAATAAACAGATTAATTTGGGCTGGTGGAGTTTGCCAATTACAATTTTTTGGATTCTTGCATTGACTAATGCAGTAGATTTAATTGATGGGTTAGATGGCTTAGCTGATGGTGTATCACTAATATCGCTGATTACCATGGGAATTGTTGGTTACTTTTTTCTACATACCAATCAACTTTATATTCCAATTAGTTGTTTTATGCTAGCTGCTTGTTTACTGGGCTTTTTACCATATAATTTTCACCCCGCAAAGATATTTTTGGGTGATACAGGTGCTTTGTATATTGGTTTTATGATTGCTATTTTTTCTTTAAAGGGACTAAAGAATGTTACTTTTATTTCACTCTTAGTACCAGTAACAATTTTAGGTGTGCCAATTACTGATACCATTTATGCAATGATTCGGCGTAAGTTGAATAACCAACCTGTTTCGCAAGCAGATAAGCACCACTTACATCATCAATTAATGAAGATGGGCTTGACTCATCGACAGACAGTTTTAGCAATCTATTCTTTATCATTGATTTTTTCATTTATTTCACTGTTATTCTTGTTATCACCAACCTGGGGGATGTGGTTGTTAATTGCAGGACTAGTTGTTGCATTAGAAGTATTTGTGGAATCGATTGGCCTGCTAGGAGAAAAATATAAGCCCTTATTATGTTTACTTCAAAAACTAATTAGTATGCGCAGTAAAAATGATCCAACAGTTGAAGTATGGCATTTAGGTCAAGAAAAACCAGAACAATTAAAAAATAAGAAGCATGATTGACCGAGTTGAATTCAATAAAAAAGCCATGGAAATAGTTTGATTTCCATGGCTTTTAATTATTGTGAATGATAATTATGTTCGGTAATAGGAACTTCGATATAACGTTTTTCGCCTAGGTTGAACGTGATTTGTCCAGCTAAAAGATTGGTTAGGTTATTTTCAACAGCAGTTCGTACTTTTTCGTCGACAAAAATTTGAATATTTACATCTACTCCATAATCAGTATTGGCAATAAAAATTTGTTCATTAGTTAAAAAATGTTGTACCTCATCAAATTTATTATATGCAACATGAAAATCGACTTTTTGCTGTTGCATGCGTTTAACCACTCCAATTGTTTTAGCCGCTTCAGTCACGCTATTTGAATAAGCACGAATTAGTCCACCAGTACCAAGTTTAATTCCACCAAAATAACGTGTCACTACAGCAGTTACATTTTTTAGATTCATCAATTGCAGTGCTTTTAATTCCGGAACTCCTGCTGTTCCAGCAGGTTCGCCGTTATCACTAGCTTTGACATGATCTTCTACGACATAAGCATAGGTATTGTGGGTTGCATCTCGGTATTTTTTAGTAATAGCCGCAATTGCTTGGTCAGCTTCAACTATTGTATTAGTTCGTACTAAGGTGGTAATAAAACGACTTTTCTTAATTATTAGTTCATTTGTACCATTATTCTTAATAGTTAAATAATTTTTTTCTTGCATCAAAAGAATTCACCTTCGTTTTACGTACTTATAGATTGGAGGGAAAGTAGATGGAAAATTTAACTAGCCTCATCGGCCGCCAATGGATTGGTAGTCAAGAGGATTTTAGCATAAATACCGATTTAACAAAAGTAAGTGCGATTGAAGATAGTCATTGCAAGCGGTGTGGGGCAATGGTTAATGCCAAATTGCCAAACGGTAAGCGGTATTGTCGTTCATGTATTGAACTGGGACGAATTGTTGAAGGTGACATTTTGATTCGGAATGAACAAGAAGTTGCTTTTCCCAAAGATAAACGCCAATTAACATGGAATGGTAAGTTAACGCCTTTGCAAGAAAAAATTTCGCAAAAATTAGTTGAAAATTTCATAAATAAGAAAAATACTTTGGTCTACGCGGTGACAGGGGCGGGTAAAACAGAAATGCTTTTTGCCTTGATAAATCAAAGCTTAAGTTGGGGTCAACGCTGTTGTATTGCTAGTCCTAGAATCGATGTTGTTAATGAATTATACCCGCGTTTTAAAGCGGCTTTTAATAAAACTAAAATTGGTAAATATCACGGTCAAGAATATATTGATCCAAGGCTTGATCAATTAACAATTTGTACTACACATCAATTATTAAAATTTTATCATGCATTTGATCTGTTAGTAATTGATGAGACTGATTCTTTTCCGTATGTTGAAAATAATACTTTGCATTTTGCGGCTAAGAATGCATTAAAAATAGCTGGTGTTCAAGTTTATCTAACAGCTACGCCAACTAAAGATTTATTAGCAGATGTTAAAGTAGGAAAAATCGAAATTTTACAGTTAAAGCGGCGGTTTCATGGTGGCAAGTTACCTTTACCAAAAGAGAAAATGTTTTTACGGCCCTTTTTAAGTAAGGGCAAAATTCATCCTAAGTTACTAAAGGAGATTATTGCTGTAACTAAAAAAGGACATCCGCTTTTACTTTTCGTACCGCGAATTGAACAAATCTCTTTGTATTTGTCAGCTCTTAAGCAAGTTGAACAACTTAGGCAAATAAAAATAGCTGGTGTTTATGCTGGCGATAAAGAGCGTCTAGAAAAAGTACAGCAATTTCGCAATCAAAAATTGCAAATTCTAGTAACAACGACAATCTTAGAGCGGGGAGTAACGTTTAAGCATGTTTGGGTGATTATTGTTCAAGCAGATGATAAAATTTATACCGCTTCGAGCTTAGTTCAGATTGCGGGAAGAGTGGGACGGGCTAAAAATGATACTGATGGGTTAGTGTTATTTTGCTATCACAAGTATACAAACCAGTTACGGAAAGCATCACAGCAGATTAAGGAACTTAATAGATGAAAAAATGTTTACTATGTAATCAAATGTTTGCGCCTATTTTGTCGTTAAATCAGCTTCTTTCTTGGCGAAAATGGCATGAAGAACAGCTATGTCATCATTGTTTAGCCCAATTTGAATTTTTACCTGCAATTAGCTGCAAAATTTGCTCGGGTAAATTACTACAAGACGCTGATAAGCAAAGTTTGATTTGTTCAGATTGCCGCCGTTGGCAAAAAATCTATGGTAACAATGTACTCTATCATCAAGCGGTTTATCTATATAATCAGGCATTTCACGATTTAATGGTCAATTATAAACGTTATGGAGATTATGTTTTATGTTATGTTTTACAAGATTTATGCTATAAAAATTTAGCTAAAATAAAGGCTGACTACTATGTACCAATCCCCACATCTGCTAGCCACATAGCTGAGAGGCAATTTGACACAGTTAGTGCAATTTATGGTGATTTAGTTAATTTAACTACTATTTTGGGTAAAATTGATGGGCAACAAGCACAAGGTGAAAAAAGTAGAAAAGAGCGCTTGCAAAGTAAACAAAGCTTTTTTATAAAAGCTAAATATAATATTGACTTAAATATGAAAAAAGTTTTGCTTTTGGATGATATTTATACTACGGGCAGGACCTTGTATCATGCACGGGATGCGGTTTTGGCGACCTTCCCTAGGGCTAAAATAAGTAGCTTTTCAGTTTGCAGATAGAATAATATTGTTCAGCGCTTTCAATTTTTGTTATAATGTAAGTATCGTAAGGCTGCATAAGCAGTTGAAAGGAGAATCTCATATGTTAAAGTATAATGTTCGTGGTGAAAATATTGAGGTAACCGATGCTTTGCGTAGTTACGTTGAGAAGCGCTTAAAAAAATTAGAAAAATATTTTGATATGACTCAAGAGATGGTTGCTCATGTAAACTTAAAGGTGTATCGTGATCGGACTGCCAAAGTTGAAATTACTATTCCACTGCCATACTTAGTATTGAGAGCAGAAAAGACAACTGATGACATGTATCGTAGCATCGACTTTGTCTCTGAAAAACTGGAAAGACAGATTAGAAAATACAAAACACGTGTAAACCGTAAGGGGCGCGAAAAGGGTGTGGATAATTTCTTCGTTGAACAAGTGGTAGATGAAGATGTAAATGAAGAAATTCAGGATACTGATAGTGGGTTTACCATTGTGCGTAATAAGCAGATTGGTTTAAAGCCAATGAATCCTGAAGAAGCTATTTTACAAATGAATATGCTAGAACATGATTTCTTTGTCTTTCAAGACGCTGAAACAAATGGAACCAGTATTGTTTATCGCAGGAATGATGGTCAATATGGTTTAATTGAAACTAAATAAAATAGTGTATTTGAATGAGGACCCCACATTTAATGTGAGGTTTTTATTTGGTTAATTTTTCATTTAGCGCTAATCATGTTAAAATTAGCATGTGTTTTTATACTTAAGTACATATAAGGATCGATTAAATGGTAAACGTTTTAAAGAAACTATACAATAACGATAAAAGAGAACTAAAAAGATTTGAAAAAATAGCAAATCAAGTTGAAAGTTATGCTGACAAATATGATCAACTTACTGATGATCAACTAAAAGCAAAAACTCCAGAATTTCGTGAACGGCTAGCTAAAGGTGAAAGCTTAGATGATCTTTTACCCGAAGCTTTTGCAGTAGCGCGTGAAGGAGCCAAAAGGGTACTGGGACTATTCCCATTTCATGTCCAAATTTTGGGTGGAATTGCATTACACTTTGGTAATATTGCGGAAATGATGACCGGTGAAGGTAAGACTTTAACTGCCACAATGCCTGTATATTTGAATGCTTTAACAAGTAAAGGTGTTCATGTTGTCACAGTTAATGAATATCTTTCGAGCCGTGATCAAGAAGAAATGGGTCAGCTTTATAAGTGGTTAGGTTTGACTGTTGGCTTGAATCTTAATTCAATGTCACCTGACGAAAAAAGAGAAGCATATAACTGTGATGTTACTTATTCAACTAATGCTGAATTAGGCTTTGACTATTTGCGGGATAACATGGTTGTCTATAAGGAACAAATGGTGCAGCGAGAACTTAACTATGCCATTATTGATGAGGTCGATTCCATCCTAATTGATGAGGCAAGGACGCCACTAATTATTTCAGGTGAAGCAGAACAGGCTAATGGTGATTATATTCGGGCTGATCGTTTTGTTAAGACTTTGAAAGAAGATACTAGTGGCGATGATGCGGATGACGATGAGGATCATGGCGATTACAAGATTGATTGGCCTACTAAGACGATTTCTTTAACTAGAACTGGTATTCAGAAGGCTTGTGATCACTTTGGCTTGAAGAACTTGTATGATGTAGAAAATCAAAAATTAGTTCACCATTTGGACCAAGCTTTACGCGCTAATTACATCATGCTTAAAGATATTGATTATGTTGTTCAAGATGGGGAAGTTTTAATTGTTGATTCTTTCACTGGTCGGGTTATGAGTGGTCGGCGCTATTCTGATGGTCTGCACCAAGCAATTGAAGCAAAAGAAAACGTTAAAATTCAAGAAGAATCAAAGACGCAGGCGACAATTACTTACCAGAACTTCTTTAGAATGTATAAGAAACTATCTGGTATGACTGGTACCGCTAAAACAGAGGAAGAAGAATTTCGTGAAATATACAATATGCAGGCGATTACGATTCCAACTAACCGACCTAAAATTCGTCAAGACAAGTCTGATATCCTATACCCAACTTTAACTTCAAAACTAGCTGCAGTAGTGGAAGAAATTAAAGAACGTCATGCAAAAGGTCAACCCGTGTTAGTTGGTACAGTTGCTGTTGAAAGTTCAGAGCGGTTGAGTCAGCTACTAAAAGAAGCAGGTATTCCACATGCTGTTTTGAATGCTAAGAATCATGCTAAAGAAGCCCAAATTATCATGAATGCAGGTCAACGCGGTGCTGTAACTATTGCTACTAATATGGCTGGTCGTGGGACTGACATTAAACTTGGACCTGGAGTAAAAGAGCTCGGTGGACTAGCAGTGATTGGTACTGAGCGGCATGAATCACGGCGAATCGATAATCAACTTCGTGGGCGTGCTGGTCGGCAAGGGGATCCAGGTGTTACCCGTTTTTACCTTTCACTTGAAGATGATTTAATGAAACGCTTTGGTGGTGATCGGGTTAAGGACTTTTTGGATCGACTATCTGACAATGATGATGAAAAAGTGATTGAAAGTCGCTTAATCACGCGCCAAGTTGAATCTGCTCAAAAACGAGTAGAAGGTAATAACTATGATACCCGTAAACAAACATTACAGTATGATGATGTTATGCGAATTCAACGTGAAATTATTTATGGTGAAAGAATGCGAGTTATTGATGAAGATAATTCACTTAACTTTGTTTTAATACCGATGATTAAGCGTACAATTGATAGTCAAGTTGATATGTTTACTCAAGGAGATCGTAGTAAATGGCGGCTTGATTCATTGCGGGACTTCATTAGTTCAAGTTTGTTAAGAGAAGATGAAGTAGATAAAATCAACTTCAAGACGATTACAGTTCCTGAATTAAAGCAAAAATTATATGATGCTGTAGAAGCTAATTATAATGAAAAGTCGCAAGCATTGGCTGACCCATCTGAGATGCTCGAATTTGAAAAAGTTGTTATTTTGCGAGTGGTTGATGACCGCTGGACAGATCATATTGATGCAATGGATCAATTGCGGCAGTCGATTAGCTTGCGTGGTTATGGTCAACTTAATCCACTTGTTGAATATCAAGATTCTGGTTACAGTATGTTTGAAGAAATGATTTCAAATATTGAATTTGATGTAACTCGCTTATTTATGAAGGCTGAAATCAGACAAAATCTTAGTCGGTAAAAGTTAAGATTGAAGAGAAAGTTACAGCTTTCTCTTTTTTACTATAAATTTATGATGGAGAAACACTTATGATGGAAATTAGTGAAATTCAAAGTGAGTTGGCTAACTTGCAAAAGCGGTTAAACCACTTTAGGGGGTCTCTTTGACCTTGATGCAATTGCTGAAAGTATTGCGATTAATGAGAGTAAAATGCAAGAGCCCTCATTTTGGGATAAGCAAGAGCGCGCCCAAAAATTAATTGCCGAAACAAACTTATTAAAGGAAAAGCGTGATTCTTTTTTAAGTTTGCAGGAAAATTATCAAAATGAATTGACCGCCATTGAATTATTAAATGAAGAGCCAGATCAAGATTTACAAATAGAAGTTGAAGCTGATTTAGAAAAGCTGCAAAGTGCATTCCATAACTATGAGATGGATTTGCTTTTGGCAGGTAAATATGACAGCCATAATGCCCTGTTAGAAATTCATCCTGGTGCAGGCGGTACAGAGGCAATGGATTGGGGACAGATGCTATTGCGAATGTATCAGCGTTATTGTGAAATGAATGGTTTTAACTTTGAAATTAATAATTATGAAGCAGGTGAAGAAGCTGGTCTTAAGAGTGTTAACGTAAGAATTAGCGGTAAAAATGCTTATGGGTTATTGAAATCAGAAAATGGAGTTCATCGCTTAGTAAGAATTTCACCGTTTGACTCGGCTAAAAGAAGACATACTTCTTTTGCTGCGGTTGAAATTATTCCCGAAATTGATGATAGTATTAAAATTGATATTAATCCCAAAGATTTACGAATTGATGTTTATCGTTCAAGTGGCGCAGGCGGCCAGCATATTAATAAGACATCGAGTGCAGTGCGAATTACTCATTTGCCAACAGGTTTTGTTACCACTTCGCAAGCACAGCGTTCGCAATTACAAAATCGCGAAACTGCAATGAATGAGTTACGCGCAAAGCTTTTTCATTTAGAAGAAGAAAAAAAACGCCAGCATAAACAAGAGCTTAAAGGTGAGCAAATGGAGAATGGCTGGGGTTCGCAAATTAGGTCCTATGTCTTTCATCCTTATAATTTAGTTAAAGATTTGCGCACAGGTTATGAAACTGCTGATACTAGCGGTGTAATGGATGGAAAATTGCAGCCATTTGTTTATGCATATTTACAATGGCAGCTTAGTCAAGAGAATCCGGAATAGGTTAAATAATAGGTGTAAAAATGAGTTTTTTGGGAATTGTCAGTATTTTATTGTTAGTGTTAATTGCCTTATGCATTATTTTTGCTATGTTTCATATTATCTTTATGCTTTTACCGGCAATTATAGTTATTGCTTTAATTATTTGGCTAATCAATTATTTCACTAAAGACAAAGATGATAGCTCTGCTAATCAGAAAAAAACTTGGAGTACGGGTTGGTCTAACGAAAATACCCCCAAACATAAGCGTAAAAAAGTGCGTGACGCCGAAACTAAGGATGTTGATAAGTAAAGTCTAGAGGTATAAGAATGGGAAATGCCATTAAATTAAAAAATCTAATTCGTGATAATCGGATAGTGCACGTTGTTCAGGGAGCGCAATATATTAGTGAGAAAGAAATTGTTGTTTCTGATATATATCGACCAGGCTTAGAATTAACTGGCTATTTTGATTTTTATCCGCAACAAAGAATTCAACTTTTGGGTCGTACAGAAATTTCTTATGCTGCTCGACTAGATCATGAAAGTCTAGTGCGGGTTTTTACCAAACTGTGTACACCAGAAACACCATGTTTTTTTGTTTCACGTTCGTTGCCAGTGCCACATGAATTAAAAGAAGCTGCTGATAAGGCGCAAATCCCGATTCTTTCTTCACCAGAATCAACTACTTATGTAGCTAGTATTTTGACGGAGTATCTACGGGAGCGCCTTGCTGTTCGCGATACAATTCACGGGGTGTTTATTGAGGTCAAGGGATTAGGTATTTTGTTAACCGGTGATTCTGGTGTAGGGAAATCAGAAACGGCTTTAGGACTTATTAGGCGCGGGCACCGGTTAATTGCTGACGATCGTGTTGATGTCTATCAAAAAGATGTTGAAACTGTGATGGGTGAACCACCGCAAATTTTAAGGCATTTGATGGAAATTCGCGGCATCGGTATTATTAATGTAATGGATTTATTTGGCGTAGGAGCTGTCAAAAATCGGGCTAATATTCAATTAGTAATTAAATTAGTTAATTGGGATAATAAGGCTAACTATGACCGTCTTGGCTTTGAAGAGAGTAAACGTGATATTTGTAATGTAGAAGTACCGCAAATTACAATTCCAGTTAAAGTCGGTCGCAATATGGAAGATATTATTGAAGTGGCAGCAATGAATTTTAGAGCTAAAAAAATGGGTTACAACGCAACTTCTGCTTTTGATGATAATTTAACTACTTTAATTGCCCAGAATTCACGATAAAATTAAATAATTAAATAAAGGAAAATAAAATGACTTTAACAATTAATCCAGTTGCGTTTAACTTGGGTGATATTAGTGTTAAATGGTATGGCGTCATTATGGCAACTGCAATTATTTTAGCAGTAGTAATGGCAATTATTGAAGGCCAAAAAAGACATATTATAAGCGATGATTTTGTAGATTTACTTTTATGGGCAGTACCGATTGGCTATCTAGGTGCGAGGATATATTACGTTGCATTTGAATGGGACTATTATGCGCAACATCCAGATCAAATTATTGCAATTTGGAATGGGGGTATTGCTATATATGGTGGATTGATAGCCGGATTAATTGTTTTATTGGTATTTTGTTATAAGAAATTATTGCCACCGTTTTTGATGCTAGATATAATCGTTCCTGGAGTAATGGCAGCCCAAATTTTAGGCCGTTGGGGGAACTTTTTTAATCAAGAAGCCCATGGCGCAGCGACTTCACTCCAGTTTTTGCAGAGTTTACATTTACCACTATTTATCATTAATCAAATGAAAATAGCTGGCACTTATTATCAGCCGACGTTTTTATATGAATCTGTACTAAATCTTATTGGCTTAATTTTAATTTTACTTTTGCGCCATCGCAGACATATTTTCAAGCAGGGGGAAGTTTTTATGCTATATTTGGCTTGGTATGCTGTGGTAAGATTTTTTGTTGAAGGTTTGCGCACAGATAGTTTATATATTGCAAATACAATCAGGGTATCGCAACTGCTAAGTCTAGTTTTGTTTATCGTGGTTTTCTTGTTATTTATCTATCGTCGAGTAGTGGTTAAACCTAAGTGGTACTTAGATGGTAGTGGATTAAAATACCCGTATACAAGGGATTAAATATTGAGATAGTTATTAAAGAAAGTTTGGAAGTTAAATGACAAAAATTGCAGTTTTAGGAGCAGGTTCATGGGGAACGGTTTTAGGATCTTTACTTGCTGATAAAGGTAATGAGGTTATACTTTATGGTAATAATGCTCAAGTTAATCAAGAAATTAACACTGAGCATACTAATACACATTACATGAAGGATTGGCAAGTGAATGAAACGGTTTGGGCAACAGCTAATTTAAAGCAGGCTTTAAATAATGCCGCAATTATCTTATTTGTTTTACCTACACAAGCAATTCGCAGTGTTGCAAAAGAAGTTAAGCTTGTTTTAAACCAAAGTAATCTTCAGCCATTGATAGTTACTGCTACTAAAGGAATTGAACCCGGTTCTAAAAAATTAATTTCAGAAATTTTAACAGAAGAAATATATCCGGAAAATCCAGAGAAAATAGTTGCTATTTCTGGGCCGAGCCATGCTGAAAGTGTAGCGCAAAAAGATCTTACTGCCATTACATGTGCTTCAATCAGTAAGGAAAATGCACAAAGAGTGCAAACTATTTTTACTAATGACTATTTACGCTTGTATACCAATAGTGATTTAATTGGTGTTGAAGTGGCTGGTGCGGTTAAAAATGTGATTGCAATTGCTGCAGGCATTTTAGCTGGTCAAGGTTATGGTGATAATGCAAAAGCAGCACTAATGACGCGAGGATTAGCTGAGATTACGCGTTTAGGTGTAAACTGCTACCAAGCACAGCCAATGACTTTTAGTGGTTTAGCGGGAATTGGTGATTTAATCGTAACTTGTACATCAGTCAATTCTCGTAACTGGCGTTGTGGCAAGCAATTGGGTGAAGGGAAGAGTTTTGCTTATATTGTTGAAAATATGGGTCAGGTGATAGAAGGCGCAACAACTGTTAAGGCAATTCATGAAATATGTCAGGAAAAAGCAATTGACATGCCAATTAGTGAAGCTGTTTATCGTGTTTTATATGAAAAAAGTAGTGTTGCTACTGAAATTACTAAAATGATGGATAGAAAGCCAAAACAGGAAATTAGACTTTAGAGTTATTTAGGAGTAGTATTTACTTACTAAAAGAAAGTGGCTAAGGTGAAAAAATGACTCAAAATTATGATGTAATTATTATAGGGGCTGGGCCAGGTGGCTTAACCGCAGCTTTATATGCCTCGCGAGCTAATTTGTCAGTTTTGCTTCTTGATCGCGGGCTTTATGGCGGTCAAATGAATAACACTGATGCAATTGATAATTATCCTGGATTTAGCGAAATTAAAGGTTCGGAATTAGGCGAAAAAATGTATAATTCCATTATGAAATTTGGTGCAAAATTTGAATATGGTGATGTACAACAGGTTAGTCTTGAAGGTAACTACAAAGTTGTAACAACTGATACCGGTGAATATCGTGCACCTGCTTTAATTATTGCAACTGGGGCAGATCACCGGCACTTGAATATTCCTGGTGAAGATGAATACGCTGGTAAAGGTGTTTCCTACTGTGCTGTTTGTGATGCTGCTTTTTTTAAAAACGAGGATATTGCTGTAATTGGTGGTGGCGATTCGGCTATTGAAGAGGGCATTTACTTAGCTCAAAATGCTAAGTCGGTTACAGTTATCCATCGCCGCGATCAATTACGGGCACAGCCAACTTTACAAAAAAGGGCTTTTGCCAATGAAAAGATGAATTTCATTTGGAATGCAGAAACTGAATCAATAGATGGGGATGGCAATCGCGTTACTAGTGTTACATATAAAGATAAGGAAAAGGGTATTACTAAGAAATTAACTACTCGTGGGGTCTTTATTTATGTTGGTGTGATTCCGCAAACTGCTCCTTTAAAAGACATCGGTATTGTTAACGAGCAGGGCTGGATTCCTACTGACGAACATATGAAAACTAAAGTGGCCGGTATCTTTGCTGTAGGAGATGTCCGGGCAAAAGATTTACGGCAAATTGCTAATGCTGTTGGTGACGGTAGCATTGCTGGACAAGAAGCTTATAATTATTTACAAGCTTTAAATGATTAAAAAACTTAAAAAAGAATTCAGCTTGTGGGTTGAATTCTTTTTTTTAGTTAATAAATGCTAGAATAGGGGTTATGAAAACGAATTTATTATAGAAAAAGAGGTTTAGTGCAGTAATGAGTGCAAAAGAAACTTTTAAAATATGGCAAAAAGCGCAAAATATGCCTGATTATTTGCAAGCACAATTAAATTTACTTGGTCAAAATGAACAGTGGATTGATGATGCCTTTGGTCAAGATATAAATTTTGGTACAGCTGGGATGCGCGGCAAACTTGAACCTGGAACTAATCGGATTAATTTATTTACAATTGGTCGAATCACTGAGGGACTAGCTCGTTTAATTGTTGAAAAAGGTTGTAAAGAAAAAAAAGCGGGGGTAGTGATTTCTTTTGATTCACGCTATCATTCGCGTGAGTTTGCTGAACATGCGGCTAGAATTTTAGGATTTCATGGTATTCAAGTTTATTTATTTGATGATATTCGGCCCACACCAGAATTATCTTACGCTGTTCGTCACTTAAAGGCCTTTGCAGGAATCAATATCACGGCTTCGCATAATGCCAAAGAGTATAATGGCTATAAAGTTTATGGGGCTGATGGCGCGCAGATGGGACCTGCTGACGCAGATCGAGTATTTACTTATGCCCAAAATGTAGAAGATATTTTTCAAGTTGAGGCAGCTAGTGTAGCCGAATTACGCTCTGCCGGCTTACTTAAATTAATTGGTGAAGATATTGACGAGCAATATTTAGCCAGATTACAAACGGTTTGTGTTAATTCGAATATGATTGCCAAAAATGCTAGCAAACTAACAATTATTTATACGCCGTTACACGGAACTGGTAAAATATTATATGACCGTGCGTTTAGGCAAGGGGGATTTACTAATGTAATACCAGTTCCGAGCCAATCGATTATTGACCCCGAATTTCCAACTACTAAGAAACCCAATCCCGAGTACCGGGATGTATTTGATGTAGGAATTAAATTAGCTAATGAAAAAAATGCGGATTTGATTATTGCAACTGATCCAGATGCTGATCGGATGGGGGCTTGTGTCAGAACAAAGACTGGTAGTTTTGAGGTTTTAACCGGTAATCAGATAGCAACATTAATGATTTATTATTTGTTGACTAATTTAAAAGAAAGTCAGCGCCTTTCTAATGATTATGAGTTAATCACTTCAATAGTTTCAAGTAGCATGCCACTTAAAATTGCTCAAGATTTCGGGATAAGAACTAAGTCTGTTTTAACTGGCTTTAAGTTTATTGGTGAAGAAATTGATCGGCTGGCAAGAGAAAAGGATGGCAAATTTTTAATGGGCTTTGAAGAAAGCTATGGTTATTTATTTAAGCCATTTGCTCGTGATAAGGATGCGATGCAAGGGGCATTGATGTTTGCTGAAGTTGCTGCATATTATGCTAGTCGAGGAATGACCGTATTTGACGGCTTAAACGAAATATGGAAAAAATACGGCACTTCTTATGAAATTACTACTGCAATTGAGATGCCTGGAATTGATGGGCAAAGCCAAATGAACAAGTTAATGAGTCAATTGCGTAGTGAGCAACTAACACAAATTAATGGAAGTAAAGTTGTCAAAACGCAAGATTTTTTACAGCAAAAAGAAATAGTTAATAATGAAGTAAAATCACTAAGCGAACTACCACCAGCTAACGTATTAAAGTATTACTTAGCTGATGAAACTTGGCTTGCCCTGCGTCCTTCTGGAACTGAGCCAGTAATTAAAGCCTATGTTGGAGTTAACCAGTCAAGTATTGCAAAAGCTAAGTCTAAAGCTGAACAGTACCAAGTAACTTTAAAACAATTATTACAATAAGCAAATATTGTGCGAAAATATGTTCGAGAGCGTAAAATAATATCTGTCAATTGAGAGTTGGACTGTGAATGTCCAACTTTTTTAGAAGGAGCCTTTCTATGATTAAACGACAAGAAAAACGAAAATTTGAGCTTGTATCTAAGTTTAAGCCTGCGGGCGATCAAGAGCAGGCAATTACTAAACTAACAGCTGGCTTTAACAATGGATATAAAGAGCAGATTCTTGAAGGGGCCACCGGGACAGGTAAAACTTTTACGATGGCTAATATTATTGCTCAACTTAATAAACCAACTTTGGTTATTTCACATAATAAAACGTTAGTTGGCCAACTTTATGGTGAATTCAAGGAATTTTTTCCTAATAATGCAGTTGATTATTTTGTTTCATATTATGATTATTATCAGCCAGAGGCTTATGTGCCTCAATCCGACACATACATTGAAAAGGATTCCGCTATTAACGATGAAATCGATCAGTTACGTCATAAAGCAACTAGTGATTTAATGGAGCGCAATGACGTAATTGTGGTTGCCTCTGTTTCATGTATTTATGGTTTAGGCGATCCTAAGGAATATTCTGCTAGTGTAATTACGGTTCATGAGGGTGATGACTATGGGCGCAATACGCTTTTGCGAAATTTAGTCAATATTCAATATGACCGTAATGATATCGATTTTCAGCGGGGACGTTTTCGTGTCCGTGGGGATGTAGTGGAAATTTTTCCAGCTGGAAATTCTAATCATGCTTATCGAATTGAATTTTTTGGTGATGAAATTGACCGGATTGTGGAGATAGATTCCCTAACTGGTGAAGTAATAGGCGAAAGAGAAAGTATTTCACTTTTTCCTGCCACTCATTTCATGACTAATGAAGAACAATTGCGGCGTGCTATTAAGGCAATTTCGCAAGAAATGAAAGTTCAGGTAAAAGAATTTGAGGGACAAGGTAAACTATTAGAAGCGGAACGGATTAAACAGCGGACAACTTTCGATCTCGAAATGATGGGTGAAGTAGGCTACACTAACGGGATTGAAAATTATTCGCGGCATATGGAAGGGCGAAAAGAAGGTGAACCGCCCTATACACTGTTAGATTTCTTTCCAGATGATTTTTTAATTTTGATTGATGAGTCGCATGCTACAATGCCTGAAATTCGGGCCATGTATAATGGTGACCGTAACCGAAAAAAGACCCTGATTGATTATGGCTTTCGTTTACCCTCAGCCCTTGATAACCGGCCACTAAAAATAGCAGAATTTGAGCAGCATGTTAATCAAATTTTATATGTTTCAGCTACTCCAGGTGATTATGAGTTAGCGCGGACAGATCACAAGGTGGAGCAGATAATTCGGCCGACAGGGTTGCTTGATCCTAAAATTGATGTTCGACCAGTTGCAGGTCAAATTGATGATTTAGTTGGAGAAATCAATCAACGCATTGACCATAACGAACGTGTTTTTGTAACAACCTTAACCAAAAAAATGGCTGAAGATTTAACGGATTATTTAAAAGATATTGGAATTAAAGTGCAATATTTACATTCAGATGTTAAAACACTAGAACGGATGCAAATTTTGCATGATTTACGAGAAGGTAAGTATGATGTTTTAATTGGGATTAATTTGTTGCGTGAGGGAATTGATGTACCAGAAGTTTCCCTAGTGGCTATTCTAGATGCTGACAAAGAAGGCTTTTTGCGGGCTTATCGTCCCTTAGTTCAAACAATGGGGCGAGCTTCACGTAATGCAAATGGTGAAGTTATTTTGTATGCGGATACGATTACTGACTCAATGCGCCAAGCAATTGAGTCAACTAAGCGTAGACGTGACTTACAAATTAAATTTAACGAAGAACATCAACTTAAACCGCAGACAATTATTAAACCAATTAGAGCAGTTATTTCGGCAACTAAAGCAGTTGATGAAGAACAAAATGAAAGCTTTGCTGATTTAAATTTTGACGAATTGAATGCTAAACAAAAGAAAACAATGATTAAAGACTTGCGTCAGCAAATGCAGCAAGCTGCTAAAAAATTGGATTTTGAAGGAGCAGCCACTTTGCGTGATGCAATAATGGAATTGGAGAGTTCTACTAGAAAACCAAGTATCAAAAAAGGAAATAAAATAAATGGCAAATAATCAAATTGTTATTCGTGGTGCACGAGAACATAATTTAAAAAATATTAGCTTAACAATTCCTAAGGATAAATTAGTTGTAATAACTGGTTTATCTGGTTCAGGTAAAAGTTCATTAGCTTTTGATACCCTATATGCTGAGGGACGAAGACGTTATGTTCAATCACTTTCAAGTTATGCAAGACAGTTTTTAGGCCAAATGGATAAGCCTGACGTTGATGCAATTGATGGCTTAAATCCCGCAATTTCGATTGATCAAAAAACCACATCGCATAATCCACGTTCAACTGTTGGTACAGTGACTGAGATTAATGATTATCTGCGATTATTATGGGCACGAGTTGGTCATCCAATTTGTCCCAATGATCAAACCCCAATTGAACGGCAATCAGCCGAACAAATGGTTGACCGTATTTTAGAATTACCTGATCGGAGTCGAATTCAATTGCTAGCCCCGGTTATTCGAGCTAAGCGCGGTGCCCACCAAGAGGTCTTTAAGCGTGTTCAACGTGCAGGTTATGTCCGTGTAATTGTTGATGGTGAGATGCATGAAATCGGTGATGATTTTACGCTTGATAAAAATAAAAGGCATACTATTGATATTGTAGTTGACCGCTTAGTTATTAAAGATGGTATTCGCTCGCGTTTATTTGACTCAGTAGAGGCAGCGTTGCGCTTGTCTGATGGATATATGAATGTGGACGTGATTAATAGTGAGATGCTCAACTTTTCAGAATACTACGCTTGTCCGAAATGTGGCTTTACAGTTGGCGAAATGGAACCACGACTTTTTTCGTTTAATGCTCCTTTTGGTGCTTGTCCAGATTGTGACGGTTTAGGCATAAAATTAGCGGTAGATGAAGAATTAGTTATTCCGGATCAAAGTAAAACCTTGGCAGCAGGGGCAATTGCACCATGGAAAAATTCTAAATACTACAGTGAAATGCTAACTCAAGCTTGCGCTGCCTTAAAGATACCGCTAGATAAGCCCTTTGGAAAATTAACCAAAAGACAAAAAGAAATAATTTTGCATGGTTCAACTAAAAAAATAAAATTTCATGTGACTGGTGATTTTGGTGTTAATGATACAACTGCTCCTTTTGAGGGCGTAATGGAGAATGTGGAAAAGCGTTATTTGCATCCTATGTCTAAATTTATGCGTGATGTGATGGCCAAGTATATGGCAGAATTAACTTGCTCAACCTGTCATGGCAAGCGGTTAAATCGCAAAGCTTTAGCTGTTAAAATAATGGGTAAAGATATTGCGGAAACATCAAATTTAGCGATTAGTAAAGCCATAGAATTTTTTAATCATATTCAGCTTAGTGAGCAAGAAGAAGTTATTGCTAAGCCAATTTTAAAAGAAGTGCGTGATCGCTTAACTTTCCTAGATAGCGTGGGCCTTGATTATCTGACTTTATCACGAACTGCTAATACTTTATCTGGTGGTGAAGCGCAACGTATAAGATTAGCTACCCAAATTGGGTCTAATTTATCAGGTGTAATGTATGTCTTAGATGAACCCTCGATTGGTCTGCATCAACGTGATAATGATCGCTTGATTGCTGCCCTAAAAAGAATGCGTGATTTGGGGAACTCCCTAATTGTGGTTGAACATGATGATGAAACTATGCGCCAGGCAGACTACTTAATTGATATGGGACCAGGTGCTGGTAGTTTTGGTGGTAAAATTATGGCTGCTGGCACACCAAAAGAAGTTGAAAAAAATACCAAATCACTAACCGGCCAATATCTAGCTGGTAAAAAATTTGTACCGGTTCCTTTAACAAGACGTAAGGGAAATGGCAAAAAGATAACTATAACCGGAGCAGAGGAAAACAATCTTAAAAATATAAAGGTAGACTTCCCACTAGGTAAATTAATAGTAGTAACTGGGGTTTCCGGTTCAGGAAAGTCAACTTTGATTAATATGATTTTGAAAAGGGTATTAGCGCAAAAGTTAAATCGCAATCAAACTAAACCTGGTAAATATCAGAGCATTAGCGGGTATAAGAATATTGAGAAAGTTATTGATATTGATCAAAGTCCAATTGGGCGAACTCCAAGAAGTAACCCGGCAACTTATACTAGCGTTTTTGATGATATTCGCTCGCTTTTTGCGCAGACTAATGAAGCCAAGTTACGAGGCTACACTAAAGCAAGATTTTCATTTAATGTCAAAGGTGGACGTTGTGAAGCGTGTCATGGGGATGGAATTATTAAGATTGAAATGAACTTTTTACCGGACGTTTATGTACCGTGTGAAATTTGTCATGGCAATCGTTATAATTCAGAAACAATTGAGGTAACTTACCGTAATAAAAACATTGCACAGGTGTTAGACATGACAATTGTTGATGCGTGTGACTTTTTTAAAAACATTCCGAAGATTGCGCGCAAGCTACAAACAATTGTTGATGTGGGCTTGGGTTATGTTAAATTAGGTCAGTCTGCTACTACATTATCTGGTGGTGAAGCTCAACGGATGAAGTTAGCGGCTGAACTACAAAAACTTTCAACTGGTAAAAACTTTTATATCTTAGATGAGCCAACCACTGGGTTACATACGGATGATATTAAGCGTTTACTTGAGGTGCTCCAAAGGTTAGTAGATCAAGGAAATACTGTTTTAATTATTGAACATAATTTAGATGTTATTAAAAGTGCAGATTGGTTGATTGATTTAGGACCTGAAGGAGGAGAAAGAGGTGGCACAATTATTGCAACTGGAACTCCAGAAAAACTTGTTCAAGTTAAAGAAAGCTATACCGGACAATACCTTAAACCAGTGCTGGAGCGTGACAAAATTTTAACAGAAAGCGCTAACAAAAAAGCAAACAAATAGTAATTATTTTTAATACAGTGTAGAATACTCTTCAAGGGGGAAAAGAGATGGATAATTTTTCTACTTATAGGGAAAAGCATGGCTTTAACTGGGCTGCTTTAATAGCTGGTGTACTAATGGTTGTTGCTGGGCTATTCTTGATACTTCATCCTGGCCGAGCTTTACATGCCTTTGTATTACTTTTTGCTATCTTGTCGATTGTTCAAGGTTTTGTTTGGTTAGCAGTTTATAGTCATTTACGTTATTTTATTTCCTTTAGTTGGCTAGCAATTGTTTCTGGAGTTATTGATATTATAATTGGTATTTTATTTCTCTATTCGTATGATGCCGCAGGACTGACTATTGCTTATTTATTTGCTTTTTGGTTTTTATTTGATTCCGTATCAGGTATTAGCTTTAGCTGGCATCTAAAAAGTACATTAGGTCCTTACTTTTGGATTAATATGATTTTGAGTGTTTTAAGCTTATTTATCGCCATTGGGATGATGTTTAACCCAGCATTATCGGCATTAACTCTAATTTGGCTAGTTTCATTCTGGTTATTAATTTTTGGAGTAAGTGAGATTGTAGCAGCATTTGGAAATCGTTAATTGTTATAGATGAAAAGTTCGTTTGAGAACTTTTTTTTTATAAAAAAATATGAAAACTGTGTGTGCTATAATTTAGATGATAGGAGACTTATGAAATGGCTGATGAAAAAAAGCAGTTACTGATTGTAACGGGAATGAGTGGTGCCGGTAAAACTGTAGCATCACATGCCTTAGAAGATATGGGGTATTTTGTTGTTGATAATTTACCACCGACGCTTTTACCCAGCTTTTGGGAACTGATTGTTAATTCAGATGATTTTACTAAAGTGGCAGTCGTTGTAGATTTACGCGTTAAAAATTTTTATAAAGATTTGCTCAATGAAGTAAATTCATTAGAAGATAATGGTAGTGTTCGTTCAATCATTGTTTTTTTGGAAGCGGCTGATGACACTTTAGTTGCCCGCTACAAGGAGACTAGGAGAATTCCACCATTAGGTAAAAGCGGACGTTTGCTTGATGGTATTTTAGAAGAACGTCAGATACTAACAGGTATTAAGAACCGTGCTAATTATATAATTGATACTTCAGATTTGTCTCCACAACAACTAAAGCAAAAATTGCTTAATGAGTTTAGTGATCAAGCAAAACAGCCATTTTCAGTTGAAGTAATGTCATTTGGCTTTAAATATGGTCTCCCCATCGATGCAGATATTGTAATGGATGTTCGTTTTTTGCCGAATCCTTTTTATTTGCCTGAACTTAGACCATTTACGGGTCTTGATAGACGAGTTTTTGATTATGTAATGAATAAAGAAGAAACGCAAGTTTTTTATCATAAACTGCTTAACCTAATTGAGTGTACCTTACCAAGTTACATTAAGGAAGGTAAGGCTAAGCTGACAATTGCTATTGGCTGTACTGGTGGTCAACACCGTAGTGTTGCAATTGCTAAGCAACTGGCTCATGATTTAGCCAATAATTATACAGTTGATCTTACCCATCGTGAAATTAGTCGTTATATTAGAAAAAGGTAAAGTATGAAGTATGAAGATGCAAAAGTAGTTCGGATAACTAAAAGTAGACGACCACAAGTTGTGGTGATTGGTGGTGGCACCGGCCTACCCGTGGTTTTAAATGCTTTAAAAGATCAAAATGCCGAAATTACCGCTATTGTTACCGTATCTGATGATGGCGGTTCATCAGGCTCAATTCGTAATTTTATTAATGTTGTTCCACCAGGTGATATTCGGAATGTTTTAGTTTCTTTGAGTGAAATATCGCAAGAAGAAAAGGATATTTTTCAATATCGCTTTGATTCATCTGATTCTTTCTTTTCTGGTCATGCAATTGGTAATTTAATTATTGCCGCTTTAAACGAAATGCATGGTAATATTTTTGATGCCGTTCAATCCCTTTCCAGAATGATGCGGGTTGATGGTCATGTTTTTCCAGCTTCTAATGAACCGTTAACTTTAAATGCAGAATTTATTGATGGCACAATTCAAGCTGGTGAAAAAGAAATTACTAATCAAGATAAGAGAATTAAACGAGTGTGGGTAACTAATACTAATTTGGCGGCCGAACCTGAGGCAGTGCCACCTGTACTGGATGCTATTATGCAGGCTGATGCAGTAGTATTAGGACCGGGTAGTTTATTCACTTCGATTTTACCTAATTTAATGATCCCTAACTTGGGCGAAGCAGTGCGTCAAACTGAAGCTGAAGTTATTTATATATGCAATATTATGACTCAGCTAGGTGAAACAGACCATTTTTCTGATTGCGAGCATGTTTCAGTAATTAATAAGCACTTAGGAGGGCATTATATTAACACTACCTTGGTTAATGGGGCCAAAATTGATATGTCTAAATTTAATCCTAAAGATTATGATGCGTATATTGAACCAGTTAAAAACGATTTTGCTGGTTTACGTGCGCAAGGTAGCCGCGTAATTACTGATGATTTTATTGATCAACGTAGTGGGTTAGTTTTTCATGATGGACAAAAAGTAGCTAAGGAGATTATTAATTTGGCTTTTGCTGCAATGTCTCGTAGAAAGGAATAGTTAAATAATGGCAAGCTATGCAAGCAAGGTGAAAAAAGAATTAACTTCATTAACAATTCATCCAGAACATGCTAAGGCGGAGCTGGCTGCTTTTTTACGTATGAATGGTGTTTTGAATTTTCATGATCACCGGTATAGTCTTGATATTACTACTGAAAATCCAGCAATTGCCCGCCGAATTTTTTCCTTGATAAAAACGGCTTATAAAGTAGAACCACTTTTGATTGTTTCACGTAAAATGAAATTGAAAAAAAATAATCAATACTTAGTTCGTTTGCAAAATCATGTTCATGAAATTCTAACTAATCTAGAAATCTTAGCTGCTGATTTAGGGATAATTACGCGAGTTCCTCCCCGAATTACCTCTTCCCGTGAAGGTGCTATGTCTTATTTACGGGGGGCTTTTTTGGCTAGTGGTAGTGTGAATAATCCTGAAACTAGTAGATATCATTTAGAAATTTATTCAGCTTATGAGGATCATAATAATGACTTGTTGGAATTAATGAATCACTATTTTCATCTTAATGCTAAGACGACTAAACGGCGGCGTGGTTTTATTGTTTACTTAAAAGAAGCAGAGAAAATTGGCGATTTTTTGCATATCGTTGGGGCTTTTAACGCAATGTTATCGTTTGAAGATTTACGTATTATGCGGGATATGCGTAATTCAGTTAATCGGTTAGTTAATTGTGATACGGCTAACTTAAAAAAGACAGCTACTGCGGCGGCTAAGCAAGTCGAAGACATTGAATTAATTGAACGTAAAATTGGTTTAGAAAATATTCCAGAAAAATTACAGACGATTGCCCGGCTTAGGTTAGCTAATCCGGAATTGTCTTTAAAGGAGCTAGCCCAGCAAATACCAGATGGTCCAATTTCTAAATCAGGTGCCAATCACCGCTTAAAAAAATTGCATGATTTGGCGCAAAGTCTGCAAGATTAGTAAAATAAAAAAAGCTCCCAGTAAAAGGGGGCTTTTTTTATTTTACTAATCTTGTTTTTGATTAACCATAATTTCATCAATTAGGCCGTAATCTTTAGCTTCTTCAGCTGTTAGATAATTATCACGTTCAGTATCTTTTTGAATTTTCTCAAGTGGTTGCCCGGTAGTTTCATGCAAAATCTTGTTAATCTTCTCACGACTCTTCAGAATTTCATTAGCTGCAATTTGAATATCAGTTTGCTGTCCTTGAGCTCCACCTAAAGGTTGATGAATCAAGACTGTTGAATTTGGCAAAGCAAACCGCTTTCCCTTAGCTCCACTGGTTAAAAGGATGGAGGCCATTGAAGCAGCCATACCAATTGCAATAGTGGAAACATCAGATTTAATGAAATTCATGGTGTCCATAATTGCCAATCCGGAGGTGATTACACCACCAGGAGAATTAATATAAAGAGAAATGTCTTTAGTATTGTCTTGGGCGTCAAGAAACAATAATTGTGCGATTATTGTATTAGCCATGTCGTCATTAATTTCACCGCTAAGCATAATAATGCGGTCCTTTAATAAGCGTGAATAGATGTCATAAGCACGTTCACCACGTGCAGTTTGTTCGATAACTGTAGGTACTAGCATCTTTTCTACCTCCTAGTTTAAATTAAAAATATTAGCACTCTAAATAGTACAGTGCTAATTAAATCACTTACATTAAGTGCTGTCAATGAAAGTGTATCAAATTTGTATTCTCTGTAATGTTATTTTTATATTATAATATAAAGTGAATTTAAAATTTTGGAGGAACTATTTTGAAGCTTTTTAAAAAATTAGCTGCGATTACACTATTATTGTCAAATTTTGCTGTTTCAAGTCAATTAGCAACTGTTTCAGTTCTAGCGGCAGATGCAAGTGATTCGCAAGCACAAAGGCAAGATCAAGAGCAAGATGATGCTAGTAAGTCAGTTGATGATACTAAATCTGATAGTGATGATTCAAACAGTCGAGACAGGGATAAGACTGATAGCTCTGACAAGGATAAGACTGATGATAATCAGTCAGCAGTCCAAAGAAAAACTAAACCTAAGCAAACTATTACAGGTTTTTCAATGATGACTAAAGTTGCCGGTACTAAGAATTATGCGGTATGGCAAGATGTAGTTGATGGTAAAGTTAGCAAAAAAATCGCTGATGGAATTAACTATCGTTATAGCCATATTCAATCAGATCAATTAATTGAAACTAAGAAAAATCGCTACTGGCGTATATATGTAAACGGTCGTGAAGTAGGCTATGTTAATGAAAAATTCTTTGCCCGTAATCAAATTGCCGTACCCAAGACTGTAAGTCTGGTACGTAATGAGTATTATAGCTTTTTCCCTAAAGATGCAATCTCATACGTAACTAACGGCATGGGTACAGTAATCGATAATGAACAAGTTCAGGTTTCAAGAGATAGTATTGATTGCGCTACTCCTAAAACTTATAAAGTTAAATATACTTACGGTGATACTTCTGCGACCGTAAAAGTTACCGTCAGAAAGAGTACTACAGAAGGTATTGCTGACGCTGAAGTAGTCAATTCTTTTCCGGCCCAGGAAGGGACTAATGACTATAAAACTTGGAAAACACATTATGGTTCTTCTGTTAACTACATCAGCCCTAATGAATATAGCCCCGAAAATGATTCGCGCGAATTAACTAGTGGCGACTTAACACTTAGAACGCGCTTTTATCAACCTGTTTTGTTAAGTGTTAAAGATCCAAGTGATGATAATATTAACCGTGTAGGGCATATTCCAGAAGGATTAACTGTTTCACAAGGTTGGGCTTATACTAGTCTTTTAAGTCATACAAACTTAAATAATGGCCATATTGTTGGTTATGACTTAAATAATTTAAAGAGTCCTTATAATGCGCAACACTTACTTGATATGTCCCAAAAAGCTTTTAACAATTATGTCAAACATATTAAGGTTAGTCCATATATTCCAATTGGGCATGGTCAAGCCATGGGGGCTAGTGATAAATATATTTATGTTTTAAATAATATAAATACGATTCGTGATGGACGACCTGATTCAGAAGAATTAATTCAAATACGTAAAAGTGACTTACAAATCAATAAAATTTGGACAATTAAAACCTGGGTTGGTGATCAAACTAATCCGCGTTATTTCCAAAATGGAGTAATGATGTCTGATTATGAGATGTACACCGTTTACCGTGATACTAAAAATAATTGCTATGAATTTTGGCAATTAACACGCAGTGGTGATAATTGGTATCCTAAATTAGTGGGTAAGACTAGTGGTAGTTTTGTTAATAACAATGCCCCCTGCCAAGGCATTACTTATGATCCTAAACACAAAAATTTCTATTTAGCTTTTAATGATTTAATTTTTAAACTCGGTCGTGATGGTACTTTAAAGCAAACTTACTCATTCGATACTGGACGCGAAATTGAGGGAATGTCAGTTAGTGGGAATAAATTATATGTTAATCTGGCTCAACGAGCAGAATTATTAGAAAGTATGGCTATTAAGTAAGTAGTCGAAACAAAAAAAAGAGCTAAAAAGCTCTTTTTTTGTTTCTAAAATTTAAGCTTGCTAAAAATAAAAAATTATTAAAAGGTTAATCTATTTAATAATAAATGTTATTAAAACTTAAAAAAATCCAATAATTGACATAAATAATTAATTATTATATCAATTTATATTCTGAAAGCGTATACTGGAATCTTTGGTATATAAGCAAATTTAAGCGCTTGATTATTATTTAAAAATAACATTTGATATGTATATTTGTACCCTTTTATATTGCTAATTAAATTTGATTTTATATAAACTTCAACTACTTGGCTGATAGAGCTAACATAAACATAGTAATTTTATATTCAGTTTTTGATGTATAGATATAATTGCACAGTTGTCTGTATATTCATTAACTATTTATAACAAATTATCACCAATGAAAAGTGTTTGCTGTGAGCAACTGCTTTAACAGTAAAGTAAGCGCTAAGCATTAATTTGGTTACTTCTTTGTATGATAATTGGCTCTAATAATAGTGGCAGTTGAAAGGGATAGATTTTTAATTATACATGTGTATAAGATGACTAATCTAACATAAATAGTCACATTGGTAATGGTAAATTACACACGCAATGAAGATAACAGAATTTTTACAATTTAATTAATGCTTGCTACTTAAGTTACTGTTAATAACTTGCTTAGGTTTGTGAGGTTTAGAAATAATGAGTAAAAATAGTTTTTATAAAAAAATGATAATTTCTGTAGCTAGTGCTGCACTATTATCCGTTGGCGTTACTGAAAGCACTACTGCTACTAATAATGTTAGCGCTACTACAGTAAAATCAGCTAAGAAAGTTGTTGCAAAAACCAAGGTTGTTGGTGCAACTTCTGCTGTTTACAAAAAAGCTGGTAAAAAAGTAGTTAAGACTAAGCAGACTATTAGTGCTGGTAAGAAAGTTAAGACTTATGGTAAAAAGACCATTGCTGGTGTGGCATATTACAGTATTGGTAAAGACCAATATGTTAAGGCTGCTAACCTTGATGGTAAAACCCGTCAGCTTGCTAAGAGTGTAGCTTTGTATGCTAGAAGCGGTAAAGTAATTAAAAATAGCAAGTTACGTAAAGGGCAAAGCGTTAAAGTTTATGGTACTGCTGTAACTATTAAGGGTAAAAAGTATTACTCAACTGGTAAGGGTTATGTTGCGGTAAAGGCTTTGGCTAAGAAAGTTGCCGAAGAAGTTCCAAACAACAAGACGAACACGCCAGCAACAGATACTAATAAACCAGCTGATAACAATAAACCAGCTGAAAATACTAATAACCCAAGCTCTAACAACACAAATACAAATAATTCTAGTTCAAATAATTCTGGTTCAAGTTCTAATGAAGCTTCGCTGAAAGCTTTAAAGGACGCTGCTAGTGCCGCAATTGATGATGCCGCCGCAGCAGCTAATGCGCAAATTGATAATAGTACTTTGCCAACTGTAGACAAAGATAAGGCAAAAGCCCACATTGCTAAAGCTGTAACATCTGCTAAAAAAATAATTAATGATGAACAAACTAAATCAGCTGATATTGTGAAAATCACTAATTCATGGATTAGCACTATTAAACAATTTGTACCAACTGACACTTTAAAAGATGCTAAACTGTTAGCAGCTAAAGCAATTGATGAGGCTGCTAAAGCTGCTAAAACTAATATTAGTAATAGTATCTTATCAAGTGAAGACAAAGCCAAAATGCAAGCTCATGTTGATAATATTGCAACAGATGCTAAAAAGGCAATTAATGATGCTACTAGCCTAGAAATGATTGCAAAAACGCAAAGCGATTGGACTAATAACATTAATACCGCTGCTCCTAAAAACATAAAATGGCAAGATTCAGATTTAACTTTAATCAATGGTGTTTTGAAAATAAAAGGTAGTGCTACACCTATTAAAGATCCTGCGACAATTTTATCTGCTTTGAACACAGCAAATATTGATCCAGATGAAGTTACCAGCATTTCAATTGAAGGAAATTTGAAGTTATCTGGTAAAGTTGATGAATTATTTAGTAGTTTACATAAATTACAAAAAATTGATGGTTTATCATTATTAGATATCAGTGAAGCTACTAGTATACAATCAATGTTTTATGGTTGTAAGGATTTAAAAGAATTAGATCTAAGTAGCTTTAATACTAACAAAGTTACTGATATGCACAGTATGTTTAAGAAATGTTTCAATTTAAGTAAGATAACATTTGGAAAAGATTTCAGTACAAAATTAGTTACTGATATGCATGGAATGTTTGGCGACTGCAGTGTATTGACAGGATTAGACCTAAATGGTTTTGATACCTCTAATGTCACAGATATGCGAGAAATGTTTGCAGGTGATAAGCAGTTAACTAAGTTAGATTTGAGTAAGTTTAATACTGATAAAGTTACTGATATGTATGATATGTTTTATTGTTGCTATGGTTTGACAGATTTAGATTTAAGTAATTTTAATATAGGTTCTACTACTAATACAGAAGGTATGTTTAAAGGCGATACTGCTCTAGTTAATATCAAGATTTCAAGTAAACTACTAGATGCATTGCATACTATAGTGAAAGATAACGGTTTAGATATAAACAAATTACATTTAGATGTATTACCGATTGTATCAACTAATAAGTAATAAAATAATATATGTTAATTGATATTATTAAAAAGCGACAAGCTATTAAGGCTTATCGCTTTTTTTGTTACAAAGTTTACTAAATTAAAAATAATATATTTGTACATATTTTGTATACATACTTGCATATTTAATAGATGTTATGTATACTTTGTTAAATAATTATCCCAACTATAGTGCCTTGAGTTATATTATTTAAAAAGAGATATTTCATATGTACGTAAACAAAAAATTATTTAAAGCAAAGTTATTATTTATTAGTATATACGTATTTGTCTTGTTCATGATTGGCTTTGATGTCATTAAAGCAGATACCCAGAATATTAGTGCAACTGACCAAGTAGCAGCTACATCTTATCAGATCCAATCCAGTGCAGATAATGGTAATAATGAAGAAATTAATTATTTTGAATCAAACCAAGATCAAGGCACAAGTGATGTATCTAGACAAGAGTCTAGTCAAATTGCTACAGAATTGCAAACTGATCCGCCTACTCCTAGGCTAGCCCTAGCACCGATTCAATGGGGAAATTCACAGTTAGCTTTTGATCAAACTACGGGTGTAGTGACAATTAACGGGGGACTAGTTAATAATCCATTACCAATTTCTCGAGTACTCCAACAAGAGCGAAATAATATCAAAAGTATAAAAATTACGGCTCCTTTAACAATCACTGGATCGGCAAGTTATCTGTTTGCCGCATTGCCGAATTTGACTACAATTGAAGGGCTAAATCTGGTAGATACTACGGCAATTACTGATATGTCAGATATGTTTAATAACTGCCGTAATTTGACAAGCTTAAAGATCCAATCCTTTAATACGGCCCAGGTTACTAATATGGGTGGTATGTTTAATGGGTGTGAAAGTCTTGCTAAATTAGATTTGGCATCCTTTAATACAGCCCAAGTTAAGAATATGAGATGGATGTTTCATAATTGCTATAGTTTGAAGCAGCTCGACTTAAGCCATTTTGACACTTCAAATACTGAAACAATGGAAATTATGTTTAATTCTTGTAAAAGTTTAACTAAGCTGGATTTGAGCAACTTCAATACTGCTAAAGTAACTAGTATGATGGCCATGTTTGATAATTGTGCCAGTTTAGTAGAATTAAATATTCGAAATTTCAATACTAAACAAGTTACGGACAAATCTTGGATGTTGGGGCTACCTAAGTTAAAGATTATTCATCTGGGTACGGAAATTACTGATTTGCAGAGAACCTATTTTTCAACTACTGGTGGTAAATGGGCTAATGTTGGTCGCGGTACGATTAATTCCCCAGAGAGTAGTAAAGTTTTTGCGGCAGCAGATTTAGAGCAAAACTATCACGGTGAAAAAGATGCGGATACCTATGTTCGTCTTGATTCAGATGTAGTTATCAGAGTCAAATACGTTGATGAAAATAATCAAGCGCTAGCGCCGGATGATATTTTAACTGGGAAACTTGGTGAAAATTATGTAACCACACCTAAGAACATTGCACAGTATTATCTTAAATACCAGCCTAGCAATGCTCAGGGAAAATTTGGCATATTTGAACAAGAAGTCATCTATGTTTATTCTCTGCTAAAGGATAGTGGCACTAGTCGGCCCCCACTTAAAGGCGCTGATATAATAATTCATTATCAGGATGCACAGGGTAATACAATAGCCTCAGATGAGATTCTTCACGGTAATGTTGGCGACGGCTATATTTCAATGAGCAAGGAAATAGCTGGTTATCAATTAAAAACTCGGCCAGATAATGCGACTGGATTTTTTACTGACCAGCCTCAAGTAGTTATTTATGTGTATACCAAATCTACTACTAGTGATAGCCCTCAATCTGGTGCTTCTATTATAGAGAAACCTAAGAATACTGATCCTGACTTGGGTCATTATGAGATAGCTTGCCCAGTTAATAAAGCAAAAAAGCAATTGGCGATTAAGGTTAATCACTTAGCTCGACCTACTAACTCAAGGCATCTTCATCCTGCTGCACCTAACAATTCTTTACCACAGACTGGCACCAATCAGAAACTGGCGAATCTATATTTTTTATTAGGAGGCATTTTATTATTAGCAAGTTTTGGCGGAGTAGTCTGGCACCTTGCTAAACAATTTTAAATAATGAAGCAATATTTTCTAAACCCGCAAACAGCGAATCAGCTATTTGCGGGTTTATTGTTGGTATTAATTATTGGCGCCACTTTTTATGAGAGCGTAACAACATCAGTTTGAAGTTGAGGTGCTGAATGATAGTAATTAGCTGTAATTTTAAAGAAGTTGTTCATGTGCGAAATTATCAGTAAATTGTGAGTTTAATTATTGGGGAAATTATATTAAAGTTTTACTTTCAAATGGAATTTTAGTACAAACTAAAAGAACTCGCTCCGACTATAGGTCAGAATGAGTTCTTAAAGTAAATCAATTTAAAATGCCCTTTGGGCTTAAGCTTTATTTTCTTGATGATTGCGAATAGCCGGCAAAATTAACCCGAGTAAGAACAAGACAATCGGTGTTGCAATGTTTAGCGTTAAAGTTACTGGATCGGTTGAGTAAACTCCCAAAAGACAGCAAGCAAAATTAATAAAGAAAGCCCAGAAACCAGCAGAATATGCTAGCCATTGATGTTTAGTCATCTGGTAATTACCAGGGGTATGGAATTTTTTGATTTGCTTACGTAAAGCAATGTAAGCCACAAATACCCATAAATAACGCATTGGCATCACAATTGAGTTAAGCTTAATTAATTGAGCCATAACTGCTTGCGCATCAGGTAGTAGAGCTTGGAAGACAATTAAACCACCGGATAGAATGACGATCATCCAGATACCATTAATATATGCGCCATGCTTGTTAACTTTGAGTAATTTTTTAGGTATGTAGTCCTTCGCTTCTTTACTACCTAAAAGCATTCTCAATGGGGCATCAATACTCAATACTAACGTAGAGAATTGACCAATCACATTACACCATGAATAGATATACATGAATAAGCCGCCAACCCCATAATATTCACCTAACTTGTTGAAGGCCATGTAAGGTCCATTAGAAATGTACTCGTTAAGGTTATTATTAACAACTTTTGGATCAAACATCATTGCTAAAGCAATTGTTCCCAGAATGGCACAGACCATAACCATTATGGCTAAACCAATCATTGCTTTAGGGAAATTCTTTGAAGGGTCTTTCAGTTTATTAACGTAAGGTGATATTTTTTCACAACCCCCTACGGCAAAAACTAAAATAGATAAGGAAGTAAAGTATTTAACGTTAAAGTCAGGGATAAGATTCTTCACATTCCAACTTATGTTCATAAAACCTGCGTGAGGATTAATTGCTGGTGCGGCAAACATCATCAAAATAAATAAAATAGACATTATAAACATTGATGATCCAGCGATTGTTGACAAAGTCTTAATAACTGGGACACCGCGACTAGCTACCCAGCAGAAGAATAAGAAGACAACTAAAGTAGCTAATTGGGTCCAAGCAGTAGGTAAACTATCATACCAATTAGTATTACCGAAAATGCCCCAAGCCATACTCCTTAATCCACCGGTACCCTTACTTGAAATGTAAACAACATGGACTGCCCAAAAAGTCCACCCGGCGTAATAAGCCCATTTTGGTCCCATGGTAGCGTTAATCCAAGAAGAAACGCCACCTTCGGAATCTTTAAAAACAGATCCTAATTCGCCGACCATTAATGAATATGGAACGAAAAATAGTAGGAAAATTAAAATCCAACTAAAAATAACTTTTGTTCCATCAAAGTAGATGAAACCATTAACTACGTTACCAAATCCCCACACGGTCGAAAAGGCCATGATTGCTAGGGTGGTCCACATCATTTTTTTTGAATTTTTTTCTGATTCAATCATAAAATTAATGCTCCTAATGAAAACTATAATAACTAGTTTATTTTAAACTAGACAAAGAAAAAAATCTATCATTTTATAGCTTAAATAAATAATTAGATAACATAATACATCTATTGCTTATAATTAATAATTATGCAAAAATACATATATAGTTTTAGAAGGTGGGTATATAATGAAGAAAAGAATTAAAAACTTAGCGTTTCTTACAAGTTTAATTTTAGTTATTGCTTTATTTATTGGAAGTAATAATTCAGCTGTAAGTGCTAAGACTTATCATAAAGCTGTTACTAAAATTGCTGGTAATGTAAATTATCCGATTTACCATCATGTTTCAAAGAAGGGACCTGCCGGTAAATTTTCTTCTACTAAATATTTTAAATTTGCTCAAATTCAGTCCAAACAGTCAATTTCTACTAAAAAAGGAGAGTATTGGAAAATTATTGTAGATGGGCGGCCGGTAGGATGGGTAAAACAAGATTTTTTTGCTTGCAATCAAATATCGGTTGCCAAAAATGTTAGTTTAGTCCAAAATAGTGCCTTTGCTTTTGATCCTAAAGATGCGATTAATTATGTTACAGATGCTCAAGGAACAGCCATTGATCTTAACCAAGTAAAAATCTCTCATTCTAGTATAAATTCTGCTTCACCAGGTAAGACGACAGTTGAATACACTTATGGTTCGGCTAAGGCCAGCGTTGACGTTGTAGTTCGCTCTGATAAGAATGAAGGGATTGCTCGGGCTGGTTTACGTCCAATGAACGGACCTAAAGAAGTTTCGACTTGGAAAGGTAGCTCTCCATCTTCTTCTCGTAATTGGAATGCTGCCCATAATTTTAGGTTAGAGACTAGAGCCAACGCCTTTAGAAGTAATGGTTTAACCTTGAAAACAATACTATTTCAACCACGATTTGTCAGCCTTGACTATAATAAGGCCGCAGATAAGATGGGACAAGTTGGGGTAATTCCAGAAGGAATAACGGTTAAGGACGCTAATTTTACGGTTGCAGTTTTTAATTCTAGCAGTGCTGCTTATGGACACCTTGTTTCATATAATTTAAATCAGATAAATAAATTTAAGGCACAAAATTTACCGCAACTTAAGTGGTCAACTTTTAAGCACTATGCCGCTAATATTAAAGTCAGTCCATATATTAAGTTGGGGCATGGCCAAGCGATTGGTTCATCAGAGAATTATATTTATGTAATTGCCAACGATAACAAGTCCAGAAATTCAAATAATTCGGAAGAAATATTGCAAATTCGCAAGTCTGACATGAAGATTAATCAAATTTGGAGTTTTCGTATTTGGAGTGGTACCTCACCTCGTTATATTCATAATGCGACATTTGCGGATGACAACACGATGTATTGTCTCTTTCATAATGGTGCTAATAATTACTATGAATATTGGAAAGTAACTCGTTCAGGTGATACTTGGACTCCTATTCAAGTTGGTGCTACTAAAGGTAATTTTATTAGCAATGGCTCGCCCGTCCAAGGCTTTACCTATGATAAAAAGCACCGTCAATTCTTTATTGGCTTTAATGATTACATTTTTAAAGTTGCAGAAAATGGTACTTATCAAGCAACCCATCATTTACATGTTAAACGTGAAATTGAAGGCTTGTCGGCCGATAAGGGTAAGTTATATGTTGAGTTTGCCCAACGAGGTGAATTAACAGCAGGAAAAATTAATTAAGTTTAAAAACAGGCTCATTGGTGTGAGCCTGTTTTTTTCAAAATATAAGTCTATGGCACTTTTGGCAAAAATAAATAATAGAAAAGCTAAGTAGGTATTTCTATACTTAGCTTTTTATTTTAATGGGTCCCCTGAGAGTCGAACTCAGATTTTAAGAACCGGAATCTTACGTGCGATCCATTACACTAAGGACCCAAACAATACTTTAGCTATTATAGCAGAAAAAGAAGGAAAAATGAAATCTTTTTTTAGCACTAAAAAAGAAAGTTGTAGTATGATTAAGTTCAAGGAGAACTTGGTTATCTTGTATAACTTTGTTTTTCTTGAATTATTTAAAATTGGTTGTTATACTATAGATGTCGATTGAGAAATGGGAGATTTAATATCTATTAGTCCACGTTTCTCTTATATTTTTAGGCAAAGCGGGACAAAAAATGACAACTGATGGGTCAATTTACGTCCCAAGATAAGGAGAGAAGTTGATGTACGCGGAATTTCCAGTGCTTGAAGCTCTCGTTCCTGACATACTAAAAGTTTTTCGGCAAAGATATCTTGTTCTTGAACAGATATCGCTGAATGCGCCCGTTGGTCGCAGAAGTGTGGCTCAGGCATTAGGTCTTTCTGAAAGAAACGTGCGAACGGAAACAGAGAATCTTCGTGATCTCGGTTTAATCGAAATTAAGAATTTTGGCATGTTTATGACAGAGAAGGGCGAGAAGATGCTGCAAGATGCAGCACCACTGATTGACCGTTTGTTTAATGCACGCGAAACCGAAATTGATTTGGCACGTAAACTGGGCATTGAACGAACAATCATTGTACCAGGTGATAGTGATTTACAAGAACTAGTTTTTGAAAGAATGGGTGAAGAGCTCAATGCAGCGCTTGACTTGCTTTTACCACTAGGTCATTCGATTATTACCGTACTTGGTGGGGCAGCACTTGCTAAATCTGCTAAAAATTTGTCTAAAAGTTTAGGGAAAAATCGGCAATTAGAGTTTGTTCCTGGTCGTGGTGCCTTGGGCGAAAATGTTGCTATTCAAAGCAATACAATTGTTCAAGAAATGGCTGCGGCAACTGGTGGCAAATACAAGACCTTATATTTGCCCGAGCAAGTTTCAACCGCAGCTTATAAATCGCTAATTCGTGAATCTACCGTGGCTGATGTTTTAGAAGACATTTCTAAAACAGATGTTTTAATTCACGGCATTGGACTTGCTCATGATATGGCTCGACGCAGAGGTTATAACGCAATGCGGCTATCTGAATTGCGGGAAAAAAGAGTCGTTACCGAATGTTTTGGGTGTTTCTTCGATAACAAAGGTAAGATTGTCGACCGCGTGCAACAGGTTGGCTTGCAGTTCGAGAATCTAAATAAAATACCCCACATATTTGCTTTTGCTTGCGGTAGCCATAAGGCTAAAGCAATCAATGCTTATATGCCTAATGCACCTCATCAAACCTGGCTAATAACTGATGAAGGTGCCTTAAATAAGATTTTAAAGGAGAAATAATTCTCGTTTAAAATAAAAGATGTATGTAGTTCTTACATAGTTCCTAAGGAGGACTTTAGAATATGACAGTTAAAATTGGTATTAACGGCTTTGGCCGTATCGGTCGTTTAGCATTTCGTCGCATTATGGATTTAGGCGAAAAGTCAAAGGATATTGAAGTTGTTGCTATTAACGACTTGACTACTCCAGCACTTTTGGCTCACTTATTGAAGTATGACTCAACTCATGGTACTTTCAACCACGAAGTTTCAGCTACTGAAGATTCAATCGTTGTTGATGGTAAAAACTACCGTGTATACGCTGAGCCACAAGCTCAAAACATTCCATGGGTTAAGAACGATGGTGTTGACTTTGTTCTTGAATGTACTGGTTTCTACACCAGCAAGGCTAAGTCACAAGCTCACCTTGATGCTGGTGCCAAGAGAGTCTTGATTTCAGCTCCTGCTGGCAACGACTTGAAGACTATTGTTTACGCAGTAAACGATGACACTTTAGATGCTAGCGACACTATTGTTTCAGCTGGTTCATGTACTACTAACTCATTAGCACCAATGGTTGATGCATTGCAAAAAGAATTTGGTGTTAAAGTAGCTACTATGACTACTATCCACGCTTACACTTCAACTCAAATGCTTTTGGATGGACCTGTTCGTGGTGGTAACAAGCGTGCTGCCCGTGCTGCTGCTGTTAACATTATTCCTCATTCAACTGGTGCTGCTAAGGCTATTGGTCTTGTTGTTCCAGAATTGAACGGTAAAGTTAACGGTCACGCACAACGTGTTCCAGTTACTGACGGTTCATTAACTGAATTAGTTTCAATTCTTGACAAGAATGTAACTGCTGATGAAGTTAACTCAGCAATGAAGAAATACGAAAGTGACTCATTTGCTTACAACGATGATGAAGTTGTTTCAAGTGATATCGTTGGTATGACTGCTGGTTCAATCTTTGACCCAACTCAAACTATGGTAACCACTGCTGGTGACAACCAATTAGTTAAGACTGTTGCTTGGTACGACAATGAATACTCATTCACTTGCCAAATGGTTCGTACTTTGTTGAAATTTGCTACTCTTTAATTTTTAAATTAATTAAGTAGTAAAAGAGAAGGCGGAGGGAAATTCTTCCTTCCGTCTTTTTTCTTATCATTAAAATAATTAAGTTATCGGAGGATATAGATGGCTAAATTAATTGTTTCAGACCTTGATGTAAAAGATAAAAAGGTTTTAGTTCGTGTTGATTTCAATGTGCCAATTAAAGACGGTGTGATTGGTGATGACAACCGTATTGTTGCCGCCCTTCCTACCATCAATTATATTATTGATAATGGTGGTAAGGCTATCTTACTTAGTCACTTAGGCCGAGTAAAGAATGCTGATGATAAAAAAGAATTGTCACTTAAGCCAATTGCTGAACGTTTAAGTGAATTATTGAAGAAGCCAGTAACCTTTGTACCTGAAAATGAAGGTCAAGAAGTTGAAAATGCAATTAACAACATGCAAGATGGTGATGTCGTAGTTCTTGAAAATACACGTTTTCAAGACATTGATAATGACTTTGGCAAGCGTGAAAGTAAGAATGACCCCGCTCTTGGTGAATATTGGGCAGCTCTTGGCGACATGTACGTAAACGATGCTTTTGGTACTGCGCACAGAAGTCATGCTTCAAACGTTGGTATTGCCGAAGCTATGAAAAAGGCTGGCAAGCCTGCAGCAGCTGGCTACTTAATGGAAAAAGAAATTAAATTCTTAGGCGATGCCGTAGCTAATCCAGTTCACCCATTTGTAACTATCTTAGGTGGAGCGAAAGTTTCTGACAAGATTGATGTTATTACCAATTTAATTCCAAAGTCAGACCACATTTTAATTGGTGGCGGGATGGCTTATACCTTCTTAGCTGCTCAAGGTCATAACATTGGTAAGTCATTATTTGAGCCAGATAAGGTTGACTTGGCTAAGCAATTGCTAAACGATGCTGATGGTAAGATTGTATTACCAGTTGATAACTTAGCAGCAACTGAATTTTCAAATGATGCTGCTCGTGAAGTTGTTGGTGATGATATTCCTGACAACATGATGGGACTTGATATTGGTCCTAAGAGTGTTGAAAAGTTCAAAGAAATCTTAAAAGATGCTAAGACAGTTGTTTGGAATGGACCAATGGGTGCCTTTGAAATGCCAAACTTTGCCGAAGGTACTTTAGAAGTTGGTAAGTCATTAGCTGAATTAACTGATGCCACTACGATTATTGGTGGTGGTGACTCAACTGCAGCTGCTAAACAATTAGGAATTGCTCCTAAGATCACCCACATTTCAACCGGTGGTGGTGCCTCACTTGAATACCTTGAAGGTAAGGAATTACCTGGAATTGTCTGCATTTCAGATAAATAGTTCTCAGAAAGGAATTTAAGATATGCGTACACCAATTATTGCTGGTAACTGGAAATTGAATATGAATCCTGAACAAGCTGTTGCATTTGCGACTGCCGTTAAGGATAAGTTACCCCAAGCAAGTAAAGTTGAATCCTTAATCTGTGCTCCAGCTGTAGACCTTGATGCTTTACAAAAAGCAGCTCAAGGTTCTGATTTACAGATTGGTGCAGAAAATGCCTACTTTGAAAATGAAGGTGCTTTTACGGGTGAAACTTCACCTAAGGTACTTAAAGAAATGGGTATTAACTACTGCATTATTGGTCATTCAGAACGTCGGGATTATTTCCACGAAACTGATGAAGATATTAATAAGAAGGCCAAAGCATTATTTGCCAATAACATTACCCCAATTCTTTGTTGTGGTGAATCACTTGAAAAGCGTGAAGCTAATAAGCAAGAAGAATGGGTTATTGGTCAAATTAAGGCTGCCTTAAATGGTTTGACTGCAGACCAAGTTTCAAGCTTGGTAATTGCTTATGAGCCAATTTGGGCTATTGGTACTGGTAAAACTGCAACATCAGATCAAGCTGAAGAAATGTGTAAAACCATTCGCGATACAGTTAGAGATCTATACGATAATGAAACTGCTGAAAATGTTCGCATTCAATATGGTGGTTCAGTTAATCCTGCTAACGTTAAGGAATTAATGGCTAAGCCAAATATTGATGGTGGTTTAGTTGGCGGAGCCAGCTTAAAAGCAGATTCATACTTAGACTTAGTTAATTACCAAGACTAAGTTATAAAATCTAAAAAAACAGCTATTGCATAGTGTAATAGCTGTTTTTTTATTGAAATACCGGGCAATAATAAAGTAATTAGTTATAGATAGTAAAGTATATTTTTGCTTCCTTTTTTTAATTTTTTTATAAAGTTGCTGCTTGTAAGATGCAACCAAGGCCTCAATAATGATAAATTTCTTTTTAAGAAAATGCTATATTAACAGGCTTTAAATTAAGTAGCCATAATTATGGTGACACCACATGGTCCAAATGTTTGGTGATAATGTGATTACATGATTAAATTAAATAATAAAAAAATCAAAATTAATAAAAGTGAGGTTTGAAAATGAAAAAAATATTTTGTTCAATGATTGCTACTTTAGCTGTTTTATTGACTTTTCCATTTTTAATTCATAATAAATATACTGATTATTTTAACCCTTTATTAAAAACGGAAATTTCTTATGCTCAGGTGCCTAAAAACACGCAAAAATATTATAATGTTCAAGCTGTTAATAAATTCGGCAAGAAGTTACCCTACAAATTAAACTTTGTTGGTGGCTATGATGCCTCAAAAGAGTACATTGCGATTCAACATAAAGGGCAGTATGTCAAACTAGTTGACTATATTGCAGAAAAGCAAATGCCTATGGAATGAATAACTAAAGATACTATAGTGAATATCGTCTTTAATAGGTCTAAGAAGTAAGAGGGCGTGCTATGACTGCTATTAAGCAAATTAGGTTATGAATGCCAGTAATTTTATTGTATCTTTTTGATTACTAATATGACCGTTTGTTTACTATAACCTTACATCTAAGTTTTGTGGTCCAATTGGCTTGTATCGCAAATTACCTGTGGTATAATCCTAAGAATAATAAAAATTTATTAGGAGATAAAAAATGAAAAGTAATAAAATTTTAACTGTATTGGCAGCTGCTGCAATTGGTGTTTCTACTGCTACTAGCCTAGGTGCTACGCAAGCCCAAACATCTCATGCGGCTGCTAAGCAAGCTAAGACGGTTAAGCCAAGTAAACAAGCTAAAGCAGTTAAAGTTGCTTTTGGTAAGTCATATGCCTTCCCTAAAGAGTGGGCTGGTAAATGGTATAGTAATGATCTTTTACGGATGGAGCCATTAGATTTTCATAAAACTGGACTAGGGTCACCAAGAAGTGGTGAATATGCTAAAGCAGTTACAAGTGCAAAATTAAAGGGAACTAATAAGTACCCATGGCAAATGTCTGCTGATTGGCAAGCTAAGAATGCTAAAGAATTAAATAAGTACGTTCGTGTAAGTAAAAAGAAGGTAAACGGTATTGACTGGATTATTGTTACTCCAGTTGGTAAAAAGTCAATTGATAATGGTTTCGCTTTTGCGGCTAGAACTGAAAAACTAAATGGCAAAAAGGAAACTGTTATTTTTGAAGCTAATCCACATGTTGGTGCAGCTACCCAACAATATTTCCGTACTAAGGAATTAGCTGATAAGTATGGTAAGCACCAATTCAAGAATATGGAATATAGTAAATGGGTTTTGCTTAGATCAAAAAACAAATAAGTTAGTTAAATAGTTATTTAGGGTCTTACTACTTAAGTAAGACCCTTTTGTTTGTGCGAATTATAAGAAATTAAAGATAAAATATTTATTAGGTAATTGAAAGTAAAACAAATTCGCCCCTAGTTTTAGTAACTCTGTGGAGCGGAATTTGTAATGGAGCTAATTTTTATTTGTAGCGGTAAATTAGTTAAAATTCACATTATACCGCGGGCCAATTGGTGGAAAGGTAGGCAAGCGTAAGGGAGTTGTGTGCCATTGAGTAAAAAGGGTTGCGCATAAGAGGATAAAGGGGACGTCTTCTGGACGTGAAATTTTACAAGTTAGCACCACGCCAATCTTAACCATAGTGGTTTGAACAGTAGCGATTTTTTTGATGCCAGTTAAAAATTTATAACGTCCATTTTTGATATTACCAGTGACAAGGTAATTTAACCTTGTAATATAAAAAAGATTGGCCAGGTTATTATTCAGGTGCTTGACCTTAACCAGCGAATGATTGACCACATCAATTGTAAAAGAGGAGATTAGACCATTACCATCAGCATATAAGCGGCCAATTTCTGTTCCATTTACCGTTTTTAAATATAGGGTATGATTAGGATTATTCAAGTTACCTTCAATAATGTAGCGAATTTTGCCATTTTCATTGGCGACAGGAATTTGCCCATATTCTTGTTGTTGATTGAGTTCCAATAAATAGCGCATAACGACTCCTATTCCTTAGCATTTGCGCTAATAAACTTCCTTAATATATAACCGACACCATGATCATCATTTGATTTAGTAGTTACTTGGGCTATTTCTTTAATTTTAGGAACAGCATTGCCCATTGCTACACCGATACCTGCATCGCGAATCATACTTAAATCATTTAGATTATCTCCAATAGCTGCAATTTCTTCCCGCTTGATTTTTTTCTTATGAGCATAATCAAGTAAAGCTGGTCCTTTTTGTGCGTGAATATCATTGATTTCAATATTGACGGGACCGCTAGAAGTAATCGCTAGGTCGCCTAAGGCAGCAATTTCTTGTTTGGCTTGCGTAAATGCCTGTTGTCCATTAGCATTAAAAGAAATAATTTTCATGACTTCGATTTGCGGATCATTTAAAAGTTCGGTAAAATTAGCTACAAATTTCATGCTTAACATCGCATTACTCCCAGCAGCAATTGCTACGGCCTTTTTAAAAGTTAGTTCAGCGTTTAATTGCATCAATGATCGTGCTAAATTAGCAATCCGCTGGCTTGTGTCCGTAGAATAAATTTGATCGGCAGTTACAAGTTCATAATAAAGTTGATGTCGTTCTAAAATAGCGACAATTTGCTTAGCCTTTGATTGAGGAAGGGCATGTTTGACTTGTAATTGGTCATTAGCATCATAGACTAAGGCGCCATTAATATTGATAAAACCGGTCTGTAACCCATATTTTCTAATTGCTTGACGTGATTGTTTAGGTGAGCGGCCAGTTGCTATTAAAAATTCAATATTATTTTGTTGGGCTGCTTTAATTGCGGCAATATTTTCGCCGGAAATGTCTAAACTACTATTGAACAGTGTTCCGTCAAGGTCACAAGCTACTAATTTAATCAAGGTTAAATGTTCCCCTTCCTAATAATTCTATAAGGTAATAAATATTCTGTCTATTAAGATTATATTTGCTAAAGAAGCGCTAAAATTATTCAGCTTCTTTTCGATAACAATTAATTTCATGATACCATAAAAGCTAATGAAAGCGAGGACGTTTTACAGAATGAAAAAATATATCGGCAATGACTGGGATCAAGTCTTAGCTCCAGTATTTGCTAGTAATGAATATCATAAGTTACATGAATTTTTAAAAGTAGAGTATGCAACTAGGCAAATTTTTCCAGATATGTACCATATTTTTACCGCTTTTAAATTAACCCCTTTTACTAAAACTAAAGTAGTAATTCTTGGTCAAGATCCATATCATAACCCTGGTCAAGCAACTGGGCTGAGTTTTGCCGTAATGCCTGGCATCTCGTTACCGCCATCATTGGTTAATATTTACCGTGAATTGTATGATGACGTTGGCTGTGCGCCAGTTAATCATGGTTATTTAAAAAAATGGGCTGATCAAGGTGTTTTACTGCTTAATGCCGTTCTAACCGTGCCTTTGGGTCAGGCAAATGGTCATCAAGGTAAAGGTTGGGAGCAGGTAACTGATGCAGCAATTAAAGCACTTAGTGATCGCGGAAAAGTGGTCTTCATTTTATGGGGAAGATACGCTCAAAATAAGATTAATTTAATTGACCAAAATCGTAATTTTGTGATTAAATCAGCTCACCCTAGCCCATTGTCAGCTAGCCGTGGCTTTTTTGGGTCCCGACCATTTTCACGTTGTAATGCTGCTTTGAAAAAATTTGGGACAGGTCCCATTGATTGGCAGCTACCCGCAGAAATTAAACAGATAGACTTAGCATAAGGAATGAAAAATGAGTATTTTTACATTGTTAGAAGACAAATTAAAAAAAACGGGCGTAAAATATCGCTTAGTGTTTCCTGAAGGAAATGAGCAAAAGGTTCTGGAAGCAGCCAGTAAATTAGCTGCGGGATCAATTGTTGAGCCAATCTTATTAGGTAATCCCCAAAAGATTATGACTACTATTAGGAGCAGCAAGTTAACTTATCCGCAACCAAAAATTATTGATTATCAGCATGATTCAGCAATTAGTGAATTAGTACCAGCCTTCATTGCTGCTCGCGGTAAAGAGGTGGATGAAGCCGATGTGTTACGAGCATTGAATGATGCTAATTATTATGCAACAATGCTAGTCAAAATAGGTAAAGCTGATGGAATGGTTTCTGGAGTTGCTCATTCTACAGCCGATACTGTCCGACCAGCTTTACAATTAATTCATACAGCTGCAGGGATGAAGCGAGTTTCTGGTAGCTTTATTATGGAACGTGGAGCAGAAAGGTATATTTTTGCAGATTGTGCCATTAATCCTGAACCTGATAGTAAAACTCTAGCTGAAATTGCCTATCAGTCAGTTGCCACTGCACGTATGATTGACCTTGAACCACGGGTAGCTTTTTTAAGTTTTTCAACTAAAGGTTCAGCTAAGGGGACTATGGTTGACCGCGCAGCGGAGGCTTATCAAATATTTGTTCACAATCACCCCAATATTCTTGCTGATGGGGAATTGCAATTTGATGCAGCCTTTGTACCTGAAGTGGCTAGAAAAAAAGCGCCGACATCTCCGCTTAAAGGGCGAGCTAATATCTTTATTTTCCCAGAATTACAGTCAGGTAATATTGCTTATAAAATGACGCAGCGGTTAGGAAATTTCACAGCAATAGGACCAATTTTGCAAGGAATTGCGCAACCCATTAATGACCTTTCAAGAGGTGCTAGTAGTCAAGATATATATAATATGGCAATATTAACTGCTGCTCAAGTAAGTGCAGAGGGTGAGTAAGATGAAATTAACTGTAAATTCGGCAGCTGAAATGAATAAAATCGGTGCAGCTATCGCTCTAACAACTAAGCCACATGATCTCTTGCTTTTAAAAGGTGATTTGGGTGCAGGCAAAACGACGTTAACGCAAGGAATTGGTCGTACTCTTGGAATTAAGCGACCAGTAAAGAGCCCAACTTTTACAATTGTTCGGGAATATCGCGAGGCATGTCTGCCCCTTTTTCATATGGATTTTTACCGTTTAGAAAACGACGATTTGTCCTCAATTGATCTAAATAGTTATCTAGCTGAACCTGGCTTAGTTGTGATTGAATGGCCCCAAGTGATTAAAGCGCAATTACCAGAGTATGCTTTGCAATTGACTATCCGCCGTGTTGATGATCAGTGGGATTCGACTAAAAGAACGGTTGAATTTGAAGTGCAGGGTGAGCGTGCTAAACAATGGCTAGCGGATATTTTAGTGCAGCTTAAATCCATTAGCTGAAGCTTAAATTTTTAGCTTTAAAATATTTTATTAGTAAAAAGAGTTAGCATTGGTCAGTGCTAACTCTTTTAAATATGGCCGATTTCTAGCCTTTATACTTGTTCAACTAAATTCTTAAGTGCCTCGTCACCAAATTTCTTATTTTGGGCAATCAAAATTCCCGCACAAGCTTCACTGTCGCTTAAGGCATTGTGATGATGCCATAGTTCAACTTGAAGTGCTTTAGCTACAGTATCCAATTTATGGTTTGGCAAATCAGGCTCAAATAACTTACTAGTTTTAAGTGTATCAAGAACGAAATAATGCGGTTCGGTAATATCATAACGTGCTAAGCTTTTACGCATGACATTAGTATCGAAACGAGCGTTATGTGCACACACTAACATACCAGGTTGGTATAAATCTTTAATTTGAGGCCAGACTTCAGCCATTGTTGGTGCCGTTTTTACTTCATCTGCGGTAATATCATGTACTTGAATATTACGACTGTCAAATGGCATTTGTGGATTAATCAAGGTATAAAAGCGGTCGATAATTTTATTATCTCGCACCATTACAAGTGCCAGAGAACAAGCACTTTCAGGCTGCCGATTGGCAGTTTCAAAATCCATAGCAATAAAATTCATTTTTTCTCCTTAAATAATTAATTTTAGTATAACATAGAGTGAAGCAAATGCCTTAATGCGGTAAAATAGAAAAAGTATTATAAAGGGGATTTTAACGGTGGAGTTATTTAATATAGAACAAGTAGGAACTAAAATTGAGAAACAAGTTCCGCTAAGCAAATATACTTTTACTAAAACAGGTGGTCCAGCAGAATATTTAGCTTTTCCTCAAACTATAACTGAGTTAAAGGAACTAGTACGTTATACATTTGAAAATGAGATACCCTTAACTGTAATTGGTAATGCATCTAATTTAATTATCCGTGATGGTGGAATAGATGGTTTAGTTGTTATTTTAACTCAAATGAACCAAATTAAAGTTACAGATAAGCAAGTAACAGCTCAAGCTGGTGCACGTATAATTGATACTGCTTTTACCGCAGCTGAACATGGTTTAAGTGGACTAGAGTTTGCCGCTGGGATTCCTGGTAGTGTAGGTGGAGCTGTCTTTATGAATGCAGGAGCCTATGGTGGAGAAACTTGTGCGGTAGTGAAAAATGTAAAAGTTTTGACACGCAAAGGTGAGTTTAAAGTATATTCTAATGAAGAAATGAAATTTGCTTACCGACACTCACTTATTCAGGAAAATGGTGATATCGTAATAGCTGTAGATTTTACTTTAAAAAGGGACACCAAAAGTAAAATTTTAGCTGATATGAATTATTTAAATGCCTTGCGTAAGTATAAACAGCCACTAGAGTATCCGTCATGTGGTAGTGTTTTTAAACGACCAAAAGGTCATTTTGTGGGCCCAATGATTATTGAAGCTGGCTTACAAGGTAAGCAAATTGGGGGGGCACAAGATTCTATGAAACATGCTGGTTTTATTGTAAATAAAGGCAATGCCACTGCTACTGATTATTTGGATTTAATTCACCTGATTCAACGTGTAATTAAGGAAAAGTTTAAGCTGGATTTACAAACTGAAGTTAGAATAATTGGAAAACCCACTGAATAAAAAGTAAATCTCTAATAGTGGAAAGGAGCAGAGATGAATTTTAATGTTGGCAACATCTTTACTTGGAATAACTTGTCAATTATTCTTGACGTATTAATCATTTGGTTCTTAGTTTATCATTTGGTTATTTTAATTAGGGGTACTAAGGCAGTTCAACTAGCCAAGGGTATCGTCTTAATTTTTATTGTCCGCATTATTGCAGGTGTTTTACAGCTGCACACTACAACGTGGTTGATAGATCAAATTGTTTCTTGGTCAGTCATTGGTATCATTATTATTTTTCAACCTGAAATACGTCGTGGACTTGAGCATTTAGGACGATTACCAATTTTTGGTGAGCGCGAAGATAGCGAGCGTAATGAATCGCTTAGGTTTATTAATGAACTTGATAAGGCTATCCAGTACATGTCTAAAAGGCGGATTGGCGCCTTAATTACCTTGCAACAAGAGACTGGACTTGATGATTATATCGAAACAGGAATTAATTTAGATGCTCGTGTTACAGGTGAATTATTAATTAATATTTTTATTCCTAATACTCCACTACATGATGGGGCAGTAATTATTAATCAAGACCATGAAATTGCGGTCGCAGCGGCTTATTTACCTTTATCAGATAGTACGATGATTCCTAAAAGACTTGGTACTAGACACAGAGCTGCTGTAGGTATTTCGGAAGTAACTGATGCAATTACGATTGTAGTATCTGAAGAAACCGGTGGCGTAACTATTACTCGTAATGGGCGGCTACTTTTGGATATTAGTCGGGATGAGTATATGAAGTATTTAACTGCCGCGCTTGTTCCTAAGAAAAATAATAATGAAAAATGGTATCAAAAGGCTTTGCGTAAAATTTGGAAATGGGGTGCTGACCGATGAAAGAATTTTGGCGCAAGGCATGGTTCATTCGTTTAGTTTCACTCTTAATTGCTATTTTACTGGTAATTTATGTAAATTATACTCAAAGTGGATTTTGGACACAGGGAGAACCTGAACGGACTAAACAAACTGCTAATAAAACGCAAACTATTAAAGTTCCTTTGCAAGTTTCGGTTGACACTGATAAGTATTATGTGATTGGTTATCCTGAAAAAGTTAGTGTTACTTTAGAAGGCTCGACGGCTTTAGTTACATCAATGGTCAATACCCAAAACTTTCGAGCATATATTGATTTAACTAATAAAAATATTGGTCGGCATACGGTTAAAATAAAGATTACGGGAATGAGTAAACAGGTATCATATTCTGTTAATCCTAAAACAGTAAATGTGAATATTCAACGACGAAAATCTACCACAATGCCTATACAAACAGAGTATAATAAGGGAGCAGTCGCCCGTGGATATAGGTTAGGGGATGTTAGCATTTACCCACAAGAAGCTGAAGTAACCGGTGCTCGTAGTGAAGTTGACCAGATTGATCAAATAATAGCTAAAGTAGTTTTACCTAATGGTATTGATCATACCTTTGAACGGCAAGTCAGTTTGATTGCTGAAGATCATAAAGGACGTCAGCTCAACGTAGTCATCGAACCGGCGACTGCTAAGGTAATAATTCCAATCACAATTGCTCAAAAAATGATAAAAGTTGAATTACAACCAATGCATGAAAAGCAAAATAAATTATACTCGATTAGTACTAGAAGTAATTATGTTACTTTGTTTGGGACCGAAGAGGCTTTGACTAAAGTGAAACACTTGAAAGTACCGCTTGATTTAAGCAAGATTAACAGTTCAACGACTAAGTTAGTGAAGTTAAAATTGCCTCAAGGTATAGTGAAGGCTGATCCGAGTCAAGTTAGTGTGGATCTAAAAGTCGAGAATACGAATAATGAAAAAATTAAAGGTAAATAATGGATAAGGAAGGTTGTTTATAAAATGTTGAAATATTTTGGTACAGATGGTGTTCGTGGCGTAGCTAATCGAGATTTATCTCCTGAGCTGGCATTTAAACTAGGACGTGATGGGGGTTACATCTTAACTAAGAATACTAAAAATGAACAGGCGAAAGTCTTAGTTTCAAGAGATACTCGGGCTTCCGGACAAATGCTTGAATATGCTTTGATTTCAGGATTACTTTCAGTGGGAATTGAAGTATTAAAAGTTGGTGTAATTACTACTCCAGGTCTATCATATTTAGTTAGAGCACAAGGAGCTGATGCTGGCATTCAAATTTCAGCTTCACATAATCCAGCTGAAGATAATGGTATTAAATTTTTTGGTAGTGATGGCCTAAAATTATCTGATGAGATGGAGGAAGAAATTGAAAAATTAATTGATAATGAAAAAGATGCCTTACCACGTCCATCAGCTGCGGGACTGGGTTCGGTAACTGATTTTCATGAAGGCAGTGCCAAATATCTGCAGTTTATTGAAAATACTATTCCTGAAGATCTCAATGGTATTAAAGTAGTTATTGATGGCGCTAACGGAGCGGCAAGTAGTTTAATCTCACGCTTATTTGCTGATTGTGGTGTTGACTTTACGACCATTGCTACTCATCCTAATGGCTTAAATATTAATGACCATGTTGGTGCAACGCATACTGAAAAATTACAAGAAGAAGTGGTTAAGCAAAAGGCTCAATTAGGCTTGGCCTTTGATGGCGATGCTGATCGTTGTATTGCTGTAGATGAAAATGGTCACGAAGTTGATGGTGATCACATTATGTACATTTTAGGTACTTACATGGAAGATAGTGGACGCTTGAAGGATGATACAATTGTGACCACTGTAATGAGCAACTTGGGATTTACAAAAGCTTTAGAAAAACATGGTATTAAGAATGTACGTACGCAAGTTGGAGATCGCTATGTTTCCGAGGAAATGAGAAAGCATGGCTATAACTTAGGTGGTGAACAATCTGGTCATGTAATTATGAGTGATTATCATAATACTGGGGATGGGATGCTAACTGGTTTACAGTTAATGCTAGTAATGAAAAAAACGGGTAAGTTACTGACTGAGTTATTAAAAGACTTTAAAGACTATCCTCAATGTCTAGTAAATGTTCCAGTTACTGATAAACATAGTTGGGAAAATCATCAAGCGATTGTTGATGTAATTAAGAAAGTTGAAGCAGATATGCAGGGAGATGGCCGGGTAGTGGTTCGTCCTTCTGGCACACAATCATTATTACGGGTAATGGCTGAAGGTCCAACACAAGAAATAACCGATGCTTATGTAAAGCAAATTACTGATGTAGTTGAAAAAGAGATGGGTATTTAAATTTTATAAAGTGATAAAAAAGCAGACCAAACACTGAGAAAATGTGTTTGGTCTGCTTTTTATTTTTAGATTAATACAAAATATTTAATTTAGTATATACCAATTTAGATAATTTAGCTTGACCAACTTTAATAAAAAAGCTATTATTCCTTTTGTTGCAACTAATATTTAAAAAACCAATTTAACAAAATTAAATATACCAAAGGAGAATAATATGTGTGGAATTGTTGGTCTCGTAGGTAAAGAAGCAAAAGAAATCGTGCTAAATGGTCTAACTAAGTTAGAGTATCGCGGCTATGATTCTGCCGGAATCTATTTGAATGATTTGGCGGGTAATGAATATTTGACTAAGACTACCGGTAGAATTCAAAATTTAAAAGAGCAAATGCAAACAAAAGAGCAAGGATTAGTAGGAATTGGGCACACTCGCTGGGCTACACATGGCGAGCCCACTGATAACAATGCTCATCCTCAATTTGATCAAACGAAACGCTTTTATATGGTTCACAATGGGGTAATTGAAAATTATCAGGAAATAAAAGATGAATACTTAAAAAATGTAATTTTTAAATCAAATACGGATACTGAAGTTATTGTTCAATTAATCAGTAAAATTGTTCAAGAACAGGAGTTAGATACCTTTAGTGCACTAAAACAAGCTTTGAATTTAATTAAGGGTTCATATGCAATTTTATTAGTTGATAATAAATATCCTGATCATATCTATATCGCTAAAAACAAGTCGCCGTTAATGTTAGGTTTAGGCCATAATTTTAATATTATAGCTTCAGATGCTCTTTCAGTTTTGGATCAAACAAAAACTTTTATCGATATCCAAGATGGTGAAGTTGGCGATATTACTAAAAATAACTATAAATTAGAAACACTTGATGGAAAAGCGGTGGCACATCAGTCATATCAAGTTAATATTGACCCTAATGCTGCAAGTAAGGGAACTTACGAATTTTATATGTTAAAAGAAATTTGTGAACAACCAACTGTTTTACATCATTTGGCACAAACTTATCTCGATCAGTCTGGTACACCTCAAGTTGATCCGAAAATTACCACTGGTCTATCTCGTGCTGATCGTATTTATATTTTTGCTGCAGGTACAAGCTATCATGCAGGTCTAGTTGGCAAAGAAATTATTGAAGAATTGACAGAGATACCGACCGAAGTTGCTTTTGCTTCAGAAGCAGGATATCATTTTCCAATCTTATCGCAGCATCCTTTCTTTATTTTTCTTTCGCAATCTGGAGAAACGGCTGATTCTCGGGTGGTTTTGCAGGAAGCAATAAAGCGTAAAATTCCTTGTTTAACTTTGACTAATGTTCCCAATTCAACTCTAGCCCGTGAAGCTAATTATGCAATGTCGCTCGAGGCGGGGCCAGAAATTGCAGTAGCTTCAACTAAAGCTTACATTGCCCAAATTACAGTTGAAGCCATTTTGGCTAAGGCTGTAGGTGAGAAGTTAGCTAAAAAAAGAGCGAAAGATTTCTTGTTAAAAGAAAACCTTGCCTTGGCTGCTGAAGGAATTGAGCAGGTTCTTTCGACCCAAGATAAAATTGCTCAACTAGCCCGAAAATATTTAGTACCATCGCGTAGCGCATTTTATATTGGACGGGGAATTGATTACCCTGTTGCTTTAGAAGCAGCATTAAAATTAAAAGAAGTTTCGTATATTCAAACAGAAGGTTTTGCAGCTGCAGAATTAAAGCACGGTACGATTTCATTAATTGAACCCGGTACGCCGGTAATTGCATTAATCAATGATCCATTAACTGCAGATTTAATGCGCGGAAACATTCAAGAAGTTATTGCCAGAGGGGCAAAAGTAATTACTATTGCTAGTCAAAGTTTGGCTAAAACTAATGATGATATCGTTTTGACTAATCTTAATTATTATTTAAGTCCACTTATTTCTGTTGTAGCGGCACAGTTATTTGCCTACTATACTTCTAAAATAAAAGGACTAGATGTTGATAAACCAAGAAACTTAGCTAAAAGTGTTACCGTAGAATAAAGTATATCTAAATAAAAAGAAAAGGTCGTAAGTAATTACGACTTTTTGTATAATGAAGCTAATAATGCTAAGAAGTGGGAGGAAAAAATTTTGGCAATTAAAATAATTGCAGTTGATTTGGATGGAACTTTGCTCACAAGTAATAATCAAATCTTACCTGAAACTGAAAGAGTGTTAAAGCAGGTAAGTCGTCAGGGAATTAAAGTTGTTTTAGCAACAGGTCGTCCTTTATCTGGTGCAATGCCCTATAATCAACAATTAGAATTAATGGGAAAAGACCAATATGACATTGTTTTTAATGGTGCAGTAATTCAAGACTTAGCTGGTAACATTTTAATGAATCAAAAGATGGGCTATCAAGATTTTACTAATATGTTACGTTTACAACGTTTAGCTCATGTGAATTTACATTTTGAAACGCCTGATTGCTTTTGGACTTGTGATCGAGATGTAGGAACTAACTTGGCAAATAACGGTGCAGTTACTAACAATATGATTAAAATTAGACGACCAGAAGAAATTCCGCAAGCTTTTTCTTTTAACAAGATTGGTTTCAGTTTAATTGATGATCTTCAAGAAATGGACAAACTATGGAATAATATTCCTGAATGGGTATTTAAGAAGTACGATGTAGTAAGAAGCTTTGCAGAAATCATTGAAATCAATGACAAGATTGCTTCTAAGGGTAATGCTTTAATCCAATTAGCTGATCTCCTTAAAATTCAGCAAAAAGACGTGATGATTTTTGGCGACCAGGGTAATGATATTTCAATGTTTTCTAACCCCAACTTTAAAAAAATAGCGATGGGTAATGCTATCGAATTAATTAAGGATAAAGCTGATTATGTAACTGCTGATAATAATCATAATGGAATTGCCAAAGCAATAAAAAAATTTGTTTTGTAGTAAAATAAAGTAGAGTTGATTATTATGGTAGAAAAAAAGATAGAACATAATGTTTCAGAAGCTGAGTGGGAAGTAATGCGGATTATTTGGACCCTTGGTGAAACTCATACTGGTGACGTGATTGAACAACTGCAAACAAAAAAGCATTGGTCAGAATCAACAATCAAGACTTTAATGGGACGTTTGGTCAAGAAGGGCTTACTACAAACGCGCAAAGATGGGCGACGGTTTGCTTATTCGGCGACAGTTAGTCAAATTGAAATGATGATTAAGGTGACTAACCAATTAATGGATCATATGTGTGATATGCATAAGGGTCAGGTATTGATTGAAATACTAAAAGGGCTGCCCCTATCTCAAAGTGATATTGCAACTATTGAAAATGAGCTTATTTTAAAAAAAGCCCATGCACCTAAAATGGTTCCTTGTAATTGTTTAGCTTCAGGTCAACACAATTGTTAATCAAATTAATAATTAGGAGGTTATAAATGAGAAGGTTTGGCAGTATTTTAATGCGTTTGGTATTTACTGTTTTGTTATGTGTATCAGGATTTTTGTTACTGGAAAGTCCAGTAATTATGGCTGTACCTAATGTCCCGCAAATGGCTAAAACACTTATTCAAAAGAGTATTGACCAATCAGATAATGATAGTTTTAAAGGTACATATCGGTTGGCTAAGGAATTGGGCGTAGAAGATAAAATTCTAGAACAATTGCCGCGCAAATACCACCAAAATATATCTTATGTCAGTATGTATAACCTTAGTGTTACCTATCGCGAAAATGGAGAGTTAACCGCAAAAAATTTAGCGCTACCGGCTAATAACAAAGTACAAGAAGCGGTAAATTATGTAATTATAAATAACATTAATGATAACCTTAAAAAGAATAAAAAAGATGTTAACCAAACTATTGCTATCTTTCATTATTGCTTCTTTGGTTTGATTATTCTCTTTGCAATTGCTATTATCCTTGTTTTATTTGGTAGATGGTGGGCATCAATTGCTATTTTGCTAGCTACTGTTGGCTCTTTTGGAGCCTTACAGTTCTACAGTAATAATGTTTTGCATAATTTACAAACGCAATATCATGGTATCACGTTGACCACTTCGTCTGCACTTTGGTTAGGATTAGCCATCGGGTTGGTTGCTCTGATTCTCTGGCCACCAATTTTGAAAATTACGAAAAAAAATGGACATGATAATTAAAAATGTTAAATGACTAATTAGCTAAATAACCGCTAGTCTTAGAGACTAGCGGTTATTTTATTGCGTTCTTAAGAAATTCAAATTTAGACTATTTGTACTGGTCTAACTTATTAGCAATAATTACTTAGTATAATTTGGTGCTTTTTTAGTAATTTGGACATCATGGGGGTGAGATTCACGTAGTCCGGCATTAGTAATACGTATAAATTGTGAATTTTCCCGTAAGTCAGTGATTGAAGCAGCACCAACGTAGCCCATACCTGAACGTAAGCCACCAAGAATTTGAAAAATAATGTCCGAAACATCACCTTTATAGGCAACCCGAGCTTCCACTCCTTCTGGCACGAGTTTATTAGCTTCGTTAACACCACCTTGGAAATAACGGTCAGATGAGCCATGAGATTGGGCCATTGCGCTAACTGAACCCATCCCGCGGTATGCTTTATATTTTTGCCCATTACTTTCAAAAATTTCCCCGGGTGCTTCAGTGGTGCCTGAAAGCATACTACCAAGCATTACCGCATGTCCACCTGCGGCCAGGGCCTTAACAATATCGCCAGAATATTGCATACCACCATCTGCAATGATTGGTTTATGATATTCTCGCGCTGCAGTAGCCGCGTCGTAAATAGCAGTGATTTGGGGTACGCCAACCCCAGCAACTACCCGAGTAGTACAAATTGAGCCCGGGCCAATTCCTACTTTAACAACATCAACACCTGCATCAAAGAGGGATCTGGCTGCATCACCAGTTGCAATATTGCCAGCAATTAAAGTAGTTTGAGGGAAATGCTCTCTAATTTCTTTGATTTTACGAAGAACACCTGCTGAATGCCCATGGGCGGTATCAATAACAATTGCATCGGCGCCATTTTCAAGTAAAGTAGCAGCGCGTTCAAAGGTATCACTAGTAACTCCAACGGCAGCAGCTACTAGCAGATGATTGTTTTGATCAATGGCTGCCTTAGTAAAATTATTTGGGACAACGACATTTTTAACATTGGCAACTTCACTGGCTTGAGCTGTAATTGACATGTTCTTATGAATGACTCCCAACCCACCTTGTAAAGCAATTGCGATTGCCATGGCACCTTCTGTTACAGTATCCATTCCGGCGCTAATAATAGGAATGTTTAGCTTAATATTTGGTGCTAGTTGCGTGTGAAGATCAACTTCATTAGGTAGAACGTGACTTTCAGCGGGAATTAATAAGACGTCATCAAAGGTTAAACCTTCTTTATTAAATTTCGTTGTCCAATTTGACATTTAGTGCACTCTCCTTACTTAGAATTATTAAAGTTAAATTGATTACACTTTACTAGGGAATTGCATGGCGGTCAAGTGCTAATTTTTAATTAAATTAAACTTTGCATGTAAACCGAACAAAAAAATGGTTTTTATTTTTATTGTAAACCTTTAAGCAAAGTGATATTATTTTTTTAAATCAGAAATAAGTAGTTATATTTCTTGTGCTAAGTTAATTATATTTACTGAAAAGCGATTGCTTAAATGTTTATTTAGGTATAAATAATAAATTTAAGAAAAAGAAAGAGGAGCAAATGAATAAAGAACTGACCCGTGAATTTGTTGCTGGTTTACCTAAAGCCGAACTACATGTTCATATTGAAGGAACGCTTGAACCAGAATTAGAATTTACCTGTGCGCAACGTAATCAAATTGATATTCAAGCTAAGTCACCGGCTGATATAGATCATAGCTATGGTTATGGTCTAACGGAATTCTTGAAGGCCTATTACCGTGGTATGAAAGTTTTGCGTACTGAACAAGACTTTTATGAAGTAACTTGGTCCTTTTTACAAAAGATGGCTCAAAGTAATGTTAAACATGTTGAGTTATTTTTTGATCCTCAAGCTCATACTACTAGGGGGATTGCTTTTGAAACTGTGATTGAGGGGATTCACGCCGCAATTGTGGATGCGCAAGCTTTAGGAGTTGATACGCAATTAGTCATGTGTTTTTTACGTGAGCTTTCCAAACAATCGGCATGGGAAACTTTAGCATCAGCTAAACCATATCATGAAAAAGGTTGGATTATTGGGGTGGGGCTTGATTCAGCTGAACACCATAATCCGCCTTTAAAATTTATGACTGTCTTTGATGAGGCACAGCGACAAGGATATTTTTTAACCATGCATTGTGACCCTAAGCAAGTTGATTCGGTTGAGCATGTTAAGCAAGCTCTTGAAATTATTGAAGTTAATCGGCTCGACCATGGTATGAGTATAGTGCAAAATACGGATTTAATGGAATATTTAATTAGTCAACAAATTGGGATTACCGCTTGTCCAATTGCTTATTATTATACTCGTAAGGATATGGAGCAAACGGCTATTATGGAATTGTTTGCTAAAGGTGCTGTAATCAGTCTTAATTCTGATGATCCTTCATATAAGGGCGGCAATTATATCAATGATGTTTATTATAAGTTTGGTCAAAAATGTGGTTGGGGTGAAGATGAGATTGTACAAGTAGCTCGAAATTCTTTCCAGAGTGCGTGGATTAGTCCTGAAGCTAAAGCTAGCTATTTACAACAGATTGATGCTTATTTACAAAATTTGGGTTAAAGCTAAAAAAGGTTATTCTAACTAAGAATAGCTTTTTTTATAAACAATTTTGTTTACATCTGTAGTCATATCCTGTATATTTAACTTAGTTTACAAATGTAAATAATACTTTTGCTAAGGAGAGTACATTATGGCTAAAATTATTATTTTAATAACTGGTCTAGCAGGCATCGCTTTTATTGCTTGGTGGTTTTTTGGCCAATATCATGTGCAAACAAAACAGGCCAAAATGGCAGCCAATAAACAAAGTATTGATATCGAAGTTAAGGGTGGCTATTCACCAGAAAAAGTAATTTTAAAGCAGGGCATTCCAGCGACTTTAAATTTTAAACGTTTAGATTCAGCAAGTTGTTTGGATCATGTTGTATTTTCTGATTTTGGAATTAATCAAGTATTGCCTCAAGGTAAAGTTGAACAAGTTGAAATTGATACCAGTAAACCTGGTGAATATGATTGGGAATGTAGTATGAATATGTTTCATGGTAAAGTTATTGTAAAGTAAATTTGCGGGAGATTTAATATGAAAATTACAACACGATTTTGGACGTCGTTAATCCTATCAATACCAATGTTGTTAGAAATGATCATTCATCCCTTCACGGGTTGGATGCTCCCGGGTGGTAATTGGACAATGTTTGTGCTTACAAGCATTATTATGTTTCTTGCTGCTGGTCAATTTATCACAAGTGCTTGGGCTGCTTTTTTAAAGCATCATGCCAACATGGATACATTGGTTGCGCTTGGGACATTAACGACTTACATTTATAGTGTTTATGCAATATTGACTAAGCGACCGGTTTTCTTTGAAACGGCCGCTTTTGTTATTACATTCGTTTTACTAGGTCAAGTGTTAGAAGAAAAAATGCGTAGCAATGCTTCTAGTGCTATAAGTAAACTAATTAACTTAAATGCAAAAAATGCTCTTGTTAAACGTGGGCAAGATTTTATCCAAATTCCTGTTAGTCAAGTCGTTAAAAATGATTTAATCCAGGTAAAACCTGGTGAAAAAATTCCGGTTGATGGAAAGATAATTTCAGGTTCATCAAATATTGATGAGTCAATGATAACAGGTGAAAGCATGCCTGTGACAAAGACAGTTGGTGACCAGGTAATCGGAGCAACAATCAACCAAACAGGCTCGTTTGTTTTTACAGCTGAAAAAGTTGGTAATGATACAATGCTTGCTCAAATTATTGCAATTGTCAAAAAAGCGCAAAATAGTCATGCTCCAATTCAAAAGTTAACCGATAAAGTGGCTAATATTTTTGTACCAATTGTATTAATTATTGCTATTGCTACTTTTGTTGTTTGGAATGTCTTCTTAGGACAAGACATTCCAACTGCACTTAATTATGCCGTTGCTGTAATGGTAATTGCCTGTCCTTGTGCCCTAGGCCTGGCTACGCCAACTGCTTTAATGGTTGGAACTGGCCGGGGAGCCAAGATGGGAATTTTGATCAAAAATGGTGAAACTCTTGAAGCTGCTAATCATATTGGAACAATGGTTTTTGATAAAACTGGCACGTTGACCGAAGGTAAACCTGAAGTAACTGATCTAATTGGTAACAAGCAACAGGTAGTGCCAATTGCTGCTGGATTAGAAAAGTTATCGGAGCATCCACTGGCGGCTGCAATTATTACCTATGCCAACAAAGAAAAGATAGTACCTGCAGTTGTTAGTGACTTTCAAGTTCTAGAGGGCCGCGGCGTTTGTGGTAAAATTGGGACTGAATCTGTCTACATTGGTAAATTAATAGCTGCTGCTAATTTGAAAATTTCTGTAAGTCTGGCCAATGAGGCAGAGAGATTAGAGACAGCAGCTAAAACGGTTGTTGCTGTTTCAGTTCAAAATGAAGTCATTGGCTTAATTGCAATTCAAGATGCGCCAAAAAAGAACGCAAAAGAAGCGATTAGCGAGCTTAAGCAAATTGGTTTGCAAACCGTAATGTTAACTGGTGATAATCAAAAAGTAGCACAGTCAATTGCCGAGCAAGTCGGCATAAAGCGGGTAATCGCTGGTGTCTTACCCACCGATAAATCAGATGTTATTAAAAAATTGCAAGAAAAACACTATGTGGCTTTTGTCGGTGATGGTATTAATGATGCGCCCGCATTAACACAAGCAAATGTTGGAATTGCAATGGGATCCGGTACAGATGTGGCAATAGATGCTGGTGGCATTGTTCTAATGAATAATGATTTAATAGCAGTGGTACGTGCATTAAAACTGAGTCGGAAAACTTTTCAACGAATAAAACTCAACCTGTTTTGGGCCTTTATTTATAATGTTTTAGGTATCCCGATTGCCGCTGGCGTTTTTGCCGGAGTTGGTTTGGTTTTAAGTCCAGAGATTGCGGGTTTGGCAATGGCCTTTAGTTCATTATCAGTTGTTATTAGCTCGGTTTTATTAGGTAAAAGTAAAATATAAATACTTAAGTAATAGCAAAAAGCGGATACTGTTAAAGTAACCGCTTTTTTATTTAAGCCATTTTTTAGCTTAAGTTAGAAAAAGTAATAATTTGCTTAATTATATTTATGATGTCTGGTCTTTAACACATGTTTGCTCTGTATGATATAAGTTATAATTCCAATTGCTAACCAAATTATCGTAACTAAAAGACTGCTGCGTAAATCGGCATATTTAAACTTAATTAAATTAATAGGACCATAAAAAGGGAAGAGTAGAGCAATTTTTTCTAGCCATTTGGGATAGGCCGAAATAACTACTAAAATTCCGGCAACTAAACTCATTACCGAACTAATCAGATTTGACAGAAAATATGGGTCATTCATTTCCCAACTAATGGCCCAGGCAGTAAAGCCTAAAATTATGCCAAATAAACATAGTAAGGGTAAGACTAGGATAGTGCGATTAATAATTACCAGTGGGGCACCAAAAATTAGGGCCAGGATTAAGTTAGATGTTGCTAGAATAAAGCCAGCTATCAAGGCTACGAAAACTTTATTTGTCCAGTAATGTAGGCTAAAAGGCCGTTGGGCAATCATTTCGTAGTCAATGTCTAAATTGGCATCGGTAATTAGTGATTGGGTCATGGTCGTCATTGAAAGATTAGTGGCATCAATGGCAATTGATGCTAAAACGATGGACCAGTTAAAGTGACCGGTATATTGCATATTAATTAAAACTAAAAGGATCATGTCAACAAAAGGTGTGATAAAAAAGTAAACTAGGATAGTGCGCCAATTTGCTAAAAATGATAATGATGAAAATTGTGTTTTAAGCATCAGATTAAATTTAATTCTCCCTTCTTACGTGCCAACTGGTTAATTTTTTTAACCATTAAAATTATTAAACAAAACCAAATTATTAAACTAGAAAAATAAGCCGACCAATTAAAGGTTGAACTAGTGCCAGTTAAAGTGGCTATTGGAGTTGTCATGGGAATAAACCACTGGGCGATTTTTATAAATGGCCGCAAAAAATTAGGATTGCCAAAGAGTCCTGAAAGTAGAACAAGTGGTGTACCAATCAAACTTTCATAAGTAATGGCATTGGGAGTGAGGGTAAAGAAAGAGGCAATAAAAATTCCCATAGTTGCCATGGCTAGCCATAATAAAATAACAGTTAAACTAAACTTGAAAGTAATTGCGTCAGTTGTAACCCCTAAAAGTTGGGCAAGCAACCATGCTAGCGGAAAAGCTGCTAAGCCATAGGTTGAAGCTGGTAATAATAAAGCAATTAAAGACAAGCGTTCATCGTAAGCGTTATTAATTAAATAAGGTAAAGTTCCCTTGTATCTTTCAAAGCCGATACTGCCAGCAGCAGTGGTACAAGAAGACCACATGCCAAAGATTGCACTTTGTAACCATACACTAGTGTTGGCTAATTGATGATTGGCATAAGCGAGCGTATATTGTACCAAAAAGATGGACAGGGTACTCGTCAAAGTCAAAGTGACAAAATATTGATCTGACAAATATTCTTTAAAATGGAACCAAAACAGGCGGACAAATCTCATTTTATTTCCTCCGCAATTCTGGTGCTAAGGCTAAGTATGATTCTTCTAAGGTCGCAGGGCGGTCGATATGGCTCACCTGTGACTCTTTAACAATGTCTTCAACTGTTCCAGTAGAAAAAATGCGCCCAGCACCAATTAAGATAATTTGGTCAGCTAAAGCCTCTACTTCAGACATGGTATGGCTGGTTAGTAAAATACTAATGCCAAGATCAGAAAGATTCTTAATTGTATCGCGAATGCTTTTAGCAATTTCGACGTCGAGTCCGCTAGTTGGTTCATCGAGCAGAAGCAGTTGCGGATTACCTAAGAGTGCACGCGCAATATGCAGCCGCTGCGTCATACCTTTAGAAAATTGCCCGACTTTTTTCTTCGCCACGTTGCTTAAATTAACAATTTCTAGTACACGAGTGATTTCAGTTTTTTGCTGGCGGTATGGCACTCGCGCCAAATCGGCAAAGAAAGCAAGATTTTGGGCGGCAGTTGCTCGATGGTAAAAGCCGAGCTCACCGCCAAAAGAGACACCTATATGCGGGTGATGGGTTGTGCTAATAATATTTTGCCCATTAAGCAATACTTGTCCCTGGGTTGGCAGTAAATAGCCGCCAATAATTGATACAATCGTTGTTTTACCAGCACCATTAGGACCAAGTAATGAAACGATTTGTCCTTTTTTAATGTTAAAAGAAATATCTTCAAGGGCATGAAATTCTTCATTTTTGCTATGATAAATCTTTTTTAAATGTTTTACTTCTAAAATATTTTCCAAAATAAATTCTCCAAAATTAGTTGTAAATTTAAGTGTCACTATTAAGGAAGGGTGACATCATGATTTTACAGGTTAAGTTGAAGATCTTTTGTTGATTTACATTAAAGCTTTGCTAAAATTATAACATAAAAATATTATTTGGCTATTTAAATTAATTAGTTTTTTATTTTAAGGGTAGAAAATGACATCTCTAAAATATTTATAACAAGTAACAGTTGGTCAAGTTAAACAAAATCAGTCGGTTAAGTTGGTTAAATATGACAGTAAATGGCCCCCAATTTTTTCAAATTAATTCAACAGGCTTTGGTTCTACTGCGGTTATGGGACGCAGGTCTAAGCATTTTATTGGTTGTTGCTCATCCTAGTGTTGAAGTAAGTTATGCTCTGCAATTACAACAAGCTGGTTATACTCTATGAATTTGGGAGTCGGAATTGCAAGAGCATCGAATGGTTCTGGACATTGATTATGATGTACACCTTCATGTATATGATCTGGCTGGTCAAGAAGTTAAAGACTTAATCCTCTTTGGTGATTGGTTAAAAAAATAAGACCAATCGGTTAAAATATCAAGAGTTTTAAAAAAACTAGCAACCCGGTGCTGGCCAACGGTTCAAGATGATGCTGATGCAAAGGGACCATTGATATATAAAATTAAGCAACGAGCAATTAATAATTGTAAGAAAGATTGAATGATATAAATAATAATTAAAATAAAGAAATATTAAAAGCCAGATCCGATCTAATTTAGAATCTGACTTTTAAAATTAACTTCTTTTAAGCCTAATCAACCGATTTTAGGGCTTCGAGCATTTCTAAATTTTTCAACTTATTGTTGACAATAAACCCAAGAATGAGCGTGACGATACCAATTACTCCTAGTGGCCACAAAAAACTTGAAGCAGATAGAGCCGGATTAAACATGACATTAGCTGGTGGTACGACATAAAGAATATAACGATAGAGTAAATCGCCGATAAAGTATCCGATTAGAATACCGATAATTGTTAATAAAATAGTTTCACGATAGATATAGAGGGTGACTTCATTATTATAAAAACCTAGTACTTTAATCGTTGATAATTCGCGAATACGTTCTGCAATATTAATATTGGTCAAGTTGTATAAAATAACAATTGCCAAAAGTCCAGCGACTACAATCAAGACAACCATAATCATGTTCAAAGATTGGACGACTACATCTAGTTCTTGACTGATAGCAGTATTTTGAACAACATTACCAACGCCAGCTAAATTCATAAATTTAGCAGCAATTTTTCTGGTATTAGCTGGCTGACTATCTTTTAAGTTAACCAAGTAAGCATTGGAAGTATATTTTTTAGTAAAAATATGTTCGTACTGTCTTTGATTCATAAAGATAAAGTGTCCCATGTACATTTCACTTATCCCTGCAACTTTCATCGTACGTTGCTGATTATTCTTGTCAGTCAAAGTAATCTGGTCACCTTCTTTAATTTGCAATAAGTTGGCTAAGCGTTCAGAAATGATGACACCGTTATTGTCTAAAGTAAGGGATTGGTGACTGCGGCGATTATTTAACTGGACATATTTTTTTAGCTGCTGACTAAATTTAGGTGCAATTAAGGTTATTTCTTGGGTATCACCATTTTTTCCGGCAACTTTGGTCATTGATTCATAATAAATAGGCATTTCAGCAGCGATGTTAGTAGCATGCAATTTGGTTTTAATTACTTTTTTTTGTTTAGCGGTGACGGGTGCTTTTTCAGCCACAATCAGGTTATAGTGGATTAATTCAGAAAATTGGCGCTCATTCATGTTACTAATTGAATTTTTTACGGCAAAGCCCGCAAATAAAAGAGTAGCTGCTCCACAAACACCAAAAATTGTCATCAACATTCGTTTTTTGTAACGAAAAATATTACGAGCAGTAACTTTATGAGTGAAACTCAACTTGTTCCAAATTAAAGGGCAACGTTCAAGTAAAATTTTAGAGCCAGCGGCTGGTGGCTTAGGTAAAAGTAAAGCCGCTGGCTTTTCTTTAAACTCATTTTTGGCCGTTAAATATGCAGGTAAAACGGAACTAATCCACGATAATAAGAGAGCAATCAGGCTAATTTGCCAATAAAAATGTTCTTCAATTGCTGGAAGGGTAATTGACTGATAATAAGCGTGGTAAACAATTTGCGGTAATAATGTATGGCCTAGATAGACACCAATGATTGTGCCGATTGTCCCTGATAAGAAGCCATAAAAAACAAACTTACTAATGATTACCGTATTGCTGTATCCAAGTGCTTTTAGTGTGCCAGAATTTATTCTTTCTTCATCAATAAAGCGATTCATGGTGGTAAAAGTAACTAAGGCAGCAACAAAATACAAGAAAATGGGAAAAACTTTAGCTAAGTCTTCCACTACTTGAGCCACCGTAGTATAAACGACAGTTCCTTCACCACCTGGTAATTCGCGGCGGTTGTAAACACTATAATTTAAAACTAGCGCCTTAATTTGCATTTTTGCGTTAGCAATTTTCTGAACACCAGTATTAATTTTTCTTTGAGCAGTTGCTGCTTTTTGTTCTAAAGTATAGCTTTGCTTTTTCAACTCTTGCGTTTGAGTGTTTAATTTAATTTGTGCTTGTTGCAAATTTGCCTGCATTTGTGGTGAAGTTGCTTGGCTAGCTTGCTGTTTGAGTTTGCTTTCTTGTGAGCTTAACTCATTTTGGGCAGCTATCAGTTGTTGCTTAGCAGTGGCTAACTTATTGTGGGCCAATGCCAAAGTTTGTGCTTTTGCCTTTAGCAGATGTAAGCCCATTTTTTTAATGCGTTTTTCGCGTTGAGGTGTTTCTTCTTTTAGAACTTGTTGTGCAACTTTCTTATGTTGACCTAGGCGTTTAGCATATATTTTGCCATATGAGTCAAGCCCCCTTAAATCCTGATAAGTCAGGTTGGCTACTGTGTAAACAGTCTGATTAAAAGCTTGAGGCATGGCTACTGCATAACCTTTAAGCTCTCCAGTACCGCTACTACTTTGACCAAGATTAACATTAGAAAGAATTTGACTTGAGCGAACAAAGCCAACAATTTTAAAATTTTTATTTTTTAAAAAAGTAGTTCCTAAAATATTCTTTTTTTCATGAAAGCTAATTTTTGAGCCCAGTTTATATTTTGAACGATAGTAATCAGTAATGGCAACTTCATCTGACTTTTGAGGAAGATGCCCTTTGATGACTTGATAAAGTCCAACCTTTTGGGGTTTAGAAAAGATGCGAAAGCTAGCGTGACTATTTTTTAATACAGTATCAGTCATATAACCAAATTCTGCATTTTTAAGTCCCTTAAGCTTACGTATTTTTTGTGCGTCTTGTTTATCAAGCCCATAATTAGAAACAATGGTTAAATCAGGTGTGTTTAATTTTTGGGCATAATGATTGCCGGTTGCTCGCATATTAGGTCCGGTGACAAACAGTCCTACAAGAGCAAAGGAACCGATGAGCATTAGACCCATGATTGACAAAAACTGCCCTTTAGTTTGTATAATAGATTGCCAAAAATCTTTCCAAATTATTTTTTTCATTGTTAATCTTTTCTACCATTTAATATTAGCTATATTTTCAGGATGCTTAGTTTGGGTAACTTTTGTTACTTGTCCGTCATGAAAGTGAATCACACGATTGGCAATTGGGGCAAGGGCGCTATTGTGTGTCACAATAATTACAGTGGTGCCATGGTTGCGACTCATATTAGCAATTATCTGTAAAACGTTTTTCCCAGTTTGATAGTCAAGCGCTCCAGTTGGCTCATCACAAAGTAGAATTTTGGGATTTTTAGCAATGGCACGAGCAATTGCTACTCTTTGTTGCTCACCGCCAGATAATTCTGCTGGAAAATTATTAACACGTGCTTTTAATCCAACGTCAATTAGAGTTTGAACAGGATCAAGTGCATCAGCAACAATTTCAGCAGCAAGCTCCACGTTTTCTTTAGCAGTTAAATTTTGAATTAAGTTATAAAATTGAAAAACAAAACCAATGTCATTGCGACGATAGTTGGTTAGCTGAAGTTGATTATAATTGGCAATATTTTCTCCATCAATAATTATATTTCCAGAGCTATTAGTATCCATTCCCCCTAAAATATTAAGCATAGTTGACTTGCCAGCACCAGATGCCCCTAAAATAATTGCTAGCTCACCTTTTTCAATCGAAAAGCTAACATCATTATTTGCTAAAATTTCGGTGTCACCTGCTTGATAGCGTTTAAAATTATGTTGAACTTCAATGTAACTCATAAGATCTATCCTTCATATTAAAAAAATATTTTTTACTTTACTAACTATTTTAAGCTAAATATTTTTCAAGTACTTGTAAAACGCCCATCTCATTGTTACTTGGTGCTTCATATTTGGCAATCTTTTTAAGACGCTCATCTCCGTTACGCATAGCATAGCTTAAGCCGGCCAGTTCGATCATTTCTTTATCATTCATGCCATCACCAAAAGCGATTAGTTCTGCTGGTTTGATATTGAAATAGCGTAAAAAATATTTCAAACCTTGCCCTTTATTGACATTTGCGGGCATGACATCGATATTATTAAAGCCGCTACTAGTACAATGGATTCGTTCACAATTAGCTTGATTAAATTTTCGTTCCAAGTCATTAGCCAATTCTGAGGAACAATTAAGGGTTAATTTGGTTAAATTATCACTGGAGGGAATATCAGTTAGCTTTGCTATTTCAATTATATTGGGATAAAAGAAATGCATTAAATTTTTAAATTGAATTGGCGCTTTTTTGTTAACATATGCTCGTTCTAAGCCACTGGCTACAATATTAATTTCTGGATAATTTGTCTCAATAAAATTAATCAACTTGATTCCAGTGCGGTAAGTAAAAACATGTCGTGAAATAATTTTATTATCCTGGGTTAAAATTGAGCCATTGTCAGCGACAAAATCAATTCGATCTAAAAAGTCGTAGAAATCTCGTTGTAATCGAGAGAGCGGGCGTCCACTTGATACAATAAAGTGAACATGTTGTTTGCGTAATTTGGTTAATATTTTTTCAAAACGCTGCTGGTCAAACTGTTTGTCATCATTTTCAAAAGTTCCATCCATGTCGACTGCAACAGCTTTAAAAGGTAAAAGTGTCATGTTTAAACTCCTTATTTTGTAGTTAATAATGTCCTAGCTATATTTTAAAGCAAAAATAGCTTCATTTAATATTAATGAAGCTATTTTTCAAATTTACTAATTAAATTTTACTTTGTAACAGGCTTTCTTCGCCCTACAAGCCAGCATATCAAAATTGCTAGTATAGTTTCGCTAATAATCAAGATAATATTAAGCCCTAGTTTTATTTGTCCAATAGCAATTGAGTTAATGCCAAAAAGTTTATTTTTCTCACCTAAGTATAAATCAAAAATAATTGAGCCAATAACTAAAGTGAAAATAGTAATCCATTGGTTTCGACTAAAGGCAATGCCGTATTCTTCTTCTCTGCGCCTAATGCTTGGCAAAATGACCCCTAATCCAATTAAAACAACGACGGCAATAATATTAATAATTAGTTCGTACCACCAATAACCGCTAAATTCTTTGATGTCTTGAGGAGCAATTCCTAAAATTGTTGCGACAGCAGTTACTATTAGGAGAAATAATCCGGCTAAGTAGGCAAGTTTGTCATTTTTTAAGAAAACATAATCTGATGGGAATTTTTGCGAATTTTTTCTAATCTGCATAAAGGAGAAGAAAATCCAACATGTCACTCCAGGAGAAATAATGCCATTTAAGTTGAGTAGCCAGTTAAAAATATCATTCATATCTGGCAAAAAAATTCCTAAAAGCATGATAAAAGCAGATAAGGCAACAGTTAAAATGTAACCATTAATTGGCAAACCATTTTTGTCTTTCTTTTGCAAGAAATGAGGCATATATTTATCGCCTGTATCTGAAATCAACATTCTAGTCATTGCATCGAGTAAAACAGCTAGTAGTGCTGCATTATAAAAGACAGAAGTCCATGCCCAAACATAAAGTAGCGTTTTGCCCCAACCATATTGGTGCCCCACCATATCAAAAACATAGTATGCACCATTCATTTTTAAATCATTAGGAATGTGATAACTGTTAAAGTAAATTCCGAGAGCAAAGGAGCCAAAAACAGTTAAAAAGATGGTCATTAAGGCCAAAGCAATCATTGCCTTGGGAAAATCTGATTTTGGCCTCTTCATTTGTGTAACATATGGAGCAACTAATTCGCAACCATTTAACGCATAAATAAGCATAGCGATTGTTGTCCAATAATGCATGTCAAACTTAGGAATTAAAGTTCGCCAGGTAAAAGGTTGAGTTGCCATATGTCCACCAGATCTTACTAGTCCAGTAAAGGCTAAAAAGACAAACATTAATGTCATAATCAACATAAGTCCACCACCAATAGTGGATAAAACTTCCATCGATCTTGAAAAATAGTGTTCAATTACAATAAAAATAATAAACATTGCAAAGGTCATCAAAGCAAATTTTGTATTTGAAATTTGGCTTTGGAACTTTTCCGAGCCAGTTATTGCCCAACCAATATCTACAATTATTTCGTTAGCTGAATCGACAGCATAGGGAATTGATGCTGCCCAGTAAGTCCACGCAGTAAAATAACCGAGAAATTCGCCATTAGTTCCGCGTACCCATGAAGAAAGCCCACCACCTTCATGGTCAAAAACTGATCCAAGTTGCCCCACCATTAATGAATAGGGAATAACATAAAAAAGACACATAATAATCCATGATGTGACTACTGGCATTCCTTGGTTTTGAAAATTGTACATGATATCATCAAGACCAATGACCGTGCAAAATGCCATTAATGTCAATATTGGCCAAGATATATATTTTTGATTTGAATTTATTTCCTCCACTTAAACTATCTCCTTTTATAATAATCAATGTTCTTATTTTACTAATTAAAAAGAATATTGACTAGATAAAATCATAATTTCTTAGCTAATAAGGCAAAAATATAAAAAAATATGCTTAATCAATTGCTGGTATTGAATTTTATTAGTCTATGCGGTAAGATTATATCGTTAAATATGATGAAAAAGAAAGAAGGATTCTCATGTCAGGACATTCAAAATGGCACAATATTCAAGGCCGCAAGAATGCGCAAGACGCAAAAAGAGGTAAGATTTTTCAAAAATTATCTCGTGAAATATATATGGCTGCAAAGAATGGTGGTCCTGACCCTTCCGGAAATCCTAATTTGCGGATGGTAATGGATAAGGCACATGCAAATAATATGCCTAAGACCAATATTGACCGCGCACTTAAAAAGGCTGAAGGTAATTCAGATGAGCACTATGATGAAATTACCTATGAAGGTTATGCGCCAGGTGGTGTTGCTGTTTTTGTTGAAGCTTTAACTGATAACAAGAATAGGACAGCTTCTAGTGTAAGAGTAGCTTTCACGCGTAATGGTGGTTCACTTGGTGCAACAGGTTCAGTTGCCTACATGTTTAACCGTAAGGGTTATATTGTAATTGATCGCACAACTACTGATGCTGATGAAGATCAGATGTTACTTGATGTTATGGATGCTGGTGGTGAAGATTTACAAACTAGTGCTGAAGCTTACGAAATCTATACTGATGCTAAGCAGTTTGCCCAAGTTAGGGATGCTCTGGAAAAGGCAGGTTATAAGCTGGCTGATGCTGAATTAACTATGATTCCAGAAAATACAACTCCCGTGCCAGAAGATAAGAAGGAACAATTTGATAATCTGGTTGAAGCTTTAGAAGATGATGATGACGTGCAGAACGTTTATACAGCAGCTAGTGAAGAATAGGATTAATTAAGTAAGTTAGAAAGACCTTGAGCAATTATTTGCTCAAGGTCTTTTTGTTTAAATTACCTTAATTCGAGGTATAAACGATTTATTTTTGCGTTTATATACATAATAGTTCGCTTTTTGCTTGAAAAAAAGTAAATTATTTAAATTTTTATAATATAATTCGTAATATACATGGTATAATTCGTAAATATCAATTGTTGAAAATTGATGTTTTTTTAATAAAAAGCTCACAATATGAGTTATAAGGCTAAGGAGGCTATTGAATGAAGAAACCTATAATTTTGAGTACAGATCCTGGCATTGATGATGCTGTGGCAATTGCAATTTTATTGTTTAGCAAACAATTGGATGTTAAATTGATTGCTGCAGCTGCAGGAAATGTTGGAGTTGATCAAACTTTAAATAATGTTTTGAAGCTTGAAACATTATTTAAAAAAGAAATTCCAGTTGTACCAGGCTGTAGTCGTGCACTAATTAAGCACCCAATTGATGCAGTAGCAGTTCATGGAAAATCGGGCATGGATGGTTATGACTTTCCTGAGCCTAATCGGGATCTTATTCTTGAAAATAAAATAGCCCCAGTAGCATTTCACGAAGTTGTGACTGCAACGAAAAATAAAGTAACACTTGTAGGAATAGCTCCTTTAACTGATATTGCTTTATATCTCCGTCTTTATCCTGAAGATTTTAACCAAATTGAAGAAATAATAATTATGGGATGTAGTATTGGTCGAGGTAATTATGGTGTTTTTTCAGAATTTAATATTGCCAGTGATCCCGAAGCAGCTAAAATTGTTTTTGAAAGTGGATTAAAAATTCGTGTGGCGCCGTTAGAATTGGGGATGCAAGCAAAAATCCAACCAGAAATTAGTGAAAAAATCAAAAATCTAGGTAAAGTTGGTGCAATGTTTTATAGCTTATTTAAACGTTATCGTGGAGGTAGTTTTGCGACCGGATTAAAAATTTATGATGCGCTAGCAGTTGCAATGTTGCTACAACCAGATATGTTTGAATTTGTAGCAACTCATGTTGAAATAGTGACGCAAGCAGGATTTACTTATGGCGCGTCTTTAATGGACTTTAATAATAAGTTACAACAATCTAATAATGCTTTGATTGGTACTAAGGTAGATGTTGACCAATTTATTGAGTGGTTTATAAATGCTCTAAAAAAGGCTTGCTAAGGAGAGATAAAATGAATCAGCTTTTTGCAATTATTTTGACGCTATTGTCAGTAATAGTTTTAGTTTACATGTTATCTAAAAAAATGGATATCAAAATTGTATTATTTGCACTTGGGTTAGTTTTATTGTACTGTGGCGTCTTTATGGGGAATAAGATTAGCCTATTACAGCCAGTTGCCAATCAATTGTTACAGCCAATTCAAGTGATTATTGATCAATTTACAACGACTTTGTCGCAAGCAGGATTTGTTATTTTGCTACTGGCTGGATATAGTTCATATATGACTTGTATTGGAGCTAATAATGTAACCATTGGCGGTTTAACTTCGACAATGAAAGGAATTAAATCAGTATACTTATTAGTTCCAATTGTTTTTCTAATGGGAAATATTCTCTCTTTGGTAGTTCCAAGTGCTGCTAACTTGGCAATTATCTTATTGGCGACACTATATCCAGTTTTGCGGACAACTGGAATGAGTCGATTAACTGCTGCAGCTGTAATTGCTACTACTGCAACGATTATTCCCACTCCACTTGGCTCTGATAATGTCGCAATTGCTGCAGCTTTAAAAATGTCAGTAACGCAATACGTATTTAGTTATCATGCTTTAATTTCAATTCCAACCTTATTGTTAATGGCAATTGTCCATTATTTTTGGCAAAAACATGAGGATAAAAAAGATGGTCAAGGTCTTAGTTATCAAGCAGAATTAGCTCAATATGGTTTAAAAAATGATGATAAACAACAAACCCAAGTGGTCGGCAGTAAGTTTGTTCACTTTATTTACGGGCTACTGCCTTTATTGCCAATTATTATTTTAATAATAGATTTTATTTTTAATGTTACTCAAGGTCGAAATTTAACGATGAACGTGCAATCGGTGACTATTATTAGTTGGATTGTGGCGATTATAATTGAGTTAATTAATAAAAAGGATACCAAGCAAGTTTTAAACGATACCAATGCCTTTATTAAGGGAATGGGTAATGCCATGGGGATTGTTGTTTTGTTAATTGCCGCTCAAACTTATGTACAGGGGTTAAATGCTGTAGGAATTATGACCATGATTCAAAAGTTAATGACTAATATTCATGGTGCTGGAATTTTATTGCCATTAATAATGGTAATCTTGACCGCAATAATTGTCCTATTAAGTGGTAGTGGGCTAGCTCTTACCTTTGCCCTTATTCCGCTGATTGTTCCATTAGCCAAGTCAGCCGGAATTGAGCCCCAGCAATTGGCAGTACCACTACAGTTGGCTGGTAATTTGTTGCGGGCAGTTTCACCAGTAGCTGCGGTAATTTTAATTGTGGCTGGAGCAACACATTTAGAACCAGGTCAAATTATCCGTCGTACAGCTGTACCAATGATTAGTGGTGTCTTGATTATGCTGGTTTTATCATTTTGCCTACTATAAATAAAGTAAATGAAATTTAAAAATTAAATCTTAATAAGAACGCAAATCATAGCTTACTGTGATTTGCGTTTTTATTATTTTTTGAATATGGTTAAGCAATTTTATACACTGCTAAAAAATTATAATCTCGGCAAACAATTTTTTCTTTTTTGCGTATTTAATATTGACACAAAAAAGGAGGTTTTTATGCAAATCAAGCAAGTGGTTAACTCATTAATTGAAGCAGCAATTATAGCTCATGCTAGTGACCTATTTTTTTTGGTGCGTAGGACAAAGTTAGTTGTCAACTTGCGTACTACTGATGGAATTACTAGCCAGGCTGATTTTACGGTTAACGAAGGGATGGAGATTATTAATTATTTAAAATTTATAGCTCAAATGGATATTGCAGAACATAGGCGACCACAGGTAGGAGCATTCGAATATCCTTATCAAGGAGAAAATTATTTTTTGCGCTTATCAAGCATTGGAGATTTTAACGATTATGAATCTTTGGTTATTAGAATTATTTATCAAATTGATCATAGTAATTATTTTTTTCCAAATCAAATTGAACATTTAAAAATGCTGACACATCAACGCGGCTTAATAGTTACAAGTGGTCCCACAGGTTCAGGTAAGACTACGACAATGTATAAATTGGCTAAATATGTAGGGCAAAAGCAAATGGTAATGACAATAGAGGATCCTGTCGAAATTCATGAAGCTAGTTTTTTGCAAACACAGGTTAATTTAAATGCTGAAATCACATATTCAAGTTTATTAGAAGCCGCGTTAAGACATCGCCCAGATATTTTAATTATTGGGGAGATAAGAAATGAAAAAACTGCTCGCTTGGCGATTGATGCTGCTTTAAGTGGACATTTGGTATTTGCAACTGTGCATGCTAAAAGTACTTTGCAAACGATTCTGCGACTTGAAAGTCTACATGTCAATATTAATGAACTTTATAATTGCATAACAGCAGTTTGTTATCAGCGCCTCTTACCGACTAAGGATCACTTATCTTGTTTAATGGATATTGCTAGTGGGGAATTCTTACAAGAACAGCTTACTTGTAAAAAGCGTAAAGAATATATTAGCTGGTATGAAAATCTAAGTGAATTAAAAGAAAAGGGTGAAATTAGTGCGCAAGTATTTGAACAATTTAAGAAAGGATAAGTTGACACAAGAGCAACGATTAAATTTTCTTGATTACTTACATCATAGTTTAGCTAATGGTTTTTCATTAAATGCTAGCTTAGAATTAATGCCAATTTTATGGCCAAGTCGTAAGAACTTAATTGATAAGTTATATCAGAGAGTTCAAGCAGGAAATAAATTAAGTAATTTAATGCTGGAACTTGGTTTTTCAAAAACAGTAGTAACGCAAATTGATCTTGCTTTAGAACAAGGCAGTTTAGTAGAATGCTTGTCGCAGTTAGCTACACTAAATCGCTTAAAATGTGAACAAGAAAAGAAACTGAAGACGGAATTGTCTTATCCTTTTGTATTAGTAGTAATGATGATTTTATTGTTATTTTTTATGCAAACTTTCGTTTCAAACCAGTTTGCTAATTCTGATGAACACATAGGTGATCTCATGCTGTTAGGGCTATTATTCTTAAGCTTGGGCTTTGTTTATTATCTGATACGAGTCTTAATGTTATTAAAAAAGCAAGATTACCATTCTTTATATAAATTAGCTCATTACCCAGTCATTGGTTCGTTAGTTAAACTCTATGTAAAATATTTATTAATTTACGATGTAGGACTTCTGTTGGCAAGTGGGTTTTCTTTACAAAAAATATGTGAGTATGCTGAAAATCAAGAGCAAGGCTCGCTTCAGCAGTTTATAGGTGAGAAAATAGCTAGTCAGCTCGATTCTGGTAAAAAACTAGCGGACATAATTGTCCAGGAATATTTCTTACCCGATGAATTATTATTGTTATTGCGGGTAGGATCAAAAAAAGCAGATTTGAGCCAACGTTGCCTTTTATTGGGACGTACTTTATTTTCAGATTTAACAAGTGGTATTGAGAAATTGATTGTTAATGTCCAACCATTCTGCTTTATTCTAATTGGATTATGTATTATTGGGATGTATTTAAAACTATTGTTGCCAATGTATGCAATGATGCAAAATATTTGAGGTGAATTGTAATGAAAAACAGAATTAAAAAACATCTTTTAGCTATTATTACTAAGGCTGAGAAGCCTCAAGGCTTTACTTTAATTGAAATGGTAGTAGTCATTGCAATTATTGTGATGCTATTAATTATAATTGCTCCTAATTTAACTAAGCAAAAAGAAAGTGCCAGTGAAAGAACTGATGATGCTTTTAAAACTACTTTACAAACACAAGTTAATCTTTATGAAGATGATAAAGATCGTAATGGTAAAGAAATAAATTTTAAAAATATGTTTGACGATGGCTATTTGACCAAGAAGCAACTTGATAAAGCTAAAAATTATGTGGTATCTAATGGTGTGGTTGAAAAGAATTCGAATTAGAAATAGCTTACCTGCTTTTACTATTGTTGAAATAATTATTACTTTGACTATAACTCTTACCTTAACTTTATTAGGAGTAGTTCAGCTCAAAACCTATAATCAAAGATTGATTTTAGATAATACAACTAAGGAAGTTAAAAGCTCGATTGAACAAGCGGCACGGATCTCGGCTATTCGGCATCAAGCCATTATTATTAGATATTATCCAGTATCCAAAAGTCTCATTTTAATTGGTAAAAAATATTACCGAGAACTAAAGGTTGCTAATGATATAGAAATATATAATTTACCTTTATTGCAAATATCACCCAATGGCTCGCTACCAGCTCACACAATAACGATTACAAATCATAAAAATATTAGAAAAATTAAGTTACAAATGACTTGGGGGCGACCAATCGATGATACTTAATAAGCTAAAAGGTTTTTTAATGGCTGAGGGTATAACCGCCTTAGCTATTGCCATTGCTGGTGTATCATTAATGGCGTTAGTTATAGGGGAAGGTCGAAGCATAGAACAAAGGATGGAGTTAAAAACTGATCGAGCCTATGCCTGGCATATTTTAAAAAAACTCGATCTAAAGGAAGTTAAAGTTCATGATCGAGTTTATGAATTGCGAGGTGCTAGTAGTGTATATGATAAGACAAGTCAAGAAACTTATCTTGTCAAAAAATAAAGGCTTTGTATTAGCTGAGGCCATGTTTGCTGTCATAATCACACTTTTAATAGTCTTGATTTTACAAAACTTATTAAAAACTATCATGCTTTCTGACAAGGCTGACCATAAAACTGATGATGTGGTTTTTGCTTATGTTCAATTCAATCGTTTTTTACATGATGATGATACGGAACTAGCATATCCTTTTCCAGAAATATCGACTTCTAAGCAAGCTGGGATAGTAAAGGTTGATCGTGATAATAAATCAAAGATATATAAATTGAATTTTTATAAAAATATGGTACGTGTCACTACTCCAGATGGTGGTCATATGCCACTTTTACTTGAAGTTAAAAAAGCTAATTTTGTTACCACGAATAATCATATTAAAATAAGCATTACAGAAAAAGATAATCGTAGTACAGAAATATATTTTAAATTAGATGCTAAATCAAAAATAAAAGAAAGAGGGAGATAAAAAAATGAAAGTAAAAGCCAGTACTCTGCTCAGTAGTGTTTTTGTCTTAGCAACCTGTTTACTTTTTATTCGCTTTTATCAGGATATATATCATGATAGCATGCAAAATGATTTATTATTAATTGAATACTTGGTAAATAATTGATTTACTTGCGCTTGTTGCCTTAATTCTATTAAAATGGATAAAAGATAAGGGGAATAAGTGATGAATAATATTGAAGAGTTATTTGAAAATTTTTTGAATTGTGTAGAATACTTACAAAAAGCATTAAATGTATCTTTTGGTGAAGCTTTGACTGAAACCTTTGATAATCTTGAAAATAATCAAATTAAGGTTGAACTTGGCGCTCCGGATAAAGCGACTGTTATAAAATTAAGTCAAAAGTATAAAAAGTTAAATTATGATAAATTGTCACAACAATTAAAGGTACAAGTATATACTTATTTAATACTCAAGGCAGTAAACGAAGATGCTTTAGAGATTAATCAAATGCCGACACCACCAATAGTTGCAACAATAGTAGCAATGCTTATGCAAAAATTGCTACCTGACAAAAAAATAACAATTGCTGATCCAGCAATTGGAACAGGAAATTTGTTGTTTTCGGTAATTAATCAGTTAAAGCATGCAAATCATTCTAAGATGAACTATCACTTACTGGGAATCGACAATGATGAAGAAATGCTTAGCTTTGCTGATATTGGTGCCCATTTAAATAGGCTTGACATCGAATTATACTGTCAAGATGCTTTAACGCCATGGTTATTTACCAATCCAGATGTTGTTGTAGCGGATTTGCCAATAGGGTATTATCCAATTGACGAGAATGCTAATAATTTTGCAACTAAAGCGGAAAAGGGTCATTCGTTTGCTCATCTTTTATTTATTGAACAAATTATTAAAAATTTAAAAGCTGGTGGCTATGCTTTCCTCGTGGTTCCTAAAGCAATCCTTACTGGCAAAGGTGGCAGTGACTTTATGCCATGGCTATCAGATAAGGTCTTTTTAAGAGCAATTATTGAGTTGCCAGATAGTGTATTCCAAAATAAGACAAATCAAAAATCGATTTTAGTGTTTCAAAATCATGGTAATAATGTTCAAAATAGTGAAGTTTTGCTTACAAAATTGGACTCATTAAAAAAGGAAGAAGACTTAATAAAGCTTAATGTTAACCTAAATGAGTGGTATACTAAAAATATTCATTAATTTGTGAAAAAGTCAAAAGTATGTGTAGTGGAGGAATCTCATTTATGAAAAAAGTTTTAGCAATTAACTCAGGTAGTTCTTCATTCAAGTATAAGTTATTTGCCCTTCCCGAAGAACAAGTATTGGCGGAAGGAATTGCTGATAGAGTTGGCATTGAGGGCTCTTCTTTTGAAATTAAATTACCAAATGGCGAAAAGCATACTGATGAAGTCTCTATTCCAGATCAAGAGTCTGCAGTTAACTTGTTACTGGCAGCATTAAAGAAATATCAAGTTGTTACTGATCTAGACGAGATTGTCGGTGTAGGTCATCGAATTGTTGCAGGTGGGGAAGATTTTCCTGATTCAGCCATAATTGATCAAGAAAAATTACAAAAAATCTATGATTTAAAAGAATATGCACCCCTGCACAATGTTGCTGAAGGAAAAGGAATAGAAGCCTTCATGAAATTGCTTCCTAATGTCCCAGAAGTTGGCGTATTTGATACGTCGTTCCATCAAACATTAGATTCAGTTCATTATATGTATTCACTTCCTTATAAGTATTATGAAAAATATGGCGTACGTAAATATGGTGCTCATGGTACGTCAGTAAGATATATTGTTGGTCGCGCTGCAGAAATGTTAAATAAAGATCGTGTGGATTTAAAGTTAATTGTTTGTCATTTAGGGTCAGGTGCCTCTGTGACTGCTGTGAAAAATGGCAAGTCATATGATACTTCAATGGGCTTTACCCCACTTGCAGGAGTTACTATGGGGACACGTTCAGGTGATGTTGATGCATCAGTTTTACAATACATAATGAATAAGGAAAATCTGGATATTAATCAGATGATTGATATTTTAAATGACAAATCAGGGTTATTAGGAATTTCTGAAATTTCTTCTGACATGCGTGACCTAGAAAATGATTCAGATGATAAAGCAAAGTTAGCTCGTGATATTTTTGTTAATAGAGTTAGACAATATGTTGGTTCATATATTACTGAAATGGAAGGTGTTGACGCAATTATCTTTACCGCTGGAGTAGGTGAACACGATGCTGGAGTTAGAGAAAAAGTAATGCAGTCATTTGAATTTATGGGTTTAGATCCTGATTATGAAGCAAACAAATCAAATGGTGAGAAGTTTATTTCAAAACCTGATTCAAAGATAAAAGCGCTAATTATTCCAACTGATGAAGAATTAATGATTGAACGTGATGTTGTTCGTTTAGCCCATTTGAATTAGGTACAATTTATTATATAAATATGGAATTTTTATATGGATAATTGGCAAAAAGATCGAATTGCGGCAGCAATAAATGGAACTAATCCAATGGTTATGGTCGAATTAGAGGGTGGTTATGCTACTTTCGGTGATACCCAATTTTTACCTGGTTATTGTGTACTGTTACCAAAAAAGAATGTTGCATCTTTAAATGAATTAAACATTGTGGAAAGAACAATGTTTTTACGGGATATGAGCATATTAGGAGATGCCGTTTTAGACGTTTGTCATGCCGATCGAATTAATTATGATATTTTAGGTAATACTGATAAATTTTTACATGCACATGTTTTTCCAAGATATAAATTTGAAGATCCAGTTAAACGTACTAAACCAGTTTGGCTATATAATACGAAGTATTGGACTGAGAAGAAGTATCAATATAATTCTCAAAAACATGGTGAGTTAAAAGCGGCGATAACCCGATATTTAATAGCAAAAATAGGGGATAATACTGATAGTAATTGATGTTGCTGTATATTGTTGCATAGCTATGTAATAATTATTCGAATTAGCTGAAATAATTATTAAACAAGCAATTTTTAACAATTTAATATATAATAAAGGTCGTTAATAATTTTTAATGGCTTTTTATTTTGATATATACATAGATAATAATATATTTATAAAAAACGATTGGTTTATGAATGATATAATTATGTCGGTATGGTAATTAACAATAATAATTTAATATAAATATGACCATGATAAAAAGAATAAGGCTGATTAAGAAAAGCAGTCAAGAACTATTTTTAATGAAGAAAGTATAGGGAAAATGATAAGACTAGTAGCAATTGACGTTGACGATACATTGTTGAATAGCCATGGAGTACTACTTGAATCAACTAAAACAGTTATTAAGCGCGCAATTAGTCAACAAGTTAAAGTTGTTCTTTGTTCAGGTAGACCATTAGCTGGTGTTAAGCACTTTTTAGCTGAATTAGGAATTACTACAGATAATCAATATGTTATTACCTTTAACGGGGCTGTAATCGAATCAGTTACTGGGAGAAAATTAGCCGAATCTGGATTAGAATTTTCAACCTATAAAGAAATTGATCGATATTCTAATAAACACGATATTGCATATAATATTGTTGATGCTGATAGTCAAATTATTACGAGTAATCACAATGTTAGTTGGGTTACAGTTGTTCAAGCTTGGGAAAATCGAGCTGGTCTTTTAATTAGGACACCGACGGAATTAGGTGAAACTGCTCAGGTTATTAAAGCAGTGTTTGCTGATGAAAAAGACAAATTAGACCAAGTAGAAAAAGAAATAATTAAAAAATTTGGGCAAAAAAATTATGTTGTTCGGGCTGCCGATAATTTTTTAGAAGTAATGCATCAAGATGTTAATAAAGGTAATGCTTTAAAAATTTTATCAAAGAAATTAAATATTTCTGCAAATGAAATTATGGCAATTGGTGATGAACGCAATGATATACCAATGTTTAATTTTGCAGGTATTTCGGTAGTAATGGCTAATGGATCAGCAGCAGCTAAAGAATATGCAGACTATGTGACAGGATCAAATGATGAAAACGGCATTGAGCAAGCATTCAATAAATTTGTTTTATCTAAATAGATCTAACTATTAGCAGTTAATAAGATGTATGCTATAATAATGGTATCCTAAAGCGGGGGTGTTTTGGGATTCGACAGGCGTAGATTTGCATTAACTGCGGTTCGTAGGTCACGTCTACGTAAAAACGTCACAGTTTTATAACTGCAAATAAAGAAAATTCATACGCATTAGCTGCCTAATTTAGGCACATGTGTTGCTTTTTATCGGATTACTCACGTCTGGTATCAAGTATCAACTTAGTGAGTTACGTTTAACTACCTCATCTGAATAGTTAAGAAGAGTCATTGCAGATTAGCTAGCCCATTCTAGCCCTGTTATATGGCGTTTTGGACTAGTGAAGTTCAAATAATATAACTATAATCGTAGATGTTAGTGACAGGATGCGTTTGGACAGGAGTTCAATTCTCCTCACCTCCATTTTAAAAAGCTTGTAACTATTTATGTTACAAGCTTTTTCTGTGTGCAAATTCACCCAATGTTCACTGACTTTTTAAATTTCATCACGAACGCTAACAATTTGTCGGGTTTTTGTTAACCTTAAGGTCAAGGAATAGGTCTTTTGTATGTAATATACAAAGGTTTTAAGCAACCAGTTTGATAACAAATTCTTAAAGGGTGTTTGTCCTGAATGATAGTCATACTTCATTAATTTAGGCCAAGCATTCGCTGGCTGAACCTTTCTACTTGCGAATTGCTACAGGAATATCAATAGTTGACTCTTTGCTTTGCCTATCTTGTACCAATGCAGCTTTTTGCATGAGTCAACTGTCTAAAATAGAAATTCCAGTAGCAGAAATCAAAATACGATTTTATATATTTTAATAAATGTGTGCAGGTTATTACGATACTATCATTTCGCACGCAGGTAAATAAAAATTTATTTTTTATTTACAACTACCAAGCTGGCTATCAGAATCAGTTTTTTGTATGATTGCTTTGAGGTGAATAAAGTGAAAAAATTTTATCAAAAAAATAAATGGTTAATATTAGCTTTATGTACTTTTATAACAATCCCAGGCATTTTATTTTTAATTATTGGTAACTCTAAGCAAAGGACAGATTGGCTCAGTTTTTGGGGTTCATATCTTGGCAGCATAATTACAATTGCCTTTGCGTACATTAACACACAAGTTAGTAGTAAAGAGCAATCTGAAAATCTAAAATTACAGTTAGAGCAAAGTAAACAAAATGACTTAGACAATGCCATTAAACTGGATCGGATGAAAAGATTATTTTCTTTAATTGATTATTCCGATATAGTAAATCAAGAATTCAAAAGTGCAAAAATTCAAGCAGTGATAAATACCAAGAGAACAAGTTATGCTAAATTAGAGTTTGATAAAATCAAAAAAATAGTGACAGATTTAGATTTTTTTGTACAAAAGGCAAATAACATTTTTTATATAACAGATTTTGAAAATAAAATTGATTTAAAGGATATTAATAAAGAATTACTAAATTTTAAAGTAAATGATTTATTATTGATTGAATTTATTGAGTTTAAAATACCAAAAAAAGCAACAGAAAAACTTGATGTCAAAAATAAGAAACATCTAGAAGAAATCAGCCAACATATTAATAAATTAGATACAGACTATGATATTTTAGATAAAGAAATAAGAAAAGTATATAAACAAGAAACACTGATAATTAAGGATTAATAAGTAATAAAGTGGAATAAATAAAGTGACTTGTAAGCTTTAAAGTAGATTTTTTAAAAATAATCTTTTAAAGTTTTTACTAAAATATCTTTCCGCCAACTATTAATGGTTATAAACAGTATACATGTAAACTGTTATTTATTTTTAATTTTTAAATTATAAATAATGGTTTTAAATTTTTGGAATAAAAGTTTACACTTAAAGTAAGAGGTGATTATAGATGGAACCAATTTTTTTAAATCCATATTTTAGACCCAAAATTTGGGGTGGACGGAAATTAGAGACAATTTTTGATTATGACATTCCTAACGGCAAAGTTGGCGAAGCTTGGGTTATATCAGGTTATAAAAATAACGCTTCGACTGTAATTAATGGTAAGTTTAAGGGGCAAAGTTTACGTGCTGTGTATCATGAGCATCCTGACCTTTTTGGAAATCCACAGAATAAGGAATTTCCCCTTTTGGTCAAATTTTTAGATGCAAATGATAATTTATCGGTACAAGTCCACCCTAATAATGACTATGCCAGGAAAGTTGAGGGGGATAGTGGTAAAACAGAAAGTTGGTATGTTCTTCAAGCTGATCCAGGTGCTTATTTGATTTATGGTCATACTGCTAAGACACGTGCAGAGCTTGCGGATATGATTCATAATGAAAATTGGGACCAGCTCCTGTGCAAAGTCCCAGTTAAAGCAGGCGATTTTTTCTATGTACCTTCGGGAACGATTCATGCCTTAACCAAAGGAATTATGGTAATTGAAACACAACAATCAAGCGATGTGACTTACCGCTTATATGATTATGATCGTATTGACCAAAAATCAGGTAAAAAGCGGGAACTACATACGCAAAAGTCAATTGATGTTACAACAGTACCTCATATTAATCCTAAACTTGATATTAAAGTCGCTAATGATCAAGATGCAGAAATTAAAACTTTAGTTGCACCACCGGTTTCACCATATTTTTATTTATGGCAAATAAATTTAAATGGAAGTTGGACAAGTAATCTTAAAGGCCATCCTTATTTATTAGTAACAGTTATCGCGGGAACAGGACAGCTTGTACTAGATGATAAAAAGTATGATTTATCTATGGGTAGCAATTTAATTATTCCCAATAAAACAGCTTCATTTACTTTTGCCGGTAAAATGAAAATGGTGCTTTCTGCTCCTGGAAAAGAAATTTAATTCTTAACAAAGAGAGGACAAAAGTATGATTTATGTCGCATGCGGCTCAATTACACTAGTTATAGGTATACTTTGGTTAATTTCTCCAGCAAAACGACCTAACCCTTTTTATGGTTATTTTTCATACTTGTCACGAGTCAATAAAGCTAGTTTTCGTTTTGCTCAAAAAAAAGCCAGTATGTTTTTTATTATATTTGGTGTAGCACAAACCATGTTCGGTCTGGGAATACATTTTTTAAATTTGGATAGGTACTTTTTTATTTGGTTACTTACCTTTTATTTTTTTCCGTTATTTTCAATTATTTTAACGGAGAAGAGTGTAAAAAGCTTTTTACTTAAGCGTCATAAATTACCTTCAGATTATATAGATCCTGATCAAGTAAAAAGTAAGAAAACTAAAGGATTCAAAAAGTAGAATGAAACTGAAAATTTTAATGGTTGAAGACGATAAGTCACTTTCGGAAATGATGTGCATGTTTTTTGAAAAAGAAGGTTGGGAAGTTGATGTTGCCTTTGACGGTGAGCAAGCCGTTAACAAGTTTAATCAAGATCCAAATAAGTATGATTTAATTACTTTGGATTTAAATTTGCCAAAGAAAGACGGTATTCAAGTTGCCAAAGAAATTCGTGCGGTTTCAACACGTGTACCAATTATTATGTTGACTGCTAGAAATAGTGAGGAAGATCAAATTTTAGGTCTTGGTGTTGGTGCAGATGATTATGTCTCAAAGCCCTTTAGTCCGTTGGCTTTGATTGCACGAATAAAGGCATTGTTGCGTAGGATAAAGATTGAAGATAATCCTAAACTTAATAAATCGACTCAGGTTTCGCAGGCATTTGATGTTGAGACAACACACATGAAAATTTCAAAAAGTAGGCGTGAGGTTTTATTTGATGGTCAAGCTGTGGTTAATATTACGCCTAAAGAATTTTCGTTACTTTTTACAATGGCACAAAAGCCTAAGCAAGTTTTTGCACGTGGTCAGTTGCTGGAACTAGTTTGGGGTTATGATTATTTTGGTGAAGAGCGGACAGTTGATGCTCATATTAAAAAATTGCGCCAAAAATTAGAAAAAGTTGGGGCTAATGTCATTCAGACTGTCTGGGGTGTTGGCTACAAATTTGATGATTCACAGGTTTAGCTATGAAGTTGCTATATCAACATATGCTTAGTTTTTTGTTAATTATTTTGACTATAGTTTCCATTATTGGTTATTCTGAAATAAATTACGTATCTAATCAATCCTATGTTCAAAATTATCAACGAATGGAAGATTATGCGTCATCGTTGGGCTCATTAGCTGTAACTGATAAAACAGATGGTACACTAATACTTAATTCTGGATTTTTGGATCAGTTACAGTTTGTTTTACATAATGATGACCTTAATTTACGTGTTTTTAATGCGCGTGGAGAGCAGATATATCCAGAAAAAAGGAAAAATTTGCATCTGGCAGAAGATGTCTGTGCCATTCTTAAACAAGGTCAAGAAATTTATATCAAAAATAATAATGATTCCCATACTTATGTTGGTAATACTAAGAACGCCTACACTGGTATTCTTAAGCCTTGGATGAACAAGGGAAAAATGATTGGTGCAATTTGGATTGGAAGTAAAATAAAGAGTGTGGAACAGCCAATTGTGATGGCTAAACATAATTTAATTAATGCACTTGTCATTGCACTGTGTGTGGGTCTGTTATTAAGTCTAGTGTTTTCTTATTATTCAACCAGTAAAATTAAGCGATTATCGACGGCAACCAAAAAAGTAGCGTCTGGAAATTTTGATGTTCAGCTTAATTATTATGGTAACGATGAGATCGATCAATTAGCTGCTAATTTTAATCAAATGGTTAGAACACTTAGGAAGTCTAACGAAGAAATTAAAAACCAAGAAAAACGACGTGATCAATTTATGGCGGATGCAGCTCACGAAATGCGAACACCGCTTACGACGATTAATGGTATTTTAGAAGGTTTACAGTATAATGCGATTCCTGAACAATCACGATCTAAATCAATTGCGCTCATGCGTCGTGAAACTGAACGCTTGATACGTCTAGTTAATGAAAATTTGGATTTCGAAAAAATTAGAAATAATCAAATTAGTTTAGCCAAAGTAAACTTTAATGCTCAGCCACTTTTGCAAGAAGTTGCTGATGAATTAAAACAAAATGTTGAAAAAGAAAAAGATGAAATCAAAATTATGGTTCCCACGGATTTACCAATTTTTGCTGATCAAGATAGATTTCGACAGATAATGATGAATTTAGTCCAAAATGCAATTCAATTTACCCATCAGGGCAAAATTTTGATTAAAGGGTACCGTATTCAGCATGCAACGCAGATAATTGTTAAAGATAATGGAATTGGAATGAACGATGAGCAGATGAAGTACATTTTTGAGCGTTTCTTTAAAGCTGATCCTTCCCGCGCTCGCCTAGGAATTGGTGAGTCAGGACTTGGTTTGTCGATTGTTTTATCATTGATTAAACAACACGGTGGGAAAATAAGTGTTAAGTCTAAGCCGCACGAGGGGACATGCTTTACAGTCACTATTTTTGATAAAGGATATGAACAATATATTACAATTAAATGATTGCAAAAATTATTTGAAAAATTGAAGCAAAAAACTGCTAATTGACGTTTAAATAATCCTAAGTTCTGAATCTATTTAGTTTCAGAAGATATTAAAACGTAATTAACAGTTTTTTATTTTGTTGCAATTAACTTGTTTAAGAAGTATTAAGTAATAATTACTTTTTATAGTCTTTATTTGATTTACTATTTTTCTCGGTTAGATGATTGCCACTTACAGATTCTGGCACCTGTGAAATTTCTGCTTGTCGCTCTTTAAGTTCAGGAGCATCTGTTTCATACAAATTAGTAGTAGTTTTGTGCTTTTTAGTAATTAGGGCAGTAGATTTAGTTCCTAGTATTTCAAGTAGCCCCTCCATTTGTTGGAAATTAGTTAGGTAGTTAAAATTATTAACTTCAACTGGCTTAAATCCATTAGGAGTATAAAAACGCAATAGGTTATGGTTGTTTAGTAAATCAGAGTATTTCAATGAATTTTTACTTTTTTTAGTTAGCAGTGCAATTTCTGATTTTTCTTGATTAGTAAAATTAATTATTTGCTTCCCAGTTGCTCGTTCATAAACAGGTCCTTTAATTCCTTTACCACCTAAAATAATATATTTTTGGCTAATAATTGTACCGTTGCGAAATACAATCCATGGCTTATAACCTGGTGCTAGGAGGTCGCTACCAAATTGAAGGTAATCATGATTCGAAATACCTAATAAATGAAGCAAAGTAGGTAGTACATCAATTTCACCAGCCACTTTGTTGTGTATGCCTCCTTTTAAATTTGTTGCATGAATCATAAACGGTACTCGTTGCATTTGCACATTATTATAATTATTCCAAGTATCAGAACTTTCGCCAATTATTGGGGCAAGAACTTCATTTTCAGAATTGGTAAGACCATAGTGATCGCCGTAGATTACGACCATTGTTTTATTGATTAAACCTGATTTTTTAAGATAATTAAAAAATTCACGTACAGCCTGGTCCAGATAATGAGCAGTTTCAAAATAATTATTAATTGATTTATCATTAGTTTGGGCAGTTTTAAAAGCAGGATCTAAATCTTCATCATCCATTTCAAAAGGTGTGTGGTTGGTTACTGTAATGAATTTTGTATAAAAGGGCTGCTGCATTCGTTCAAGATACTTTATGCTTTCAGCAAACATGACTTTATCTTTAATACCATAACCAATATGGTCATTTTTTTCATGACTAAAATAATTTTGATCGAAAAAGTAGTTATAGCCCATGTTTTTGTATACATCATCACGGTTCCAAAATGAGCCAACATTACCGTGAAAAACAGCAGATGTATATTTGCCATTTTGCCGTAAAATTTGAGGTGCAGCTTGGAATGTATTTGAACTACCTAATGCTGTGAATAGGGAACCATCAGAAATACCATAAGTGCTTGTTTCCAACATATTTTCTGCATCACTAGTTCGACCAATTCCAACCTGATGATAAAAATTATTAAAACTAAGCGTATGCCGATTATGATAAATTGAATTAAGAAAGGGCGTGACTTCTTTGCCATTAATTTTTAAATCAATTAAAAATTGTTGAAAACTTTCTAGGTGAATTACAATCACATTTTTATTTTTTTCTTTGCCAAAATATAGACTGCTTTTAGGCAATTGATTTTTTTTAGTAAAAGAAATTATTTTATTTAAGTCAGAAGTATTTGCGTTACGATTAACTTGTTCAGTTTGCTCATTTTTAATGCCATCATAAACGGTGAAGGTATCAATTCCTAAATATTTAACAATGTAAGAACGATCAAAAGTGGTTCTTAGAAGACGAGGACGTGATGATTCTGCCAAGAAGATATTTAGGACTAAGATTAACGCGCCTAAACTAGTAATGGTAAAAGGTGTGAGCAAGTCGTAGGACTTTTGGTCAATTTTAATTTTACGCATTACTAGTAAAAGAATAACTATAATTAAGTCTAACCAGAGTAGTAAATCTGTTGGTTCCAGTAGTGCTACTGCACTTTTTCCTAAACCTGGGGCAACTTTTCCAGAATTAATGATAGTTTTGACGGTAATAAAATCTGAAAACTGGCGATAGTTTAAAATATTGGCAAAAAGCAAGCCAGTATTAGCAAAATCCATTAGAAGCATCATGCAATAAGACATAATTGGTTTAGAAAAGTAAAAACCAATATTAATTAAAATAATTGCAGTACCGATTGGACTGAGCCACATGATGAAGTGTTGATAAGGGTCAGCAAGTCCCAAATTAAAGTCATGATAAATGGCAAAGATATATTTTAGGGTATATAAAATGATTAATAAGCAAAAAAAGCCTGTACGCTTCTGGATAAAATTGATTAAATAATTTTTTTTCAAATTTAATTCTCCTTAATTAGTTATTTTAAAAGTTTCTCCCCTTTTAGACAATCTTTTCTGCATTGTTAAGTTCTTTTTTAAGAATTATTTGGTTTAATTTGAGTATAATCTAGTTAGATATAATTTTAGGAATTGACTGAGACATGATTTTTTTAGGACCGTTATACAGCACATTAGTTCATTATTTTGCAATGAAAATAAATCATTTTGCACTGATTAAGCTTACCATGGTAGCACTTGATAAGACTATTTTTTATTTTTTGCTCTTTGTTATCATCCGCTTATTATGGCTCAAGTTGTTTGGCAACTTGAGATCAATAAAAGTCGAAGTTGCGATATGGTTATTTGCCTTTTATATTATCTTATTATTAATGTTAACAACATTTCGGAAGACTTATTTTCCCTGGGAAATAAAATTCAACTTTAGGCGACCACTGAGTGATATTAATCTGATCTTTTTACGCGAAACATGGAAATTGATATATGCCAAAAGTCATATTGATTTTATTTATAATTTTTTGGGAAATATATTTTGTTTTATTCCATTTGGATTTTTAGCGCCGATTATATTTAGAAAAAAACAAACTTTTAGGCAAATTTTTTTATTAGGAATTACTCTGTCAATTGCTATCGAAAGCTTACAATTTTTGCTTGGAACAGGTATTAGTGATATTGATGACGTATTTTTCAATAGTTGTGGCGCAGCAATTGGGTATTTGATTTACTGGTTATTTATCTAATTAACCAAAACTATAAAACTATTAAAAAGAACTGGTATTTATAAAATAAGATTGCTAAAATATTCTTGTGAAATAGATATTTAAATCAGTAAGGGAAGCGTATTTAATATGAGTATAGTTAAATTTGACAGTACAAAGTTAACACCTTTTGTTCATGACAACGAACTAAATGAAATGCAAGCGATGGTCGATGCAGCTAACAAGCAATTACAAGAAGGCACTGGTGCAGGAAGCGACTTTTTAGGTTGGGTTAATTTACCAGTTGACTACGATAAAGATGAATTTGATCGAATTAAGCAAGCGGCGCAAAGAATTCAAAACAACTCTGAAGTTTTAATTTGCATAGGTATTGGTGGCTCATACCTTGGCGCTCAAGCAGCGATTGAATTTTTAAATAGCGCTTTTTACGGTAAGGGTAAAGAAAAATACCCAACTGTGGTTTTTTGTGGTAATTCACTTTCAGGCTCATATTTACACGATTTAATTGCTTGGCTTGGTGACAAAGACTTTAGTATTAATGTAATCTCTAAGTCAGGTACTACCACTGAGCCTGCAGTTGCCTTTAGAATTTTTAAAGAAAAGTTAATTGCTAAGTATGGTAAAGAAGAAGCAACTAAACGAATTTTTGCTACAACTGATCGTGCTAAAGGTGCACTAAAAACAGAAGCTGATGCTGAAGGCTATGAGGAATTTGTTGTTCCAGATGACATTGGTGGTCGTTTTAGTGTTTTATCAGCTGTTGGATTATTGCCAATTGCAGTTTCAGGTGCTGATATTGATCAATTAATGCAAGGCGCAGCTGATGCAAAAAGTGCTTATCAAGATACTGACTTGACTAAAGCCAGTCCTTACCAATATGCGGCTTTACGTAATATTTTATATCGTAAAGGTTATACTACAGAAATTGTTGAGAATTATGAGCCAACTTTAAGAATGTTTAGTGAGTGGTGTAAGCAATTAATGGGTGAATCGGAAGGTAAAGATAATAAAGGAATTTGGCCAGCAAGTGCCAACTTTACTACTGATTTGCACTCACTTGGGCAATATATTCAAGAGGGCTTACGTAATTTATTTGAGACAGTAATTAGGGTTGAAAAACCAACTAATGACGTTGCGATTCCTTCAGATGAGCACAATTTAGATCAACTAAACTTTTTAGCGGGAAAGAGCTTGAATTATGTTAATGAACGAGCATATGAAGGTGTAGTTTTAGCTCACACTGATGGTGGTGTACCGGTGATGACGGTTAATATTGCAGATCAAACCGAGCATACTTTAGGTTATCTTATTTATTTCTTTGAATTAGCAATTGCTATTTCAGGTTATTTAAATGGTATTAACCCATTTAGTCAACCTGGGGTTGAGGCATATAAGCGAAACATGTTTGGCTTATTAAACAAGCCAGGTTATGAAGAATTACATGATGATTTAACTGCACGGTTTAACGCTGAAAATTAATAAAATATTTTATATAAAGTGATACCCTCCAAGTTTTCAACTTGGAGGGTATTTATATGATATTATTATTGCTTTCATTAAATATTTTTTAATAATATTATAGACTTTTTAATTTATCATGATAAAATACTAAATAATAATTTTAAAGGAGTAATAAAACGTGAAAAATTAAAAGTAACTTTGTTTGTCAGTTGATGTGAATTTGATAGATAATTTATATGCAAAGGAGTGCTCAGATGAATAGTATGAGCAAAAATAATAATTTATCTGCTAAAACTTTTTTTAATAATGTCTTAGCTGGAACGGCAACTGGAATTATTGTTGGTTTAATTCCTAATGCAGTGGTTAACGCTATTTTAAAATTATTTGGGCAAAATACAATTACGATAGGAATTAATCAGGCATTGTTGATTTTTCAATGTACAACACCACTTTTAATTGGTGCTTTAATTGCGATTCAGTTTAAACTGGCTCCTTTAGATGTTGCTATTGTTGCTGGCGCAGCCTATGTTGGTTCTGGTGTAACTAAATTTGTACCGCAAATTGTTAATCCTGCTACCAAAGCTTCAGGAGCTCTAATTACTGCTGGCACAGGTGATTTAATTAATACAATGATTACTGCTAGCCTAGCGGTAGCCCTGCTGTTACTTGTGGGTGAGCGAATGGGTTCTGTAAAAATTGTTGCTGCCCCAATTTTGATTGGCGGTGGTGTAAGCTGGCTTGGCTTATTAATTTTGCCCTATGTTAGTAAAATCACCACTTGGCTTGGTTCCGTCATTAATTCCTTTACAAATTTACAACCACTTTTAATGTGCATTTTGATTGCCTGTATGTTTTCAGTTTTAATTATTTCTCCTATTTCAACTGTAGCAATTGGAATGGCAATTCAGCTCAATGGGATGTCGGCAGGAGCTGCTGCCATGGGCGTAGCTGCAACAACTATCGTCTTAGTAGTTCATTCGTGGCGCACTAATAAATCAGGTATTACTATAGCGGTTGCGCTAGGAGCAATGAAGATGATGATGCCCAATTTATTTAGACACCCAATTATTTTAGTACCGACGTTAATTACTGCAATTATTTCTGCTATTCCAGTTGCCCTATTTCAAATTAATGGTACTCCAGCATCAGCGGGTTTTGGCTTGGTTGGGCTGGTCGGTCCGCTTGCCTCAATGAATGCGGGTAAAGCCAGTATAAATACGGTCATGGCAATGATTTGTTGGCTTATTATACCGACATTTGTAGCGATTATTTGTCGGTTCGTTTTTGAAAAAGTATTTCATCTTTATGATGAAAAAGTCGTATTTGCCTATTTGGGTGAATAGAATCAATAAATACAAACCTATACGAAAAATACTCCTAAGTTACTATGATTGTAACTTAGGAGTATTTTTGTTATTTAATTATAAAGTAATTGAAAAACTGAAGTTTTAAGTTAAAAGTTGTAGGTTCAGTTTGAATTTTGGTTAAAATTTCGCCAAGCTTGAGCGATTTGCTGATAATTTAAATAAGAAGTATTTGGAAAAAGTAATTTGGCTTGATTTAATTCTGATTTATTGCCAACACCTACTGAAAAAGCACCAGCGTGGTTAATAGATTTAATACCGGCGATCGAATCTTCAATTCCCACACAATCTTTGGGCTCGACATTGATAGCAGATGCAGCAGCTAGGAAAATATCCGGGGCAGGTTTTCCTGCCACCACTTTGCTTGGATACGCAATTGCATCAAAAGCGGAATTTAATTGCAGTTTTTCTAAAATATAAGGCCCATTAAGACTGGCTGAGGCTAATGAAAGCTTGACATCATGTTCTTTAAATTGGGTGATTAAATCAGATATCCCTGGCAGAATATTTTGCGGTGTTAAGCTGGCAAGTAATTCGCGAAAGATTTTATTTTTTTCGTTAGTCATTTCTTGAAAATCCGCATCACTAACTTTAATATCAAGATAGTTTAAAATCGCGGTTAAAGAATCATTGCGACTAACTCCTTTGGTTTGCTTTTCCAAGGCAGCAGGCAATTCGCAGTTAAAGTGATCTTTAATTAATTTGCGCCATGCCTGAAAGTGATAAACGGCTGTATCGGCAATTACGCCGTCAAGATCAAACAGTATGCCTTTCATTTAAGAACTTCCTTTCACTTGCTAATGGTGTTTGTACCATGATTTCTTTGATTTTTGCAAAATCATTATCTGAAATATTGATAAATGGGAGCATTACGTTCAGCTCGGTTAAAGAACTACCACCAAAAGTCTCCAGATTCTTAGGATCTTGCAAAAAATTAAATACGTTATTGATTGGTGCTAAATTTTTCACTAATTCTGGGTCAGTCATAATTTGCTTAACTGGCATTGCCAAATTGTAATATTCAATGTAACTAGTTACTGGTTGGTAGCTAATAGTGTATTTTTCGCCATTAAGAGTTAGTGGCAATTCTTTATTGACACCGTTTACTTGCACTTGTCCGTTAGTTCGAGGCAGTTTCACTGTTACTGTTTGTCCAAATGGAATAGTCAAGTTAATTTCAATTGTATGTTTTTCGTCTTTTTCAAGTTGATATTCAATTTGGAGATCACCATATGAACTTTCATAATGACCTTGAACCTGCTTAAGCCGATAATCAAATTGTGGTGCAAATTCAACTTTTTGGTAGCCATTTTCTTGTTGATGGAGCCCAAGAACTTGTTGATAAACCCACTGCATGATTGCGCCGATTGAGTAATGATTTAATGAATTCATTCCCTCAGGATTCATTGAACCCTCAGGTAAAACGGAGTTCCAACGTTCCCAGATGGTAGTAGCGCCAAGGTTAACGGCATAAAGCCAACTTGGAAAATCTTCGTTTAGAAAAATTTGCATGGCTAGTTTATGCTCACCGTTTTCTGACAATACTTGACAAATCAACGGGGTACCAACAAAACCAGTCTTTAGATGATTATTATCTTTACCAAGGCGCGTTACTAAATCTTTTACAACGCGCTTTTTTTGCTCTTTGGGAATCAGATCAAAGCGTAGTGCCAATGCATAAGCCGTTTGGGTGTCAATTGCTAGGCGTCCATTTTGCGTGATATATTCAGCTCTAATAGCTTGTTTAATAGCTTTAGCTTGTTCAGCATATTGGTGGGCATCTTCTTGCTGACCTAAGACTTTTGCGCTGGCAGCAACGATTGAACTTGAGTAGTAATAGTAAATGGAGGCAATGAAGTCTTCATCAGTTTTACCAGTAGGCATTGCTGGATTTTCACCATCAAGTGATAGCCAATCACCAAATTGGAAGCAACCTGTCCAAAGATTTGGGGTTGAGGTAGATTGGCTAATCCAGTCAACCCAAGCCTTCATACTAGGATAATTTTGCCTTAAGATTGCGGGATCTCCGTATGCCTCATAAACTGTCCATGGAATGACAGTCGCAGCATCACCCCAAATAGCGGCCCCGCCACTGTCATTACCCATTGCTGGGGCATACATGGTAAGCATTCCAGTGTGCTGTTTTTGTTCAATTAACATGTCTTTAGCATATTTTTTGAAAAAGGCATAAGTATCCATATTTAAAGCGGCTGTACTTGAAAAAATGGCTGCATCACCAGACCACCCAAGACGTTCATCACGTTGCGGACAATCTGTTGGCACGTCAAAGAAATTACTTTTTTGACTCCACATTACGTTAGCTAACAAGCGGTTAACTTTTGGATTATCTGTCTTAATGGCACCGGTAGTTTTCATATTTGAATAGATTACTGCTGATCTAAAATCTGCCTTAGTTAGTGGTTTAGTATTGCCAGTAACTTTGACATAGCGGTAGCCATAATAAGTGAAGTGGGGACGCACCCATTTTTGTTCACCATTGGAAGTATAATGGAATGCTGCTCGGGCTTCCCTTAAATTATCACGGTAAAAATTACCATTTTGCAGAATTTCACCAACTTCCAATTTAAAGGTAGTACCAGTATTTTCACGGTTAAAAAATTCTGGCCATCCGGCATGATTTTGGCCGAAATCTAAGACAGTTTCACCAGCTGGCGTCTTAATTATTTCTTTCACGGGAAGATACTCATTGATTGTAAGAGGTAAACTTAAACGATCGTGTAGAATTTCCTTAGAGTGATTAAGCACGGTTACTGGCTGCCAGTTAGCTATTACATGAGTATCATCATAATCTTCACCGTAATAGATAGCCGACTTAGTGATTTTACCTGAAGTAGTTTTCCAGGAAGCATCACTTAAAATAATTTCCGTTGAATTATCAGTGTATTGAACATGTAATTCGGCAATCGCCATTTGGCGATTACCATAGATATTGTCTTGTCCACCATCGAAACCAAAGTTACCTTTATACCAACCATCCCCAAGTGAAATTAATAATTCTTGATTAGTTGACTTTTGAAGCAGTCTAGTTACGTCGTAAGTTTGAACTTGGATTAATTGATCGTATGCGGTAGTGCCCGGGGCTAGTAATTCATTGCCGACCTTTTCATTATTTAAATAGGCTTCATATACGCCCAAACCAGTCATGTAGAGACGAGCGCTTTTTACCGGCTTTGTCAGTGTGAATTTTTTGGCAAGCAAGGTGTTTTGAATATCTTTATCATTATTGCCAATCCAACTAGCGGTAAACGGCTCCGCCATTTTACCAGTTTCAAAGAAACTACTCTTACTACTTTCATCGTTAGCGTTTTTAACATAAATGGTTAATTCGTAACGAGTTCTCGGCTGCAAGTTAAGCGCAAAATCAAAAAAGTTATTTTTGTAAACTTGCCAGTTTGAATCGTAAATTTCTTTATCTGCTTTAACTACGATTCTTTTTTTTGTGTCCTGTATAGTTGCAGAATTAGTAAGATTAAAGGCAACCCGTAAATGATTATCTAAGTCATAGCCAAGGGGCTCAGTCATATGATTAATTGTAATCTGATTAATTTCAATCATTATTTTGCTCTCTTTCTATAGACGGGTATCGAAGCGACCACAGAAAGGATCTACTGGATTTTTACCAAGAAATTCTTCTTGACCCATCATTTTTTTCAGTAAGGCATCAATCGTAACTTCATTGCCTGTATAAGCATTAATGTAAGTTGAAACCATCGGAATATCAAAGAGGTGGTATGGGTTGCAAGTAGAAACAAAGACAGTTGGGATATCCTTCATGAACCATGGTGCATCAGCGGCCATCAAGTGAATCCAATCTAGTCTAGTGGTAGTCTGGTTACTTGCCGTTTCAACGTTAGCTACATAAAAGGCAAGGTCAAAGCGATCTTTTTCAAATTGAATGCCACCTTCAAAAACTTCTTGGAAATTTAGGCGTTTTCGATCAAAAACAGTGACTTGGAATCCTTTTTCTTCAAGTTTTTCTTTAAATTTAGTAGTTACTTTACCGCCTTCTTTAAAGCCACCATCATCAGTATCACCTAAAACGACAAGACGAACTCGGGGGTATTTCTTTGGCGTTAGTGGCAATAGTTGGTCGCGGTCCTTAACCAGAGTAATTGATTCTTTAGCAACTTTAGCTGCAAGCTTTTCATGTTCTGCTAATTTTAAGTCGAAATTACTTGTTGCAGGTTCACAGAGTTCGCCCGCAGTATTCATTACGCCTTGGGCAACCTTAGTTGCAATTATTCTTGTTACTGCTTCATCAATGCGGGCCATCGGAATGGTGCCATCAGTAACGGCAGCGGTAATAAATTGATAATCTTCGTCAATGTCTTTGTTAAAGAGAATCATGTCAATACCAGCATTGATTGTTGTTGGTAAAGCTTCTGAACGTTTCATTATTGCGTTATAACCAATCATTGGCGTTGCATCAGTAATCGTTAAGCCGTTGAAGTTCAAAACTTTCCGAAGTAAGCCGTTAATTAAAAGCTTAGAAGTTGATGCTGGTCTTAAGTCTTTATCTTCAATTCCTGGCTCAAGTCGACGTTCCCAAGCTGGTTGCATAATATGAGCAATCATGATACTTGGTAAACCATTATCAATTAAGTGGTGATAAATTTCTCCGTAAGACTGCATCCAATCGTCAGCGGAAAGTGAATTAATCGAACTTAACAAGTGCTGGTCGCGCTCATCGACACCATCGCCAGGGAAGTGCTTAGCAACTGGAATTACGTGATTAGCATTTAGCCCAGCAATTTGAGCATCTGACATTCTAATTACTCGTTCTTTATTACTGCCATATGTGCGAACGTTCATAATTGGATTACGGAAGTTTTGGTCAAGATCAACAATTGGAGCAAATGACATGTTGCCCCCAACCTGCTTTGCTTCGTAACCAGAAACTTCGCCTAAGTTATAAGCATTTTTAGTATCATCGGTTGCGGCAATCTGCAATGGGCGGCCAAACCATGTACCATCATTTATGAGTCCATTACCACCGGCTTCAAGGTTAGCTGCGATTAAAAGTGGAATATTACTTGCATTTTGTGAAGTTGCTATTTCATGCTGTAATTTTTTAGCATCATCAGGACGGTACATAATTCCGCCGGGTTGATATTTTTTTACAAATGCAGCTAAATCTGTGTTTTCTTCATCTTCACCGATGACAAAGAAAAGTTGACCGATTTTGGCTTCGGTTGACATACTTGCTACTTTTTGCTTAACAAAGTTAATTTGTGTAGCAGACAAGTTATAGGGTTTTTTAGATAGGTCTGTCATATTTTTCCTCCATGTGCTATAAATATTAGTGAATTTTGTTCTTATTTTAATATAGCCTTGACCCAGCTTCTATTGCTAAAATACATGATTTTTGTGTTGATTTCACAGATTTATTTCTTGATAAAAATAGTGGTTTAGCTGATTAATTCGGAAAAAGGAGAAATACTAAATTGGAAAATCAAATTTTTAAGTTGCTAAGAAAGGATAATAAGCCGAGAGAATGGCAAGACGTACTAGCAACTGTAAAAAGAAGTGGTAGTTTAATTAAAAAAGCAGGCAAAATTGGTCTGGAGCCTGTATACCGCTTTTTTGATACTTATTCGGATAATTTGGTTCTTAGTAGTAGTTCAATTTGTATCTCAGTTCAACCAACCGAATCATTTATTCCGTACCATATGCATGATTACGTTGAAATTATGATTCCCTTAGTAGATAGTTGTACAGTTGTACTAGAACATTCAGAAGTCAAGGTTAAACAAGATAACCTGATTTTTGTCGGCAATAAAACTGTGCATAGAGTTAAGCCAATAGGGAAAGAAGGTATAGTGGTTAATATTGCTCTACGAAGTTCGGCATTTTCTTTAAACGAATTGGATTACTTAAGTCATAGAGAAAATGGCTCCAATATTTCGAATATTTTATTTTCACTTCTTTCAAATGAAGAGTACGGCGAGGGGCGGTATAGTTTGTTTGAAATAAATCATGATGCCAAGATATTAACTTTGATTTATGATGTGATTTTAGAATATTATCATCCAGATATTCAGTCTAATCAGTTAATTCGTTTAGAGATGCTAACTATATTTACCCGCTTAATTCGGCAAGCTGCTAATGCAGAGATTAAAGTAAAAGGTTATCATAAACAAAGAAATAATCTATTGTCGCTTTTACTTTATATTGAAAAGAATTACAATAAAATCACATTACAAGACATGGCTAAAAGCTTTGGCTTTAATCCTAATTATCTATCTGACTATCTTAAAAAGCACACAGGAAAAACTTTTATTCAATTAGTGCATTTGCAACGGGTCAATGTGGCGGCTGAATATTTAACATACACTACTGCACCAATTGAGAGAATTTCTAGTCGTGTTGGATATGAAAATCCCTCATATTTTTATAAAATTTTCAAACTCAATTTTGGTATTTCACCAGCTGAATATCGCAGGCAGAACAATAAAAAGATTAGCAAAAACAATTGCTAATCTTTTTGATTTTAAATATTGAAAACTGGGAAATGGATATAAATGCTCTGTTTTTTGAATATGGTCATCCTCAAAGTCGACTAATATACTTTAAATGAAATTTGAAAGCGAATTCAAGGAGGATAACCTGAATGAATAAAAAACAGATACCAAAGGCAATAGGAATTTTATGCATGAACTTATTGCTAATGTTAGCTACAGCTGTAACGTCAGCCATTGCGGCAATTGCTAAATCATTTCCAAAAGAACCAATATCCAAAGTTCAGTTGATTGGATCAATTCCTCAATTAGGACAAATTATTGCAACTGCATTATTTGCTTATCTTACCTTTAAAATGACAAGAAAAAATTTAGGCTTACTAGCAGTAGCAATTGTTGGAATTGCAGGATTAGTGCCGGCTTTTTATAGTAATAGTTTAAATTTGATTTTAGCTTGTATGATATTAGTAGGTTTTGGTACAGGTACGATAACCAACGTTGTTCCAGTTCTTTTGCAAGAAAATTTTACTGGTGAAGCTAGAGCTACAGCAATGGGTTGGGCAACTGGTGTAACGAATATTGGAATGATGATTTTTACAGCATTAGGTGGTGTTCTAGGGAGTACTAATTGGAGAAACTTATTTTGGGTTTATGGTTTGGCATTAATTGTATTTATTTTAGCCCTATTACTAATACCCCAAGATAAAAAATTGTCTAATGCTAAAAATAGGCAAAATGGTGAAAAAATTAGCTTTTGGACTTTGCTTAAGAATTTTAATGGGCTAGTTTATGTACTTTATATTATCAATTTTATGCTTTCTTTAGCGATGATGACTTTTTTAGCCAATCAATCAATTGTTTTGGCAACACAAGGTAAGGGGACAGCTTATGTAGCAATGGTCACTGCATTAGGGAATATTGGTGGAATAATTACGGCTACATTATTAACTTACATTAGAAAGTTTACCAAAAGTGATACGATTGCCTGGGGATTTATTGCATTTGCACTATCATTTATCTGTATTGTTTTTTCTTCCAATATTGTAATGCACATTATTGGAAATGCCTTTTCAGGTGTTGGGATTGTCTTAGTTAATGCTACGGCACCATATGAGATGTCCTTATTGACTGATCAAAAGCAATTTACAATTGCTATATCAATTAATACTTTATTAGGTTCTATTGCTGGAATGATAGTACCAATGTTGCTAGCAGCAATCAGAATTCAACCAGGACATGATTCTTATATTGCAGGGATTTTTATTTCAATTGCTACGGCAGTAATTCTATTTGTTACTAGATTCGGCACACGAGTAGAGAAAGCACAAATTAAAAATAATTAAAACAAATCTATCATTAGGCTTATATAAATGTTTATAAATTAATGGGATTAAAAGAGGAAAAAATGTTAAATTTTAAAATAGAAGAAAATAAAATAACTCCTTTCCCACATTATTGGGAGATTTGTGTTGGTAGTTGCCATGCTTATACTGCATTAAGAGAAGATTATCGCCAACAGTTGATTAAAGCACATAATGAACTTGGTTTTAAATATGTTCGTTTTCATGGCTTATTTGATGATGAAATGAGTGTTTGCATTGAAAATTTTGATTTTAGTGGCAATTCACAGGGTATTACCTATAATTTTCTCAATATTGACAAGGTTTTTGACTTTTTGCTAAAAATTGGTATGAAACCATTTGTAGAGTTAAGTTTTATGCCAACTTGCCTTGCATCTAAAGAAAATAGAGTTTTTCCGTATGGCGGAAACAATACCATGCCTAAATCAGATGACTTATGGGAAGAATTGATTAGAGGATTTATTAAACACATTATTGACCGTTATGGTAAAGAAGAAGTTGAATCGTGGTTCTTTGAAGTTTGGAATGAGCCTAATTTGCCACTATTTTTTGCTGGAACACAAAAAGATTATTTTCACTTATATCAAATAACTGTTGCAACAGCGAAAAAAATTGATAAAAATCTTAAATTTGGTGGTCCTGCAACATCATTTAATTCATGGATTCCCGAAATGATTGATTTTTGTGAAACTAATAATGTTCCTTTAGATTTCTTAACGACGCATCATTATCCTACAGATGATCCACTTTGGCAAAGTGGGCTAGGAATCGAAGAATTTTTTAAAAATTCAGATCAGACTAAAACTGATTATCATCGTGGCATTTTAAAAGAAATGACTGCTAAAACTGTCAAGCAAGCCAAGGGTTACCCCCTTTATTATACAGAGTGGAATGTTTCAGCAATGGTAGGTGATATGATTCATGATGAACCATATGCCGCTGCAATGGTCGCCAAAACAATTGCAGATAATGATAGCATGGTAGAAGGTTATTCATTTTTTACCTTTACTGATATTTTTGAAGAGCAATCGCAAAAATTAGGTCAATTCCATGGTGGTTATGGTTTGCAAACTGTTGATGGAATTGAAAAGCCCGTTTATCGTATTTTTGAAATTTTACATAAGCTAGGTTTTAAGCGATTGGGTGTGCAAGGCAATGATCAGGGAACTGCAGAGGTTTTAGCAGTACGAAATGACGTAGATTTGCAATTACTTGCATATAATCACAATGTTCCAAGTGAAGAAATTAAAACAGAAAAAGTGCAGATAGAACTTGAAAGCAGAAAAATTTTTGAGGGAAGTTTAGAAAGAATCGATGATAGCCATGCTAACCCAATGAAGAAATGGATTGAAATGGGTAAACCGGACTACCTTAAACAGCCAGAAATAGATTTTTTGAGGGAAAATTCTAAATTACAAAAAGAACAGATTTTAGTTGAAAATGGGCAAATTATATTAAGTTTACTGCCTAATTCATGTATATTTATAACAATTCCTAATTATTTTTTGTAGAAAGATCACTCCAAAATAATTTTAATATATTGTTAAAATGGTTAATTAAATTACATAACAAGTAAATCATAATAATTCTGATAAATTGTTTTATGTTTTGATAAAAAAGTTTACTTATGCTTACGTATGTAAACATTTTGAAATAATAACATTCTAAGCAATAAAAAATTATAGTAGTGTAAAATTTTGAATAAATAACTAAAAATGCCCCCCAATTTATTAATAAAAACGGTATAATTAAGGTAAATTGAAGGGAGCATTATTCAAATGATGTGTGAAAATTTATTTTTTAAAATTTTATGGGTAATTGTCTATGGCATTACGGCTTACTTTACTTTTACTGATAAAATGATGATGGCGATGTACTGGATGGCTGGGGGAATGTTTGCCCAGGCTGTTGTTGATTTGGTTTACCATTTTTGGACAAAGAATAAAAAATGTTAATTAAAAGCAACTTCATTTTGAAGTTGCTTTTTTAATGATCATTTTCAATTAAAAAATTTTGAATAATTTTTTCGCGCATTGCTAAAAAAATTTGATTGTGACCGGTGGGATGAATTCGGTTAGTTAAAAGAATTAAGCCGGATTTTTTAATACGATCAAGAACAATTAAGGTTCCAGTATAACCAGTATGTAAAATAATTGGATAATTATCTTGCGGGTCAAAGCGTAAATCCCATCCCCATGAACGTGGCGCAACACCGCTGGGGTTCTTATTATCAAATAGTAAACTAACAGTATCTTGACTAAAGGGGAGGATATCACGATCGATTCCAAGGTAGCCTTTACAAATTTTCACTAAGTCGTTTAAAGTTGAAAACAGCCCAGCGGAGCCACAATCTTGCCCAAGTTGACGAGCTTTAGGATCATGGGGGATGCCTTGAAGAATTTTATCTTTGACTAAAGCAGTAGGAACACACAAGTTTTTATCAGGCATAAAACCTGTTTCTTTTAGCCCCATTGAATTTATAATTTCTTGCTGACCAACTTTTTGCACAGGAAGATTGTAAATTTTTTTAATGACTAGGCCTAGAAGAATAAAATTAGTATCAGCGTAACGCATTTTATGTTCAAATTCATTGGTTACCGGAAGGTGAATAATTGCGTCTAAAAGTTCATCATGGCTAAGTTCATCGCGATTTTTTATCCATCCCCGAATACCACTTGTATGTGTCATTAAGTGAAAAAGTCGCACCCGCTCATCGGTAAATTCAGGAATAAATTGGTGCAGTGGTTCGGAAAAATTTAGTTCATTTTTTTGATAAAGTTTTAATAAGATATTTTCTGTAATTAATACTTTAGTTAAACTTGCTAAATCATATTCTGCAAATGGACTGAGTTGCGTTACGGTGGGATAAATGCTTGCAAAACCAATTGTTGATGTAAAAATTTGCTCATTGTTAATAAAAGCGTAATTAACACCAGGGACTACACGGTCTGAAACCATTGATTCAATTAAATTTTGGGTAGCTGAATAATCAATCATAAAATTCTTCCTTAATTAAGTTTGCATACTCAGTCTATTATATCTAATTTGGTATCTCAATAGCCAAAATTATTCTACGGTTTAATTTTGATTTTTTTGGTGCAATTTTCGATTTAACGATTTAACAAACATCTTTGCTCTAATTAGACTTACGGACCAAACAATTAAATAAATAATACAAAAATTAATCGTAAAATCAAGTAGGTAGTACCAGTTCCATTCGTGTTCATTAACTAAAATACTCAGGATGATAAGCAAAAAATAAGTAATACAGAAATGGACCAAGGTTTGCTTAGTAATACTCCAAGTTTCAATCCGATAAATAAGACTGCTACAACCAAAAATAATTCCAATTAGTGCCCAAATAACTAAGTCTACCAAATTTACCGAAACAGAATGCTGAAAAAAGCGTTCGAAGTTTGATAGTGATGAGAAGGGATTGAAAGAGGGACTAAAAATAAGGTATGAGAATATGCCAATATTGACTCCAATTGGAGCGGACCAAAGAGCTAATTTTAAATTTTTTTTGCAAAGGTTCATGATAAAAACTCCTTTTTAATTTTTTGCATGTAACGGCGTGAACTGTAGGTGGTATGACCATTTTTAAAAATAATTTGATAAATGCCATTACGCGTAAGGGCAAATTCTTGAATACAACTAAAATTTACGATTTCAGAACTTGAAACTTGAATGAAGACTCGTTGAGGTAGAATTGACTTGATTTCATATAGTCGCTTTTTTAAGCGATAATTTCCTTGATTAGTCTCACAAATAACTTTCTTATCTTGTGTATGAATAGAAATTACATCATATAGGGCGATTACCTTTTGGCGTCCATTTTGATAACCAATCAGATTTTGTTCATTGACAAAATAAGACAAATTATCTTGTAAAGTAGTACTGTTATTATCAATTTGAGGTGTATTAACAGTCACTGATAGGTCAACTGCCTGGGGATCAATTTTTTGATTAACAAGCATAAATGCATCTCCTTTCTGTTTTTTTAAGATAGCAAAAGTAAATATGTTAAACAACAATTTAAAGATGAATGGTCATTTTTTTAGGATAAGTGGTAGATCGACTATAAAAAAAGCAATTACCTGCCAAATTAATTAAAAAAATACTTTTTTGCGATAAAAAGCACTTGACTTTACCCCTGGCTTCAAGCATAATAATTACTGTTGATTTTGCCCGTTGGTCAAATGGTTAAGACGCCACCCTCTCAAGGTGGAGTTACGAGTTCGATTCTCGTACGGGTGATTTAACACTGGGATATAGCCAAATGGTAAGGCACAGGTTTCTGGTTCCTGCATGTTTCGGTTCGAGCCCGGATATCCCAATATAAATGGCTTAACAGCAGGCTTTAAGAAAGTCTTAAAACTGCTTTGTCCATCATATTATTTGAACTAAAAAAGCTAGATGAAATAGATCATCTAGCTTTTTTTAATCTCTTTATCGCTTTTTCTCTTATCCTCATCAATATAGTAGGCATAGACGTCTAAGGCTGGCTTTCATCGCACTGATTTTAGCAGTTCACGGCTCGATTTAACTGGAATTGCCTCCCAGCGTGGTAATAGAAAATTTTAGACATGCAAAACAAATGCAAGGCTATTTATCAAGCAATAAATCATTGCTCAGATAGTTAAAGCCAGCTATTTAGGACGATTTTAAATACTGTATGATTTTAAATACTGTATATAGATGAACTTAAAGACTGGCAAGTTGCTAACAAAGTTAAATATAGTGCCCCTTGCTATAGCGCTTTGAAACGATATGCCTTATGCCAATTTGCTGATTTTATTGAAACTTGGAAGATTAAATATGATGTAGATAGACCTGAATTAAATATTTACAAATATAAAAAAGCTTAGGTAGCCATAAAAAGTTACTTAAGCTTTTTTATTTATCAAATAATTGTCTATGTGAGCCTGTATCGACTAAATAAAGGATTAGTTCGTTATTTTTGATTTGATAAGTTAATAACCAATCCGGTTCGATATGTAACTCACGAATTCCTTGCCATTTGCCTTTAAGTTCGTGGTCATGATACTTGGGACCAATGTTGTTTGTAATGATAGCTTCTACAGCAGCAAATAGTTTGTTAAGATCTTTCCCCTGTTTGACTGCTTGCTTGGCGGATTTTTTGAATTTACGTGATTGCTTAATCTTGTACATATTTACGCAAATCGTCTTCCCAATCTTTAACAGAATCAAATGATTCAATGTTACCTGATTTGATTTCATCTAAAGCTTGGTCTAATTCGCTAGTCACACGTGGCTGAAAGGGTAATTGGCGATCATCAACGGAACGCTTTAAGAACATTGTAATTGCAGAGCTTAAAGTTAAGCCCATATCTTTAAAAACTAAATCCGCTTCATTTTTTAGATCGGTATCAATTTTAACATTCAAGTTAGTTTTTTTACTCGTTTTAATTGACATTGACATTTCCCCTCTTTCTTTTATTCTAGGGATATTATATCCTTGTTTCATTCTTTAATAAAGCATTATAAATAAAAATGGATAAATGCTTGGCCTGATTTTTAAAAATCGGGTCAAAATTGGTGCGGAATCGGAGATGAATCCGTAATTAATGGGTGTTATATTAATATTGTCGGTAGTAGTATTAATAATCATTATGGTAATAATCTTGCTACAATATTTAGAAATTATGGTTTAGTAACTTTGAGAATAGCTAGGCTATAAACTAGTATACATGGAGGATAAAGCAATGAGTAAATGTATGGCTTGGACAATAATATTAATAGGTTCAGTAATAACAATAATTTTAAAAGTATTGATGATGGCAAGGGGATAATCTGTTCCAGCTTATGCAATTAAAGTAGCTTAAATAATAGAAATAAATTTAAGTAATAATTATTTCATCGCCCTTAGTCCCAATAACAAGAACCTAAGCAAAAACGGTAAGCAATCAGTGCTTACCGTTTTTTACATCCCAGCTTGAATAATATTCTTATCGGCCATTGACTTACGCAATGAAAGTAGGGCCGTGTAGGTTGATAAAATATAGACTTTCTTAGTTGGTAATTTGGCTAATTGCGCGATGACATCATTATCAGTTTTGCAGGTAGTCATCTGAGCTGGATTAAAGCCAGCAACTTCCAAACGAAAGCTCATATCATGCCAGCGCTGACCCCCGACGATGACCTTTTTAATTTGAGACTGGTGTAATTCTTCAAATTGCCCATCCCAAATCCATGAAGTATCAATTCCGTCAGCATGATTAGCATTCAGCAGCGTGACTAATGAATAATCTTCTTTTTCTGTATTTAATAAGTGGAGTACTTCATCTAGACCTACTGGGTTTTTAACTAAGATCAAATCAATTTCTTTATCGGCATAGTTAATCAATTCTTGCCGCCCAAAGACACGCTTGTTTTTAGCAAATGCACTGGCGACTTCGTCATCGCTAAGACCAAAATAACGGGCAACGGCATAGGCGGCTAGGGCATTGTAAATATTATAGGTACCGCCAATATTGATACTGTACTCTTTAGTTCCCATTTGAAACTTAAGGTGGTTGGGGCTTTGCTTAATAATTTGGTTAACTGAATAGGTTAACTGCGGACGCTGATAATCGCAATTAAGGCAGAAAAAGTCGCCGAGATTTGCGTAGATTCGATCGTGAAAGTGCAAGATATGGTTGCATTGCGGGCAAAGGACACCGTCTGTGTTAACCGGTGCAATGAGATTATTTTCTGCTTGATCGCTAGGTAAGTTAAAACCATAAAAAATCTTCGGATTAGGTAAATCGACAGCAGAAAAGATACTGGCATCGCCATTGGCAATTACGGTTGCTTTCGGTTCAAGTTTGATGCCGTCTAGAATCTTTTCATAGGTTGTATAAATTTCGCCATAGCGATCCATTTGATCACGAAAAATATTGGTCAGAACAAAGCAACTGGGGTGCAATAATTCAGTCACCAGCTTCACGTTGGCTTCATCAACCTCTAACACGGCAATTTTGCGTGAAGCTGCCTGGTCTCTATGTGCTAAAAAGGCAGTTACAATTCCTTGTTGCATGTTTGAACCAGATGGATTAGTTAAAACATCACCATATTTTTCACGTAAAGATTCAACAATTAACGCCGTTGTCATTGTTTTCCCATTCGTGCCCGTTACAATTACCGTCTCATAATCATTGGCTAAAGTATTTAAAATTTTAGGATCAATTTTCATAGCAATTTTACCTGGAAAACTAGTCCCACCTTTAAGGATATTATGTAAAAACCAGTAACTTAATTTTCCAGTAAATTTAGCAATTCTAGATTTTAATTTCATGTTTATCCCTCGCTTTAAAATCAATATCAACTATAGCATAGGCGACAAACTAAAACGAGTTTTTGGTTATAATTTAACTGCACAGATTTTGATTTTCATCTATACTAGATAAGTTAGGTAAATTTAATTTGAACAAAGGAGCAAAAATGGCACAGTTATTTTTTCAATACGGCGCAATGAATAGTGGTAAAACCATTGAAATTCTCAAAGATGCGCACAATTATGAGGTGCAAGGTCGTAAAATTGCACTTTTGACAAGCGCTCTTGATACTCGTAATGGTGTTGGTAAAATTGTTTCAAGAATTGGTCTTCATCGTGATGCTATACCAATTAGTCACGAGATGAATCTTTTTACTTATATTCAAGAATTAAATGCTCAAGACGAAGCCCAAGGGGATGGACCAATTGCGTGTGTCTTTATTGATGAAGCTCAATTTTTAGAACGACATCACGTTATTGAATGTGCCCGAATTGTTGATGAGCTTAATATTCCGGTGATGACTTTTGGTTTAAAAAATGATTTTCAAAATAATTTATTTGAGGGAACTAAAAATCTTTTACTTTTTGCAGATAAAATTAAGGAAATTAAAACAATTTGCCACTACTGTGGCCATAAAGCTACAATGAACTTGCGTATTCATAATGGAAAGCCGGTTTATGAGGGCGAACAAGTCCAAATTGGCGGGGACGAAAGTTATCACCCAGTTTGTCGTTTTCATTATTTTCACCCCAAAGCAAGAATAGAGAGGGATTAAAACAATATGGATAAAATTATGGCACAGCTTGAAGGTCTGATCGCGCATTATGAAGAGTTACAAGAGATGATGGCCGATCCTGAAGTGATTAATGATACTAAGCGCTATATGGAAATTTCAAAAGAAGAAGCTGATTTGCGTGAAGTAGTCGAAAAATATAAAAAGTTTAAAGCAGATAAGCAAGAAATAGCTGATAATAAGGAAATGATGGCTAGCGAAAGTGACCCTGACTTAATTGAAATGGCCAAGGCAGAAAATACTGAGCTGGAACAAGAAATCGTTGCCTTAGAAGATCAGATTAAGCTGTTAATGCTACCTAAAGATCCCAATGATGATAAGGACATTATCATGGAAATTCGTGGAGCAGCTGGAGGAGACGAAGCGTCACTTTTTGCAGCAGATTTGCTTCGAATGTACGAAAAATATGCCGAACAACAAAATTGGCAAGTTTCAGTAGTTGATAGTGAGCCCACTGAAGTTGGTGGTTATAAGCACATTGCCATTATGATCAATGGTAATAAGGTTTATTCTAAGCTTAAATATGAAAATGGTGCCCACCGCGTTCAACGAATCCCAGTAACCGAATCTCAAGGACGAGTGCACACTTCTACGGCTACTGTTGCTGTAATGCCGGAATATGAACAAGTTGACTTTGAAATTGACCCTAAGGATTTACGAGTTGATGTTTATCGGTCAAGTGGCGCCGGTGGTCAGCACATCAATAAAACTTCTAGTGCCGTACGGATGACCCACTTACCGACTGGCATTGCTGTTGCAATGCAGGATCAGCGTAGTCAGCAACAGAACCGGGAAAAGGCTCTGCAGATTTTGACTTCACGTGTTTATGATTATTATGAAAGCCAAAATCGTAATCAATATGATGCTAAGCGAAAAGATGCTGTTGGAACTGGTGACCGTTCTGAGCGAATTAGAACCTATAATTACCCGCAAAACCGGGTAACTGATCATCGGATTGGGTTGACAATTAATAAATTGGATCGCGTAATGAATGGCGAAATGGATGAAATTATTGATGCTTTAATTTTATATAATCAGACAAAACAATTAGAGGAGTTGGCCGACCAAAATGGCTAGAATTAATACTTTAAATGATTTAAATACCTGGGCAACCCAAGCAGCTGCCAATCAGCGGCCAGAAGATATTGCCTTTTTATTGGCAGAAAGATTAGGCTTAAGTCCAAGTGAATTTCAACTTAAGCAGGAGCTAGAACTTTCATTAGACCAAGTCCAACAAGCTCAAAAAGATATCAAAAAATTAGCTAGAGGGATTTCACCGCAATATATCTTGGGCTATTCTTGGTTTTTAGGTTATAAAATCATGGTTCAGCGTGGAGTATTGATTCCGCGTTTTGAAACTGAAGAATTAGTGGAATGGGCTTTGCAGAGTTTGCAAGCAAACGATAAGATCCTTGACTTAGGTACAGGTTCTGGTTGTATTACGGTTGCGCTAGCTAAAGAAGCAGCCAAAAAGGGTTTTACTGATCTTAATTTATACGCATCTGATGTTTCAGATGTAGCTTTAAGGACTTCTGAAGAAAATTTCTTAACCTATCAGGTAGATGCAATAGTTCGTAAGGCTAATGTTTTAATTGGCTTAGAAAAATTTGACAAAATTATTTCTAATCCGCCCTACATAAAAGATACCGAGCGCGCAGAAATGGATCAAAATGTTTTACAAAATGAGCCCGAAGAAGCCTTATTTGGTGGTGTAGATGGTCTTAACTTTTATCGCAAATTTGTCCAGCAAGTACGTGAACACCTGAATAGTGGCGGTGAATTTTTCTTAGAGTATGGCTATAACCAAAAAGAGCAACTACAAGACCTATTTGTGCAAGAACTACCAGACTTTACAATTGAATTTAAAAATGATTTAGCAAATAAGCCACGCATGGTGAAGGGAAAGTGGAACAACTAATGGAGACCAAAATATTCTTACGCGAAGAAATTGATGCTGCAGCCAAATTACTTTTAGCTGGTGAATTAGTTGCGTTTCCTACGGAAACGGTCTATGGGTTAGGCGCTTTAGCAACTAACGAAAAGGCTGTTAAAAATGTATATGCGGCTAAAGGTCGTCCAAGTGATAATCCCTTGATTGTAACCGTAGCCGATGAAACTATGATGAGTAAGTATGCCAAGGCTGTTCCTAAGAGAGCTAAAAAATTACTTAAAAAGTTTTGGCCAGGTCCGCTTACTATTTTATTAGAAGTTAAACCTGGTTCTTTACCAGAAGCGGTAACTGGTGGATTAAAGACAGTAGCATTTCGTTGCCCTGATAATAAACTGACACATGCGTTAATCACTAAGCTAGGTTATCCAATTGTCGGCCCATCGGCCAATACTTCTACTAAACCTAGTCCAACTACCGCGCAGCATGTTTTTCACGATCTTAACGGAAAAATTGCCGGTATTATCGATGGTGGTCCCACCAAGGTAGGGCTTGAATCAACTATTATTGACTTATCTGTGGCAACTCCTATAGTTTTGCGCCCAGGTGCAATTACGCCTGAGGAATTGGGGACCGTCTTACAGGAAAAGGTTTTAATTAATAGTGGCAAAGTTAGTGAAAAAGATGTCCCTAAAGCTCCTGGCATGAAGTATCGCCATTATGCTCCTAGTGCGCCAGTAATTATTGTTGATAATTTAGCTGATTTTAAAGCAATTACTTATGACAAGCAAACAGCAGTAATGGCGTTAAATCCGGTTTTAGCTGAAATTGATTTACCGCAAGTAAATAAGTTTAATTTGGGTGATAATCTAAGTGATGCTGATCATAATTTGTTTGCGGGCTTGCGTTATTTTGATGATCAACCAAAAATCAAACAGATTTATGTTCAAGGTTTTAATGGTAGTCAAGCGACCATGGCTTACATGAATAGATTAGAAAAAGCTGCTGCTGGTCATCATTATCGGGTAAAATAAAAAATATTTAGAAAAAAGCTTTAAAGCGTTTGCTTTTTTGATTAAAATAGCAATGGATTTAGAGTAATTACGTATAGGAGGAAAATATGGGCAAGTTTACAGTTTTAGATCATCCGTTAATTCAACACAAGTTGACGATTATCAGGCGTAAGGAAACAAGTTCAAACGAATTTAGACGCATTGTTGGTGAAATTGGTGGCCTTATGACCTATGAAATCACCCGCGACTTACCTTTGAAAGATGTCGAAATTGAAACCCCAATGGGTAAGACAACGCAAAAGGAAATCGCCGGGAAAAAATTAACTATCGTACCAATTTTGCGTGCTGGAATTGGGATGCTTAACGGTGTCTTAGATATGATTCCGTCAGCTAAAGTAGGTGTCATTGGGATGTTTCGCGATGAAGAAACCTTAGAACCCCATGAATACTTTTGCAAACTGCCTAATGATGTTGCAGAACGCGAGTGTTTAGTAGTGGATCCTATGCTAGCAACTGGGGGTTCGGCCAATATGGCAATTGCAGCCTTGAAAAAACGCGGCGTTAAGGATATTAAACTAGCGGTGTTAGTTGCTGCACCTGATGGTGTCAAAGCTATTCAAGCTGAACATCCAGATGTAGACATTTATGCCGCCGCCGAGGATGATGATTTATTGGATAATGGCTACATTTTCCCTGGTTTAGGAGATGCGGGCGATCGGTTATTTGGCACTAAGTAGAAGTTTTAAACAAATATTTACGGAATTCGCTTACATATTTACACAAATTTATTGAAAGTGTTAATATTGTATTAGTGTTCGATAAACTGGACACCAGAAGGGAGGTCACGAAGTAATGGAGCAACCATTTGTATTTAACTTCTTGGGTTTAAACTTTGATCTTGCAGGGATGATTGGCTCAACATTGATGGCAGCCGTAATCCTATTTGTTTGTATCTGGCTTTCACGCAAGGTTGAAATGAAACCAAATAAAAAGCAGAATGTTCTTGAATATTTACTTGACTTTACTGATAACATTGTCAAGGATAACGTTAGCGATGTTGATGCCCAAAAGCATTTATCGCTTTACGCTTTTGTTTTGTTTCTCTTTATCTGGTTTATGAACCAATTGGGTTTGTTTATGGAAATAAAAGTTGGTGATTTCATGTTTGTAAAATCGCCAACTGCAGATCCCGTAACGACAATGTCATTTGCAATGATGACCTTGCTTTTATCATTTACTTTTGGAATACAAAAATTTGGTACTGGTGGCTACTGGCGTAATTATGCCGAACCAGTTAGTTTCTTATTTCCAATCAATATGATTGAAGAAGTAACTAACTTCTTAACGCTATCGTTACGTTTGTATGGTAATATTTATGCAGGTGAAGTTTTATTAACATTGATTGGTAATCGTCTAGCACCGAGCTTTGGGATTACTACGATGGTTTTATCAGCTCCACTCGCCATGATTTGGCAAGGTTTCTCTGTCTTCATTGGCTCTATTCAGGCATATGTTTTTGTAACGCTATCGATGGTTTACGTTGGTAAAAAGGTTACAAAAGAATAATTTTTTGGAGGTTTAAATATGTCACAAGCTTTTAAATATATTTCTGCAGCACTTGCAGCTGGTATTGCTGCCTTAGCTGCTTCTTGGGGTAACGGTAAGGTTATTACTAAAACCATTGAAAGTATGGCTCGTCAACCTGAAAGTGCCGGCAATTTGAGATCAACTATGTTTATCGGTGTTGGTTTGATTGAAGCCGTTCCTATTTTAGCGATTGTTGTTGCCTTTTTAATTCTTTTCCTTTAATTTTTTTATTTGAAAGAATTTAGGCTAAAAAAGATAAGAAGGGCAGTAAATGACATTTCAAACTTTATTTGCAGCCTCAGCGAATCATATATATATCGGCAATACGCTATGGTATTTAATTGTATTCGTAATTTTGCTTCTCTTGGTAAAACACTATGCTTGGGGACCAGTTTCCGACATGATGGAAAAAAGACGGCAAAAAGTGATCAATGATTTGGATGCGGCTGCTGACAATCGTAAAAAAGCTGAAGTATTGGCTAATGAGCGCGAAGCTGCCTTGAAAAATTCAAGACAAGAGGCAACACAAATTATTTCTGAAGCAAAAGTAAGTGCTCAGAAAACGAGTAGCCAGATTGTAGCTGATGCTAACAAAAATGCCACTTCAATTCATGAAAAGGCAAAAGCTGACGCTGCTCAAGCAAAAGCCGACGCTTTAGATGAAGCGCGTTCACAAGTTGCTGATCTTTCAGTTGCAATTGCAGAAAAAGTAATTGCCAAAAATTTATCAGCGACTGATCAAAAAGATCTAGTCGATCAGTTTATTAAGGGGCTGAATAAATAATGGCCTTAAGTAAAGAAGAGATTGCTGCACGATATGGTACTGCACTGTTTGATTATGCGCAGGACATGCATGCTGAGGATACTGTTCACGAGGATTTAGTAGAACTGCTAAAAGCTATTTCTACTTATCCGCAAATCTTAAAAGTTTTTAGTGATCCAATTTTTAATAGCGATGAAAAAAGGGCTTCTCTTGCGATAATTACCAAAGGCTTATCTCAAGAGGTGCAGACTTTTTTGAAATTATTGTTGGAATATAACCATTTTTTAGAGTTACCTGATATTATCATGTACTATGATGATTTGTACAATAAGGATAAGCAGGTGACTAGGGGACTTGCAATTACTGCGGTCAAATTGACTAGGCAACAACTTAAGCAGTTGGGTGATAGTTATGCCCAGAAATATGGTTTTAGTAATGTTGAACTTGAAAATCAAGTTGATGAAAGCATTATTGGCGGCGTAATTTTAAAAGTTGGCGATTATGTGATTGATGGTTCAGTTAAAAATAAGCTTAAAAAGATTCGTGCGCAGTTAATTAACAAAGATTAAAAAGAGGTGAAACCATTGAGCATTAAAGCAGAAGAGATTAGCTCTTTGATCAAGCAACAGCTTGAACACTATGATGACAAACTCGACGTTAATGAAGTCGGTGTTGTAACATACATAGGTGATGGTATCGCCCGTGCTCACGGATTAAACAATGTTCTAGCGAATGAACTATTAGAATTTGATAATGGTTCATATGGTATTGCTCAAAACCTTGAATCAAATGATGTTGGTATCATTATTTTGGGTAATTTTGATGATATTCGTGAAGGCGACCAAGTTAAGCGAACTGGGCAAATTATGCGTGTACCAGTTGGCGATGAATTAATTGGTCGCGTAGTTAACCCTTTGGGTCAACCAGTTGATGGGCTAGGCGATATTAAAACGACTAAAACTCGACCAATTGAGGATTCAGCACCAGGTGTTATGGAGCGCCAGTCTGTTAATCAGCCGTTACAAACCGGAATCAAAGCGATTGACGCCTTGGTGCCAATCGGTCGGGGTCAGCGTGAGTTGATTATTGGTGACCGTAAAACTGGTAAAACTAGTTTGGCTGTTGATGCAATTTTGAATCAAAAAGGTCAAGATGTAATTTGTATTTATGTCTTTATTGGTCAAAAAGAATCAACAGTTAGAACTCAGGTTGAAACATTAAAACGTTTTGGCGCAATGGATTATACGATTGTGGTTGAAGCGGGACCAAGTGAACCAGCACCAATGCTCTATATTGCACCTTATGCTGGTACTGCGATGGGTGAAGAGTTTATGTATAATGGTAAGGATGTTTTGGTAGTCTTTGATGACTTATCTAAGCAGGCTGTGGCTTACCGTGAACTTTCTTTATTACTTCGTCGTCCGCCTGGTCGTGAAGCATATCCTGGTGATGTTTTCTATCTTCATTCACGTTTATTAGAGCGTAGTGCTAAATTAAGTGATAAACTTGGTGGCGGTTCAATGACTGCGTTACCATTTATTCAAACGGAAGCTGGAGACATTTCCGCATATATTCCAACTAATGTAATTTCAATTACTGATGGACAAATTTTCTTGCAAAGTGATTTGTTCTTTGCAGGAACTAGACCAGCGATTGATGCGGGTAATTCTGTTTCCCGTGTTGGTGGTAGTGCGCAGATTAAAGCCATGAAAAAAGTTGCAGGTACTTTGCGCACAGATTTAGCTGCTTTTCATGAATTAGAAAGTTTTGCTCAATTTGGTAGTGACTTAGATCAAGCAACGCAAGCTAAACTTAATCGTGGTCGGCGAATTGTCGAGGTTCTAAAACAGCCTTTACATGATCCAATTCCAGTTGAAAAACAAGTTATCATTTTGTACGCTTTGACTCACGGTTATATTGATGCAATTCCAGTTGAAGATATCGCTCGTTTTGAGAAGGAATTATACGATAACTTCGACAGTAGTCATGCGGATTTACTAGAACACATCCGTCAAACTGGTGAGTTACCGGATGAAAATGAATTAAAAGATGCAATTGCAAAATTTGCTGATAGTTTTTCACCAAGTAGCAAATAGGAGGTAGCTTATGCCTGCATCTTTACTTGAGTTGAAGAAAAAGATTGCTTCAGTTAAGCAAACTGGTAAAATTACCGAAGCGATGCGGATGGTTTCGGCATCAAAATTAAATCAAACTGAAAAGCGAGACGAAGGTTATACAGTATATAACAATCATATTAGGCAAACTTTATCTCGTTTGATGAGTGCAGAGGTTATTAACCATTTGCATAAAGAAAATTTAGTTGTTGATGAAGATAGCATTAGTAAAATTGATTATGAAAATGTTTTTGGCTTAGGTATTGTTTCAAACCTAGTGCAGTCGCGCAAAGAAATTAAATCAACCGGATATTTAGTTATTACTGGTGATCGCGGACTAGTCGGTTCATATAATAGTGCTGTCATTAAAAATATGATGGGTTTAGTGCAAGATGCCAAAGCTGAACATAAGGATATTAAAATTTTGGCAATTGGTTCCGTCGGTGCAGAATTTTTTAAGAAAAACAACTTAAATGTTGTATATGAAAATAATGCAATTTCGGATGTGCCAACTTTTGAAGAAATTTTACCGATTGTTTCAACTGCAATAAAAATGTATTTAAATGGCGTATATGATGAATTGTACGTGTGTTATACGCACCATGTTAATACTTTATCATCAGCGTTTAGAGTTGAAAAAATGATGCCAATCAATAATCTTGATATTGGTGTTAAAGAAGCTGAAGCACATAAGAATTTAGAATATGACATCGAACCTGATGTAAACACTGTTTTAACTACTTTAATTCCACAATTTATTCGTTCTGGAATTTATGGCGCGATTTTGGATGCCAAGACTGCTGAACATGCAAGTTCCATGACCGCCATGCAAAGTGCAACGGACAATGTTGATGAATTAGTTTCGAGTTTAACTACTAAATTAAATCGTGCAAGACAAGCAGAAATTACTACTGAAATTACCGAAATTGTCAGTGGTGCTAATGCTTTGAAATAATATGAGAAAAGGAGGTAGATGTTTTGAGTGAAGGTGAAGTTGTTCAAGTAATCGGCCCAGTGGTCGATGTTAAATTTCCACTTGATAAAAACCTACCTGATATTGACAATGCTTTGCGCGTAATTAAATCTGAGGATGAGACAATTATCCTTGAAGTTACGCTAGAGCTTGGTGATGGTGTCCTAAGAACTATTGCAATGGAATCCACTAATGGATTAATGCGTGGAATGAAGGTTGAAGATACTGGTAAACCTATTTCCGTGCCTGTTGGTAATGATACATTGGGTCGCGTTTTCAATGTTTTAGGGCAACCAATCGATGATGGTCCTAAATTTGATAAAGATCACGCCCGCGAAAGTATCCATAAAAATGCACCAAAATATGATGAACTAACCACTAGTCAAGAAATACTTGAAACTGGTATTAAAGTTATTGACTTGCTCGAGCCATATGTTCGAGGAGGTAAGGTCGGTCTGTTTGGTGGGGCTGGTGTTGGTAAGACAACCATTATTCAAGAATTAATTCATAACATTGCTCAAGAACATGGTGGTATTTCTGTTTTCACTGGTGTTGGAGAAAGAACTCGTGAAGGTAATGACCTTTACTTTGAAATGAAAGCATCTGGTGTTTTAAGTAAGACGGCAATGGTCTTTGGGCAAATGAATGAGCCGCCTGGTGCCAGAATGCGGGTGGCTTTAACTGGCTTGACTTTAGCTGAGTATTTCCGTGATGTTGAGGGACAAGATGTTTTGCTGTTCATTGATAACATCTTTAGGTTTACCCAAGCAGGTTCTGAAGTTTCTGCTTTGCTTGGTAGAATGCCGAGTGCCGTTGGTTATCAGCCAACTTTAGCCACAGAAATGGGTCAATTGCAAGAAAGAATCACTTCAACCAAGAAGGGTTCAATTACTTCAATTCAAGCCGTTTATGTGCCAGCTGATGACTATACTGATCCTGCCCCAGCTACTACTTTTGCCCATCTAGATGCTACAACCAACTTGGAGCGTAGCTTGGTTGAACAAGGTATTTATCCAGCGGTTGATCCTTTGGAGTCAACTTCAAGTGCCTTGGATCCAGAAGTTGTCGGTGTTGATCACTATGAAACTGCTACACGTGTGCAACATATTTTGCAAAGATACCATGAATTACAGGATATTATTTCTGTGTTAGGTATGGATGAATTATCAGATGAGGAAAAGGTAATCGTTAGTCGTGCCAGAAAGATTCAATTTTTCTTATCTCAAAACTTCTTTGTAGCAGAGCAGTTTACTGGTGTTCCGGGTTCTTATGTGCCAATTAAGGAAACAATCAAGGGCTTTAAAATGATTCTGGATGGTCATTTGGATGATTTACCAGAAGATGCTTTTCGTAGTGTTGGCCCAATCGAAGATGTTTTGAAAAAAGCACAAAAGATGGGCGTAACAGCTAGTGATCCAGAAGCTAAAGCATTGTTAGAAAAGTAGGGTGATGTCCAATGGCAGATCCAGAAAAACTTTTTATCGTTAATGTTGTAACTCCTGATGGTTTGATTTTTTCACATCATTGTAGCCTTGTTGAAATGCGCGCAATTGATGGTCAACGTTCAATTATGTATAATCACTTACCGATTTTGACCCCATTAACAATTGGTGAAATTAGAGTCAAACGTGGTCGTGAGATGAATGAAACAGTAAATCATATCGCTATCAGTGGTGGTTACTTTGAATTTTCTAATAATGTCGCCACAATTATTGCAGATAGTGCAGAACGTTCGACTAAAATTAATCTTTCGCGAGCAGAAGCTGCAAAGAAACGTGCCCAAAGCGAATTGGAAAAAGCTAAAACTACGCATGATCAACGTTCCCTTGAACGCGCACAAGTTGCATTAAGAAGAGCCGTTAATAGAATTAGTGTTTATAATTCAGATAATTAAGATAGTTTTAAACGGATGCACAAAGGTGTGTCCGTTTTTATTTAGCTAAAGTAAAGTGAGAAATAAAATGTTCCAACTCGGCGTTCATGCCTTAGTTAGTATTGTAATTTATTTAATTACAATTGCTTTATCTTTTCAAATCATGAAAAGTGTACAAATTGAAAAAATTATTCGGAAAAATAAAGTTTTTGAGGCCCAACTTTTATTGGTTTTTGCGGCAATTGCAATGGGTTTTTTAGTAGGTAATTTTCTAATTACCTTAATTGATACTTCCTTACAGTTAAGTAATTTCTTTTAAAACTTGCTTAAGTAAACGAAGTCAACAGCAAACTTATTATCTTTATGGTAAAATATACAATGAATATTTATGGAGGGTTATTGTGGCACGAGATATAGGAATTGATTTAGGGACAGCGAATGTGCTGATTAACGTCTCAGGCAAAGGAATCGTTTTAAATGAGCCATCAGTCGTTGCTGTCAATACAAGTACAAATAAAGTTGTAGCGGTTGGTACTGAAGCATATAAAATGGTTGGTCGTACACCTGGTAATATACGAGTTATTCGTCCCTTAAAAAATGGTGTGATTGCTGATTTTGACATAACTGAAGCAATGCTTTCTTATTTTATTGAAAAGTTAAATGTTAAGGGCTTTATGTCTAAGCCAAATATACTAGTTTGTGCCCCAACTGGTGTGACCTCAATTGAGCAAAAGGCAATTATTCAAGCTGCAGAAAAATCTGGTGGTGGTAAAGTATATTTAGACTTTGAACCCAAAGTAGCTGCTGTTGGTGCTGGGCTTGATATTTTTAAGCCACAAGGTAATATCGTAATTGATATTGGTGGTGGGACAACTGATATTGCAGTTTTATCCATGGGTGAAATTGTTACCAGTCAATCATTGCGTTATGCGGGTGACCATATGAATCAGGCCGTTGTTGCTTATATCAAGAATAAGCATAACTTGTTAATTGGTTCACGAACGGCTGAACAAATTAAGATTGAAATTGGTAGCGCTTTTGAACCTGATGAAGATGAGACCATTACAGTGCGCGGTCGCGATATGGTTGATGGTTTGCCAAAGCAAGTTACAGTTTCTGCAACTGAAATTCAAGAAGCTTTATCTGACGGGTTAATGACGATTGTTGCGGCAACAAAAGAAGTTTTAGAAAATACTCCGCCAGAGTTGTCAGCTGATGTTATTGATCGCGGCATTATGTTAACTGGAGGAGGCGCCTTATTAAAGAATCTTGACAAATTAATTTCTTATTACCTGAAAGTCCCAGTTTTAACAGCAGATCATCCTCTAGAAGCGGTCGCTTTAGGTACAGGTATTTTACTTAAAAATATTGAAAAGCATCAACGATAATAATTTAGTAGGAGGCTGGTTTGCGTAAACTTTTAATTTTTTTAGTAAGATTTTATCAAAGGATTATCTCTCCAGCATTGCCTCAAAGTTGTCGCTATTATCCGACTTGTTCAACTTATATGATTGATGCTTTAACTAAATTTGGTTTAATTAAAGGCTTGATTATGGGTACTTGTCGCATATTACGTTGTAACCCATTTGTGCGTGGTGGGGTCGATCCAGTTGCGGATAAATTTACTATTTTTCGTAATCCTCACCCAGAAAAGTATGAAGATGAAATTATTGCTAAAAAGTTTCATCCTTCTGTAAAGTAGGAGTTATTATGTCAAGAAAACCCGAAAATATTAATGTAGAGATTAATGAAGTCAAGAATAGGGAAAATCCGACTTGGGAAGTGGTTATCCCCCATAAAAAAACGATCGGTCTAATTGAAAAATTATCTGGTCGCTACCGAGCAACTTCAACTAAGAATAGTAGCATTTTATATGCTAAGAGTTTAGAGAGTAGTATCAATGACTTGCTTTCATACTATGTCTTACATGAAAAATAATAGGCAGTGATAATTAAATGGTAAAAGTTGAAAATAAAACAAACTTATTTAATCGAATTGCATGGAATATTGTCATCCCTGTTTTATTGCTAGCGGCAGTTGGTTTATATTCAATTTATTTTGCCGCCATTGATGATCCGAGTCATATGGGTAGTCCGGTAAAGGCCGTTTTAATGCAAGGAATGTGGTATATCATTTCGGTAGTAATTGTTTTATTCGTAATTCAATTTGATGCCGATCAGTTATTCCGCATTGCGCCTTATGTCTATGGCTTTGGGATTGTCCTTTTGATTGCAGTTTTATTCTTTTATAATCGGAGTATTGCCGCTGATGCAGGAGCGAAAAGTTGGTTTAAATTGGGTCCAATTTCCTTTCAACCCTCTGAAGTCATGAAACCGGCTTTCATCTTAATGTTGGCTCGAGTAGTTCATCAGCACAACCAGAAATTCGAACATACGATTAGAAATGATTGGAACTTAATTGGCAAAATTATTGCTTGGTTGATTCCTATTGCAATTCTATTAAAACTACAGAATGATTTTGGGACCATGCTAGTTTTTGTTGCAATTACTGGTGGGGTAATTTTAGTTTCTGGTATTTCTTGGAAAATTATTACCCCAATGTTTATTGCTGTCGCAATTCTCGGAATAACCGTCATTATCATGGTTACTACACCACAAGGTCAAGTTCTCTTAAGTCATTTTTTCCAACCATATCAGTTTAAGCGCATTATGTCCTGGCTTAACCCCTCATCTGACACTTCAAAAGATGCCTATCAGTTGTGGTTAAGTATGCAAGCAATTGGCTCTGGTCAAATATTTGGTAATGGCTTTGGCAAATTAAGTGTTTATGTTCCAGTTCGTGGCTCAGATATGGTCTATTCCGTAATTGGCGAGTCGTTTGGCTTTGTCGGTAGTGTAGCAGTTATTTTGTTATATTTATATTTGATTGTCCAGATGGTTCGAATTACCTTTGATACTAAGAATGCTTTTTATTCTTATGTTTCAACCGGTGTAATCATGATGATTTTGTTTCATGTATTCGAAAATATTGGCATGAGTATTGATTTGTTACCGTTAACAGGGATTCCGCTACCCTTTATTTCACAAGGTGGTTCAGCCCTAATTGGTAATATGGTCGGCGTTGGCATGATCCTATCGATGAAATTCCATAATAAAGATTACATGTTTAGTAAAGCCGGCGACTTTTAGAATTTAATTTAAATAATAAAAAAAGCATTTCAAGCTTGAAATGCTTTTTTTATTATCTAAATTCTTGTTGGCTTAGTTGAACGACAAACTAATACGTCACAAGGGGCAGTTCTAGTTACATAATCGGTCACACTACCAATTAACATGCGCTCGACTGCATTTAAACCAGTTGAACCAAGAATAATTAGATCAATCCGGTGCTCTTTAGGGAATTGCTGGGCAATAATTGCTTTGGGAGAACCAAATTCAATGGAAAAATGAACTTCCTTGATTCCCGCATTTTGCGCTACTTCATAATACTTTTCCAATTTTTCTTTTGCATCGTTAGCAACTTGTTCGACCATATCAGAGTCAAAACTTGAAACATTTTGAAATGACTTTGTATCAATGACATAGAGAATTTCTAAAGTGGCATTATTACGCTGAGCCACTTCAATTGCTTTCTGAAAAGCTAATTCTGCTTCCTTGGAGCCATCAACAGCAACTTGTATTTGATGATATTGTTTCATAATTAATACCTCTCTTGCTTTTATTCTACCAAATTTTTACCTGAATTATTCGTTCTTTTGATTAATTAGGAGGGTAAAAATTAAAATAGTAAAACAACTTAGAAAAATTGTAATTAAATTATAGTATTTGTTGGTAAATAGTAATAGTAAGATGAAGCCGAGTATGCTTTCGAGACAGAGCAGAATAGCGGTGTAGGTCATGATTGCTTGAAAGTTAGTATTGGTTCGGTTATTAAATATTAAAAAGTGATCCTTGCGTTTTTGCCACAGATAATAAGCAGTTAGCAAAAGTAAGCAGAGGTAAGCTAAAACGACAATTTTTAAAATCATAAAAATCTCCATTAAAAAAGCGGTCCTCGTGACCGCTTCTATTATTTTCTAAAAAATCTAAGTTGAATTAACAGTGCAAAACAGTGCTGTTGAACCCGCAGTGTTCAAATAAATGAGTAGTATCGCAACGAATATGGATCCTATGCAAAATGGGTGATAGTGTTCCGATCCGACAGTTATTTACAGACTCGCACGTTTTTAGTTTGACCGGTCAACTTATACAATTAAGCTTGTTAATCAACTTAGACCATAGTTATACTATCTAATCCATTTTAGTTTGTCAAGAATAAATTCCAAGTGGCAAGCAGACACATAAAGTAACTAGGCATAATTTAAAAAAATACTAAATAAAAAAATTTTAAACTAAGTTTAGATATTTTTTTTATATTTAAATAAGAATAATCTAAATGTGTTGGTATATAAAATTAAACTTAATAATTTATAATATAAATTTGTTATAAATTTTATTATAAATGTTATTTAACTTGTTAATAAAAAGTCATGTTTAACAGGATAATAATACTAAGATAAGTTCTTTAATTTCCAAATCAATAAAATCCAGAAAAATGGTTATTTATAATTGCTGATTAATTTCGGATTTTATATTGCTAATTTTGTACTTAACGTCTAAAATAATTCATGTATAGGTTTGGAAAATAGGAAAGGATATTTTAATGTTAGGTAAAAATAATTATAATGAACGTCTAAAGAGAATGGAAATGCAAGCAAAGCGAGATCGATTCTCAATTCGTAAATTAAGTATTGGAACTGCTTCAGTATTCTTAGGCTTTACTTTTTTTGGTTTAAACAGTCAAGCAGTTAAAGCTAATTCTGTTATTCCAGAACAAAACGCTACAGAAGAGGCTAATCAGCAAGCAACCGATAATAACCAGAGCAATGCTACACCGCCAAGTCAAGCGGCAACAGCCTCAGCTACTAAGAATCAGGATGCAGCTACTAGTAATGCGCCAACCGCTACTAAGGCTAATAGTAATCCTTTGTCCGAAAAGACGGATGATAAGCAAGCTAAGTTATCAACTTACACAGGATTGAGCACTTTTTTGAAGGATACAGATAAGGCAACTGCCGCCCCAACTGCTCCTGCTCAGAATACAAAAGCAGACTCACTTAAGGTTGACAATAGTAATAACGCTCAAGCAGAAGTAAATCCTAATGGTACTTCTGCTTCTATTAATACTGCTAATAGCCAACAGGCAATTACTGCAGGGAATAATGTCCAAGGGACAACTAATCCTACGGGGTCAACTAATGTCCCTGCTGGGAGTGCTACAAATAATGGCGTTCCTCAAGCTGATGCTAATAGTAATCCTGATTTAACGGGACCGGCTAAAGATAGTGATCAACAGGCGAAGCTACCCGCTGATTCGGTCGCTGATGCTAATCAGAGGCCCAATTCAACTAAGGTACCTAGTCCGGTTAAGCCTTTGACTCCAGCTGATCAAGATAAGGATATGACACCTAAAGTTGGGGTACAAGATGCTTACAGTGGTAGCACAGCTAAAGTAAATAATTGGCAAGACTATGTTAAAGCCTTACAAGATTCAACAGTATCTGAAATTATTATCGTGAATGATATTAAGGCAGATAGCTGGGGGGGCTTAACTCCAATATATTTTCCTAATCGTGATTTAGTGATTAAATCAGCTGATTCCGGTAAATATACAATTGACTATAGGTACAGTCATCTGATAATTAATTCGACTGTAACTACGTTTCACCTAACTTATGAAAATGTGAATCTAAAGTGTGCCGACTATTATGGAGTTATTGATACAGAGACTTTATCGCCTACATTGGCAAATGCTTATATCACTTTTAAAGATACTACTTTTCGTGGTAACCAATTGGCCTATTTAGGACCCAATACGCATGTTACTTTTGAAGGTACTAATGATATGGCAACCATTCACTCCGGCTATGAACCAGGTAGAAATGGTAGTGATGATGGGCAACAATTATTGGAGTTCTCAGGTTCTGGTTGTAGTATCGACTTTAATGGTCAGTTTACTGGTAGTACCATTGGAGGTAATGTCCTCCAAACGACAGCTGCTAATGGTACTATAAATATTAATAAGGGTGCCAACGTTACTCTTAGACCCGGTGGTAGTGATCAAACTGGGCGAGACAATGTTGGGGCCCAAGGTGGATACGGAATAAATGGAATTGTAATGGCGGGAGCAAACTCAGTTGCTAATGTTCAAGGTACTTTGAATATTGAAGTTGGTTCTAGTACTTACCAAGGTAGTGTCGCAGATAGACAGGCAGCCACTGCTATTAATATTAATAGTACAAATTCAGGCATGACAGTTACTAATGGTGGTTCTATAAATATTAAAACAAATGGTGATATTAATACAATAACACCTTACAACAGTCTAGTTTACGTAGGTGGTAATTTAAATATTGAACCTAAGAGTTCACTAAAAATTACTGGTACCAACATGGGTAATTATTCAGGTACATTATTTTTGATTAGAGGTAATGCCCAAGTTAACAACGGTACTTTTGAAATGACTTTAGGTGACAGTTTAGGGCAAGGAGCGGGTATCGGAGCCATCATTCTAGTTGATATTCAAAGTGGTACACTTACCGTTAATAACCCCCAATCATTAGTTTTAAATGCGAATTCTAACCATAATCTATCTACTGCAATAGTTGGAAACAATAAGATTACCTTAAATAATGTAAGTCAGATTTTGAATATTAATAAAGAGGATATAGTCCTGCCGCCTTTCCTTGAATTAGGGTTAAAAAGAAGCACATTTACGCCAACAGGAATGGCTTTAGATGTTCCATCTCTAGTCTTGCTTAATGGACAAAGAAAATTAACGAAAGAAATAATAACTAATCTCCCAGAAGCTTACCAGAAGCTACTTAACCCATTAATGACACTCGGTTTGGTTAAGGAAGGTATGACTTATGATGATATCTTTAAGAATATTATTATAGCTGCCTTCGGTAATAGGGCCCTGCTTCCTACGGGGTATAACAATGTTCGCTTTAAGTCAGCTAATCCTGATGGTTTCTTAGATCTTGAGAGGGTAAATGTAGCTGTTAATGGTGATGGAAGTCGAACTGTTACGGGTCATATCGTCAATTATACTGAAGAGAAAGATGGTCCTGGGAGTGATGGCATTTTTAGTAGAATTTTGCCAGGTGGAACTCATGCTTATATTAGCGCCAAGATTGGTAATACCGTTATCACTAATAAAGTGGCTGATTCTAATCCTTATAAAGATACTAAAATTGATTCTAATGTTTTACCGAATGAGTTTGCGGCTCAAGCCGATGGAAACGGCAACTTCAGCTTTACAATTCCCGCTGATCAGGTCAATAAACTCACTCCAGGTACGAAAATTGAATTAACCCCCCATGCTAACTTCATTGGTTATGATCCAAACAATAAGAATGACCATACTTATGATTTGTTGATTAAAGATATTAGTAAAGTCAGAACAGATGCCGCCACGGCAATTAAAGATGCTATTAGTGCAGCTAAAACCAAAGTAGGCAATAATCCTAATTTAACGGAGCAAGCTAAAACAGATTTTAATGCTGCTATGGATAAATATGGCCAAGATGCAATTTCTCCTACTCCTGATAAGCATCAGGGTACGTCGGTTTATGACCCAAGTGCTAATGATGAAGTGGCAATTAACAACCGCCGCAATCAGGCTGTACAAGGGATCAATGCTGCCTTGACTAATGCAATGAAGGCCATTGCCAAACAAGAAGTTACTAATGCGGCTACAGATGCTAAAAATAACTTCCCGACAATAACAGATAAAATTACCGAGGCCATTAAGGATGAATCAGCCATTGATAATGTGCCTGGAGTTGACGCTGATAACAAAGTTGACGTTGTGCAAGGCAAGCTTAATGATGCTAAAAGCGGCCTAACAGCTAAAATTGACCAAGTAATTAAAGACTATAAAGACGGTATCAGAAATGATATTAACCAAAAGATTAATCAAGCCCAAAAGGATATTGATCAAATTGCTGAAGACCCTAATATAAGTCAAGCGGCTAAAGCTGCGATTACTAAGCTTAAAGATCGAACCGAATTAAGTGATGCTGCTGCGATTGCTAAAGATGGCGGTAAGATTGCCCAAGGCGCTGACGAGAAAGCTGTTAAAGATAATCAAGATTTAGCTAACAGCGAAATTAAAAAGATTACTGATATGATTGATGCCATTAAAAAGGTGGAACAAGCTGCTCAAGACCAGATTACTAAACATCCAGAAGATAAAGACGACATTCAGGACAGTTTGAATGACATCATTAATAATATTACTAACGGTAAAGACGATGGTAAAGGCGCTGACATCATCAATAACATTCCCGTAATTAAGGAAGGACAAAAGAAAGCCGCTGCCGAAATTGATAAGGCTGCCACAACTGCAATTGAGCAAATTAGTAAATTAGGCCTAAGTGATGCTGATAAGCAAAATTATATTGATGCAATTAATGCGGCTAAGGATCTAGCCACTGCTAAGCCGAATGATTCTAAGTTTGATAAGGATAAGTCTGTTTATGGGCAAAACACTCAACTAGGTATTGATCAGATTGTCACAGCAGCAAAGAATACCTTTAATAAAGCGGCTGCTAAAGCTGATTTGGCTAATACAGCTAAGTCTTATCTAGATAGTATCGGGTTAACGACAGATACAGAGATGGCTAATGCCCTAAAGCAAGGACAAGACCAGATTGATGCTGTTCTTGATGGCGTACCAGTGGCAGATAATGCGACTGCCGTTGCTACTGCTAAAAAGTCAGCAGAATCAAGCCTCCTTGTAGCTGCCAAACAAGCTGCTAAAAATCAGCTGATTGCTTATGAAAGTCAGATTGAAACTAATATAAAAAACCTACACTTACCAAGTGATGCTGAAACTATAGCCATTAATAAGGCTAAAGCAGTAATTAGTGACCAAGGTGAAGATTTTACTGCTATTAATAAGGCATCTGATAAAACTGGTCTACACGATGCGTCTGAAACTGGTCACGCTAAGTTAAGTGACATTTTTGCACAAGCAACTAAAGATGCTCTTAAGAGTAATGCCATTCAGCAAATTCAAAATAAGCAAGCTGAAATTAAGAATAATATTGCTGATCAGAGCAAGTATCCAAATCTTGATCCAGACAATGTTGCTAAACTGCAAAAAGACGTGGATGATGCGGCTCAAACTGGTATTGAAAAAATCACAAACGAGCGAGATAATAATCAAATTACACCCGATCTTAATGAAGCACTAAATAATATCGCTGGAGTTGCCGTTGACGCTGCTAATTTAAATGATTTAATTGGTCAACGGAAAGCTGCTATTGCAAAATTACAGCAAAAAGCGCAAGCAGCTAAAGAACAAATTGAGGCAAAAACTGACACTGAATTATCGACAACTGATAAAGCTAATTATAAGAATTTGATTGATCAACATGAAAAAGCTGGTGAAATTAGCATTAACGCTGCTGATAAGGATAATGTTGATAATGCTGAGAATCTGGCTGAGCAGCAAATTGATAAGGACTTAGCTGCAGCTGAACTTGATGCCGCCAAGTCTCGGGCAAGTAAAGCTGTCAACGATCAATATCAAACAGATTTAAACACAATTAATGATTCTAAATTAGACGATCAAGCGAAAAAAGATTACATTAACAGTTTAAATCAAATTAAAGACGATGGTTTGGCGCAAATTAATACTGAACAGAGTCTTGATATGGTTAACCAGGCTAAGGCTGATACTATCAAAGGAATGGATCAACTGGTAGCTGGAATTAGTGATGATAAAGTTGCTCAAGAACTTGAGCAGCATAGAAAGACGGCAAGAGCCGATCTTGACCAAGCTGCTCAAGCAGTTCGGCAACATATTGAGCAAGATCCTAACTTATCGGATAATGAAAAGAATAAGTATTATCAGGATATTGACGTTGTGGTCGCAGATACTAACCGGGCTATTAATAGTGCTACGGATGGGTCTGCAGTTGATACTGCTGTAAGAGCAGGTAAAGGTAAATTAACACAAATTCAAGCTCAAGCTGACTTGCAATCAGCCAAAGAAGCTGCCCAGCATGACTTATTGGTAGAGCAGGGTAAAGTTATTAACCAAATTAATGCTTTGAAGAATATCAATAGTGATGAAAAGAATAGTTTAGTTAATCAGGTTAATGGGATTTACGATAATGCCAAGCAAGAGATTGATTCCCAAGACACGATTCAGCAAGTAGTTAAGTCTAGAGACCAAGGCATTGCTAAGATGGATGAGGTTGTTAAAGGTGCCCGTGATCGTGATCTTGCTGCAACAATTGATGCTGACTTAGGTAAGTTAGATGCTGCTGCCGAAAATGCTATTGCTGAAATCAATAATTCAACGTTGCCTAATACGGCTAAAACTCAGGTACAAAAGGACATTGAGTCTGCCCGTGATCAGGCTAAAGAGCAGGTCAAGAACTCTATTACTTCAGAAACTGCTAATGAAGCAGAGGCAACTGGTGAAACTAACATTAATCGGATTAAGAATGATGCTCTAAAACAAGACTTGGATGCTGCGAAAACTGCTGGTAAAAAGGCAGTTGACGATGCGGCAGAAGCAGCTAAAAATCGGATTAATGCTCAATTCGATAAACTTACTGACGCTGAAAAACTAGCAGCACAAAATGCTAAAGAAAAAGCACTTGGGGCTATTGATGACGATAAGACTAAAGCTGATCAGGCTATTGACCGGGCTATTTCTAAGACGGATATTAATAATTTAGTGACTGATGCAACTAATAACATTAACCAAGCAGAAAATGATTTCAACTTGGATATTATTAAGTTGCAAGCTAACAATGCAATTAGCCAACATGCCGAAGATGCAAAAGCAGGACTTGATCCAACCAATACCAATCAAAAAGCCACTATTGACGCTATTAATAATATCGTCAACGATGCTGAAAATAGCATTAATGGAACTACAGATGCTAATACCATTAGATTTATTAAAGAGGGTGCAATCAGTGCTATTGATGGTATTAAGCAGAGTGCGCAAGACCAAGCTTTAGCAGAAGCCAAAAGTAAAGCAATTGCCGAGTTAGACAAGGCTTTGAAGGGTGACGCGCAGGCTAATCCATCTGTTAGTGGAATTAAGGATAAAATTGCAGCCTTACATGAGTTATCTCCTGAGCAAAAGCAACAGTTTACCGACCAGGCCCAAGCTGCTCATGATCAAGCTGTTAATGAAATTAATGGGTCCAATTCTCTAACTGATATCAATGCTAATAAAGTTGCTGGATTGGCTAATATTGGTCAGGCATTAACTGATGCAACTTTGCAAAATGCTAAGGCAAAAGCTTCTAAAGACTTAAATCAATATGCTACAGAAGCTAAAGGTAGTTATGCCAATTCTACTAACTTGGATGATAAGCAAAAGCAGGCCTTAGATAAGCGGATTAACGACACCGTCGCTAATGCTCAGGCAGAGTTAAAACGCCCAATTACAGATACCACCGCAAAAGTTGATGCTATTGTGTCTGCTGCTAAGGGAGCCATTGACGGAATCAAAGCTGATGCGCAAGATACAAGCAATTTAAACAAAAATAAAGAGTCAGCTATCAACCGTTTAGAGGATGAGGCAAATAGACTCAGACAAAGGGTGAATGATGGCGGTATTAACCATACATTGGATACCGCACAAAGTAATCAATTACTTGCGGAAATTACTGCTGCCCTAAACGCTGGCAAGCAAGCCATTAATGCTGTTAAATCTGAAGCGGATCCAGCTAAGGCTGCAGCGGATTTAGTTACTGCTGAAGCAACTGGAATGGGTAAACTTGCCGCTGTTGATGCCCACATTACTTATGAAGAAACATTGACTGCTGATTTGCAACGAATTACTGCTGCCGCTACAGCAGCTAAACAAAAAGCCCATGATATTGCGCAAAATTCGACAGTAGAAGATAAAGCTAAATTAGAAGCTGAAATGGTCCGGCAAATTGAAGCCGAAGCTGCTAAAGCCTCTGCTGCTATTAATAAAGCTAAGACTGATGCGCGCAACAATAATGACCAAAATCCAACGGTTGAAATGAATAAGCAAACTGCTGCTGGTGAAGCCGCAATCGCACACTTAACGGAAAGCTTTGAGAAGAAGAGCGAAGCAATCAATACTTTGGTTGGTCATGCTAATGAAGTTAAAGATAATTTAAAAAATTACGGTACCAATAATGATGATTCGGCCCATCCATATTTGAGTGAAAAGGATCTTGCCGATGGACGTCAAGCTGTTAATGACGCTTTACAACACGGTATTACTGACATTCTTGGTACGCCAGTTCCTGAAAATGCTGATGTAAATCAGATAGATCAGATAGTTGATGGTGCATTGACTGCTGCTAAAACTAAGGTTGATCAAGCGACGTATCCAACCCAACTTTTAGCAGAGAAGAATAAGCAACTTGCCGCCATTAAAGCCGCAGCAGAAAAGGCTAAGAATTATATTGATAGTAAGAAAACTACAGAGGCTAATCCCAATGGCCTAGATGCAGATACTATCAATAATTTAAAAGGCCAAGTTGAAACTATTCTGGAAAATACGCTAGAGCTGATTAATAATGTTCAGATTAAAGATAATAATTTAGCTGCTGCTATATCTGAAGTTCAACAGAAAGAACAGGGGCCAAAAAAAGGGCAAAATGTGCCATTTAATTATGGAGAAAGTGGTTTTGATGCAATTAGAAAGTTAGCTGACCAAACAATCGCTGATATCAATAAAAAGATAGAAGCGATTGGGCAACTAGACCAATACAGGAAACAAAAAATTGCAAGCTTACCAAATATTCAAAATCGTCAAGACTATATTGATCAGATTAACCAAGAATTTGAATCTAAAAAATCACTGATTAATGCTGTTTCAAATAAGGATGATCTTGGTAATTATGACGATCCTACTGACAAAATTGACAAAATATTAACCAAATCTAAAACAAATATTGATAAAATTGTTACCCAAGCTAACAGACAAGCTGATAATAATAAAATTATTTCTGCTTTACAAAATCACAAAAATACTGCGCAGGATATCATTAATAATTCACAATTATCTCAAGACCAAAAGACAGAAGCTAAGGGTAAGATTGATCAAGCTTTCAATGACGCTAAAAGGCTAATTGATGAAAATACGGCAAAAGTTAATGATGAAACAACCCCTAGTGCCCCAATTACTACTGATCAAATTACCGGGTGGAACAACAGTATTGATACTATTTTGGCAAGTAAAGATTATGTGACTTCTGAAAAGGACAATGCTGTTAAAGGGCTTGGTCAAGAAGTTACCGGTTTACAAAGTGGTTTAGACAGTATTGATATTGATAATTTAAATGATCAACAAAAGAAAGATTATCAGGCTAATATTGATACAATAAAGCAGTCAATTGCCAATATCAACGATATCAATCCTGATCAAACGGATAAAGACACGCTTAAAAACGCCACTGCTGAATATGTCAAAGGTCTGATTGCCTTAAACAAGTTAAAGGCTAAGATTAAACTTGATCAAGCGGCAGCAGCAGCTAAAGAGAAGGCACCAAATGGTGGAAACAGTATAGACGATGCAACCAATACTGCCAAAGGTCAGATTGATAGCCTCCCTAATGATGTTTCTCCTACTGATAAAGTGGAAGATATAATTAAGGATATTGATAAGGCTGAACATGCTGGTGAAAACGATATTAATAGTGCAGAAAACAATTCAGTTGCTGATGATGTTAAAAATCAGCGTGAAACTGCCGCAGAAGAAGTTAGGACGCATTATAATGATGCTGTAACTCAACTTGGCACAGGTGCTCATGATAATACCGATAAAGCTTTGAACAATCACAAGGATAAAGACGGCAATATCATCATACCAGGAACCTCTATTGGTGCTATCAATGATAATAAGATAGCTATTGAACGTGAAATTTCCAAGGGTGCCGTTGAAGATGCAGCCGCTAACGCTAAGACTAAGGTTGAGAGTCTTAAGCGTCCAGACGGTAGTGACTACACCAAAATTGAAAAGCAAGCCATTATTAGTCAAATTGAACAAGAGCGTAAAGCTGCCACTAAAGAAAATGGGTCAATTGACCAAAGTAAGAGCGCAGAAGATGTAACTAGTGCCCAGAATACGGCAATTGGGAATATCGAGAATGATTTAGTTCCAGGTAATATTAAAAACATCTTGGATAAGGATCCAGCAGTACAACAAGAAAGGCGCCAAAAAGCTGAAGACGAATTAAAGCAAAAGTATCAAGATACTGTTGCACAAATTCACCAAGAATTCGGTAAACAAGCAAATACTTCAAACACCGACAAGGGCTTTAATGATCATAAGCAAATCACGGGTAACACCGAACAAGAAATCAATGATAATAAGTTAGTGGCAGAAAAAGAAATTGCCAAGGGTGCTGTAGATGATATCGCTACTAATGCTAAGAATAAGGTTGATAGCCTTAAGCATAAAGACGGTAGTGACTACACCACTAATGAAAAGCAAGCAATCAAGGACCAGATTAACCAGATTGTAACTGAAGGCAAGGGTAAGATTGATAATTCGAAGACAACTGACGAAGTTGACACAAACCGTGACGCGGCCATTAACCAAATTATCCAGGATAGTACCCAAGATAGTGACGCGGCTAAGGACATTTGGACTAAAGATCCGAAGGTTCAAAATGATCAAGCTAAGCAAAAAGCTGAAGACGAATTAAAGCAAAAGCACCAAGATGCAGTTGCGCAGATTCATAAAGAATTTGGTAAAGACGCAGACACTTCAAACACCGATAAGGGCTTTAATGATCATAAGCAAATCACGGGTAATAGTGAACAAGAAATCAATGATAATAAGTTAGCGGCAGAAAAAGAAATTGCCAAGGGTGCTGTAGATGATATCGCTAATAACGCCAAGACTAAGGTTGATGGCCTTAAGCACAAAGACGGTAGTGACTACACGGCTAATGAAAAGCAAGCAATCAAGGACCAGATCGACCAGATTGTAACTGAAGGCAAGGGTAAGATTGAAGCTTCAACTACAACTGACGAAGTTGACACAAACCGTGACGCGGCCATTAACCAAATTATCCAGGATAGTACCCAAGATAGTGACGCGGCTAAGGACATTTGGACTAAAGATCCGAAGGTTCAAAATGATCAAGCTAAGCAAAAAGCTGAAGACGAATTAAAGCAAAAGCACCAAGATGCAGTTGCGCAGATTCATAAAGAATTTGGTAAAGACGCAGACACTTCAAACACCGACAAGGGCTTTAATGATCATAAGCAAATCACGGGTAACACCGAACAAGAAATCAATGATAATAAGTTAGTGGCAGAAAAAGAAATTGCCAAGGGTGCTGTAGATGACGTCGCTACTAATGCTAAGAAGAAGGTTGATAGCCTCAAGCACCAAGACGGAAGTGACTACACTACTAATGAAAAGCAAGCAATCAAGGACCAGATCGACCAGATTGTAACTGAAGGCAAGGGTAAGATTGACAAATCAACTACAACTGGCGAAGTTGACACAAACCGTGACGCGGCCATTAACCAAATTATCCAGGATAGTACCCAAGATAGTGACGCGGCTAAGGACATTTGGACTAAAGATCCGAAGGTTCAAAATGATCGAAACCATCATGATTCAGGTAATATTCCAAATGTACCAGGCACCCCAGGTACACCAGGCACCCCAGGCACCCCAGGTACACCGGTTACACCAGGTACACCAAATGACACGGCAAACAAACCGAATTCATCAGATTCTGAACCAGGTCACAATTCTTCATCTAAAGATAATGCTCATGGTGTAGATGTAACCCTAATGCACAATGCTTATCTTTATGATCAAACAGGTAGTCGTTGCAATAAGGTTATTCTAGGGGCTGGTTCTGTAGTGACAACTTATGGGGTAACAACCATTAACGGACGTCAATTCTACATTTTGCATGATCAAAATGCTGCTAATAAACAGTATTACTTGGCACTAGGTAATGTTAAATATCGTGTCCAGAAGTTAGTGCATAATGCAGCTGTCTATGACCAATATGGTAGACGGATCAACTCGGCAGGATTACTACGTAAGGATAGATTAATTAATACTTACGGTAGTGCAGTTACCATTAGAGGTTCGTTATACTTTATCATTGCCAAGCATCGATACGTAAAGGCATCAAATGTTATGCTAAAGAAGATTGTTACTGAAACACAAGCAGAAGAGGTAGAACCAATCAATACCCCAACCGCTGACGCAGCTGTTGCAGTAAATGAAAAGCAAATTATGCATAATGCTTACGTTTATGATGAAAAGGGCACTCGTAGTAATCAATTAATCTTTAAGACCGGTTCAATTGTTAATACTATAGGTACTAAGACTATTAATAATCGTCTCTTCTATGTATTGGAAAACGGTATGTATATTGCAGCTGGTAATATAGATGCAAAGAAATTAAGATTGAAACACAATGCTTATCTCTATAGTCAATATGGTAATCGTCTTAACCATTCGGTTGTCAGAAAGTACAAGCTGGTTAGAACTTATGGAAGTCCAGTCAGAATTAAGAATGGTACGTATTACATTATTGCCAAGAATAAAAATATTAAGGAGGCTAACTTCATAACAAAGTAGAAATTAAGTAAAAAAGTTACTAAAAAAGGCTAATTCTCAATGTAGAATTAGCCTTTTTTTATATAATCTTAATATTAAACTTATTTAAAGCTGCCAAAGTAATAAAATATCACTATTCTAAATTTATTATTACATAAGACAAAAAATTGTAGTTATATGTATATTTTATATCTATAGAAAGGTTAATTTAAAACTAACGACCATCCACTACATTTTTGAGTAATAGCTATCAAATTTGCTGCATATCTGGTAATAAGCTAGCAAATAGTTTAACTGTTATTACCAGATTTTTGCTTATAAAATTAAGGGAAGTAACAGCTAAAAAACGTTATTATTATAAAGCTTTAGCATTTTTGGGTTTTAAAATATTTTTTATATATCGTATAGTATTGATTTGCTATTTGAAATAAAAAATAATTGTTACCAATTCAATTTAAAAGAAGCTTGTCAATAAAATATTAGCAATATACTATATTATTAATAATATATATAGTTTTAATAACCAAAATATTTTATTATTACTTTTTATCTACACGTAAAATAGTATTTTTTCACTAATTATTGTTCATCTTTTTAAAAAATATTCACATATACATATAAAATATTTATATGTATTGGTATTATATATTAAAAATATTTATATTTAAAAATATTAATTAATAAAAAATTATTATTTTTATTTTTTATATTATTATTTAAAACATTGCTATATCAATATAATATTGCATAAATAATATTAGCTATTTATAAAAAATATTATTTTTAATTAAATTATTATAAAAAATAATCAAAATAAATTATTAAAATTGATAATAAAATTTATAAGAACTACAATGTTTAAACGGTTACCGATCGGAGCCAACTAATTTGTGAAAGGATAGTTTTATGTTAGGAAAAAATAATTTTACCGAAAGACTTAGGAAGATGGAGATGCAAGCAAAGCAAGATCACTTCTCAATTCGAAAATTGAGTATTGGTGCTGCTTCTGTTTTATTAGGCTTTACTTTCTTTGGTTTAACTAGTCAAACTACCAAAGCGGATACCATTAATCCAGTACCAGCTGCTAGTGCTGCACCTAATGCAGACTCTACAGATACACAAAAGGCACAACCTGCAGCTGAGTCTGCAAATGCTCAAGCAAGTGCAAGTAAAGATGATTCTATGAATACTTCAGTAAGTATTCCCAAAACTGATTCTACAAAAGACCCAAAAAGTCCTGAATCTACAACAAATAGTAATGATAAAGCTGCTAAAACTGATTTATCAACTTACTCTGCCTTACAGTCGTTTTTAAAAGCACCTGCTACTGCTAAAGCAAGTGATACTCAACCAGATCCTAGTGATTCAGGTCAGTCAATTTCTTCTGCTGATTCTTCAGCCCAAAAATCAAATCAACCTGCAGGGAATGTTGCTCCCGATGAAAATACTGTAACCAAAACTGATAAGCCACTAGATTCATCCAATACAATTACTCAATCCAATGATAGTAAAAAGAGTGTTGCAATTAGCACCCAAGATGTTACTAGTAATGTTGCTCAGGTTCATAATTGGGACGAACTTACTAAAGCAATAGCAGATACTACTATTAGCGAAATTGATGTTATGAACGACATTTTAGACGCTCCTGTTGGTGGTACAGGCGAAAATACAATACCAATTAATTTTGTGGGTAGAAATCTTTTAATTAAGTCTAACGGTAATGGTTTAGATAGATATGTAATAGATTTCAAAGGTAATCATCCAACTGTTACAAGTGGGATCTTAAATTTAACTTTTCAAAATCTTATTTTGCATAGTGCTGATACCTATGGTGTAATTCGGTCTGACCAAGCTTCTAGTGCAATCATTAATTTTGAGAACGTGGATTTTAGTGGTTCTCAGATGATTTATGCTGGTAGTAACACTCACATTAATTTCAAAGGTACTAATACTGCTAGGACAATTGCAGTCGATGGGTTAGTAGATAATCGTCCATTATTAAGTATTTCTGGCTCGGCAAATGTTGTCGACTTTAATGGCTCTTTTACTGGGATTACTAGAAATGACAGTGTTATCGTGTTAGATGGTACGGGTAACAAGGTGATTGTTGAACCTAGTGCTAATGTTACTCTTTGGCCAGCTGGTAATTCTCCGGCAGGTGGTATCAACTTAATACCTTCCAAAGGTACCAATGCTAGGTACGGTATTATTGCGGTTGCACCTGGAAATGACAATAGCATTGATGTCAAAGGCAACTTAAAAATCAATGTTGGTAAGCTTGATTTTGATGGTATAAATGGTAGTACAGATTGGGCTCAAGCTGGAGCAATTTATATTGGAGGTAAGTCATCAACTCTTAATATTGATAGTGGTGCGTTGGTCAATGTGACTACTAATGGCAATATTACAACCTATCCGCTTGCAGCTAATAACTTGATTTCGATTAATGGGAACTTGAATATTGCCTCTAATGGTCAGTTAAATATTACTGGTCAGAATATGGGTAAGTATGCTGGGACATTAGTTAATATTGCTGGTAAAGCGGATATTAACAATGGTTCTTTAAGTATTAAGTTAGTAGGTAATGCTGGAACAGGTAACATAGTCTTACTCAATGTTCCAGGTAGTATGAATATTAATAACCCAACTTCATTAGTCTTAGATGCTCATTTAAATAAAAGCTTAGGAACAAGTATTGTAGGAAATAATGCATTTACTGTTACCAATGCGCGTCAAAAACTAGATCTTGGTTCAATAAATGGTGGAGTTATCACTCTGCCACCACTACATACTTTACAAGTTCGAAAAGGTACCCAGGGGGTTATTGTAGATCTTGTTCAATTACTTAATGGTATGAAAACATTCAACTTTGACACTTATCAAAGTATGATTTCAGATCCTAATATTAGTAGAATTTTACAATTGCCAGAATTAAAGGGGGTAGCAGCTGCTATACAAAAAGCTGCGACTACTGGAAATGTTACTTATGATAGTCTATACAAAACAATTTTTGAAAAAATATTTACTGATCCAACAGCTGTTGGCTATAATAACCTACAATTAATTCAAGCAAATCAAAGTGGCTTTTTAGATATTGATCCTAATAGTGTTGTTGTCACTACTAATGCGGATGGTTCACGTAAGATTAGTGGTAAAGTTACCAATTATAATCCCACTACCGATGGGCCTAACAGTGGTAGTCTACTTGATAAGTACCTTCCTAGTGGCACAGGGGCTTATATAATTGCTCAATATAAGGGTTCTAAATCTGGGCAGTATTTACAAGACACGAAAATTGCCAACCCGTATGGTTCTACTACTGCATCGGATTTACCCTCACAGTTTATCGCTAAAGTAAATGATGATGGAACTTTCGAATTTACTATTCCTTCAGTTGATGTAGCTCAATTAGCAAAGGGGGATGCAATTTCATTAATTCCTACAGCTAATTTTGTTAGTTACAATCCGGCTGATGTCCAAGCAGGAATTCGTCCAGTAGTTAAAGATTTAGGAATTACATCTTTAGCTGATGCTCAAGATAAAGCTGCTAAAGAAATCAATGATGCAATTGATGCTGCTAAAGCCAAGAAGCCGACCAATTTAACTTCAGATCAAAGTAAGGCATTTGATGATGTAATGACATCAACTGGTGCTGATGCAGTTAAACCGGTTAGTCCAGATCACACTGCTTCCTCTGTTTATACTGGTGATTCTGAAGCAGAAATTACTAAACGTAAGCAAGCAGCTCTTGATAAAATTGCTGCTGCACTTAAGCAATCAATCAAAAATTCAGCTATTAATGAAATAACTGATAAGGCTAATGCCGCAGATGCTGCTTATCCTGGTCAAAAACCAGTTATCGATGCTGCTAAAGATGCAGCTATTAATAATATTAATAGTATTCCAACGACTGGACCAGACGATACTGCAGATCTTGTACAAAGCAAAGTTAATACTGAAAAAACAACTGGGTTAAATGCAATTAATCAAGCAGTAACGGATTATAAAACGGGCATTAAAACTGAAATCAATGGCAAAATTGATCAAGCTAAACAAGGTATTGATAGTATTGCAGCTGACCCAATTTTAAATGCTGATGAAAAAGCAGCAATTGAAAAATTGAAGGATCAACTCAGTCGACCAACTGACATTGCTAAAGCTGGTGGTGACATCGATACTGATGCAAGCGAAGCTCAAGTTGAGCAGCATAGAAAAGAAGCGGAAGATATCATCAATGGTATCAATGCAAAAATTGATGCTATTAAAAAGGTCGAGCAAGCTGCTAAAGATCAAATTGCTAAGCATCCAGAAGACACTGATGATATTAAAGATAACTCCAATAAGGCAGTCGATGATATTATTAACGGTAAAGACCCAGACGGTTCTAAGGGTACTGATGATATTAACAATACTCATGCCACTAAACAGCAACAAAAAGTTGCAGATGATATAGGGAAAGCCGCTCAAGCCGCTAAAGATCGTGTTAATAATTCAGGCTTAAATCCAGTTGATAGAAAGCCATATCTTGATGCGATTAATGAAGCTGCTAAAGCTGCAACGGCTAAACCTGGAACAGATGGTTACGATCCAAGTAAGTCAATTTATGGTAAGAACACTGATGATGGTATTAATCAGGCTAAAACTATTGCACAAAACAAATTCAATAAAGAAGCTGCTAAAGCTGAAATTGCAGGTACTGGTAAGTTATATCAAGATGGATTAGGAATTCCTAATGATAAGACTATTGCTGATGCTGTCAAGAAAGAACAAGATAAGATTGATGCAATTGCTGATGGTACACCGGCAATTGATAATCGAGCCACTGCTGATAGTATTGAAAATACAGCTAAAGATAACTTGCTTGCAGCTGCTAAAGAAGCCGCTAAAGCTCAGGTGAAAGCGGAAGCTGATAAAGCCGAAAACAAAGATAATCTTAATGCACTAGATAAAGGCATCGATGACGCAGTAAAAGCAGCTGATACAAATATTGATAGCCATAATACAATTGATGAAATTAAACAAGATGTTATTAATGGTAAAAATGATATTTTAAATAAATATAAAGAGGCTGCTAAAGCTCAAATAAAAGCAGACTCTGATGTTGATAAGGCCGCTTTAGGTGTTACAACAAACCCAGCAATTGATAATGCGGTTAAAAATGCCAATACTTTGATTGACAATGCCGAATCTATTGATGGAGTTGGCAAAGCATTAAATACTAGTAAAAATGATGTGTTAAGTCAATTCAGAGAAGCAGCTAAATCACAAGTTAAAGCAAATGCCGATCAAGCTAAACAAGATATTGGTACAGGAACAGATACTTCAGGGATTGATAATGCATTAACTGCTGCTAGTGGTAAAATTGATGTTGATAAAGATCCTGCAGCTATCAAGCAAGATATCGCCGACGGTAAAACAGGTATTCTTGAGGCAGCTAAGAGTGCTAATAAAGCTAAATTAGATGCTTATGAAAAAGATATCGAAGATAAAATTGATAAATCTGGTTTAACTGCTGCCGGAATTGCCAATGCGAAAGCAAAAGCAAAACAGATTGTTAATAATCTGACAGATCCGCTAGGATATAATCAACAAATTGACAAAGCAGCAGATTTACCTGGAGTTAAGGATGCCTATGACAAGGGTAAAAATGCTCTAGATGCTTTACTTGGTGACTTATCGGTTGAACAAAGTAAGCAACAAGCAATAGATGATATTAAGAAAGCTCAAGAGGCTGCAAAGAATTCAATCGCAACTAAGTATCCTGATCTTAAGCCTGAAGATACTAAAGCTTTAAATGATAAAATCGATAATGCAGCTCAAACAGGTATTGATAAGATTAAGAATGAAATCAATCCTAATAATATTCCAGCTGAACATGCTGACACTATTAATAATATCAATAGTGTTGGTAAAGCTGCGGATGATTTAGCTTTGAATAAACAAAAAGCTGATGCAATTAATAAGCTTAATGCTAAAGCTGAAGCTGCTAAAAAAGCAATTGACAATATTCCAGCTGATCAGCTCAGTCCAACAAATAAAGAACACTTTAAAGATCAAATTAACGCTGATGTGGCTGATGCAACTGATAAGATTAATGCCGCTGACAAACTAGGAGTTGATCTTGCAGAGCAAGCAGGTGAAGCTAATATTAATAAAGATTTAAATGATGCTGATTTAACTGCATCTAGGGCTAAGGCTTTACAAGAATTAAAAGCTGAAAAAGATAAAGATTTGGCGGCAATTGATGCAAAAGCAGATCAAATGACACCAGATCAAGTAAAAGATCTGAAGCAAAAAATTAATGATATTTATGATCCTGCTGTTTCCCAAATTGCTGGCGACCAGACAATTGATGCAATTAATACAGATAAGACTAATGCTATTAATGGTATGAAGGGGATTGTTGATAGTATTGGCAATTCTATTGCCAAGAATCTTCAAGATGCTAAGGATAAAGCAATTAATGATCCTGATAATGGATTAGATGCGCTAGCCAAAAAAGTACGCGATAATATCAATGCCGATCCTAATTTATCTGAAACAGAAAAAGCAGATTTTGGTAAGAAAATAGATGATACATTAACTGCAGCTAAAAGTGCCGTTAATGGTGCAACTGACGAGGCAGGTGTAAAAGCTGCTGCTGCAGCAGGTCGTGATAATTTGAATCAAATTCAAACTGATGCAGACTTGCAAGCAGCTAAAAATGCTGCTAAAGCAGCATTATTAGCTGAAAAAGATAGAGTTAATACACAAATTAATGGCTTAAATACAATTGATGCTGCTGGTAAAAAAGCATTAACTGATAAAGTAAACGGTTTTTATACTGATGCAATTGGTAAGGTTGATGCTGCCAATACTATTAGTACGATTGACCAAGAAAAGCAAACTGGCCTCGATAACATGGACAATGTTTTAAAAGATGCAATGGATCTTAATCAAACAATTGCTGCTGATCAAGCTAAGTTAGATAGTGTAGCTAAAGATGCTATTGATCAAATTAATAGTTCTACTTTATCACCTGAAGATAAAGCAAACGCCCAAAAAGCGATTGAGAATATTCGCGATCAAGCTAAGAGTGATGTTGCAAAACAAGGAACTAAGGATCTAGCAAATCAAGTTGAAGCAAAGGGCGAGAGCGATATCAACGCTGCCAAAAATAACGCACTTAAAGCAGTTTTAGATCAAGCTAAGGCTAAAGCTAAAGCTGATATTGCCGAAAAAGCTCAAGCTGCTAAGGACAGAATCAATGCTGATTACAATAGTTTGCCTAAAGAGCAACAAAATGAAGCTCAAGCAGCTCATGATAAGGCAATTAGTGATATTGATAATGCTGTTGGTAAGGCCAATGCAGATATTGATAATGCTGATTCAGATCCAAATCCTAAGGGTAAAATAGATCAAATTGTCAAGGATACCACTAATGCAATCAATCAAGCTGAAAAAGATGCTAATTTAGCTGATGCTAAAGCCAAGGCCAAGGCTGAAATTCAGGCAGAAGCTGATAAAGTTAAGCCTGGATTAACTAATCAAGCAGATAAAGATGCAGTTGATACAATTGCTAATAATGCGATTAGTAAGATCGACGACCCAACAATGACTGATAGTGCAGCCGTAACTACAACTAAGGACAAGGCAATCGCTGATATTGATGCGGTTAAGGACAATGCTGGTAAGGCCGATGCAGATGCAATTAGAAAAGCTAAAGCTGATGCTATCAAAGAATTAGACAATGAATTAAATGGTAATGGTACAGCGGGTAATCCAGGAATTGCTAAACAAATTGATGGTTTAACTGGCTTAACTCCAGCAGAAAAGGCTAAGTTTAAAGAACAAGCCCAAAAAGCTCATGATGATGCTGTTGCTAATGTAAATGGTAGTGCTACAGTACCTGATATTAATGCTAGAAAGAATGAAGGGATAACTAATATTGATCAGGCTTTAACTGATGCCCAATTACAAGCGGCTAAAAATGCAGCTAAGAAAGAGCTTGATGACCACGCCAATAGTGCAATTGATGAAGCCAAAAAAGAAGGGCTCAAGCCTGAAGATGAAAACAAGGTTATTGATGATATTAATAATCATGCCAAAGATGCCAAGGATAAGATAGATAGTCCAACAACTGATACGGCAGATAAGGCTAACGGAATTAAGGATGATGCCAACAAAGCAATTGATCAAATTGTGACTGATAGTAAAGCCGCTAAGGACAAGGCTGATTTAGCTGATGCTAAAGCCAAGGCTAAGGCTGAAATTCAGGCAGAAGCTGATAAAGTTAAGCCTGGATTAACTAACCAAGCAGATAAAGATGCAGTTGATACAATTGGCAAAGATGCGATTAGTAAGATCGACGACCCAACAATGACTGATAGTGCGGCCGTAACTACAACTAAGGACAAGGCAATCGCTGATATTGATGCGGTTAAGGACAATGCTGGTAAAGCTGATGCTAAAGCAAAGGCCAAGGCTGAAATTCAGGCAGAAGCTGATAAAGTTAAGCCTGGATTAACTAACCAAGCAGATAAAGATGCAGTTGATACAATTGCCAAAGATGCGATTAGTAAGATCGACGACCCAACAATGACTGATAGTGCAGCCGTAACTACAACTAAGGACAAGGCAATCGCTGATATTGATGCGGTTAAGGACAATGCTGGTAAAGTTGATGAAGATGCAATTAGTAAAGCTAAAGCTGATGCTATCAAAGAATTAGACAATGAATTAAATGGTAATGGTACAGCAGGTAGTCCAGGAATTGCTAAACAAATTGATGGTTTAACTGGCTTAACTCCAGCAGAAAAGGCTAAGTTTAAAGAACAAGCCCAAAAAGCTCATGATGATGCTGTTGCTAATGTAAATGGTAGTGCTACAGTACCCGATATTAATGCTAGAAAGAATGAAGGGATAACTAATATTGATCAGGCTTTAACTGATGCCCAATTACAAGCGGCTAAAAATGCAGCTAAGAAAGAGCTTGATGACCACGCCAATAGTGCAATTGATGAAGCCAAAAAAGAAGGGCTCAAGCCTGAAGATGAAAACAAGGTTATTGATGATATTAATAATCATGCCAAAGATGCCAAGGATAAGATAGATAGTCCAACAACTGATACGGCAGATAAGGCTAACGGAATTAAGTATGATGCCAACAAAGCAATTGATCAAATTGTGACTGATAGTAAAGCCGCTAAGGACAAGGCTGATTTAGCTGATGCTAAAGCCAAGGCCAAGGCTGAAATTCAGGCAGAAGCTGATAAAGTTAAGCCTGGATTAACTAACCAAGCAGATAAAGATGCAGTTGATACAATTGGCAAAGATGCGATTAGTAAGATCGACGACCCAACAATGACTGATAGTGCAGCCGTAACTACAACTAAGGACAAGGCAATCGCTGATATTGATGCGGTTAAGGACAATGCTGGTAAAGCTGATGCAGATAAAACTAAGACGGATGCTGCAGCTGAGATAGCACAAAGTCACAAGGATGCTGTAGACAAATTGCACACAAACTTTGGACCAGATGCGGATACTTCAAAAACTGATAAGGCTTTTGAAGATCATAAAAATGCAACTGGATCATCGGCAGATGCTATAAACAAGGATAAATTAGCTGCTGAAAAAGAAATAGCCAAAGGTGCAGTGGCAGATGCTGCAGAGAATGCTAAGAAAAAAGTTGATGAGCTTAAGCATACTGATAAAACAGATTATACTAGTGAAGAAAAGAAAGCTATCAAGGATAAAATTGATCAAGAAGTAGGTAAAGCTAATGGGACAGTTACTACTCCTGGAACAATTGATCAAGCACCAAGTGCTACTGAAGTAAATAAAGCTCGTGATGAGGCAATTAAAAATATTGTTAATAACTTAGTACCAAATGCAGGTAACGGCAACGCCACCGGCACCGGTGGCACAGGTAACGGAGACGGAACTGGCAACGGCAATGGAACTGGTAATGGCACAGGAAACGGAACCGGTACAGGCAATGGCACAGACATTGATCAGGAAAAAGGTAAAGATATTACTTTAATTCATAATGCATATGTTTATGACAAAAATGGGCAACGTAGCAATAAGGTCGTACTTAAAGCTGGTTCGATTGTGACAACTTATGGCCTTGAAAATATTGCTGGGAGACAATATTATGTTGCTATAGATCAAGGTGCAAGTAATAGAAAATATTATATTGCAGCTGGTAATGCACAATACCTTGTACAGAAGTTAGGTCATAATTCTTATATTTATAATAAATATGGTAAGAGGATTAAAGCAGAACCAACTTTGAAGAAAGGTACGAAAGTGAAAACATATGGCGTTCCTGTAAAGATTAGGGGTAAAAAGTACTTTATAATCGCTACTAATCAGTATGTTAAAGCTGCCAATGTTCTGCGACCTCAGCTTGCTACTAAAATTGAACGTGTTGCAGTAACTTCTAATACACCAGTTGCTGACAATAATACTAAGCCATCAGTTGAAAAGACGCTTAAACATAATGCGTATATTTATGATGGGACTGGAAAACGTAGCAATAAGTTAATCTTAAATGCAGGCTCTGTAGTTAATACAACTGGTCAGAAGCAGATTAATGGGAACTCATACTATACTTTAGACAATGGTATGTACTTAGCTGCAGGAAATATTGACGGGAAAAAGTTAAGTTTAGGTCATAATGCTTATCTTTATAGTCAATATGGTAATCGGGTCGGCAAAAAGGTTTTAAAGAAAAATCATCTTGTTAAGACATACGGTAGTCCTGTTAAAATTAAGAGTAAGATGTACTATATTACAGACAATAATAAAAATGTTAAAAAAGCTAACTTTAAAGTAAAGTAGTTTCTTAATTAAGTAAAATACGCCTAAGATTTATGACTTAGGCAAATAAAAAGGGCAGAGAATTTAATTTCTCTGCCTTTTTATGTATTTTAGCTACTTAAATTTATTTAAAACGCAAGTCTAATACTTGTTTAACTATTCTGTAAGCCATTTTTTTGCATATCGTGAAGAATTTTATATTGCTTTTGCAAGCCTTTCTCAATTTTAGAATTGCCTTTAGGCATGAAATATTGTTTACCTAATAACTTATCAGGAAGATATTGTTGAGGCACCCAATCGCCAGGAAAAGAATGAGGATAAATATAATTTTTTCCATGTCCTAGATTTTTAGCACCTTGGTAGTGTGTATCTTTTAAATTATTCGGAATACTGCCATAATCCTGTGTACGTATATCGGCTAAAGCTGCATCAATTGCACTAATTGCACTATTACTTTTAGGTGACAAAGATAGTTCAATCACCGCATTAGCTAATGGTATTCTTGCTTCAGGCAAGCCTATACTTTGAGCTGTTTGAATCGCAATTACCGCATGCTGAACAGCTGCAGGATTAGCAAGACCAATATCTTCATATGCAATTACGCTGAGACGACGACAGATTGAAATCAAATCACCGGCTTCAACTAACCGAGCTAAATAATGCAGTGCAGCATCAGTATCAGAGCCGCGAATTGACTTTTGGAAGGCTGAAATGAGATCATAATGTCCGTCGCCATCAGCATCAAAATTTTGATTACGCATTTGGATTGAATTAGCCATTTCTTGTTGGTCAATTGTAAAACCTTTAGTAATATTTTTCTTTGCCGTAAGTAATTCCTGTTTGGTTGAACGAGTAGCTAATTCCAAGCCATTTAAAGTTGAACGTAAATCACCATTACCATTTTCAATTAATAATTTTTTGGCTGCAGGAGTTAACTGGACTTGATATTTGCCTAATCCATTTTCTTTGTTTGCTAAAGCGCGATCAATTGCTGCACTTATCTCATCAAATTCCAGTGGTCGCAATTCGAAAATTTGACAGCGAGAACGAATTGCAGGTGAAATTGATATATATGGATTTTCAGTAGTAGCTCCAATTAAAATGATTTCTCCTGATTCAAGCATTGGCAGTAGATAGTCCTGCTTAGTTTTATCTAAGCGGTGAATTTCGTCTAGCAGTAAAATCACAGTACCACTCATTCTGCCTTCTGTAGCTACCTGTTGCAATTGCTTTTTACCATCGGTAGCAGCGTTAAGCATGCGAAAGGCATATTTAGTTGAACCAGCAATTGCACTAGCAATACTTGTTTTACCAATGCCAGGGGGACCATAAAGAATCATTGAGGACAATAATTTTGCTTCAACCATACGCCTAATAATTTTCCCAGGTCCAATTAAGTGCGACTGACCTACAACTTCATCTAAGTTCTGAGGTCGCATTCTATAAGCTAACGGTTTCATTATTTATCCCCATTAAAAAGATGTCGCCAAAAGCCAATTTTTTTTTGCTTTGTCTTATTCTGAGGTAATGCTACTTTTTCCATTTCAGGAGCATAAACTTGTTTAATTTCAATTCTCATTTTATTAATTGCTGTTTTGGCAACAACTAAAACAGCAGTATCATCAGGATTTGTTTGAGCAGTTTCATTATTAATAAGTGTAAAAGTAATATTATATTTACTACAATTGGTTTCAATTTTACTTAAAAATTCATCTTTCACATTAGCATTTAATAAAATTTCATAGCCAATATAATCTTTAAAGTGAGACAAAAAAAGTTCCGTTAAGCTAATATCCTGAGTTTCAGCATTAGTCATTCTAACTAGAACTCGTTCACGTAAAGAACCTAAAAATCTTCTGCGTTCATCAGGCAGCGTTTGGGGACTAATACCTTGGGCAGCGTTAGCCACTCTAGTATTTAAATCTTCAGACATTAAGTGTTGTCTCCTTTCAAGTAAGAAAAAAACCCCTCCTAAATGGGAGAAGGGGCTTTCGTATAAAGAAATTAAAGTAACTTGTTGTAGTATTCAACAACTAGAGCTTCGTTAATTTCTGGTTCCATTTCATCACGTTCTGGAAGACGTACAAGAGAACCTTCTAACTTGTTCTCATCAAATGAAACAAATGATGGGCGAGCTACAGCTGCTTCAAGAGCATCCTTAACTTGTTGTAAGTTCTTTGACTTTTCCTTTAAGCTGATGATTTGACCAACCTTAACTTCATAAGAAGGAATATCAACGCGCTTACCGTCAACAGTAATGTGACCGTGGTTAACTAATTGGCGAGCTTGTTCTCTGGTGGTAGCTAAGCCTAAGCGGTAAACAAGGCTATCTAAACGGCATTCAAGTAAGCTCATAAAGTTAGTACCGTGTTCACCTTCACGAATCTTACCAGCGCGTTTAAATAATGTTCTAAATTGACGTTCGTTTAGTCCATACATCCAACGCAACTTTTGCTTTTCATGTAATTGCTCACCATATTCAGATAAGCGACCACGTGAATTAGGACCGTGTTGACCAGGAGCATAGTTACGACGACTAAGTTCCTTACCAGTACCAGAAAGTGAGATACCTAATCTTCTTGAACGTTTCCAACTTGGACCTGTATATCTTGACATAAAATCCTCCAATAAAATCTGATAACAGTTTTTGGAGTAAAATATTACATATAAGTTCAACATTCGTGCATCTTAATTTTCATTTTCGCCTGTTGCAGCGTCGGTTACTCGTTCACTAAAACGTATTAAGATGTTGACGTTCTTGTCACTTATAGCTGCAAATATTTTACACGTCCCATATTATAACGATTAAACTATGTTAAAGCAAGAAAAAGTCGTTAAGTTAGTATAATAAGGAAATTTTTATCCTTTTTGATTTAATCATGCTTTAGCTAAATTTTTTCGCCAACTAAATTCTTGTCTATTTTAATAAACTGTATAGCACAGTATTAAATAAATTTGGTATAATTGGGTTAGTTTTGGAGGAAAAATATGTCACCAACTCAGTCCATAGTTGTAATAATTACAATTTTAATCATTATTATTGTTATAGCATTTATGCTCGTTGTTAATCGAAGACAGCTACACGAAATTATTGAGCTTGATGATCTGATTGCTAAAATAGACCGAATGAACCTAGATGCAGATATTGTCAATCTTGATAAAATGGATTTAGCAGGTGAAAGTCTAACGACATTTAACACTTGGCGTAAAAGTTATGAACAAACAGCCAATAAGAGAATACCTCAAGTTCAAGAACTTCTGGATCAAGCTGCAGGGCAAAATACTTCCTATCACCTCATTAGGGCACACAAAAATATTAAACAAGCTCAAGCAATTATGCAGTCAACTTTTGAAGATGCCAAGAATACGAATGATGTTTTTACGGAATTGCTTGAATCAAACCGTGAAAATCAAATGCAGTATGAGGATTTAAATAAAAAATATCAAGAAATGCGTAAACAGGTTTTAGCTGGATCTTTTGAATATGGCTCTGCTCTTGATAAGTTAGAAGATGAACTAACTAATGTAGAGAGTGATTTTGCGGAAGCTAAAAGCTTGACTGCACAAGGGGATCAGGTTGAAGCTAAGCGAGTTCTGTCAAAAATTAGAGCGGCAATTATTTCTATTGACAATGTCTTGCCTAAAATTAGAGCTGATAGACGTGAACTTGACACAATATTTCAAAACCAGTTAAAGGAATTAACAGAAGTTTATAAGAAAATGAAAGCATCCAGGTTTTGTATTAATCAAGTTGATGTTTTAGCTGAAATCAAAAAAAATTATGAGCTGGTTGATAATGCAGGGCAGCTGTTGACCCATTTAAAAATTGAAGAATTAGACCAACAAATTAAAAGTATTAAGTCTAATATATCTGATTTATATCAACTTTTGGAGAATGAATATAAGGCGCGTCCATTTGTGGAAGACAATCAAGATAAGATTCAACGCTTGCTGTCACATCAACAGGTTGAGGCGAAAGATTTAATTCAAAAATTAAGGCACATTGATGAAAGTTATGAATTGACACATAATGAGCTCGAAGCTAGTCGTAAGCTTGAATTGGAAGTTAACGATATGAATCGTCAATATACAGTTGATACACAAAATCTTGCTGATGGTAAAGGCGTGTATTCAGAAATTAAAGCTTCATGGTTGCACATATTGGAGAGATTGCGAGTAATCAGTTCTAAACAAAAAGCGATGGCTCAAGATGTCGATGGCTTGTATGACGCTGAAAATGTTGCAATTGATTCAATTAACCGGTATAAGCAAGAAGTGTCATTGGTTTATCGACGCTTAGAACGTAAAGAATTACCTGGCATGCCTGATACTTTTGTGCAAATGTACACTTTAGTTGTTAATGAGATTGGTCATGTGGCTAAAGAGCTTAATCAAGTTCGAATTAACATGGAAAAAATTTCCAATGAATTAATTAATATCTCCGATGATGTTGAACGGTTAAAGCGTGAAGCTGATGATATTGTTAATTCGGCTAGTCTAGTTGAGTTAACTATGCAGTATTCTAATAAATATGCAACAAATAATGCAGTGAGAGTTGCACAAAAAACAGCATTACAGCTATATAGCCAAGAATATAATTATAAGGAAGCACTTGATACGATTGCGACAGCTATTGAAAGAGTAGAACCCGGTTCATATCAGCGCTTAGAAAATCTTTATTACTCAGAAAAAACAAACAGCTAATATTTAAAAGCAGACCTAATAATCTAGGTCTGTTTTTAAATAAAGAATGATTAATAAGATTTAAATCTGTTTTTCAACACATTATTATCAATAATTTAAGCCGAGGAACAGTTTTGACCCGTTTTTTAGAATCATATTATTGTACTTTTCAGATTGTTTGTTCGTTACATATAAATAAATTTCACGAGTGATTTTTTCGTTTTCGTGATCTATGCAGAGAGCCGAATAGTTGCATAACATGATTACGTTATAGGTATGAAGTACAATTGATACAGCTGAGAAATAAGGCATTTCACTAATAATGGATAACAAAAAGAAAAATATCTTAGGTCCAATTAATGGTGGTAAAGGATTAAAAATGCACACAAGACGCAATTCTGAAAGAAGCAGGCTTAAAATAAGCCTGCTTCGCTACATCTGTTATCCTTTAATAAGATAGATGAATTTTATTTTTTAGTAAAAAAGAATCCTATAAAATTAGGATTCATTAATGCCATCCGGCTTTGATTTTGCAAACTAATATTAGGGGAAAAAGATTTGTCTTAATTTAGTGAGACTTTTTGTTAACTTTATTTAATGGCTATTATGTAAAGTTGACAGTGGTCTAACTAATACTGATTGGCTATTTACCGATTTGTTGCATGTAGCCGGCACCTTTAACTTCATAAGAATAGTCATGCTTTATTTTATTTCTTGTATAGACAGTGAAATATCCCATATTGTAGTAAGACTTCATTACTCTTTTATCTTGTACTTTGCTTCTGGATAACCAGAACGAACCAATTTCTTGGTAATGATAGTTAGACTTATTCATGTCATAATAAGGTCTACCATTTTGCTTATAGCGCATTACATGCAATTTTCGAACTCCGTTTTTATTTAAACTACAACTAACTTTGCCGTCATATATAAATGCATGTTTAGTAATTTTTATATGAGTCCATTTGTTGTGTCCTTTATAGGCGTACCAATTACCTCTTAACTCTGTGGGAGTAGCATTATGTCCCACATATTTAGCCTGCAGCGTTGATGAAAATACCATTCCAGTTACGGCAAACATTAGTGTAGCAGCTAAAACTTTTAATATTTTTTTAAATTTCATTTTTTTCATTTTTTCTCCTCATTTCAACACTAAAATTTTAGCGCTTAAATAAAGCGCTATCAATTATTGATAATAAAGGGTATAGTTAAAATTACGGGTTTTATATAGAATAAATATACTATTAAATTCTAGTTGCAAGTGAGAAAGTCTTGTTGCTTAACTATATCTAACAACTTATTATATTTTTTTCTAAGTAGAAGTGGGTAAAGCGTCTATTTTACTGTAGGTTACTTCTTATTTTTCATTTGGTTTAGTTGATGAAAACTACTATAACTGGGTAGCAGTCGCTAAAAAGTATAGGGTAATGATAAAAAGTTAAGTATGTTAAAGTACAACTATGGTATTGAAGTTAACTGGTTCACCTTTGAAAGCTGATAAATTGAATAGAAGCTATTTGCTAATTGGAGCAGGTAAGGATAAATGATTATGGTGAAAAAAATATTATTAACTATCTTTTTTAAACAAGTCAGTCACTTTGGACCTTTGTCTGGAGTAACTTATTTTTGTGTGAGCTTCTATAAAAATTTTCCGATTTGTAAAAGACCATTAAGATGTTAGAATAACTATTGGCAAAAAATCCTGATGTTTCCCATTTGGGAAGCACAAAAGGGACCGAAATATCGATTTTTCACGAATTAAGTGAATTTATACGAAGTTAATTATGCTATAAAACACTGATATGAGCGAAAAGTGTAGAAATACATGGGGATGATTTTATTACATGATATATTTTGACAATAGCGCAACGACCAAAATTGATCAAGAAGTTCTAGATACTTATACTCAAGTTGCACAGAATATTTGGGGTAATCCGTCTAGTTTACATAAATTAGGTGATCGGGCATATCAATTGCTAGCAAGCTCACGTAAACAAATTGCTCAGCTGTTAGGTACTAAAACCAATGAAATTTTCTTTACTTCTGGCGGTACAGAATCAAATAATTGGGCAATTAAAGGAACGGCTTTGCAAAAACAAGCATTTGGGCATCACTTAATCACTTCTAGTGTTGAACATGCTTCAGTAGCAAATGCTTTTACTGCCTTGGAAAATTTGGGCTTTCGTGTAACCCGTTTACCCGTTGATAAAGCAGGACGCGTTAATGTCAATGATTTGCGTAATGCATTAGATTCGGAAACAACCTTAGTTTCCATTATGGGAGTTAATAATGAAATTGGTACTATTCAACCAATTGAGGAGATCAGTGATTTATTAACTAATTATCCCAATATTCATTTTCACGTTGATAATGTGCAAGCACTTGGTAAAGATATTTGGTCACAGGTTTTTACACCGCGAGTTGATTTTTCTAGTCTTTCGGCCCATAAGTTTCACGGTCCTCGGGGAACTGGTATTCTTTACAAGAAAGCGGGGAAGATGGTTTTGCCACTGCATGATGGTGGTGGTCAAGAAAAAGGTTTGCGTTCAGGTACTGAAAATTTACCCGCAATTGCAGGCATGGCTAAAGCAATACGTTTGCTTTTAGCTAATGAAAAAAGTAATGCTGTCAAAGAAGAGGCCATTAAAGATAGGATAGTTAACTATCTACAGGATAAACCAGGAATTAAAATTTTTTCACCAGTAAATGCGGGGTTTACACCGCATATTTTATGTTTTGCGCTGGAGGGAATTAGGGGTGAAACACTTGTTCATACCTTAGAAGAGCATGATATATATACGTCTACGACTTCTGCGTGTGCATCAACAAAAACTGATCAGGCAAGTACACTGGTAGCGATGCATGTGGATGATAAAGAAGCTACAAGTGCTATTCGTTTGAGTTTTGATGAAACTAATACTTTAGCTGAAGCTGATGAATTTATTAGTGTTTTTGACCAGATTTACCGTCATTTTGCCCCAATTAATCATTTAGGAGAATAAAATTTGATGAAATATACTGAAATTATGGTTCGCTATGGTGAACTTTCAACTAAAGGGAAGAATAGAAAGGATTTTATTGGTCGTTTAGCTGGTAATGTTACTAGGGTATTACGCGATTTCCCGCAAATTGAGCTTCATCCGCGTCATGATCGGATGCATATTGTCTTAAACGACGCACCTTTTGCGGAAATAGATCAGCGTTTAAAGAAAGTTTTTGGTATCCAAACGTATTCACCAACAGTTAAGGTAGAAAAAACACTGGCTAAAATTGAAGAAACTGCTCTTGCTTTGATGAAAGAGACTTACCAAGAGGGAATGACTTTCAAGGTTAATACCAAGCGTAGTGACCATAATTTTACCTATGATACCAATGAGTTAAATCAATTAGTTGGGGACTATCTTTTTAAAAATATGTCCAACTTAAAAGTAGAAATGAAACATCCTGATTTGGTATTAAGACTTGAAGTTCGTCAAGATGCAGTATATATTTCTAACCAGTTATTGCACGGTGCAGGTGGGATGCCTGTTGGAACTGGAGGTCGGGCGGTAATGATGCTTTCAGGCGGAATTGATTCTCCGGTTGCATCATACTTAGCCTTGAAGCGGGGGGTGGACATTGATATGGTTCATTTCTATAGTCCGCCATATACGACTGAGAAAGCCCTCAACAAAGCTAAAGAATTAACAGGAATATTGGCTAACTATGCAGGACGAATTAATTTTATTGCAGTTCCATTTGCCGAAATTCAAGAAACTATTAAAGAAAAGTTACCAGAAGGTTATTTGATGACAGTTCAACGTCGTTTTATGTTACGTTTAGCAGATCAAATCCGGGCTAAAAGAAAAGGACTAGCTATTTTCAATGGGGAATCTGTGGGACAAGTGGCCTCGCAAACATTGGAGTCAATGGCAGCAATTAACGATGTAACCACAACTCCGGTTGTGCGCCCAGTTGCTACAATGGATAAGACTGAAATTATTCGTTTAGCTGAACAAATTGGTACCTTTGATTTATCAATTCAACCATTTGAAGATTGTTGCACAATCTTTGCCCCACCCCGTCCTAAAACTAAGCCAAGAATTGATAAAGCACGCGAATTTGAAGCACGGCTAGATGTTGAGGGCTTAATTGAGCGCGCCCTAGCTGGTATGAAAATAACGACTATTTATCCTGGTGATAAATTCATAGCCGATAAAGCAGCAGAAGATACTGCACTGCTATAAAAAACATGCTATAATTCTATCTAAAGAAGTAATCAAGAGGTATTAATCTTATAAGTAGAGAAAGGTCCATAGTTGGTGAAAGACCGAATGAAGGTTAATTGGTAGCTTGATTTAATTGATTAGCTGAATTTAAAGTAGGCTAGTCCGGTATCAAGGTCCGTTATCACTAGATTAAGAGAAGCAATATTTTTGCTTAATGATAGGTGGTACCGCGGTTATTATATCGTCCTAGACAAGATTGTCTAGGACTTTTTTATTGGAGGAAATTTATGACAGATCTAGCACCTAAATACGATCCCCATGAGGTTGAGACTGGTAGGTATCAAGCATGGCTTGATCAAGACTTGTTTAAGCCATCAGGGGATAAAACAGCCCATCCTTATTCTATTGTAATCCCGCCACCAAATGTTACGGGAAAGTTACATTTGGGCCATGCTTGGGACACGGCAATTCAAGATACTTTAATCCGCTTTAAACGAATGCAAGGGTACGATACGCTATATTTACCTGGAATGGATCATGCTGGAATTGCTACTCAAGCTAAAGTTGAAGCTAAATTGCGTAAGCAAGGTAAAGATCGTCACCAAATGGGACGTGAAGCATTTGTTAAACAAGTTTGGGACTGGAAAGATGAGTACGCTAATATCATTAAAAGTCAATGGGCAAAGATGGGGTTGTCGCTTGATTATTCACGCGAGCGCTTTACTTTAGATGAAGGGCTATCTAAGGCTGTTAAGCGAGTTTTTGTTCAATTGTATAATGAAGGGTTGATTTATCGCGGTGAATATATTATTAATTGGGATCCGCAACTGCAAACAGCATTGAGTGATATTGAAGTTATTCACCAAGATGATAAAGGGGCTTTTTATCACATCAAGTATCCCTTTGCTGATGGCTCTGGTTTTGTCGAAATTGCAACCACTCGACCAGAAACTATGTTTGGTGATACGGCAGTAGCTGTGGCTCATGGGGATGAACGCTATAAAGACCTTGTCGGTAAGGATTTAATTTTACCAATAGTTGGACGTAAAATTCCAATTATTGAAGACCAACACGTTGATCCTGAATTTGGAACAGGACTAGTAAAAATTACGCCCGCCCATGATCCGAATGACTTTGCTGTTGGTAATCGCCACAACTTAGAACGAATTAATGTAATGAATGACGACGGGACAATGAATGAGCAAGCAGGAAAATATCAAGGCATGGATCGTTTTGCTTGTCGTGAAGCTCTAGTTAAGGACTTAAAAGAGCAGGGGTACCTTATTCAGATAAAACCAATTGTGCATTCAGTTGGTCACTCTGAACGTTCAGGTGTCCAAGTTGAACCGCGTCTTTCAACTCAATGGTTTGTGAAAATGAAGCCTTTAGCTGAAAAGGTATTGGCAAATCAAAAAACTGCCAACAAGGTTAACTTTGTTCCAGAACGATTTGAGCAAACGCTAGAGCATTGGATGGAAGATGTGCATGATTGGGTAATCTCACGCCAGCTCTGGTGGGGGCACCGCATCCCAGCTTGGTACAATAAAAAGACAGGTGAGATGTATGTTGGTGAAGAAGCACCGCATGATATTGAAAACTGGGACCAAGATACTGATGTTTTGGATACGTGGTTCTCTAGTGCTTTGTGGCCATTTTCGACAATGGGTTGGCCTGATACAACTGCCGCTGACTTTAATCGTTATTTTCCAACTAATGCCTTAGTAACTGGCTATGATATTATTTTCTTTTGGGTTTCACGCATGATTTTCCAAAGTTTACACTTTACCCATAAACGTCCATTTAAGGATGTAGTTTTACATGGCTTAATTCGCGATGAACAAGGACGCAAGATGAGTAAGTCATTGGGCAATGGGGTTGACCCAATGGATGTCGTTGATGAATATGGAGCTGATGCCTTAAGATGGTTTTTACTTAATGGGACTGCTCCAGGTCAGGATACGCGCTATAATCCAAAGAAATTATCGGCTGCGTGGAATTTTATTAATAAAATTTGGAATGCTGCTCGTTTTGTAATCATGAATTTACCAGAAAGTGCGCAGCCAGTTCATATGCCTGATACTAAGCAGTTTGATTTGGCTGACAGCTGGATTTTTGCGCAGTTAAATCATACTGTTAGTGAAGTGATTCGCTTATTCGATGAATATAAATTTGGCGAAGCTGGGCGAGAATTATATAACTTTATCTGGAATGATTTCTGTGACTGGTACATCGAAGTTTCTAAGGTTGCTTTAAACAGTAACGATGCCCAATTAAAGACTAGAAAACAAGATAATTTAATTTGGATTTTGGATCAAATTTTACGACTACTCCATCCGATTATGCCATTTGTAACTGAAAAATTATGGTTATCCATGCCACATGAAGGTAAATCAATCATGATTGCACCTTATCCAGAATTTCACGCTGAATTTGTAAATGATAAAGCCCAGCATGACATGGCTTTCTTGATTGAAATTATTAAAGCAGTGCGCAACATTCGTATGGAAGTTAATGCGCCTTTATCTTCACCAATTGATATCATGATTCAACTAGAGGATGCTAATAATGAAAAAATTTTGGCTGATAATGCTGAATATGTGAAAAACTTTTTACATCCGAAAGAATTAACGATTGCCACTGAAATTGTCGCACCTAAATTGGCTAAAACCGCTGTGGTGTCGGGAGCGCAAATTTTTATTCCGCTAGCTGATTTGGTAAACGTTGATGATGAAATTAAGCGTATGGAAAAAGAAGAAAAAGACCTTAGAGCTGAAGTTGAACGGGCAACTAAAAAATTAAGCAATGAGGGTTTTGTTGCCCATGCTCCTGCTGCTGTAATTGACAAAGAAAAAGCTAAGCTGGCTGATTATGAAAATCAACTAGCTAGTGTGCAACAGCGAATTCAAGATTTAAAAAAGAGTGAATAATGTGATTTTTAACAATTCTCAAGCCTTTTTAACTTATTTATATGCCTTGCCGAAAACCCATGAAAAAACTGATTTGACTTACATCAAGCAGGTTCTTAATTTACTAGGTAACCCGCAAAATCAAGTTAAAACAATTCATGTTACAGGTACTAATGGCAAGGGATCAACTTCGTATTATTTGAGCAACTTGTTACAAAAAGCCGGTCAAAAGACTGGCCTTTTTGTTTCGCCCTATGTTTTTGAATTTGGTGAACGAATTCAGATTAATGGTCAGTATATTAGTGAATCTGAATTACTTAGAATTGCAAACAGGGTCGAACAAGTTTTGGCACAACTGCGCCAAGATGATGCGTCTTTTTCATTAGTTACATTTGAATATGAAGTGGTACTGGCTTTTACTTATTTTGCTCAAGCTAAATGTGATTATGCCGTAATTGAAGTTGGTATTGGTGGTCAGCATGATAAGACCAATGTAATTGTACCGGAAGTCAGTATAATTACGACGGTTGGGCTTGACCATGAAGCTTTAATTGGACCAACAATTCAAGATATTGCACGTGAAAAAAGTGGCATAATTAAGTGCCAGCGACCAGTTATTTTAGGTAATGTTCCTAATGATGTATTACCGCTTATTAAGCAAAAGGCTTTAGTTGAAGCAGCTCCTTTATATCAGCTGGGCGTTGATTTTGATGTAACTCTTACTACAGCGGCAGTGTATACTGATCAAAAAAGGCAAGTAACGCTATCGCCCAGACCATTGGTTGAATGCTATGATTTAGCAGTTGCAATTAAAGCTTTTAGCCTTTTGCGGATTCCACTAGCCGATAATCAAATTGAATTAGCTCTTGATCAAACGGTTATCCCTGGGCGCTACCAAATTATTCAAAATAATCCCTTAGTTGTGCTTGATGGGGCGCATAATATTCAGGCAATGCAAAATTTATTGCATTTTGTTCACCAGCAACAACAAAGACGTCAAGGTAAAGTGCGTATTCTCATAATGTTAATGCGAGATAAAGATTTTACCCCGATTTTTTCTTTATTTGAAAAAAATGATGAGGTTCATATAACCACTATTGATTATCCTAGGGCTGCTAACAAGGCTGATTTCCCGCAGCAAATTAAAGATAAGTATCCCTACGAGGCAGATTGGCAAATTGCCTTTAAACAGCTACGTCAAAAAAGTCAGCCTAATGATATACTACTAGTAACAGGTTCGTTTTATTTGGTTGGCAATATTTTGCAATGGGAGCAAAAGTATGAAAATAAAAGGCATAAATAGTGAAATTAAAGGCGTTCTTTTTGATATGGATGGCTTATTAGTTAATTCGGAAGAATTATATTGGCAAGCAAATATCCAAGCGGCACGCAAAGCTGGGCTTAAGATGCCAGCTGATCTTTATTTGCAACTAGTTGGTGCATCAGCCACCAGTATGGCTGATTTTTATAAAAATTATTTCCAAAATGATCAGCAGAAAAGACAATTTATTCAGCAAACAGATGATTTAGTGTGGCAATGGACAGACGAAGGGAAATTAAAGTTAAAACCTGGTGTGCAAGCAATCCTTGACTATTTGCAAAAGTGCAAAATACCGATGGCAATTGTCACAAGTAATACTGAACAAGTTGTTGAACATAACTTATGGGTAACTGGTACCCGTAACTATTTTTATTTTCATTTGAATGCCGCAGATGTTAAAAATAACCAAGTCAATCCCAAACCGGCACCAGATATTTATCTTTTAGCTGCTGAAAAAATGGCTTTACCGAAAAAGAATTTATTGGCTTTTGAAGATTCATCTTCTGGATTGCAAGCAGCAGTCAATGCTGGTATTAAGTGTGTAATGATTCCTGACTTAGTACCGGCGACAAAGGAAGATCAAAAAATAGCTACGTTTATTAGATCAAGTTTTAAAGACTTTTTAGCTAAAATTTAGTTTTTTTGCGTATTAAGTAGTGAAAGGGATGATTTACATGGAAATTATTAAATCTAAGCACTATTTAATTAATACAGATTTTGAAATAATGAATAGTCTTTTTGATCAATTAACAGAACAAGGAATTACTCGCTTTGAAGAGCTCTCATCGAAACTGAAACAACTACATATTAATAATTTTAATGAGTTACTGAAATTTATTTCAAATGATGAATGTGATCAGAATATTTCTATTATTTGTGAGAATTTACTTGAGCGTCTACGCTTTGCAGTTCCTGATCGTGAAGCAGTCTTGACCTCAAGTAATGAGGTTGGGATGTATTTAACGGATAAATTAGCAGGACATAAACAAGAACAATTATGGGCAATTTATATTGACAATAGCAACCATATTGTTGCTGAAAAGTGTTTGTTTATTGGGACGCTAGATAAGTCGGTTGCACATCCAAGAGAAATTTTTCGGTGGGCAGTTATTTATGCTTGTGCGGGCTTCATAGTCGTTCATAATCATCCGAGTGGCAACTTGTTGCCGTCTAGGAGTGACATCGAATTAACTAAAAGTTTACATAGTTGTGCCGAAATGATGCATATTGATTTTTTAGATCACTTTATTGTAGGTAAGGGGCAATATTTCAGCATGCAGGAGCATCAATTGTTTTAAATTCATCTTAAACTTATTCTACAAATCTTTTTTCTGTTTCACTTTATGCTATAATTAACCAAGATTTAGAGACTGCAGTAATTAAGGAGAGATTTTCGTGTTTGGATTAGGAGCAAAAAACATTGGCATCGACTTGGGTACAGCCAATACTCTTGTTTATATGGAAGGTAAAGGTATTGTACTTAGAGAACCTTCAGTAGTAGCAAAGAATACGCAGACTAATAAAGTGATCGCGGTTGGTTCAGAAGCTAAAGAAATGATTGGTAGAACACCTGCAAGTATTGTCGCAATTCGGCCAATGAAGGATGGAGTAATTGCTGATTATGATACAACCGCCGCAATGTTGAAGTACTTCATTGAAAAAACAGTTGGTAATTCAAAGCCTTCAGCAATGATTTGTGTACCATCAGGGGTTACAGAAGTTGAAAAAAGAGCAGTTATCGATGCTGCTCGCGTGGCCGGGGCTCGTGAAGCTTTTGTAATTGAAGAACCATTTGCCGCTGCAATTGGAGCCGGGCTACCTGTAATGGATCCAACAGGTTCAATGGTAGTTGATATTGGTGGTGGAACAACGGATGTTGCAACAATTTCACTTGGTGGAATTGTTTCATCAACTTCTATTCGTCAAGCTGGCGATAAATTTAATGCCGCAATTATAAATTATGTACATTCCAACTTTAATTTATTAATTGGAGAACGTACTGCTGAAGATATTAAAATTCAAATTGGTTCTGCTTCAGTTGAAAAGGCGGAAACTATCGATTCAATTAATATTCGGGGTCGTGACCTAGTTACTGGTTTACCCAAGTCGGTTGATGTCAAAGCCGTTGATGTTGCAAAAGCAATTCAAGATGTTGTGCAAGATATTATTGTTGCTATTAAAGAGACGCTTGAGCAAACTTCTCCAGAAATTGCTGCAGATGTAATTGATCATGGAATCGTTTTAACTGGTGGAGGAGCGTTGCTAAAGAATTTACCTGATGTGATTTCAGAAGCAACTAAAGTGCCTGTATTTATTGCACAAGATCCACTTGATTGTGTTGCAATCGGTACTGGAGAATCACTTAAAAATATTGAAATAATGCGTAGAAGTCGCAAATAATATATAAAGTCGGCTCTTTTTGCCGGCTTTTTTAGGGATCAATTCCAGATGAAAAAGTTTCTACAAAATAAAAAACTATTATCAGTATGTATTGTAATTATTATTATTTTTTCGATTCTCGGCGCTAGTGTTAGTTTACGTAATAAAAGAAGTACGCCGCTAGTTATTCAAAGTTTTGGAAATGATGTAGCCGCAGTTGGTACAAGGTTGGTTGATTATCCAATTAGTTTAGTTTCGGGAACATTAAGTAATGTGCACAATCTTTTGCAAACACAAGACGAGAATAATTATTTAAAGAGTCGAGTAACGGAATTGCAGCAAACAGAAGCACGTAATTCTAGCCTTGAAACTGAAAATAAGCAATTAAAATCAGCACTGAAACTGAAAGAATCATTGACGGATTTTGATACTATTGAGGCTTCAGTCATTGCTCGCTCACCAGATAGTTGGAGTGATTTGCTTATCATAAACAAAGGAACAACTTCTGGCTTGGAAAAAAACATGGCGGTTATGTCTGGTGGAGGAGTTATTGGGCGGATTGTAGAAGTTAATGCAGCTAGCGCTAAAGTAGAGCTAATCACTACCTCCGATAAATCGGCCAATCGATTTGCTGTTGAAGCAAAAGCAGTAAATGGCAAAAAAGTGCATGGTATTATTACTGTTATTGGAACTAAAAGTTTAGCCTTTACTCAAGCCGTTGATGGGAAGAAGTTAAAGCGAGGGACTAAAGTATATACCAGTGGTATGGGTGGCAATTCACCTAAAGGATTGTTAATTGGTACGATTGCCACAACGACACATGATTCTTTTGGTCTATCTGACTTACTTAAATTGAGACCAGCCGGAGAATTAAATGATCCAACAGTGGTTTCGGTAATTAAAAGAAAGGTGACTGATTAATGCGTTCTCTGCAGAGATTTGTGTTAGCGATTGCACTTTATATTGCTTTAGTTATTAATGCCAGTTTAGCCCTTTATTTACACGAATTTTTTTCACTTGGTTCAAGTACTAATTTGTTATTACCAATAGGAGTAATGCTAATTGCTTTATTTGATGATACAAATAAAAATGAAATTTGGCTTGCGCTTGGTGCTGGAATAGTTAGTGACATTTATTTTTACGGTATTATTGGGCTCTATGCCGTTGCTTTACCTACGACATGTTGGCTTTTACAAAAGGTAGCTCGTTTTTTACCAGAAGTTTTTTGGGCAAGAATGCTAGTAATAATTATTGCTGTAGTTGGAGTAAATGCTTATAGTTGGCTAATTTTAAAAATTACTGGGGTAATAAATGTTTCTGTTTTAGATTTATTATGGAGCTTGCCCACAACGATTGGGTGGTCATTTTTATTCGCTTGTCTTACATACAAAATCTGGGGTAGTTTAGCAATTAAGTATCCGTTTTTGGTTAATTTGAATAATTATCAATAAAAAAAGTGGGAAGAGTTCCCACTTTTTTTATTCAAAAATTCCTGATGCACTAACTATTGGCATTGCAATAGCAGCTAATGTAAAAATTGCCATAAGCCAAGCCATAACAATTGTAAGTTTTTGAAAACCTGATTTTTTTTGTTTACGTTTGCGTGACATGATTAACCTCCTGCTTGAACAATATTTTATGCTACTTATTAGTTTTTTTCAAACAGTTGTTAAGCTAAAATATGGTTTAGTACTGAGGAGGCTAAAGTATGTTTTTGATATTTGGATTACCTTTACTAGGTTTAGTTTGTGCTGTTATTTTAAATAAACTATTTCCAAGAGCTAAATTTCGTGGATATGATATCTTACCCTTCTTTTTTATCTATGCTTGTCATTTAATTTCATTGAAGCAAAGTAAACCAGAATTTTTACCTTATGGTTTTTTCTTTTTTTTCATTTTAGTTATTATTTTGACAATTGCTGAGGCAATAAAAAATAAGAATATAGCACTAGATAAAATAATGCGTGAAATATGGAATTATCTAACCGTTAATACAATTTTCTGGTATATTGGTTTAATGTTTATGCTGATCTAATATATTTTAAAAAGACCGAAGATTTTAAATAATTTCGGTCTTTTGTTATTTTTTTAAAAGAAAATATAAATATTTAATGTTTTGTAACTAAAAAGTGGTAGGAAGTGGTGAATTGTGGTAAATTATTCTTTGGAAGGGGGCTAAGCCATGTTCATGGGTGAATATCATCACAATCTTGATAGCAAAGGTCGGCTAATTATACCTGCCCGTTTGCGTAATCAAATTGGTGATAAAATGATTTTCACTCGCGGCATGGAAGGCTGCATTTTTGGTTATACCACAGAAGAGTGGGCAGTCATGGAAGCAAAATTAGCCCACCTTCCATTGACTAAAAGGAATGCTCGTAGTTTTACGCGACTATTTTATTCTGGTGCAATGGAGTGCGAATTCGATAAGCAAGGACGTGTGAATCTGACCACGACTTTAAAGAAACATGCATCCTTGATTAAAGAATGTGTAATCGTTGGCGTTTCTGATCGAATAGAAATTTGGTCAAAAGAACGTTGGGATGAATTTAGTGTACAGGCTAATGAAAATTATGATGACATTGCTGAAGATTTCGATGATATTGAACTATAAATAATTATGGAATTTAAACACACCAGTGTACTTTTACACGAAACAATTGATAATTTAAAACTGAAGAATGATGGCCTGTATGTAGACGCAACATTTGGTGGCGGCGGGCATGCCAAATATTTATTAAGCAAGTTAAGCAATGGTACATTAGTTGGCTTTGATCAGGATGAGTATGCGATTCAAATGGCAAAAGCTAATTTTGCCGATGTACTAAAATCCAGTAGTAAGCCACAACTAAAGTTAGTACATAACAATTTTAGTCATGTAAAATCAGAAATGAATCAGTTAGGCTATGAAACTGGGATAGATGGTATTTATTATGACTTAGGAGTTTCTTCACCCCAATTTGATCAGGCAGGACGTGGCTTTTCGTATAGATTTAATGCTCGACTTGATATGAGAATGGATCAAAGCCAAAATCTGGATGCTTATCAGTTAATAAATAATTCAAGTCAAAAAGAATTGGCGGCTATTCTGTATAAATTTGGTGATGAAAAATATTCACGGCAAATTGCTAAAAAGATTATAGAGAATAGACAAAAAAAGCCAATCGAAACAACTTTTGAATTGGTTGAGATTATTAAGGCCGCAATTCCTGCATTTGCTAGAAGAACTGGGGGGCATCCAGCTAAAAAGACCTTTCAAGCTTTGCGGGTTGCCGTGAATCATGAACTCGAAGTATTAGAAAAATCACTTGAAGAAGCAATAGAATTACTTAAGCCAGGTGGGCGAATAAGTGTAATTACTTTTCAGTCTGATGAAGACAAAATTGTAAAAAATATCTTTAAGAAGTATTCGGAAGTTGAAGTACCGCGTGGAATGCCAATGATTCCAGATAGTATTAAACCAATCCTTAGATTGGTAAATCGCAAACCAATAACTGCTTCTTCTGAAGAGCTAAAAAATAATAACCGCTCACACAGTGCCAAGTTGCGGATTGCGGAAAAATTATAATAAAGGGAAATAACAATGGCTGATAATTTAGCAAGGGAAATAGAATATGATCCCAAAGAAGAACTTGAATCCAAACAGCAACAACACCAACCTATTACGCAACAGGAAGTCCCTTGGAGTGGATTTGAAAAAATAATATTGTTTTTAGGAACTATAATTACGATTAGTATGATGACCGTTCTTGTGTCGGCCAGTATTACTGCAACTTCAGCGCAACATGAATTAACCAGTATTCAACGCTCAGTTGATAGGGGAAAAAGTGAAGTTAGTGACTTACATCAAGAACTTGGAGAATTGACCTCAAGCTCGCGAATGAATCGAATTGCGCATAGTCAAGGACTAATTTTAATTGATAAAAACATTAGGACTATACACTAATGAATGAACAAGACAATAAAAAAAATAATCCCAATTCCAAAGCTCACGGGTACCGTATCATAGTTGGCAGATTTTTTCAGCTGGCTGTAGCTTTGGTTTTTCTTGTATTTACAGGCAGATTTTTGTATATAGGTATCTCTAAAACTGTTAATAGTCAGGATTTAACGCAAAAAACAGAACAATTATATAAGCGCAATCAAATTTTAAAAGCAACTAGAGGAACTATCTATGATTGTAACGGTTTAGCAGTTGCTCAAGATTCACACTTATATACGATTTATGCTATTTTAGATAAATCTTCAATCAATTATAAAAATAAGCCTGAATACGTGACTAATAAGACAAAAACCGCTCAAAAGTTGGCAAAGGTTTTACCTTTATCGGCTAATCAAATTTTACATTATCTTTCTCCTAAACATGTTGCTTTTCAAGTTCAGTTTGGAACTGCTGGAATGGGTCTAACTAAGAAACAAAAAGATAAAATTGAGCAGATGAAATTGCCAGGTATTAAATTTTTTGAAACGCAATCGCGTTTATATTTAAATGGAAATTTTGCCTCTCATATTATCGGAATTGCCACTCCAAAATATGACAAAAAGACCAAGTCAGAGTCCTTAGTTGGAACAATGGGACTTGAAGCGTGGTTTGATGATGTTTTATCTGGAAAGGATGGATATCAGATTTCTTCAGTTGATGCGGCTAATTATCAGATACCTAATAGTGTTCAAACATATAAGGCACCTGTTGATGGTAAAAATCTTTATTTGACAATTGATTCTCAATTACAAAATTATTTGGAAAATCGTTTATCCTATGTCCAAAGAAATTACCAACCAGTATCGATGACCGCAGTGGTGGAAGACATGAAAACTGGTAAAGTTTTAGCAGCTTCGCAACGTCCGACATTTAACCCGCAAACGAAAAAGGGAATTTCACATTCTTATCGTAATATCTTAGTACAAGATACATTCGAGCCAGGTTCAGTGTTCAAAGTGTTGACGCTAGCTGCTGCAGTCAATAGCAACAATTATCATCCCAATCAGTATTACAATTCAGGAGCAGTAACCGTTTCAGGATCAGTTATCCATGATTGGCAAGCACAAGGATGGGGTAGTATTCCCTACTCACAGGCATTTCCACGTTCTAGTAATACGGGGTTTGTTCATATTGAACAACAAATGGGAGCTAAGACGTGGCGTAATTATTTGGAAAAATTTCGGATTGGTAAAAAAACTAATGTCACTTTACCTGGTGAACAGCCTGGATTTATAACTTTTCAATCTCCAATTGATCAAGCTGTTACTAGTTTTGGCCAAGGAGTTAATGTCAATGTAATGCAGATGATGCAAGCATTTAGTAGTTTAGCTAATGATGGGCAAATGGTTAAACCACAGTTTATTGAAAAAACAACCAATTCTGCTGGTAAAGTAATAGATGGTTATCAAGTTAAAAATGTGGGTGAACCGATTTATTCAAGGAAAACCGCTCAAGTAGTTTTGTCCAATATGCAACGCGTGTTAAATAAAAAAATTGGTACTGGATCTATTTACCGCATCAATAAAGAAAGTATTGCAGCAAAAACAGGTACAGCACAAATAGCAAGATTAAAAGGTGGCGGCTATCTAAAGGGAAGTAATAATTATACCTTCTCAGTTGTTGGTGTTACGCCAGCAAAGCATCCGCGATATTGCATCTATATCACAATGAAACAGCCACAGCGAATGTCTAAGCCAGCAGAAGTTATACTGGCCTCGATATTTAAACCAATGATGAATCGTGTTATTTTAATGTCAAAAAATAGTGTGGACAAATCAATAGAGGTAAAAATTCCTAATCTACAAAATTTAACTGTTGCTGAGGCGAAGAAAAAAGCTCGTCAAACTGGCGTTAATCTGATTATCTTAGGAACAGGAAATAAAATAGCAAAACAAGCTCTTTCACAAGGAACTCAACGAGTATCTGGTAGCAATTTAATAGTACTGACAGCAGGCAATGTTAAGATGCCTAATTTGAAGGGCTGGAAAAGGGATGATTTATATCAATTATCAAGATTGATTACGAACAAAATAAATATTAGTGGGTCTGGAATAGTTTATAAGCAAAACATTACCCCAGATACTGTAATAGATCCATCAAGCAAAATTAAAGTAAAATTAAAGGAGTAGCATTTATGCTGATTATTAGCATTATCGCATTAGTTAGTTCACTAGTATTAACCGGAATTTTTCTTCCGTGGATGATTATTTTTATGTCGTCACATCATGAAGGACAAAAAATTCGTGATGAAGGCCCAAAGTGGCACCAAAAGAAATCTGGTACCCCCACAATGGGCGGTGTTGTTTTTGTAATTGCAGCCACTATTACAACTATTTGGGTTTCAATATGGCAAAATAAAATGAATAATTTGGTATATATTTTGCTAATTAGCCTACTAGGGTATGGAATTATCGGCTTTTTAGATGATGGTATTAAATTATTTTATAAGCGTAATTTGGGATTGAAAGCTTGGCAAAAGTTTGTTTTTCAAATTTTTATTGCTATTGCGATTATCTGCATTGCAATGAAAGATAATTTTAAGTTTGCACTTTTCTTGCCACTAATCGGAACTATCAGTAGTGTTGTTGTATTTACGGCTTTTGTTATTTTCTGGCTAGTTGGCTTTTCAAACGCTGTCAATTTATCTGATGGACTTGATGGTTTAGCAACTGGGTTGTCAATTATTGCCTATGCGACCTATGCTTATATTGCTTTAAAGCAAAAGAATTTTTCTATTTTAATTTTTTGTATGAGCATAATCGGTGGGTTAATCTCATTTTTTGTTTTTAATCATAAACCAGCAAAAATTTTTATGGGGGATGCAGGTTCGTTGGCACTAGGAGGCGGTCTTGCAGCTGTAAGTGTATTTTTACATCATCCTTGGTCACTCTTGCTAATTGGCATTGTCTTTGTTTGTGAAACCGCTAGTGTGATTATGCAAGTAATTTCTTATCAAACTACAGGCAAACGAATTTTTAAAATGACACCTATTCATCATCATTTTGAAATGATTGGATTTTCTGAGTGGAAAGTTGACTTTTTGTTTTGGACTGTTGGCTTAATCGGAAGTATTCTATATTTATTAATTTGGGGATAGTGTCATGAAAAAAGTTGCAAAGTATGCAAATAAAAATATATTAGTTTTAGGTTTAGGAAAAAGTGGTTTTGCAGTGAGTAGATTGCTACTTAAACTTGGTGCAAAGCTAACTTTGAATGATCAGGCAGATTTAGCTAAAAATGAATATGCTCAAAAATTAGTGCAGCTGGGTGTACGTGTAATTGGGGGTAAACATCCAGTTGAATTATTAAATCAAGAACATTTTGATTATTTTGTTAAGAATCCGGGTATCCCTTATGAAAACCCAATGGTAAAAAAGGCACAGGAAATTGGTCTGCCCATTATTACTGAACCAGAAATTGCTTTAAGTGCCAGTGAAGCACCCTACGTATGTGTGACCGGTTCAAATGGTAAAACTACAACTGTGATGCTTACGCAAGAAATTATGGAACATCATATGACTAAATTAGGTCATCACGCTTACGCAGTTGGCAATATTGGTACTCCTATCTCCGAAGTAGTAATGAAAGCTACTAGTCAAGATTTATTAATAGTAGAAATGTCCAGCTTTCAGTTACTAGGTGTAACTGATATCAATCCAGAAGTAGCGACAATTATTGATATTTATCACAATGTGCACCTTGATTATCATAAAACATTTAATAACTATGTTGATGCAAAATTAAATGTAACTAGAACGCAAACAGCTAATCATTATTTTTTGGCTAATCTTGACCAGCCTAATATTCTCAATGAAGAAAGAAAAATAACTCAAGCTCAAATCCAAACTTTTTCTGAAAACAATCAAGAAGCTGATTATTTTATTGCTGATGGTTACTTGCAAACTAAAAAGGAAAAGCTTATAAAAGCTAGTGATATGAAACTGCCAGGCATACATAACCAGCAAAATGCTCTGGTTGCCAGTGCCATTTCACATTTGATGGGGGCTGAAATTGATGACATTCGCGCAGTCTTGTCCACCTTTACAGGTGCTAAACATCGTTTACAATATGTAATGACACTAAATGAGCGTAGAATTTACAACGATTCAAAATCGACTAATATTGAAGCTGCTTCTGTTGCAATTCCCGCCTTTGATTCCCCTGAAGTTTTGATTGCTGGCGGACTTGATCGCGGATTTAATTTTGATTCCTTGATCCCTTTATTAAAAAAGCACGTTAGAGCTGTTGTCCTTTATGGTGAAACAAGGTATTTATTAGCAGATGCAGCAAGAAAAGCAGATATTAAGGAAATTGTAATTACTAGTACGCTTCAAGAAGCTGTACCCAAAGCATATGACTTAACTCTTCCAGGAGACGTTTTATTATTTTCGCCTGCTTGTGCTTCTTGGGATCAATTTAAGAATTTTGAAGATCGTGGCAACTATTTTATTAAATTTATTAAGGAATTGAAGAAAAATAAATGAGAGTTATATTTACTGGTGGTGGAACTGGCGGCCATATTTACCCAATTATGGCGATTATTGAACGCTTAAAAGAAAGAAATTTGGCAACAGATGATGAAATTTTATTTGTAGGTACTAAAAAAGGATTAGAGGCAAATATAGTTCCAGCAGCTGGGGTTAACTTTAAAACACTGGAAATTCAGGGCTTTAGTCGTAAGCACTTATTGAATAATTTTACAACTATTAAAAAGTTTATCAAAGCAACTAAAAATGCTAAAAAAATTATCAGTGAATTTAAACCTGATGTAGTAGTCGGCACAGGTGGGTATGTAAGTGGAGCAATTGTATACTCTGCTGCTAAGATGGGAATTCCAACTATGATTCATGAATCAAATTCAGTAGTTGGTGTTGCTAATAAATTTTTGGGTCATTTTGTTGATAAAATTTGTTACACATTTGATGATGCAGCTAAGCAGTTTAGTGAGAAAAAAAAACTTGTAAAAACAGGGAATCCCCGGTCACAACAAGTATTAAGATTATTGTCTGCAAGCGCAAATAATATTACAAGTAAATATGATTCTAAAATGCCCACAGTGTTAGTTTTTGGTGGTTCACGTGGAGCATTGACCATTAATAGAATTATGCTGCAATCACTAAAAAAGCTTAACCAAAAGCCATATAAAATCATTTGGGTTACCGGAATGTATTATTATGAAGAAATCAAAAAGAAATTAGCTGGTATTCAATATGATAATATTACTATTTTATCTTATGTAAAAGATATGCCGGCCTTGTTACCTAAGATGACTTGCGTTGTTTCTCGTTCTGGAGCAACCAGTATTGCTGAATTTACTGCTTTAGGTGTCCCAGCAATTTTGATTCCTAGTCCTAATGTTACACATAATCATCAAATGAAAAATGCACTTGATCTTGAAAAAGCAGGTGCAGCTACTGTAATTGCCGAAAATGATCTGAATCCTAACAATTTTATTTCGTCAATTGACCATATTTTACTGGATAGTAAATATGCTGACGCAATGAGTATTGCTTCTAAGCGATTAGGGGTTCCAAATGCTTCAGATCAGATAATTAAAGTAATGGAAGAGATTACTAAGTAATAAATAGGTGAAAACTGTTGACTAAAAAAAAGGTGACAAAGATTGATCCTGAAGAAAAATTATCTCGATATTTAAACTATCAATCTAATCAAAATAAGAGAAAAAATCAAGTAAAAATCTCTGCTTCTCTTTCTAAGTTGCATAGCGAGCGTAGGTCAGCCTTGTTCAAGCGAATGGGTTTGATTATTATTGTTTCGGTAATAGTCTTATTAGGCTTAGGTTACTATATATCTCCATTAGCCAATGTTAACAGTATCACAGTAACAGGTGAAAGTAGCCTTCCCATTAAGGAAATTGTGAACACTTCCGAAATTAAAGGCAGTGATAAGGTAATTGATTGTTTATTAAAGCAAAAAAAAATTAATAATAAGTTAGTTAATAAGTATAATGAAATAAAATTTATCAATATATATGTTGAACATTTTAATCACTTACAGTTGGAGATAAATGAATTTAAAACTATTGGGTATATAAAGAGAGAAAAAGGGTATTGTAAAATATTGTCAAATGGTAAACTAGGATCACAGTTACTTCCTTGGAATAGAGTAAGCCACAATAAACCAGTCTTTATTGATTATAACCACGAAGTTTCACTCGAAAATAATTTAAAATTATTTAATAGTCTACCAAGTAGTTTTCAAAGCCAAATAAAATTATTGAGTGGGAATACACGTCGTAAATCACAGGTGATTTTTGTCATGAAAGATGGGAATGTAGTTATTGGCGATATTTCAACACTCAAAAGCAAATTAAAGTATTATAATGAAATAAGAAATAAAGTTGGAAAAAATAGTTTAATAGATTTAGAAGTGGGTGCTTTCAGTCGCCCACTCACAGCAAATGAAAAGCGAATATATGGCTTAACATAAGCTGATTTTATGTTTCTTTTATGTTAAAATTTTAAAAGAACATAGACGGGGGGTTTAATTTTTGGACGATACAAATCTTTTAGTGGGATTGGATATAGGTACTACTACAGTAAAAGCTGTTGTTGCTGATGCAGGTAAGGTCATAGGTGCAGTTGCGGTCAATAATAAGGGCATGCGGCATGGTAATATAGTAGATATTGATGAAACAGCCAGCGCAATTAAACAAGCTTTAAAAGAAATTGCTACTAAGACCAACGCTCATATTTATCGCGTGGTAACTGGAATACCAGTTGGAATGTTGCAGTTAGAAAAAGCAAGTGATTTAATTAATGTGAGTGACAGTGGTCAAGAAGTTGGCAACAGTGATGTTAAGCGCGTTATCAGCATTGCAATTAGGTCTGGTGTAAAAAGTGATCGTGAACCAATTGCTTTTTTTCCTAATCATTTTGTGATAGATGGAACAGACGTTGTTGATGATCCCCGAAAAATGATTGCTCATTCATTAGCAGTACAAGGAATTGTCTTGACCGCGCCAACCAGCCCACTTCATAATATTAAGAAGGCAATTGAAAGAGCCGGCTATCAAAATAATTTCTTTGTTCCCACCCCGTTAGCAATCGCTAGTGTCGCTTTACAAGAAAGCGAACGAAAATTTGGCTCAATTATTCTTGACTTAGGTGGTGGAGTTACTACAGCAACGGTTATTCGCAATAATCAAATTGTCTATGCCAATGTTGACTATGAAGGTGGCAGTGACATTAGCGATGATATTTCTGTAGTTCTCAGTACTTCAAAAAAAGATGCAAATCAAATTAAGCTTGATTATGGCTATGCTAATCCAGCTTTAGCTTCTGTTAAAAATGAGTTTGCTGTTAATAGTGTTGGCTCAAATGGGCAACAAATGGTAGACGAAGTTTACTTAAGTAAAATAATTAATGCCCGCGTAATGCAAATAATTGGCCGAATAAAAAAGGGTTTGGCCCAACATGATGCATTAAAATTACCTGGTGGTGTAATCATTACCGGTGGAAGTAGTTTACTTCAGGGATATGCTGAAATCATTGCAAATGCAATGAATGTTAAGGCACGTGTTTACTATCCGGATCAAATTGGGATGCGCAACCCAGTGTATTCCGCAGCTTTCGGGATTGTCAATTATGCATATAAAATGTCAGATATTGATTTTTTGATTACTAGTTCAATATATGGAAATGATATACTTGATCAAAATGAAAAAACGGTAACAAAAAAATCAAAAAGACCGACTTCTGCTAATGAAACAAAAGTAAAAGAAGAATATAATAGACATGAGTTGTCTAAGCGAGAGACAGACTCGCAAAGCAAACTGAATAATATGCATAAAAATGAAAAAGGCATAAGGAATTTCTTTAAAAAGTTCTTTGATTAAAGGTGGTTAATTTAGATGGATTTTACATTCGATTCAGACGACAATAAAAATGCTGTCATCAAAGTAATTGGTGTTGGAGGTGCTGGTGGTAATGCGGTTAATCGAATGATCGATGATGGCGTACAAGGAGTGTCTTTTGTTGCGGCCAATACTGATGTTCAAGCTCTTAATAGCAATAAAGCAGATAATAAAATTCAATTAGGGCCCAAGTTAACTAGAGGCTTAGGTGCTGGATCACATCCAGAAGTTGGACAAAAGGCTGCTGAAGAAAGTGAACAGACGATTGAAGATTCACTTAAAGGTGCAGACATGATTTTCATTACTGCTGGTATGGGTGGCGGAACCGGAACTGGTGCCGCACCTGTAGTAGCTAAAATTGCGCGTGAAACAGGAGCTTTGACTGTTGGTGTTGTTACCCGTCCTTTTACTTTTGAAGGTCCCAAGAGATCCAAAAATGCAACAGAAGGGATTGCGCAATTAAAGCAGTACGTTGACACATTAGTAATTATTGCTAATAATCGGCTGCTTGAAATGGTTGACAAGAAGACACCAATGATGGATGCCTTTAAAGAAGCAGATAATGTATTAAAACAAGGCGTACAAGGTATCTCTGATTTAATTACCTCAACTGACTACGTCAATTTAGATTTTGCCGACGTAAAAACAGTTATGGCCAATCAAGGAGCTGCCTTAATGGGAATAGGTCGTGCAAATGGTGAAAATCGGACAGTCGAAGCTACTAAGCTTGCCATTTCTTCACCATTACTTGAGGTTTCCATTGATGGAGCAAAGCAAGTTTTACTTAATATTACAGGTGGTCCAGATTTAACCTTGTTTGAAGCACAGGATGCCTCAGAAATAGTGTCAAAAGCTGCCGGAGATGATGTCAATATTATTTTTGGTACTTCAATCAATCCAAACTTAGGTGATGAAGTAGTAGTGACAGTAATTGCCACAGGAATTAGCTCTCAAGCTGAAGAAGAAGCTTCAAAGCAACTTCCTGGTCGTAGTCATCAAGTTCAAGCTAAAGCAAAAGTCAATAATCATAGTCAAGAAAAAACAGTTATTGATGAAAATTTGCAAAATACGAATTCAGACCCTTCATTGGATCAACCTACTGTTCAACCAGCACCCAAGCATAAGGTAATGGTTGACCCTACTAGTGTATGGGGGTTGAATAGCGATGAGCAGACATCAACTCGAGTAACACCATCGATTGAAGAAAATGATCGAGAAGACTCATTTGATGATGAACCAAATAGTATTTCTCAAATTGAAACAAGTGCATTTGACGATGACACTGATGATATCCCATTTTTTAGACATCGTGGTGAAAACTAATAGGAGGTAAAAAATGTCATTCAGCAAATTAGGTAAATTTTTCGGTGTAACTGATATCGATGATGAAATTCAAGATGATGAAGAATATGAAGACACATTAAGACCTGATGATAACAGTGCATCAAATGGTGTTTACCATGATAATGTTGTCTCAATTAATTCTAGTGCAAGCGGTCACAAAAAAAGTAAGATAGTATTATACGAGCCACGAGTATATTCTGATGCTAAAGAAGTAGCACAAAATTTGTTAGATAATAAGGCCGTAATTATTAATTTTAGTCGAATGGAAGATGCTTCGGCTAAAAGAATTGTAGATTTTATTACGGGGACGGTCTATGCCTTAAATGGTAAGATACAACGAGTAGGAGATAAAATTTTTTTAGCAACCCCACCAAGATTTGTTACTGATGGCAAGATTAGTGAATTAGTCGATAAAAAAGATAACTTAGAATGATGACAGTAATGATTTATAATCTTATCAGTATTCTTGACTATCTTATTTATCTTTATAGTATTTTAATGGTAATTGATGCAATCATAAGTTGGATACCAGGACTACATGAATCAGCAGTTGCTAGAATTCTTAATCGTTTAATCGATCCCTATGTCAATCTTTTTAGAAAAGGTCCGATTGAAAGTTTATCTAATACAACGGGAATTGATATTTCATTTTTAGTTGGCGTCTTAGTACTATACTTTATTCAAAGTTATGTGATTAATTGGCTATTAAATATATTATTAAAGTTATTCGGTTAGTCTTTTCAAGTATTCTGCAACTAAAAATATATAGTTTAAAACAAACAATAAAGCATTGAACTTTTTTAGTTTAATGTTTTTTATTTGATAACAATTTTGTTTGTTAGTTATGTTATAATTATACCTACTATGTTTGCTAGCAAATTTTAAAAATATGGATTCTCGGTGAAATAATTTGGCTTTAGAAAATATTAATCAGCGAAAACACTATGTAGAAGGAATTTTAGGGGAAACTGAAAGTAGTAAACTTGTGGATAAACTACTTCATTACTATAAAAAAGCTCTTTATAGTAATCAACCAGTCTTGTCAGAATTTCTAAATCCAGGGCAAAGGGCAGTTTTAAAAATTCTTGTTGGTAGCGATATTTCTTTTCAAGAATTTGGTGGCTATCCTGCTGCTGAAAAGAAGCGTGTTCTTTTGTCTGAAGGTGCAAGTTATTCATTAGATGCTTTTCAAATAAGTATTTGTCAGATTGTTTATCCTAAAAAATTTGTTCGATTAAATCATAGTATGATTCTTGGTAGTTTAGCCAATTCAGGCATAAAAACTGAAACTTTTGGTGACATTATTACCGATAACTATGGAAATTGGCAGTTTATGGCAGATAACAAGTTACTCCCTTTTTTCCAAAGTGAGTTGCAGTATATTGGTAAAACAAAAGTCAGTATAAAGCAGCTACCACAGACCAGTGTATTAGTTCCAGCCGATGACAGTAAGATGGCAACTGTAATTGTCGCCTCTTTAAGATTAGATGCGCTTTTATCAGCAATTAGTAAGCTTAGTCGGTCACAAATAAAAGCTGCTGTTTCGGCCAAATTGGTTAAGTTAAACTGGTTTACAGTTACCGAAACTAATCTTATGCTACAAAGAGATGATGTTCTTAGTTTAAGGAAATTTGGGCGTCTGCAGATTACTGATATTGGTCAAACTAAAAAAGGTAAATATAAGGTGGTGCTAAAACTTTGGCAAGCAAAAAAATACAGATAGAACCATTAACTCCAATGGATATTCATAAACAAGAATTTAAAAAGCGAGGACTTAGTGGCTACGATCGCCATGAAGTTGATAGCTTTTTAGATCGCATTGTTAATGATTATGGAGATGCACTTGATCAGATTGCTGACTTGAAAAATGAGATAGTGCAATTACAAGGACAAGCTGATAAATTTAAAAAGCAAGTTGCAGAATATCATGCAATTGAAAGTAAAAAGCAAGCTATAATTACTGAGGCTAAAGAAAAAGCGCAAAAGATTATTGCAGATGCAACAATTGTAGCTGACAATAAAACTGCTCAAGCTCTAATTGATACAGATTATCAACGCCAACAACTTGAAACTATTAAATTCGATTATGAACGAGTTAAAAAAGAAGTAGCTGGTTATCGTAATTACATTCAAGAGCTTTTACAAAAGGCGATTGCAAACTTAGAGGATGAAAAATGGCAAAAAGCACTTGATCATTATTTTTCAACTGAGCGTTTTTATCCACCAGATGGTTCAGAGCCTTTAACTTTAACTGATGCAGATGAAGAGATTGATGAAGACGATGAGGTTGACAATGAAGCAGGGATTGAAGTAAACTTTGAGGAGAATATTGATGATTCGCATCATAGTTCGCAGCTAATTGAGGGCGATAGTCCGAATATTTCATTTAACGGTGTAGATTCAACCGGCATGAAGCATGCTGCAGATAAGGATATTATTTTCCCCGATAATTATAAGGATAATAACTAATAAACTGACAGTAAAATCGAAAAGCAAATTCAGCGAATTAGCGATGGTGTAAGGCTAATACAAAAGCTTAGAGGTTGATCAGCTGTCTGATTTGTTTATTACGTGATTTGCACGATACGCAAAATTTAAGTGGAGCTGAATAAGCTCAATTTAGGTGGTACCACGAATGAAACCTCGCCCTAATTTTGGACGAGGTTTTTTTTAACAGAAAGGAATATGAAATGAAGGTAAAAGATACACTTAACTTGGGTAAGACTAAGTTTAAAATGAGAGGCAATTTACCTGTTCGCGAAGCACAATGGGAACAAGAGTGGGATGATGATAAGCTATATGAACAACGGCTTAAATTGAACGAAGGTAAGCCAAGTTTTGATTTACATGATGGCCCTCCTTTTGCTAACGGGAATATTCATATGGGTCATGCTTTGAATAAAATTTCTAAAGACATTATTGTTCGCTTTAAGAACATGAATGGATATTATGCCCCCTTTGTTCCGGGTTGGGATACGCATGGGTTACCAATTGAACAACAACTTGCAAAAAAGGGAATTAAAAGGGAAAAGCTGGGTCGGGCTGAATACCGTCAACTTTGTGAAGAATTTGCCAAAAAAGAAGTAAAAAAACAGATGACTGATTTTAAACGATTAGGTATTCTAGCTGATTGGGACCATCCCTACATTACTTTACAACCTGAGTATGAAGCTGAAGAGATTCGCTTGTTTGGGGAAATGTATCAGAAGGGTTATATCTATAAAGGTAAAAAACCAGTTTATTGGTCACCTTCCAGTGAATCTACGTTAGCTGAAGCAGAAGTTGAATATCATGATGTAGAATCACCGTCAATTTATATTTCTTTCCCAGTTAAAGATGGCAAGGGTATCTTAAATACAACTGATACTTACTTTTTAATCTGGACAACAACACCATGGACGATTCCAGCTAATCAAGGAATTACGGTTAACCCAGCTTTTGATTATTCAGTTGTAGCGGTTAACGATAAGCGTTATGTCATTGGGACAGATCGACTGGAGTCTGTGGCTGAAGCACTAGGTTGGCATGATTATCAAGTTGTGCAACATTTAAAGGGTTCAGAAATGGATCGAATGCTAGCTACTCATCCATTATATGGTCAAGATGTTTTGCTGATGAATGCAATGCATGTAACCGCAGAAGATGGTACAGGACTGGTTCATACTGCATCAGGCTTTGGTGAAGATGATTATAATGTTGCACAGAAGTATGGCTTACCAGTCTTTAGTCCAATGGATAATAAAGGATGTTTTACTGAAGAAGTGCCCGATGCAGATTTAGTTGGCGTATTCTATGCTGATGCTAATAAATTAGTTAGTGATAAATTAAAAAAGTCCGGCAATTTGTTAAAATTGAGCTACTTTACGCACTCTTATCCTCACGACTGGCGGACTAAAAAACCAGTAATTTACCGGGCAACAACTCAATGGTTTGCTTCAATTGATAAGTGCCGCGAGCAAATTCTTGCTCAAATTAATCAAATTAATTTCATGCCATCATGGGGTAAGTTACGTTTGCATAATATGATTAAAGATCGTGGAGATTGGGTAATTTCACGGCAACGCGCTTGGGGAGTACCACTACCAATTTTTTATGCTGAAGATGATACGCCAATTGTTACACCAGAAACCATTAATCATATTGCTGAGATATTTAGTAAAGAAGGGTCCAACGCCTGGTATAAGCGTAGTGTTAAGGAATTGTTACCTGCAGGTTTCACTTCTGAACACTCACCTAATGGTGAATTTAGAAAAGAAACAGATATATTAGATGTTTGGTTTGATTCAGGGTCTTCGCATAGAGCTGTTTTAGCCCAAAGAACGAACTTACATTTTCCAGCTGATTTATATCTTGAGGGAAGTGATCAATACCGTGGTTGGTTTAACTCAAGTTTGATTACTGCAGTAGCAACTACGGAAAAAGCACCTTATCGTAGTATCTTGTCACAAGGTTTTGTGTTAGATGATCAAGGACATAAGATGTCTAAATCACTGGGTAATGTTATTGCTCCAAGTGATATCATTAAGAAAATGGGGGCCGAAATTATACGCTTATGGGTAGCTTCCGTTGATGCTACGTCTGATGTTGCCGTTTCTCAGTCAATTTTGAGTCAAACAGCCGAAAGTTACCGGAAAATACGTAATACTTTCCGGTATTTATTGGCCAATACTAGCGATTTTGATCCACATACTAATAAAGTTGCATATGAAGATTTGAATTCAATTGACCAATATATTGAAGTTCGTTTAAACGACTTAGTTCAAGATTGTCTTGCTAGTTACAACAAGTATGATTTTAATACAGTTTATAAACATATTTTTGCCTTTATTTCTAACGACTTATCGGCCTTTTACTTAGATTTTGCAAAAGATGTTTTATATATTGAAGGCAAAGATAGTCATGCTAGACGATCGATGCAAACAGTTATTTATGATGCAACTGTTAAATTAGCTAAATTATTAACCCCAATTCTACCGCATACTATGGAAGAAATTTGGTCGTTCACAAAGGAAAAAGAAGACCATATTCAATTAACCGATATGCCTAAGGTAGAGCAATATGATAATCGGGAAGAATTACTTAACAATTGGGGCGTCTTCATGAATTTACGTGATGATGTTTTGAAGGCTTTAGAAGAAGCTAGAAATAGCAAACTGATTGGAAAATCATTTGAAGCGGCAGTGACTATTTATCCAACTAAAGAAACTAAAGCGGTTCTTGATAAATTAGATGCAGATTTTAGACAAATTCTAATTGTTTCTAAATTAGTAATCACTGATAGTGCAGCTCCAGCAGAAGCGCTTAAGTTGCCAAATGGTTCCTTTGTAGTTGAACATGCAGAAGGTGAAGTGTGTCCAAGATGTCGCATGATTAGAACAGATATCGGGGCAGATAATGAATTGAGCATAATTTGTGGTCGTTGTACCAAAATTGTTAAAAATGATTATCCAGAACTAATACAAGAAGGTTTAGAAGAATAATGCGCCTAGGTACAGTAAAACAATTTGATCAAAATAGTAGCTTTGGTTTTATTGAAGATGACCAAAATCACAAATCATATTTTGTTTTTTATACGGCTATCAAAGAAGAGGGCTATCGCCGTCTTCAAGTCGGGCAAAAAGTTAAGTATCAACTGGCACAGGGGAAAAATGGTCTTCAATGTGTTAATGTTTATTTAACTAGTGTGTAGGGAAAGTGAATAGATGGATTTAACAGAAACTGAAATTTCTTCAAAACAGATATTTTCTGGTAGAATTGTTGACCTATCAGTAAGAACAGTAAAATTACCAAACAGTGAGGTTACTACTAGAGAGGTTGTAAAACATCAGCCTGCAGCTGCAGCAATTGCTGTTAATGATAAGCAAGAGATGCTTTTAGTAGAGCAATGGCGGGAACCAATTAAAGAATTGACTTTAGAAATACCTGCTGGGCTAATTGATGCAACTGATGCTAGTCCACTTGATGCTATGAAACGCGAGCTTAACGAAGAAGGTGGGTATCGCGCTGATTATTGGGAACAAATTACTGAATTTTATTCTTCTCCTGGGTTCACCAATGAAAAATTGTACTTGTTTTATTGTGATACTTTGACAAAATTACCTGAAAAAAAGCCACTTGATGCTGATGAATTCTTAACTAGTCATTGGTATAACTTAGAAGAATTAAAGCATTTAAGTGCTGAGGGCAAAATTGTTGATATCAAAACCCTTTATGCAATGAGTGTATGGGAAAATATGCTTTTAACAGGTGCCAAAGCTAAGGAATAATATGACTGAAAAACGATCTGATTACCAAAAAAAAATCAAAAATCAAAAAAGTAATGTTATTTTTGATTCGGTTAAGTCTGCTTTTAATAATGATGAAGAGGTTGTTGATGTTAATCCTGACTTTATGCGGTCAACACAAACCAATTCTAAAAGAGTAAATAATTCGCACCAAAAAAGAGAGCAACGCCGGAGTAATAATGCTCAAGAATATTTAAAAAAAGAAGACAAGGCCCTTAAACTAAAAAACAAATTAAACTTAGCAATTTTTATTGTATTGGTATTAATTATTTTGGTATTATTGGCATTGTTTCATTTATAATAAGTGAGGAAAAGATGAGAATAGCAATTATTGTCCCAATGGAAATTGAGGCAAAATATTATCGTAAATATTTTCATGCTGGTAACAAAGAAATGTTCGGATCAAGCGTATTCGAGCATTTTTGCGTTAAGCACAACGATATTTATATTGGATTAAGTGGTATTGGCAAAGTACAAGCTGCGATGAATTTAGCGAGTTTATTAACTAAGGTTGATATTGACTTGATTTTTATGACAGGAACTGCAGGTTCGCTGCAATCAAGTATTCGCAAAGGAGATTTACTTTTAGCTGATTCTTTTAGTTACCATGATGCACATAATACACTTGCTGGTAATTATGTCGAAGGACAAATTCCTGGCGAACCTGCATTGTTTGACTTAAAATCAAAGGAACAGGCAGCATTTGCAGATTTTTTACAAGAGCAAGGAATTCAATACAAAAAAGGATTAATTGTTACTGGAGATTCATTTATTGGGTCCAATGAGCAAAAAAAGAAAATTAACCAAGATTTTACTGGTGCATTAGGCGTTGAAATGGAAGGCGCCGCGTTTGCACAGGTTGCATACCATTTTCAGAAAAAACTAATTGCAATCAGGGCTATTTCAGATAATGGTGATGATAGTGCAAATGAAGATTTTGATAAATTTGCTCAAAAAGTCGGTGCCAAGGCTGCTAAGATAATTTGTGCATATATAGAAAAGATGAATTAATTAATGGATATATATCTTGATAATGCCGCAACAACACCAATGTCCCCAACGGTAATTGCTAAAATTACGCAAGAAATGAAAAAAGATTTTGGCAATCCGTCTAGTACATATGGTCTAGGGCGTGCGGCAAGACATACGGTTGACCAAGCTCGGACTAAAATTGCTAAGGTCATTAATGCAGCTGATAATGAAATAATTTTTACATCTGGTGGCTCTGAAAGTAATAATACGGCCATCTTTGGCACAGCCTATAGTAGGCAAAAAATTGGTAAAAAAATTATTACTACTAAAATTGAGCATCCATCAGTCCTTGAGCCGATAAAAAAGCTTGAGCGTGAAGGATATGAGGTAACTTATCTGGATGTAAATCATAATGGACAAATTTCACTAGTAGATTTAAAAAATGCGCTAACACCAGATACAATTCTTGTTTCAGTAATGGCAGTTAATAATGAAGTTGGCACGATTAATCCTCTAACGGAAATAGGAGCATTAGTTGCTCAAAGTAATGCATATTTTCATGTTGATGCAGTTCAGGGGTTAGGTAACATTGAACTTGATGTTAAAAAAATGAAAATTGATTTATTATCTACGTCAGCTCACAAAATTAATGGTCCTAAGTTTTTAGGCTTTTTATTTAAAAATAGCCAAATTAAGTTACCATCTCTTATTTTAGGTGGCGAACAGGAATTAAAAAGACGGGCTGGTACAGAAAATGTGCCCGCAATTGCCGGTTTTGGCGAGGCAATTAAAGAAATTGAGCAAATTGATAAAATAAAATTACAAGCAAAATATGCTCATTTTCAACATTTGATTTTAGCTGAACTTGATCAAGCAAAAATCAAATATCAAATAAATGGCGGAGCAGGTGCACATTGTTCGCATCATGTTTTGAATTTGCGAATAAATGGAGTTTCAACAACTCTTTTACAAGCAAGTTTGGATTTGGCTGGTTTTGCGGTATCTGGCGGTTCTGCTTGTACAGCAGGTTCGCTTGAACCTTCACATGTTTTAATTGCTTGTTATGGGGCAGATTCTATCCGCGTAGAGGAATCAATTCGTATATCATTTGGTCGATATAATACGGATGAAGAAATTGAATCTTTTGCTAAGCAATTAGTTAAAATTGCTAGTAAACTGCAAGTGAATGAAAATTAATTGCTTTTACAATTATTTTGACTTATTATTAGTAAGTGAGGTTAAATTATGTCAAATACAGTTATAATTAATGGTGATAATCGTGAGTATACACTTAGTTCAGATTTGAAACTTTATGCTTTAATCGATGTCGGTTTTATTAAAACTGCCAAGGGTAATTATAGTTATGAACACCCACTGTATAATGATTCACCTTATAATGCGCCAACTAAACTAAAAATTACAGTTGATAAAGATTTTTCGCATTTTACGATGGTTATTACTGATCGAAATGGTTTAAAAAAAGTAAATATTTTTAAAAACAAGCAATTAATAGCAACAGTTGAACTTTTAAATTATATTTTAAAAGATTTAATAGAGCGCAAAATTCTAGTTGAAGTAAAGGATTGATAAAAATTGACAAAAAAGACTCGAGTTGTAGTAGGAATGAGTGGAGGGGTAGACTCCTCAGTTTCAGCCCTACTACTTAAAGAGCAGGGTTACGATGTTATAGGTGTTTTTATGAAAAATTGGGATGACACTGATGATGCAGGAGTGTGCACAGTAACTGAGGACTATGAAGATGTTAAAAAGGTTGCTGATCAGATTGGGATTCCTTATTATTCAATCAATTTTGAAAAAGAATACTGGCATCGAGTTTTTGAGTATTTCTTAGATGAATACAAGAAGGGGCGTACTCCTAATCCTGATATTATGTGCAATAGTCAAATTAAATTCAAATCATTTTTGGAATTTGCTTTAAAGCTTGATGCTGATTATATTGCAATGGGCCACTATGCAAAAACATTGACCGATGTCAATGGAATTACGCATATGGTACGTCCCAAAGATGGTAATAAGGATCAAACCTATTTTTTAAGTCAATTAAGTCAAGCGCAAATTAGTAAGGTGATTTTTCCTTTAGCTAATTTGACTAAGCCCCAAGTTCGTGAGATTGCTATTAAAAGTGGGTTAGCTACTGCTAAAAAGAAAGATTCAACGGGAATTTGTTTCATAGGGGAAAGAAACTTTCGCAAATTTCTAAGTGAATTTTTACCAGCACAAGCAGGTAAAATGGTTACGCCTAAAGGTAAAGTTGTCGGTGAACATGCTGGACTAATGTATTACACAATTGGTCAACGATCTGGTCTTGGTCTTGGTTCCACTAAAGAATCAACTGCCCCCTGGTTTGTGGTAGGTAAGGACTTAAAAAATAATGAGTTAATTGTTGAACAAGGCTATGATAGTAAGTTGCTTTATGCCACCAAACTTGAAGCTAGTGATATGTCATTTTTTACTGGACAGCCTAAACGAGATTTTAAAAAGCATTGTAGTGCAAAGTTTCGTTATCGCCAAGCTGATGTAGGTGTGACAGTTGAGTATCATGCAAAAGAAAACACAGCGAGTGTTTATTTTGATGAACCAGCCCGAGCTGTTACTCCTGGTCAAGCGTTAGTTTTGTATGATGGTGAAGAATGTATGGGCGGCGGCAATATTGATTGTGCATACCAAAATAATGATAAGTTACAATTAGTTTAACGATAGTTAAGAAAGAAAAATATTGATTTTAAAAGCATCAAACTACAGTATAGATTGATGCTTTTAATTTTGCTTGTTAAATTTAAACATAAAGTTAGTTGGGTAGATGAATTAAATTTTTTCTTTGACTTATTAAATGCTAAACTAAAAGTAGAATAAGGAGAGAAAATTATTAATGCAAATTTATTTTATTCGACATGGAAAAACAGAGTGGAATAATATTAAACGATTTCAAGGAGCGCATGGGGATTCACCACTTTTACCCCAAAGCTTAATTGACATTACAAAATTAGGAAAATATTTACAAAAAGAAAAATTCGCTGCCATATATGCGAGTCCGTTAAAAAGAGCTTATGATACTGCAACTAGGCTAAAGCAAACAATGGGATTCACACATCCAGTTAACAAAGATGAGCGTTTACGCGAATTTGATTTAGGTGAACTGGAAGGACTAAAGTTTGAAGAAGCTACTTTAAAGTTTCCTGCCCAGGTAAATGACCTTTGGCAAAGACCAGATCAATATGATGGTAAAAGTATTGGTGGTGAGAATTATCTGGACGTAATTGCTCGTGGTAAAAATTTTGCCCAAGAAATCGTACAAAAATATGATCATGATGATAAAATCATTGCAGTTAGTCATGGAGCTGCATTAGGAGCAATTATGGGCGGCTTATTAGGCTATCCCTTAAATAATCTGCGCCAAAACGGCGGACTAAATAATACCAGTTTAACAATTTTAGAAACAACTAATCATTTTAATTTTAAACTAATTGTCTGGAATGAAACGAGTTTTTTAGAAAGAAAAATGGTGGAAACAGATTCATTATGATAAATAAAAAAAGTAGTCTAGCTAGTGAAAGTAATCAAACTAAAGACCAGATTCATACTCTAATTACAAAAATTGATGCGGCTCCTACTGAGACAGATAATTATCTAAAGTTAGCGACCATTCTAATCGAAAAAGGTAGTTTTGAGCAAGCGGTTCAATTGCTTGAACAAGCTAAAAAACTTGTTCAAAATCCTCAAGCTTTAGATTACGACTTAGCGGTTGGCTACTATATGCAAGGTGATTTTAATCATGCCTTAGAATTACTTAACCACATTCCTAATGATGATTTGGTATTGTATCAAAAAGCGTTAGTAATGCAGAAAGTAGGCCAGCATCAGAAGGCTCTGGCATACGCGTTGACAATTAAGCAGCTAGATGATCGTGTTTATGAATTATTAGGTGATATTTGGCTTAGTTTAGGCCAATTAGCGGAGGCACAAGCAAACTATGAAAAAATTTGTCCGACTAAAAGGGGGGCAAAAATAAATTTTTTACTTGGAATTACTGTTTTAGAACGCAATCGTGATTTGGCAGAAAAATATTTTAGTCAGGCAAAAGAAGAAGATCCCCAATTTTATCAATCTGTTCAAAAACAGTATAACGCCATTTTAAAAATGCTTAGTGATGTGGAGAAAGATAATGACTGAATTCACTGGAAAAGTAAAGCGTATCGTTTTTGAAAATGATCAAAATTTATTTAAAATATTAGATGCAACACTAATTAGTGAATTACCTGATTATGACCGGAAAGAAATTAAAATTACAGGTAATTTTGGCGATATTCAAGTGGGCGGTACATATCTTTTTCATGGTCAGCTAGTTGTTCATAATAAGTTTGGTCTACAATTTAACTGTGAAAGTTACCAGCAGTCGTTACCACATGAAAAAGATAGCCTAATTAATTTTTTAAGTTCTAGTAAATTTCCTGGAATCGGTAAAAAAGCCGCAGAAAAAATTGTTTCCGTTTTAGGTGATAATGCATTATCGGTTTTAAAGGATAAGCCAGAAAAAGTTGCCACCTTGTCTTTGACGAAAAAACAGAAGGATAGTTTGCTTAATGGTGTAAGCGCCATGGATTCCTATTCAGAAATTGTTTTAAAATTAGCACAGTATGGACTGAATAAAAAAGTTGCTAATCGCTTATATCAAATTTACCATGGTGAAACTATAAACAAGTTAAAAGAAGACCCTTATGCAGCAATTGCAGATGTTTCAGGCTATGCTTTTAAAAGTGCTGACCGCATGGGCACTAATTTAAATATTGCTAGGGATGATCCAAAAAGAATTAGCGGCGCAGTTTTTCAAATTATGCTTGATGAAGTTAATAAAGAGGGCAATACCTATATTAAATTAGCAGATCTTTTGACGCGTTCAAGTAAATTATTAGCGCTTGATCAATTTGATCAGATTGCCAACTGCATTAATAAATTACAGCATGAAGGAAAAGTTGTGGTTTCAGGTGATGAGGCAGCTTTACAAAATATTTTTCAGACGGAAAACGAAATTGCTCTGGCAATGAAAAATTTAGTTAACCGGCAAAATAGTGATCAGTTTAAAGAAAAAGATGTTCAAGCAGCAATTGAAAAAGCGGAAAAACAGTTAAAAATTGAATATGATGATACTCAAAAAATGGCAATTAAGAATGCTTTAACTAATCCGATATCAATTTTAACTGGTGGTCCGGGAACCGGTAAAACCACTATTATTAATGGAATTTTGATAGCTTTACAAAAATTAGCCGAAATTCCAGCTTCAACTTTATATAGTAGTGATCCACCATTTTTGTTAGCTGCTCCAACAGGGCGAGCAGCTAAAAGAATGGAAGAAATAACAGGGATAACTGCTAAAACAATTCATCGTTTGCTGGGATTAGGAATCGGTGAAAATGATGCAACTGATTTGAATGAACTTAACGGTGAAATTTTAATTATTGACGAAATGTCGATGGTTGATATGTTTTTATTTAAGCAATTAGTTAATAGTATTGATCAAACTAAACATATTGTTTTTGTGGGTGATAAAGACCAATTGCCATCAGTGGGACCGGGAAATGTATTTAGTGATTTAATTAAAGCTGATGTTTTTCCTACTACTGTTTTAGAGCAAATTCATAGGCAAGGCGATGATTCAAGCATTATTACTTTGGCTCATGCCATAAATGAAGGGCAAAATTCACAAATTATTTTTAAAAAAACTAAAAATTATTCTTTTATTTCTTGTCCAACACATGAAGTTGATCACGTTGTGCAACAAATTGTCGAAAAAGCTTTAAATCATTTTGATCAAGATGATATACAAGTTTTGGGCGCAATGTATCAAGGTGAAGGTGGCGTTATTAATTTGAATAACGTGATTCAGGCAATCGTAAACCCTGCCAAAGCAGAAAGTAAATTTTTAGAAATTCATGACGAAATTTTCCGAATTGGTGATCGAATTTTACAGTTACAGAATAATCCAGAAAAAGATATTTATAATGGGCAAATTGGTAAAATAGTCTCAATTGATAATACTAGTACCAAAAATTGTATGACTGCTGATTTTGATGGACGTGAAATCAGTTTTAGCAAAAAAGATATGTTTGACTTAACTAGAGCTTATGCAATTACTATTCATAAGGCACAGGGTTCTGAATTCCCATTAGTTATCTTGAGCTTAACTATGCAAAATTATGTAATGCTTAAACGAAATCTTTTATATACGGCAGTGACCCGGGCAGCCCAAAATTTAGTCTTAATTGGTGATCCACATGCTTACACAATGGCTTTAACTAATTCGGGAAATGATCGGCAAACTGGATTATGTAAGAAACTTAAGAAACAGCTAGCTAAAGATGAAGAAGCGACGTTAAGTCTTAAGGAAAAAGCAAAGATAAGAGCAACAGTAGTCAGTTCTGATTCCAAGACTTCGTATATTTTGACGCCCGAATTAATCTATTCTGGAGAAATTGACCCAATGATTGGTATGCAAGATGTCAATATTAAGCGCAAAAAATAATTAATAAGGAGTAATTTAATGACTAAGCAATCAAAAAGAGTGTGTACTGAATTAAAGCAAAAAATAATTAATTGGCTAGCTAGTAATATTAATGTATTGATATTTGATGAGAACACTATTGAAATTGCCACTTCACAAAGAGATGCACTGGGGGAAGAGGTATATTGTTTTGTTGAAAAGAAAGAAACTGCATTAAAAGTTACTGATGATGGTCGTTGTCTATTTAAACTCGACCCTAGTGCTAGTGATGAAGAATTGTTTGAATCTTGTGCCAACTTGATTTGGGAGGCAGGATTTGAAGTTAATCCTAGTACTGGTGTTATTTTTGCTGAAGTAGATTCAGAAGATTTAGTACCTAAAATTATCGAACTTGCGCGTTTACAGGTTGCAATTTCTTATTTAGTGTAAATATACTTCTGGAAGGAAATATAGTCATATTATCCTATTGTAAAAAGTGAAAAAACGAGTAGAATGTAATTCTGATGAAATAATTGAATGACAGAGAGCGTTCGTTTTGGAGGAAATAAATGATGAATACTATTAAACAGCACACTCAAGTACTAAGTAAAAATCAAAAGTGGACGATTGCATCTACTTCATCCGGATTTGCTTTAGAAAATATGGATGTGCTTTTTTTATCCTTTGCAATGAGTTCAATGATTGCTGATTTACATTTATCTGGTGGTGCTGCTGGATTAATTTCATCAGTGACCAATTTAGGTATGCTGGCTGGTGGTATTATTTTTGGTATTCTTGGTGATAAAATTGGGCGAGTGAAGACTTTTAGTCATACTGTAATTATCTTTGCAGTAGCTACGGCTTGCATGGCTTTTGCCAAGAATATTTATTTAATCTATGCATTGCGTTTTCTAGCCGGTATTGGTGCTGGTGGCGAATATGGGGTGGGGATTGCTTTGATTGCAGAAACTTTTCCGCAAGCTCAGATTGGTAAAATGACTTCGATTGCGGCCATTGGTGGCCAAGTTGGTGCCGTCTTAGCAGCTTTAATTGCCGCTTGGATTATTCCTAACGCTGGCTGGCATATGCTATTTCTAGTTGGAATTGTGCCGGTTGTACTAACAATTTTTATTAGAAAGCATCTTCATGAGAGTGAACAATTTTTAACAGCGAAGGCTAAAGAAAAAGGTTCATTGCTATCAAATGTCTTTAAAAAAATGTTTGCTACACCGCAGTTAGCATTGCAAAGTTTAGGCTTAATGTTGATGATGACAGTACAAATTGCTGGCTATTTTGGCTTAATGAATTGGTTGCCAACAATTGTCCAAAAGCAATTACATTTGAATGTTGCTAATTCCAGTTTATGGATGATTGCAACAATTATTGGGATGAGCATTGGTATGCTTACTTTTGGTTCTATTTTTGATTATTTTGGTCCTAGAAGAGCTTTTGGCATTTTCTTAGTTGGATCTGCTATTATGGTTTATACTCTCAGCTTAGCTACTAATATGCTAACTTTACTGCTAATTGGGGCAGTAGTTGGTTTCTTTTCTAACGGAATGTTTGGTGGTTACGGTGCTGTAATTAGTCGACTGTATCCAACTGAAATTAGGTCAAGTGCTAATAATATTATTGTTAATATTGGTCGGGCAATTGGTGGCTTTTCATCAGTTGTAATTGGTATTTTGATGGATCAATATAATTTAACCATTGTAATGGGTTTTTTGTCTGCTTTGTATATTATTAGTCTGATTGTTATGATTAATTTACCGGGCTTAAAGACTTTATCACGCAATAAGGCATAGTTTAATTTAGATGTATTGAGAAAAATTTTTTCTTAAATATTTCTTACTTACTTGGCTAATAATGTCATATTTGTTATGCTTTATCCTAGAGATCAAATTTAAAAATATAGAAAGTTAGGATATTATTTTACATTTTAAAAATATTAAGTGGCAAACTGAGGAATATCGAGAAGTAAAAGAATTATACGTAAAAGCTTTTCCTGAAGCTGAAAGGTTCCATACTTGGCAACTACTAGTTATGGCTTTGCGAAAAAAAGCTCGTTTTCAAGCTATTTACAACGAAACAGAATTTGTTGGTTTAATCTTTTTAGTTGAAGGAGAAACAGCGGTTTATTTAGCTTACTTAGCAATTATTTCAGATAAGCATGGTCAGGGCTATGGTACGAAAGTATTACAGGCTTTAAGAGAGAATTATTACAATAAAGATATTATTTTAGATATTGAACCAATTAATAGTAGGGCACTAAACTATAGTCAACGGGTAAAACGGCTTCATTTTTATGAACGCAATGGCTTTAAGCAAACTGGTAAAAAACTAATTGATGCTGGGGGTCAATATGCGGTTATGACTACGGGCACAGTATTTAAAGTGGAAATCCTTAATCAGTTATTACATTATATGAGTTTCGGTCTACATAAATTTAAGGTTGAATGATACCACTAATTGGATTTAGCAAGTAACATAACTTAATTTAAAGGGTAAGCAATTTTTAAAATTACTTACCCTTTTTTGCTTGCGCAATAGAAATTTATTATTTTCAAGTATAAACTATAATTTAGTAAATATATTATTTCTTTTTTATTATGAGGTATAAAAAATGAAAAAAAGCAAAAAATTAATAGTTAGTTTAGCGGCAGTTGCTTTGGCAGCCGTTCCAGTAATTACCACTAGTCTTAATCAAGTTCAGGCAGCACAAACCACTGACCAAACGCAAAATAAAATTGCAACAGACGGTACCTTAACATTAAACCACAACACGCGCATTTATAATCAAAGAGGGCAAAAATTGTACTCTTACCAGGGGAGTAATGGCTTACTTAAAAAAGGGGCGACAGTTAAGTATGCTGATCAGGTTAAAGCAATAACTAATCCGGATACAAAGCGTTACTCCTTCCATAAAGAAAATTTTCAGGACTGGTTCTATTTACCATATAAAACAATCAAGGGACAGGAATATTATAGTATTGGCCATGGTGGTTATATAAAAGCTGCTAATGTTCAAGAAATTGATAGTTATAGTTTGTATACAAATTATGCTACTGTTCGGCTAGCGAAGATAACAGAATCTGGAGTAGGCAGAAGTAATAATGCTAGAATAATTAATTCGCAAGGGAATTTTACTAATAAGTATATTAAGAAGGACTCCAAAATAGTAATTGACCGCACCTCCGATAGGGTTAGTTTAGCTGGTTCAATGGATATACTTGGTTTGTCAAATTCATATATGGAAGTATTTCGCTTAAAAAATAATAAGCAGCAATTCGTTTTGAGGGCAGATATTAAGAAAAGCTCAATACCAAGGCAAGTTATCCTACCATATAGTAATTTTACGAGTGTACGTATTATAAGGAAGAGTCCAATATATAATATTCATGGTATTCAGGATAGTGATAGTGCTTTTCCAACTATTGCAGAAGGTCACGAGACAGATGTCAAGAGTTTACGGTATATTTGGGTTCCGAGCTTAAATAAAGCAGAATTGTTTTATGAAGGAACAGAATTCTATAAAGATGCTGAGTTTAAGTATATTAAGGCTTCAGACGTTGAGTATCTTTTTGGTAAACATTTAACTCCAGTAAATACGGCAACTGATGTAACTCCAATTAACACTGCAGTTGATGTAACGCCAAAAAAAAACGATTTTGATAAGTCCAGCCTTTAAGATCAGTCATCTCAGCAGTTGTAAATACTAGCTTGGTCAGATAAGTTTTGGCAAGTTGGCGGTTTTCTTCTGGAATTAAGTGCAATTTGTTTTCGTATTTCATTAATAATGCCTTTTTTTATTATATACAATTATAAATTCAAAAAAAATTATTTATTGCCAAATTTAGTCTTGTGGCTCTATGATTTAGTAATACTTCGACTAATCTACACTATATTAAAATTATGTTGTTATATATTTAAAAAACATACACAAAATTAAAATAAGTGTTATAATGTTATTAAAAATAATGTGTAATTTATAATTACTTTTTTGAGAAATGAGGCGTAAAAATGAAATTTAAAAAAATTTTGGAAGTATGTTCTTCTGCAATTATGTTAGCAACAGTGCCAGCATCCATGATGCTGACCACTAGTACTGCGTCAGCAGAGTCGACAGCATTGCCTTCGATTTCTAAGAATGATATAGCTCCGGTTGCTAATAAAGATAATCAATCATTAAGACAAATTGCTGAAAACAATAATCTTGAGTTATCAGTAGTTGAGCAACTTAATAATAATCTTGATCCTGATACACCGATCCCTAGTGGAACACCAATTTACTTACCACAAAATGTTGAAAATGCTGCTGATTATAGTGAAGGTACAGTTAACGACAATACCATTTTAGATTTTGGCAATGATCTTTTACGATCTTATGGTCGTAATCCTGTTGGTAATCCGTATGCTAATGTTCCAGCAAGTATAAAAAGTAAGTACTATGATAATTTAAGTAGTGCAAATAGATCAGCAAAAGTATGGATTGCTTATAATGAATCAACCTATAGTTATACAGCCGTCAATGGTCAGTACTATGGGCGTTTTCAATTAACTAAGTCTTACCTTAATGGAGATTACAGTAAAGTAAATCAAGAAAAAACTGCAGATAGATATGTCAAAAATCGGTATGGTTCATGGGAAAAAGCTAAACAATTTTGGCAAGCACATCAATGGTACTAGTGAGAAAAGCATATGAAAAAAATAGTTAAAGTCTTGGTTGTTTTAACGATAGTATCGACGGGACAACTGCTGGCTACCACAAATAATACTACGGCCCAAGTTGCGCAAATAGAAAAGCCTAAGCGTGTAACTAATAAAGCTTGGACTAAGAAGTTAGCTAAAGCTGGGTATGTTTTTGTATTACCTCATGCTGGTAAAGGCGCATTATATAAGAATACAACAGCCAAGGGTGGTAAATCATACAGCCGAAAGGTATTAAAGAAGCTTGTTAAGAATCATACACTATTTAAGGTCAGAAAGCTGACAACCATTAAAAACAGTATTTCCGTTGATTTGATTTCTAAGGATGGAAAATATAAAGGTTATACCAATTATGTGAATGGTATTTATAACAAAAACCTATTTAATAAGGACTTACAACCACTAATTAATGCTGAACTAAAAGTAATGATTGCTAAAGATAATAACGAACCTACTTCGGCTTTATTAGAGCAAGCACAAACGTTAGCTAGCGAGTTAACTGGTAAGAATAAGCCAATAGCTGATACTTCAATTAAACAGTTAAACCGTTATTTAAAGCATAGAGACATATCAGAAACACCGGTACTTCTAATTGGTAAGCATCCAGGTGACTTATTAGCAAATTAAAAGAAGAGTGAGTAGCTATTTTTACTCACTTTTTTGTTTGGTCGCATAGTAGAAAACTTATTACTTTGAAGTATAAACTATAATTTAGTAAATATATTATTTCTTTTTTATTATGAGGTATAAAAAATGAAAAAAAGTAAAAAATTAATAGTTAGTTTAGCGGCAGTTGCTTTGGCAACGGTGCCAGTAATTACCACTAGTCTTAATCAAGCTCAGGCAGCACAAACAACTGACCAAACGCAAAATAAAATTGCAACAGCCGGTACCTTAACATTAAACCACAACACGCGCATTTATAATCAAAGAGGGCAGAAATTATACTCTTACCAGGGGAGTAATGGCTTACTTAAAAAAGGGACGACAGTTAAGTATGTTGATCAGGTTAAAGCAATAACTAATCCGGATACAAAGCGTTACTCGTTCCATGATGATAAATGGAATTGGTTCTACTTGCCATATAAGACAATTAGAGGGCAGGAATATTACAGCATTGGTCACGGTGGCTATATCAAAGCGGCAAATGTTGATAAAATTGATGGTGCTAGTTTGTATACAAATCAAACAACTGCCACTGTTGAGCATGTAACTCCTAATTCTAAGGGTGGATTAGATGTTTTTGATAGTCATCGAAATAATACTGGCCAAAAAATAAAAATAGGTAAAAAAGTGACTATTGATCGTGAAGCTGCACCATTTGCTTTAGATATGAATTATTATGAAATAGATGGAAATACTCCGTCAGCATTCTATGGTATAAAAAACCAAAATGAATATCTTTATACAGATAAAGTGAGAATTTCTGCACGTCAAATGTTATTGCCATATAGCAATTATACTACTGTAATGATAGGCAAAAATACTCTGGTTTACGATATTAATGGTAAACCAAAAAGCACAAATATAGTTCAAAAATATAAGGAACGGCCAGTTGATGAATTATTATATATATGGGTACCAAGTGATAATCGAGCTGAATTATTTTACAGATTAAGTGATAAACCTAATGAAGGATCGTTTAGTAATTCAACTGATTTTATTAAGGCTAATGATAATAAGTATATTTATGGGCCAAAATTAAAAGCAATAAATACAGCAGATGAAGCTAAAAATTTTGTGGCATTAGCTTCTAATGATGATAAAGAGAGTCTCCAAAGGTTGCTAGATAAAGAAACAAACATTAAAAACAGCGATCCATATAAATTTGGTAGTTACTTAGAAAAGAATACATATTTACATGCGGTTGATAATGGAAAAAAGGTTGTCCAAGAGTCACAGCCAACTCAAGCAGAAATAAATCAGGCTATTTGGAGTTTGCAAGATGCAACTGAAAAATTAAATGGAAAGAAAATAGTAGTTAAAAATATTAATAATCTAACGAAAGAAGAGACCAATCAAGTATATATGCTAGCTAAAAAGTCAATAGGAGAAGAGTATAAAGGGAAAAATATGAATATTGCAATCGAATTTAATCAAGACAGAACTAAACTTCTTCTTCATTTGTATGATAATATAACTGGTTTGAAATCGGAAAAGCAATTAAATATTTCTGATTATGTAACAAAAAAATAACAAAAAGTATACCTATATATTTTTAGGCCTTATGGCTTGCATAATTTAATTCAACAGAAATTTTTGTTTTATTACTAAATTGTTAATAAAAATACCCTAATTTCTTATACATGTAATAAATCGGAAGTATAAAAAACTAATATTGCTTTTTTGCACAGAATTCGATTAGCTTCAAGCTAAAAAATTAGCCCAGAAGTATTTCTGAAATCTGGTAATGATGCTAAAAGGACATACGAGCTGATACAATAAACAACGAATTTTAAGCTAAAAAAGTTGTTGTCTTTGTTTATTGATTAAAGTTAAACAAAAATTATTAAGTATGGCTTAGGGCAACTATTATAATTAAATAGACATGGCCAATTATTACCTAAGACTTTAAAGAGTGGGCAAAAATTAATTGTTGATATAATTGCTACTAGTGATAATTTTGGGGTAAACTTTGTACTCCTGCGTATCTAGATACATTTATTTGCAATTATGATTTTAAAAATACAGTGAGACAACAAATGACCTGGGCCAACATCTTTAATCAGTTATATGATGCACTATATTATGATAAGGACGATTATGGCGAAAGTGCTGCGAATATGATTCATTTTGGTAAAAAAGAAGATATGATAACAATAAAGTAGCATTATTTTATCAAGTTATAATTGGTGGCGGTATTTTGATGAAAGCTTCGGATGTAAAGTATCTAGCTGGTCCGGATTTACCAGTTCCTGAAAAGAAATAGTAATAAATAATTTAAATAAAAAAGCAAGAAACTTTAAAATTTCTTGCTTTTTATATTTTTTAATACCTGAACAAGTTAAATTGCTTGACGGCAAATTCTAGCTTAAAAGAGTTAAGCTTAACTTCTTCACCATCGACCTGTGCAAACTCTTTTTTATTGACAGTGACGGTAATTTTTTCTGCTTCAATATAATGAAATTGGGGATCGTGAATATGCGAACCATCCTTTAATAAGTTAATAAAAAGTTTGACTAATTTATTTAGACCAAATTTTTCAACGACTACGGTATCAATTTTATGATTGTCAATTCGAGCACTAGGTAATAGGGGAATACCACCCCCTAAATAAGGATGGTTAGTTGTAGTAACTAAAAAAGCTTTTTGATAATACCATTGTTGATGATCGCTCTTAATTTCAACATTAAAAGTGTCTTGTTTACGCAAGCCGAATAAAATATTTAGGCCATAGACAAGCTTACCTTTATCTAGCTTATTCAAGATTTTTTTTAATTCGGAAATATTGCTTAAATGATTAACACATGCATCAAAACCAATGCCAAAACTATTGGCAAAATAATAAAGTTGATTAAGATGACCATCTATTTGAAATGAGCCACAATCAACTTTATCGGGTATTAGGCTTTTCTTTAAGCGTAGCAACAAAAGTTTCGGATCAGAAGATAACTTAGCTGCTCGGGCAAAGTCATTACCAGTTCCAGCAGGTAAATAAGCAAAGGGGGTCTCGGGATTGCTTGAGCGTTTAATCCCATTAAGTGCCTCATTAAGTGAACCATCACCACCAATTACTATTAGTACTTCACCTTCATTATGTATATTGCTACCGTATTCTTGAGCAAGTTTAATCGTTTGTCCCGCATAGGTACTTTTCTTAATATCAAAATCAATATTTTCATTTATTAAGAGCAAAACCAATTGATAAAGTATTTTTTTGGCTCGTCCGTTACCGGCAGTTTCATTAACAAGCAGGTGTAATCTTAGTTTTTTGTTCATTAATCCTTATTTTTAAAGCAAAATCAGAAATTTTACTTCTTTTCAACTAGCATTGGTAAAATCATCGGTCGTCTTTTAGTTTTTGAATATAAAAAATCAGAAAGATTATCAACAATTGCCTTACGAATAATACTATCTTTGGGATTTTCAGTTTTATCCATTTCAGTTTTAAGAATATGATAAATATGTTTTTGTGTCTGACTGATTAAATCAGTAGATTCACGCATATAAACAAAGCCGCGACTTAAAACATCAGGTCCTGCTAAAACTCGTTTATGCTTATAGTCAACAGTGGCAACTACAACAACTAGACCATCTTCTGATAAAACTTGGCGATCATGAACCACTACATTCCCCACATCAGCTGTCCCGGATGTATCGACATAAACATCTCCAGCAGGAATGTGTCCAGCAATTCGTGAACCTTCTGGTCCAAAACAAATTACTTCGCCGTTCTCTAAAACAAAAGTGTGGTCTGCTGGTATCCCGGCAGCTTGTGCCAGTTCGGTATGAATTACTTGCATGCGGTATTCACCATGAACTGGAATCATATATTTAGGCTTAGTCAATCTAACCATGATTTTTAATTCTTCTTGCCCACCATGGCCAGAAGTATGTACATTATTTACTCGTCCATGGATAACAGTAGCTCCACCTTCCATTAATTTGTTAATCAGGTGGTTAACACTAAGCGTATTTCCAGGAATTGGGTTTGAAGAAAAAATAACAGTGTCTTCCGGTTGCAGACTTATTTGTCTATGAGTTCCATTTGCAATTCGAGAAAGGGCAGCTAATGGCTCACCTTGGGAACCAGTACATAAAATCATTACTTCATCAGGTGGAGTATGATTAATTTCATTAGCATCAACAATTAGCCCTTCAGGAACACTAAGATAGCCTAAATCAATGCCATTTTGTACGCCATTCTCCATACTTCGACCAAAGATTGCTACTTTACGTCCCGTATCAATTGCTGCTTGAATTGCAGTTGATACGCGATAAAGATTCGAGGCAAAGGTAGCGAAGATAATCCTGCCATGGATACCTGTAATAATGTCATGCAATGATTTGGCTACAAACCGTTCAGATTTAGTAAATTGGGCTACTTCGGCATTGGTTGAATCTGATAATAAAGCTAGCACTCCTTCATTACCTAATTGAGCCATTTGTTGAAAATTAGGTGCTGGCTGGTTCATAACAGGAGTTAAATCAAATTTAAAATCACCTGTAAAAATAACCGCACCTAATGGAGTGTGCACAGCAATTCCCAAGGTATCTGGAATTGAGTGAGTAGTTCTAAAAAAGCTAACGGATAATTTTTTGAATTTTAATACAGTATCTTCATGTTCTTCATGCAATTCTGTTGTTCGTAAGATTCCGTGCTCTTCTAATTTACCTTTGATTAAAGCAAGAGCAAATGGGGTAGCATAAACAGGAATTTCGGGTATTTTTTCAAGTAAAAAAGGTATTCCTCCGATATGATCTTCATGTCCGTGACTTACAACCAGTGCTTTGATTTTTTTTCGATTTTTGATTAGATAGGAATAGTCGGAAATAACATAATTAATACCAAGTAAATCATCTTCAGGGAATTTAATACCACAATCCATAATGACGATTTCATCTTGGTATTGAACACAATACATATTCTTGCCAATTTCGTGCAACCCCCCGATTGCTACGATAGCAACTTCATTATTTTTAATACGCACTTAAATTACTTCTTACTTTCTTTCAAAAGATGTTAATTTAAAATCAGCGTGTTCTTTTTCGTATTGCAGTGAATTGCCGGCTAATTCTTGGATGAGTTCGATATTATAGGGGGTATTGTCTTCAACCATTGTTCTAGCCGTAACCATATTTTCTGCCTCTAAATAAAGAGTTTGGGTTGTTTCACGTCGAGGATTGACAACCTTGTCTTTTTGATACAAAACTTTGTAGATCATATTTGTATTCTCCTTAATATTTTTTAAAAAACGTTCTTAATGTAGATACTCAAGGTATCTAACAGCTAGTAAGATTCTACCATAATTGTTATTTCAAGTATAGAAACAAGTTATCAGGATTAATTAAAAAAGCCGCCTGATACAAGTATAAAACTTAGAGTCTGTGAGGCTAAGATCTTAGTATTGGCGGCTTTAATTAGTAAACAATGACAGTATCGTCAGCTAGTTTAAATGGGTCTTGTTTATTAATTCGATCATAAAATAAATGTCCGCGTAAATGTTCAATTTCATGAGAAGCAACAATTGCAGGGTAATCTTTTAAATTAATTATTTTTTCAGTTCCATCAACTGTGTAATATTTTATTTTTAGTTTGTCAGGACGAGGCACATAGCCATCAATTACTTTGTCAACGCTTAAGCAGCCTTCCCCTTCACTTAAACAAGCCTGTTGAACAGATTCAGATAAAATTTCCGGATTAACAAATGTGTCTTTAAAAACTATTTCGCCCTCATTATTGGGTACAAGTAAAGCGGCCATTTGCACACTTTCTCCTACTTGTGGTGCAGCTAAACCAACACCAGCACGTAATTGGTGTTTTTGAGCAATTTTGGGATCTTGAGAATTAATTAAATATTCCATCATTCTGTCGGCTAATTTTTTATAGTGGTCACTTAAAGGGAAGGATAAAGGTTCAGCTACTTTCCGCAACACTGGATTGCCATCACGGGTTATGTCTTTCATTAAAATCAATTACATTCACTCTTTCACAAAAATTTATATATCTATATTTTTAACATAGGTTAGGCTAATTTGTCCTGTTTTTATTCTATACTAAAATTTTGATTTGAAAAAGAGGGATAAACGTTGACCGTTGTTATAGTTAGGTGTTAAAATCAATGAGCGTAAATATACAGATATGAAACACTTCGATTAGCATGTTTTTGACGTGCCGCCGAAACTGTGACCACGTCACAGTTTTTTTATTGAGGAGTGGAGGAGGAATACTTTTGTCAGAAAAAAGAAGAAACGATATTAGAAATATAGCCATTATAGCTCACGTTGACCATGGTAAAACCACTTTAGTTAATCAATTGTTGAAGCAATCTGATACTCTGTCTGAACACATGACTATAGAAGACCGAGCAATGGATTCAAATGATATTGAACGTGAGCGTGGTATTACTATTTTATCTAAGAATACTGCGGTAAAATTTGGTGACACTACCATTAATATTTTGGATACACCAGGACATGCTGATTTTGGTGGTGAAGTTGAGCGAATTATGCATATGGTTGATGGTGCCTTACTTTTAGTTGATGCATATGAAGGTACAATGCCGCAAACTCGTTTCGTTCTGAAGAAGGCACTGGAAGCTGGTGTTAAACCTGTTGTCGTTATCAATAAAATTGATCGTCCAGGAGCTCGTCCGAAAGAGGTATTAGATGAAGTACTTGAATTATTTATCGAACTCGGTGCTAACGATGAGCAATTAGACTTTCCAGTTGTTTATGCCTCAGCTTTAAATGGTACTTCTTCTTATGATGAAGATCTTTCAACCCAAAAAGAAACGATGGATCCAATTTTTGAAACTATCATTAAGACAATCCCAGCTCCTATTGATAATGTTGATGAGCCATTACAATTCCAGATTACAATGCTTGATTGGGATGATTATGTAGGCCGTATTGGTGTAGGTCGTATCTACCGCGGTCAAGTTAAAGTAGGCGATAATATCACAGTTATGAAGCGCGATGGTTCAAGTCAGAATTTCCGTGTTACTAAATTATTCGGTTTCTTTGGGCTTAAGCGTAATGAAATAACTGAAGCCAAAGCTGGTGACATTATTGCGATTAGTGGTATTAATGATATTTTTGTTGGAGAAACAATTGCTTCAGCTGAAGAACCTGAAGCATTGCCATTTCTTAAAATTGATCCACCAACCTTACAAATGGATTTTGTTGCTAGTGATTCACCTTTTGCTGGACGTGAAGGTGATAAAGTTACCCCAAAGAAATTAGAAGATCGACTAATTAAACAGACTCGGACTGATGTTTCATTGAAAGTTGAGCCCACAGATCAAATTAATGCCTGGACAGTTTCTGGACGTGGGGAATTACACCTTTCCATTTTAGTTGAAGAGCTACGTCGTGAAGGCTTCGAATTACAATTATCCCGGCCAAAGGTTATTTACCGTGAAATTGATGGTACGATGTGTGAGCCATTTGAAGCAGTTCAAGTTGATACTCCTGATGAATATGTTGGTTCGGTAATCGATTCTCTTTCCCAAAGAAAAGGTGAAATGAAGAATATGGCTTCAACCGGCAATAACCAAACTCGTTTAGATTTCTTGGTTCCATCGCGCGGATTAATCGGCTATAACAACGAATTCATGTCGCAAACAGGTGGTTATGGCATTATGAACCACAGTTTTGATTCATATAAGCCTGTGGTAAAGAATTGGGAACCTGGACGTAAAAACGGCGCTTTAGTTTCAATCAGTCAAGGTAAGTCAACTACATATTCTTTACAAACCGTTGAACAACGTGGTGAGTTATTTATTGGTGCGGGTGTTGAAGTCTATGAAGGAATGATTGTTGGTCAGTCTTCACGTGATCGCGACATTGCAGTTAACGTTATTAAGGGTAAGAATTTAACTAACACGCGGGCAGCTGGTAAGGACCATGCGGCTGCAATTAGAACACCGAAGAATATGACTTTAGAAGAAGCAATTGAATTTTTAAATGATGATGAATATTGTGAAGTAACTCCAGAATCTATTCGTCTTCGTAAAAAGATTTTAAATACTTCTGAACGACAAAAGGCTGATAAAAAGCGTAATCGTAATTAAGTAACAATATTAAAGGCACTCACTAATGAAGTGGTGTCTTTTTTGTTTTATAATTACAGAGACAACTTACTTAATAGGAGGTCTACTTGTGCGCCAAAAATTACATCATCTTGATTTTTCGATTTTGGTACCATATTTATTGCTAGTTATTTTTGGGATAATTATGGTATATTCTGCTAGTTCAAACATTATGTTAGTGAATGGTTTTAAGCCAAGTTTTTATGGTATACGGCAAGCTTGGTATGCCATAATTGCTATTTTTGTTTTTGCTAGCTTAAGTTTCTTTTTAAAATTGGAAATTTTCAAAGAGCGCAAATTTGTTATTTGCTTTTTAGAAATCAGCTTGATTTTATTACTATATTTAATTGCTTTAAAGATTATTAAAGGTTCTGACGCTGCCGTTAATGGGGCAGTTGGCTGGATTGATCTAAAAGTAATCAAAATACAGCCACTAGAAATTGCAAAACTAGCCTTGGTCATTTATTTGGCTTATTTTTTAGATCGACACGATGGCAGTTTTAGTAAGGGTAATATTGTTGAAAACTTATATCGACCTGCAATTTTAGCCGCATTTATGATGTTTTTAGTAGTTATTGAACCGGATTTAGGCGGTACGGCAATTTTAGCAATGATAGTCATTGTTATGTTCTCTTTATCAGGAATTCCGGTTAAAAATGCGTTGATTTTTTTATTTAGTATTGCTGCAACTGTTACTTTACTAGTTTTTTTAATTATTCATTGGAATCCTAAATTCTTACAAGATAATTATCAATATCAACGACTAATGTCTTTTATGCATCCATTTGAACTTGAGCAAAAGGGTGGCGCTCAATTGGTTAATTCCTATTATGCTATTCACAATGGTGGCTTGTTTGGTGTTGGTCTAGGTAATAGTATGCAAAAAAGAGGCTATTTACCGGAACCGTATACTGACTTTATTTTATCTATCGTAGCTGAAGAACTAGGTGTTATTGGTGCTTTGGTGGTATTAGGCATATTATTTTATTTAATGTGGCGGATTATGGAAGTTGGAATAAAGGCTAAGTCACAATTTAATGCGCTAGTGTGTTTTGGAATTACTACAATTATATTTACTGAAACATTATTTAATGTTGGCGCAGTTATTGGACTATTACCGATTACAGGAGTTACATTGCCATTTATTTCATATGGGGGGTCGTCCTTAATTGTTTTGTCTACGGCAATAGGACTTGCTCTTAATATAGCTGCTAACGAAAAGATAAGAAGGGAAATAGATAATAGATGAGTGTTAATCAAGACCTGGCTAATACCCAGTTAACTTCGAGACAAGGACTAATTGTTTATCTTAATTCCATAAGTAATCAATATAAGTTACGTCGTTTCGGTGATATTGTTTATTCTTCGAATAAATTGCGCTATTGTATTCTATATGTCAATCAAAATGATGTGGAAAAGATAATTACAATATTAGAGGCTCAGGATTTTGTCAATTGTATTGAAAAAACTATGGCAGATAATATTAATCTAGACAGTAAGCATATTGAACAACAAATAAGTGAAATGGCTAAGACTGCTGGAGAAGAATTAGAAAAAAATAAAGATATGGAAAATTAGCGATGAGAATTATTTCTGGTAAATTTGCAAAACGAAATTTATTTACTTTGAAGAGTCAAAAAACTAGGCCTACAAGTGATAAAGTCAAAGAATCGTTATTTAACAGTTTAGGCCAATTTTTTGCTGGTGGGCAAGTATTGGATTTATATGGCGGTAGCGGCGCATTAGCAATAGAAGCAGTCTCACGTGGCTATAGTCACGCAGCAATTGTCGATATTAACTATCAAGCAGTCGCGATAATTCGGAAAAATGTCGCCTTGACTGGTGAGGAAAACCGATTTGATGTGTATAAAATGTCAAGTAATTTAGCACTTAAGCAATTTTCTATTAAGGGACAAAAATTTGATTTGGTCTTCTTGGATCCCCCCTATGCTAAGCAGCAAATCAGTGCTGATATGCAAAAAATGGTTAGATTAGATTTGCTAGCTGAACAAGCGGTTGTTGTAGCAGAAACAGATGAAGGAAGTAATTTAGGTGAAGTTAGTGGCTTTAGTTTGGAAAAACAACATCACCTAGGACGAACGATAGTTAGCTTTTATCGAAAGGAAAAATAATGACTAAAGCACTCTTTCCTGGCAGTTTTGATCCAGTTACTAACGGACACGTTGGAATAATTAAGCAGGCAGCTAAGTTATTCGATCAAGTAGATGTATTAATAATGACTAATACTGCTAAACATTATCTTTTTTCACCTGATGAACGAGTAAATCTGGTTGAAGATGCAATAAGTAATTTATCCAACGTTCAAGTTATCAAAAGACCTGACCAACTAACAGTCAATGTTGCACGTCAATTAGATGCGACGGTAATTGTTCGCGGGGTACGAAACACAGAGGATTTCTTATATGAACAGCAAATTGCAGCCATGAATAAAGTGTTGGCACCAGAAATTGAGACAATTTTATTATTTACTCAACCTCAAGAAAGTTTTATTGCTTCAAGTATCGTTAAGGAAGTTGCGCGGTTTGAGGGAGAAGTTGAATCATTTTTACCAGCAACTGCTGCTCGGGAATTGAAGAAAAAAATGAGGTCAACTAATAATGAGTAATACGAAGCAACAAAATAAAAAAGGTAAGCAATCTACAATTAAATGGCTATTTTCAATTCTAGCAATATTGGCAATAATTATTGGCTTAAGTTGGCCAACCAATTATTATATTGAAATGCCTGGTGAGGCTGTGGCCACTAATCACTTTATTAAAAGCCAAAAAAAAGTACCCCAAAATTTTTATCTAGTTACGGTTAGTGAAACTAGTCAACCGGCATCAGTTTTTGAATATCTGCTAAGTTACACCCAAAAATTTGCTACTAGAGTACCCAAAGATGAGCTATTAGGCAATGCTACAAATAGTCAATATCAAGAATTACAAAAATGGTATATGCAAACTAGTCAGCAGAATGCCATTTATTATGCCGCTAAAAGAGCTAAGTTAAGGCCAAAGTTAAATTATGAAGGCGTCTATGTGATGCAAGTGCAAAAGAATTCTAGCTTTAAAAATAAACTTAAAGTTGGCGATACAGTCCTGGGCGCTGATCAGCATAATTTTCACTCAACTGCAGAAATGATGTCATACTTTCAAAAGAAAAAGATTGGTACAAAAGTTAAAATTAAAGTTTTACGAAACCAAAAGTACTATACTTTTTCTGGGAAAATTGTTAAAGTTGCCGGCACTGGCAAGGCCGGAATTGGCATTCAGTTAGTTGAACACATTAAAGTAACTACCAAGCCTAAACTTAAAATTGATGCTGGTGAAATTGGCGGACCATCAGCGGGCTTAATGTTTACGTTAACAAGTTATGAAATTTTTACTCAAGGTAAATTAGCTAAGGGACATAAGATAGCGGGTACTGGTACAGTTGCACCTGATGGTAAAGTTGGTGTCATTGGTGGAGTAGACAAAAAAGTTGTGGCTGCTGATAAAGCTGGAGCGGAAGTGTTTTTTGCCCCAACGGATACTTCGGTCGTTAAACAATCTGAAAGTAATTATGTAGTTGCTAAAAAAACTGCCCAAAAAATTGGGACTAAAATGAAAATAGTTCCAGTGCACACAGTCGATGATGCAATAAACTATTTGACAAATAATTATTAAAAAAAGCTCAGAAAAAATTCTGAGCTTTTTTTTCGTATATAACTTTAAGGAGGAAAGAGGAATGAATTGGGAAAAGATCAGGGATTGGCTCATTGAGCATAAGCAATACGTCATTATAGGGGTAATTTTTATTTTTATTGTATTTTGGAATAAATATGAAAATCGTGCACCAACCGTTGATGACCAGTTGGGTATTAAACAAACACATGTTCAAAAGAGTGCTTCAAATAAGCAAAAACAGCAGAAGAATGAAGTTGATAAGCCGCAATTTGTAGCAAGAAACAGTGATATAACTTGCGATATTTCAGGTGCTATTAAGCACCAAGGAGTCTATACTTTAAAAAATGGTGCAAGGTTACAGGAACTAATAACGGCAGCAGGTGGAATTGTAAGCAATGCCCAGCTAAAGAATGTAAATCGAGCATTAATTTTAAAAGATCAAGACAAGATTCACATTCCATATAAAGGTGAGAAAATCAAAATAAGTGAAATAATTATTTCTGCAAATTCAAGTCAAGGTGAAGCAGCAAGTACCTCTGCGACCGCAGTAGCAGCTACTAATTCTAATCAATCGGCTACGGGGAAAGTAAATATCAATACTGCAAACGAACAGGATTTACAAAAGCTAACTGGAATTGGTGAAAAAAAGGCAGCGCAAATAATTGCTTATCGTCAAAAAAATGGTCTTTTTAAAAGAATTGAAGATTTAAAGCAAGTTTCAGGTATTGGAGATAAAACTTTTGCAGCACTTAAAAATCAACTGGAAATTTAGGCAGCAGTTACAGCCAGGATTTTTTTTACTTACTGCGCTCTTATTTATTGACTTGAGTTTTTTAATATATCAGTGTTTCAAAATAGAACAAACAATTGTTTGTAGTTTATTCGGATTATATTTTATTTATTTATTATTAAAAAAATATTCAGCTTTAAAAAATGTATTAGCATTATTTTTGATTTTAGCAGCTGTAAGTGTAACTTTAAACAGGCACCATCCAACTTTTTCCCTTACTAGTAGTTCTTCAATTGAACTTTATCCTGATCAAGTAAACTTAAAGGATAATTGGCTTACTGGGGTAGGTAAGGTAAAAGGGACCCCAGTTTTAGTAACAGCAACTATTACGGATATGCAAAAAAAGCAACTGGAGCGTGGCTATCAAGTAGTTTTAACTAAGCTTAATGGGGAAGTTAAAAAAATTGATCAAGCAACTAATTATGGTCAATTCGATTTACGTAAATATTACTTAGGAAAAAATATAACGCAGCAGATTAATTTAAAGAGTTGTCATATTAAAACTCGAGTAGCTGGAATGATAAATTATTTACATTATTTACGCTTTTGTTTACAGTCTTATTTTAAAAAAATGCCACAATTACTATGCTTTTTTAGTAGTGAGTTGATATTAGGGGAAAATCCTAGTCAAGCTAATCAGCCGATTCTAGATAATTATCGCGATCTTGGCGTTATTCATATCTTGAGTATTTCAGGGTTACATGTAGGCATATATACTATACTTATTAGCACTATCTGCTGCTATTTTAAATTAACAGAATTTGAAACTTTTGCTTGCTGTGTGCCACTTTTATTAGGAGGAATTTTTTTTAGTAATTACCAAGCAGGCTTTATTCGGGCCAGCTTATCTTATTTTTTAAGCCAGATGTTCAAATTTCATCGCTTTCCAATTACTAAATTAGACTTACTAGGGCTGACATGCTTAGTCCATTTATTAATTGATCCACGTTTAATGATGCAAGCTGGGGCTCTTTTAAGTTATGTACTTAGTTTGGGCTTGGCTATTACAGATAAGCTACCTAATTTTAAACAGTCATTATTATTAAATATCTTTTTAGCCCCTTTGCTATTACTCTTCTTTTTCCAGTTAAATCTATTAACTGTAATTTTCAATTTGTTGATTGTGCCTTATTTTAACTACATTATACTGCCACTTACTTTTATAAATTTACTAACTTTTAGCCTTGTACCTAGCATGAGTACGGTTTTTGAAAAAATTTTAATGCTGGGAGAGCAACAAATCGGTAGCCTATCGGCTTCTAAAATTGGCCTATTAACTTTTGGTAAAATCAATTGGTGGCAATGCCTACTGCTAATTAGCTTAACAATAATTTTACTGTCTGATCAGAATGAGCCATATTTTAATCGGTTGCAACGAAAGTGGCTCTTTCAAAGTATAGGGTGGCTATACCTGATTTTGTTTTTAATAATTCATTTTCCGTTAACTGGTCAAGTAACTTTTATTGATGTTGGGCAAGGAGATAGCATTTTAATTACAACGCCTTTTCCTAGGAGAGCTTATCTGATAGATACTGGTGGTAAGCTTAATTTTAGTAAGCAAAAAGTGCAACCACAAATCAATAAAATTACGCTTCCCTTTTTAAAAGCTCAGGGAATTAGCAAACTTAATGGCATTTTTGTAACGCATAAGGATACTGACCATATTGGAGATTTAGGACCACTTATGAGTCAAATTCCAGTCGAAAGATTATATTTTGCACAAGGGTTGATGGCTAATCCTTCTTTTAAAAAGCGTATAGAAAAGCGCATAAAATTGAATCAGTTAGTGCAATTATTAGCGGGACAAGAAATTAAGGAACCACAAATTAAATTTAATATCGTTTATCCCTTTAAACCGGGACAAGGCGAAAATAAAGATTGCTTATCAATTTTTTTCAAAGTTGCAAATAAAAGCTGGTTATTTACCGGCGATTTAGACCAAGAAGGTGAACAAAAGTTGATGGCTAAATATAATTTACAGGCTAATTATTTCAAATTAGGTCATCATGGTAGTAAAACCTCGTCTAATCCTGATTTTTTACATAAATTAGCGCCAGAAATTGTCTTTATTTCAGCTGGTCGCAATAATCGCTTTGGACATCCTCATGTAGAAACTATTGCTACACTTAAAAAATTAGGCATTCCCTGGGTTTCAACACAGGATTGCGGTATGATTTCTTGGACATATGGTAAGTTTACTAAACCTAAATTTAATCGTTTTCTAAAGTAAAAATAAGTTAGCAATATTGCCGTTTTATTAACTTGGCTAAATTCTGATTTTGAATATATACTTTATTTCATCATAAATTAGGCGTGGGTTTCAACAGTAGACTATGATATGATTAATTAGATTTATACCAAATTTTAGGTTTTGATAATGGTGAGTAGCGATGACTTTACTTTCTTTATTTAAAAATTCAAGTAAGAATAATCCGCAAACGCTGATTACGGGAAATGATGCCTTTTTAAATGATTATTTGGCTGCCTCATTTACACATGAAGAAGCTTTTTCTGGCTTTGACTATCTAACTATTGATTGTGAAAATGATGGGCTAGATTTGTTGATAGCTGATTTAACTGAATCAAGTCTATTTAGTCAGAAAAAGGTAATTTTGGTGAAAAATCCATTTTTTTTAAAGGCTAAGGTTCCACAAAAATTAAAAAAGCAAACGGACCAACTACAAAAAATTTTTACTAATATTGAGCAGCTAGATGATATTGTTGTGCTAGTTGCTTCGTATGACAAACTTGATCGACGCAAAAAGTTAACGAAAACTGTCTTAAATAAGTTTAATGTTGTTGATACCACAGTAAAAAGTTACGAAGTTGGGAAAATAATTCAGGCAATTATGAATACCCAGGGTTATGAAATTTCAAGATCAGCATTACAATTGTTACTTGAACGAAGTGATCAAGTTTTAGATACTGCACTAAGTAATTTTAATAAGTTAAAGCTAGTTGCAGATAATGGCAAAATTACATCTGAATTAGTTGAAAAAAATATTGACCTTTCTTTGGCACAAAATATTTTTGCAATTTTGGAAGCTGCACTAAAACATGATTATCAAGAAGCAATTGATCGATTAGAAAATCAGTTGCGTGAAGGAACTAATCCCATCCAACTACTTGCTGTTTTTGAAAATCAGTTAGAATTAATTTTGGTAGTCAAAATTTTACAGCAGCGAAGCAGAACGGAAATGGAAATTGCTAAAACACTAGGGGTACATCCCTATCGGGTAAAGGTGGCCCTTAGCAATAAATTTGCAGTTACTCAGATAGAAAAGTTGCTTGAGCAGGCGATTGAGCTAGATTTCAATTATAAAAATGGTCAATATCGGGAAAGTGTTTTTTTGAAATTATTTATTTTAAGCATATAAAAAGCAAGAATGAACTCATTCTTGCTTTTTAATTTAGTTATACAAGTTTATTTGGCTAACTTAGCTAAGCGGCTCTTGTCACGACTAGCCTTGTTCTTATGAATAAGACCCTTTGAAGCAGCCTTATCTAATGCACGGGCAGCAGCAACATGTAATTCGGAGGCGTTTTCAGCACCAGCAGCTTGAGCAACCTTGAACTTCTTAACAGCAGTTCTTAATTGATTCAATTGAGCGGCATTGCGCTTTCTAGTAGCGTCTTGAGTTTTAACACGTTTAATAGCTGACTTGATTTGTGGCATAAAATTCACCTCCAATAATCGTAAATTCACTTAGTAAATTATACTGAAGAATAATTGCAGATGCAAGCTAATTTATACTTGCTTTTTAAAAAAATAATCTGTATTATACTATTGTTGTGAACCGTTAACGCTGTTTGCACGCTCACACCTGACGGTTAACGTTGTTAACGGCAATTATTTAATGAAAGGTGAAATATTATGGCAATTTCAAAAGCAGAAAAAGATGAAATTATTAAAAAGTTTGCGACTCATGAAGGTGATACTGGATCAACAGAAGTTCAAGTTGCAATATTAACAACAGATATTAACAATTTAACTGAACATATGCGTAATCATTCGCATGACCACCACTCATATGTTGGTTTATTGAAAAAGATCGGTCATCGCCGTAACTTGCTTCGTTATTTGCAAGATAATGATATTAATCGCTACCGTGAATTGATTAAGAAGCTTGGTTTACGTCGTTAATTTAATAAAATAAAAAGTCAGTTCGAACTAGGAACTGACTTTTTATTTTTCTCATCATTAATTTTTATGCTAGAATGAAAAAAGACACTTTTTTACGTTGTGATCGTAATGATCCATAAAATAACAATTGAATAGCAATAGAAAAGGAAATATGATGACTGATCAAGTTAAACTAATGATTTTGGGCGGCGTACGTGAGCAAGGAAAAGACATGTTTGCTGTCCAAGTAAATGACGAAATTTATATTCTTGATGCTGGTTTAAAATATCCTGATAGTACCTTGTTTGGAATTGATTTGGTTATCCCAGATCTTGATTTTTTTGAGCAGTATAGTGATCAGGTAGTTGGCATCTTTTTAACACATGGACATGCTGATTCTATCGGGGCATTGCCATATATATTACGTAAGTATGATATTCCGGTTTTTGGTTCGCAGCTCACAATTGAATTAGCAAAAATAAAAGTTAAACGTGAAAATAAGCGTCTAAAGACAAGTCTTTTTCATGTGATTGATGCAGATACAGAAATTGAATTTAAAAATTCTAATATTTCTTTCTTTCACACCACGCATTCAATTCCAGATTCTTTAGGAATTGATGTTCATACAAATGCGGGTGAGATAGTTTATACCGGTGATTTTAAATTTGATTTATCTGCAGCACCAAATTATCGGACTGATTTAGATAGATTGGCAGAAATTTCACAAAAAAATGTCTTGGCTTTGTTAAGTGACTCTTCTAATGCTGAAGCCACCTTACCAAATGTTTCGGAACAAGAAATTGGCGAATATGTGACTAATGTTTTCCGTAATGCAAAGGGAAGAGTGATTGTTGCAGCCAAAGCTTCTAATTTGATTCGTATACAGGAAGTATTAAATGCTGCTTATAGAACTGGTAAAAAAGTGTTGTTAACAGGCCGAGATGTTGCCAAAATTGTCCGTACAGCGATGGGCTTAGGTTATTTAAAAGTGCCGAAGGGGCTTTTGATACGTGTTAAAGACTTAAAGGAAATACCAGAAAATAAAGTGGTTATCCTTGAAACAGGTCAAATGGGCGAGCCCCTTAATTCATTACAGAATATGGCCAAGAAGCGCCATACGATGATTACCATTCATCCCGGAGATCTCGTTTTTATTGCAACTACTCCTTCTCATGCAGTTGAAACAACAGTAGCACAAACCAGTGATATGGTTTATCAAGCAGGTGGAAGGGTTATTGAATTAGGGCGTGCTAAAAGTACGAGTGGGCATGCTACAGGGACCGATTTACAAATGTTAATTAGTATCCTCAAGCCTAAATTTGTAATACCAGTTATTGGTGAATATCGCTTACTTGAAGCCCATAAAGACTTAGCAGTTAAAGCAGGAATAAGTCAGGAAAATGTAATAGTTACGCGTAATGGTGATTGTTTAAACTATGATTTTAAACAAGCTAAATTTTATTTGACTGACCCGGTTCCAGGTGATGATATCATGATAGATGGCTCTGGTATTGGAGATGTAGGTAATATTGTGCTACGTGACCGGGAGGTTCTTTCTGATGATGGGATTTTTATTGCAGTAGTAACTATTGATCGCCGAAAGAAAAAAATTATAGCTCAACCTCAAGTTACTAGTAGAGGTTTCGTTTATATTAAAGCAAATCGACAATTGATGCAGGATAGTGTTGAGTTAATTAAAAGCACAATTAAAAATAATTTTGAACATAAAAAGTTTGATTGGACTGAAATCAAACAGGATGTACGCAATGATTTAGAGAAGTTTTTGTACAAAAAAACTAATCGGCGACCGGTTGTTTTACCGGTGGTAATGGAAGTTAACCAAAACCGACACCGAGCTTTACAAAAACGCAACGGCAAAAATAACGATTACCACTCAGTTGATGTAAATAAATCTGGCAAGCGAATTATTAAGAAAGATTAATTATGACTACATTAAGTCAAAAAAATTTATTGCAGCTTGCAAGAAAAAATGAGTTAGATGGCAATGTGACACTAGCCATTCAAAACTTAGAAGAAGCACTACGTGATGGCTCAAGTCAAGAAATAGTTTTAATGCTTTGTGAATTATATTTAAAAGATAAGCAGGAATATGCTGCATATAGTTTGATTAAAGAAGAAAGAGATCTTTTTTCAGATAAAACTATTTTTACTGAATATAGTAAAATTTTAAAGGCTAATCATTTTGCTATTGAAGCTTTTGAAGTAACTAATTTGACCAAAGGAGAACTAGCTATTTCTGTTGAACCAGTAAGCATAACTGAACAACAAGAATTGATGCTTAAGTTTAAGCAACTACAACAGCCTACGCAATATGATTATCAGCAACTATTTAAATTAAGCTTAGCTAATTTTAAATTTTTTGCACAAAGTTTGTTAGTTGATCCAACTTTGAACTTTGCAGTAAGAATAGCACTCTGTGAAGATTTTGTACGGCTTGGTTTGAAAGATAAGATTAGCGTAGTCATTCTAGGTAATTTAGTGAAATTTATTCCAGCTGATACTAATTTATTAAAAGATGAGCCAATATATCGTGAAGTAATATCGGGCATAGGAGCAAAATATTATCATCGGCCAAGTCAATTACCAGTAGTTTTAGCTGAAGTTAACTTGATTTTAGGTAGTCTTTATCCTATGATAAATAAGTACGTTGATGAGCCTGATAGTTTCGCTAGCGATATTGCTTCTTACATTGATAACCACGATGGTAGGGGTAATCAAAAGCTGTTCGAAACAATCGAACTTAATTTGCCTAAATAATTTAAACAAAGGGGTTTACTTTTTGAAAACATTTAGTATAATAGCAAAGGATGTTTTCATTAGGCATGGCTCTATGCATTAAAATACTAGGCATTTGCCCATGAAAGTAGTACAATATTCAACAGAGAACTATCCGTTATTATCTCAACGGACTTCTTGCAAATTTACAGGAGGGTCATTTTAATGGCAGAAAAAGAACATTACGTTAGAACGAAGCCACACGTAAACATTGGTACTATTGGTCACGTTGACCATGGTAAGACCACTTTAACAGCGGCTATTACTAAAGTTTTATCAGAAAAAGGTTTGGCTAAAGCTGAAGATTATTCAGAAATCGATGCTGCACCAGAAGAAAAAGAACGTGGTATTACTATCAATACCGCTCACGTTGAGTATGAAACTGAAAAGCGTCACTATGCTCACATGGACGCTCCAGGACACGCCGACTATATCAAGAACATGATTACTGGTGCTGCTCAAATGGATGGTGCCATTTTAGTTGTTGCTGCAACTGATGGACCAATGCCACAAACTCGTGAACACATTTTACTTGCTCGTCAAGTTGGTGTTAACTACATCGTTGTCTTCTTAAATAAGACTGATTTAGTTGATGATCCAGAATTGATTGACTTGGTTGAAATGGAAGTTCGTGACTTGTTATCAGAATATGATTACCCAGGTGACGACATTCCAGTTATCCGTGGTTCAGCTTTGAAAGCTTTACAAGGTGACAAGGAACAACAAGACGTTATTATGAAGTTAATGGATACTGTTGATGAATACATTCCAACCCCAGAACGTCAAACTGATAAGCCTTTCTTAATGCCAGTTGAAGATGTATTTACAATTACTGGTCGTGGTACTGTTGCTTCAGGTCGTATTGACCGTGGTACTGTTAAGGTCGGCGATGAAGTTGAAATCGTTGGTTTAGTAGAAAAGGTTATCAAGTCAGTTGTTACTGGTTTGGAAATGTTCCACAAGACTTTAGATTCTGGTGAAGCCGGTGATAACGTTGGTGTATTGCTTCGTGGTATTGACCGTGACCAAGTTGTTCGTGGACAAGTTTTAGCTGCACCTGGCTCAATTCAAACCCACAACAAGTTCAAGGGTCAAGTTTATGTCCTGAAGAAGGAAGAAGGTGGACGTCATACTCCATTCTTCTCAGACTACCGTCCTCAATTCTATTTCCACACTACTGATATTACTGGTGAAATCGAATTGCCAGAAGGTACTGAAATGGTTATGCCTGGCGATAACACAGAATTTACTGTTACCTTAATTAAACCAGCAGCCATTGAAAAGGGTACTAAGTTTACTATCCGTGAAGGTGGTCGTACTGTTGGTGCTGGTCAGGTTACTGAAATCCTTGACTAGTTCATAAAAGGACAGTTTAAAAAGATGTACTTCTTCATAGAAGTACATCTTTTTTTGCCTAAATTTGTTTTTTTCAATCGTTTAATGTAAGATAATTTAGTATGTACGATGAAGTGATACTTGACATTGGAGGTATTTAATTAATGTCTGTAAATTGGAATAAAACTGGTGAAAATAACGGTGAACTTACTTTTGATATTCCCCAAGCTGAAGTTAAGCGTGGGTTAGACTCAGCTTTTAAGCGAGTAAAAAATAATTTACGTGTTCCTGGTTTTAGAAAAGGACATGTTTCTCGAGTAATTTTTAATCAATATTATGGTGAAGAAGCATTATATGAAGATGCGTTAAATATGGTTCTTCCAACTGCATATGCTACTGCAGTTAAAGAGGTTGGCATTGAAGCAGTAGGGCAACCACAAATTATCCCTGTTTCAATGGAAAAGGGTAAGGACTGGAGTGTAAAAGCACTTGTCAATGTTAAGCCTGAAGTTGAATTAGGTGACTACAAGGGTATTGAAGTTCCTAAACAAAATACGCGGGTATATGCTAAGGATATTGAGAATGAACTTGAGCAAGATCGCCAGAAGAATGCTGAACTTGTGCTTAAGAAAGATGCTTCTGCTAAAGGTGACACTGTAACTATTGATTATAAGGGTACAGTAGATGGCGCAGCCTTTGATGGAGGAACAGCTAATGATTACGCTCTTGAACTTGGCTCAAATACCTTTATTCCTGGCTTTGAAGATCAACTAATTGGTCATAAGGCTGGTGATGATGTAGACGTTGTAGTAACATTCCCAGAAGACTATGGTTCAAAAGATTTAGCTGGTAAGGAAGCACATTTTGCTACAAAGATTCATGAAGTTAAATCAAAGCAACTTCATAAATTAGACGATGAATTTGCTAAAGATATTGATGATTCTGTTGAAACGCTTGATGAATTAAAAGAAAAAATCAAGAAAGATTTAAAAGCTAAAAAAGAAGAAGAAGCTAAATCAGCGATTGAGCAAGCCGCAATTGAAGCAGCAGTTAACAATGCAAAGATTAAAGAAATACCTGATACGATGATTCAAGAAGATGTTAATACTCAAATGAATCAATATTTAGGTAATATGCAACGTCAAGGCATTAATCCAGAAACTTATTATAAATTAACTGGAACTACTGAAGAACAATTGCGTTCACAGTTTAGCAAGGATGCAGAAGAAAGAGTTAAGACTAACCTAGTTCTTGAAGCAATCGTTGAAAAAGAAGATATTAAAGCCTCAAAAGAAGAGATTGATAACGAAATTAAAGAGCTTGCAAAAGAGTACAATATGGATGAAAAGACTGTCCGTAATACTTTAACTGATGACATGCTTTCACACGATATCAATATTCGTAAGGCAATTGATCTTGTCACTGACAATGCAAAACAAGTTGCTAAATCCAAGATTAATGACGACGATAAGAGTTCAGACAACAAATAGAACTTAAATCGAAAGTAGAAAGGTAGTTTATTTAACTACCTTTTTATTTTTCTACAAGCAAATAATTCAAGTACCTAACATATTTATGATACTCTTAAACTTGTAGACATAAGGAGGAATAGAATGGCATCACAATTTACTGATCAAGAAGAAATTAAGTGCTCCTTTTGTGATAAAACACAAGATCAAGTTAAAAAAATGATTGCTGGTAATGGTGTTTATATTTGCAATGAATGTGTTAATTTATCTAAAAAAATTATCGACGATGAATTGAAATCAGATTCATTAAAAGAGGCAAAAGACTTACCAAAGCCGATGGAAATCAAGAAGCAGCTTGATCAATATGTTATTGGGCAAGAGAGAGCCAAGAAAATTTTGTCAGTATCTGTTTATAACCATTATAAACGGATTACCCAGATGGATATTGATTCTTCAACAGAATTGCAAAAATCAAATATTGCTCTTATTGGGCCTACTGGTTCAGGTAAGACCTATTTAGCTCAAACTTTGGCTCGTATTCTGGATGTTCCATTTGCCATAGCAGATGCAACAACTTTAACAGAAGCTGGTTATGTTGGTGAAGATGTTGAAAATATTTTACTAAAGTTATTGCAAAATGCTGATTACGACATTGAAAGAGCGCAACGTGGAATTGTGTATATAGATGAAATTGACAAAATTTCTAAAAAATCTGAAAATGTATCGATTACACGTGACGTATCTGGTGAAGGAGTGCAGCAATCGCTCTTAAAAATCTTAGAAGGCACTATTGCCTCAGTTCCACCACAAGGTGGACGTAAACATCCCCAACAAGAATTGATTCAGATTGATACCACTAATATTTTATTTATTGTTGGTGGAGCATTTGATGGGATAGAACAGATAGTTAAAGGTCGGTTAGGTAAAAAAGTTATCGGTTTTAGTGCAGAAAGTAAGTTAAATTCAATACAAGATGAAGAATGGACAGAGCACTTGACGACTGGTGATTTAGTTAAATTTGGTTTAATTCCAGAATTTATTGGACGTATACCGATTGTAGCTACCCTAAATAAATTAGATAATAAAGATTTAGTTCGTATTTTAACAGAACCCAAAAATGCTTTGGTAAAACAATATAAAAAATTATTTTCTCTTGATGATGTTGAACTAGAATTTACAGATAGTGCTTTAACAGCAATTGCTGATTTGGCAATTGAACGTAATATGGGTGCGCGTGGTTTAAGAACAATTATTGAAAATGCAATGATGAGCATTATGTATGAAATACCTAGTGAGACAGATATTGAAAGAGTTGAAATAACTGAAGATGTGATTACTAAGCAAGCTGAACCTCGAGTTGTTAGAAAAAAAGAAAGTGGTAAGCCACTTAAAGAAGAAATTAAGGTTGTAAATGATCATTAAGAGTAGTGACTATGCAATTAGTGCAGTTAAAGAAGAACAGTATCCTCAAGATAATTTAAGTGAGATTGCTTTAGCGGGTCGTTCTAATGTTGGAAAGTCCAGTTTGATTAATTCATTATTAGGACGCAAAAATTTAGCTAGAACATCTTCACAACCTGGGAAAACACAAACTTTAAATTTTTATATTGTTAATCAAGATTTTTATTTAGTAGATGTTCCAGGATATGGCTATGCGAAAGTTTCTCAGGCACAACGAGAAAAATTTGGCGAAATGATTCAAGATTACCTTGAAACTAGAGAAAACTTAAAGGGATTGATTATTTTAGTTGATTCAAGGCATGAACCTACTAAAAACGATGTTGCGATGTATAACTATGCCTTAGTTCTTGAATTGCCAATTTTGGTAGTTTGTACAAAAATTGATAAAGTAAAGAAAAGTCAGCAAAATAAAGTTATATCCAATCTAAAGAAAAATTTTGATTTAGCTCATGCTAATGTTAGTGTATTAACTTATAGCTCTGTGCAAAAAACGCATGTTAAAGAAGTATGGACTTGGATTGAACAATATTTGTAAGACTAAAGTAAATAAAAATGGCCCATTAATGAGCCATTTTTATTTTGCCTTTTTTTTATCTTTATTGCTTTTCTTTTTTTTATCTTCAGGAACTGTAGCAAACTTATCAAATAATCTTTCTAAATTGTCTTGCTTTTTAAAAGTTAATCCCATAATTATCTTCCTTTCGTTTGTCTTATTATAATAAAAAAAGAAAGATTCGGCTAGTGCTAACTTATTATTAGAAATAATTATTATTATGTAAAGTAATTGCTAATTTAAAACCCTATCCAGGCTCCCAGAAAGAAAGTTTGTGATAAAATTGATTCAGCAAATAAGGAAGTGAGTTTTTGGCAACAAAATTAATTGAAAATAAATTAAAGCTTTTGCCTGCTAAGCCAGGCTGTTATTTGATGAAAGATATAAACGGTAAGGTTATTTATGTTGGTAAGTCAAAAAATCTGAAGAGCCGCGTTCGGTCGTATTTTAAGAGTAAACAGGTTGGACGTAGGGCTGAATTAGTGCGTGAAATTCGAGATTATGACATTATCACTGTATCAACGGATAAAGAAGCATTTCTATTAGAAGTTACCTTAATTAAAAAATATCAACCCTACTATAATGTACAGTTGAAACAAGGAACAGGTTATCCTTATATTGAAATCACTAATGAACGCGATCCTCAAACTAAGTTAACTAGTATTGTGCGTAAGGATGGTGGATATTACTTTGGTCCATATCCTAATGTTTATGCGGCACAAGCAACATTAAAATTTATTCAAAAGCTTTTTCCTTTAAGAAGGTGCAATGGTAAACAGAAAAGACCATGTTTATATTATCATATGGGGCAGTGCTTAGGGGCTTGCTTTAAGGAAGTTCCCAAAGAAGAATACAGAGCACAAATTAAAAAAATCAAAAGTTTTTTAAATGGAGACATAACAGCAGTAAAACAAGATTTAAATAAGAGAATGGGTAAAGCTGCTGAAAATTTAGAATTTGAACGAGCAGCAGAAGTTCGTGATCAACTCGCATATATTGAAGAAACAGTCGAAAAGCAAAAAATAATTTCTAATGACAGTACTCAGCGTGATATTTTTAATTTTTATGTAGATAAATCATGGATTGCGATTCAAATTTTCTTTTTAAGACAGGCTAAGTTACTTAGAAGCGAAACAAGAATGTATCCCTTAACTGATGAAAGTGACCCCGAAGATGCATTTACTTCATTTATTGTGCAATTTTATGGTCAAAAAAATAGAGTATTACCAAGAGAAGTCTTAGTGCCAACTGGAATTGATAATGAAGCCTTAGGTGAAGTTTTACAAGTTCAAGTTAGAACTCCCATCAGAGGACAAAAGAAAGCATTATTAAAAATGGCAAAGGAAAATGCTAAACTTAAATTGGATGATAAGTTTAGATTGTTAGAACTTGATAACCGTAAGACTAAGGGGGCACAAAAAGAAATCTTTGATGCTTTGACTCTGCCCTATGGACATGTAATTGAAAGCTTTGATCACTCCCACATTCAAGGAACAGATCCAGTTTCAGCACTAGTGGTTTTTAAAGACGGAGAACCTGATAAAAATTCATATCGAAAGTATAAATTAAAAGGTGAAGTTGAACATCAAAACGGGGGTGATGAAGTTCGTAATACGCGTGAAGTTGTTCGTCGCCGATATAGTCGCCTTTTACGTGAACATAAAAAAATGCCTGATCTCATCTTAATGGACGGTGGACAAATTCAAATTGATGCTTGCCAGGATATTTTGCGTAATGAATTGGATTTAAAAATACCGGTTGCTGGTATGGTTAAGGATAATAAGCACCGAACAAATCATCTGCTTTATGGCGACCCAATTAATGGCATACCCATGAAATTGATTCCACTTGATCCTAAATCACAAGGATTTTATCTAATGACTAGGATTCAGGATGAAGTACACCGATTTGCCATTACTTTTCATCGGCGTACACATGCAAAAAATGCCTTATCAAGTAAGCTTGATTCAATTAAGGGAATTGGTCCAAAAAGTAGAAATAAGCTTTTAAGACAATTTGGATCTTTAAAGAAAATAAAGGAAGCAAGTATTGCAGAATTATGTTCAGCGGGATTAACTTTACCACAGGCGCAAACTGTTAAATTAACGTTGTGACGCTAATTTTATCGAATGTGCCAGAATTTTTGTGGTATAGTATTAAGGTTAGTGCAATTGGGAGGAAAAATACATGCCAACATTTGTCGATCAAACTAAGATTGAAGTTCAAGCTGGTAAAGGTGGAGATGGTATCGTTGCCTTTCGCCATGAAAAATATGTACCAAATGGCGGACCAGCCGGAGGTGATGGTGGTCGCGGTGGAAGTATTATTTTTGTTGCTGATAGTGGGTTAAGGACCTTGATGGATTTCCGTTATCGGCGCAAATTTAAGGCCGAGAATGGTGAAAACGGTCGTATAAAATCACAATATGGTCGTGGCGCTAAAGATCTCTATTTACGAGTACCGCTTGGTACAACTGTATACGACTTTAACACTAATGAAGAAATCGGAGATCTAACCGAAAATAAGCAAGAGTTAATTGTTGCTCATGGTGGTCGTGGTGGTCGTGGAAATATTCATTTTGCTAATAGTGTTAATACTGCTCCAGAAATTGCTGAAAATGGTGAACCTGGTGAAGATCGAGTTCTACGCTTAGAACTTAAAGTACTAGCCGATGTTGGTTTAGTAGGCTTTCCATCAGTAGGTAAATCGACTTTATTATCAGTAGTAACAAAAGCAAAACCTAAGATTGGGGCCTATGATTTTACTACACTTACTCCTAATTTAGGAATAGTCATTCTTCCTGATGGTCGTGATTTTTCAATAGCTGATTTACCTGGATTAATCGAAGGCGCCAGTCAAGGCGTTGGTCTTGGTATTCAGTTTTTACGTCATATTGAAAGAACTAAAGTGATTTTGCATTTGGTATCAATGGATCCAGATAATGGTCGTAGCGCAATTGAGGATTATCAAAAAATTCGTAAGGAATTGTTGTCTTATGACCAAAATCTAGGAAAAAGACGTGAAATAATTGTAGCCACGCAAATGGACTTACCTCAAGCTGCTGACAAGCTAGCTAAATTTAAGCAGGATTTAAAACAAGCTGCTATTAATGAACCGGTTTATCCAATTTCAAGTGTTACTCATCAGGGTATTGAGCAGTTGCTTAATAATACAGCCATTTTAATAGAGCAAGTCGAACAGGAACAGGCTAAAGAAAACATAAAGGTTAGCCAAGTTATTAAGGAATATCGATACGAAAAATCTAAGAAAGATGAATTCACGATCGAAAAGCTTGAAGATCATTTATTTGAAATTAAGGGTGAAGGTTTAGAAAAATTAGTTGCAAGAACCAACCTGGATTATCAAGATAGTATTATTCGTTTAGCTCGGCAATTAAAGAACTTAGGTGTAGATGAAGCACTACGTAAAAGTGGGGCTGTTGACGGTGATGACGTTGTTATTGGCACATTTAATTTTGAATTTGTTCAATAAATTTAATAGAAAAGTTTGAAAATATGGAAAAAAATCGGTTTATTACAGGATATTCTGGACTCAGAGCATTGGCAGTTATTGGGGTGATTTTATATCATCTTAATCCCGATACTTTTATTGGTGGCTATCTTGGTGTACCGATATTTTTTGTCTTATCAGGGTATTTAGTTACTTGTCAAATGTTAAAGTCATATGAAAAAGATGGTTTTTTTGATAACGTAAATTTTTATTGGAGTAGAATTAAAAAATTATATCCATCATTACTTTCGGTCTTATGGCTTTCTTCGGCGTATATATTATTATTTCAGCGCAATTTACTTGCTAATTTATGGCAAATCGTAGTTTCTAATGTACTAAGTGTTTATAACTTTTGGCAAATATTTAATGGGCAAAGTTACTTTGAACGATTTGCTGCTAATGAGTCACCTTTTGTCCATCTTTGGACAATGTCAATTAATGGGCAATTCTATCTTTTATGGCCATTGGTCGTTTATCTACTTGTCAAGTATGCAAAGAATAGAAAAGTAATGGTCAAAATGCTTTCAGGTCTTTCTCTACTTTCTGCTCTTGAAATGGCAATTATGTATCGAATTGGTGTTAATATTAATAGGATTTATTACGGTACTGACACACGTTTTTTTGCTTTAGGTATAGGAGCAGTATTAGCCGTATTATGGCCAATAAATAAATTGAAGACCGAAATTAAGCAAAGTGAAGCTTATTTTTTGGATGGCATGGGTTTTGTTGCCTTATTTATTATTTTATTGATGTTTTTTAGTCCAGCAATGAATGCTGAAGGGCCATTTCCTTATTATGGTGGGATGGTGTTATTTACGATAGCAACAACTATCTTTGTGGCTGTTATTGCTCATCCATGTAGTCACTGGAATAGATGGATGACCAATCCGGTTTTTAATTGGCTCGGTTCTAGAAGCTATGGTATATATTTATATCAATTTCCAGTTATGATCTTTTTCGAAGATAAAGTAGCTAATCTAGCTGAATATGCTTTTTTATACCATTTATTTGAAATTGCGATAATTCTTGTCTTAAGCGAATTGTCATATCGCTTTATTGAAAAGCCATTGAGTAAAATTAGTCTATCTTCCATCAAAAAATACCTAAAAAAAGTTTTAAATTTTAAGACAAAAAATTACGGTTCTAAAATCCAGGCTTTAGTAATAAGTTTAATTTTTATTTGCGGTAGTATTGCTATCATTGTTTCACCAATGGTTAAAGCTCAAGATTATAATCAGTCGCAGTTAGCTGTAAGAATTCGAAAGAATTGTCGGCAGCAAAAAAAAGATAATCAACTGGCAATTGCCAAAATAAAAAAAAGTAAGAAAAAAGATCAAAAAAGAGCTAAACTAATTAAAGTAGCTAATAAGACTGCAAAGAGCCACCCAGTCAATCGGTTATATAAAAAATATGGAATTTCACAACTTGATTTACAATTAGCACATAAAGTTCAATTAACGGCAATTGGTGATTCTGTTATGGCAAGTTCTAGTAACGATTTAACGCGGTTAATGCCTAAATCTATTATTGACGCGGCTGTTTCTAGACAAGTAAACGCATCTTTTGGGTTACTTGACCATTACAAGTCTCAGCATGTCTTAGCTGACAATGTATTAATTGCTTTAGGAACAAATGGAGCTTTTCCAATGTCTGACTTAAATCAACTAATGCAACTAATAGGATCTAAGCGGCAAGTTTTTTGGATTAATACTTATGTGCCCAATAGACCGTGGCAAAATCAGGTCAATCAATCTTTAACTAAAGCGGCTAGACGTTATCATAATTTAAATATTATTGATTGGTGCAACTATGCAAAAAGTCATCCCAATTGGTTTTATGATGATCATACTCATCCTACACCAATCGGCTCAAAATATTATAGCGCTTTTGTTGTCAAAGCAATCGTTAAGCATGCAAAATTTTAGAATGGGAAATTTATGGAGTTACAATTTTTAGGTACAGGAGCAGGGCAACCATCAAAGCAACGCAACGTATCAAGCATTGCCCTTAAAATGCTTGATGAATTAAATGAGATTTGGTTATTTGATGTAGGTGAAGCTACGCAACATCAAATTTTGCGGACTAATATTCGAATGCGCAAGATAACAAAAATATTCATTTCACATAATCATGGCGATCATATTTTTGGCCTGCCTGGCTTTTTGGCAACTAGATCATTTCAAGGCGATGTTGGTCCAATAACAATTTATGGTCCCCCAGGCTTAGAACAATTTGTTAGAACTTCTTTAAAAGTATCAAGAACAAAAATTTCCTATCCAATTAGGTTTGTACCGCTAGAAAAGGGTGGACTGATTTTTCAAGGCAATGGATTTAGAGTTTTCGCAGAAAAATTAGAACATCGAGTGCCTAGTTTTGGCTATCGCGTAGTTGAAGATCCTCATCAAGGTGAACTTTTAATGGATAAATTAGCGCAATATAATATACCTAATGGACCATTACTTGGTAAACTAAAAAATGGGGAGAAAATCGTTTTGGATGATAATACGATTTTGGATGGACACGATTTTTTAGGTCCATCTAAGGCTGGTCGGATAATTTCAATTATTTATGATACCCGTTCAACGGCAACAATTGCACAGCTAGCTAAAAATGCTGATGTCTTGATTCATGAGTCTACTTTTGCTGGTAACGAAGCAGATTTAGCGTATTCTTATTATCATTCGACTGCGGTAGAAGCGGCTAAGGTTGCGCAAGCTAATGGGGTAAAGCGTTTGTATTTAAACCATATTTCAGCTAGATACTTAGGTGCAAAAGCAAAAAAATTAGTGCAACAAGCGGAGAAGATATTCCCCAATACTAAATTGGCTAATGATTTTGATCGAGTTATAATTCCAATGAAAGGTGAAGAAAAATGAGCGATTCATTAAGAGATAAAGTGGTTGTTATTACAGGAGCTTCAAGTGGTATAGGTCATTCAATTGCCTTAGAGAGTGCTGGTCGTGGTGCTACAGTTGTTTTAATTGCAAGAAGAGAAGATGAACTTGATCATCTTGCAGCTGAGGCACATGAACTTTCTGGTGCTCCAGCTTACGCATTTGTCACTGATATGGGGGAGAGCGACGCAATTGATGCTACTTTTAAAAATATAATTAAGGTAACTAATCATATTGATTATTTAGTCAATTGCGCCGGATTTGGAAAATTTGGTAACTTTGTCGAGATGAATCGGCGCGAAATAACTGCCATGTTTCAAGTCAATGTATTGGGTTTAATGTATTTTACGAGACTAATTGGTCGAGTGATGATGGACCAAAAGGCAGGGCAAATTATAAACTTTGGTTCAATTGCTGGCAAAATTCCAACAGTTAAATCTGCGGCATACAGCGCATCAAAAGCAGCTGTTATTCAATTTTCTAATGTCTTGCGCTTAGAATTAAAACCCTTTGGCGTTAAGGTGATGACTGTTAATCCTGGTCCAGTTTATACTAACTTTTTTAATATTGCTGATAAAACTGGACATTATGTTGAAAATATTCAAGGATATATGCTTGACCCTGATGATGTTTCTTGGCAAGTGGTACATTATTTTGGTAGCAATAAGCGCGAACTAAATATTCCGATTAGTCTTGCTGTGTATGCGAAACTGTATAATTTGTTTCCAAGTATAGGTGACAAATTATCTATTAAGTATGCTTCCAGAAAGTAGTTCAACCAATGAAAAATAAAATTGATCAGTTAAAATTAATTTTAACTTTAATTCTTAGCTTGTTATCGGTAATTTTTGTAGTTATTAATACTGGCAATGTGGCAATCAATTTTGGTTTATTTAAACTCAATTTGCCCTTAATTATTATTTTAGTTTTAATGCTAATTATTGGCGTTTTAATCGGCTGGTTTTGGGGTTCAAATGGACATAATCATGATAAGAATAACTAATATATCTTGATTTATTTGGGATACAATAGTATCATTAACAAACGTGAAGTGTTTAAGGCCCTTATTAATAGTGACCGGAAAACCTAATTTACAATAAAGGAGATCAATTAAATGGCAGTTCCTAAGAGACATACTTCTAAGCAAAAGAAACGTTCACGTCGTGGTCATATCAAATTAACTGTTCCAGCAATGCATTACGATGCAACTACTGGTGAATACCGTTTGAGCCACCGCGTTTCACCTAAAGGTTATTACAAAGGTCGTCAAGTTGCTACAGAAGCTAATAGCAGTGACAACCAATAATATGAAAAAAACACCGATTATTGGTGTTTTTTTTTACCTAAAAGAATCTGTTGAGTAAGAGGAAAATGATGGAAATAGTATTTTTGAGTTCAAGTGACATTCATGGCTATATATTACCGACTGATTATCAAAATTTCGGAACTGAAGATGTTTCTTTTGGTTTAAGTCGAGTAAGTAGTGTAATTAAGTCAGAGCGAGCAAAATATGGCGCTAATAACGTTGTTGTAGCAGATACAGGAGATTGCTTACAAGGCTCTCCTTTAGCCGCATATGTTCATACAGCAGATGAGACTGCCCTAAAACAATATACTGACTTATATAATGCTATTGGCTATGATGTACGCTGTTTAGGAAATCATGATTTTAATTTTGGCCTAACTTATTTAAGACAATACATTAATTACAATCACTCAACTTTGTTAAATGCCAATATTTTAGCAAAGAAGACTGCTCAACCGGCTTTTGGTCAAGGCTACTGTATAATTACTAAAAATGGCATCAAGATAGGCATAATTGGAGTAACAACTAAACGAGTTCCTGCATGGGAACCAGCAGAGAATGTTACAGGCTTGAAATTTTTGTCTGCTTTTGATCAAGTTAGATATTATACACAAATTATACGAGCTGAAGTTGATATCTTAGCAGTTATTTACCATGGCGGCTTTGAAGCCGATATACATACTGGTCAAGCAACAGAACCAAAAACTGGTGAAAACGAGGGATATCGAATTTTAAAAGAAATTCCAGAAATTGATGTTTTTTTGACAGGTCATCAACACCAAAAAATGAGTTTAGAAGCTTTTGATACGGCAATTGTTCAACCTGGATATCGCGGAGAAGCTGTTGGTAAGGTTGTCGTTGAAATAGATGAAGACACTAAAAAAATCCAATCAACAACTGCAAGTTTAATTGATACAAAAGATTATTGCCCTGATAAAGAAATAATTTCTTTATGTTCAGATTTAAATAAGCAAACTGAAAACTGGCTTGATCAACCAATTGCTCATTTAGATGCTCCAGCCAAAATAGATAACGCTCAAAAAGCTAGACTTCAAGGAGCCCCTTTTGTCAATCTTTTACAACAAATGCAGCTATATTATACTCAGGCGGATATCTCGGCAACTGCAGTAATGAGTGAAACCGCAAAAGGATTCGAGCAAAAAGTAACAATGCGTGATATTTTGCTTAACTATCCGTATGCTAATCAGTTATGCCGTGTAAAATTAACTGGAAAAGAATTAAGACAAATTATTGAACATAGTCTTTCATTTTTAATTAAAAATGATCAAGGTAAAATTGAATTTGCTCCTAAGTATCAAAATCTACTTTTTAATTTTGATACGTTCTATCCTATAAATTATCAAGCTGAAATTGATCGTCCCATTGGGCAAAGGCTAACCAGATTAGAACTTGATGGACAAGAAATTGCAGATGGGCAAATTTACCGTTTGGCAGTCAATAATTATCGCGCAATGGGTGGCGGTTTTTATCCCGTCTATAATTTAGACAAAATTGAAGAGATATATGACAAGGATTATGTACAAATGTTTCAAGAATTTTTAACTCAGATTAAGCCGAAGATTGATTTAGTTAAAAATTATTCTTTCAAATAAAAAAGCAGGCGGTATTGCCGTCTGCTTTTTTTATTTTAAATTTGAATACTTACTTTTATCTTTAGTTGAATGAGCTGTAATTGTTGGGATAGTTGCTGCAAATAGTAGTCCAAAAATGATACCTACAACTATAGCTTCACCAAAATTAAATACGTTCTGTGTTAAAGGTGCAGCAATAAAACCAACGATTAACATATAAACAATACTCCAACCAATAGTTACAATATATCGCCCCATAAAAGTTCCCTCTTTCATAGATGAATTTTAACAAAGTTAGCGTTTGATTTCAAATCTTAAAGGTGGTTTTTGGTATACTTATATTAGTAAGAAAGGTGGCATGAAAAATGAAAATGGCTGCGCTGCAGAATATTAGTGCATTTACATTGTTAGAAAGTCCAACAAAAATTAAAGACTTGTTGCTAGCTGCCAAAAAACAAGGTTATGAGGCAATCAGCCTAACAGATATTAATGTTACTTATGGGTTAGTAAATTTTTTCGAATTAGCTCAAGAAGTAGGTATTAAACCACTTTTAGGAATGCAAATTCGAGTGAATGGCTTAATTGATACGTTTAATCAATATGATTTGATTGTCCTAGCAAAAAATGATGCTGGTTATCGTAATCTTTTACGCTTATCAAGCAGAATCAACCTAAAAACTGATAATGGAACTAATAAAAAAGTTTTGACTTTGACAGAGCTAACTAAAGATTTGACCAATTTAATTTTAATTGTTCCAGCAAATCCTTATAGTGAACTTTTGAATTTGCAAGGACAAGACGAACGATTGGGCAATGATTTTGTACGAAAACTAATTGGGATTATACCCAAATCAAGTGAATTGTATTTAGGAGTTTACGGGTCACCAAAACAAAAAGTTTATATTTCATATGTCAAAATGCTAGCTAAACAATTTAAACTACCCTTAGTTTGCGTTGAAGATACACGTTATTTAAAGCCCGAAAATCAATTCCTACGGCATACTTTAAAATCTGTTAAAAATGGTAGTGTATTACCCAATGTTCAATCTTTAGCAAAGCAAAGTGGCTCGCACTATTTACCTTCAACTGAGGAAATAAGTGAGCGCTACCATAGTTTAGACCTTGATCAAGCGGTCAGCAATACATGGGAAATAGCTAATAAATGTACAGCACAAATTACCTTTCAATTGCCAGTTTTACCTAAGTATAAACAGAATAAGTTTCAAACTTCTAAAGAATATCTTAATGAGTTAGCGCAACAGGGATTGAAACAGCGTTTCAGTGGACAAACTGTTCCAATGCAATATCAGCATCAATTAGACTACGAGTTAAAAGTGATTGATGAAATGGATTTTAATGATTACTTTTTAATTGTATGGGATGTTGTTAGCTATTGTCACCGTGTGAATATTGCTATGGGACCTGGACGTGGTTCAGCTTGTGGTTCACTTGTCTCGTATGCTTTGAAAATTACTGAAGTAGATCCAATTCAATATAATTTATTGTTTGAACGCTTTTTGAATCCTGCGCGGCATGAAATGCCAGATATTGATTTGGATATTCCAGATAATCGGCGTGATGCTGTAATTAAGTATATGTATGAAAAGTATGGCATGGACCACGCTGCTCAAATTCTTACTTTTGGTACTTTAGCAGCAAAGCAAGTTTTACGTGATACTGGAAGAGTTTTTGGTCTAAGTGAGGCCGAATTGAGTAAATGGTCAAATAGTGTTCCTTTTTCTAAAGGGAAGATTACCCTAAAACAAGCATATGAATCTTCTCCTGAAATGAAACTCTTGGTAAATGTAAATGAAAAAAATAAGCTGTTATTTAAAACAGCGCAAGAATTAGAAGGCTTACCGCGGCACTATTCCATTCATGCTGCAGGATTAGTTATTAGTGATAATTCAATTGCAGCAATTAGTGGCTTGCAAGCAGGTCAACTCGGGATACCTGTTACTCAGCAAACTAAGGCATATGTTGAAGCTTTAGGACTACTAAAAATTGATTTTTTAGGGTTGCGTAATTTAACTATTTTAGGCGAAACTGAGGAATTAATTCATGCTCAAGGGAAGAAATTTAATGCCAATCAAATTCCACTTGATGATTTTGAAACCATCAGGTTATTTCAAACAGGTAATACAGGGTTGATTTTTCAGTTTGAATCAAGTGGTATCAAAGAGGTGTTACGCCGGCTTCATCCAGATAATTTTGAAGACTTAGTGGCGGTGAATGCGCTTTATCGTCCCGGACCAATGCAAAATATTTCATCTTTTATTGCTCGAAAACAGGGAAAAGAGAAAGTAACTTATCCAGATGCTAGTTTAAAGAAAATACTAGCACCAACATATGGTATCTTGGTTTATCAAGAACAAGTTATGCAAACTGCACAAGTTTTAGCTGGCTTTTCTCTAGGAGAAGCCGATATCTTACGGCGTGCAATGTCGAAGAAAAATCAAGTTGTCATTGAACAAGAACGTAGTAAATTTATAGCTGGTGCAATAAAGAAAGGCCGTTCTAAAGACGTAGCTGAAAAAGTTTATAATTATATTGCAGAATTTGCTAATTATGGCTTTAACCGCTCACATGCGGTTGCTTATACCAAATTGGCCTTTTGGCTGGCTTTCTTACAGGTTCATTATTCGACTGAATTTTATACAGCAATGTTGAATTCCACAAGTGCCAATCAGTTGAAGACAAATGATTTAGTAATGCAAGCTCAAGAATTGGGGGTGAAAATTTTACCGCCAGATATTAATCAAAGCGGCTTAGATTATGAAATTAAAAATGGGAAAATAATTGTTGGCTTACGTGCCATTAAAAATATCCGTCTTGATTTTTTAAAGCAAATAATTGAAGTTCGAGCAAAAAGTAAATTTACATCTTTTAGTGATTTTTTACGGCAGGTTGATCCTAAATTCATTCAACCCAAAGTGATTCAAACGCTAATTAAAGCAGGTTGTTTTGATCGGCTGGATCCCAATCGCAATGAATTATTAGAAAATAGTCAAGAAATCATTGAAAATGTTGAACTAACAGGTAAAAATATTGCTCTTTCAGAAAGTCTAGGGGGTGTACCACTTAAACAAGCCTCCATGCCTTCGAAACAAGAAAAAGCGCAAATGGAAGAAGAAACCTTAGGCTTTTCAACGCTTACGTCGCCATTAATTGCTGTACAAAAATATGCAGTAAAATTTAATGCCAAGCCTTTGAGTCAATTTAACATAAATGAAACTGGTATCGCTGTTGGAAAATTAATGACTTTAAAATTAATTAAGACTAAAAAAGGGGCAACAATGGCTTTTAGTGTGTTTGCTGATTCAACTAGTCGCCAAGATATTGTTATCTTTCCTGGTGTTTATGACCAGTTTAAAGCAAACTTAAAGGTCGGCACTATTTATTTATTAGAAATAAAAGTTCAAAATGATCGCTATGATACAAGCCAAAAACAATATTTATTAAATAAATTAAAAATTGTTAATTTTAAAAGTTAGGGTATCAAATGGCAACTTATTAACTGTTAACGCTAACACATTAAAAGTTAGCTAAAACGGGATAATATATAATTTTTTTGAGATTTTTTTATAAATTAATGTTAGAATTTAACTGATGTGAGAAATTACACAATAAAATCTTGATGAGGTGAATTCATGAAACGAATTGGTATTTTAACAAGTGGCGGGGATGCTCCCGGTATGAATGCAGCTATTAGAGCTGTTACTAAAACTGCTATTCATCATGGACTTGGTGTTGTTGGTATTCGTTATGGTTTTGCCGGGTTAGTTGCAGGAGATTTTGTTACACTAACTGCTGAAAATGTTGACCACTTGATTAATTTAGGTGGTACATTTCTTTATAGTGCTCGTTATCCAGAATTTGCACAAAAAGATGTGCAAGAAAAAGGTGTGGAGCAATTAAAGAAGCACGATATTGATACTGTTATCGTAATTGGCGGTGATGGATCTTATCATGGTGCACTTGCTTTAACTCGCTTGGGCATTAATTCAATTGGCTTGCCAGGTACTATTGACAATGATATTCCATATACTGAATATACAATTGGATTAGATACTGCATGCCAAACAGCCATGCAAGCTATTGATAAAATTCGTGATACGGCAAGTAGCCATCATCGCGTGTTCATTGTTAATGTGATGGGCCGCAATTGTGGTGATATTGCCATGCGGGTAGGTTTAGCAAGTGGTGCTGATGCAATTGTTGTTCCTGAGCAATCATATGATATTAAAGAAATTGCTGAAACGTTGAAACGCGGCTTTGCAGATGGCAAGGATAATGGTATTATCGTATTGGCTGAAGGTGTGATGACTGCCGATGACTTTAGAAACGAGCTTTTAAAGTATGGTGATTTTGATGCCCGAGCTAATATCTTAGGTCATATGCAACGTGGTGGTTCACCATCTGTTTTGGATAGAATCAATGCTACAAAGATGGGAAATTATGCGGTTAAGTTACTTCTTGATGGTAAAGGCGGTTTAGCTGTCGGTATGGAGAATGGAAAGCTTGAAACTCATGATATCCTTGATTTATTTGATGGAAAACATGACAGTGATGAAACATTAATAGATATTAATAAAGAAATGACTAAATAGTCAATTTGAGGAGATTTTTAGATAATGAAGAAAACTAAAATTGTTAGTACGTTAGGACCAGCTTCCAATGATGTTGCAACTATTACAGCTTTAGCTAAGGCTGGTGCAAATGTATTTCGTTTTAACTTCTCACATGGGGACCATGCTGAACACCTTTCACGGATGAATATGGTTCGCCAAGTTGAAAAGGAAACTGGTTTAGTTCTAGGTATTGCATTAGATACTAAAGGGGCTGAAATTAGAACTACTGACCAAGAAGGTGGCAAGTTTACTATTAATACTGGTGATGAAATTCGTGTTTCAATGGATGATTCACAAGCAGGTAACAAAGATAAAATTCATGTCACTTATGAAGGATTATACGATGACACTCATGTTGGGGGACACGTTTTAATCGATGATGGTTTGGTCGACTTGTTAATCAAGGAAAAAGATGATGCTAACAAAGAATTAGTTTGTGAAGCTCAAAATACTGGTGTCATTGGATCAAAGAAGGGTGTTAATGCACCTGGAGTTGAAATTCGTCTTCCAGGAATTACTGAAAAAGATGCTGATGATATTAAATTTGGTCTTGAACATGGAATTAACTTTATTTTTGCCTCATTTGCCCGTAAGGCACAGGATATTTTAGATATTCGCAAGCTTTGCGAGGATGCTGGTTGTGATTACGTTAAGATTTATCCTAAGATTGAATCACAAGAAGGTATCAATAATGCTGATGAAATTTTACAAGTTTCAGATGGTTTAATGGTTGCTCGTGGTGACATGGGAGTAGAAATTCCATTTATCGATGTCCCATTTGTGCAAAAGGATTTAATCAAGCGTGCTAATGCTCTGGGTAAGCCAGTTATCACAGCCACACAAATGCTTGATTCAATGCAAGAAAATCCACGTCCAACTCGTGCTGAAGTCTCTGATGTTGCTAATGCAGTTTTAGACGGAACAGATGCTACAATGTTATCTGGTGAATCAGCTAATGGTCTTTACCCAATTAATGCTGTTAAAGCGATGGCCGAGATCGATGAAAGAACTGAAGATGAATTGCTTAAGCGTAATACTTTGGCTTTGCAAAGATTTGAAGAGTACAAGGGTTCTAATGTTACTGAAGCAATTGGTGAATCAGTAGTTCGGACAGCTCAAGAATTAGGAGTTAAAACAATTATTACTGCTACTAATTCTGGTTATACTGCAAGAATGATTTCTAAGTATCGTCCAAATGCAAATATTTTGGCTTTGACTTTTGATGAAAAGATTCAACGTTCATTGGGAATTACTTGGGGTGTACAAGCACTACTTACTGACAAGCCTTCATCAACTGATGATATGTTTGAAGTAGCTGCTAAGGTTGCTAAGGAACAAGGTTATGTTAAAGATGGTGATTTAGTAATTATCGTTGCTGGTGTACCGGTTGGTGATTCAGGTACAACTAACTTAATGAAGTTGCAAATTATCGGTAGCAAACTAGCTCAAGGATTGGGTGTTGGTAACGGTTCCGTTGTAGGAAAAACATTAGTAGTTAACAGTGCCGAAGAAGCGAATAGCCAAATTAAAGAAGGCGATATTCTTGTTGCTAAGACCACTGATCCTGATTACTTGCCTGCAATTAAAAAAGCTTCTGGTTTAGTAGTTGAAGCTTCGGGATTGACTTCTCATGCAGCAATTGTAGGATTATCGCTTGGAATTCCTGTTGTAGTTGGGGTAACTGAAGCAACTGAAAGAATTGCAAGTAATATAACTATTACTGTTGATGCACGTCGTGGTGCCATTTATCAAGGTGAAATTGCTAACCTTTAATTAGCAGTAATAAATAATTAAAATAGTCAGCCGATTGGCTGGCTATTTTAATTTTAATCAAGTATTCGCCCTTAATTAATATTGACTTATATCACTTTACTATTCTAAAATGTTATACTTAATGAAAAGAAATATTATATTTTAGGGGAGTGCAGATAATGCTGGGCACGGTTGCAACAGGTAAGATAATTGACCAAAATGAGAACTCATTTTATGTTCAAGTTGAAGGAATAACTTATGAATTAAAGCAAAAAGAACTTACACAAGACGAAAGACCTAATTTGGGTGATCAAATTCAAGGCTTTTTATATGATGATAAACAACATAATCGCCAAATGACGCAGTTTTTGCCCTTTGTTCAAGCTGATCAATATGGTTGGAGTAAAGTAACTGAGGTGAAATATGATTTGGGGGTTTTTGTTGATATAGGATTACCTGATAAAGATGTAGTGGTATCAGTGGATGACTTGCCCTTTGATAAAAGCCATTGGCCCCATAAAGATGACCAACTTTTGGTTCATTTAGAAACAGATCATAAAGATCGTATTTGGGCCAAATTAGCTGACGAAGATATTTTTAATCAGCTATCGACGCATTTTCCCAATAATATGGAAAATAAAGATATTTTTGGCACCGTTTATTCAAGCCGCGAGGTAGGGGCCTTTGTTATTACTAGCGATTATTATCTTGGCTTTGTTCATTCTTCCCAAATGGGAAGACCATTACGTTTAGGGGAACAGTTCAAGGGTCGCGTAATTGGAGTGAGTCAATACGGCCGTTTAAATTTAAGCAGTTTACCACGAGCCTTTGAAGAAATTGATGAAGATGCTGAGATGATTTTAATGAGTTTGCGCCGAAAAGGTGATTTAACTTTGCCTTTTTACGATAAATCAGATGCTCAAGAAATTAAGAATTATTTTGGTATATCTAAGTCTTCTTTTAAACGGGCAGTAGGTCATTTGCTTAAAGCAAAATATATTACAGAAGATAAGGTAGCTGGAACAATCACGTTAATTAAAGATCCTAAAGCAATTGAAAATGAATAATTTACAGGAAAATGTTGATGATTATTTGCGACATTGTCAAATTGAACGGGGCTTAAGTAATAATACTTGTATTGCTTATCGGCAGGATTTAACTGATTTTTTAATATTTCTAAAAAAAGAGAAGATGACTTCTTGGCCAACTAGTGCAATTGATATTGATGCATTTTTGGCTGAATTACGGGATGAAAATAAAGCAACCAGTTCGATTAGTCGTATGATATCTAGTTTGCGCAAATTTTATCAATGGCTTGTACGCCAGCATATTCAAAAGTTAAATCCGATGCAAGAAATTGATTCACCTAAAAAGCAACACTTATTACCAGTCGCTTTAAGTGTCAAAGAGGTAACTACCCTTTTAGAACAACCAGATATAAATAAAAAATTGGGCATACGTGACCGTGCTTTATTAGAAACGCTATATGCAACTGGTATTAGGGTTAGTGAATTGATTAATTTAAAATTTACCGACTTACATGCTGATTTAGGATTGTTAAAGGTATTTGGAAAGGGATCAAAGGAACGTTTAATTCCAATCAGTGAGGTGGCTATCTCCTGGATTGAAAAATACCAAAAAGAGGTGCGTGATGGACTGCTTTTGCGTGTTGGCAAATATAATGATTACATTTTTCTTAATAACCGTGGTGGATCGTTAACTAGACAGGCTGTCTGGCAAATAATAAAGCATTATTGTCAAACAGCCCAAATTCCAAAAAATGTAACACCGCATACTTTGCGCCATACTTTTGCTACTCATTTGTTAGAAAATGGGGCCGATTTGCGTGTGGTTCAAGAAATATTAGGACACACTGACATTAGTACTACACAAATTTATACTAATTTGTCACAAAAGCACATTTTAGAAGTATATTCAAAGACGCATCCGCGAATTTAGGTAATTATATGCTAATTGAATGTAAGAATGACAATGAAAAAATTGCTATGGGACTTTTGTCTTATTTAGATGATTTTAAAAATATTAATGTTTTAAAAGAAGAAATTGAACTAAATAAAAATAGTAGCGAGTTTCAGCTTTATTTGTATCGTGAGTTAAATTCAAATTTTATTGGTGTAATCGGCATTCAAAATTATAAAGATTTTATTGTCATTCGGTATCTTTCATTGTCTCCCAACTACCGCCAACTTAGGTATAAAGGTAAAATTATACATGAACTGGCATGCAATAATCCTGATAAACGGATTACGGCACTGCCTGAATTTACTAAATTAGTTGAATATTTTAAAAATAAGGAATTATGAGTAATAATCTAACTTTAGAATTACCAAATTTTGAAGGTCCACTTGACCTACTGTTACATTTGATTAAATCACAAAAAATCGATATTTATGATATTCCGATTGCTCAAATTACTAGCCAATATTTGGCATATCTCCATGAAATGCAACGACTAAATTTGAAAATTGCTGGTGAATATTTTGTGATGTCTTCTATATTATTGCGGATAAAATCACAATCACTTTTGCCACAAAATGATTTTGTCAATGAAGATGAACCAGAAGAAGACCCTAGAGAAGAATTAGTTCAGCAATTAGTTCAATACTCTGTTTTTAAAAAAATTTCGGCATACTTTAAAGAACGTAATGAAAAAGTACCAATTACAGCATCTAAAGAAGAGAGTGTGCCCCAAACTAAAGAAATTCAACCTCTGCCTTTAGGACAAATAACTTCATCTGACTTAGCTAATACTTTTATTGTAGTTTTACAACGTTTAAAATTACGCCAGCCTAATCTTGCTTCAGTCAAAGTAAATGAAAAATCTATAACGCAAATGATTGATTTTTTGCGAGAAAAACTCGCTGAGAATAAAGTTATTAGTTTTTTTTCTTGTACAGATCAGTTACAAAATCTATCTGATTTTATTGGTTTATTTTTGGCATTACTTGAACTTTGCAAGAAGAAGGAGATTAAGGTTAAACAAGCTTGTACTTTTGGTGATTTAAAATTAGAAAGAATTGATAATAATGGTAAGTAAAATAGCTCAACTAGAAGCATTATTGTATCTTGCTGGTGATAACGGGATTGAGAGTGAAAATCTTTGTGAGTTATTACATGTGGAGCAATCTGCCTTACGTGAAATGGCTACCAAATTGACTAGCCAGCTTAAATCAAACGTTGATTCTGGATTACAAGTACTACATGTTAATCATAATTATAAGCTAACTACTAGACCTGAAGTTAGTAAAACTGTTACTAGCTTTTTTCAAAGAGATTTAACTAAAACTTTGAGTCAATCAGCGCTTGAAATATTAGCTATTATTGCATATAGACAGCCTATCACGCGTATTGAAGTTGATCAAATTCGGGGAGTTAATTCATCAGGCGCATTACAAACGTTAATTTGGCGCGGATTAATTAAAGTTCAAGGTAAAAAGGATGTTGCTGGCCACCCCAATTTATATGTTACTAGTGATTATTTTTTGCAATATTTTGGATATCAAAGTTTAACTGATTTACCGTTAATTGAAGATTTTGAAGTTAACGAAATTAATGCTGACGGAGAAATTGACTTATTTACCACTAAAGGACAAGCAGATAAAAATTTGGCGAAATTGCCAAAAGGAGAATAACAATGGTTTTAGAACGTTTACAAAAAGTAATTGCCGAAGCTGGAATTGCCTCGCGCCGCAAAGCCGAAAAAATGATTGAAGAAGGTAGGGTAACAGTTGATGGCGCGATTATTACTCAACTCGGTACCAAAGTAGATACCTTCAGTAATATAACGGTTGACGGTGAACCAATTGAACGTGAGAGTTTGCATACGTATCTTTTTTATAAGCCGCGAGGTGTAGTTTCAACCGTAAGTGATGATAAAGGCAGAAAAACGGTAGCTGATTATTTCGAAGATTTACCGTATCGTTTATACCCCATAGGTAGGCTTGACTATGATACATCTGGGTTATTGTTAATGACAAATGATGGTCAGTTAGCCAATTTACTAATGCACCCACGCAGTGAAGTAGCAAAGGTCTATGTAGCAAAAATTAGTGGCCAGCTACTGCCTGAAGAAATAAGTCTGCTTAAACGGGGAATAATGATTGACCATCAAAAATGTGCTCCAGCAAAAGTTAAAATTATTCGGACGGATAAAAAGAAAAATATGCAAATAGTTCAATTAACGATTCACGAAGGTCATTATCACCAAGTGAAGCGGATGTTTAAAGCTGTTAATCATCAAGTAAGAAAACTTTCACGTGAAAAATATTCCTTTTTAACCTTAGATTCATTAATCTCTGGTAAGTACCGTGAATTAAGTCATGCTGAGGTTGACAGATTAAAGCAGGTAGATTAGTATTATAATTGTAGTTAAATATCGAGTTTGTTGTCTTCATGGCAGGGTGAAAATCCCGACCGGTGGTGAAAGTCCACGACCCACGTAAGTGGTGGAATCGTTTAAGATACCGATAGTTAAAGTCTAGATGAAAGAAGACAGACTAAGCTAAGAGCCAAGATGATGCTTACTTTTAATTGGTCTGTTGCTAGAAGCAACAGACCAATTATTTTTTTGGAGGTAAGTTCATTGAAAACAAAGGATGGAAGTAATTTGGCCAATATTATTGCTTATGCATTGATTGGTACAATTGCATTTATTTTGATGTTTATTGCATTTCCACTACCAGTAGCAAGTTTTTTAAAGTTTGACTTTTCAGATGTAATTGTTACTATTGGGATGTTCTTATTTGGTTCTGGTCCAGGAATATTTATTGCTTTTATTAGAATGTTTATTTCTTTAATTTATAAAGGTTTTTCCTTGCCAAGTATAGTAGGTCAATTAGCAGCTTTTGTGGCAACAATTTCATTTGCATTACCTTTTTATTTTTTCACTAAAAAAATTGATGTTCATGAAAAAAGTATGGTAAAAAGACATCTGCAGCCAATTTTAGGAGTTATTTTAGGAATTGTTGCAATGACTTTGGTTTTGTCTGTACTCAATGCATTAGTTTTGACCCCTGTTTATGCTGTAACAACTGTGCCCAATTTACCAAAAATTGATGGTTATTCAGGTTTATTAAGTTTTACAGAAAAAGTTTACTTAGGGCAATTGCTTCATATTCCGTCAATGAGTAGCTATATTGCAGAAATTATTGTTCCCTTCAATTTAATTAAGGGTGCCATTAACGGCACAGTAGTTTATTTACTTTTTGAAACAGTTTTGGGTAGTTTAAAGCCGTTTGTACAGCGCTATTTTAATTTGAAAAATTAATTTTTTACTAGATTTTAATCGACCACATATGAGGTCGATTTTTTTATCCAAAATAATAATTAAATATGCTAAAATAAAACAAGCTAAGTGAAGGAGGTTTTTAGATGAGCCATAAACCCAAGGGACCGTATTTACATTACGAGCGTCCGAATGAATCTAGAACAGTGATCCATAAAGCAACATCAAGAGGGTGGATTGTGTGGATGGTTATTCTGATTCTTAGTATTATTGCACTTGTACCGGTTGTTCATCACTTAGCTACAAATGGGCCAATTAATGAACGAGTAGTTGAATTAAAAAAATCGGTAAAAAAGCATGACAAGCTAAAAAAATCGGTTGTACCTCAAAACCGGCTTCAGCCAAAAGCTGAACAAAAGAAAAAAAGGCAACCCCCAAAAGTGCAAACTAAGCCTACACAGTATGTAGCAAAAAGTGGAGATTCATTATCAAGTATTGCCGAAAAATTTAATTTAAGTATTGAAGAGCTCGCAAGTCTAAATCAGCTTAATGTAGATAGCCAAGTTAAAGTTAATCAAATACTTAAAGTGAAATAAATATAGAAAGGATAGGGACTGAATGTCCCTTTTTTATTGGAATGCAAGTAGCAATTGATGGTCCAGCTTCAGCTGGAAAAAGTACAGTGGCAAAACTTATCGCACAAAAATTAAATTTTATTTATATTGATACTGGAGCAATGTATCGTGCATGTACGATAATTGCCCAGAAGCATGGTATAGATTATAGTAATGAAGCAGAAATTTTAAAAGCAGTTGAAGCAGAAGGAATAGAATTTCAAACTATTAATAATGAGCAAAGAGTTTATGTTGGTAAGCAGGATGTTTCACAAGAAATTAGGACTCCCGAAATTTCAGCTAATGTTTCACAAGTTTCAGCTTTAGCTGGAATTCGTGCAAAAATGGTCGATCTTCAAAGACAAATGGCTGGAAAAATGGACGTGGTAATGGATGGACGTGATATTGGAACTACTGTTTTGCCTAATGCTCAGGTGAAGATATTTTTAATTGCTTCAGCTTATTCTCGTGCCAAAAGGCGAATGTTAGATTTTAAAGAACGTGGTATCAAAAATTCCCAAACAATTGAAGAAATTGAAGCAGATATTACCGCTCGTGATTATAAAGATTCTCACCGCAAAATCTCTCCTTTAAGAAAAGCTGCCAGTGCAATTGAAATTGATACAACAAATATGACAATTGCCCAAGTAGTTGATGCAATTTTGACAGAAATTAAAAAAAGTCAAAAAAAACTAGAAAAAAGGGGATAAAACAGTAGAAAAATATCTAACTTTCATTTAAAATTAGGTTATGATATCGGGAGGTAAATAATGTCAGAAAATAGTAATCAATTTTTAGATGCATTAAAGCAAATGCAAGGGGTTGAGGTCGGAGATATTGTAGATGTTGAAGTGTTGGATGTTGAAGAAGGCCAAATCGATGTCGGTGTTGTAAATGCCGGTGTTGAAGGTGTAATTCCTCGTCGTGAATACACTTCAGATCGCAACGTCGATCTACGTGATGCTGTTAAGCCAGGTGATAACTTTAAGGCTTTAGTTTTAAGAAAAGCTGGTGGCGATAAAGAAAACGGTGAATTTTTCTTCTCAGTTACTCGCTTAAAGGAAAGAGAAGCATACGAAGAACTAAGAAAAGATTTTGAAGCAGGCAATCCAATTGAGGGTACTGTAACTTCTTCAGTTCGTGGAGGTTTACTAGTTGACGTTGGTACTAGAGGATTTTTACCAGCTTCACTTATCTCAAATCGTTACGTTTCGGATCTTAAGCCATATATTGGTAAAACAATGAAACTTAAGATTACAGAGATTGACCCAAGTAAGAATCGTCTGATTCTTTCACACAAAGATTTAATTGAAGAAGAGCGTGAAGAAGCTTTTGACAGTGTTGCATCACAATTAGTTGTGGGAGACATCGTTGAAGGTAAGGTATCTCGTTTGACTAACTTTGGTGCTTTTGTTGATGTTGGTGGAGTTGACGGATTAGTTCATATTTCCGAAATATCATACAAGCATGTAGATAAACCAAGTGATGTTTTAAAATCTGGTCAAGAGGTTAAAGTTAAAGTAATTGGTATTGATGATGACAGACATCGCATCTCCCTTTCAATTAAGCAAACTGAACCATCCCCATTTGAACAAGCCACAGCAGAACTTCATGAAGGTGATATTTTTGAAGGTGAAGTTAAGTCTTTAACTAATTTTGGTGCTTTTGTTGAAGTAGCTGATGGAATTCAAGGTTTGGTTCATGTTTCTGAAATATCATATAAGCATGTAGATAAACCAAGTGATGTTTTAAAAGTCGGCGAAACAGTTAAAGTTAAAGTACTTAACATTGACCCTAATGATCGTCGAATTTCACTTTCAATGAAAGCTACTGAAGCTAAGAGTTCAGATAGTGAAAGTACACGTTCACACAATTCTTACAATAGAAGTGCAGTTAATAAAAAGTATATGAATAGCGATGACAGTGGCTTTGCTTTAGGTGACATTATAGGTGACCAATTAAAAGATCGTCGTTAGTTTTAATAAAAAATGCCGACTTAACTTAAAGTCGGCATTTTTATTTTTAAGGGAGGCTGGAAATATGGTTTTACCTGTAGTTGCAATTGTAGGACAACCCAATGTTGGTAAATCTACTCTTTTCAACCGGATAATCAATGAGCGTTTAGCAATCGTTGAAGATAAGCCTGGTGTTACTCGTGATCGTAATTATGCTCAAGCTGAGTGGATGGGGCATAAATTTGATTTGATTGATACAGGTGGAATAACCTGGGAAAATAGTCGAATTGAAGATGAAATAAGAGCGCAAGCAGAGATTGCAATTGAAGAAGCGGATGTTATTGTCATTCTGACAAGTGTTACTAATCATTTAACTGACTTAGATGAACGGATTGCACAGATGCTTTATCAAACTAAAAAGCCAATTGTTCTTGCTGTAAATAAGGCCGATAATCCTGAACAAAGAATGGATATTTATGATTTTTATAGTTTAGGATTAGGAACACCAATTCCAATTTCAAGTGTTCATGGGACTGGAATTGGAGATTTACTTGATTGTATAGTGAGTGAACTACCTAAAGACCTAGACCAACAAAATGATGATCAAATACGTTTTAGCGTGATTGGTCGTCCCAATGTTGGTAAGTCGTCAATTGTTAATAAACTAGTTGGTGAAAAGCGGGTAATTGTTAATAATGAAGAAGGCACAACACGAGATGCTGTAGATACTCCATTTATTGATGAAGAAGGCACTAAGTTTCGAATTGTCGATACAGCTGGAATTAGGCGTCGTGGTAAAGTTTACGAAAAAACTGAAAAATATTCTGTCATGCGAGCAATGAGTGCAATTGAACATTCTGACGTAGTTTGTCTTGTATTAGATGCAAGTACTGGTATTCGTGAGCAAGATAAGCATGTTGCAGGTTATGCTCATGAAGCTGGTTGCGGTATCATTATTGTAGTCAATAAATGGGACTTGCCCAAAAAAACTAGTAATAGTGGTAAAGAATTTGAACAAGTAATCAGAGAGGAATTTCAGTACTTAGATTATGCGCCAATTTTATTTGTTTCGGCCAAAACTGGACAAAATCTTGATCAAATAGCAAAACTAGTTAAATTGGTGCATCAAAATCAAACTCAACGTATCCAATCAAGTATTTTAAATGATTTATTACTTGACGCAAGTAAATTAGCCCCTGCACCAATGATAAAGGGTAAGCGACTTAGATTATATTATATGACTCAGGTTGCTACAGCACCACCTACATTTGTGGTATTTGTGAATGATCCAGAATTAATGCACTTTTCATATCAACGCTTTTTAATCAATCAGTTGCGTAATAATTTCAATCTTTCTGGAACTCCAGTTAAGATTATTGCACGTAAAAGAAAATAGTTTGTATTTAGCAAATAATAAAAAACACAAATTTTGATTAAATTGCTTGTTGTACTAAGGGTTTTGTGCTATTTTAAGAACAGAGAAATGATGATTTAAATAATCATTTATTCCTTATTCTTTTTTGAAGGATAAGTTGAGAATCTCTAGATGGAGATTTTATTTTGGGAGGTGAATTCCAGATGGCAAATAAAGCTGATATAGTTAATGAGGTAGCATCAAAAACCGATTTAACTAAAAAGCAAATTGCTGCAGCTATTGATGCAATTTTTAGCTCAATTCAAGATGATCTTGCTAAAAATGAAAAAGTTCAATTAATTGGTTTTGGTACTTTTGAAGTGCGTCAACGTGCAGCTCGTAAAGGTCGTAATCCACAAACTGGTGATGAAATCGAGATACCAGCAAGTGTTGTTCCTGCTTTTAGACCAGGTAAGGCTCTTAAAGAGGCAGTTAAATAGTTTTTAATAAAAAGATGATGGCATTTTTGGCCATCATTTTTTTTACTTAAAAAAATTTATAAAAGAGCTATAATAGACACCTGGATGTAATCTGATTAAGTGGAGGAATAATATGAGCTATTCAGAACAATTACTTGATTCAATTGAAGAACAAGATTTTTCTCAAGCAAATATTTTATTAAAGAAAGCATTAGAGAGCGACCAACCAGAAATTTTAGCATCATTAGCTGAAAGTTTAACTAATATTGGTTTTACTGATTTAGCTAAACAAGTCTATCGTAGTCTTATCGCTCAATTTCCCAAGGAAGATATTTTTAAAATTTATTTAGCTGAAATTTTATTAAATGATGGCAAAGATGACGATGGCTTATCTTTACTTTACAATATTTCTAATGCATCACCAGCTTATCTTGATAGTCTTTTAGTACAAGCAGATTATTATCAGACCAATGGCTTTTTAGAAACAGCTTATAGTAAATTGAAGGAGGCATCTCAGCTTGCTCCCAATGAAGATGTTATAAAATTTGGCTTAGCTGAGATAGATTATCTTAGTGGTCGATATGAGAATGCACTTGAGTTATATAAGGATTTATTAAAGCGACAAGAAAGTTTTGGTGAAATTAGTTTAAATGACCGACTTTTTCAAACTTTAGCAAAATTAGGTCGGTATGAAGAAGCTAGCCAAGTAATTAAAAGTAATAATAGTTCGTTATTAGACATTGATAGTAAATATCAAGCCGGATTAGTGTTATTAACAGTCAATGAAGATGATTTGGCAATTAAGTATTTGAATGAAGTTATTGGACAGAGTCCAGACTATGCTAATGCTTATCGCTTGTTAGTTACTGCTTATAAACATAAGAATGATAATGAGCAAATTTTATATATGGCCCAAACTGGTATTGAATACAACGAATTTGATCCTGTTTTGTATGTAGAAGGCGCCTTAGCGGCGGTTAAACTTAACAATAATAAAACGGCTGAGGAATTGCTTAAAAAGGGCTTGAAGAATATTCCTGAAAGTGAAGATTTACGCTTGCAGTTATCTAACTTATACCTTCGTGAAGGCAAGGATACAGAAAATCTGCAATTATTCAAAAATGTTGCTGAAGATGAAATTGAGCCGCGAGCACATTGGAATATGGCTATGTCATATCAAAATTTAGAACAAGCCGATAAGGCTAAAAGTGAGTATCTATTGGTTTATCCTGAATTCAAAAATAACGCTGCCTTTTTAAAACAGATGATTCGCTTTTTTAAAACTCAGGCGCACTCAACTGATATTGTGAAGCAGTTACTACAAAGATACTTAAAATTAGAACCTGAAGATTTTGAAATGCAAGAAATGTATGCTGATTTATAATTAAACAAAAAACTGTTGGAAATTCCAACAGTTTTTTTAATTAAAGACTATTTTCGGATAAAAAAGTGCCGTTGTTTTTGCTTATAGGTGAAGCCTTCACCAACAGCTTCATGGACTTTGATTACGCTAACGAATGCCTTAGGATCTTCTGCAGCTATTAAATCTTTAATAGCTGGCAATTCTCTTGGCGACACAACTAAATAAATGACGGGGCGCTTATGCTTACTATAGCCTCCTTGTGCTTCTAAATAAGTAAAGCCGCGGTCCAATTTCAAGTCAATCATTTTAGCAATTTCTTGATATTTATTGGAAATAATTAATAGACCTCTAGCTGATGTTGTTCCTTGCTGAACGGCATCCATTACCCGGGATAAAATAAAAGAAGCAACTAAAGTATACATAATATGTTTAATATCCAAATATGAAAGTGAGGCAAAGAGTACTAGTGCATCACAGATTAGCAAAACCTTACCAGAAGAAATACCATAATTCATTTGTAAAATACGGGCAATAATATCTGTGCCGCCAGAAGTACCGTTGTAGCGAAAAACTAGTCCTAGTCCAATTCCTGACAAAGCACCGGCCATTATTGAAGATAAGAAGAGGTCGTGTTCTAGATTTAATTGCGATATAATAGGTACCAAGCGCCAAAACCATAAGAAGAAGGATAACCAAAGTGTCCCCCAAATTGTATAGGCTAAAAGACGCTTTCCCATGTAACGATAACCTAAAATAATTAAGGGAATATTTAATAAAAGGGATGATAGTCCCATATTAATTCCCCAAAAATGACGTAAAAGTAGTGAGATACCACTTATACCACCGTCAGTTAAATTATTGGGAGCTGAGATCATATCTAGACTAATACCATAAATAGCGCAGCCTAGCATAATCATTAACAATTCTAAAAGATTGTGTTTATTAAATTTTGACATAATATAAATCTTTCTTTTAAGTTCTTAAATATAGCCCCTTAAACATACCAGAAATAAAGTCTTTTGAAAATAAAAATACTAAGTTAAATGAGTTGATTAAGAATGAAAATAGATAAATTACCTTCAATTTTTTTATCGGCACTACCAGTGCTGAAAATATTAGAACAAGCTGGATATGAAGCGTATTTTGTTGGAGGATCAATTCGTGATTTGCTGCTAAAGCGGCCAATACATGATATTGATATCGCAACAAGCGCTTATCCTGAAGAGGTTAAGAAGCTTTTTCCTAAAACAATTGATACCGGAATTAAACATGGTACAGTAACAGTTTTACATAATGGGGAAAGTTATGAGATAACAACCTTTAGGACTGAATCAGGCTATCAAGATTTTCGTCGCCCTGATAAAGTGACGTTTGTACGTAGTTTAGCTGAGGACCTTAAACGACGCGATTTTACTATAAATGCTCTGGCAATGAATACTAGTGGAGATATCATTGATTTATTTGATGGATTAAGTGATTTACATAAGCATTTAATTAAAGCAGTTGGCAATCCGCTAGAACGATTTCATGAAGATGCTTTAAGAATGATGCGTGCGGTTCGATTTATGAGTCAACTAGGTTTCAGATTGGAAAAACAAACAGCAACAGCACTAAAAGAGTTGCATCCGTTGCTAGCCAAAATTTCAGTTGAACGGATTCGAGATGAATTTGTAAAAATGGGATTAGGGAATGATTCTAGAAGGGCTTTTGCAGTATTTTTGAATACCCATCTTAGTGAAGAAGTTCCAAATTTTGCTGGTAAAAAAAACTTGCTAGCGGTTTATCCCAATTTAAAGTTTAATCCCCACTTAGAAACGAGTCTCTGGAGTGTGATTGCTATTTTACTTAAGATTCCTAACCGCCAAATAGCGAACTTTATGCGCAGTTGGAAAAATTCTAATTTAATGACTAATAAGGTAGAAAAAATTATTACCTTATTTGATGTGATTTCTGCTCATGTGCCAACAGATTTTGAATTATTTGAGGCTGGTGAGGAAACTTTAATGAATACAATTGATGTTGCACGTATTTTAGGACAACCAATTAGTTCAGAAATCCTGGTTAACCGATATCGGGCTTTACCAATAAAAAAAGCCGCTGATTTAGCGGTTGATGGTCGTTTTTTGATTAACTTGGGAATTAAACCAGGGCCGGAGTTAGGCAATTTATTGCTAACAATCAAAAAAGCAGTTGTTGCAGGTGAATTAGAAAATAGCCCAGAAGCAATTGCGGCCTTTTTAAACGTAGAATAAAACTGAAAAATACATTAAAGCAGATGCTAAAATAACAAAAAGGTGCCAAATAACGTGTATATAAGGAATGCGTCTCATGGTATAAAAAAATGCTCCGACAGTATATGCTACTCCTCCACTAGCTAGTAACCAAAATCCAGTTGGGCTCAGACGAACATATAGCTGTTGGGCGACTAAAATTACTAACCAGCCCATACCAACATATATTATGGTATCTAAAATACGATGTTTGCCCCGATTGAAAATGTAGTAAAGTATGCCCAAAATTGCTAATAGCCAAACTAAACTAAACAAGAACCAACCCCATCTACCGCCAATGACTACTAATGAATAAGGCGTATAGGTACCAGCAATTAAAAGAAAAATTGAGGAATGATCAAAAATTTGAAATATATTTCGTGCTTTTGTAAATATTAAACTATGAAAAAGGGTTGAAAAAAGGTATAGTAGCAACAAGCAAATTCCATAAACACTGAAGGTAATAATTCTTACTGTACTATGGGTTGAAACAGCTTTAATAATCAATAAAATCAACCCCGCTATAGCGAGACAAAAGCCGATGCCATGCGTAATAGCACTCAGCGTATTGTCAATAATATAGTATCTTTTTGTTCTTTTTTGCGGCTCTTGCCAAAATTCTTTTAATTTCATAATGAATCAAGCCATTCACTTTCTTCTTTTTGTTTATTTTTTTGATATAATACAGATAATTGATATTAATATTCTATCATAAAAATGTGACAGCAATTCAGAATTGAGGGCGAGTAAAGTTGTCAGAAATTAAAATTTTGACAGATTCTTCGGCACAATTGACGCCAGAAGAAATAGAAAAATATAATATTACGGTTGTACCGTTATCGGTAACCGTTGGAGGTAAAACCTATTTAGATGGGGTAGAAATCACCAGACAACAATTTGTTGATGAAATGGTTATTGCAAAAGAATTACCCAAAACAAGTCAACCACCAATCGGGACTATCATAAAAGCAATTAATGATTTGACAGCAGATGGTAGTGAAGTCATCGGTATATTTTTAGCCAAAGCATTAAGTGGTACGATTGATGCAGCAAGGCAAGCAGCCAATATGGCTGATAAGCCTGATGCTGTTCATATTGTAGATTCAGAATTAACAGATCGAGCTGAGGGACTACAAGTTTTAGCTGCTGCACGTGATGTTGCATCTAACAAAACAGTTAACCAAATTTTAGAGCATATTGAAAACATTAAAAAAACGCAGCGTTTGCGGATGATGATTGTGAACTTAGAAAATGTTATTAAAGGTGGACGTTTAGGCCCCATCTCTGGGAAGATTGCTAATTTACTTAATATTAGAATTGAATTACAGATGCCAGGTGGAGAATTAAAAATTGCTAAAAAGGGCCGTGGTAAAAAGTTCTCGCTTGCCTTTGATCAACGCGTTTTAGCTGATATAGCGGCTAACAAAGATAGTATTAAGGAAGTGGGCATTTCTTATGTTTCAACTGGTGGAGTACCAGAAAAATTACTTGATTTGGCTCAAAAAATAAAAGATATTAATTCAAATATTAATGTATTGGTACGTGAAACTAGTCCTATTATTGCCACCCATGCTGGTATGGATGCGTATGCCATTTTATATTATACGGAGTAAACATATTGTCATATCGAGAGAGCTTTTATCGTTATTTAATGACCCAGTGTAGTGCAGATGCAAAAGATGATGTAGCACAATTTGCAAATAATGCTCAAAATGATCAAACTTTTCCTAAACAAGAGCAAAGTTATGAAGAATTGTCTAATTATTTGGAATTAAATGCAGGTTATTTACCAAATATGAGTATTTTTGATGAAGCATATCAAATGTACCGCGAAAAGATGTCATATTAATTATATATGGTCACATAGACCTTTTAGTGTAAAGAAGGCAAGATAGTAATGGCTAAAATTCAGTGGTATCCAGGTCATATGAATAAAGCTCGTAATCAACTTGAAGATAAGATGAGCTTAATTGATGTATTAGTTGAAGTATTAGATGCACGAATTCCACAATCATCAAGAAATCCAATGATTGAAGACTTGGTTGGAGATAAACCGCATTTAATTATTTTAAATAAAGCAGATTTAGCAGATCCCACAATGACCAAGCTTTGGCAAAAAAAATTAACTGGCAAAGGTAAATTTGTTATGGCAATGGACTCCTTGCATAGTAATAATATGCAAGTTTTAGTTCGTATGATTAAAAATGCCGCCAATGAAAAAATTAAACAGCGTGAAGCCAAAGGGGCTACTAATCCTATAATTAGAATTGCCGTAGCTGGTGTACCTAATTGCGGGAAATCGACAATTATTAATCGTTTAGTTGGACGTAATGTAGCAGTAGTTGGTAATAAGCCAGGCGTTACTAAGGGACAAACTTGGCTAAAAACGCAGTCTAATATTCAGATCCTTGATACACCAGGGATTTTGTGGCCTAAATTTGAAGATCAAGATGTTGGTTATAAGTTAGCTGCATTTGGAGCAATTAAAGATACAATTTTTAGCGCAGATGATGTTGCTTTATTTTTGCTTGCAAGTTTGCGCAAAAATTATTTAGCTGATTTGGTGAGATTTACTCGTTCGACAAAAGATCGAGTAGAGAAGATTAATAATACTGATTTGTTATTAGCACTTACTGAAGAATATGGCATGCGCGATGATTATGACCGTTTCTCTTTGTATTTACTACAACGGCTTCGTAAAGGTAAGGTAGGAAGGATTACGCTTGATCGTCCATGAAGATTACTGAAATAAAACAGTTATTAACTGAAGATAATGTTAGTGAGTCAGATTTAACAATGCTTTCGTTAGATTCAAGAGTTGGCGTCCAAAAATTATTAGCAAGCTATTATAAACGTAAAGCAAAGTTTGCCGAAAAAAAACTTGCCTTTAATAATCGTTTTTTTTATGAAAAAAAATATTGGTCGAAAAAAAAGATTGTAGCTGGAGTAGATGAAGTAGGGCGTGGACCGCTTGCTGGTCCGATAGTTACTGCGGCAGTTATTTTAGACGATAGTTTTGATCTTATTGAAGTCAATGATTCTAAAAAATTAAGTGGAACTAAACGTTTAGAGCTCTATCCATTAATTTTACAAAAGGCAGTTAGTGTAGCTATAGGAATAAAGAGTGCCCAAGTAATCGATCAAATTAACATTTATGAGGCTGATCGTTTAGCAATGGCTGATGCGGTAAAAGGATTGGACTTAAAACCAGATGCATTATTAGTTGATGCGATGAATGTGCCAATTAACTTGCCGCAAGAGCGCTTGATTAGAGGGGATGCTAAATCTAATTCGATTGCAGCAGCTTCGATTATTGCGAAAGTTTTTCGTGATCAGTTAATGGAAGATTATCATGATATTTATCCCGAATATCATTTTAATTGTAATGCTGGTTATGGCACTAAGGATCATATTGCAGCATTACAAAAATATGGTCCGACGCCGATTCACCGTAAAACTTTTGCTCCAGTAAGTGATTTTTATAAGTAAAATAAAAAATCTGCCTCCTTTTCTGCGTATTATACAAATGGGAGGATTTTTTATGAAAATAACAGATTTTCTTTTACGTCTAAAACTACAAAAAAATATTGGTTATGTTAAAATGTTACGAATTGCTAGTCAAATCACTAGCAATGATATCAGTATTCAGACTATTAAGAATATGAATTTGCCTGATAATTTAAATCAGTCATGCTTAGCTGCGTATAATGATACAGGGATAGAAAAAATTATTATTCGTATTAAGAAACAGTGTTACCCCATTAGTTTTTTTGATAATGAATATCCAGACGCCTTGCGTCAAATTTATCGGCCACCTTTAGTTTTATTTACTCAAGGAGATTTGAGTTTATTAAAAAATAAAATAGTAACAATCGTTGGCGCTAGGCAGGCTACTAGTTATAGTCAAGTAGTGTTGGATAAGTTGGTACCTAATTTAATCAAAAATAAGATAGTAATTGCCAGTGGTCTAGCCAAAGGGGTAGACGTCATGGCGCACAAAGCAACCTTAAAAAATAAAGGTAAGACTATTGCTGTAGTGGGGAATGGACTTAATCATTTTTATCCCATGAGTAATTATCAGGTTCAAGAGCAAATTGCTAAATCTGGTCTAATTTTAAGTGAGTACCTACCTGATACTCCACCAAGACCCTTTCGATTTCCAGAGCGTAATCGTATCTTAGCTGGCATTGCACAAAGTGTGATTGTAACTGAAGCTAAGGAAAAGTCTGGCTCATTGATAACAGCTAACTTAGCTTTACAAGAAAATCGTGATATCTTTGCCATCCCGGGGCCAATTACTAGTCTCCTTTCTGCAGGACCTAACAAGTTAATTGCAGCTGGGGCTTGTCCAATTACGGATTTTGAATTTCAACTTTAAAGATTTGACAATTAGCCAATAAATATTCTATTCTCAGTCTAGTACTAAAATTAAGAAAATTAATGAGGAGGCTTTTGATGCCTACTAAGTCAAAGCCAAAAAAGCGTAAAAAAACATTAGTAATAGTTGAATCACCGGCTAAAGCTAAAACAATTGAAAAATATTTAGGACGTAACTATCGTGTGATTGCTTCTAAGGGACACATTCGTGACCTGCCTAAATCACAAATGGGGATTGATTTTGAAAATCACTACGAGCCTAAATATATTTCAATTCGTGGTAAAGGTGACACAATTAAGGAATTGAAGGCAGAAGCCAAAAAGGCTAAAGAAGTATATTTGGCTTCTGACCCCGATCGTGAAGGAGAAGCTATTGCTTGGCATGTGGCCCATGCCTTAAATTTGGATGATACAGATAAGAATAGAGTTACTTTTAATGAGGTTACTAAGGATGCTGTCAAAAACAGTTTCAAGCATCCACGGGCAATTAATATGGATACAGTTAATGCCCAACAAGCTCGCCGAATTTTAGATCGAATAGTCGGTTATTCTTTATCACCTATTTTATGGGATAAAGTAAAAAAAGGTTTGAGTGCTGGGCGTGTTCAATCTGTTGCGCTTAAGCTTGTGATTGATCGTGAAAAAGCAATAAATAATTTTAAGCCTGAAGAATACTGGACAATTGACGCTGAATTTAAGAAAAAAACTAAAATATTTAAAGCCCAGTTTTGGGGAATCAATGGTAAAAAAAAGGACTTACCCAATAATGACGCTGTCAAAAATGTTTTAGCTAAAATTGATAAAAAGCAAGAATTTAATATTAATAATGTTGTTAAACGTGAACGTCGGCGCCAACCAGCTGCTCCGTTTACAACTTCAACAATGCAACAAGAAGCCAATAAGCGGTTAAGTTATCGTACTAGAAGAACTATGAGCATTGCCCAGCAGTTATATGAGGGAATTAGCTTAGGTAAAGAAGGTACGGTCGGCTTAATTACATATATGAGAACAGACTCCAAACGAATATCTCCAATAGCCCAGGCTGAAGCATCTAAATTTTTGAATGAAAAATATGGTGCCCAATATGCAGCTAAAGGGGCGCGGCATTTTAAAAATCAAGAAGATGCCCAAGATGCTCATGAAGCAATTCGGCCAACTAGCGTTTATCGTACACCGGAGTCACTTAAAGCAGTGTTAACTACTGAGCAATATCGTTTATACAAGTTGATTTGGTCACGCTTTTTAGCCAGTGAAATGACACCAGCTGTTTATGACACAGTTAGAGCAGATGCTGAACAAAATGGGGTGATTTTTAGAACTACAGGTTCAAAAATGAAATTTGCTGGCTTTACTAAGGTATATGACAATCAACAAGAAAAAAGTAGTGAATTACCTGAATTGGAAAATGGTGATATTGTTAAATTAGCAAAATCTGATAATAAGCAGCATTTCACTTTACCACCAGCTCGATATACTGAAGCCAGTTTAGTTCATGCTCTAGAAGAAAATGGTGTTGGTCGGCCTTCAACCTATGCTCCGACAATTGATACACTGCAGCGGCGTTATTATGTTAAATTAGAAGCTAAATCTATTGTACCGACAGAATTGGGTGAAATTGTTGACGATTTAATTGAAAAATTTTTCCCAGACATTGTTAATATTGATTTTACAGCTCAATTAGAAAATGACTTAGATAGCATTGAAGCGGGCCAGAAGAATTGGGTAAAGGTGGTAGATGAATATTATCATCCCTTTAAAAAGGAACTAGATAAGGCTGATGCCGACATAAAAAAAGTTCAGATTAAAGATGAACCAGCTGGTTTTAATTGTGATATCTGTGGTGCCCCCATGGTCATTAAAATGGGCCGCTATGGCAAATTTTATGCTTGTTCGCGCTTTCCGGAATGTCGTAATACGAAAGCAATTGTTAAAAAAATAGGTGTTTTGTGTCCCAAATGTGGTAAAGGTGATGTGGTTGAAAAGAAATCCAAACGTAACCGTAAATTTTATGGCTGCTCTCGTTACCCAGAATGTGATTTTGTTTCATGGGATAAGCCGATTAGTCGCCAATGCCCTAATGATGGTCACTTCCTAGTTGAAAAAAGAAGTAAACACAATTTAGTTGTTTTATGCCCTAATGGTGATTACAGCGAAGAACCAAGGGAAGAAGAAAAAGAAAACCAATAAAGTTAAATTTATGTAAATATCATCAAATCAATCTGATTTGATGATATTCTTTTACATAAATAATATTTTTAGTAAAGGAATATTGATATGCCTAAAAAAGTAACTGTAGTAGGTGGTGGCTTAGCTGGAAGTGAAGCTGCTTGGCAATTGGCTAAACGAGGAATTCCAGTTGATCTTTATGAAATGCGACCGCAAAAAATGACATCTGCACATAAAACAGGGCAGTTAGCTGAACTTGTTTGTACCAATTCAATGCGGTCGAATCAACTATCAAATGCGGTAGGATTGATAAAAGAAGAAATGCGTCAGTTAGATTCACTTATTATTGCTGCAGCAGATAAGACACAAGTTCCAGCTGGTGGAGCACTAGCTGTGGATCGGGATGATTTTAGTGACTATGTTACCGCTAAGTTGCACGCAATGCCGAAGATTACTTTTCATGATGAAGAAATAAAAATTTTGCCAACTGAAGGAATAAATGTTATTGCTACAGGTCCTTTAACTAGTGATGCATTAGCTACACAAATTCAAAAATTTTCTGGAACTGAAAGTTTACATTTTTTTGATGCTGCTGCACCAATTATTGCTGCTGATTCAATTGATATGGATATTGTTTATAAGAAGTCACGCTATGATAAGGGTGAGGCGGCATATTTAAATTGTCCAATGACGCAAGAAGAATATGAAAATTTTGCCCGTGAATTGGTGAGTGCAGAAACAGCCCAAGTGCATAGTTTTGAAAAAGAAGATGTATTTGAAGGTTGCATGCCGATTGAAGTTATGGCTGCTCGTGGTGAAAAGACTATGTTATTTGGTCCACTAAAGCCAGTAGGGTTAGAAGATCCACATACTGGGAAACAGCCGTATGCAGTAGTCCAATTGCGGCAAGATAATGCGGTTGCCTCAATGTATAATATAGTTGGCTTTCAGACTCATTTGAAGTATGGGGCCCAAAAGCGAGTTTTTTCAATGATACCAGGACTAGCCAATGCACGTTTTATTCGTTATGGTAAAATGCATCGTAATACTTATATGGCCTCACCTGAAGTACTAACGGCAAGTTATGAAGCTAAAAAATGTGCTGGCCTCTTTTTTGCTGGTCAAATGACAGGTGTAGAAGGATATGTTGAGAGTGCAGCCAGTGGCTTAGTTGCTGGAATTAATGCAGCCAGAAAAGCGAGCGGACAAGATACAATTATTTTTCCGAAAATTACTGCAATGGGTTCAATGGCTAATTATGTGACTACAGCTAATGTTAAGCACTTTCAACCAATGAATGCTAGTTTTGCTTTGATACCTGGTCTTGAAGGTAAAAAAATTCGTAATAAGCGTGAACGGCATGAAAAAATTAGTGAGCGTAGCTTGGAAACGCTAGCAAAGTTCAAGCAAGAAGTGATAGACTAAAATGGTAGCGGAAGAAAGTAATTTTTTGCAACTTTTTATTTCGTATTTACAAAATGAGCGTCAATATAGCAAGGCAACTATTAGGTCTTATCAAACTGATTTGCTTGAAGCAAAAATGTTTTGGCAAGAAAATGGTGGCTTTACTGGTTGGGAAAAAGTAGTACCCAGGGATGTGGAGATTTTTTTACAAAATTTGGCTCAACGTAAGCTTGCACGTACTACTCAAGCGCGAAAAATGTCAAGTTTACGTTCTTTTTATCATTTTTTGTTTAAACGAAAAATGATTAAAGTTAATCCGACTCAGACTATTGTCTTGAGAGCTAAAGAACGAAAACTACCGCAATTTTTTTATCCACCAGAAATTGATCAAGTTATAACTTCACTAAGTAGTAAAGATCCATTAACAATGCGTAATCTAGCGATGTTTGCATTGTTTTATACAACTGGTATGAGGGTTAGTGAGGTTAGTGGATTAAAAATTAAGGCAATAGATTTTGATTTAAAGATTATCTTAGTCCATGGTAAGGGGAATAAGGATCGTTATGTAGCTTTTGATGATCAAACTAAAGTTGTATTAGTAGATTATTTAGAAAGTGCGCGCAAGCAACTTTTAGCCAATGCAAAAGATACAGATCATGTTTTTTTAAATAGTCGGGGACGATCATTAACCTCGCGTGGCATTGAGTATGTTATGCAAAAAGTGTTTAACAATGCAGGAATTAACGGTAAAGTGCATCCACATGAGTTACGGCACTCCTTTGCGACGGCTATGCTCAATAATGGTGCTGATTTGCGTAGCGTTCAAGAATTACTTGGTCACGTTAATCTTTCAACCACCCAGATATATACGCATGTGACTATGAGCCATCTACAAGCAAATTATAAAAGATTTTTTTCCCGCAATGATAAGAAAGACGAGGCAAAATAATGACAACAATATGTTCAGTAAAATATAATGGTAAGACTGCAATTGCAGGTGATGGACAGGTTACTTTAGGTGAAAAAGTAATTGCTAAGTCAACTGCTAAAAAAATTCGCCGGATATATCATAATCAAGTAGTAATCGGTTTTGCAGGTGGGGTTGCGGATGCTGTTAGTCTGCAAGACATGCTTGAAGGAAAGTTAGAGGCATTTGGTGGAGATTTGCGCCGAGCAGCTGTTGAAATGGCGCAAGCATGGCGTAAAGATGCAACTTTACAGAAATTGGAAGCCATGATTATTGCTTTTAATGATCATGACCTATTGCTTATTTCTGGTAATGGAGAGGTTTTAGAGCCAGATGAGAATGTTGTTGCGATTGGTTCAGGTGGCAATTTTGCTCAAGCGGCGGCAATTGCGATGATTAGGCATTCTTCGAATATGACAGCGAGTGAAATTGCACATGAAGCAGTTGAAATTGCTGCTGGTATTGATATTTTTACCGATGACCAAATTAATACAGATGAACTTTAAAAGCAGGTGAAACTCATGGAAACAAAGACTCCTAAGCAAATTGTTAGTTTGCTAAACGAATATATTATTGGTCAAGATAATGCTAAAAAGGCAGTTGCAGTTGCCCTTTATAATCGTTATCGGCGCATGCAATTATCCAGTAAAATGCAGGCAGCAATAACTCCTAAAAATATGCTGATGGCAGGACCAACGGGTGTGGGTAAGACAGAAATTGCTAGAAGGTTAGCCACAATCGTTAAGGCACCTTTTGTTAAAGTAGAAGCAACTAAATTTACAGAAGTTGGCTATGTCGGTCGTGATGTGGAATCAATGGTACGTGACTTGGTTAATGAAGCAGTTCGTATGGAAGAAAAAGAACAATTTGATCAAGTTCGTTTACAGGCAACTAAAGAAGCTAATAAAGCTTTAGTACGCTTGCTAGTTCCTGGTATTAAACGTGAAAAGCAAAAGAATATGATGGAAGAATGGCAACAGATGATGTCGGCGATGACTTCAGGTACTCAGGCAGACGCTAATTCAAATGAAGAAGAAGTAACTGATGCTATCCGTAATGAGCGTTTGACTGTCGCTGAACAATTAAACAAAGGCTTACTAGAAAATCGAGATGTTACAATTAACGTTGAACAGGCACCTAAAGTTAACCCGATGGGTGATATGATGGGGCAAATGGGTATTGATATGAGTTCAATACTTAATGGGCTAGCACCTAAAAAGAAAATTAAGCGCACCTTACCAGTTCGAGAAGCACGTGAAATTTTAATTCAAGAAGAATCACATAAGATGGTTGACTATGATTCAATTTATCAAAAAGCGATTGAACGGACGGCTAATAATGGCATCATTTTTATTGATGAAATTGATAAAATTGCTGCTGGTAATAAAAAAACTTCTGGGGAAGTATCACGTGAAGGGGTACAGCGCGATATTTTACCAATTGTTGAGGGATCGACCGTGCAGACAAAATACGGTCCAGTTGAAACAGACCATATTTTGTTTATTGCAGCCGGTGCCTTCTCTGAATCTAAACCTAGTGATTTAATTCCTGAATTACAGGGACGTTTTCCAATTAGAGTGGAACTTAATGCGTTGACAAAGAATGATTTTGTGAAAATTTTAAAGGATCCAGCCGATTCTCTGTTAGAACAGTACGTTGCTTTGATGAAAGCAGATGGTGTTAAATTGATTTTTACACAAGAAGCTATAAGTCGAATTGCACAAATTGCTTATGATGTCAATCAGGGAACTGATAATATTGGTGCAAGAAGATTGTCGACTATTTTAGAAAAATTGCTTGAAGATGTGCTTTATGAAGGACCAGATATGGCCATGGGTGAAATAACGATTACTGAAGCATATGTTAATGAAAAACTTAGTGATATAATAACAAATAAAGATTTAACCAAGTTTATTCTTTAATAAAGGCGATGAATGATCATGGATTACACTATTAAAAATAGTATTTTACAAGTTGTTATTTCAAATATAGGTGCCGAGATTCACAGTGTTAAAAGTCTGCATAGTAACTATGAATATATTTGGCAGGCAAATCCAGATGTATGGCAACGGCATGCACCAATTCTGTTTCCTATCGTAGGTAAATTGAAAAATAATCAATATACTTTTCAAGGTAAGACCTATCAAATGGCCCAGCACGGTTTTGCCCGCGATATGGCATTTGAGGTTGAGCAACATACTGCTGAGAGTATTACTTTTTTGCTAACAGATACAGCTCAGACAAGAGAAATTTATCCCTTTAAGTTTGAACTGCGGGTTAACTATAATTTATTAAACAATTTACTTGAAGAAAACTTTAGTATTACCAATAAATCAGATTATGAAATGATTTTTGGAATTGGCGGTCATCCGGGATTTAATATTCCAACAAGTTCGGTTATTAGCAAGTCTGATTTTTATTTTAGTACTAAACCTTCACTTACTCGTGTGCAAATTCCAATAAAAAGTAATGGTCTTCTAGACTGGTCTAATCGCTCTCTAGCATCGACTAATAGTTTGATTACCTTAAGCGAACATTTATTTAAAAATGATGCCCTGGTTTTTGAATTACATGGCCATGATAATCGCATATCGTTGAAAACTGATACTAGTAATTATCATGTTAATGTATGGCTGCGGGATGCACCTTTTGTAGGAATTTGGTCACAGTATCCCCAAATGGCTGATTATGTTTGTATTGAACCTTGGTGGGGAATTGCTGATCGAGCAGATTCGACTGGGAAGTTAGAAGAAAAATTTGGAATGAATCACCTTGAAACAGGAAAAACTTTTACTGCTGGTTTTAGTATGGCTTTTCATGATTAAGGTAAAAAGCTTAGTGTTAATTATTGACTGAAACTAACCCCTAGAATTAGAAGTTAATATTATTTCATTTTATAAGGCCGTATTCCGATATTCAATCGGGGTGCGACCTTTTAACTTATACTTAATTCTAGTTTGAGTGTAGTGTTTGATTCACTTTAATAGACAATCTGTTTTCCAAAAGATATAGGTAAATCTAAGAATGTAGAATCTATTTCTAACTTCTGCCATTGCAAGCTTGAGTTTACTAGTACTATAAATTGCTGGCTTAACGGTAAGTCTTTCAGGTAATAACTAATTTATAAGCATTCTATGAAAGAATATTAACATTTACTTTAAAAATAACATATTTTTTTATTTTATTCTATTGCTATATGGTAAAATATAGCAATAGTTTTTTATACAATTGAAAGAGAATTACAATGTCGCTTAGAAGTCTTTTTAAAATCAACACTTTCCGAGCAGGTTTGTTGGTTATTATTTATCTTGCGTACTCGTATGCAGGAACAATCTCTGCATTTCTTTTTCGATATGCTTTAAACTCCTTAATCAATAAAAGCTTATCGAACTTTATTTATTGGTGCATTGCAGAGATACTTATCGCTATGGTAAGTAGCCTGCTTTTAGCTTATGGAACCTACTTATTTAATAAGCAAATACAGCAGTATATCCATGCTATCAGGGACAAGATTATTCATCATTATTATCAAAATAACAATACCAAAGTTGCTGAAATTCAAAATATTTTAAATAATAATATGAAAACTTTAGCAGATGAATATGCCAGACCTTGGATTCTTATCTTAAGCAGCAGCTTAATGCTTTTGATGTCTATCGGTGTGTTGTTTTCTATGCATTGGACGCTGGTCATAGCTACAGTCCTCACTTGTGTCATAGTACTTGCTCTGCCTCAATTAACCCAAAAAATTACCACGCGTGCAACTAAGGCAGCTTCCCAGAAAAACGCCGTCTTTTTAAAGACAGTTGCTGACTGGTTTAGTGGATTAAATGTATTACGGCGCTACCATGCAATTAACCGATTGCAAAATGTGCTTAACCAAAGTAGTGGTAGGCTTGCTGATGCAAATGAAAAAAAACAAAAAGCATTGAGTACTGCTGATGGACTAAATGGGGTAGGTAATTCAATTGGTCAAGTTGGTATTATCCTCTGGGGTGGTCTACTTTTCTTTCACCACCAATTAGACATCGGTGGTTTGCTTGTTGCTAGTAACTTTGTTAGTTCTATTTTTGATGAATTATGGGACATAATTGACTCCATTACGCAGATAAAGGCCACTAAAGACCTGCGCACCGAATTGCACACGTTGACTCAGGATACTGAAACAGATACTGAAGTGGACGCTTCTCCTGCTGCTATCAGTGTAAAAGGGCTAGTGATAACTTACGAGGGCCACCAGATAAGGTATCCAGATTTTGCAATTAAGGCTTGCGACAAGGGTCTTGCTTAGCGGAGACCCGGGCACTGGGAAGTCAACTCTGCTTAAAGCTATCTTGGGCAAGTTGCAGCCTACGGCAGGCTCAATTGAATATTACAATAAAAAAGGTGAATTGATTACGCCTAACTACAGACAGATCGGCTATGTAGCCCAGGACGGCGTTCTTTTTCCTGATACAATTGCAAATAATATGACAATGTTTCAACATTATCCAGAAAGTCAGTTAAATAAAGTGATTGATTCGGTTGAATTAACTGACAATCTGACCAAGTTTCCCCAAGGTGTAAACACGACAATCAATCTCGATAATCTCAACGTATCTGGTGGTCAGCAACAAAAAATCATCTTAGCGCGGGCCAAATTAAAAAGACAAAATTTTTTGCTACTAGACGAGCCAATTAGTGCAATCGACAGTAAAACTAGTACTAAGATTATCAAATCACTGCTAGCAAGTGATCAAACTATTATCATGATTGGTCATAATTTGCGACCGGAAGTGCAAAAATTATTTGATTATCGTATTAACTTAAGCAGATAGAAGTAAGGAAAGATTATGAAAATCAAAGATTTTTGGCAGGTGAATCCTGTTGTTTTTATTTGTACGATAATAGTTAAGCTACTAGCGCCTGCTTTGACCCTGCTAAACACACAGGTTGGAATATACCAGGTTGATGCTATTCAACAGGTTAGTTTACCCAAGTTTTTAAAACTAACGGCGCTTTCCTTTGTTTTGCTAGTAGTTAGTTACTTAATAGAATATCTATTTGATTATATTTTAGCCAAACAAAAAGAACGATATAAAAAAATTATAAGAGCAAAAATAGTTAGCCATCTCTGTTATACCAAGCAAGAATATGCAATTGCTCAAATACAGAATTTTTTAACAAACGATCTAATTCAAAGTGAGGAAAACTATCTTGATGCTTTTTTCAAATTGGTTAGTGGCATCGGCTATTTTGTTTCTGCTTTAGTATTGTTATTTACTATCCATTGGGCCATGTTAATCGTTATTTCCTTGATGGTAATTGTATCATTACTTTTACCCAAGTTAATAGCAAGGCCGTTACAAAAAGCTATGATGACTATTTCTGCTAGTAACAAAAACTATCTTGATACAATAAGAAGTTGGTTGACCGGAATAGAAGAGTTACAAAGATATTTTGCTGGTAATCACCTTTTTGTAGTATTAAGCAAATCTTCACAAAAATTAGAGAACGCTAATGTCAAAGAAACTGGAATAAAGCAATATCTTAAGTTTGTTAACGAAGTCTCCTCTCAAGTTATGTTACTGTTGCTATATGCTGTAACTGGCTATTTAATTATTACCAAGCAAATAGCTTTTGGGGTGATTTCAGTAGTTAGTGATCTCAAATATTATTTAACTAGTGGTATTGAGATGATCACAGAGGCTCGTGGAGCCATGATTGGAGTTACTGATCTTAATAGGCAGATTGAAGATTTAGTCATACCAGTTATTAAGCAGGAAGAACCCAATGTAGGTTTAGAAGAAGTAGATGAAATTATCACAGCTGATTTGCAAATGGCTTTCCCGAATGGTGAAAGTTTACAATTACCCGATATTAAAGTTAAACCTGGCCAAAAAATATTGTTAACGGGTGAGTCAGGTGTGGGCAAATCAACCTTGCTTAAAATTCTGGCCGGTGAACTTAGACCTAGTTCTGGTCATGTTATCTATTGCGGTAGGCATGGCAATCTAGCTCACCCTGATTTAAGTACAATCGGATACTTGCCTCAAAATGCAGTTTTATTTCCTGCTAGCATAGTTGACAACATAACCATGTTTGATGATAACTTAGCGCCAATGGTGCCAGAATGGGTCAAAGATATGCAGCTGCAGCAAGACATTGCCGAGCAGAAGCTGAACCTGCAAACAAAACTTGATTTAAATAAGCTGACTATTTCAGGTGGTCAAAGACAAAAAATAGTTTTGTCACGTGCACTAATTCATCAAAGTAGAATCATTCTGGTTGATGAGGGAACAAGTGCGATTGATGAACAGGCAACTATAAAAATCTTACGTAAAATTATGGCGACTGATGCCAGTGTAATCTTCATTGCGCATAATTTAAATCCAGAAATGAAACAACTTTTTGATTACGAACTTCATTTTTTTAGAAACAATAACAAAATCAAGGCGAATATCATTGCCAACATAGCTATTTAGAAAACTTAATATAAACTCGGAAGTTTAAGTTTAACTAAAAGCTTAGACATTTTATTATTATAAAAGACCCAATGCGCGGTTTGAATATTAATGTGAACCCCAAAATTAGGATAGTTTAGTAAATTTAACCATAATAAAACCCTCCAGCTGGATTTTTGGTCCATTCTAGAGGGGAACCTCAGTTAATTATTGATACTATTTTTTTTATTAATTATTTTATTGCGAACTTTTGTTCTGATGATTTATAATTATAACAGCCAGTTTTTCTGGTTGTATTTATTTTAGTTTATAACTTATGGTGCTTTTTTTTATACCAGTACCATAAGCCGAAGGGAATAATATTTTCTTGGTGGTGAATAAGTCGATTTATATTACTGCGATGGCGATTAAAAAGGATAATCATAATGCAGCCAACGATGATCTCTAAGAAAAGATCATGAAAGAAAAAGGTAGTAATAAAAATCAAAACAACAGCGATTAAACTTGATAAGCTTACATAAGAAGTAATAAACACAAGGGGCAAAAAAATCAAGGCACAAATGCTGAAAAACTTCAAATCGTAGCCTAAGAAAAGTCCGGCACTAGTTGCAACAGCTTTTCCCCCCTTAAATTTAAGGAAAATAGAAAAAGTATGTCCTAAAATTGCTAAGCAACCACAAATTAGAAGAAGATACTTTGGACCAGAAATTTGCAATAATCTTGGCAGATTAGTTGCTAAGGTTCCTTTAAGTACATCAATGATTAACACAAAGCTACCAGCTAATGGTCCAAAAACTCTAAAAGAATTAGTTGTTCCTATGTTACCTGAACCATATTTACGTATATCTTCTGCGAAAAATATTTTTCCGATAACAACCCCGGTCGGAAATGATCCTAGTAAGTATGCTAAAATAAATACCAGTATTAATTTTAGATTTATCATTTATATCCTACTCTCTTAATTTCTAATCTTATTCTATCAAAGATTGTTTAGTGTGAGAACAGAACAAAAATAAATGATTAAAAAAACTGGAGGAGTTTATTTGGCTAAAACAAATAAAAATATAAATTCATATGATGATTCGTCAATCCAGATTCTTCATGGTTTAGAAGCTGTACGTAAAAGACCAGGAATGTATATTGGATCGACTGACATTCACGGTTTAAACCAGTTAGTTTATGAAATCGTTGATAATTCAGTTGACGAAGCTATGGCTGGTTTTGGCCAAGAAATTGATGTAACCATTCACGGTGATAACAGTGTGACTGTACGTGATTTCGGACGGGGGATGCCTACTGGCATGCACAAGTCTGGTAAGCCGACGATTGAAGTGATATTGACTGTTTTACATGCCGGTGGGAAGTTTACCGAGCAGAACTATAAAACTTCTGGTGGACTCCACGGTGTAGGATCATCTGTTGTCAATGCTCTTTCTAGTTATATGTGTGTAAAAGTAGTGCGTGATGGCATATTGTATGAAGAGGAATTTACTAATGGTGGTCATCCTGTTGGCAGTTTAAAGCGTCTTGGTAAAACTAAGGAACCAACAGGTACTACTATAACTTTTAAGCCAGACGAAACAATTTTTTCGACCACAAAATATAAGTATGAAGCTATTCAAGAGCGAATTCGGGAGTCTGCTTTTTTACTAAAGGGCGTTCGTTTTGTTTTAAAGGATGAACGTGAACCTATACATCATGATGACTTCAAGTATGATAACGGAATTGAATCTTTTGTATCATACCTTAACGAAGGCAAGGATACATTAAATAATGTCTTTTACTTTGATGGAAAACAAGATGAAATTGAAGTCGAATTTAGTGGTCAATATAGTGATAGTTATTCTGAAAGTCTTGTTTCTTTTGTAAATAACGTGCGTACAGCTGATGGTGGAACACATGAAGTTGGTGCACGAAGTGGCTTTACGCGAGCATTCAATGATTATGCTAAAAAGCAAGGATTACTTGGTAAAAAAGATAAAAACTTGGATGGCTCGGACTATCGTGAAGGTCTAAGTGCAGTATTGTCAGTAAAAATACCTGAAGAGCTTTTGGAATTTGAGGGCCAGACTAAGGGAAAACTGGGTACCCCACAAGCTAGATCAGTAGTTGATGCAATTGTTTATGAAAAAATGTCTTACTATTTAATGGAAAATGGTGAGCTGGCTCAAGAATTAGTTAAAAAGGCCCAGCGTGCAAGGGATGCTCGCGAAGCTGCAAAAAAAGCACGTAATGAAAGTCGAAATGGTAAAAAAAGACGTAAAAAAGAAGTATTATCAGGTAAATTAACCCCCGCCCAATCTCGTAATCCGAAAAAAAACGAGTTATTTCTTGTCGAAGGTGATTCTGCTGGTGGTTCCGCTAAACAGGGGCGTGATCGTAGATTTCAGGCAATATTACCTTTGCGCGGTAAAGTATTAAATACGCAGAAGGCTAAATTGCAAGATATTTTTAAAAATGAAGAAATTAATACTATGATCTATACTATCGGTGCAGGTGTGGGAGCTGAATTTAAAGTTGACGATTCTAATTACGATAAAGTAATTATTATGACGGACGCTGATGATGATGGTGCTCATATTCAAATTTTGCTATTGACTTTTTTCTATCGGTATATGAGGCCAATGATTGAACATGGCAAAGTATATATTGCTTTACCACCTTTATATCGCTTACAAAAAGGGCGCGGTAAAACTAGACAGGTTAAGTATTCTTGGACGGATGAAGAATTAGCAATTGATGAGGAAAAAATTGGCCGTGGCTATACTCTGCAGAGATTCAAGGGATTGGGTGAAATGAACGCTGAACAGTTATGGCAGACAACGATGAATCCTGAATCTAGAATGTTAATTCGAGTTAAGATTGACGATGCGGCATTAGCTGAACGCCGCGTAACTACTTTAATGGGTGACAAGGTTGATGCTCGGCGCAAGTGGATTGAAGAGAATGTTAAGTTTAGAATGGGCGAAAGTGCATCAATTTTAGAAGAAAATGAGTAGAAATAAAGAGGTTTTTGATTAATGGCTACAAATGAACGAATTCGTGAAATGCCGCTTGAGCAGGTTATGGGTGAACGTTTCGGACGATATTCGAAATATATCATTCAAGAAAGAGCATTACCAGATATTCGTGATGGCTTAAAACCAGTACAAAGGAGAATCCTTTATGCTATGTATCTGGACAATAATACTTATGATAAACCGTTTAAAAAGGCTGCTAAAGCTGTAGGTAATATCATGGGTAATTTTCATCCTCATGGTGATAGTTCAATATATGGTGCTTTAGTTCATTTATCCCAAGACTGGAAAATGCGTGAGACTCTGATTGAAATGCATGGTAATAATGGCTCAATGGATGGTGATGGTCCGGCAGCTATGCGTTATACAGAATCACGTTTGAATAAGATTTCTAATATGCTTTTACAGGATATTGACAAAGATACTGTCAATATGGTACTTAATTTTGACGATACAGAATATGAGCCAACTGTTCTTCCAGTTCGTTTTCCTAATTTATTAGTTAATGGATCTACCGGAATTTCATCAGGTTATGCTACTGAAATACCCCCACATAATTTAAGCGAAGTAATTGATGCTACAATTTATTTATTGAAACATCCTAATGCTAGTTTGGATGAATTAATGCAATTTGTTAAAGGCCCAGACTTTCCTACAGGGGCAATTGTCATGGGGCAAAAGGGACTTCAAGAAGCATATCAGACTGGACGCGGTCGAATTCAAGTTCGAGCAAAATCAGTGATTCAAGAAATTCGCGGTCATCGGGAAGAAATTGTGATCACTGAGATACCCTTTGCAGTTAATAAGGCTCTATTAGTTAAAAAAATTGATGAAATTCGGCTAAATAAAGAAATAGATGGTATTGCTGAAGTTCGTGATGAAACAGATCGTCATGGACTATCAATCGTAATTGAACTTAAAAAGGGTACAGATGCTCAAAATATTTTAAATTACTTATTCAAAAATACAGAACTACAAGTTTCCTATAACTTCAATATGGTGGCAATTGATCATATGACACCGGTACAAGTTGGTCTGAAACATATTTTGACGTCATATTTAGAGCATGAAAAAGATGTTGTTATCAAGCGTACTAAGTATGACTTAAATAAAGCTGAAACACGTTTAGAAATAATTCAAGGCTTAATCCATGCGATGGATATCTTGGATGAAGTAATAAAAGCAATTCGTGCATCTAAAAATAAGGCCGAAGCTAAGAAAAATTTAACTGCTAAATTTGCTTTCACTTCAAGACAAGCAGAAGCAATTGTCTCATTACAACTATATCGGTTAACTAATACCGATGTAAATGCATTAGTTGCAGAGCAAAATGATTTAAAAGATAAAATTTCCCGTTATCGTGCACTACTGTCAGATGACAAAATTTTACAAAAAGAAATTATTAAAGAATTATCAACTGTTAAAAAAGAATTCGGAAATCCCCGAAGAACAGAAATTTCTACAGAAACAGCTCAAATTAAAATTGATGAAAAGGCACTTCTGGCTGATGAACAAGTACGAATTTTAATTAGTCGTGATGGTTATTTAAAACGATCCTCTTTACGATCTTGGCAATCAAGTGATGATGAAGATAATGGATTACCAGATGGCGATCAAGTTGTGTATGAAAAGACAGTGTCAACTTTAGATAATTTATACTTGTTTACTAACCGTGGTAATGTGATTTATCGTCCAGTAAATGAACTTGTTGAAGCAAAGTGGAAAGAAACCGGTCAGCATTTATCACAAGAAATAGGCTTGAGTAGTGACGAAGTAATTATTCGGGTGTTTTCATTTAGCAAATTAGATGAAGACGTAAATTTTGTGTTAGCTAGTACAGATGGCTACATTAAGCAAGTAAAATTAAAGAGTCTACCACCAACTAGGACCTACCGTTCACGTGCAATGGTTGCAATGAAAATGAAAGGTGATACCAGTACCATAGTAAGGGTTGACTTAGTTAAACCAAATGAAAAATTTGAAGTCATTTTATTTACTCATGATGCTTACGCTGTTAGATATGATCTCAATGAGGTACCAGAATTGGGGGCAAAAGCGTTAGGCGTTAAATCAGTTAACCTAAAAGCCGATGACTTTATTGTTTCGTATACACTAATTCCTTCTAATTACATTAATTTAGTTCGAATAGGTATAGTTACGCAGCGTGGTGCCTTTAAACAAATTAAGGCTGATTTAATTAATAAAATTTCTAGAGCTAAAAGGGGCGTACTTGTACTTAGAGAACTTAAGTCGCACCCACATAAAATAGCTTCTTTGGTCTCATATGGACAAGAACATGTATTAGTAATAACTACAAGTAGTAAAAGACAAATTATGGTAAAAACCAATGAGTTTCCATTAAGTGATCGGTATTCTAATGGATCTTTTGTTGTTGATACTACAAGCGATGGAGTACCAATAAGTTTGAAATTAGGTAGGCCTTTGAATTATAGTTAAATAGTTTTTTATTTATGATTCTATTTATATATATTTATTATTTTACACAAGTTATTTAATTATTTATAAAATATACTTTGACACAGAGCCATTTTTGATTGATAATAGCATATAAATGTAAGCCATATTATTGTTAAGATAGAAGGAATAATTTATATGCCTAAAATGGATGCTATTCTCTCAAGTAAATCTCTACACTATTTTTTACAGTTAATAGATACAATGAATTATACTCAAGCAGCACAAATTTTGGGAATTACTCAACCAGCATTAACGCAGCAAATCAAAAAAATTGAACATGCAATTGGGACTCCTTTGTTTGGACAAATGGGTAAAAAACTATATCTTACTGAAGCAGGAAAGCAATTACAAGTTGGAGCAATTAAACTTTTGGGAACTATGAACTCTGTCGTAAATGATATTCAGGAGTTTACCCAAGCTGATCGAGGGAATATTTCAATTGGAGTTTTAGAAAGTGTTAATTGTGAGTGGTTACAAAGGTTCTTAATTAAGTTTAACCAGAAATACCCTGATATTACTATTAATCTTAGTTGCTTTAATCGTAAGGATTTGTGGTATAACTTGGATAATAATTTGATTGATTTGGCAATTTTATATATTCCAGATGTTGCTAAAAAAAGTCAGGCTAGCTTGAATAATCAATATGAACAAATGAAAATTAATGATGAACGCTTAATAATTTTGACGCATCTCACTAATTTAGAAGCTGGTGAAGCATACCCAATTTCTACGTTTACTAAACAAAAATGGGTAGCATATCCAGATGGATTTTTTTTAACTCAACTAATGAAAGAAAAATTTGGAAGTAGAGTTAATATAAAAAAGAAATTGGATATTTCTATGAGCTTTTCATCAACAGAGCAGCTAGTAGCAACAGCTATAGCAACAAACTACGATACATTTGTTAGTCATTCGTATTATCAAGCTCACAAAAATGACATTAATTTAACTCCAGTCTTTTTAAAAGATGACAAGAAGTTCCTTACTTCAATAGTTTATCGAAAGGGTAAAAAAGACGTTCCTCGAGTCGCCAATATTTTAGCCGAATTTAAGCAATTCTTACCTAAATAGGCTTTATTGAATAGGAGTTATTAGGTAAACTAATTATGTACAATAATTTATAGAAAAAGAGGAAAATTAATGGAAAAAGAGCTAGTTTTTGGTCATCAAAGTCCAGATACAGATGCTATTGGTACAGCTATTGCTTATTCATTTTTACAAAATAAACTGGGTTATAATACTGAAGCAGTGGCATTAGGTGAGCCTAATGACGAAACTATGTTTGCATTAAACAAGTTTGGTTTTCAGGCACCTAGGGTAATCAAGACCGCTGCTAATGAAGTTGAAAAAGTAATGCTAGTTGATCATAATGAACCACAACAAAGTGTTTCTGATATTGATAAGGTAAAAGTTACCCATGTTGTTGATCACCATCGGATTATGAATTTTAATACTAGTTCACCGCTTTTTTATCTTGCTGAGCCAGTCGGCTGTACAAGTACAATTGTTTGGAAGCTATATAGACATTTCGAAATTGCTATTCCGCAAAATATTGCTGGAATTATGCTTTCTGCTATTATTTCTGATACTTTACTTTTAAAATCACCGACTACAACTGAAGATGATCGTAAAGCAGTAAAAGAGTTGGCTAAAATTGCTAATGTTGATTATGAAAATTACGGACTTGCAGAATTAAAAGCAGGCACAAATATTGCAAATAAGTTAGAAGATGATTTAATTAAGTTAGATGCGAAAACTTTTGAATTGAAAGATAAAAAAGTTAGGGTAGCTCAAATTAATGTAGTTGATTTGCCTGAAGCAATGGGACGTAAAGCTGCTTTTCTAAAGGCAATGGAGTCTGCAATAGCCACCGATCATTATGATCTATTTATGTTACTTATTACGAATGTATTGGATTCTGACTCAACTGCAATAGTAGCAGGATCTAGTGAAGCACAGCAGTTATTTGAAAAGGCATTTGGACAAATTATTGATTCGGAAATCAGTTTACCAGGTGTAGTTTCACGTAAAAAACAAGTTGTACCACCACTTACAAATGCATTTAGTTAATAATTATTTCAAATTTTAAAGATTAAAAAACACGAGTAGGGAAGTAATCCCGCTCGTGTTTTTATTTACGTTTCTAAATTTAAATAAATTATTCTTTGTTAATTTCTTTAGCCAGAATAATAAAAGATTTACACACTCTTTCAGCCTTTTCTGAAGACATTTTTCTTAATTCATTGAGAACTTTTTTGATAAATACAGGTGTATTATCCTGATGGTTCTCAACCTTAACTTCTTTAAATCTATATGCGTTCATTATTATATCAGGTGTAGTAGTATTCAATGCTCTAGCAATAGAATCAAGTTTTTGAATACTGATGTTTTGATTTTTGGTACGCTCAAGACGAGAAATAAAGTTTACAGACAAATCACTCAACTCTGCCAGGTCCTCCTGCGTCAACTTCTGTTCACGTCGACGACGGCATATTTCTTTTCCTAAATTTATACTCATGGAATAAATTCAACCCTTTCAAAAAATATAATTCCATATTCCATAATAACAGATTAATTATAGAATTAAACAATAAAACAAAAAAATTATAAATAAAAACAATTAATTTCAACAAATCTTTAAAACATCAAAGTCGATTGTTGAAATAATAGTTTTAATCTATACTCCAGATAGTATTATAAGACAAACCCTAAAAAATATAAATAATAAAGCTCTAAATAATTAAACTTAAAATGAAAAAATATAAGTTTTAAAATATTATTTCAAGTCTGAATTTCCTTTGATACTATAGCTAAAAAGTTCAAATTATAAAAACCACTTTTGCAACTAATGATAATATATAAATTCGATATAGAAACCGCTTTACATATACTTATTTAAGAAAATATAAGAAAACTGGTAGCAAACATTTTTAGATAAAATACTATCTAAAAGTAATTGATAATAAAAAATAATAAAAAAAATCAAAAAGCAATATTTTAAGGTCTATAAATAAAATTCTTTAAACTATTTTAGTGGAATTTATTTTAAGTTAGCTATTTTAAATAATGGCTAAGCAAATTTAATATTTAAGCATCTATATGAATTTGTACAGGGGAATAGTTGTAGCTAATTTGTAAGTTAAGTTTACTAATCTGGTAATACTTCGTATAATATATATTATGTAAAGTAAAAAACAAATTTCAAACATCAAACGGAAACACACTAATTAAAATTAATTAAAAAGGCAGCGCTAAAACTTAACACAGTAATCAGTAAGCCGGTTTAACTGAATAATCAATCAAAAGTAGCAAATAAACTTTTCTTGTTTTGCCAGTTTCTAAAAGTAGCAAAAGATCACTCCTCTTACAACAATGAAAAAGACTTGTTCCCAGTAATCATATCAAGGTAATATTACAAGCAAGATTATAGTTTTTAAGAACATGAGTTTTGGGTGCAGTGCCAAAAACTAAAATCGGTAAAGAGAGTAACTAAGAAATAAATATTAACTTCTAACGCTTTTAAGCAAGCTGTTAGTGAGTTATTAAAATCTAAATAAGCCAATTAATTAAGTTCATGCAAAATTCACTTTAGAATTAATTGGTAAAGTTGCAGCTAGAAAATGCGTGTAAGCTGATCTGATTTTAGTGTATATTACACACGCAAAGAAAGTGTTGAAACCAGCAAATATTTTTTGATTATTGTTTTTGTTGCTACCACAATGTTTTCTCGATTTGTAATCATTAAAACTATAATTTTAATGAAAGGTAAAAGACAACAGCAATAAGGGTTTTTACTTTTCTACCTAATGAGAATAATTTTTATATAAATGTTTTCAAAATCCAAACAGACATTCTTATTTTGCTTTATAATTTAACTAAGATAAATTTATTTAGGAGAAAATAATATTGGAAACAAAAAAATATTTGGACTTAATTGAAGATGAATTAACAAAAATGCCTGACTTTGTCCAGGAATACAATTTTGGTACTAACCATTCCTTAGCAACTACCTATCAATATTTAACAGAAATTCGCAGATTCTTTGATTGGCTACGTAAAGAAGGAATTTCTTCTGCTCAAAAAAATAGTGATATTACAACTATTACTTTAGCTAATTTACATCGTAGTGACATTATGCTTTATATCAATTATCTAGGTCATGTTAAAAATCAACAAGGTCATTTAAATTCACCTACAACAATCAATCGCTCGATTAACGCCCTACGCTCACTTTTCAAGTTTTTGACCATTACTGCAGATAATAATGACGGCCAACCTTATTTTGAGCGAAATGTAATGCTGAAAATTGACTCCCTTAATAATACTAAGACCCTTAATTATCGTGCACATATTCTTGAATCTCATATGTATATTGGAGACTTAAAATACCAATTTTTGAATTATATTGAGAACAACTTTGAAAAGCACTGTAATCCTCATGCCCTCCCCTCCTTTAAGCTTAACAAGGAGAGGGATATGGCAATTATTGCCGTAATTTTAGGGACAGGAATCAGAGTTTCAGAATGTGCGGGTATTAATATATCCGATTTAAATTTAAAGAAAGCAACTTTAGACGTTACTAGAAAAGGCGGTCAAAAAGATAGTGTGCCAATAGCCGAATGGACGTTAACTTATCTAGTTAAATATCAAAAAATACGTAGCCAACGTTATAAAGCAACCAAAAAAGAAACAGCGTTTTTTCTTACTAGGTGGCACCATCAAACGCGTCGAATGACAACTAGCGCAATTGAAAAAATGGTTAATAAGTACTCGGCTTCATTTGGACACCCACTCACCCCACATAAGCTGCGTCATACTCTTGCTTCAGAACTTTATGGAGTTACTAAAGATCAAGTTTTAGTTGCACAGCAATTAGGTCAAAAAGGTACATCAGCAACAGATTTATATACACACGTTGACCAACATAAGCAACGTGAAGCCCTAAATAAAATCGCCCAAAGTAATAATTCAAATAATAAAAAGAGCTAGTAATCATAACTAGCTCTTTTTATTATCGTTATTAAAATCTTACTTGCCAACTAGAACCAGCCTGCGCAGCATTGAAACACATTTTGATTTCATCTTCATTAGTTTTATTTTGTGAAAGTGGAGGAAGATTATTTAAATTGAAGTAAGCACTTTCGCTTGTTTCAATATTGGGTGTGAAATTTGAACTTAATTCGCGACACAGAAAAATAACATTACACACGTTAACTAGCCTTTTAATACGCTTTTTATCATGAATGGTAGTTTGACTATCATTAATTGCAATTAGATAATCAATTGCAATATCACATCCGGCTTCTTCTTTTGCTTCTTTAATGCAGTTATCTTTTACCGAAAGATTAGGTTCACACCATCCTCCAGGCAGGGACCAAAAGTTGTCTGTGGTTTCTTTAACCAACAAAATCTGCTTATTTTTAAAAATTGCTGCTCGTGTGGCTAATTTAGATGTTTGATAGCCATCTTCACTACTGAAAATTTCTTTTACTTGTTTCAGTGGTAATCCGGTTTTGGCAGCCATCATTTCGGTAGCAATTAATCTAATTTGTGCATACCGTTCTATATCAAAACAATCATTGCCATATTCTAACCCATTTTGGGCAATATTTTGTAATTTTAAGGTCCAATTTAAAAATTTATCTGCATTGTCCATTTTTAATCCTTAAAATATTTTTTATTTAGTTAAATCAATTTTATCAATATCAATCATCCAGCCAATTGCAAATGATTTTTCGCCTAAGTGAGTTGCAATTCCTGGACTAAATTTAGTAATTGAAATGTTTTGCTCAGGAAAGTTTTCTTTCAAAAAGACTTTTGCTTCCTCTACTTGACTACTATCATTTGAATCAATAATAAATAATTTGATTTTATCTTTGTATGGAAGTGTAGCAATTTTGCTTAAAATTAATTGCTGCATTTTCGTAAAAGCACGTTTCATTGATCTAATTTTATCAAAAGCCACAATGTTTCCGTCTTTAAAAGTTAAAAGTGGCTTTATATTAAGCATTGAACCAATAAATGCTTCAGCATTACTTAAGCGACCACCTCTTTTAAGGTTCTGCAAATCGTTTGGTACAAAAATTTCATCAATTGTGGCCCTAATCTCTTCAAGTCGTTTAAGTATTGTATCTAAGTCGACCCCATTTTTTATCATTTTTGCGGCAGCTAAAGTAAGTTCTCCTTGAAGACGGACCGTCATTTTAGTATCAATTGCATGTAAGTTGTATTTGGGATTATTTTTTGAAATGTTACACAGAGTATGATAGAATCCAGAAATTCCACTGGATAAAGTAATTGCAATAATTGCTTCGTATCCATCATTATGTAGTCTCTCAAAAAGACTAATTAAATAACCCATACTCGGTTGAGACGTTTTGGGAAAATCTGCCCCATTCTTTTGCATTTCAAAAAGTTGTTCAGACGTAATGTCAATATTTTCTAAATATTCTTTATTACCAATAATAATGGGTATTGGCAAAACAATGATGTTATTATCCTTTGCTTCTTGTTTAGTTATAACGCTAGTACTATCAGTAACTAATGCAATCTTCATCTAATTAACCTTTCGCTGTATATACAATATAGAAGATTATAGCATAAAAATAATGAGGTTACGACTAATAGTTAAAATCATTTTGAACCTTTTGTTTTTTGAATTAATTTAGTAAACACCTGGTTAAACGTGTCAATTTCATTTTCAGAAAATCCAGTTAGGAAAAATTCTTCTATATTCTTGACAGTACTTCTTAACTCAGCAATTTTTTTAATGCCATGCTCATTTAAATGGACAGTTTTACTTGAATCGCTTTCCGACCGAGTAATTGTAATAAGGCTTAATGTCTTTTTCTGTTGTAGTTGTCGGCTTAAAGTTGATAAAGAAATTTTAAGCTTTTTAGCCAAATCGCCCATTTTTTGTTCTTTATTGTTATTGTGAGCAAAATAAAGCAATAAACGAGTCTGAGAAAGGTTAAGACCACACCTGTGTTTAATCTCCTTTTTAATAGTTTCGGAAATCAAATCGAAAGATAAAATGTCCATATAAACCTACCTTTTCTTTTTAAATCAATAATAAAAACAATTTATACAACTTTTGATTATTTGTGAAACATTATCAAATAACCTATTAGTGAATGATTATAGTTTATCGATTAATATTCTAAAAATCTAAAATCAGTATACCAGCTTTTTTGAAATAATGCTTGGCAAAAATTGCAAAACAGTTATATATGCACAAAAGTAACTTATTTTCAGATAATAATCCTTATACTTATTGCGGTATAATTGATATAATTAATATCGTATTTTGAGGTGATACTTATGGCATATGATGGCTTATTCATTCATAGTTTGTTAGGTAATGTAAGAAAGCTTTTGGTTGGTGGACGTTTATCGAAAATTTATCAACCATTTGAGCATGATTTAATTTTAATTTTTAGAAAAGAAAGAAAAAATCGCCAACTGCTTATTTCGGCAAATGCGCAATATCCCAGATTTTATATAACTGACCAATCGATTAACAACCCAGATAAAGCCCCTACTTTCGTAATGGTGCTAAGAAAATATCTTGAAGGCTCCATTTTACAATCAATTAAACAAGTTGGTGTTGATCGAATCGTCAATTTTTATTTTAGTAATCGCAACGAATTAGGTGATCAAGTACAACTTGTTTTATCAGTTGAATTAATGGGTAAGCATAGTAATGTTATTTTATATAATCAAACAAGTGGACGGATTATTGATTTACTTAAACGGATAAATCCAGAAGAAAATCGGGTGCGTTTACTCTTACCTAAAGCTAAGTATGTATTACCGCCACTTAATCCAGGGATAAACGGCTTTGAGATAACATCAGCTGAATTTAAGGCAGAAATTAATAAGGTAGCACCAACTGAATTTGTGCAAAAGGTTAATGGACTTGATCGTGATGATCGTAATGAATTACTGGGTTATTTGACAGACGATTATTCTTATTCTTCGTTTATGACTTTTATAAGTCAATTTGATAAGGGCAGAGCATATATTTTAACAACTAAAAATAATAAACGAAAAATTTTCCCCTATCTTCCCTATCATCTTGATTTGCTTAAAGAAACTACTGATGATGACTTTAATCATGCACTTGATGAATTTTATCGCTACCAATCAAATCATGACTGGGTTAGACAAAAGTCAACGCAGGTCGAACGAATTATAAAGAATGAGCAAAAAAAATTAACAAAAAAAATAGTTAAATTACGCAATCAACTTGAATTGGCTGAAAACTCTGAAGGCTACCGAATCCGAGGCGAAATTTTAAATGCTAATTTAGCCCAAGTAAAGCCAGGAATGACCAAAATTAAACTACCCAATTATTATGATAATAATAATTTGATTTCAATTACACTTGATGTTGCATTGTCTCCTGCCCGTAATGCGCAGAAATATTTTACACGCTATAAAAAAATGCGTGACTCAATTAAGCATGTCAAAGAGCAAATCCAAATAGCACAAAATAACTTACTTTATTTTGATTCAGTTCAAACAGCAATTGATAATGCTGAACCACAAGATATTGATCAAATTATTGATGAATTAACTAGTCAAGGGTATATTAAACCAATATCGACGAAAAAGCGGCGTAAAAAGATAATAGAACAGAGCTTGAATAAATTCAAACTCTCTTCGGGCAAACTTGTTTTAGTGGGTAAAAATAATTATCAAAATGATTGGTTAACATTTAAAAAAGCTAATAAGCAAGATATATGGTTTCATGTAAAAAACATACCCGGTTCGCATGTGATTTTACAGGATTCTCAGCCCTCAGAAGCTGATATCATAGAGACAGCTGAAATTGCAGCCTATTTTTCTAAAGCGAAAAACTCTGCTCATGTACAAGTTGATTTTGTTAAAGATCAACGGGTTAAAAAGCCCAATGGTGCAAAACCAGGATTTGTTATATATACTGGCCAAAATTCGATTGAAGTTACGCCGCAAAAAGATAGAGTTTTAAGTAAAAGAATAGACTAATATTTATTAAAGAAAAAAAGTTGATAAATCACTGTTTTATAACAAGATTTATCAACTTTTTGCTTCTTCTTTAAGAGCTTTAACTTTGAAGACGGAAATATTTGCTATATAGGCAAAGTAGTCAAGGATAATGATTCTAAAACTTCCAAAATCAATTCTGTAGTTTCAATACTTGAAAAAACCGGAATATGAATATTTAGAGCAGCATCACGAATTCTAATTGCGTCACCACTTGCTGTGTCAGATAAATCAGTAATATTAATAATCATTACTATTTTATGTTGATTTATTTTATCTAACAAATTATTTTCGTTGCTATATACTTTAGTGATTACACCTGTTGTGATTCCTGCTTCAGCAAAATTATTAGCTGTTCCTTCAGTAGCAACGATTTTAAATCCAAGTTTATAGAATCGTTTAGCTAATTCAGTCATTTTTTTCTTATCTTGATCTCTTACTGAGATAAAGATGGTACCGTAACTAGGAATGCGTAGCCCACTTGCCTCGTAGCCTTTATATAGAGCTTTTGCTAATTGCGTGTCTCTACCCATTACTGAACCAGAAGATTTCATCTTAGAGTCAAAAGTATTATTGCTTGAGTAATTAATATAAGAAAAAACCGGCATCTTAACATAAATGAAATTATTAGACGACCATATTTTATTTTTATAAGCTAATTCCGGCAGATTATGACCACATAATACTTCAGTTGCACAAGCTGTAATATCTTTATCCAATGCCTTAGACAAAAATGCTATATTATGTCCAGCATATGGTTTAATTTGAAGTAAATAAATATCTTTATTAACGATTAAGAAATGTAGTGTGAAAATACCACGCATTTGTAGTCGTTTGATCAAATTAATTGTGTACTCAATAAGAAGTTTTTTGCTAATTTTGGCCAGATTTTGAGGCTTAAAAACTGCAATCGAGTCTGATGCATGAGAGCCTGTTTGTTCTAAATGCTCAATAATGCCTGGAATTGTCACATCTTTGCCATCTGAAATGGCTGTAACTTCATATTTGTTTCCTTCAATAAAGTGTGACAAGGTAATTTTAGCTAATTTATTTTCTTGCAAATATTTTTCTAAGGCAGGCAGATCATAAACAACAGCTGACTTTTGCTTGATACCTTCATTATTATAGCCACCTATTAAAATCGGAAAGTTCTGCTCTTTAATAAAATCAGCTGCTTCTTGTTTATCAAAAGTAGTTAATAATTGATTCTGCTTTAATGATTTTAAAGGTGCTTGCAAAATACTATTAATTTTTTCTTTTGGATCGAGGGTATGATTACCCAACACATTTAGGCCATATTTGGTTAATTTTTTGCTTAATGCACTAACTTCTTTTCCAGAAAATTGTAGCAGAACATCCTTTATGGCCTCTTTTTCTGCAATATTCAGAATATTTTCTAGTGTAATCGGCTCAAAGTAAATTTTATCAGCATTTTTATAACTAGCTGAGACAGATTCATCGTTATTTGAAATTAAAACTATAGCATAATTATTATTATGTAAAGCTTTGATGGCATGACTAATCATATAGTCAAATTCACTAGTTACGGATACTTGAGATGGTAACATACCAATTACTAATACTTTTTTATAGGCATTCAGAGGCTGCGACTCATCTTGGATGTTGTAGGCACTATAATATGCATGAACTCTAGGTTTATCGACACCAGCTGAACCATCAATTTGCAAATAGACCGGTTTTAAATGAATTTTTTTAAAATGCTTGTATAACACACTTTCCTTTATTTGCGTCAAATTAGAAATTAAGGCATTACCAAAACCATATTTTTTTGCCGTAAGCAATAAATTATCAGTAATTTCATCTTCAGCTAATTGTTGGCCAATCTGAACGATATGCTCTAATTTTTGGTAATAAACAGGATGAATATATACAATATGTTGCAGTTCTTGATAAGTAAAGCCTTGATAAATTGCCGCTAAAAGCTTGATTATATGCAATTCATTTGGATGATTTAGGTCAAAAATAATTTCAGCTTTGTCTTTAATTTTTTCAGCTTCAAAAACTTTTAAAGCCATTTCACTATTAATAGATGAAGCTAGTCCCTTTAAAAAGGCAGATTCAAAATTTCGCCCGATACCGATTGTTTCACCACTAGCTTGAGTTTTATTACTTAAATCATAATGATTACTGCCCGACTGTGTTAGTGACCAAAATGGCATTCTTACAGTCACTTTATCTTGTATTGGCTCAATAGCAGCATTTAGACCGGTCATTGGATCAATAATCTCGTTTAGATTATAACCCACTGCTATTTTACAAACAATATAACCAATACTATAAAGACAAGTTTTTTGTGACCATAATGCACTCCGCGTTAGCCGGGGTTTAATGGTTAAAATCTTTACTGTAAATTCATTGCCTTGATGCTTTACCGCAAAGTGAATATTTAAAATACCAATAATTTGTAAGCAATTAGCAATTTTTTTGGCAATTAGTCGAATTCTTTGGACTTGGTCATTATTTAAGGTTAAAGCTGGCATTACAGCAGTTGAATCACCTAAATTGACAGCAACTGGTTCAATTGTATCAGCTAGACTAGTAAATAAAATATTACCTCGATTATCACGTATTACATTAACAATAACCTCTTCCCATGAGGAAAGGTCTTCAATTAAGCGATAATTATCATGTGAAGCAGCTTCATTTTGGCGCTCTTTTTTTAAATAATCACTCACTTCTAAGGAATTTTTTAAAATAATATGTTTATTATGTAAATACGAATTATCTTTAATTAATAATACTGGAAAAGTAACTTGTTCCTTTAATTGTTGTTCTAGTTTATCAAATGCAAAATCAGTCATCTCCCAGTATTGACTTGCAGTAATTTTATTTCTTTCTAAAAAAGATGTCATATCCTGTTGGGAATTGAGCTTTAAAGCCTGTTCATTCAAGGCGAGCAAACGTACCCCCATTTGCTTAAGAATACCATCATGAACTAATTCACGTGTCACTTTAAGTCCAGTTGATGAACCATAAGCTGAAATAATCGCATCAGGCTCTTCCATCCTAATTATTCTTTTAAGAAAATCGATTGTCATTGGCTCCAAATAAACGGTTACACCTGGTTGTTTATCAGTAGAAACGGTTGCAGGATTGGGATTAACTAAAATAACGTTAATATCTTCTTCTAAAAGTGCACAAATTGCATCGGACATTAGGATATCTGTTTCCGACACACTACCAATTAATGTAGGACCTGACCCAATAATTAAAATTTTATCTAAATCATTTTCTAAAGGCATGCTTTACCCCATCATCTTTACAAAATCGTCAAAAATTTGTAGTGCATCTAAACTACCCGGAGCACCTTCAGCATTAAAGGCTGTAGCAATTGCTTTGTTTTTAGTGCTGAAACCAGCTAGTAGTTGACTATGTAAATCATAGTATTTTTGGTCTAATTCAAGCTGGACACTATTTGGCAAAACTAAGCAATCAATATTCAGCGCTACTTGCCAAATTTGCTTTGTTAAATCATTAATTATTGGATAATTTGTGCCATTATATGCTTTAGGTAATTCCACTAATTGAAAATTTAAGTAATCACTAAGTACAAGAAAACCAAGTCCAATTCCCCATATGGGATATTCGCCATAAAAATTATCTAAGATGGGTTTAAGCTCACCTTGAACTTCTTTAACTTTACCAGGCCCACCAGAGATAATAATACCCTCAGGGCGCAAATTTTTGATATCTGGTACAGCAGTGTTATAAGGCAAAACAGTTGCGTTAATCTTTCTTAATGATAATTCTCGAAGCATTGAATGTTTAAGACCCAAATCAATAATGGCTACACTTTTACCAACATTTGGTACAGCATATGCATTTTTAGTTGAGACAGACGCAGACCTATTTTTTGGCAAAACTAGTGCTTTAATTTGATCAAAGGCATGTTCGTCATTAGTATCCATAATAGATGCTTTAATCGTTTTAGCTTTTGTCAATCGATGAACTAAAGCCCGTGTATCAATATTATAAATTGCTGGAATATTTTTTTCTTTTAAAAAAGAATCGAGGTCTTGAAAGTTTTCATTATCTGAAATATTTAGAGCAACATCGTTAGCAATTATGCCCTTAACAGTAGGATTAATGCTTTCATAATCAATGGCGTTAATTCCATTACCACCAATCATAGGTGTAGTAAAAACCAGAATTTTTCCAGCATTTGTAGGATCTGTAAGCGCTTCTTGATAGCCGAAATTACTAGTTTCAATGGCTAACTCGCCAGTTGAAATAATTGAAGAACCAAGACCTTCACCAGCTAGTGAACTGCCATCTTCAAGGATTAAATATCGCTTCATCTCATCACATTTTTTCTTTTAGCTCGGCTAATCTTTCCGTAAAGATGGTTGGCGGAGCAACTTTAAACTCTAACCATTTATCAGTGCTGGGTTGCATGAACCCCAAAACTTGCGCATGTAAAAATTGACCGTTTCCTTGTAAGGTATTCTTTGGACCATATAATGGGTCACCAGCTACAGGATGACCAATATATGCTAGATGGACTCTAATTTGGTGTGTCCGCCCAGTTTCTAGTTGACAACTTACTAAGCTATAGCCCTTAAATTGTTCTAGAACTGCAAAATGTGTTATAGCTGGCTTACCATTATCAACTACAGCCATTTTTTTACGATTAAGTCGATCACGTCCAATAGGCGCATCAATTAAGCCAGATTGCTCGTTAAAGTTGCCATGGACAATTGCTAAATACAATCTTTTGTTACTTTTACTAGCAAGTTGTTTTTCTAAACTAATTCGTGCCTTTTGATTTTTGGCAACCATTAATAAGCCCGAAGTATCCTTATCAATGCGATGAACAATCCCTGGACGAAAACCTTCAGGACTACTTGCTAAATCTTTTGTATGATATAAAAGTGCATTTACTAAAGTATGATTGGGATGACCGGCAGCAGGATGAACTACCATACCTTGTGGTTTGTTAACTACAATTACATCTTTATCTTCATAAATAATGTCCAGTGTAATATTTTCTGCAGTTACTGCTAAAGGGGTTAATTGTGGTACAGTGACTGATATTTGATCTCCTGTTTGAATTTTATATGATACTTTTTCTTTTTTATGATTGACCGTAATTCGTTCATCATGAATCAGCTCTTTAATTCGAGTCCGTGATAACGAACTAATTTTACTTGCAATAAATTTATCTAATCGGCCCTGTTCTGTATTAACCTTGAGTTCATAACTTTTTTCCATGCTCTTTTTCACTTTCATCAAGAAATAGTAGATAAATAAATACCAAAACTATCCCGACTGTTATAGCAGAATCAGCAATATTAAATATATTAAAGTTAATAAAATCGAGTTGAATCATATCGATTACATATTTTAAATGAATCCGATCAATTAAATTGCCGATAATTCCTCCCAGAACTATTGCTAGGCCCAATTTCATTAGTTTACTTTGATTCCGTCTTTGAAAAATATAATATAGACAGATTAGAATAGCTATCACACTAATAATATAGAAAAGCCACATTTGACCAGTAAGAATGTTCCAAGCAGCCCCATTATTTTGAAGGTAAGTTAATGAAATAACATTAGTTAAAACTGGACGTACTTCCCCAATTGAAAAATTGTGGGCAACAAAACCTTTTAGAGTTTGATCAGCAACAACAATTAATAACGAAATTATTAAATAAACAAATTTTATATGTTTTTTAGAATAAGCCACTAATTTTACCATTATTATCAACATCAATATCTAGTGCTGCAGGATGCTTTGGTAAACCTGGCATGTCTAAAACATGACCAGTGGTAATTACAATAAAACCGGCACCATTTTTGAGATTTGCGCCCTTAACATGCAAAGTGAAATCGGTTGGTGCTCCTAATAATTTTTGGTTATCAGTAAATGAATATTGAGTTTTAGCAATAATTACTGGCAATTTATCTTTACCAAGCTTTTCTAATTCTCGAATATCATTTTCGGCTCTTTCAGAGTATTCAACTTTGCTAGCATGATAAATTTTAGTAGCTATCTTTTCAATTTTTGTCTTAACTGAATCGTCTTTTTCATAAGTTGACACGAAATTAGACTGATTGGAGTTAGCTAAATCAACGACTGCTTGAGCAGCTGCAATTCCACCTTTTGATCCTTGTTCATGATAATCAACAACGAGAGCTTTAATCCCCTGTTCAGCTACCAACTTTTGTAATAAATTGAGTTCTGCAGGGGTATCAGTTGCAAAATGATTAATTAAAACTATTACTGGCACACCATAATTACGCATATTATTCATATGACGCTCTAAATTTTTAAATCCAGCTTCTAATGCTGTGAGGTTTTCATCATTCAAATGATCTGTGGTTCCTTCTGCTTGGTATTTAAGTGCACGAACGGTAGCAACAACAACGCAGGCATCAGGCTTTTTAGCAAGATTATTTGAAACAAAGTCCATAAACTTTTGCCCACCTAAATCACTACCAAATCCAGCTTCCGTTAATACATAATCACTTAAATGCAAAGCTAAATTAGAAGCAATAACGGAGTTAGCTCCGTGAGCGATATTGGCAAAGGGACCACCGTGAACTAAGGCTGGAGTATGTTCAATAGTTTGTACTAAATTAGGTTTAAGTGCATTAGCCAATAGAGCCGCAATAGCCCCTTCAAAACCTAATTCTTTTACATAAACAGGTTGGTCTGTTTTGGTATAGCCAACTAGCATTAAACCAATTCGCTTTTTCAAATCATCAATATCAGTAGCTAAACATAAGATGGCCATTAATTCATTGGCAACTGTAATGGCAAAGCTTGATTTGTGTTCTATACCATTAAACTTAGACCCCTGACCAACAGTTATGTTACGCAAACTACGATCATTTACATCAATGCCTCGTTTTAACAAGATTCTTTCTGGGTCAAGATTAAGTTCATTTCCTTGATATATATAATTATCAACTAATGCAGCTAAGGTATCAATTGCCGCAGTTAACGCATGCATATCGCCAGTAAAATGAAGATTTATATCCTCCATTGGAATCACTTGTGCACGACCGCCTCCGGTTGCTCCACCTTTTAGACCAAAAACTGGTCCCATTGAAGGTTCTCTAAGTGCAATTAAAGTTTTTTGATGGAGTTGATTATTAATTGCATCTCCTAAGCCAATTGTCATAGTTGATTTACCCTCACCAGCTGGTGTAGGCGAAATCGATGTAACTAAAATCAACTTTCCTAAATGATCTTGAGCCATACTTCTGTTAATGGCAGACCATTTTATCTTAGCTTTATTTGAGCCATATAATTCTATATCTGCTGAATTTAAACCAATTTTAGTTGCTATTTCGTCAATAGGTAGTGAATGTGATTCTTGCGCAATTTGAATATCTGATGTCATTGGGCATACTTCTTTCTATAAAAAATTATTTGTCCTGTTACTTAATTGCATCTTCGAGATTAGAATTTAGGTTCCCCCTTTGACTTAATAAATTAATTATAGCAAAAATATAAGCTTGTGTATCTTAATTATTAATTATTCTACTTTACCTTCGTTCAATGCGCAAAAGATGATATTTTTTAAAATTATCTATTTTGACTACATAAATTGAAAAATAATGCCATTTATTATTAATTTGTGGCACTGATTCTAGCTGAGTTTTCACCCTAAATGGTAATTTGAAAATATTCCCCTTCCAATAGGAAGTTAAAAATGTATAGATAACAAGAAAAATAAATAAAATTCCCCAAGCAATTGCTGACCAGTTGATAGTTTTAGTGCCCTCGTAGGTAATAATTAAACTCAAAAAAAGAACAATAAGTAACCAACTATAGTAAATAATCCCAACGTTACCTAAAATAATAAAATGTTTTTTATTCATTTTGCTTCTCTTTAAAATTAATTTGTATATTTAGATTACTGTGATCAGTTGTATCAAATAATGTCTGCAAATATCGACCCAGTTTTGGTTGATATTTAGTCAATAGCCGATATTCCTCGGAGTTATAAAGCTGAATTAACTTTTTTTCATTGATATGATTGTGTCCGGTAAAATAATTATAATTTGACTCAATAAAAAATTTATTTATTTTTTGCCCAGAATTTTTATCTTTTTGCGTCATATTATGGGTTAAATTTTTTAATTGTATATCTTTAAGATAATTATGAAAATGGGTTAAAGTATAACTCTTTTGTTCTTCTGCAGATAAGTATGGTCGCATATTAAAAGTTTGGCGCTGATATCTAATTTGATTTTTTTTGACTTTTACAAGACCATAAGCTTGATCAAAAGAACAAAAACTAGATGTAACTATTTCAGTAGTTGGAATATTTGGCTGTGGTTTTACAATATTTTGTGCATGAATATGTCCAGAAAAAGCTAACTTAACATCATATTTTTGGCAAAGCCGACTTAATGAACTAGCATTATCGATAACAAATCCACGATTAACTGCAGGATTATGAACGTATAAATTATGATGCATAAATAAGAGCGGATATAAATTATGCTTTTGGGCAAATTTTAGCTGTTTTTCAAGCCAAGCCAACTGCATTTCGCCTATAAAACCAGCCGTTACTGGTGACCTCAAAGCTTCTTTTTGACCATATATATTAGTGTCAAGCATTAACAACAAGTATTGTGGATTTAACTGAATGCTGTATGCTAATGAAGAAGAATCTGTTGCCCAAGCATGATCATAAGATTCATGAAAAATATTGCGCCAATCAGTGGGACTAATTTGTTTTGTATAAAGTTGCTGGTCATTGCTAAAAGATCGCGCCCAGCCATCAAAAATATCATGATTTCCTGGTAATAAAAATAGTTTGGTGTCAGTTAAGCTACTAAAAATTTTTTGAAATCTTTGTGCTGATAATAATTCGCCATTAAAAGTGACATCGCCAGTGACAATAATTGCTGCTGGTTTTTTTTCGTTTGCAAATTTGCAAAAAGCTCTAAGAGCAATCTCTTGATATACCAAATCTTTGCCTTGGCTAGTACTTTGAATTTGCTTGAAGGCAGGTCCATTATCATGAAGTTGATTAGCAATTAAATGGGTATCAGTAATCACCCAAAATTCAGTATTTAGTTTATTTGTAATCATTTTTTGCCCAATATTGATAAAAATCAACACGTAAGTTGCCATTAAATAACTTACGTTTCTTAGTTGCTTTTTTGCCAAAAAAACTTTCGAAATTGGGATCACCAACTAAATAATATTGACTAAAACTATCATATTTTAGTAAGTTTGACCCCATTTGGGTGTATAAGGCCTCGGCCGATTGTTTATCTTTTAACCGTTTCCCATATGGAGGATTAGCAATAATTACCCCATTTTTTAAATCGGTTGCTAAATCTTTAACAGCAACTTGCTTAAAGTAAATATCTTGTAATACACCAGCATTGTTAGCATTTAACTTAGCAATTTCCAAGATGGATTGGTCAATATCGCAAGCCCAAATTGGGGCTGCTAGTTTTTTGATTTTACTTTTTGCTTCAATTAATAAGTCTTTGTGTAATTTTGCATCAAACCAATCAAAATTATCGAAAGCAAATTTTCGCCATGATCCGGGAGCAATATTTTTCCCAATTAGAGCAGCCTCGATTGCTAAAGTACCTGAACCGGTCATTGGATCGATTAGCGGATGACTTCCGTCAAACGGAGTCAACTTTATTAAACTTGCTGCAAAATTTTCTTTCAGGGGTGCGCCACCATGCTCAATGCGATAACCACGTTTAAAAAGACTGTCACCACTAGTATCAAGTGAAATACGGGCAGTATCTTTATAGAGGTGAATGTCTAATGGATAAAAATTACCACTTTCTGGTAAAAAACCACGGCGATGATATTGATCGGACATTTTGTTGACGATTGCCTTTTTTACAATGGATTGAATACCTGGCTCAGAGTGCAATTTTGAGCGAACAGACCGCCCTTGCACTGGAAATTTAGCATCAATAGGTAAAATTGTTGCCCAATCGATATCATATACTTGATTATATAGTGTATCAAAATCAGTTGCTTTGAATTCTTTAAGTAAAATTTTTACGCGATCAGCTGTACGAAGCCAAAGATTGGTTTTAACGATATCTGCTTGAGTTCCCTTAAAAAATACACGACCATTTTCTGTAGTAGTTTCATAACCTAGTGAATGTAATTCTTTAGCCACAACACTCTCAAAACCGGCACCCATTGTTGTATATAATTGATATTTTTTCATTAGTTATCTCTTTCATTTTAATTTTAAAAAAAGCGTTGAGCCCTTTTAAAAGCTCAACGCTGCCTGTACAAATTTCTATAAGCCACGTTCTGTACGGGTAATTTTGGCAAAATTACCTTCAGCAGCCATCTATCTTTACTATCAACATAGTAATCTAACCTTTAGTTTATTTTCTTAGGTTAAGACGCCCCCACCAAATTTGGGTTGCACGCTCGCAGGGTTTACCTCGTTCCACCAATAATGTTTCCACTACTGCTACGTCACTGTGGCACTTTTCAGAATATTCATGCATATTAAAAAACTTAGCACTTTTTTCGCCGTAATTATAAAAATTCTTTAGTTTATTGGACTAAATACGAGCACTACAAGCATCTCAGCTTGTGCGTGCGTGGACTTTCCTCAGCTCAATTATTAAAAATCAAACCGCGACTGCTCAAAATTTGTACTATAAAAAATTATAGCAAAGCTTACTGCTTTTGCAAACCATAAACTTGTCGTTCTAAGTTATAAACTTTACGTTCAAGAGCTGAGATACGTTGAATGATTGCCATGTTAGTAGAACTTTCTGTTTGGTTAGCTTCGCTGTCACTAATTGAAGTAAATGACGAATTTCGACTGTGGTTCGGAGTATAAGTACGTACAACTTCATCTGTTGCTTTTGTTTGGTTAGTTTCTTTAGAAAATTGGTCTTTTTGCTTTTCTTTTTGTTGATCAGCCATTAGTTGGCCTTGTAATTTTCCAATTTGACCATATAAATCTTCAATGAGCTGTTCAAAAGTATCGTAATCAGCAATTACAATATCTAAAAATGCATCAACTTCATCGGGATCAATACCTTTAACTTTAGTTCTAAATTGTTTTTTTAAAATATCCTGTGTAGATAATTGTATATCATTTAAATCAGCCATGAGAATGCAACTCCTTTATTGTTATAATTTATTTTAGCAAAAAGTTGTTTAGCTTAAAACTTAAACGATAATTTTAGGCAAACTTTTATAAATTTTATTAAAATTGATTTCTTTCCTGATCACGATATTCTTCAGCAGCATCTTGTAAATCATAAAAATCAATTAATTCAAGCGGATAGTTTGTAGTTTGTTGATAGTTACGTATCAAATCATAATCGTATTGAGCTTTGCCAGGATATTCTGCATCATATACCATTAAAGCCGCATCAGTGTGTAGAAGCATAAAATTTTGATAATTTCTAAGTTGGACTGCATCATAATAAGCTTGATTTGAAGTCGAGGCAAAAAAATCAACTTGTTGCGTTAAATTAATAAACTTAGTTTGATTAATTTCGGTCCACCTATGGGCAAAATCCTCGTAAGGAGTGATGATTGAAACGCGCAAGGGATATTTTTTACGTAATTCAATTGCTGATTCACAGGCCCATTGCTCTATGCCTAGATTAGCACCAGTAATTATCCAATCAAGCTGCTTATTTTCAAGTAAATTAACCAAACGAGTTTGCAAGACATTTTTAATGATTTTTATTTTTGGATCTTGATCGTTAAAGGTATTTAATTCAAAATTTCGATATCCAGTAATCCAAAGGCGTTGCATAGTAAAAAAGATAGCTCCTTGTTCAAAAACTTTTCTATTATTGCTATAATGCTAACAGGAGTGAGATAGATGGTCAAATATCCAAACGGTACTTTTGCTGCATTTCGTAAGTCTGTTGGGGAGCCGACATTTAAAAAAAATCAAAAAAGCAACTATTATCGTAAAAATATAAACTTTTCTGATCGTGGCATGACTCTAGAGCAGATGATTAACGAATCAAATAAATTTTATCGTCTTAAAGAAATTGCGGTTGTACATAAAAAACCAACCCCTATTCAAATTGTAAAAGTTGACTACCCTAAGCGATCAAGGGCCGTAATTAAAGAGGCTTATTTTCGCCAAGAATCTACAACAGATTATAATGGTGTATACAATGGCTATTATTTGGATTTTGAAGCTAAAGAAACTAAAAATAAAACAAGTTTTCCTCTAAAGAATTTTCATGAACATCAAATTGTTCATCTTACAGAATGTTTAAAACAAAAGGGAATTTGCTTTACAATTATCGGCTTTACTAGTTTGAACCGATATTTTGTCACTCCAGCCAATATGATTGCTAAAGCTTGGTGGACCCAAAATAAGAGTTCAGTAACATTAACAGAAATTGAGGAATGGTCAGTCGAAATTAAAAGCGGTTTTCAACCTACCCTTCCGTATTTGGAAGCCGTGGATTATTTTATCGCAGACAGGAAATCGAAGAATGGCAAATACAAAATATAAACGTGTATCGCGCAAAAATTATCGGCAAAGTCGGCCTAAGCCAATATGGTGGCGGATAATTAAGTGGGCATTTTTAGTAGTTTTTCTGATTTTATTATCAGGTGTAGGCTTGTTTGCCTATTATGCTAAAGATGCTCCCAATATTAGTCGCTCACAGCTAGAAAGTGGTGGTTCTTCAAGCCTATATACCGCTGATGGTAAATTTTTACTGTCGCTTGGTTCAGAGAAAAGAATCTATGTCAAAGACAGTCAAGATTTACAATTATTAAAAGACGCAGTTGTCTCGGTTGAAGATAAACGATTTTATAAGGATAAATTAGGCATCGATCCCATCAGGATTGCTGGATCAATGTTAACAAACGCTAAAAGTAATAGTATTTCAGCCGGTGGGTCTACTATTACACAGCAGTTAGTTAAGTTAACGGTTTTTTCAACTGATGCTTCGCAGCGTACTTTAAGGCGTAAAGCTCAAGAAGCTTGGTTAGCGATGCGCGTCCAGCGTGAATATACCCATGATGAAATTTTAGAATTTTACATTAATCGTGTCTATATGAATTATGGTAATTATGGTATTGGGACCGCAGCTAATTACTATTATGGTAAAAAAATTGGTCAACTTGACTTAGCCCAAACGGCTCTATTAGCTGGTATTCCTAATCGCCCTACAGCGTATAATCCTTATGTTTATCCTAAGTATGCTAAATATCGGCGTGATCTGGTTTTAAAAGCAATGCTTGATAATAACAAAATTACGCAAAAACAGTATGAGCAAGCTACCAAGGAAAGTATTAAAAAGGGGTTAAAAGCACATAATCAACGTAAACAATCCAATTTACGTAAAATAGATGATCCTTATATAAAGGAAGCAATTACCGAAGTCAAAGCCAAGGGCTTTGATCCTTATCGTGACAATTTAAAAATTACCATTAATATTGATCAAAAGGCCCAAACTAAGTTATATCAATTAGCAAATAATGGTTTAGTCCCCTTCACTAATGATCAAATGCAAATAGGAGCAACTGTAGTTGACCCAAGTAATGGACATGTAGTGGCAATTTTGGGAGGCCGCCATTTACCAGCTAGTGTTCAACTAGGCTTAGATCGGGCCGTACAAACTAGTCGTTCTACAGGTTCGTCAATTAAACCAGTATTAGATTATGCTCCGGCTATTGAGTATTTAAATTGGTCTACTGCCAAAATATTAGATGATAGCAAATACATTTATCCTGGAACTAACGTTCAATTATATGATTGGGATAATAAATATGATGGAGCAATGACGATGAGGCATGCTTTAGAGCAATCACGGAACGTGCCTGCTGTTAAAACTTTAGCAGAAGTTGGAGTTAGTCGAGCTGCTAAATTTGCCGCTAACATGGGTATTAATGTTCCTAAAGACTCAGGTTTATCTGTAGCAATTGGTGCTCAAGCATCTAGTCTACAAATGGCTGGGGCATTTAGTGCCTTTGCTTCTATGGGGATTTACCATAAGCCACAATTTGTTTCTAAAATTGAAACACCTGATGGGTTAACTAGAAACTACGATTCTGCTGGAATTCGAGTTATGAGTAAGTCTACTGCCTATATGATTACGGATATGCTCAAAGGTGTAATTAAACATGGGTCTGGTACCAATGCGCAAATTAAGGGACTTTATCATGCTGGCAAAACCGGTTCGGTCAAGTATTCTGAACAAGATTTAGCCCGTTATCCAGGTTATGCAGCAACTCCCAAAGACTCTTGGTTTGTTGGCTATACTCAGAGATATTCAATTGGGGTTTGGACAGGCTATGATAACCTGCGCGATGGGACAATTTCGGGAATTGGTCAACAATCAGCACAATTATTTTACAAAAATATGATGTCATATTTAATGCAGGATAAAGAAAACACAGACTGGCAAAAGCCAAATTCAGTTATACGAGCAAGAATTGCCCGTAATTCTAACCCACCTGAAGTTTCGCCAGCTGGTGATTGGCAATTATTTGTGAGAGGTCATGCTCCAGTAGGAATTATTGATGACAGCAGTTCTTATGATGAAGATGACGAAGAAACTAATATTAATCGTTCTAATTCTACTAGTACAACTCAAAATTGGCATGAAAGTGATCAGCATATAAACGGTGCGACTACTCAGTCGAATACAAATCAGCATAATTCTAATCGTCAAGCTAAAGATTATCACCTCCAAGAGCCTGATGAAAGTCATGCTCATAGCAGCTCTGATTCTAAAACTAATGATGATAATAGTAATAAGCCAAAGCAAGATAATGATGATGCTGCAGATAATAGTTCACCTACTAATGAATCTAAAAATCAGCATAAAAATCAACATTAAGTAAAAAGAGTAACAATGACTGCATTGTTACTCTTTTTCTAATGTATCGATTTTTGGTTTGGCTTTAAATAGCTGTATGGGTCATCTTTGTCACGTGCTGTCATCGAATAACGGCCAAATAATATCATTGCATGGTGGGTATGAATCCATTCATTTTTAGGTAAAATTTGTTCAAGTCGCTTTTCAATCTGAAGTGGCTTGGCATTTTGGTCAACAATATGAAATCTTTTAGCGATTCTAGCCACATGTGTATCAACAGCAATTGCTGGTACACCATATCCGTCTGCCAAAACAACATTAGCAGTTTTTTCGCCAACTCCGGGTAAAGTAACTAATATTTTTTTGTCTGGTGGTATTTCACTATGATATTTATGAACTAAAATTTCTGCCATAGCTTTTAAATGTTTGGCTTTAGAATGATAGAGTCCTATTTGAGAAATATGTTGTTCGATTTCGATAATTGAAGCTTGCGCCAAGTCTTTGGGTGTAGGATAATCTTGCATAAATTTCGGCATAACACGATTAACCATCTTATCAGTTGTTTGCGCGCTCATTAAGACTGCACATAATAAATGAAATTTATTGTCCCAGATTAGTTCGCTTTTAGCATCTGGATACATTTCATTTATAGTTTGCAAAACCTGACGGGCTTGCTTTGTACTTAATAATTTATCTTGTGCCATTAACGATTCCTTTGCAAAAAGCTTTGAACTTCATTACTTGTCTTTAAGTTATGTCGTTGCCAATTTAATAATATGCGATCAACATATTTGAGACTATATGCTTGAGCTAAAACTGCCTCGCGTAGGGCCAATCTGATTATTTCTGGATCATAATGATCAACTCTTAGCCAAGCTGAAATTTCTTCTCTTTCAATTGGACTTAAATAACGTCCAAATTCAATTTCAAATTGACGCAGTAACTTGTTTAAAGGGCTATTATCTATTTCAGTTGTGGGCTTAGCATGATTAGAATTTGCTGCTGTAATGTTCCCACGCAAAACCTCATCTAATTTATCGTAAATTTGATCAAGATTATAACAATTGTAAATTCTCCCTTTATTGTCAGTACTTTCACCGATTGCTAAATAATTTTGCTCAATCAACTTTTGAATTAAACTAGAAATTTCAGTAGTTGAAAAATTGGTATTTGCAGCTAATTCTTCATTAGAAGGAAAATTATTTCCTTTCTGGGCAAACATTTCAAGCTGAATGATTAAAATCATTTCAGCATCGCTTATTTTAAGCTGAGGATAATAAGCAATTAATCCATTCGAAATGGTGGTAAACCCTAAATTACGATAGTTATTGTAATGCAATATAATTTTCTCCTTTTAAAAAGATGGGCCAAAATAATTTTAGTCCAACTTTTTAAAATATTCACTTTTCATGTTTTATGGCTGAACACGATTAATCATTCTTGGAAATGGAATTGCTTCACGTACATGGTCTAATTTACATATCCATGCAATCACACGTTCAAATCCCATCCCAAATCCAGAATGAGGAACACTACCATATTTACGTAAATCTAAATACCAACTATAATCATTTTCGTTCAGTCCCGCTTCAGCTATTTGTTGCCGTAAAGTTTCATAGTCACTTTCTCTTTCAGAGCCACCCATAATTTCTCCGTATCCTTCAGGGGCTAAAACGTCAGCACATAGGTATTCCTTTGGATTATCAGGATTTTTCTTCATATAAAATGGCTTAATTACAGTAGGATAATTTACGATAAAGAATGGACGATCAAATTTTTCAGAAATAAACGCTTCATCCGGTGCACCAAAATCATCGCCCCATTTAAAGTCACGTCCAGCTTCTTGCAGCATTTTAACGGCATCATCATAAGCAAGTCTAGTGTAGTTACCTTGAGCAGCCGGTTCTAATTTTTGCGGGTCACGCCCTAATAGTTCTAATTCATATTGACCATGTTCCAATACTGCTTTAACCACATATGACAGAAAACGCTCTTGAATATCTAATGATTCATCTTGATGCATCCAGGCCATTTCTGGTTCCATCATCCAAAACTCAGTTAAATGACGTCTTGTTTTGGATGCTTCAGCTCTAAAAGTTGGTCCAAAGGTAAATATCTTATCAAATGCAGCGGCACCAACTTCTCCATATAGTTGTCCAGATTGTGATAAGTAGGCATCCCCACCAAAGTATTCTGTATGGAATAATTCAGTTGTACCTTCAGGTGCAGAATGCATAAAAATCGGAGCATCAAATTTCACAAATCCTTCTTTTTCAAAGAAATCTATTGTTGCTTTGTAGATAATATTTCGAATACGCATAATAGCAAACGGCCGTCTACTTCTTAGCCATAAGTGGCGATGGTCCAATAAGAAATCAATCCCATGCTCCTTATTTCCAATCGGGTAACCTTCGTTATTGGTAACTACTTCCAAATCAGAAATTTGAATTTCATAACCAAAGTGTGATCTTGAATCTTCACAAACCGTTCCTGTAATATAAAAACTGGCTTCTTGATGTAATGATTTCGCTGTTTCAAAAACTTCAGCAGAAACATTATCTTTACGAATAACTCCTTGGAAAAAAGCTGTACCATCTCTTAACTGTAAAAATGCTATTTTCCCACTGGAGCGCTTATCTGTCAACCATACGTGCATTTTAACTTCTTCGTTAACATGCTTGTCGCAATCTCTAATTGAAATTAATTTTGTCATAAATCTTGTTTCACTTTCCATATCTTATCAATTTAATAATACCAAAGATTTAATTAATAATCGACTTAACCTAGCAATTTCCCATTTTTAAATTCATACAATTGATAGGTATATCTATTTGCTTGATCTTTAGCTGTAACTTCCCAAACAGCTTGTTTTTTGTACCAACCAAGATTAACTTTAATTATGCTATAATTTGCCCTTTTACCAGAAAATTTATTGCGAACAACATGTTCACTGACTCCTTTATTAGCTGGAAATAAATAAGCTTTCTTTGATCCTGGTAAGTAAATAAAGTAGTAACTTTGTTTTTTGGCTTGTCCTTTAAGTGCATAGCTATTAATACCACGATTTAAATGGTAGTTTTTTTCAATATGCTTTATTGGCGTTTTTGATAAAGCAAGGGCATTTATTTCTTGAACCTGACTTCGCTCTGGTTTACTTGCTTTATAAAAAATTGCTAATAGTAAAAAATATAGCACTATAATTATCGCGGCCAACCATGCTAAAAAAGTTATTGCTTGTTTTGTATCATCTTTTATCATAATTATCTAACTTATTTCGTAATTTATTCAACTTAATCTTTTTAATTTTAACAGGAATGGCATCTAAAAAATTAATACCATAATCCATATTCAATATTCGTGTATCTAGGATTAGGAACTGACCATGATCTTTTTCATTGCGAATTAAACGCCCCATTCCTTGTTTAAACTTGATGATGGCTCGTGGCATTGTATCGGAAGTAAACACATTAATGCCTTGACTTTGTAAATTTTTTTGTCTTAGTTTTACACTTGGTTGATCAGGTGATTCAAATGGCAATTTTGCCACAATAACAAGATCAATACCGCAAGTATGAAAATCAACCCCTTCCCAAAAACTATCAGCACCAATAATTATTGCCTGTTGAGCAATTGAAAAACGCTTAGTAATTCGATTATTAGAACCGGATACACCTTGTGCTAATATCTCAAAATCACGTAAGGCTGGTTCATTCGTTATTGCACTAAATACTTCCCTAATTTTATCTAGATTAGTCATTAAAACTAAAACATGATGCTTAGTTTTTAGACAGCTTACTAAAATTTGCTCTAACTTTTCGTCAAAATTAGTGCTGGAAATATCAGGCATATCGGTAACTCCCAAAACTTCCAGATTCTGTTTTAACTCGAAGGTGCTAGCTCCAATATAAGTTTGCGGTTTTAAATTGGCTAATGCTAATTGCTTAATAATAAAGGTAAAATCATTATTATTAGTCAAAGTAGCACTGACAAATAGAATATGATCAAAACGTTCATAAATTTGATTTAATTCGTTGGAAGCGTCGAGCATCATCCAGCTTAAATTTACACTTAACGGATCTTGCGGATTGGTCAAAGTTATTATAAAGCCCTCATGCTTTAAGAGATTTTGTTTATGTAGCAAATCTGATAGTTGATAGCTTTGGGTAATGTAAAAATCTAATTGATCAATCTGTGTCATTAAATTACCTAATAAGGCTTCCTGCTCAATACCAGAACTATCAGTTTCGCTGTACAATTTAAATATAATTTGATTAGTTTGTTGGCGAACATCTTCTAGTTTTCGCTGGAAATTAGCTATTTCCTTTTGAAAACCACTATTTTGTGGGAACAAATCAGCTGCTTGAAAACTAAGTAGCAGATTACCATTGGCTAAAGTATTACTGCTCACAGCTAGTGCTTTTTTACTATATAAGGAACGTTGTAAGTTAGTAATTGCTTCAATTAATGATAAAATTGCAGGCTTTAATTTCTCCAATAAAAAGTTAAACTGAACATCACTGCCATATTGATTTAAAATGCTATCATCGGCATAGTAAAGCAAATTACGTAAATGATTTAGTTCACCCCAAAGTGATTCAAACTGAAAAGAATCATTTCTCGAATTAATGACGTTTTCATTAAATCGATGTGCTTCATCGATTACTAGGTATGGATTTTGCCCCCAAATCGTATCATGATAATGATTAGCTAAATAAGCATGATTAGTTACTAAAATATCAGCTGCTTCTTGTCGTTGTCTAGCTAAATTCCAAAAATCAACTTTTGCAAAAATACTCCCGACACGAGCATCACCTGGATGACTAATTTGAGCAAATAATGGTGCATGATAGGTGGTTAATTGTAATTCATCTAAGTCACCAGTTTTAGTTTTAGTTAGCCAAACCAAAATTCGCATTTGCAAAGTTAAAGTTACTCGATTGACAGTTCGATTTTGATATAAACTTTGATAAAAACCATCTAAGTCTAAGTAATGATTACTTGATTTGACTATCTCAGCTTGTAAATCTAAATTAGTAACTTTTAATAACTGCGGTATTTCTTGATTAATTATTTGATCTTGTAGGACCTTAGTTGGCGTTGAGATTACTAATTTTCGATTTGTATAAAGACGATATGAATAAGCAAACAAATAAGAAAAAGTTTTGCCTGTACCATTGGGGGCTTCAACTAAGAAGGCTCTTTGTTGCGGGTCTGTGATAAATTTGTTTATTTGGTTAATTAAATTGACTTGCGGCTGCCGATAATTAATTTTACCCTTAAATAAGTTATTTTTGCTTTGATCACTTAGAGGGAAAGTAACGTTAGCAGCATTATTAGTTTTGTTACTAAGCACTTGTTGTTGCAAAATAATATGTTGGACTTGTTGGTACTGCTTTGCTAAAGGCCGTTTTTGCTTACGCAAATTATCCGCAATTGTTGTAAAAATCCATGCTGTATCTCTAATTAGCCCATGAGCCAATGAACTAAGTGTATTTAAAGTGGCTTGGGGCAGTTGTTCTAACGCTTGAATACTTTTAATTAGTAAAATAGCTGTGCTATAAGCATCAGAGTCGGCTTTATGTGGGTTTTGATGCTTAATTCCTAAGTGACTTGTTAAGTCACTCAGTTTATATGAAGGCATAGTGGGAAAAGCAATTTTTGCAAGTTCAACAGTATCAATTGCCTTATTAGTCAGCGCATCATAACCATGTTGAATAAGTTCGTAATTTAAAAAAGGTAAATCAAAATTGACATTGTGCGCTACAAAGATAGTATTTTTTAGTATTTTAATGATTTTTGGGGCATAGTAATTAAAATCTGGTTGAGTTGTGACATCTTCATTGCGAGTATGGGTCAAATTTTGTACGGCTATGGGAATCTCACAATGAGGATTAATCATAAAAGAATATGTTTTTACTACTTCCATTTTTTTTATGATGGCACAGCCAAACTGAATGATATGATTATTTTCTTCATGTTGTGTACCAGTAGTTTCCAGATCGACTACTGCAAAAGTGTCATTCATAAATGAAACCATATGTTCTTTCTTCTCCCCTATTTGACTTCAACAATCTTTTGCGCATTAAGTAAAATAAGATATTTATGCTTAACCTTTTTATTTGCGAAAGAGTTGAGTGCTTGTTCATATAAGCGTAATTGTCCCGTGTATTTATGCTTAACTTTTTTGATTGCTTTATCTTGATGATTAGGGTCAATATAATCAGTTTTATAATCAAACAATATTATGCCATCATCTTGGATGAAGTAACCATCAATTGTCCCATGAATTAGAATTTTCGCATCAGGATCACTGAAATCACTAAATAAAGTACTAGCAGGAATTAAACTTGAAAACTCTATTTCACGTTTTAAATTATGCGGCTTTTGCCAAAACTCTTTAGCAAAATCACTGTGAACAAACCAGTTAATTTGATCTTTATTGAGACTAGACACGATATCGGGATTAAGTTGATGATGTTTAATTAAATCTTTAATCTCTTTATCAAGTTGCTCCTGATTACCACGACCATTGTAATCATAATATTGTAAAAGCAAATGCATAGCCGTACCGATTTCAACTCCGGTAAAAGTTGTTTTAAAAAGAAATTTTGGTTTTGTATCAATTGGTTGTAAATAGCGGTTAGTAGAAGATAAAAGATGAGCATTTTCGAGTTCCGTATCTAAGGGATCATTGAAGGCTTTTTTAATTTCAGAAACTGACTGGTAGGCAGTTGTTTGGCTAGCATCTTTAAATGTATATGAAAAATCATATAATTTTTGGGCCATTCGATGCAAAAGTTCTGGACTGTAATTTGCTTTTTGCTTTGTATTAATCCTTTCATGAACCGTTTCAGCTGTCTTAGCTTGCTTATGATAATTTACAAAAATAAAATCTTTGCTGAGATCAAGATCCATATTAAGATCATTTAATGATAAACTGGAGCATTCCTGTAAACCAAGTGCTGGTCCAATAAAACCTAAGGGATTAGTAATGGTTAGTTTATCATTTAATGATATTTTGTGCTGTTTTGCTTTTCGACGCCATAGCTCAATATTTTGCTCAAAATTACTAATTTCAGCGGTTAAAATCAACTTTTGCCTTGCCCTAGTCATGCCAACATATAAAATACGTGCTTCTTCTTCTAAAAGTTGTTTTTCTTTAGTCATATTATCAATGGCTTTGAGCAAAGTATCGGCACAATAATGATTGCGTTGAATAGTAAGTCCAACATTGTCAGCAGTGATGATGTAGTCGCCACTTATATCACGTTTTTGAAAGCGATGCTGTAATCCAGCATAAAATACAATTGGAAATTCCAATCCTTTGGAACCATGAATTGTCATAAGTTTAACTGAATCATCAACTTCATTTGTTAGCAATGGTTGCGCTAAATCCTTTTGACTACGACGCATGCGTTCAATAAAATTGATGAATTGATACAATCCTTTGAACCCAGCGCTTTCATATGAACTCGCACGCTCATAAAGCGACTCTAAGTTGATGCGCCGCTGCTTGCCATTAGGAAGTGCAGTCATAATTTCTAATAAATCAGTTCGCTCATAAATGCTCCAGATTAATTCAGAAATACGATGATTGGCAGCAAATTGGCGTAAAGAAGCTAATTGATTTAAAAAAATTTTTATCTTTTGACTAAGTTCGTCATTAATTGCAACATAAGCAGTTAGAGCATTATAAAACGTAACCTTTTTGCTATTTATACGAATTTTTACTAAATCTGGTTCCTTAAAATTAAACAAGGGAGAACGTAAAACGGTCACTAAAGGGATGTCTTGATCTGGATTATCAATGAGACGTAAATAATTCATAATAATAGTCAATTCTATGGTTTGAAAATAATTTTTAGCATCAGTTACCAATAATGGAATATTCTCATTAGCAAATTCTTGCATCATAGCTAAATTATCGCTGCGACTTCTAGTTATAATTGCGATGTCACTATATTTAAATGGTCTCTTTTGACCAGCTTTTACATCATAGATTTGTAAATTTTCTTGTTTAAATTGTTTGATTCGACTAATAATCATTGCAATTTCGGTAGAATCAAAAGTTTGCTCATCATTTTCTTTATCGTCTTCTGTTTGGTAATAAAGAAATTCTGTTGCTTGAGCTAAATCGTCTGGATAATATTGCGCTCCAAAAGTTAATTCCCCTTCTTTTGCATAATCAATGCCACCGAAATCAGGGGTTAAAATGTTATCAAATACTTGATTAACGATTTTAATAATCGGTTTAGTAGAACGAAAATTATCAGCTAGTAAAATTCGTTTTTGTGTTTTATTTTCGACAGTTTCTTCATATTTACGTAAAAACAAACTCGGGTCGGCTTGGCGAAAGCCATAAATTGACTGCTTAACATCCCCTACCATAAAAAGATTATTATGTTTGTCCTTTTTAATCAATTGCAAGATATTTTCTTGTAATTGATTAATGTCTTGATATTCATCAACCATAATTTCTTTAAACTTATTTTGATAAAAAGAACGAGCCATAGTTGAACTAGATGTATCTTGACTTAGAATTTGATAAGCTAATTGTTCCATATCACTGTAATCAAGCAAATTTTGGGCCCTTTTTAATTCATTAAATCGGTTAATTAAGGCCGTTTCTGCTTTAGTAATACCCAACATTATTTGCTTGCCTTGCTTTAAGATACTTAATTGTTCTTGTTCATCAGTGGCATAAAAAGATGTAAAGGAGTTAAAAACTAAAGTACTGGCTTCACTTTTTAATTCTGCACATTCATCAATAAAGTCTAGGATATCTTCATCCCATTTTTGGGATTTAGTAAATCTTGAAAATTTACAACTACGCAGATTTTCACGTTGTAAATCGTAATCATAATCTTGCTTTAGACTAGTTAAATAATAATCAAGACCTTGTTTAAATAGCGTAAAGCTTTCTTTTACTTTCTTGAGCTCTTTAGTTTCAATGATACTAGAAGATAAATAATGATTGATTTTTTCCCTTAATGTTGAAAAACTTTCAAAAAGATAAGGTTTAACTTGTTCTTGCCATAATGGTGAAGTTATTAGGTTAGCTTTTACCTGATACTTTTGGGGCAAATTCTTTAACCAGGCAGTATAGTCAGGCTTAGCCATTGCATAATTATATAAATCCAAGAGTAAATTACGGGCTGCTTCTGCATCTCGATCTCCTGCAAAATTATTATAAAAAGCTAAGAAGTCTTCATCATTATTGGTTAGAAATTCATTTTCAATCTCATGCAAAGCACGTTCACGCATTAAGCTAGCCTGAGTTTCATCAGTTAAAATACTAAAACTTGGATCGAGGTCAATAACGTAATAAAAGCGATGAATAATATCTAAACAGAAAGCATCAATTGTTGAAATATTTGCTGCATCAATTAAATTAAGCTGTTGCCGCAAATAACGTTGCTTACTTGGTTCGGTAGTTTGGTTTAATTCAGCTTGAATAATCATCTTAATGCGATTTTTCATTTCTTGAGCAGCAGCTTTAGTAAAGGTAACGACCAGTAGCTGATCTACGCTAATTCCACCTAATATTTCTTGCAGTAAACGTTGGACCAAAACGGTGGTTTTGCCACTACCAGCAGATGCTGAAACTAATATATCGTGTTCTTTTAGAGTAATTGCCTGCTTTTGCTGATTAGTATAAGAAGTCACTATCTTATTCACCCTTTTCTAGTTTTGCTTTAACCTTGTCAATCAATTCGGCTTTTTTTAAGTTTCCAATTTGATGATATTTATTTTCTTTCAACATGGCATCAAAGAAGAAAATATCACGATAATCAGAGTAGGTTAATGCATTGCTACTCTTACCATATTTATATGGATTTAATTTGATTTCACCAGCAAGTATTTGTCTGGCAGCATTTTTAATTAAGACTTCATCATATTCGAGTAATAGATCAATTTCATCATCACTAAAAGAATTACCATAAAAAATCAAATGGCCATCTTTAGCAGATGATTTAACATTAGCATATAAATTTGATGATACGCCTTGTTTTTTAAGTTCGGCATCAGCTTTTAAAAAAGCTAACTGATCATTATTGATGATGCCCTTATAGTGTAACCGATTGTTACTATCATAATTAGTCTCTTTAATTTGCAAGTTAGTATTATAAAGCATCTTACTATTGAGCCGTTCTAGCTGCCTGGTAATTGTTTGATAAAAGGCACCTAATAAGGATAACGAGTTCTTTCCCGCAAAAAAGGGTCTATTTTGCTTCAAAACATCAAGATACGAGATCATTTGTAAAGAAATGCCTTCATAAAAAAGACCTAAATCAAACTTTTTAGCAGAAGACTTATAATCAATTATTTGGGCAATTGTTTCTTTTGTTTCTGGTAATTGAGCTAAGTCAATACGATCAATTTTTCCCCGTAAATTAACTTGATGATTAGTAAAATCAGGTATAGGGAAATTGAGTCCGCCTACTTTTTCACCTAAGCCAAAACTTAATTCAGAATATTTTGCTTGTAGAGGTGTTACTTTACCATTACGATGCCAATTATTTACTACCCGCGATGTGGTTTTATCAAGGCATTTGAATAGAAATTGATTGAATGGATCGTTTAATAACTGCTGATATTTGATTTCACTTGTTATATGCAAACGTACATCCTTAAGTATCTGATTTAGGGTTTTATCATCAATTTCTGCTAAATTAAGTGCTTGCCGATTAAGCTCCTTAACTAAGAAATCAAAGGTTTCATGACAGTAATTACCTGCCTGAATTAAATCTAATTCATTTTCAAAACGTTTATGTAAATGTAAGCCATAGTTTAAAAAATATTCATAGGAGTTTTCATAGAAAGTCTCTAATTGTGACACTGAAGCATTTAAGTCAGAACCATATAATTTTTGCGCCAACGCTGGGCCGATGTCTGTAGGCTCGTTAACAAACTGACTAGCTGCTGTAACTAAGGCCGTTTGATAAGGTAAATGTTGTTGGGTCATTTGAATTAAAGCCGTAACATTGTTGTTTTGTGTTTGTCCTAAGTATGTTAAGTATCCCAAACTTGCTTGTGGGTTAGTCAAAAAAGTTAAGACGTCCTGTATTCCTTCTGGCAAATCGTGTTGTTCAAATTCCGGTGCGCCAGCTTTTTTAATTCGTTCATAAAAGATTGAAGGAAGGGCTTTTTCATTGTCAGATCCAGCTACAGAATATGAAAGATAAACTTTATCTTCTGCTAGAGCTAAACAATCGCCAAATTGATAATTTTGATTCAAATTATTTAGTTGTTGAAAATCTTCCAAATAAGCTTCCTCACCAAAGGCTGGTCGCAGTTTTTCTAAATTTTCAGTACTTAAAAATCCCGGTGTTGTTTTAATTTGTGGTAGATTGACATTGGTTGCCCCTAAAATAAAAACTTGCTTATAGCCGCTAACTTGAACAATGCCAGTTTCTGATAAATTAACAGCATCTAATGTTGCTGGTATCTGAGCAAAAGTTGCTTCTTTGAAGCCATTTATCAGGACATCAAAAAAACTCGGTAGATTAAACTCAGTTTCATTAATTAAAAGATAATCATGCAATAAATTAATTAGTAAATCCCAAATTTGTTCAGATTGGCGGGCTTGTTGTAAGTCCCCTTCTTCTTGAGCCTCTTCGCGCCATTTTTCTAAGACTTGTGTAACTCCATTTTGGATTAAAAAATTAAAAAAGATGGTAATTGCTTTTTGCGTGTCTTTTTCTTTTTTAATACTAGTTAGTAACCCTGTTAATTGCTTGACAAAGTAGTTTTTTAACTTGTTTATTCTGGCTACTTCATCGGAATCTTGGTCAAGATAAATAACACCGGCAGCTGTGAAATCAGTAAAATCTCGTTTCCAAAGATTGTTATTAATACCGTGAGCTAAAACAAAATTTTCTAATTCATCAATATCATGTAAATAAGCACTCTCAGTTTGATACCAGTTCGGAATAATTAATCGGGTTTTCATCACGGCTAATATATTTTGGGTAGCAAGTGGGCGAGTTAATAGTTGGGCAATATTTTCAATTAAGACTACTAAAGGATGGTATTTCATTTCTTGCTGTAAGTCATTAAAGAAAGGGATTTTATTTTGTCGCAAAATTGGAGTTAGATAGGTTTCATATTCATGTAAGTTTGGTGCTAACACCAAAAAATCACGATAGCGATAATTATTTAAGGCTACCTGCTGGTAAATAGTTCGTGCGACAAAATAAGCCTCAGAGTAGCGGTTATCAGCCCGAACTAGCTGTATTTGATCTAGGTCGCTAATATCATCTATTACATTAATCCAAAATTCATTAAGTAATTCTCGTTTTGTTGGTACTGGTGCCATGGGTGTCTCACTAACTTCAAAGTTTAGTTTATGCACATTTAAATAATTGATTAACTGATTAATTGTTTTTTGAATAACATAATCATAATCTCCTGGTTCAGTTTGCTTTTTAATTTTACCTATTTTAGTTTTAAAGGCTAAAGTAACACTATGTGCTTTCATCATCAAGAGCTTAATTGTTAGACATTCTTGTAAAGTAAAATGGGAAAAATCGCTAAAGTAAAAATCAGTTTTGCTTAAATCAATTTTTCCCGCCAGATACTCATTTAATTGCAATTGAATTTCATTAGAAGTAGAAAATTTATCATTAATACCTGCGATAAAACCATCATATATAACTTTTAAATCAGCGATTTTATTTTTAGTTTCCAAATCTAGTTTTTCTTCATTAATTTCAGTTAAATCTAGATTGCCTTCGCGAATTTGTAAAATGGTGTCATAAATTTGCTTTAGTAATCCGGGGCTAGTGCTAACATTTTTGAATAAATGAAGTTGATCTCGATTTTGCTCAATAATTTTAGCTAAAAGCATTGCAGCAGCTGCATTATCTAGTTGAGTTGGTAGTCCTTTTTCAGCATCTTTTAAAAAGTACCATGCTAAGCGTGAAAAAGATAGCACTTGTAAGTTTTTAACTGATTGTTCAGTATGTTGCAAACTAACGGCTAACTTATTAATTGTCCTAATTTCTGTGGTAAACTTAATATGATTGGGAACGATAACGAAAGTTTCATGTTTTGGAAAACGAATATAATTTTCTACCGCTGCCTGCAAAACTTTTTCTTGTAAGGAATCTGTCTGTCGACCGATTAAAATCTTAATCATTTGTTCACTTCTCCTCTATATCTTTTTATTTTAGCATAGGAGGAGCAAATTTTTCACAAACAATGAGGATCTTAAATAAAATGAAACTTAGTTACAAAGCACATGGAAAGGTAATTCTACTCGGCGAACACTCAGTTGTTTATGGGTATAACGCTTTAGCAATGCCAATAAAATCTTTATGGCTTAAAGCAACAATTGAACCATCTACCATCTTATGGATGGATACTGCTCTATATCACGGCCCATTTTTGGCTGCACCAGCTGAATATGATGGCTTAAAGTATGTTGTTACCAAATTGTTAGCTAAAACTAACTCCCAACAATTGATAAAAATTACTTATACAGGAAAAATTCCAATTGAACGCGGCTTAGGTTCAAGCGCGACGGTAGCGACTGCAACTGTTAGAGCATTAAATGATTATTGGCAATTAAATTTGAGTGAAAAAGAAATCATCGCCATGATTAATCATGCAGAAATGATTAATCATGGTAAGGCGTCAGGAATTGATGCCGCTACAGTTAATTCTGATAATTTGATTTTTTTCAACAAAAAAAACGGTGCTCTCCAATTAAAAAGTAAATTGAAAGCCAGTTTATTAATTATGGATACTGGTGATTTGGGTAATACTCAAAAAGCAGTTAAGCAAGTTCATACAATAGTAGCTAACTCGATCCCAGCTAGGCAAAATATTAAAAAATTAGGTAACCTTACTGATCAAGCTAAAGTTGCTTGGGTGAACCAGGATAAGCAACAATTAGGACAAATTTTTAATTTAGCCCAAGATATATTACATTCTTTTAATTTATCGACTACTAAAATTGATCAAATACAAGATATTGCGCTTGCTAATGGTGCTTTGGGTTTTAAATTATCAGGTAGCGGTCTGGGCGGCATTGTGATTGCGCTTTGTGCCAATCATGAAATAGCTGAAAAAATTGCTGACCTAAGTCATAAATTAATTGTTAACCAATGGATTGAGGAAATTTAATGAATAAAACAGCCCGTGCTCATACTAATATTGCCCTAATTAAATATTGGGGTAAAGCCGATTCGAAAAATAAATTACCTTTAATGTCCAGCTTATCTATGACTTTAGACCAGTTTTTTACTGATACTAGGATTACGGTTAGCGAAAAAAATGAATTTGTTCTAAATGGTGTCCAGCAAGCAGGCAAAGACTATCAAAGAGTTTTTACTTATTTAAAAATTTTACAAAAAAAATTTGGTGTATCAGATAATTTACGGGTTGAATCGACTAACCACGTTCCCACTGCTGCAGGTCTGGCCTCTTCTAGTTCGGCTTTTGCAGCGATGGCTGGAGCTTTTTGTGCTTGCTATAATATTCAGCTTAGTAAACGTGATTTATCAAAAATAGCTCGATTAGGATCTGGTTCGGCTAGTCGTTCAATATATGGTGGATTTGCAATTTGGCAAAAGGGATTTGATCATGACTCATCTTATGCCTATGCTCTAGATGAGACTCCAACTATGGACTTACATTTGCTTGCAATTGAATTAAATCCTAATCCTAAAAAATTATCTTCAACTGCTGGGATGCTTCAAGCACAAACATCTCCATTTTTTATACCTTGGATAAAACGTAATGAGCAGGAGCTTAGCGCAATGGTTGCAGCAATTAAGGCCCAGGACTTTTCAGCTCTAGGTCAATTGGCAGAACTTAATGCCAATGAAATGCATGCGATTAATTTAACTGCTAACCCTGGCTTTAGTTATTTTGAGCCCGATACAATTCATGCTATTCACTTGGTACAGCAATTACGTGCTAGTGGGATTGAATGCTATTATACGATTGATGCTGGTCCTAATGTAAAAATTTTAACGCAATTAAAAAATGTCAAAGAAATTGTTAAACAGTTTCTATCAGAATTTGAGAATGTTAAGATAGTAAATGCAAGCTTTGGTCCAGGACTTTCATACTTGGATCAATAATGTAATTTAATTGATTAGGAGCTTAAATTCTTTTGATAACAGAAAAAGCACCCGGAAAGTTGTATATTGCTGGTGAATATGCGGTTTTAGAGCAAGATTGTCCCGCAATTTTAGTTGCCGTTGATCAGTTTATCCGAGTTTCAATTACTAAATCAAATTCAAAAATGGGCTTAATTCATTCTAAGCAATATTCGCAAAATTCAATTCACTGGGTACGTCGTGGGGCGAAAATGGTAATTGATAATCGTGATAACCCTTTTGAATATATTTTGGCAGCAATTTCGTATACTGAGCAGTACTGTCTTGAACAACATGTCAAAATGAAAGTTTATGATTTATATGTTAATTCTGATCTTGATTCAGCTGATGGCAAAAAATATGGCTTAGGTTCAAGTGCAGCAGTTACAGTGGCAACAGTCAAAGCAATTTTACGCTTTTATCATGTCGTATATAATAATGAATTAGTATATAAGTTATCTGCTATTTCGCATTATTCTGTACAAGGCAATGGGTCTGCCGGCGATATTGCAGCTAGTGTATATGGCGGCTGGTTAGCATATCAAACTTTTGATAAGGCCTGGTTAAGTAAAGAATTGGCTACTAAAAAATTAGTAGCAGTGGTCAGTGAAGCTTGGCCAGGATTAAAAATTCAGCTTTTGACTCCCCCTAAAGAAATGAAATTACTTATTGGTTGGAGTCAAACTCCCGCATCTACTTCACGTTTAGTTGATGAAACAAATGCGAATAAAGATGCATTAAATGAAAAATATAGTGAATTTTTGCAAGCATCAAGAAACTGTGTTTTAAAAATGATTGCCGGCTTTGAAGAGAATAATATTACCATTATTCAGCAAGAAATTCGCAATAATCGGCACTTACTTCAGCATTTTGCGCAAATCAATCAAATTGCTATTGAAATTCCTCGCTTGTCAAGACTAATTAATATTGCGGAAGACTATGGTGGAGCAGCTAAGACTTCCGGAGCTGGCAACGGTGATTGCGGAATCGTGATTGCTGATCATACTACCGATATTCCTGCTTTAATCAATAACTGGAAGCAGAATGACATTTTGCCATTAAACTTCCATGTGCATCAAGTAAAATTATTACAATAAGGGGGAATAAAATGTCCATTCGATCTCAGCGTAAAGAAGACCACCTTGCTTTAGCTGGTCAATTTTATAAGACGAATAAGCCAAATAGCTTTGACCAAATGCATTTATTGCGCCCGGCTTTGCCCGAAACTAAAGTTAAACTGGAGCAATTAACAACTGTAATGTTTGGCAAAAAAGTAGCAGCCCCCTTCTTTATTAATGCAATGACTGGTGGAGCCGATAAAGCCTATGCAATAAATCAAGCATTTGGTAAGATAGCTGCAAAAACACAGATAGCTTTAGCACTAGGTTCAGCCAGTATTTTAACTAAGGAACCAGAAGCCCTTACTAGTTTCTTGGTTGCTCGAGAAGAAGATCCAACTGGAGTTGTAATTGCTAATCTTAATGCTAAGACTAAAGCTGATTCGGCCCAGAAAATTGTCCGAGCACTCGAGGCTGACGCACTGCAGATTCATCTAAATTCTGTACAAGAAATAGCTATGCCAGAAGGAGAAAGAGATTTTACTTGGCTAACAAATTTACAAGACTTACGCCAAAAATTGACAATTCCAATTATTATTAAAGAAGTTGGTTTTGGCCTTGATCCAACAACTATTCGCCTACTCAAAAGTGAAGGCTTCACTTTATTTGATATAGCTGGTAGTGGCGGTACTAACTTTGCTCAAATTGAAAATGCTAGAAATGAACGTGATTTATCTTATTTAGAAGATTTAGGCTTACCCACTGTTTTAGCAACTATTCTTGCTAAAAAGGAGCAAGTTGAAGTAATTGTTTCAGGTGGTGTACGCCAACCATTAGATGTCTTTAAAGGACTTGCTCTAGGTGGTAAATATATTGGCGTAGCTAATGTTTTCTTACAAGCATTGGAACAAAAGGGAGCTAATTTTTTATTGCAAATGATAAAGAATTGGCAAGAAGAACTGGCATATTTGCTGGCTTTATATGGGATAAGTGATTTAAAGCAAATAACCAAGTTAAAAAAATATTATGATGAGCCTCTTTATAGTTGGCTTCAACAATTTAAACAAAAAAATTCATTTAAAAGTGAATTCCCAAAGTTAGACTACTAAATTTTAATAATGACTGGCTAAGGCTTGATGACAATATTTAATTGGCGTTAAGCCTTTTTGACTACACTTTATGTGTTCTTAATTATCATACGCAATGTTAATTAAGCTTACTCAGTTAGATTATGATAGCGGGCTTGTTGGTCCACATTTTCAAGCTGATGGAGCTTAACCAAATGGTTAACTAGCTACCCCGCTATTTTTTTATTGATAATAAAAATTGAGTTTCTGTTCCTTAGATAATTTTAGTTATAGAAAAAATCTCAAGAGTTGTCTAACTTTCGAGATTTTTTTCATTGGATGTCTTTTTTATTAACTATTTAAAATCTGCCAAATTTCTTTTTGTACCGCACTGTCATTGCTTGAGCCAATGACACGACTAGCAGTGTTTTTAGCAATTGGTAAAGCTGTAGCGGTAGCAAAACTTTGGCCAACATATTTGAACATGCCCACATCATTGCCGCTATCACCAAAGGCAATCATTTCACGTGGATTAATTCTAAATTTTTGACTTAGGTAGTCAAGACCAATTGCCTTGTTCATCCCCTTAGTGGACATATCAATTGAGGTGGCTGAGCCAGCTACAAAACCTAATTGCGGATATTCGCGTCTAAGTAAATCAATTAAGGTAGGTAGTTTTGCTGCTGATACGTCAAAAGTTACTTTAAAGATTTTATCAGCCAAATCTTCAAAATTAGCGACCAGGGTCAATTTTTCGTAATATTTTTTAAGTTCCTGAGCGTAAGCTTTGCCATCTTTAGTTAAAACATAAGCACTTGCTAGCCCTGAAACGGTTACCTTTTCATCAAAACGATTAATAATTTCCAAAAGTGTTTGCCAATCAGTTTCAGATATGCTAGCTGTATGCATAACTTGTCGGCCGTGAGCAACTAAAGCTCCATTTTCGGCAACAAAGTATATTTGACTTGCAACTTCTGGAAAACGTTGATAAATATTTTCAAATTGATTACCACTGGCCACTACGAACTTAATATTTCTTTTCTTCATTAACTCAAATTCGCGTAAAAATAGTTCATGATCATACGTCTTTTCATCAGTTAACCAGGTGCCATCCATGTCTGTTGCAATTAACTTAATCATTTTGTAATCCTTTCTTTACTGTACGTAACCCTTTAGGATAAAAATTTTTTAAAATACCATCCCCACTTACTTTACCAAAACTAAAGATTAAATTCTGACAACTAATTAAAACGAAGCCCCGTATTTCAGTTTCAATTCGGACAGTTTCGCCATGTAAATAGCACAAATAATCTTGCTTAGATAAATTAATTACTTGATTTTGTTTGATTTGACCTAAAACCATTGCCAATTGATGACTGGGTTCAAATCTTTTTTTCTTTAAAATCCCAAGGTCTATTCCATTATTGATGATTTTTAGATGTAAACTAGCAACTTCAGGAAATGCTGGAATACAAACGTGATTATTTTGGACAAGACCTAATTTTGACCAGTTTTTTAATTCATTAGGTAAATTAAAGGGCTCTAAAACTTTTTTGATTAATAAAATTTGTTCTTTATTAAGTAAATTCTGGTTAGTTCCGCGTTTACGTCTCTTTTTTGGTGAGCTTTTTACTAGCTGGGATTCAGATTTAACTAATTTTAGTTTTGCAACAAACTGCCCTTCACCTAATTCATCAAAAGGCCAAAAACGTAAGGTGTTTTGCAATGACAAATTTCCATCTGCCCATTCTGGATGTCCATGGTCTACTGCTATTTTTGCTAATTTAATTGGTAAAATTTCGAAATTAAAGTTGGTGACTAGCCAAGAAACTATTTGTTCATTTTCTTCAGGAGCAAAAGTGCAAGTCGAATATATTAATTCGCCTCCTGGACGTAACATTTTAACTGCTTCAGTTAAAATATCTTTTTGCCTTTTTTGGCAAACCGAAATATAGTCAGGTGACCAATAGTTGATTGCTTCATTGTTTTTCCGAAACATTCCTTCACCACTACAGGGAGCATCAACAACAATTTTGTCAAAAAAATGTGGTAATTGTGATGCTAATTTTTGCGGGGTCTCGTTTGTAATCAAAGCATTGCTAATTCCCCAGCGTTCAATATTTTCGCGTAATATTTTTGCCCGTGAACGGGAAATTTCATTAGCAAGTAGCAGACCTTGATTTTGTAATTGCTCTCCTAGAGCAGTACTCTTACCTCCAGGAGCAGCACATAGATCAAGAACACGCTCACCAGGCTTAGCCGCGGCAATCATAGCTGGAAACATAGCAGCTGGATCTTGCGAATAAACTGTACCACTAACCCATTCAGGATCAAGACCAGTTATTTTTCCATAAAAAGCGGCATTAATATTTAAAATTGGTTCATCTTGCTTATAAGAAACCTGATTTTGCCATTTTAATGAATTAATTCGATAAGCTTTTTTGGGTGAATATTCAAGTGAAGTAAATAGTTCTTTAGCCTTTTCAGCTCCTAGTAAAGCTTGATACTTATTTAGAAAATCAACTGGTAATTTAAGCATGCTTTTTTTCCTTTCTTAGATGCTGTAAAATAGTGTAGCTATAAGCGGCAATGATAAGAAACCAGCTAAGTAATAGTAACAAAATCATTTGCTGAGGTTTAGAGATGAAAGCATGCCATGAAAGAAAAAGGTATGCTCCCAGTACTAGGGCTGATTCTAATAGAATTGTTCTGACTCCCCGATTAAATAGCCAATTATGCAAAAGCTGCCCAGTTAACGCAGTATTTTTTACCACAGACCAGTCAAAAAGTGCTAATAATGTACTGCAGGACATAGCAATTATGGTAAAAACTATCACTAAACTGATTTCTCTAATTATTGAAAATTTATGAATTTGATGATTTTTAACAAAAACTGGTGTTTTAATTTTAACTTTATAGCGTGAAGCTAGTTTATTTATCATTTTACTTGAGCTATCAATTATAATGATGTAATTTGTTAGCTTAGCTTTTCCTGTTGGTTGTTTTGGACCAGTAGAAAGATAGTAACCATTTTGTTTCATTTGATGATAATGTTTTAACGTCCCAATCACTGAATAGTAACTATTATCCAAAACGACATATTCATTTCCTTGAGTTGCTAGAGTTTGAACTTTAGCATTAAGACTTAAAACGGCAAAGGATACCCTGCCTTGAAAATCGTCAGCTGTAAAATAGCGCCCACTTTCAGTTGGCAAAGTAATTACATTATGGTTAGCCCAAATCAGTGTTTGCTTAGGATCTATTTTACTTTTAAAATGTAGTTGAATTTTATATTTTGCATAATTTTTTTGTAAATATGTCAAAAAAGAGCTAATTGTTTGATTATTTTTGACTTCTATATAACGTGTATTATTACTTAAACCATAGGCTTCGAGAAGTTGATCGGCTTCCCTGGACTGTATATTAGATAACATAGAGCCAATGCCCAAAAGGGACAAAAAGATTGTCACAAAGATTATTATTTTTTTAAATTTCATGCTTTATCTCAAATATTTGTTCATTAATAAAATCGTAACTTTTAAAGGACTGATTAATTTTATCAACTTTTTCGGAATAGTTAAACTTAACTTCTTGCCAAAATGCCATCGAATTGGTGGCCCCGTTTTTTTCGCCGATAAAAAGCAAATGACTTTGTGGATTATATTTTTGCCATGCTTTAATTGCTAAAAGATCACTTTTGGTAAAATTAGGAGCCCAGGAGCAGATAATTAATTGTGCAGTAGCGAATTTTTTGATTGCCTTAGGGGCATCGTAATTTTTAACTGCCATATATGGATTATTTCCAGTTAAGGAAGTTTTAGCCCATTCCAGTGAATCAGTTGCAATAGTTTCAATCCCAACTTCAGTTAAAGCTTTAGCCCAGCAAGCATTGCCGGCCATGATTTCTAGTGCTTGATCAATTTGAAAATAATCTTTTATCAATTTAGCCGTTGCTAAGTTTGGTAAGGACCAAATACCATATTTAATGGATAAAAATTGGCGTACACTATTTAAAAGTTGATTAATTATCCTTACTTTTTTCTTTTTATTTGCTGCAACTTGAAAACAAATTGCTTCAATTTCATCTGGTAAAAAGCCTAGTTTTTTTGGAGCAAGTGGCATGATTTTCTTCTGTCTGGTAAAAGAAATCATTTGATTAACTATTTGCACTTGCTCATGAACCGACTGATTATCAATTTCACTATCTAATTGGTTAATTTTATTTAAAAATTCTGTCATTATCAAATACCTAATAATGATTTTAACATTCAATTGCCAAGATTTCAGTTATAATAAAAGGTAATGGAATATAAGGAGAATATTTTATGGCAAAAAAGATAGTAAATAAACAAGACGAGCAGGAAGAAAGTTGGGGAAAGTTCCTTTTAGATGTTGTAGTAATGATGGCAATTATTCTTGGAATTTTTTACCTACTATTTAATTTTGTACTTTCAAATGATCGTGTATCGGGACCATCGATGCAGCCAACTTTTGAAAATAATGAGCGGTTAATCTCAACGCGCCATTTCACCCCAAAAAGAAATGATGTTGTGGTTTTACTTGCGCCGAAAGCTGCTAACGACGCACCTGGAGCTTTATATATTAAACGTGTAATTGGTCTACCTGGAGATACTTTGGTTTCCAAAAATGATAAAATGTACATTAATGGTAAGCTTTTGAAAGAACCCTACTTAGAAAATTCTTTCAAAAAAGCAGCTAATGATGCTGGGCAAACTTATACCAGTAACTTTACTTATAAAGTACCCCAGGGCTATTATTTTGTTTTGGGTGATCACCGCGATATTTCTAAGGATTCTCATATATTTGGACCAGTTAAACGTAGTAATCTTGTAAGTAAAGTAGTATTACGTTATTGGCCATTTAATCGAATCCAAACTTTTTAGGTTATTTTAATTTTTTTAGCAAAATAAATTCTAGAGGAGCAATTTATTATGAATCAACAACTAGAAGAATTATCCGATGCAATTATTAATTATCAAGTTAAACACCATGTAACTGATACTGATTTAGCTTTTGCTAGTCATTTATCAGTAGAAAAAATTCATTCTATGAAAACTGGTAAAGGTGAATTTACAGCTGAAGAAATTAGTCAGTTGTATGACTATTTGGCTGCTAGTCATTAAAAAAACAAATTAAAGTAAAAACCATCAAGTTAAGCCTTGATGGTTTTTACTTTTAATAATTATTAAATAGTTACTTTTTCTCAATTGCTTCAAAGTAATGTTGCATTAAGAAAACGTTAACGATTAGGAAAAATAGATTCAAAATTAGTAAAACCAAAATGATTAATAAAGAACTTTTATCATCTACCATAAAGCCGGAAAAAATATTGTTCATTTTAATTAAACTACTAATTTTTACTAACAGCCACGCAATTAACCAAATTATGGCTAACCGAATAATACTTGATACTCCTCTGCCTGATACGTAGGGCAGGAAGTTCATAATTGCCCGACTCGTGAAATTTAAAAAGCTAATGATAAGATAAGTTAGTAAGGCAAACAAGATCATAATTGTGATGAAAATTAATGTTTTATCAAAAATATTATATAAATCGCCAAGACGGGAATTCGTATATTTATTTAACTCATTAAGTGTAACTGCAACATTTGTTCGAACTTGAGGACTAATTACGTAATAAATACCACTAAATATGGCTACGGTTACTAGTTCAAGTAATTTAAAGTAAACCATGGTGACAAATGAACTTAAGATATTACTAATGTAAAATAAACTATCGTTAATTGGTGTGAGCCGCCAGGTTTGGCTAAGATTGATTTTTTCATTTATAAAACAAATAATAATATAAAAAGCAAAAGTTGAAAAAATCATAATAGTGCCATATATAGAAAGTAATTTAATCATAAAAGTATCTAATACAGAACCATTATAAGAGTAAGCATCATACCTACTAGAGAAAAAAGTAATGGCAATTGAACCAATGAACTCGATTAACAGGATTAAATACAAATTTTTAGTTTTTTGTTTAAATTGCTGGCTAAATAAACTTTTAAAAATTGACATTATTCATCCTCCTTTAAGTAAAGCCCTTCATAATATTCCTCAATACTCAGATTATTTGCTCTAATTGCTTCAGTTGATTGATGTGTAAGCACCGTTTTATCTTTAATAACGACAACTTCATCAAGCATGGTCGCAATTTCGTTAACAAAATGATCGGAAATCAAAATTGTCGCTTGATCAGCCTTCCAGAGAATAATTGAGTTAATTATTTTTTTGCGAGCCATTGCATCTATCCCTGAAAATGGTTCATCTAACAAATATAAATCGGCTTTACGTGAAAAAGTCAATGCAATAATTAATTTTTCACGCATCCCTTTTGAAAGATGAGATAGGCGCATATTAAGATCAAGTTTCATAAAACTTCTTAATTGATTAAATTGCTCGTCATCAAAATCGGTATAAATAACTTGATAAAAATGCACAATATCCTGGATTTTCGTTGATTCACCAAACCCGGTTAACCCATCAGTAAATGATAAATGCGCTTTTCTCATAGCTTCTTTAGTTTCATTAAGAAGTGTAACACTACCTTGATAGTTTTTAGCCATTCCAGCAATGATACGCATCAAAGTAGTCTTGCCTGCCCCATTTTCACCTAAAAGCGCCACAATTTTTCCTGGTTGTAACTCTAAGTTAATTTTATCCAAGATGATTTTTTGGTTCTTTTTATAGGTTAAATCTTTAATTTCTAAAAGATTATCCATATTTATTCTCCTATTAGATAATTTGATAAAATAACACTAATTTGATCATCAGCTACTCCCAAAGCATTCATACTTTGAACAAACTTTTCTAATTCAGCCTTAATCAATTTAGCCTTTGTCTGTTCAAGTAAAGCAGTATCTTCGGTGACAAAATTGCCTTCGCCTCTTTTAGTGAACAAAATACCCTCAGCATTCATTTGTTGTAAAGCTCTTTGAACAGTATTAACGTTGACCGTTAACTCAACCGCTAATTCTCTTACAGAAGGTATTTTATGACCAGGCTGTAATTTACCAGTAATAATTTGCCGATAAAGGTACTGTTTGATTTGGAGATAAATAGGTATATTGTCCTTAAATTCCACTAGCACACCATCCTTTATACACTGTATTATATTTCTATTACACGATCATATCGTAAATTGTTAATTTATGCAATATTTATGTTTTTTCATATTATTAACTACTTTTACCTAACAAAGACATGGCTACGACAAACTGGTAAACTTTTCAATAATAGTAATTCTGAAAAATAAAGCCTAATTTTTTTATAAAAGCTGGCCAGCTGCGTCAGCAGCTATTTGTGATTATTAACATAAATTTGGCCGCTAAAAGCTAGATCAAGCAAAGTGATTTTAGATGATATCCTTTCATTAGTATTTTTAAATTTTCTATATTAAGTATCATTAGATTAATACCCTATTATTCTATAGCCACTTAAAAAGGCTTCAACTTTTTTTAATAAGTTTTTCGTTGTTTCACGACTATGAAATTTATTTACTTAAGGCAAAAAAATACCCACAAAGCCATCTAAAACAATGTTTCTGTGAGTAAATTTATTTTTTTATAATAGATGTGTATAATTAGCTGATTTTAAAAAACAGCCAATTATACCTGGTATAAAAGCTTTTTAAAAAATTAATCATCTTATTAAAAAAGTGTGATTAGCTATAATTTTGTTTCACTATTTGTTATTTGTCACATTTAATTCAACCATTTTTACCATAACGTCAACTGCCTTGTACATTGATTCTAAAACTGTGTACTCGTAGCGTCCATGCATGTTTTCTTGTCCAGCAAAAATATTAGGACATGGCAGACCCATATAAGTTAACTGAGACCCATCAGTGCCACCGCGAACCGGATCTTCATTAATTGATAATCCTTCACTGCGATAAGCTTCACGAGCTAAATTAATAATATCCATACGTTTAGCTAATTCATCCGCCATATTATAATATTGATCCCACATTTTTAACTTGATTCGTTCAGTACCAAATGCTTCATTCATTTTATGAACAAGCGATTTGACTAATGCTTTTCGTTCTTCTAGCCCTTCGCGCTCAAAGTCGCGAATGATATAGTCCATATGGGCATTATCAACCGTTCCGGTTAAATTCATCAAATGGAAGAATCCTTGTCGCCCATCAGTCTTTTCTGGAACCTCATCTGCTGGCAATTGATTTTGAAAATCAATTGCGATTTGAAGTGCATTAACCATTTGTCCTTTGGCTACTGCTGGATGAACGTTCACTCCTTGAATATCAAGCCCAAATTGGGCAGCAGAAAAAGTGCCCCAATCAAGTTTTCCTGGTGCTTCACCATCAACGGTAAAAGCAAAATCAGCTCCAAATTCTGTTACATCAAAATGCCCTGCTCCAGTGCCAATTTCTTCATCTGGCGTAAAAGCTAAACGAATCTTGCCATGCTTAATTTCTGGATGGGTTAAAAGATATTCTGCTAAAGTTACTATTTCTGCTACCCCACATTTATCATCGCCCCCCAGTAAAGTATCACCGGAAGTGGTAATAATAGTTTGCCCCTTATAATTTGCAAGATGGGGAAAAACTGCGGGATCAAGGTAAAATTCGGAATTTCCTAATTTTATTTTTGATTTGCCATCATAGTTTTCATGAATTTGCGGTTTGACATTTTCGGAATTGAAGTCTGCCGTATCACAATGAGCTAAAAAGCCCATTGTTGGAACTTTAAAATCAATATTAGCGGGTATTTCAGCGATTACACAGCCGGAATTTTGGTTATAATGAACATCGCTTAGACCTAATTCTTCTAAGTCCTTGATAATTACTTCTTTTTGAAAATCTTCTTCACGTTTAGTTGAGGGGAAACGATCAGCATGCTCGTCTGATCGTGAATTGACTTGCACATATTTTAAAAATCTTGGCAGTAAGTTTGGATATTCCATAATTCTCCTTTATTAAAATAAATCTTGAAATGGATTAGTTGAAACAGTAGACTTTTCCACTTGTAGGTCCCAATTGTTTTCTTTATTCCATTGAGTTAACTTTTGATACATTTTATCTTTAAATAGTTTTTCTGTATAGTGACCAGGATCAATAACTGTTAATCCTGAAGAAATTATATCATGACCGGTGTGATAATAGACGTCACCAGTAATAAATGCGTCAATTTTTTCTGCAACCGCCTGGTGCCAGAACTTGCTACCATCGCCACAAATAAAACTCACAGATGAAATCATCTTATTAGAATCAGCAGTTATTAACCGTACCATCTTAACTTTCATTTTAGCTTTAACATAATACGCAAAATCGTGTGCTGATAATGGGTGTGGTAATTTTCCTTTACGGCCAATGGCTATACCATCAGCATCAAAACAGAAAGGTTTAACATCAATTAAACCTAGTTCTGTTGCCTGCCAATCGCTAGAACCGTCTTGTGCCTTATCAGAATTAGTGTGAATTGAATAGACAGCAATTCCGTGAGCAATAATTTTGCCATACATTTCATTTTGTGGATCAGCAAAATTAAGATTAATAACAGGTCGAAATATAACCGGATGATGACTAATAATTAAATTAACTCCCCTTTGAATTGCCTCATCTACTACTTCTGGTCGCACATCAAGAGTAGTCATTACTTTATTTACTTCTCGATCAAGTGAACCAATCTGCAGTCCTACGGGGTCACCTTTACTAGCAATTTCTTCAGGAAAGTGTTGGCAAAGAGTGGTGACAATATCTTTAACTTTGGTCATTTAATTCTCCTTCAATTAACTCGATTTCTTGTTCTACTTTTTTGATACGCAAGGAATCCTTTTGTTTAGCCTTATTTAAATTATCTAAAAGCCGCTCATGATAATGTAACTGGTCTTGCCACTTTTGGTAAAAGACTGGATTTTTTTCTTTAATAATTATTGGTCCAAAAAATAACTGTGCCTGAGTTAATGTTTCTAACTTAGCTACTTTTTTAGCCTTAATTAGTTCATAAATATGACCTGCTTCAGCAATAATTTGTTCAGCTTGAATATGATAAGAGTGCTTAATTAGCCATTTTCGTACCCCATACTCACCAATATTTGGCGCTAAAATTAGCGTATCAAAACTTAAACCATTTTCCCAAGAAGTAGTTAAAATTTGGGTCATGAGTTTGCCCCCCATACCAGCGATTACCACAGTATCAATCTGATCTTCTTTATTAACTGTGTCAAGTCCTGCACCTAGGCGTGGTTCAATTTTTTCTGCAAGTCCGGCTTCAATAATATCTTGCTTTGCATTTGCTAGGGGACCTGATGCAATGTCACTAGCAATGGCAAAATCAATTTTACCTGATTTAACTAATTCAATTGGTAAATAAGCATGATCAGTACCAATGTCGGCAACCCGACTACCTGTATCTACCATATTGGCTAAAGTATTTAAACGTAAATTCACTTTTTCCCCTACTTTCTACATACTGAAATTTTAGCATATTACTTAAGCTGGTTTAAGAATTAAATGTTTTTGAAAATTGGTGTCTTGAATAAAATTTAGCTTTACCAAAAAGCTTCATTTTGAGTTTAATTCAAAATGAAGCTAATAAAGAACAATTTAATATGAATACTTATACCAATTATTTAATTAACTGCTTTAAGCTACACTTTATTAAAAATAAAACTAGGGTTACACCAAGATATACTAAGCAGACAGATGGATTTAGTTTATTTATGGGTAACAAGTTAGTAATTCCATTTAGGTAGATAAAACAAAAAATGACCATTAAAAAAATAAACATGCGGTTACCCTTGGTAATTAATCCTAAAACTTGTGCTAGCATGCAAATCATAATGCTAAAACATACTAGTAACAAAGCAGTATAACTTGACTTTAGCATGAAAGGTAAAAACAAGATTAGTGTAAATGTTAAACTAGCTACATATTCAAAAAATTGTTGCTTATTTTGTGCTTTAGGAATCGTCATCAGCCATTGATAGAAACTAAATTGAGTAATTTGTGAACCTAAATTACTCAATAATGGTAATTCTGTTAATAAGATTAAAGGTAAAATTATTAATTGCTTTATGGCTAATGAACTAAGCCATGCTGTTAACCACAAAATAATTAATGCAAGTTTATTATAAATAGATAGTGGTCTCCATAATAAAGCAAATGAAGTTTTTAATAAACTACTACTAGCCGATTTTGAATTGATTGTTTTCAATTTATGATGGTCGTGAACTAAGTTAATAGGGATGGAATTTTTACGAATTTTATTTGAGTATTTGTGCGGAGAAAAAATAAAACCTGCTAAAATTAGCATTACAATGCAAATTATGAGCTGAATAATAAAAATTAGTAGATCTTGCTGAGTAAATTTAATCGGTAAAAAAAATAAAGTCTGCTTTCCTGTTTCTTTAAAATTTCCTGAACTAAGTAGCATTGTTTGCTTTAATGGTTGCCCTACGGTCTTAACGCAAGTATCTTGAATCATTTTGAATAAATAGGAGCTACCAGATGGATTAATTATCTTTAAAAAAAAGGAATTATAATTTTCGATACTAACTCCATAACAAATTAATGAAAAAAAGCTAACAAGAATTATTCCTAGAATACCTCTTAGAAAAGGAACAATTTCTGTAAATATCGCAAGCGTCGAAATTATGAAAATACCAGGTAATAAAGTTAAAAATGGCGTTAAGAACTGATAAAAGTCAATAAATTTCCCTGGAAACTGTAAAATCACCATTATAATTGTCGCTAATATGATAACAATCCAGAGAATAAATAAAAGTAAACAATTCGCCAAGAATTTTCCACCAATGTACTTAATTTTAGAAAAGGAAACTGACGCCATTAAAACATTAGTATGATTTTGATCATCAATTCCAATTGTATTTTTTAAAAACAGGTAACTAATAATTGGTAAAAACAAGCCTAATACTAACACCACACTAACTGGAACCCAACTAGGATTGCTTGCTTGAATAAATAAATTCGGCTCAAGTACAAATACCTTAATTGGACCCTTAATTCTTGGATATCCAATAACAGCTGCGATTAAGGCCAAAATTATTAGAGCCCAATATGACAAGCGTCGACTTCGTTCTAAAAATGTAGCTTTAACAATTCTAGTCAAACTAATCACCGCTTTCTAAGATAGCCAGACTGGCATCTTCTAAGCGTGGTGTTACATTAACAGCTTCTGCATTAGGTTTAGATTGAGAGATTACTCTAATATGAACACCATCAATTTCTTGCGTAATAGAACTAACATTTTCTAGTTGATTAAGAACCTGATTAACTGGAGCAGTATATTCCCAAACTGAATTTGTTACTCTCTGTAAAAGTCCTTCCGGTGAACCTGTATATAAAATTTGCCCCTCTTTCAAAACAATAATTTTAGAAGCAACTGCTTCTATATCAGAAATAATGTGAGTTGATAAAATAACAATATGATTAACAGCCATTTCTGCCAAAACATTCCTAATAGTTACTCTTTCTAATGGATCTAATCCGACTGTAGGTTCATCAACAATAATTACTTTTGGATCACCTAGTAATGTGGCGGCTATACCTACTCTTTGTCGCATACCGCCAGAAAAGTCGGCCAATTTTGTATTTTTTGCATTAATCAAATGAAATTTAGTTAGTAAATTTTCAATATTACTTCGTGCTTGCTTTTTAGAAATACCTTTAAGAGCCGCAATGTATTGCAAATATTCAATTGCAGTTAAATGAGGATAATATGGAACTTGCTGTGGTAAATATCCTAATGAAATTCGCATCTTTTTGGGATATTTAACAATGTCTACTCCATCTAAAAATATGCTTCCTTTTTCAGGTTGCAAAATAGTTGATATTATCCGCAATAAAGTTGATTTCCCAGCGCCATTAGGACCAATTAGTCCAATGAGCCCACCTGAATGTAAGTTAAGGTTAATGTTATCAAGTATTAGCCTTTGACCAAACTTTAATGATACGTTTTTGATATCTAATTCCATAGTTAATTCCCCTAAAAGTGTAAACTTTAATATCATTTATATATTGTATTACTATACTATTATAGTACAAAAATAAACAAAAAAGACCAGATTTTTAATAAAGTTATTGACTGTAAGTAAATTAATGTATTGTAAATTTACCTAGTTAATCTTTCATCTTTTTTATATAATAAATTCAATAAAAAGATGAAAGAAGTTATACGGAATGGATAGAACTGAAAGAGTAACATTAACAAATATGTGTATGATTGAAAATAAGCAAAAAATATTAGTGATTAATCGTAACGATCCAACGTGGCCTGGACTCACCTTTCCCGGCGGACATGTTGAAGCGCATGAATCATTTCACGACTCGGTCATCCGAGAGATTAAAGAAGAAACTAATTTAACAATTAAGAAGCCACATTTAGTGGGAATTAAACAGTTTTATGACGATAATAATAATCGCTATATCGTCTTTTTTTATATTGCTACAAAGTTTAGTGGGCAGCTAAAAGCATCAAAAGAAGGAGAGTTGATCTGGATGACCAAAAAAGAATTGCAACAAGAAAAGCTTGCCTATAACTTTGACCGCGATTTAAAAGTTTATTTTAATAATGATATTGATGAACATCTACTTGATGGCAAGCGTGATGAACTGTTTTAAGTCTAGAAAGGTTTCTAATGGTTACAGAGAAAAAAATAAGAAGTTGGCACCTACTGCAGACCTTATTACAATTGCTACTTGTAATATTTAGTTTAATTTATAGTTTATTTATTCATGCTGGTGGGATTACTACTTTTAAAGCATTTATTTTGATAATTTTGATTAGTTTACAGTTTTCAGTATTAAATAAAAATGTAAATAGTAAGTTAATTCAATGCAATTATTATTTTCAGGCAATTAGTATCACTAGTACCCCAATTTTTTTCTTTACTTTTGTAAATGATCTTTTAATTAAGTATACAAATGAGACTATAACAACATTTGTTTTGTGTCTTATTACAATTTATAAAATTTTTATGTTTATTCCTATGGGCGAATTGGCTATGGGAAATGTTCAGAATAAATGGGGACGTTTTTGTTTACTATGGTTTATATATTTGATTATCGAAATAGAATCTACTTATCCTATTCCCACTAACCCTTTTTTAAAGGCTTGTACCAATAGTGCAATTATTGGTAGTTTAAGTTTTGTTGTTACTACATGGTTTGTGATGAAAAAATGGGGATTTGTTACTCCTAATTTTAAGTTTAGTTCAAGAGTTTCAAAGGTAATTTTGAGTATTCTAATTATTTTTATTGTCATAGATTGTCTGTTTAATGGTTTTAATGATGCCAATTCATTGAACAGTATTCTTACTAACTGGAATTTTAGGGTAGCTTCAAATAGTAATCTTTTATATTTAACTTTAAATGCTTTTGCTGCTGGAATTGGTGAAGAATGGATGATGCGCTTTTGCATTTTAAGTTTTTTATTGAAGTTACTCCAAAATTCTAGTAGGCAAATCTTTTGGGCAATATTTCTTGATGGCTTAATTTTTGGTCTAATTCATTTTTTAAATACTCCTGTTCAACCATTATCAGCTACTATTTTGCAAGTGATTAATGCAATGACAGTAGGTATACTATTTTCAGCACTCTATTTATACACTGGTACAATTATTAGCAATATCGCATACCACTTCTTATATGATTTAGCGGGGATGATTGCGTCTGGGAGTATTTCGATGTTAAGTCCTACAATATTTGACTGGCAATTATTAATTTTTATAGTTTTAATTTATCTCGGCCTTGCTTTGTTTCTAGTTACAGGTAAACGTAAAAAAGTTGTCGAATATAATTTGAATCTTCAAGGATTAAATAAAAAGGCATTTTAAATTTATAAGAGAAAAAGTTAAAATTAAGATAAAGCAAAAAAGCTTCACTTCGTACAATAAACGAAGTGAAACTTTTTGTATAGTATAAAGTTAATCCAAAAAATCACGTAACTGATTGGAACGACTAGGATGACGCAATTTCCGTAAAGCCTTGGCTTCAATTTGGCGAATACGTTCACGAGTAACACCAAACACTTTACCGACTTCTTCTAAAGTTCTAGTTCGGCCGTCATCAAGACCAAAACGTAAGCGTAAAACATTCTCTTCACGATCAGTAAGTGTATCTAAAACTTCTTCTAACTGCTCTTTCAACATTTCATATGAAGCATGTTGTTCTGGACTAGTTGCATCTTTATCTTTAATAAAGTCACCAAGATGAGAATCGTCTTCTTCACCAATTGGTGTTTCGAGTGAAACTGGTTCTTGAGCAATCTTAAGGATATCACGTACCTTAGAAGTTGGCATATCCATTTCGGCACCAATTTCTTCAGGAGTTGGTTCACGTCCTAAATCTTGCAATAGCTGTCTTTGAATTCTGATCAATTTGTTGATTGTTTCTACCATATGAACCGGAATTCTAATTGTCCGTGCTTGATCTGCAATTGCCCGGGTGATGGCTTGCCTTATCCACCAGGTCGCATAAGTTGAAAACTTGAAACCGAGGCTATAATCAAATTTATCTACAGCTTTCATTAACCCCATGTTACCTTCTTGAATTAAATCAAGAAAAGACATACCACGACCAACATATCGTTTAGCAATTGAGACAACCAGACGTAAGTTAGCTTCAGCTAATTCTTGTTTGGCTTCTTCGTCACCTTTTTCAATTCTTTTAGCTAAAGAAATCTCTTGATCGGCGTTTAAAAGTGGTACACGACCAATTTCTTTTAAATACATCCGCACAGGATCATTCATCCTCACGCTTGATGGAGCCGACATATCTTTTAGTTCGGCTTTTTCAATGTCTTTTTGTTTCTTTAAAGCTAATTTAGAAGGATCGCCATTCTCATCGACAATACTAATACCGTTGTCTTCAAATTCCTGAATTAATTGATCGACAGCCTTATTTTGTAAATCATAAGGCTTAACTAGGCGATCTACAAATTCAGTTTCAGTAATCGATTTATCTTTTTTTACGTCTTTGACAACTTGCTTAACAACTTTGTCTAAAGACAATTCTTCATTATTATTGGTATTTTTATTTTCTGTCAAAATAAAGCCCCCCTTTAACCCTGAATTCTTTTTAACTCTAAAATTTTCTGAGTAATTGTCATTATTTCTTTAGTGTCCGTCTTTCTTTTGGCATCTTGCAATTCATTCATTAAGTGATGCAATTGCGTACGAATTTCTCGCATTTTTAATGCATCAATTTGCTCATCAATTTCTTGATCTGAAAAATCCTGGGGCATGTCTGTCATTTCGGTATTAACTATTATACCTTGAAGTTGACTTGGAATAAAATTTAAGAAACTATTGACGGATGGATTTTCTTGTTCTTCACTAAAACTTAACCATAATTCCGCTAATCTTTGAAAAGCCTCATCTGGAAATAAAAATTTTCTATTTAATAAATAATCGCGTGCATGAGTAGAATGAATGAATAAATATAATAAACGCACTTGAATCGGATCAATTGCGGTCTCTTGAATCGATTTAATTGGAGGCATTTGCCTACTTTGATCAAACCCACTATTTTCTTTACGACGTTGAGCAATATTAAATTGACGTCTATAGCGTGCTAAGGTCGCTTTTAAAGAATCAAAAGAGACATTTTGCTCGCGCGCTATTTTATCTAAATATAAATCTTGTTCAACGGGATTAGTTAATTTAGCAATTGCTTTAACTGCTTCATCAATATATGCTAATTTTTCGCGGTCATTATCTAAATTATATTTTTTAGCCAAGCGTTTCAAGAAAAAGTCAGTTGGTGTCAATGCCCCCTTAACTTCTTTAGTATAATTTTCTGCGCCATATTTTTTTATATATTCATCTGGGTCTAATTTTTCCGGTAATATTACAATACCTAGATTAAATCCACCAGCTTGAGCAAACATTTTAACTGCACGATCTTCCGCATGAATGCCAGCCTCGTCGCCATCGTAATTAATAATAATATTTTTAGTAATTCTACGAATCATATAAAGTTGCTGATCGGTAAGACTTGTTCCCATAGAAGCAATTCCTGACTTTATCCCGGCTTGATAGGCTGCAATTACATCCATATATCCTTCATATAAAACTAAATGGTTTTCATCACGAACGGCTTTTTTGGCCTCAGCAAAATGAAAGAGTACCTTTGATTTTGCAAAAATTTTTGTTTCTGGGCTATTAATATATTTTGCTTCAGTTTTGTCATTAGCAATTCTTCTTCCCGAAAAACCAATGACATAACTACCCTCATTTGCAATCGGAAACATTAACCGGTCACGAAAACGATCAAGCAGGCTGCCATTTTTTGTCTGAACGAATAAGCCACTTTTTAACAAGTCACTATCTTGAAAATCACGTCCTCTTAAGTAAGTCAAAAGTAAGTCGTTTTGCCGGGGCGCATAGCCAATTTTAAAATGGTCAATTATTTTCGCATCTAGTTTTCGCTGCTTGGCATATTCAAGTCCACGTCTTCCTGCATTCGTTGAAACTAGTACACGTTGATAAAATTTTGCTGCTTGCTCATTTATTTTAATTAAAATATTAGAGTTTTCTGCTCTAGCATGGGTTACGTCCCCAATATCAATATGCGCAAAATCCGCTGCCTTTTGAACACTTTCCGGGAAAGTCAAACCATCCTTTTCCATTAAGAAGGTAAAAACATTACCGCCTTTACCGCAACCAAAACATTTAAAGAATTGTTTACCCTCGTTAACGGTAAAGGAAGGAGTTTTTTCTTGGTGAAAAGGACACAGGCCAATATAATCTTTACCTTTTTTTTCAAGTGATACATATTGGCTGATAACGTTCACAATATTGATATTTTCTCGTACTTTAGCAATTGTTTGCTCAGGTATTAATCCAGCCACTTCATCACCTACAAATAACTATTTAATAACCAGCTTACTTAAATCCCCTAATCCAGTAGCTAATTCTGAAATCAACTTAAGCTGTGCTAAGCGATTATTCTTAACTGTTTCATCTTTGGCCATAATCATATTAGTTTCAAAATAAAGATTTATAACTGGCTGTATTTCAACAAAGCCTTCATATAAAGCTGTCAAATTGGTAAGCTTACTTAAGTTATTTACTTCGATAAATAGCTTATTCTCACTTTCATTTTCAAACAAGTCTGGATTAATTATGTTTTGCCCTTTGAATTCAGCTTTCTTTAAAATATTATTTATTCTAATTAAGCTTTCAACAACTGGCTTAAATTGTTCATCATCATGGTGCAATTGCAACACATTAGCTGCTGACAAAATTTGAATCGGATCTTGTTGATTGGAAGCTAACACGGCATCAATAATGTCATACTTAAATTGATTTCTTTGTAAGTATTGATTAATCCGATCCCGAATAAATGAAGCAATCTCATCATCTTGCAGCTCAGTCTTAGGTAACTTAGCCGAGGTTTGACCGTCAAGTTCGGTTACAATTTCAGGCAAAACTTTATTAAATGGTAAAGACCAACTTTGATTTAATAAAATACGCACTATCCCATATGCATAACGGCGTAGAGCATATGGATCGTTTGATGAATTGGGAATCATACCTGCCGCAAAAAAGGTAATGATTGTATCCAATTTATCTGCAATTGATAAAAGAGAACCAACAATAGTTTGTGGTAATTCACCTTCAGCAGTTGTTGGCATGTAATGCTCTTTAATTGCAACAGCGACTGTTTGTCTCTCTCCAGCTAAGCTAGCATAATGCATGCCCATCACACCTTGCAATTCAGCAAATTCACCCACCATTTGAGTAACTAAATCAAATTTATATAATTCACTGGCCCGATTAAAATCAGCGATTGTTTGTTCATCTAATTGCCATTTCTCAGCTAAAAAGTTACCAATGATGCGAACACGTTTGATTTTTTCTGACATTGAACCAATCTTGTCATGGAAAGAAACATTATCGAGCTTTTGTACAAAATGACTAAGCGGATATTTTCTATCTTCATCATAAAAGAATTGGGCATCATCAAGACGTGCAACTAAAACTTTTTCATTCCCTGAAATAACATTTTCCAGAAAATCTTGATTACCATTACGCACAGAAATAAAATGATTAACTAAGTGATCATCTTGATCGTAAACTTCAAAGTACCGTTGATTATCTTTCATTGAGGTAATTAATACTTCTGCTGGCATTTGTAAGTATTTTTCATCAAATGTTCCTGCAAAAACAGTTGGATATTCAACCAAATTAGTCACTTCCTCAAGCAAACTGGAATCTGGTTTGATTTTCCAATTATTTTCTTTAACCAATTCGGACATTTGCGTAACAATCATTTCTTTGCGCTTAGTTGCGTCAACAATGACAAATTGATCTTTTAAGGCATCTTCATAATCGCCCGTATTAGCTAATACTACTGAATCACCTAAGAAACGATGACCTTCAGTTTTACGACCAGCTGTAATATCTAATAGTTTGACGGGAACGACTTCATTGCCAAAAAGAGATACAATCCAGTGAATTGGTCTGATAAATTCAAAATCATTAGCCGCCCAACGCATTTTAGTAGGGAAAGTCATGGCCTTAACTACCTTATTCATGTTTAACAAAATTTCGCTCGCTTTTTTCCCAGTTTTTTTAACATGAACATAGGCATACTCTACACCTTTAAGTTCTTCAAAATAAATATCATCAACGGACATTCCCTGTCCACGAGCAAAACCTTGAGCAGCTTTAGTCCAATTATTATCTTGATCTAGGGCGATTTTTTTAGCTGGTCCTTTTTTGATTTCATCAATATCATCCTGCTTTTCAGCAAGTTCTTCGACTAAAATCGTTAGACGTCTTGGCGTAGAAAAAGTCTTGATATTCTTAAACTTTAAACCATTTTCATTTAAGAATTTTGTGGTTTTGTCAGCTAGTTGATTAACACTACGGGTGACAACATGTGCTGGCATCTCTTCGGTCCCAATTTCAAATAAATAATCTTTAGTCATTTTCAAGCCCTGCTTTCTTATCTTCTGCACTCTTTAATAGCGGGAAACCTCTTTTTTCCCGTTCTTTGACAAAACAAACAGCTACTTCATGGGCAAGATTTCTAATTCTCGCTAAATATCCCGCCCGCTCCGTCACTGAAACTGCTCCGCGTGCATCAAGCAAGTTAAACGTATGCGAGCATTTTAAAATATAATCATATGCTGGTTGAACCAAGTTTAATTTAATCAATTCCTGTGCTGTTTTTTCGTAAACATCAAAGAATTTTAACAAGTCTTCCTGGTTTGATTCTTCAAACGCATATTTTGAATTTTCATACTCTGCTTCTTTAAAGATATCGCGGTATAAAACACCATTGCCCCACTCCAAATCAAAAACAGAGTTAACATCTTGAATATATGAAGCTAAACGTTCAACCCCATAAGTAATTTCACTCATTGTTGGTTTAACTTCGAGTTCACCGACAACTTGAAAATAAGTAAACTGACTTACTTCCATTCCATCAAGCCATACTTCCCAACCGACACCGGCACACCCCATTGAAGGATTTTCCCAATTATCTTCAACAAAGCGAATGTCATGCTCAAGTGGATTAATTCCTAAAACTTTTAAACTATCTAAATAATATTGTTGAATATCTGTTGGCGCTGGTTTAATTACTACTTGAAATTGATGATGTTGGAATAAGCGATTAGGATTATCACCATAACGCCCATCAGCTGGTCTTCTTGATGGCTCAATATAGCAAGCAGCCCATGGCTCTGGCCCCACAGCCCGTAAAAATGTATACGGGCTCATTGTACCAGCCCCTTTTTCTACATCATATGAAGGCATAACCATGCAGCCTTTGGATGACCAAAATTCTTCTAATTTAAAAATCATATTTTGAATGTTTAATTTTTTCTTTGTCATTTTTAATCCTTTCTGCATTAGACCATAAAAAAAGCCTATGCAAAACTTGCATAGGGACGAGATTTAATCGCGGTTCCACCCTAATTCAGGGAAAATATACCCTGCACTTAATTATTGACTAAAGGTGCCTTTTCCCAGATGTCCTTGCACTATCTAACACTCGCTTGACTGGTACTTTTCTTCTTCCTTATCATTGCCAAAATACAAATTAATTTTACCATAATCCAAGGATAAGCTAAAGCAAACTAAGTTAATAAATTTAACTCGTCTAAAAATTTTTTGGTTTTTAAGTTTAAGTCAATCGTTGCCTGATAAATTTGGTCAATTGCTTTTCGCGTTGCTTTTTTAGTTTGAGCGCTAATTGTAATTTCACCCAATCGTTCAGCTGGTAATAGCCCAATCGTTCTTAAAACAGCCGTCTCTTTAGGCTTTAGATGGAGGCGATTAGGATCAGTATAAAAATGGTCGCTACATAAAACCCCGCCATACTTTATTGAATAATCAAAATTGCCTTTTTCTTTCCTACAAATAATGCAGTGACGTAGTTCTGGCTTTACCCCAAATGCAGCTAAAAGTTGCATTTGAACGATTTGAGTAATCATTTCTGCGTCAACTCCAGCATTGATTTTTTGCAAAGCAAAATCAGCTAATAAGTAATATTGATCTATATGTTGATATTCAATAAAGGCATGATCAATTAAATCTAAAATGAAAGAAGAATACGCATTTTTATTTATATCAGTAAAAATATGATTAAATTGTTTGATATTTTTATAAGTTCGTAAATTACTAAGCCCATGACCATTGGTATAGATAATGTAAGTACCGTAAGAAAAGTTAAGTAAGGCTGCGCCTAACTTCGACTTGGGACGTAGTGCTCCGCGAGCAAGCATGGTAATTATGCCGTAATTTTTAGTTATAATTTTAGCTAAGACATCAGCTTCATTATATTTTTGCCGTTTAAAAATTATTCCTTGAACTTCTTTGAGTTCTCGTGCCATTTTTAGGACAAATCCTTCTTATTATAACCAATCTGCTTCAAAAAGCGGGGATCAGATCGCCAATTACGTTGAACTTTAACCCACAAGTGCAGGTTAACTTTTTCACCTAATAAGTCCTCAATTTGTTTACGGGAATTAATGCCTATTTGCTTAAGCATTTTCCCTCCTTTACCAATAATAATCCCTTTTTGCCCACTTTTTTCGACATAAATTGTAGCTTCAATTTGCAGCTTGTTATTTTCATGCTGATTCATTTGTTCAACCCATACGGCAGCTGCATGGGGTACTTCTTCGGCAGTTAAATTTAAAAGTTGCTCACGAATTAATTCACTAACCATAAAATATTCTGGCCGATCAGTAATTTGCTCAGGATCATAGTAGGCTGGACCTTCTGGTAAATAATCATATAAAACCTGATTTAAGTCAGAAATACCGATTCCCTGAGTAGCAGATATTGGTAAAAATTCTTTAAAAAGATTTAATTGACGATATTCATCAATTATTCCTAATAAGTCATTTGGATTAACCTGATCAACTTTATTAATTAGTAAAAATGCTGGTACCTTAACTTGTTGTAAAAGATTAACGATATATTCGTCACCTTTACCCATTTTTTCTGGTTCAACCATAAATAAAATTAAGTCAACATCATTTAAACTAGATAAACTTGCTTTGTCCATATAGTCATCAAGTTCACCGTGTGGCTTAAATATTCCTGGTGTATCAACGAAAATTACCTGCATACCTGACGTAGTGTAAATACCTGATATTTTATTACGCGTTGTTTGCGGTTTGTTAGAAGTTATTGCGACTTTTTGCCCCACTAAATAATTCATTAAAGTTGATTTACCAACATTGGGTCTACCAATTAACGCAACAAAACCAGACTTATTTTTTTCATTATTCGACATTATTTACCTCTGCCCTCATCTAACTGGTCTGCATATAAAGGCAAGCCATAGTTTTTTAAAATTTTACCTTGAATGGCAAACATTTCTTTTGCTTCGTCAGGTTCTATATGATCATACCCATTAAGGTGTAAAAAACCATGAACAAGGGTGTAGCCAAACTCACGCTGCCAACCAGTACCATATTCTTCACTGTGTCTTCTTATGACACTCGGACACATGAACAAATCACCAATATCTTCACAAAAATCAGGATCTGCTGCAAAAGCGGCAATCTCAAACTTATCTTCACCGTCTTCAATCGCAAAGGAAATTACATCAGTTGGTCGATTTTTATCACGATATTTATAATTGATTTTTTGACTACGCTCTTCATTGACAAAGTTAATACTCATTTCTAAATTATTTTCTTTACCAATTTCATTTTTGGCTAACAATAATAGGTCAGTAATCCACTTTTGCCAGTTACATTTTTTATCTTGTAAAAAATCAACTTCATCATTATAAGTAATATCGATTGGGGTCATTAACTTTGTTCTTTCTTTTCATATGCATTAATGATTTTAGCTACAACTGGATGTCTAACAACATCATTAGCTGAAAACTGAATAAATTTAATATGACTGATACCTTTTAAAATATGCTCAGCGTCTACTAAACCGCTACGCTGGCGTCCAGGTAAATCGACTTGCGTCATGTCACCATTAACAATCATCTTGGAATTAAATCCTAAACGAGTTAAAAACATCTTCATTTGCGCATCAGTAGTATTTTGAGCTTCATCTAATATTATAAATGCATCATCTAATGTACGCCCACGCATATACGCAAGTGGAGCAACCTCAATTACTCCCCGTTCCATCAAATGATCAGTCGTATTAGTACCCAAAATAGAATAAAGAGAATCGTAAATTGGTCTTAAATATGGATCAACCTTTTCCTTTAAATCTCCAGGTAAAAATCCAAGTGACTCACCTGCTTCAATTGCTGGTCGGGTTAAAACAATGCGTGAAACTTCACCCTTTTTAAAAGCTGCAATTGCACAAACAACGGCAATGAATGTCTTACCAGTACCAGCAGGACCAATACCAAATACGACATCATTTTTTTCGATTGCTTCAACATAATTTTTTTGACCGATATTTTTCACCCTAATCGGTTTACCTTTAGCATCCCGAATTAGAATTTTTTTATATAGATCAGGAAAATATTCGGTAATCCCTTTATCCGCCATTTTCATTGCGCTGACAATATCAGGAGCACTGATATTAATATTAGCACTAACTACATTGTCTAAGGCTTTTAAAACAGCAATTGCTTTTTGACAATTATTGCTATCGCCTGCAAGCAGAATTTGGCTTCCAGTATCAGTGATACTGATATCATATCCCTCTGCTAACAAATCAAGATTGCTGTCATTAACCCCAACTAACTTTTGAATATTTTCTGGATTTCTAGGAATAAAATTGGTTTGAGCCAATATCTTTTCTCCCTTTCTTGCTTAACTCAGTTTGTTTTTAACCAGGTTAGAGGCAACTTTTCCATCTGCCCTACCTTTGATTCTAGGCATTAAAATTTTCATAATCTTACCAAAGTCAGCTTTAGTTGCACCACTGACTTCAGCAATTGCTGCACTAACGATTTTTTCCAACTCAGATTGTGAAAGTTGCTTAGGCATATAGGCTTCAATAACGGTTAATTCTTTTTTAGTCTCCTCAACTAAATCAGTACGCTTAGCTTTAACAAAGTCAGCCAATGATTCTTCACGTTGCTTTTTTTCACGATTTAAAACTGTTAATTCTTCATCGGAATTCAATTCACGCCCTACTTTGATTTTTTCGTTCATTAAAGCAGCCTTAATCATCCGCACAGTGTTCAACTTAACTTTATCATGTGCCTTCATCGCATCTTTCATATCAGCCATTATCTGTTCTGATAAACTCACAGTAATCCCTTCTTTCTAATATAGCTTGCTTAAATTATAACAAATCTTGTTATAGGTATAAAATAAATATTCTTAGCAAAATATCTAAAAAACGACCTCTACCATAATTGATAGAAGTCGTTTTTTTATATTAATAATGCTTACGCTTGCGAGCTGCTTCTGACTTCAGCTTTCTACGTACACTTGGCTTCTCATAGAATTCGCGCTTGCGATATTCTTGCAAAGTACCACTTCTAGAAACGGAACGTTTGAAACGACGAAGAGCATCATCAATAGACTCGTTTTCGTGAACAACAGTCTTGGCCATATGTGATCCCTCCTTCCATTTCTTGACGTTTCCGTCATACATTTATTTAAATTATATCAAACCATATTCATCGGTCAATACATACAAGCAATATTTTTTAAAATTATTTTTCATTACCGTTTTAGCTATTTAAAATCTGTTAATATTAAAGGGAGATTGTATAATAAATGAAAAAAGGAGCAGACAATGACTGACGAAACCCCAAAAAAAGAAGTTAATATTATAATTATTTCTGATTCTGCTGGTGATACTGCTTTTAATAATGCAGTGGCAGCAACAGCGCAATTCCCCGATGCTCAAATTAACTATCGGCGATATCCATTCGTTTATAATAAAGAAAAATTGGCAGAAACTTTTCAAGAAATCGAAAAGTATCCTAATTTGGTAATTATCTATAGTTTAGTTAAAGATGAAATGCAGTTACCAGTAATTCGTTTTATTCGGGAACATAATATCCATGGGATTGATATTTTATCTCCAGTGGTTGAAGCAATTCAAAGCGCTACTGGTAGCCGACCGCTTAAGAAAATTGGTGCCCAACATAAAATGAATCAAAAATATTTTGATCGAATATCTGCAATGGAGTTTGCCGTAATGTATGACGATGGCAAAGATCCAAAGGGCTTTTTAGAAGCTGATGTCGTTTTATTAGGTGTTTCTCGAACTTCAAAAACACCACTCTCTTTATTTTTAGCTAATAAAAATTTAAAAGTAGCTAACTTACCATTAGTACCAGATACGCATATTCCAAAGGAGATATATCAAGTTAATCCTAAAAAAATTATTGGTCTGACCAATGACTTATCCGTATTAAATGAAATTAGACGGCAAAGAATGATTGCCTATGGGTTAAATCCCGATACCACTTATTCAAATACAGACGCAATTAAAAAAGAACTTGATTCTGCCCAAACGCTTTACAATGAATTGGGGTGTTTTGTTATTAATGTTGCTAACCGGTCAATCGAGGAAACGGCTGCCTTGATTTTAGATCATCTGGGAATTGAAGAATAAACAAGCACTTAAGACCGGTCTTAAATATTTTTTACCTAAGTCCGGCAAGATGAAATGAGGTCAATAAAATGGCAAATATAAATAAGGATAAAAAACAAAATTTTCAAAAAGCCATCTTTGCTGGGGGCTGCTTTTGGTGTATGGTAGAGCCATTTGACACTTTACCTGGTGTCAAAAAGGTGATTTCTGGCTATACCGGCGGTCACGTCCCTAACCCTACTTACGAACAAGTAGCTAGTGGATTGACTGGGCACACAGAAGCAGTTGAAATAACTTATGATCCAGAGCTGATGTCTTATGAACAATTATTAGAATACTATTGGCAAGTAACTGATCCAACTGATGCCATGGGCCAGTTTCAAGATCGCGGTGATAATTATCGCCCAGTTATTTATTATAATTCTGTCCAACAACAGTTAGCTGCCGAAAAATCAAAGCAGAAGCTCCAAGAAAGTGGCAGATTTACTGCACCGATTGTTACCAAAATAGAACCGGCTCAACCTTTTTATCCAGCTGAAGAATATCATCAAGATTTCTATAAAAAGGCCCCCAATCGCTATGCACTAGAGGAAGCTGGTGGTCGGTTAACTTTTATCAAAGAACACTGGAAAAAATAAAATTAACTGAATTCTCTCAGTTGGTTACCTCCCCAACTTTTGTTACACTGAATTAAATGAATTACTATTATTTAGGACAAAAGGAAAATGTGAATAATGGATCGACTCGATACCTTTAACAGACGTTATAATTTACTTTCAAAGATTTCAGCTTCATTTTTTTATTCAATTGCAGTAGCAATTGCGTTAAATCTTTTTTGGGGTCCGGGGCACATGTATTCTTCTGGTATTACCGGATTTGCTCAATTAATTAATACATTGAGTGAACGTTATCTCCCCTTCACTTTGACAACTTCGGCAATGTATTTTGCCTTAAATGTGCCACTACTTTTAGTTGCTTGGTTTAAGATTGGGCACAAGTTTACTTTTTTTACAATTATCACGGTAATTTTGGGCTCGATTATGATGCGCGTGCTACAACCAGTTAATATGCATGTTGATCCCCTTGTTTGCGCAATTTTTGGGGGAATGATTAATGGCTTGGGAACTGGTTTTGCCTTAAAAAATGGCATCTCAACTGGTGGCTTAGATATTGTGGGAATTGTTGTTCAGAAAAAAACGGGCACAAGTTATGGCAAGGTAAGTATTTTTATTAATTTAGTAATTATTGCTGCTGCCGGTGTTGCCTTTGGCTGGAATCGTGCTTTATACTCGGCCCTGACTATTTTTATTAATGGACGGGTGATTGATGCTGTCTATACCCAACACCAAAAATTGCAAGTCACAATTGTCACAGATCAGCCACAAGCGATTATTGATGGAATTCAAGAAAAAATGCATCGCGGCATCACAATTTTTCACGATGTCGAAGGAGCGTACAGTCACATAGAAAAAAAAGTTTTAATAACAGTTATTAATCGCTATGATATGTACGATGTTTTACAAATTGTTCAAAAAAGTGATCCCTATGCCTTCATGAGTGTCACCGAAGTAGAACGTGTTTATGGGACATTTAAAGAACAAGAAATTGTTTAAAATATATCTATATTTGATACCACAAAAGCCACTCCATGATAAATGGAATGGCTTTTTAGTTATGTTAATTAAAAAATTATTTACTTCTTAGAAGTGGTAGCCAGGCATTCCAGGTATGTTGTTTAATATCTGTTAAAAGTAGCAGTAAGCCACTGCTTCCAGTAGTCAAATCTAAAGAACACTTAAAGCCAAAGCTGCCAGGTACCATTACGCCGCCATTTTGAGCAACTAAGTAATTATTAAGTAAATTGTACTTCTTCTTTAAAGTCACTTTATTATTGGTACAAATTGCAAAGGCATTATCTAAAATCAGCAGGCTAAGAAAACCATCGAATAATCCGGCAAAAAAAGTTACAAAAACATCATTTTGCTTTAATATTTTTAATAAAATTTCTAATTCCTTTTTGGTAAAAACCTTAGGATCATCTTGTAAAAATTCTATCATTAATAAGGCTAAGCCAGCACTACCATGATTAACATACGGGATTAAACGTTCATATGAGTAGGAATTATCTTTAATAAATGCACCGTCACTTGTAAGTTGTAATGAATTTTTTATTACTACCTGGTAGATTCTTAAAGCTGCTTGCTTATATTGCTTTGCCTTTGTAACAATACTTAATTTCCATAAAAATAATGCTGCACCCAACCAGCCAGTAATTAATCCACTATCAGTTTTTTCGGTATAGCGTTCATGCTTAATGATTTGCATTACTTGTTTACCAAGATCAATTGCATTTTGTAAGTAAATAGTTTTTTTGGTTTGTCCATAAAAGCATAAAAAAGCTAGCCCAACTCCGGCTAAACCAGAGTAAATTGAAATGTCATTGGTTAACTTAAGTGCCACGTTAGTCTGTATTTTTTTCATTATACTGTAACTAATTTTAGTGTAGCCTTGTTCATACAAAACAGTGGCAATACCGCTTAGGCCAGTAAATAATCCGATATCTGTTGCTGGCTCAGCTAACAATTTTTTTAAATTTGGTAATTGCTGTTCGAGCCAAATATTAATTTCTTGCTTACTTTTCTGATCTAAAGTCTGTGATCTATTTAAAGCCATTATAGCGCCAAAAGCACCATTGGCCACGGAATAATAACTAATTTCAGAACTGTATTGCGGAATGTCACCATAAATTAATCCTTTAAAGTTGTAGTTCAAGTTGTCGCTGATTCCCTTAGCTACTTCGGCTATATTTTGATTTAACTGATTCAGTGAAAATGGTGTAGACGGTACTGTTAAATTTTGATAATAATACTGCGGGTGGCGTGAGTCAGAATTAAAATTCAAATTTAATTGCTTTTTTAAATTATGCAAAAATTCTACAATTTGCTTGCCAAATTCATTGCTAATATTCTTATCTTGCACCACTTCTAATTCAGGCGCCCAATCAAAGCCAGTTGCGGTTGGCAAAATCAGATAACGTGCAATTTTGTATAACGCAATTCGATCAGCTTCTGCAAAAGTCTGCGCATTAAAATCAGAATAGCCAGGCGTTGCCAGACCAGGATTGTAGGCTGCTGACGCTTTTTGAGCATTTTCAAAATCAATTAACTTTACTTTATCCGTATCTAATATAATTATATTATCTGGTTGTAAATCACCAATTGCAATTCCCTTTTGGTGAATTTGGTTAATTGCCTTTAAAAGTGCCGTAATAATTTTGACCGTCTTTGTAAGATATTCATTTTTCTTTTGCTTATTTGCGGTAAAGGGATATTGACTATCAACAAAATCAGCTAGAGTATCTCCTTGAAGGTACTCTTCAACTAAATATTGATGTTTCCATGCCTTAAAACTCTCATAAGCATTAACAACTGTTGGTATCTCGGCTAGTTGCTTTAATATTTTATACTCGTGTTTAATCCGATTAAAACCATCATTGCCATTAGCATCTAAGCCCGCAAAAGCACGGCCTTCTTTTAGAACCCATTCCTTCCCCTTGAAAACTGCATGATAAACTCCACCAGCATTGCTATAGTGTAAAGAAAAATCAACATTATAATTCATTAGTTTTTTGAATTCATTTTGATCATAATGTTGTACATTATTTTTCAATTGTTCAGGTTCTACAATAAAATCAGGCTGATAATAATATGGTAACCGTTTATCTTCAACTAAGTTATGTTTATTATCAATAATGGCGTAAACTTCTTCACCGTCAATCACCGTTTTCATTGCCTTAAAGGCACCGTAACGGTAAAAGACATGGCTATCTTGCCATTCTTGATCGCTTAATATATATGGCCCCTCTAAAAAGTCTTGGGTGATTTCTGCTAACGCAGTCAGAAGTTGGACAAATTCAGTAGTATTTACGGGATAAACTGTAATAAACTTTCCCGACTCTGTTCGGTCACCATATTTGGAATTACTTAAAAGCATTGCATCTACTGTATCAATAAATTTATAACTAACTTGTTGATTGTTTAAGTACTGGCTCACCGTCAATAATAGTTTTTGTGCATCCTTAATATTAGCAGTTAGATGAATTTTCCAGCCTTGTTGGGGCAATTTATGATCAAATAAAATATAATGCCAATAGCTATCAGTTGATTCTTGAAAGCTAGTTTTAGGTTTTGTAAATTTAAATTTATTTTTTGGTTCATCATTAGGATAATAAAAAAGTGAACGGTCGTTTTTAACAAATTCCATGTATTCATTACCAGTTAAGTCCATTTATCTGTTTTCTCCTTTTAATTATTTTTCAACTGCTAATATTTCTTCATTAACAAATTGTTTATATTTAGGAACCAATTGCATCAACTCTTGGTGGGTACCACTGCCGGTAATTTGATGATTATCTAAAAAATAAATTTTGTCTGAATCAACAATTGTCGATAAGCGATGAGCAATGACAATTAAAGTCGTCTGGTGATTAGCAAGCAACTCATTCAAAGTATTAGTAATAATTTTCTCCGAATCGGGATCAAGGTTAGAAGTTGCTTCATCTAGAATTAAAAAATTGGCTTGGCGCAAGTATGCGCGAGCAATCTGTAATCTTTGCCTTTGACCACCCGACAAACCGATTCCTTGTTCACCAACTAAAGTTTGTAAGCCATTGGGCATTTTTTGCACATCTTCTAACAAATTAGCCTTGTCTAGGGCGGCCCAAATGTCACTTTCTTCAGGAATAGCAGTCAAACCAAACGTTAAGTTTAAATAAATTGATCCTGAAATAATCGTGTTTTCTTGGGTTACTACGGCAAACAAATTACGCCAAGTATTTAGATCGTAGTTAGTAGCACTTACTGAATTTAATAAAAGTTGTCCTTCATTTAATTCATACAATCTAGTTAATAAATTAATAATTGTTGTTTTACCAGCACCAGAGGGACCAACTATTGCTATTTTTTGGCCACTATTAAAACTTAAAGAAATATTTTGTAAAACCGGTTCCTTTTGATATGAAAAAGAGGCATTTTTCAACGTTAAACAACTATTCTTAGCAAACAATATTTGAGAATTAACTTGATAAACACTTTTTTCTCCTGGTGTATTCAAAATCTTATTTAATTCCAAAGTAGCCCCTTTAGCTTGCTTGTAACTGGTATAAAAATTACCCAACATATTAATTGGCTCAATTACCTGAAAGAGATAAATTAAAAAGGATACTAAGGTGCCAATACTCAAACTAGCCTGCTGTACACGAATACCACCATATATAATAATTAAAAGAATAATTCCTAAAGTAAAAACTGTTTGAATGGGACCTACAATTGAAAATATGCAATCAGTTTTATTTGAAACTTTAAATAATTCAACTACTACCTGCTTAAAATTTAACAAGACTGGGCGATAAGCATTATTCAGCTTAATACTGCGGATATTATATATGTTTTCTGTACTTTGACCAGAAAGTTCACTTAATTTATTCTGGGTAGTGAGCGACAATTTTTCACTAATTTTTCCAATTGGATATGCAATTAAGATAATTAGTGAAAAAGATAAGACAATAAATACCGTCAATTGCCAATCTAAATGAAATAAAACAATGAATGATCCTAGCACTGCAATTAAACTATTAATGGTGGCTGGAATACTACTAGTCATAAAATCTTGAACTACTTCAGCATCATTAATTAAATGACTAGAAAGTTGACCACTTTTTTGATTAGTAAAAAAGCTCATAGGCAAAGTAAGTAACTTTTGCTCAATTTCCATTCTAACTTCAGCAATTTTTAAATTTCCGGCCACACTGATCAAGTATTGGCAAAAAGCACTAATAATTGCACTAAAAATAATGGTTAACACGATTACCGCAGCTAAACGAAAATTTATATGGGCGCTTATGTGCGTTTTACCGTCAATAAATTGTCGCACTATTAAAGGTATCAAAACCTCAATAAAGGTACCTAAAATCCCTAAAATAAGCCCTAAAATGAACTGCCAAGAAACTGCATACAGCTTTATTTTCTTATTCATAAATCTCACATTCTTTTACAATTAATAAAGACATATCTCATGACCAAAGATATGTCTTTATTAATTTATTTACTTAAAATATACCAAAGAAAGTATGCCCGCAAATTAACGACTTTCGTTTTTTATTATTGTATTTACTATGTTTTTGATGCTTGACCTTCTTCTTTTGTAGGCCAAAAATATGCCGCATTAATGAATCCATGTAATCGCTCCCTTTCATTGATATAATAGCATATTTGTCAAATCGATTAAATATTGTTTCTTCCTTTTTTGAAAAATCCTTTATTCTTTATTTGAATTATTTATAATTGATGTACTAATTTGATTAAAAAGCTAATACTTGCCACTATATAAAAACTCACTGGTCCCTTTTAATCTCTAAGACTTTTAAGTCTTTAGCAATTTTAGCTTCTAGTGCAGCGATGTCTTTTTTATCTTGGACCAATAATCTATCGATTTCAGTTAAATCAATTTTTTTATTTTCAGAAGTAGTAATATATTGTGAAACATTTAAATTATAATCATTAGCACGGATTTCTTCGATAGACGCTAAATAAGCATATTGTGGCATGGCTACACGTTTTTGATAGGTCTTGAAAATTTTATCAATGTTTTCTTGAGTTAAATAATTTTTCATTTTACCTTTAGCAAATTCTTTTGAAGCATCAATAAAAAGAATATCTTTGCTAGTACGCGTCTTTTTTAATACCAAAATAATCATTGGCCTTATGCCCTCATAAAATAGATTAGGCGGTAGCCCTATTACAGCATCGATCTGATTACCATCTGGATGCTCAACCAAATTTTTGCGAATTGTAGCTTCTGCAGCACTACGGAATAAAACTTCGTTAGGAAGAACAATCGCCATGATTCCCTTTTCGTTTAAATGATAAAGACCCTGTAAAACAAAAGCAAAACTAGCCTTAGTCCGGGGAGCCAATTTGCCATAATTACGAAAACGGGGATCTGTTAACTTATTTTGGTTATTATTCCAAGATTGAGGATCTGGTGGATTAGCCACAACCGCATCAAAGGTACGTGGATAATCAATTTCTTTAGTATTTGGTTCGGCCGGCCAATCGTTTTCGAGCGCATCAGTGTTGAACAATGTCATATTAGTAAATAAAACATGGTGCAACATTAAATTTATTCTAGCTAAATTGTAAGCGGTCAAATTTGCTTCTTGCCCATACAACTTGACAATTGCTGAGTTATTATCATTTGCTAGCGCTGACAAAATTGAACCTACCCCACAACTAGGATCATATACTGTGAACGATTGGGTTGCTTTAGGTAAATCTGCTGTCACTATTTTAGCTATTAATTTTGCAACTGCCGGTGGTGTGCAAAAAGTAGCCCCCTTCTTACCAGCTGCATATTTGCTAATTAAACCAGTAGAGATATCACCAAGAATATCTTTACCAGCTTCATCTTGATAATCAATACTATCAACTAATTTGACAATCTTCGCTAAAGACTTCACTCGTTCATTAGCTGATGACCCCAGGTAGGAATCGCCTAAGTTAAGATTACTAAAGATCCCCTTGAAGGTTTGACCTGCCGCTTTAGATAGTGCAGCATTCTTATCAAAATTAGCAAAAATAGTTTGATAGTCACTTAGATTTACTTGGCCCTTGTCAATTTTATTTACTAATGACTGCCAAGTGTCAAGTGGCGCAATGGCATAACCAAGATTTGAAAAGATATCCTTAAGATAAGCATTTAATTCAGCACCGCCTGCTTGTTCTAGGTAAGCTTCATTAATTGCTTGGCCTTTCTTAACATTTATAGCACTGCTACTAACAAGATACTGTTCTTGTTGTTCGGACAAGTAACGATAACATATGAAGGCTAAAATATAATTTTTGGATTCAGTTGTATCCGTATTAGTCTCTAGCTCATTGGTCAGTGTCCATAACTGGGAACTAATTGTCTGTAATTTTGTCATTATTCTTCCTTTCTCATGTACCCATTTAGCGCAATAGTACTTTTTGCTTTTGAAGATGGACTATTTGCTATTGCCTCATACTAATTAGCTTATCAAGTTTTTAGAAAATGTTAAATTAAGAGAGCTAAAAATAAAAAAGCATCTAATTTATTAAAGAAATCGATTTGCTTTTTTATACTTTACATAATTATTATTATTTAAAAAGTTTGCGATATTCGCCATATCCCTCTTTTTCTAATTGATCAAAAGGAATAAATTTTAAAGCTGAAGAATTAATACAATAACGTAAGCCTCCTTGATCTACAGGACCATCGGTAAAGACATGTCCTAGATGAGAGTCAGCCTCAGGACTCTTGACCTCGGTGCGTTCCATATTATGAGACTGATCACGATGATAAACTAGTTTTTGAATTGGCTTAGTAAAGCTAGGCCACCCACAACCAGCATCGTATTTGTCTTCACTCGAAAATAACGGTTCCTTAGAAACAATATCGACATAAATTCCCTTTTGGTAAAAATCATCATATTTACCCTTAAAAGGATAATCGGTAGCCCCATGCTGCGTCACTTCGAATTGCTCTTTGGACAAATGCTTTAATTGCTGCTTTTTTTGTTCTTGATCCATTATTGTCACTCTCCTTAAATAACTATCATAAATCTATTTTTGAACAACCGAAAAATTAATTGCTAAATTAATATTAATTTAAATATTCTTAAAGCGACTACTGCGTTATAATTGTATCTATATCAAAATTCAAGAAAGGTTCTTTTATTATGCCAACTCTAGCAAATAATTTATCTGATACAATTAACAAAAGGATTGAAAAATTACCTAAATCCGAAATTCGTTCATTTAGTCAAAAAATATCTCAGATTCCTGGAATAGTTAAGTTAACTGTCGGTGAACCCGACTTGAACACTCCCGACCACATTAAGCAAGCCGCTATAGATGATATTAACCGCGATGACTCACACTATGCGCCAGAAGCTGGTAAAGAAGAATACTTAAATGCAGTAAGTGATTATCTCAAAAAGAGTTTAGGCGTGTACTATAACCCCAAAAATGAAATTTGTGCAACTGTCGGAGTATCAGCAGCCTTAAATGTTTCCTTTATGGCTATCCTTAACCCCGGTGATAAAGTAATTGTTCCTACACCTGTTTGGGGGGTCTATTTTGGTATTATAAAAATGGCTGGCGGCGTACCTATAGAAGTAGATACTTCTGCTGATAATTTTATTTTGACTGCTGCACATCTAGCAAAAGTTATGGAAAATGAAGGAAAAGGAGCAAAAGCAGTCATTTTAACTGATCCATCTAATCCGACCGGACGAGTTTATGCTAAAAAAGATTTAAAAGAGCTAGCAAAAGTTATTGTCGATTATAATTTATTTGCCTTAAGCGATGAAATTTATGCCGAATTAATTTATGCTCAGAAAAAGCACTATTCGCTTACACAAATTATTCCAGATCGGACTATCCTTCTTTCAGGATTATCTAAAAATTTTGCCATGACTGGTTGGCGAATTGGTTATATTGCAGCGCCAAAAGAAATTATGCAAACAATCTCCAAAATCAATTCCTTTATGATTACCTCAGTTACTGATAATGTTCAAATTGGGGCAGCAGAAGCTATCAGTCATGGTGAACAAGATTATATCGAGGCCCGAGCAATTTATGAACGCAGATTACACATAATTCAAACAGGTCTTGAAAAAAATGGGTTTACAATGGCTACACCTGAAGGCGCATTTTATATTTTTGCTAAAATTCCAAGTAAATTCGGTACAGATGATGTAGCTTTTGCTACTGACTTAGCCAATAAAGTTAAGGTAGGAGTAATTCCTGGTAGTTACTTTGGGGCTGGTGGTCAAGGATTTGTACGTTTATCCTATGCATCATCTGAAAAATGTTTAAGAACTGCCGTTGAGCGCATTACAACTTACGTAAATGAGCAGCTTTAAATAATTAGCAAGCATTTTATTTTGGTCCAGTTCAGTATATAGTTTAGACTTTAGAGTAAACAGTTTTAAAGAAAGAGTAAACAAAATGCAAATTACAAGACTAAGTACCCCATTATCGACTAATGGTCAACCACCAAAAGTTGGCGAGATATTACCCGATTTAAAAATTGAAAAAGCTGATGGATCTATCGTCAACTTGTCAGAATTAATTAACAAACCCACTTTAATTAGCGTAGTACCCGATATTAATACTAGTGTATGTAGCATCTCAACCAAGCACTTTAATAGTGAAGTTGACAAATACGACAATATTAATTTTTATACCATTTCAACTAACTCACCCAGTGACCAACGTAACTGGTGTGCAGCAGAAGGAGTAGTAAAAATGGAATTACTCTCTGATGAAAAATTTGATTTTGGTAAGAAGATGGGACTATTTATTGAAAAAATGGGACTTGATTCACGAAGTATTTGGATTATTGACACTAACCAAAAAATACTTTATCAAGAATTAATTGTGGAAATGACGAATGAACCAAATTATGATGCAGCTTTAGCATTCTTAGATACTTTAAATTAAGCAAAGAAAAAGGCAACTAGGTAAAATACTAGTTGCTTTTTGTTTAAAATCTTGTTTAAAAAACTGGTCGTTGTAAAACTTGCCAAGTAGAAAAAGTTTGATCTTCTAAATTCATTTGCTCAGGATTGATGAGATACAATTTAGCCCACATAACTAAAGGAGAAGCATTGGTGAAACTGAGCTTTTTCAAAGGTACGCGTACTGCTCCTAATGAGTCTTGACCATCAAATTGGCTAACCTCACCTTTTAATTGCCCGACAGCTTTTTGAATATTATAAAAAACGCAGAAGTGCTGGTTAAAATGCCAATTTTCATAGTCCCAAGGATATTTAAATGATGTAATCCCTAATTGTTGATAAACTTGAACTAATAAGCCGGTCTCTTCTCTTATTTCCCGTAGTATAGCTTGATCCAGCCCCTCTCCATCCTCTAAACTACCACCCGGTAAATCATAACGATTAGTGTATGGACCACCATTCTTTTTAATGACAACAAGTTCGGACTGATTACCAATTATTCCATAACAGCCAAAGGCATAATGATATTTTCTAAGCATTGTTTTGTTTCCAATCGCTATTAAATACATTATGAAAATAAGCCACAAAACTAGAAGGTTACATCAAACAGTCAGTTTTGCAGCTTATTTTCTTTAAATTTATCTATTAATTTTCATCCCAAGAAGTATTTTTAGCAGCAGTTTCTTCTGCTTGTTGCTTAAGAGTTGTTTCAATTTTAGCTACACTTTCGTGATACTGTGCTTCAACTTCAATCCCCAAGTCAGCTAATTGCTGCTCAGCAACTGGAGCAGGTGCGTGCATCATTGGCTCTGAAGCATTAGCATTTTTAGGGAAGGCCAAGACATCACGAATATTATCTTTTTCTGCTAGTAGCATTGCAAAACGATCTAAGCCAATAGCTAACCCAGCATGTGGCGGGAAGCCCATATCAAGAGCATCTAATAAGTAACCAAATTGTTCATATGCCCGTTTTTTACTAAAACCAAGTGCTTTAAGCATTTTTTCTTGAATTGAACGCTTATGGATACGAATTGAACCTCCACCTAATTCATCACCATTCATCACAATGTCATAACTACGAGCATGCGCCTTGTGCGGATCAGTATCAAGTAATTTAATTCCCTCATCATCCGGCATAGTGAATGGGTGGTGAGCCGCAATCCAACGACCTATGCCTTCATCATATTCAAATAGGGGCCAGTCAACTACCCAAACAAAATTAAAGACATGCTTAGGAATAATATTGGTCTCTTTAGCAAATTCCCGGCGTAAATGATCTAATGAATCACAGCAGACTTTCCATTTATCAGCTATAAAGACCAATAACTCACTACCTGTAAGAGAAAATTCTTTAATTAGGGCAGCTTGATTTTCCTCATTTAAAAAGCGCGCAATTGGTCCATTAAATTCCCCATTTTCAAATTTAACCCAAGCTAAACCCTTAGCGTGGAAACGTTTAATGAAATCTTGTTTTTTCTCAATTTGTTTGCGCGAATAAGTCTCAGCGCCGTTTTTAACCGCAATCCCTTTAACAAAACCGCCCGCACTAATTGCATTAGAAAATACTTTAAAGTCACTATTTTTAAAAATTGGACTTAAATCATGAATTTGCATGCCAAAGCGAAGATCAGGCTTATCAGTACCATAATTGTTCATTGCTTCAGTCCAAGTAATGCGATCAATTGGCGTTTTTAAGTCAATCCCCATGACATCTTTCATAACTTTCTTTAATAGTCCTTCAGTATATTCTTGCACTTGTTCTTCATCAGTAAAGGACGTTTCCATATCAATTTGGGTAAATTCTGGTTGACGATCGCCTCTTAAATCTTCATCGCGGAAGCATCTAGATAACTGGTAATACTTATCAAAACCTGCTCCCATTAACAATTGTTTAAATAATTGAGGTGACTGCGGCAAAGCGTAGAAACTACCTGGATAAATTCGCGAAGGAACTAAATAATCTCGTGCACCTTCTGGTGATGATTTTCCTAAAATTGGTGTTTCAATATTAATGAAACCATTTTCATCAAAATATTCATGCGTTGCCTGTAAAATTTTCGAACGTAAAATAAGCGCTTTTTGTAAGCTGGGGCGCCGCAAATCTAGATAACGATATTTTAGCCTAGTTTGCTCGCCTACTTCAATATTATCTTTAATTTCAAAAGGTGGATTTTGTGATTTATTTAAAATAATAAGTTCTTGCGCATTAATTTCAACTTCTCCTGTTTTCATTTCTGGATTAATGCTTGAACGCTTAACTACCTCACCTTTAACTTGAATAACATATTCATTACCAAGTTGATCAGCAAGGTGCATCAATTCTTGGCCTGAGTCATGATTAATGACTACTTGAACTAGACCTTCACGGTCACGTAAATCAATAAAAACTAAATTACCTAAATTACGAACTCGTTGGACCCAACCATATAGATTAACTTTTTGACCAATATATTTAGCAGTAATATTACCACAATAGTTTGTTCTTTTTTCCATAATTTTAATCCTTTAAATGTTCTAAGACTGAATGCATATTTGCTAAATCACTTAACAGCAAATCAATTTTTTGTCCATCAGCTAAGCGTTTAATATTCAACTTACCCTCGGCTATTTCTTTAGCTCCGATAGTAATTACATATTTGGCCTTAACTCGATCAGCTTTTTTAAATTGCGCTTTTAACTTCTTTTGATCAACGTCATATTGAACCCTAAAACCTTGCTTACGTAACAAACGAGCAATTTCAACAACTTTAATTTCAGTCTCTTCACCAATATTAGTAATAAAAAAGTCAATTCCTTGATCAGTAAATAAGCCTGGGTTTTGTTTTTGCAAAACTAGCATTAAGCGTTCTTCACCAATACCAAAACCAACTGCTGGGGTTGCAGGACCATCAAATTCTTCAACTAGGTGGTCATAACGTCCACCACCAAGAATCGTTGTAGCCGATTCCCATAAACTAGCATCTTCAACCATAAATTCAAAGATAATCCCGGAATAATAATCCAGCCCTCTAACCAAATCATTATCAATTACATAATGGATATCTAACTGGTCCAGCATCTGAATAATTTGATTAAAATTATTTTTAGAAGCTTGATCTAAATAATCAATAATTTTTGGTGCATTAGGTAAAAATTGCTTATCTTGTTCATCTTTAGAATCTAAAATTCGGAGCGGATTTTTCTCTAAACGTCGTTTAGAATCATCGGAAAGCCGGTCTTTTAGGGGCGTAAAATAGTTAACTAGTGCATCATGATAACTTTGACGCACTTGACTATTACCCAAGGTATTAATGTGTAATTCATAATTTTTAACACCAAGTTTAGCCAATAAATCGTTAGCTAGAACAATGGTTTCAACATCAGCTAAAAAATTACTTGAGCCGAAACTTTCAATGCCAATTTGATGAAATTCTCGCTGCCGCCCAGCTTGCGGGCGTTCATAGCGAAAGGTGGACTCAATATAATAAACATTAAATGGCTTAGCCATTTCTGGAGCATAAAGCTTGTCTTCAACATATGCTCGAACAACGCCAGCTGTTCCTTCTGGACGTAAAGCAATGTGACGTCCACCCTTGTCATTGAAATCATACATTTCTTTTTCAACTACATCCGAAGTCTCACCACTTGATCGAGAAAATACCTCATAGTTTTCAAAACTTGGTGTTCTAATTTCTTGATAGTTTGCCTGTTTGAAAAAATCACGCAATATTTGTTCAACTTTTTCCCATGAACTGGATTGCCCTGGCAATATATCAACTGTTCCTTTAGGTTTTTGCACTCTCATCTAATCATCCTTTTAATCTAAAAAGCGCCCTTGAATTAAATCAAGGGCGCTTCGAATTAGCACGGTACCACCTTTTGCCTGCTGCGATTAACGCTCGCGAAACGTTTATTATCTGTTAAAGGGGTCACAGTTAGCTCATTATCTGTCCTTGCACCATAGATAGACAGTCTCTGAAATAAAATTGCTAAGCTTCATTCTTTGTCATTGATAATTCTTTTTTAGCTTATATTTTTACTAGCAAAAAGTCAACCTGTAGTATCATTTTGCACCAATTTTTACATATCTAATACAATCGTGAACGGACCATCATTTTCTAAATCAACTTTCATATCCGCTCCAAACTGTCCTGTTTCAACCTCTAAGCCCAACTTTTCTAATTCATGATTAAAAGATTGCCATAATTCAGCAGACTTTGGTGGTTTCATGGCTTGAACAAAGCTAGGACGATTTCCCTTTTTGGTATCTGCTAATAGAGTAAATTGACTTACACTAAGAATTTTTCCATTAACATCCTTAATTGCCAAATTAGTCTTACCACTCTCGTCTTCAAAAATACGCATCTTAGAAACTTTGTTTGCAGCTTTTTGAATAATTGCTAAGTCGTCCCCCTCACCTATACCAACTAATAAGAGTAGCCCTTGATTAATCTTACCAACTATTTCCCCAGCTATTTTTACATTGGCCTGGTTAACCCTTTGAATTACAACTCGCATTAATTATCTGCCCTCCTTGTCTCATAAACATCAGGAATGTCTCTTAATTTAGTTAAAATACTGGCTAATTGACTTGAATTGTTCACAGCAACGGTAGCATAAATGTGTGCTATATTATCGTCATTAACTTTACCTGAAAGATTATCAATATTAGGCGTTAGTGCATTTAAGCGGTTGATTACATCACTAAGTAGCTGGGCTCGATTGTAACCAAATATTTCAATATTTGCATTAAATGATTGATTATTATTTGACTCAGTGCCTTCCCAAGAAACTTCTACTAATCGACCTAAACTATCATTATTGTTTACAATATTACGACAGTCATTGCGGTGAATAGTGACACCACGTCCCTTAGTAACATAGCCAACAATTTCATCGCCGGGAACTGGATTGCAACACTTGGCTAAGTGGAGCATCAAATCGTTAATTCCTTGGATAGTAACGCCATCGTTATGTTTTGACTTAAGTGTTGCAGCATCTAAACGACCGTTAACTGACTTGTTAGCAGCTTTTTGACCAGAGTTCAAAATTTCTTCTTCTAGTTGCTTTTGCTTTTTTTTCTCATCTTCACGGCGCAAATCAGATGTTAGGCGGTTAACAATACTAACGGCAGACAAATCGCCAAAACCAACTGCAGCATACATTTCATCAACTGTATGATAATTCAGTTGAACCAAAATTTTTGCAACATGCTCCTTATCCATAAACTCTTTAGGTGAAAGTTCCTGGCTACGAAGCTGTTCAGCAATCATTTGTTCCCCTTGAGCAATACTATGGTCGCGATCAAGATTACGATAATAACGACGAATTTTATTGCGCGCTCTAGAAGTCTTAACCATATCCATCCAATCGCGCGATGGTGTTGCATTGGTTTGGGTCATAATATCAATGACATCGCCATTTTTCAATTTATAATCAAGCGGAACTAGCTTTCCGTTAACTTTAGCTCCAACTGCATGGCTACCAACTTGAGTATGAATTTCATAAGCAAAATCTAAAGTAACTGCTCCCTTAGGCAATTCATATACTTCCCCCTTAGGCGTGAAGACATAAACTCGGTCCGAGAAAATTTCGCTTTTGACACTTTTCATGAATTCACCAGCATCTTGGGTTTCATCCTTTAATTCAAGAATTTCACGTACCATATCTAGTTTTTCATTTGAACTTGTTTGCTCAACCCCATTAAAGTTGCCCTGTTTATATGCCCAATGTGCTGCCACACCATATTCAGCTACATCATGCATATGTTGCGTTCGAATTTGTATTTCTAAAGGTCGCCCACCTGGTCCAATAATCGTTGTATGCAAAGATTGGTAGCCATTAACCTTCGGAACAGCGATATAGTCTTTAAAACGCCCCGGCATTGGCTTCCACTTCGTATGGACAGCTCCTAAAACTGCATAGCAATCTTTAACAGTTTGCACAATTACTCGTACAGCTAAGAGATCATAAATTTCTGCGAAATCTTTATGTTTGTCAACCATTTTTTTATAAATGGAATAAATATGTTTAGGTCGCCCATGAATATCATATTTAATATTTAAGCCGTCTAAACTTGCAGTTAGCGTGTTGATTGTGTCTTGAATATAATTTTCTCGTTCGCTACGCTTAGAATCCATTAAACTTACAATTTGATAATATGCCTTGGGATTTAAGTAGTGAAAACTCATATCTTCTAATTCCCATTTAATTGTTCCAATTCCAAGGCGATCGGCAAGTGGTGCATAGATATCCATTGTTTCAGAGGCAATACGTCTCTGTTTATCAGGGCGTAAATGCTCTAAAGTATGCATATTATGGAGGCGATCTGCTAATTTAACCATAATTACACGTAGATCTTTTGCCATAGCAATTAGCATTTTTCGATGATTTTCTGCCAAAAATTCTTGATGTGATTTATATTCATACTTATTTAGCTTGGTGACTCCATCAACAATAAAGGCTACATCTTTACCAAATTTATCTTTTAAATCATTATTAGTTACTGGAGTATCTTCCACTGTATCATGCAAAAACCCCGCTGCAATCGTGTCGGGATCAAGCCCTAGAGTTGCTAAAGTTCCAGCAACTTGAGTGGGATGAACAATATATGGTTGACCAGAAGCACGTTTTTGATTTTGATGCGCTTTTTGAGCAAAGTCATAGGCCTGCTTAACAAATGCTAATTGCTCCTCATTCATATATTTTTGACACGCATTGATTACTTCATCATATGTCATTTCTACGTATTTAGACATTTTAATCACCTTCAACTATATATTTGCTTATCCATTAAGCCAAAAATTTCAAAAATAAGATAAATTAAACCAAATAATAGATTATAATTTGCATATTTTAATAATACTATCAAACAAAAACATGTTGGTAAAAGAAGTAGCCAATAATGCTTTATATTGATAGTTTTAACCAAATTACCTACGTGATATCCGATGAAGCAATTAATTACAGTGAATAATAGTCCCACTCGCCAAATAACTGAAATTTTCAATAGACTAAAAATAAAAGGTAAAGTAACAACTAAAATACTCCACCAAATTACTGGCATTGGCTTATACTGGTTTATCTTGCGAATAAAAGATATTTGTTTGAACTTATCAATCAATTTAATAATTCCTTACTTAATTTAACTTAATTTCATATTATAACTCTTTTCAATTATCTTTTCGCGTAATTATTAAACCAATCCAGCGATCTTGCTTTAAAGTAAGGATAATTTTAAAACCATTTTGGTCAAGTGAATGGGCTACCTTATCCAATTGCAAATAATCTATTCCTGAAAAAATCACTTTTCCTGCTCGAGTTAAATGTTGATCTAATTGTGGAATTAGTTCAAGTAATATTTCAGCCAAAATATTAGCAACAATAATGTCAAACTTTTCATTAACATTTTGTAGTAAACTTGTTTTTTTAATATCGATATTAGTTAATTTATTCAAAGCAACGTTTTCTTGGGCAGCTGTAATTGCCTGATCAGATATATCAGTTGCCATTACCCTGTTTGCTCCTAAATAGGCAGCTGCAATAGCTAAAATTCCTGAACCAGTCCCGACATCAATAACAGTCTTAGGTTCAACCAACACTTGTTCAAGTCCCATCATTGCTAAACGAGTAGTTTTATGGTTACCGGTACCGAAAGCAAGACCTGGATCGAGTTTAATTAAATGTTGATCACTAAATTTAGCTTGATAGTTTTCCCATTCAGGAACAATGGCTAAGTGGCGTGAAAAATTAACAACATGGTAAAATTTTTGCCAAACACGATTCCAATCGCTATCCTCAATATAGGTATAATCAATTTTATTTAAACCGATGTTTAAACCGTATCCTTTCAATTCGACTAATTTATTTTTATAAGCATTAATTAATTGAACTTGACTTTGATCTGCTGCAAAATAAGCAGCAAATTCCATATCTTGTGGCAAATCAACAATTTCATTTAAATCTACAATAGTAGAATCATGCTTTGTATTTGCATCTTCAAAATCAGAACGTTTACGTGTTTCTGTACCCAAGCAATGAAGAATATCTTGACTAAAAACATTAAGTGCATCTTCTACTTCATGACTGGTTTCAATTTTAATAACTAGTACTTTCATGCTTAAACTCCCTTTTTATTTATCTTTTATCAATGCTATTATTTAAGAAGGTGATTTTTATGGTAAAGAAGAAACGACAAATTGAAAAAACATTGGTTGAAAAAATTTTAGATCAAAATAAAATTTTATACCAGCAAGCCCAATTCCCTACTCATTCAGATTCTGGTGGTATAGCACAAATGGATACTTCTATTCTAAACGAGAATGAACATTTAATCTATAAAACACTTGTCTGTTTAGGAAATAAGACTGGTGTCTTAGTTGGCGTTATTTCGGTAACGGAACATTTAGATATGAAAAAATTAGCTAAAGTATCTGGTAATAAAAAATGCGAACTTTTACCACTAAAAGATTTAGAAAAAACAACTGGTTACGTCCATGGGGCTAATACTCCCATCGGCATCTATTTTAATCATCATTTTCCCATCTATCTAGATAGTAGCATGATGCAAGAAAACAAAATTGCTGTTTCGAGTGGTAAAATCGGGCGTAGTGTGTATCTCAAACCCAGCGATTTAAAAAGAATTACAAATGGAACATTCTGTGACTTAATAAAAAATAAAAATTAACTATCTTATGTATATTTTAAAATTTATAATTTGATAATTTTTTAGCATTTTACCTTTAAATAAACAGCACTTTTGTAATACAATGTAAATTAAAATAAAAGATAGGGATTATAAAATGACATTATTAAGTGATGAACAGCTAGCAAATATTGCTCACGATTATTTTTTGAGCAATTTAAATATTGCAGATATTTCTAAAAAATATGATCTTTCGCGCTACTTAATTGATAAAGCGATTAATGAAGCTCGTGACAAAGGAATTGTTAAAATAAATATATATCAGCGGCCAAAAAGAGCACATAAATTAGAGCAAGAATTTCAAAAATTATTCAATTTAAAAGAAGCTTATATATTAGAAGACTTAGAAACAAAAAATCAAGATAATGAAATGATTGTTCATTATGCTGCTAAGCAAATTCAAAATTATATTAAACCAGCTCATGTAATTGGTCTGAGTTGGGGAACCTTAATTAAAGACATTATTGACAATTTTACTGAGAGTAGTCGTGAAGATTTGACCTTTGTTCAATTAGTTGGTCTAGCAGTCAACACTAGTAAACGAAAAAATCAATTAACCCAGCAAGCAGCTGAAAAATTCAATGCAAAATGTCTAAATATGCCTGCCCCACTTTATACAATAAATTCTAAATTAGTAAAAGAAATTAAAAAGGAACCATATTATGAATATATTGATCAATATTTCAAAAAAATAGATTTAATTTTTGCCAGTATTGGTACTGTTAAATCACTTGAATCTGGGAAATTTTTTATGGACTATTATTCTGATAAATTATTAAAAGATCTTGATTATAGTCAAATTGCTGGTGTGATCTTTGGCAGACCTTATGACATAAATGGCAATTTTTATCAGCCGATTGAATCACATATCTGCGGCATTAGCATGCAAAATATATTACAAATTCCTACTCGTTTCATCGTAGTTAAAAATCGTTTTAAAGATGATGCCCTATTAGGAGCTTTAAGAAGCGGCATAATTACACATCTGGTAACAACTAGTGGTATTGCCCAAAGAGTACTGCAAAAAGCAAACATTAACTAAATGTTTTTTTATATAAATTGCTGATATAATTTTGTAATTCTTGCACAGAATGACGTCTAGAGCGAGCACAATCTTTGGCTGGTCGCTTACATAAAAAACATTTTCTTCCAGAATAGCCAATTTCAGACCTTGATAAGGCCTGTTTTTTATTTTTAACTAAGACATCAGCATCAAATAAACGATTTAGTGGCGCAGAATCTTCAAATTCAATCGCTACTTTTTTAACTTCAATTTTATCTGCAGTTAAAAGATAAAAATTTTCACAACCTGCAGGTTGATTCTGACTTTGCAATAAAACAAAAGGTAATTTATTTTTAGTTAATGCTTGTTCAAGCTCAGAAATTCCTGCATAAAAAATATTTTCTAAATAACTGTTATTTTTTATTGGACCTGGAATATTTAATTTTATATCTAATAAAGTATCATGCGGATATTTTTGAAATATTTCTTGTTGTAGGTATGCTCGTTGATCTTTATTTTTTAAAACTTGATCAATACTTAATTTTTCCCCTTCAATAAAAATTGACTGATTCATTTCTTTCCTTTCAGATATATTCATAGTAAAAATCAACATATTAAATTAGACCGACTTACTTAATATTACTATTTTATTTTAGCTACTAAACAAAAAACCTAACATTTTTGTTAGGTTTTCGCTATATTGATGTTCCCAAATGAATTTTATTAAACATACTTAAATTTGTTAATTGAATTTAACTAAAATCGAAAGCTATTTTTAAAAATTTTTATGGCAAATTTTATTCTTTAACTTGCTTAATAGTATCAATGATTGAACCATCGCGGTATTGGATAAGAGCAACTGTATTGTCAGTATATTCCAGTGCCTTTGGGCTACCAACTTGCTGTTCAGCCATTTTTTGCAATTCTTTAATATCAATAATATTTAGATTTGTTACTTTACTAAAAGCAGCAAGTAAATCTGGCCGCTTTGGATTAATAGCAATTCCGCGTTCCGTTACTAAAACATCAATTGAATCTCCCGGAGTTACAACTGTTGCAACAGCTGGAACTACAGTAGCATTTCGACCACGAACAAGTGGCGCAGTAATAATTGTCATTTTAGCTGAAGCTGCATCTTGATGTCCACCGATTGCTCCACGAATAACTCCGTCAGATCCTGTCATTACATTAACGTTAAAGTCGGTATCAATTTGCAAAGCAGATAAAATTGCAATGTCTAAATTATTGACTACCGCACCTTTATTATGTGGATCAGCATACCAAGACGCATCAATTTCTTGTTGATCTTTATTCTTAGCCATTGATGCAGCAGCACCCTTGTCAAAGTCCTGCACATCCATAACTTTCTTAACTAAACCCTCATCAAGCAAATCGGTAGTTGGTTTAGTAATACCACCTAAGGCAAAAGATGCTGTAATACCATCATTAATCATTGATTGCCGCAAGTAGCGAGTAACAGCTAATGCTGCGCCACCTGATCCAGTCTGGAAAGAAAAGCCTTCTTTGTAGTATGGCGAATTAACAATTACTTGATTAACCATTTGAGCAATTTTTAATTCTTTAGGATCTTTAGTAAAACGAGTTGCACCGGAACCAATTTTATCAGCATCACCAATTTGATCAACCTTGACAACATAATCGACTTGAGTTTGTTTAATTGAAGCTGGTGTATTGGGATAATCAACAATATTGTCAGTTAACAATACTACTTTATTAGCATATTGGGCATCAATTAAAGCATAACCAAGTGAACCAAAAATAGCGTCTCCCTCTTGACCATTGGCATTACCAGCTGGATCCGCATTTGGCACTCCTAAAAAGGCAACATCAATCTTAATTTCTCCTTCTTCAATGGATCGAGCTCGGTTACCGTGTGAACGAAAAATAACTGGTTTTTTCAACCCACCATGAGAAATGAAATCGCCTAAACTGCCACGCATTCCTGAAGAAGTGATATCCGTAATCACTCCTTTTTTAATGGCTTCAATAACCTTATCGTTCATAATTCCGGTCAAAGAGGATGGGGCTAAGGTTAAGTTTTTGTACCCCAATTTAATAATTAAATCCATTACCTTATTAAAAGCAAAATCACCATTTCTAAAATGATGATGAAATGAAATAGTCATTCCATCTTGCACGGTTCTTTTAATTACTTCTTCAAGCGAATTAACGACTTTATCTGCACCAGTCGTAACTCGAACTTTAGGTGCTACCCTGTTTACTTCGGGATTGCCAATATCTACTGTTTCAAAAGGCTTTAAACCCATTTCTGACATTAGATTATCTGGTAAATTACGCTTTACTTTATTTTCCAATATAATTACCCTCTTCGTCAATCAAACTTGATGCCTTAGCTGTCTCAATTACCCGATTAGCTTTTTCAACAACTGGTTTATCGACCATTTTACCGTTCATTGAAATGACGCCGGAGCCTTTAGCCTTAGCTTCACGAATTGCACTCTGAACCGCCATCGCATTTTCAATTTCATCTTTTGTGGGATTGAAAACTTTATTGACCATCTCTATTTGCCGCGGATTAACTAATGATTTTCCATCATAACCTAATTCGTAAATATAATTGGTTTCACGATAAAACCCTTCAGGATCGTTCATATTTGAAAAAACTGTGTCAAAGGCATAAACATCCGCTGCTCGAGCAGCTTGTAAAACCATATTACGGGCAAATTCTAACTCACGTCCATCAGGATAACGACGCGTATGCATGTCCGCTGTATAGTCCTCTCCTGATACGGCTAATCCCATCATTAAAGAAGTTGCTGTAGCAATTTCAGGCGCATTTAATACTCCCTTCGCACTTTCAATTGCGGCCATAACCCCAATTGAATCTTTTTTAATATCATACTCTTCTTCAGCTTGTTCCATATCTTTAACTAGCTTTTGAATCATTGCAGCTGATTCAGTCTTAGGTAGTCGAATTACATCTACACCAGCACGAACCATTGCTTTGACATCTTCTTCATAAAATTGAGTATCTTGACCATTAATCCGAACTACAATCTCGGCTCCACCAAAGTCTACAGTTTTAATAGCATTATAAACTAGCATTCGTGCTGCATCTTTTTCTGTCAAAGAAACAGCATCTTCCAGATCGAGCATGATGGAATCTGCACCATAGATACCAGCATCCTTAATCATTGAAGGGTTGTTACCTGGAACAAACATCATTGTTCGACGTAGACGATTTTTTACATAAGTCATTGATTACAATACCTCCAATTTAGGTTGATCCGAAGTTTCTGTAGCACGTTGGACAGCCGTCAAAGTTCGAGCAGCAATTACACAATCAAGCGCTCCTTTATCAGTAGCTTTAACCTTAGCATTTTGAACACCATATTTTTTTAGGGTAGTAATAATCACTTCTTTAATTTGATCACCATAGGCTTTAATAACTTCTGAATCCAAATCAATTTGAATTCCATTGGTACCCTTAGCAATCATGATTTGAATATCTGATGATTCCAAGGTGCCTGCTACACCAATTGTTTTAATTTCCATTAATATTTATTCCTTCCTTAATTCTAGCTTGTAGGACTTCTTTTTGACGATAAATAAATTGCATTGTTTGCGGTGGTACAAAGTTTGAAATGGCTGTCAAATTATCTTCCTTAATTAATTGTCGCACACGGGTTGCAGTTATTACTTTTCCGTTAATCTGAAATCGATTAACAATTCTAACATCTACTAAGGGACTTAGCTTATTTGTTAAGCTTTGGTTATAAAAGTTAGTTGTTCTTGAGAATGGTTCCGTCCCTAAGTAACGGCGCTTAATTGCTAACTGAGGTGCAATAAAATTTTTAAAAACTAAAGCATCAATATCTGTTTGGGTTGTAATTAAATCAGCCGAAGATTTTAAAAAGTATGCGGGGAAAGTTGATTGTGAAACCATATAATCACCACCGCTTACTACTAAAACATTTTTCAAATCGCTAGTTCCGCTTTTGACCAACTGCATTCGTTCTTTTGTTTTAAACAAGGAAAGATCAGTCGCTACAACAAATACATAAACTAAGTCATTTTCTTGACTAGCCAGCTGAACTAACTTTCTATGTCCCAAAGTAAATGGGTTGGCATTCATGACAATTGCTGCCACTTGTTTATTAGATTGATCTTCAATTTTAGGTATTGCAGTTATAAAGTCGTTGATATCTGGAGTACCACTTTCTAAAAAGGCAGCATGTTCAGTATGTGCTAATTCGGAAAAACCTAAATGTGAAAAACTAGTAGCATATTTTGCTTTTGTAAATACAAAACTATGAAATACTTTCTGATCAAATAAGTAGTGCTGCAAGGCAGTTACCATCTGATTAAAGCGTGCACCGGGGACGGCGTCTTGATTACACACCGCAATATACTTTAAAACATTGTTTGCAATGCTACCCGTGCCAACCAGCTGACCATTTTCATCAATTAGGGCTAAAGTATGATCAATTGCCGCTATTTCACGCAGGCCAAAATCAGTTATACCCATTTTTAACAAAAAATTTTGCCATTTTTTCTTTGTCGCTGGATTATTCAAATATAAATCCACTACTTTATCCATTAAGTCACTTCCTTTTCAACCAAAAAATTAAGTACTTCTTCATACATAACATTGGGTTGCTCAGCTTGAATAATGTGTCCACATTCAGGAATAATTTTAGCGCTAATTTGAGAATTGAGTTCAGTCATTTTATAAGCAAAATGATAATTAAAGAAAGGGGAATTTTTTCCAGCTAAAACTAACATTGGAATTTTCAAATTAACTAACACATCGCGCCAATCTTGTTCCGCATGATTAATTCGACACAAATAATTACTTTTTGGAAAATAAGGATATTTTTGTGCAAAATGATGTGCTTTTTCAAACATCACATCGTCTATTTGAGCATAAATACCACTACCAAAATCAAGCTTTAAGTAATCAGGAAAGTTAGCCCATGTTAAATCTTTAAAACCAAACTTCCAAGTTGAATCATTAATCATCTTGGGTGGCTGGTCTAAATCAATTAGTGCATTTAATCTATCAGAACCATAGATAGAAATATACGCCCAGAAATTGGCAGCTCCCATTGAATTGCCAATGCCAATAATATGGGATAAATCTAACTTTTGAATTAACTCAGCTAAATCTGCTGCATGCCGACTAATTCGTTGCCCTTGAAAAGTTCTTGCAGACTTACCTTGATTACGTGGATCAATAATAATAATTCTAAATTTTGACTGAAACCGTTCCAATGCTTTTTCCCAAAGTAAAGCAGATCCACCGATACCTGGAATAGCTAATAATGGTTGTTTATCTGCTTGAGTATCATAATAATGAATTCTTATACCATCATTGGTTATTAAATCTGCTTGATGAATCATCTACCACATTCCAATCATTTTCATCCAAAGTGTCCCAATTCCACCAAAAATAACCAAATAAATAATGCCTAAAATAAAGTTATACTTCCACCATTCACCTTGCTTAATATAGCCAGTAGTAGCTAAAATCGAAGCGGGACCGTTGGCATAGTGAGTAGTCGACGCATTAATTGCACCAGTAAATGCTAATAACATTGCAGCTAAGGCCAACGGAGTACCAGTTGCAACAGCTACTGACAAAAACGGTAAGTATAAAGCAGTCATATGGGCAGTACCACTAGCAAAGAAGTAATGCGTATAAAACATTAATACAATTAAAATGGCTAAGACAATACCCCAACTAATGCCATGCAATCCACTTTGAATAGTTTTAGAGAACCAGTCAATAAAGCCAAATGAAATCAACTTACTAGCCATAAAAACCAATATTGAAAGCCAAATTAAAATATTCCATGCTCCAGTTTGATTTAAAGCATCTTTCATTGTCAAAACACCGGTTAAAAGCAGTAATCCGACTGCTAAAAAAGCAATGAAAGTTGAATCTAATTGGGGAATATCAAAAATTCCAGATAAAACCCATAAAATAATAGCCAGTAAAAAAACAATTGACATAATTTTCTCAGGCTTAGTAATCGCTCCCATTTTTTGCAAACGATCGTCAGCCCATTTTTTGGCGTTAGGCGTTTCTTTAACTTCTGGTGGGAAAATTTTATAGATAACTATCGGAATTACAGCAGTGGCAATTAATACTGGAACAATAGCTGCTGTGAACCAGCCAATCCAAGTCATCGTATAACCTTTTTGCGACGCCATCTGTGAAGCCACCATATTAGGCGCCGCACCGGTAATGAACAACGCAGTTGATAAGATGTTGGCATGAAAAGCGGTAAAACTTAAATAAGCTCCGATTTTCTTACGAGAAGAATCATTAGGTAGAGAATCATAATCTTTAGAGATTGATTCGGTAACTGGCCAGACTACTCCACCAGTTCGTGCACTATTGGAAGGGATTAATGCCCCAAGAATTAATTCTAAAACAGTTATTGCATATCCGATACCGATTGAGCGCTTACCAAAGCGTCGAATCATCCAATAAGCAATCCGATTCCCTAACCCCGTCTTACTAATACCATATGCCATAATAAAAGCCATCGCAATCAGCCAAGAAGCTGAATTACTAAATGCACTCAATATTCCGGAAGTAACCACTCCTGTTTTAGGATTTACTTCATCTTTAATTGGGGCTAAACCAGCCAAAACAGTTACAATCAAGCCCAATAATGTTGTCCCCCCAATTGGTAAGGGCTTAGTAATACAACCTATAATTGTCGCCACAAAAACGGCAAACATTTCCCAAGCTTGAACAGACAATCCAGCTGGTCTTAGTGGCGTGCAGCACCACAGAGCAATACCAATTATTAGTGGCAAAATAAAACCTTTATAATTTACTTTTTCTAACGTCTTCATCATTATTCCCTTTTAGTTACGGGCGATAAATATCGTCAATAATTTTATAATCTTTATTCTTTAATTTTTCATCAAGCCAATCTATATTTCCGGTGCCATTATGAAAGCTAGCAGCCTTGGCCTCATCCTCTTGATGAAATTCTTCTACTATAGGTAAAAGTTCTGCTGCTTTTTCGCGAGCAATCTTAACAACACCATCTGCATCCCCTAGCATTAAGTCACCCGGATTAACACTAATATTTCCACAAGAAATTGGAACATTTATTTCGCCTGGGCCCTCTTTATATGGTCCATTTGGTGTTGTACTAACGGCATAAATAGGCAAGTCCCAATTGCGCAAACTATCAATGTCACGTATTGGTCCGTCGACAACAACTCCTGCTACATGTCTTTGGTCACGTAGCCAAGTCATCATTACTTCGCCAATAACAGCTCGAGTATTATCGCCTTCATTATCAATCACAATAATGTCACCTTCATGACAATATTTTAAAGCGGCGTAAATTGTCAAATTATCTCCAGGACGATTATGAACTGTAAAAGCTGGCCCACACATTTCTGCTTTAGGCTTAGACATTAATTTGATTCGCGGAGCCATTGCTCCTCTTCGATTCATACAATCTGCTACATTAGATGATGGTAATTTTTTATATTTTTCAATGAGATTTTTGTCCGGTAGCTCTCTTTTCAAAAATATTCTTTTTCCAACTTGCATACTTATGCCTTCTTTATGCTTAATCTACCTTAATATCGACCAAAATTTCATGCATTTTATCAGCCGAATTAATCATTTTCTTAATTTCGCGATCTGACAAATTTGCTTCAATTACGTGACTAATTCCTGAACCGTCAATTGCAGTTGGCGTTCCTAAATATAATTCATGTTGGATGCCATATTCACCGTTAATTGGTGCTGACAATGGTAAAACAATTGCATGGTTATCTAAAATTGCACTAACAATTTGAGCCAACATCATGGCAATTCCATAGAAAGTAGCGCCCTTATTTTCAATGATTTTGCCACCCTTTTGCCGAATATCAGTTTCAATTTCGCTTAAAACTTGATCATTTATTGCACTGTACTGGCGTAAAGACTTGCCCGCTACCGTTGATTCATCAAAGTTTTCAAATGATGTGTCTCCGTGTTCACCAAGCACCATTGAATTAACACTAGCGATGGGAACACTTAATTTTTGGGCCAACTCTACTTGTAAACGAGCTGAGTCAAGTGAAGTTCCCGTTCCAATAACTTTATTTTTCGGAAAACCAGATAATTTTTGGGTTAAAGTGGTCAAAATGTCTACCGGGTTAGCCGACACAACAAAAATTCCATTAAAGCCAGAAGCTACAACCGGTTCAATGATGCTCTTTAAAATAGCAGCATTCTTATTAACAAGATCTAATCTAGTCTCGCCAGGTTTGCGGGGAATTCCTGCAGTAATTACAACGACATCTGCATCTTTTGCATCAGAATATTCTCCAGGATGAATATTACAGTCACCAACAAAGGGGGTAATATCTTCAAGATCCATAGAATCGCCAACTGGACGTTCTTTAACAACATCGGCAATAATTAATTCATTAACATGTGTCTGTTGTAGTAAGTCATTGGCAAAAGTTGACCCAACTGCCCCATCACCAACGAGTAACACTTTTCTATTCATAGTTGTTTCCTTTCAATTTATGAAAAAATGTAATCCTTTACATATTTAATTATAGAATTGAATTATTCTATTTGCAATATTCAAAATAAATTATTTAAATTTAAATTTTTTAAAATTTAAAAATATTTTTAAAACTTAGATAAATAAAAAAGTTAATTACTTAGTTTACTTAAACCCAGCAATTAACTTTTATTCTTTATTTTTTATTGCGAACAAATTTAGTCATCTGCATTCCTGCTTGACGTCCAAATACGACTGTTTCTGCGACAGAGTTTCCCCCAATTCGGTTATTGCCATGAAGGCCACCAGAAACTTCACCAGCAGCATATAAACCATTAATCACATTTCCATTAGTATCCAAAACTTCAGTCTTAGAATTAATATGGATTCCACCCATTGTATAGTGAATAGCTGGATTAATATGAATGGCAAAAAATGGACCCTGATTAATCGCGCGCTCCATGCCAGTTGTTCTACTATATTCTTTGTCGACTTTGCTATCTACAGCTGTATTCCAAGTTTTAACAGTTGCTTCTAAATTAGAACTAGCAACACCAATTGCTTGAGCAAGATCAGTTAAACTTGTACCGTGTTCAACTAAGCCAATATGATCATAAAACTCTACCGCGGTAAAATTATTGCGAATACTTTGATCAAAAATCAGGTAAGCACCATTTTCATTCAAAGCTGTAATAGCATTAGAAACAATTTTTCGCGTATCCATTTCATTAACAAATCGCTTACCCGATTTATTGACTAAAATTGCACCCTCACCACGTAGGCCTTCGCCAATTAAATACACGTGATCAGTGTCAGTTTGAGCTGTAGGATGAACCTGAATAAGATCCATCTGTTCCAATTGGGCATCAACCTGATTAGCTAGTTTTAGTCCATCTCCAGTTGCGCCTGGTTGGTTTGTTGTCTTGTAATCAACTAAATCTGGGCGGTATTTTTTAATTAATTCCTTTGAAGAACCAAAACCACCAGAAGCAAGTAAAACTGCCTTAGTTTTAACAGTCTTAACCCCATCTGCAGTTTTAATTTCAACGCTATCCACATTTTTATTTTTATCTTGTAATAATTTTATTACCTCAGCATTATTGAACACTGGAATTTTTGCTTGTTGAACTTGTTTTAAGGCATTAGTAATTAAATAATTACCGACTGGTGCCATTGATGCCGGGCGATGAGCTCTTTTTTTACTCATTCCACCAGTAATAGTTAAGTTAGTTAGCTCAATTCCATGGTTTAAAAGCCAGTCAATAGCTGCTGCTGAATGATCGACAAAATAACGCAATAACTCTTGATCATTCATAAGGCCGCCGCCTTTAAGCGTTTCTTGATAGAAATCTTCTTTATCGTCAATAATTCCTTCAGCTAGTTGAACTAAGCTCTCAGATGCATTCATACCTGAAGAAGCGCGCATTGTATTACCACCTAAAGCAGTATTTTTCTCAAAAACTGCAACTTGCAAGCCTAATTCATGGGCTTGAATGGCTGCAGTTAACCCGGCACCACCAGTACCGACAATAACTGCGTCATAATAATTAGCGATTTCAGTACTTTGATTAGGGGTAAAGACAAATTTTGCCATTTAAATTATTCTCCTCTTGTATTTCACTAGTCTTCTGGTTTAGTACGATCAATGTGAGTCATTTGCATGTAATCCATCCATTCATCATACTGCTTTTCTGAAACTTTACCACTCTTAAGGGTAGCTTCTTTTAGAGTAATACCCTCTTGATCAGCCGCCTGTGCAATTTTAGCGGCAGCATGATAACCAATGTGGGGGGATAAAGCTGTAACGGTCATTAATGAATTTTCCAGTAACTCATCCATCTTTTCCGAATTTACAGTCAAGCCAGCAATCATCTTATCAGCAAAACCAGTAATTGTTCCTGTCAAAATATCACAACTATCCAGAAAAGCAGCAATCATCACTGTTTTGTAAACGTTCATCTCAAAATTACCTTGTGCGGCAGTGAAGGTAATCGTAGTATCATTACCAAAAACTTTAGCAGCCGCCATCGTAACTGCCTCTGCTTGAGTAGGATTAACCTTACCGGGCATGATTGATGAACCAGGTTCATTAGCGGGAATATTTAGTTCGTGATATCCAGCGCGCGGACCTGATGCCAAGAAACGAATATCTTGTGCAATTTTAAACATGTCGTCGGCCAAAGTCTTAAGGGCCCCATGAACCACTGCAATACCAGAATGATGTGCCAACCCCCAAAACTTATTTGTTTCAACTTTGAATTCATGCCCATAAATTTTAGATAACTTAGTAGCAATTTTTTCAGTCATGCCTGCTGCTGCATTCAAGCCAGTGCCTACAGCAGTACCGCCGATTGCTAATTCGTAAAGTGTGGGCTTCAATTTCTGAATATAAGTCAGATCATGCTTTAATGCAGAAATATAACCCGATACTTCTTGACCAAAAGTAATTGGAGTTGCATCTTGCAAGTGGGTACGCCCTACTTTAACTGTCTGCCAGTATTTGTCTTGCTTAATTTTTAATTCAGCAATTAAATGTTGCACAGCCGGCTCCAACTTATCAAGGGCCTCAACTGCCACAATATTCATAGCTGTTGGGAAAGTATCATTTGATGACTGGCCGCGATTTACGTCATCGTTGGGTAGAATATTTAAACCAGGATGTAATTTATTAGCTAAATTAGCTACAACCTCATTTACATTCATATTACTCTGAGTGCCTGACCCAGTTTGCAAAACGTGCAATGGAAAATCTTTACGTAAATCAGTGTCATTCAAGGCAAGCAATTGATTGATTGCTTCTTCAATTGCTTCACCTTTTTCTTTTGGCTCATCACCAACTTCAACATTTGACTCTACAGCGGCTTTTTTCAAATTTAAAAAAGCACGGATAATCGCTAAGGGCATTAATTCCCCACTTGGAAAGTTGTGGCGGCTTCTTTCAGTTTGTGGCCCCCATAAAGCATCTTGAGGAATTTTAACTGGTCCAATTGTGTCACTTTCAATACGATATTCTGCTTCGCTCATTGTAATTCTCCTTACTATTAAAAATTATCATGACTTATCTTCATGAATATCATACCTGTTATATTTTTTTATTTCAATATTTAAAAATAATTGCTATTTATTTAAATTTTTAAAAATTCAGCATTGATTGCAACAATAACTGTTGACAGTGACATTAAAATTGCGCCTACCGCTGGCGGTAAAACTAAGCCCCATGGTGCTAAAATTCCAGCAGCTAAGGGTAAGGCAATGATATTATAACCTGCGCCCCACCAGAGATTTTGAATTGTTTTGGTTTGCGTTTTCTGCGCTAAGTCCAAGAAACTAATGATTGCTTCTGGCTCACTATTGACTAAAATCACATCAGCAGAATCAACCGCAACATCAGTCCCAGTCCCAATCGCTACTCCAATATCAGCCTTAGCTAAACTAGGAGCATCATTGATGCCATCGCCCACCATCATAACCTTATTACCTGCAGATTGTAGTTTTTTAACTACCTTTTCTTTATCTTGAGGCAAAAGTTCAGCATAAACTTGGTCAATTCCAAGTTGAAGAGCTATATTATCAGCTACTTTTTGATTGTCACCAGTTAGCATTACTGGGGTGATTTGACGTTCTTTAATTTGCTTAATTAAAGTAAAAGCTGATGCTTTAATCTGATCCCCCACTGCTATATAACCTAAAAGTTGACTATCTTGTATAAGATAACTAATTGTATCTTTATCAGCTGCTAGCTTAGGGAAATTACTGACTTGTTTGCGTGCTGCTTTTTCATTAACTAGTTGATAAGTGTGCTGCTCAATAGTTCCACTGACGCCTGCACCTGTCATGTTCTGACTATTAGTTAATGGCAGTAGGTTTATCTTTTTAGATTGAGCATAATGTAAAATACTTTGAGCTAAAGGATGAGTTGAATCCTGTTCTAGCGATGCCATAATGGTCAAGACTTGGTTAGAATCAAGTTTATTAGTTAAACTAGCATAGTGCCGAACTTGAAACTTTCCTTGAGTTAATGTTCCCGTTTTATCTAGCAATAAATAATTAATTTGGGAACTTAAACTTATTGCATTATGATTGCGAATAAGTAGACCATGTTTAGCACCAAGAGCAGTACTCTTAGCATTTACCAATGGGATAGCCAGTCCCAAGGCATGTGGACAGGCAATTACTAACACGGTCACCATCCGCTCTAATCCACTAGCGATTCCTTGAAAACTAGTCCAAACAATCAAAGCCAAAAGTCCAATTATTAATGCAGCATAAAATAACCAACCTGAAACTTGATCTGCCTTAGTCTGCAATTTCGATTTATCTGCCTGTGAAGACTGAACTAACTTATTGACACTAGCCAGAAAACCAGAATTAGCCGTCTGGGTAACTTTGATAGTCAGTGTACCTGAGCCATTGATTGAACCACCAATTACTCGCTGCCCCTTTTGCTTGGTGATTTGCTTTGCTTCACCGGTAACTAAAGACTCATCAGCAGTACTCGAACCACTGATAATTATGCCATCTAAAGGAATACTTTCACCAGGTTTTACAATGATTGTTGCTTGTTTTTGAACATCGGTAATCTTGATTTCTTCAATTTGATTGCTTGTTTGTACATGTACTTTATCTGGCAATAACTTTGCTAAGTCATGAACTGAACTACTAGCCTTCATCACAGAAGTCATTTCAATCCAATGACCTAAGAGCATAATCAAAATCAAAGTTGCTAATTCCCAAAAAAAGTCCATTACCTTCATTTGACTGTGTACCAAATTATTTTGAATAAAGGCGTATACGCTATAAAGATACGCAGTGACAATCCCTAAGGAAATTAGCGTCATCATCTCTGGCTTTTTTTGCTTTAATTCCGCATAAGCTCCTCGTAAAAATATTTCTCCCCCATACCAAAATAAAATAGTAGCAAAAATAACCACTAGCCAATCTGAACCCGGAAAAGAGAATTGAAATGGCAACTTAAATCCCATTGCTGGCGATAACAATAAAATTGGTAGTGCTAAAATAAAAGACCACCAAAATTTTTGCTTTAAATTTCCCATCTGCATCATCTGACCACCATGCATCATCATCTTATGGTCACTCATCGCTTGCTGAGAATCATTTTTCATTTGCATGTTATCTTTTTGATCTGCTTGCTTTAGGTGCTGTTCATGCCCCATATCCATATTTTTCATATTTGTGTCCTATCCTTTTTGATCAATCCTATCTATAACTAGTTACCTTTAATTTACGTTGCTTGGTAAATGTTGTCAAAGAAGAGGCTCAAATTATAAAAATGTTATTTTTTAGTTTTACCTATTTTGCGTAATTGTCAGGATATAATTTTAATTACGTCTAGATTTGTTTATTAACAATCATATGTGCAAGAAAAATAAGCCAAATAAAAAAGATGAAATATTTTCATCTTTAAATTAATATCTATTTTTGCTAATTTTAAATTTAATTTATGCTATCTGATAGCCTAATCATTTAATCACTATTTTTGTACCATGAACTTGATTAACTCCCAGTAATTGCGCTACTTGATTACAGTTATCAACGGTAATTCCTCCTCCTGGCAAAATCGTTATTTGCCCCTTTGACCAAGTAATCAATTCGCTCAAATGGGCAAGATGAGTTTCAATTGGCTCCGTTAGTGGTCCACCGTGAGTTAAAATCCTTTTCACACCATGATTTGCCAACCAATCTAAGCTTGAATGTTGCTGTGCCAATTGTAGTTGGTCAAATGCCATATGCATAACCACTTCTAAATTCAGTTCCTGAGCTAAAGTAATTAATTTTTGCATCTGTTCGCAATTAAGTACCCCTGACTCTTTCAAACAACCAAAGGTGACCGCATCAGCATCTAACAAGGCAGCTAGTTGCAAATCATTAATCATTATATTTAACTCCGTTTCATTATAGACAAAATCACCACTACGTGGTCTAATCATAACTACAACTGCTACGCCATGTTGGTGCGCATATAATATTGCTTGTTTCATCACACCAAATGATGGTGTAAGTCCACCTTGAGCTAAATCACTGTTAAGTTCAATTCTTGTTGCACCAGCAGCAATCATTTGGGGAATAGCAGTAAAATTTTCAACGCAAGCTTCTTTTAGCATAATTAATCCTTTCAGTTTAGCCTCATTAGATAGGTGAATTTCTCCTAACCTATGAGTGATTAGTTACTTACTCATTAGTTTTATAATTTTTTATTTTAGTATATTAAGTTAAATAAGGCTATTTTTCTGATAAAAAATCTCTAACAAATGTAGTGCAACGAAAAGGTTAGACATTTTATTATTTATCTATCTTGATAATCCGCTAAATTAATTACCTGATCATACTTGTCTAAATCAGCAATTTGATAATGATGAATTACCTCTACGAAGGTTAAATTTGAATGCAATAATATCTGATGAATTGCGGCTGAAGTCGCTTGATCAAGTGAAGCATTGATTTCATCAAGTAATAAAATTGGACGTTTCGATAAAATTGCTCTTGCTAATTCAATTCTCGCTAACTGTCCACCAGATAGCTTGTCGGCATTATCCCCTAATTGATAATCAAATCCTTTTTCTTCTACCATAGTATTTAACTCTAGTTGCTCACAAACTTGTTTAACTTCGGTCACAGGTAATTTTTCACCTAAGGTTAAATTAAACCAAAGTGTATCAGCAAAAATAACTGGTGCTTGACTGGAATATGCAAATAGATTAGATATTTGATCAGCTTTGACTTCTTGATTATCAAGCAAAATATTTGATGCTTTCCCAAATTTATTAGACATCAGAAAATAGAGCAAAGTAGACTTACCACTGCCAGAAGGCCCAATAACTGCTATCTTTTCTCCAGGATTAATAATTAAATTAAGCCCACTGAAAAGTTGCTTTTTATCCCTTACCAGACAGATATTTTGCCAATTGACTTGTTTATGGAAAGTATATTTGGCTGCTGATTCCTTGGTAGCTGCCAGATCTAAATAATAATTAACCTTTTTTACAATATCTTGAGTCGTTGATAAGTGATTGCGCTCTTCCAAAATTTGCATAAGCGGATTAATAAATGAATTTGATAATTGAACAATTGCAAACAGAACACCCATCGTTGTTTGCCCGTGTAATACCATTAGCCCACCTAAATAGGCTGGAATGACAAATGTACCATAAATTCCTACAAAGCCTACAACTGTATGAATATTATTACTCAATAAATTCATCTTACACAGAGCTTGTTCTAATCTTGAAACTTTTGGTAAATTTTCATTAACAGCATTGGCTTGCTTGTGATATAACTTTAATGAATCCGTTCCTGCTAAGATATTTTTTATTTGACTAACATACTTACTATTGGCTTCAGTCCACTGCTTTGAAGCTTTACGTATTGGCTTTTGTAATAAAGCTGAAACTAGTATTGGAAGCGTAGAACCGATTAGAAAAAATACCGTCAAAATCATATTAATATATATTGAATAAATTAATGAAATTACCACCGTCACAAAATAAAAGGTAATATTAATTTCAGCATTAAACCGATTAGTTTCTAATAATTTAAAATCATTGGTTAAAAAACCTAAAGCTGAAGCATTATCTTCTTTAGAAGTTTCTAACATTCCTGCGAGAATTTTAGTTCTCAAAAGGGTATTGACTTCCCTAACAGCATCATTTTTTAAATAATTATAGCCTAACTCGGCTACTAAAACGATTAAGAATAAAATTAGCGCAACTAAAAACATATGAGGTAGCTCATGCAAATTTTTGTCTGCTAATGCATTTGTCATAGTTTCTAACACATAAGCCATCACAATGTTTTGCGTACTAGCAATTATTCCAAGTATTATAAGTGCTGCAAGCTTCCATTTAGTATAATATCTAACAATCATAATTGCTCCTTGCTTAATATTAATAATTGCTTATTAATCATTACTACATAATTAATTTTCGGTATTCACTAGCTCCTACCCATTGCTCAGGAGCAGAAAAAATAAGTTGTTCTAAATTATGGTAAAAATCTTTCCGATAATTAAAAGTACCTTCTTTAAAACTAATAATAGGTTGGTCATTAGAAATTCTTGTAAACATCGACACCTAAGCAATAGATAATTTTCTAATCATATCTTCTAATCTATAAGAATAAATATATCTATTCCCCATAAAGGATAAAGTCCTTCATTTTTTTAGCCAAAATAGCTACTCTAGACGCATGTAAAAAATCATGTCCTGTTGCATCATCACACATTTTTTCTTTTGCAAATTTTATTATATTTTCTATTTTAGTCATTTTTTCTATTTTAGTCATTTTTTTTATCTCTTAAAATTATTGTTGTACAAAATATCAAAACTATTATCGATAAAAAGAACAAAACTTTAAAGTTAATCTTTAGGCCAGCTAATGTTCCATTTATAAAATTAAAATAATCGTTTTGTGTAAATGTTAAAATTGAGGCTGCTATTGCTGTTCCCATTGCTCCAGAATATGATTGTGCAGTCATATAGATTACATTGCCGTCATTGGTCGATTGAATAGGTAAATTTGCTAAGCTTCTTGTCATAATATTACTATACGACAAACCCAATCCAAACATAAAAATTGAATAAATTATAATCAGATTAATTGGTGCAACTGATATAATATTTGCTAATAGAAAAGAGACGCAAATAAGTCCTTCTCCTAACAAGATTGGAAAATTATGATTTAATTTATCATAAATTATTCCAGCAACTGCTGACATTATGGCATCAATTACTGCTGCTGGTAATACAAGCAAGCCCGTTTTTGCCGTTGATAAATGAAATATTATTTCTAAAACATTCGGCATTAAATATGACATGCTTAATGACATTAACTGTAGTAGAAAAAAAGAAATCAGAAATATATCAAATTGTCGATTTTTAAACAAAGATATATCAATAATATAATTTTTATTATTTTTTTCAAAATAAATAAAGAGAATACAACAAATAATAGCAATTAACAATAAAAAAATACGATAATTACTTTTACTTGCTGTACTAACTATTAATAATAGTGTAGTTATTAATAAACCAGTTAACGTAATACCACCACGATAGTCAAAAGAAATACTAAAAACGTTAAATTTTTGCGTAATACTAAATTCACCTAATAACCAAATAACTAATATTATAGGTATTATTAGTATAAATAAAGTTTGCCAACTATAATACTTTAAAACAATTCCACCATAAACTGGACCAATTGCAGGGGCAAAAGCAATTACTAAACTTCCTAGTCCCATAAAAAAGCCTACTTTCTTTTTAGGAGATTGCTCTAAATAATTGAAAACATTAATGGTAAGCCAATACCATCAGCAATTCCTTGGATAATTCGACCACATAGAAGCAAGAAAAAGCTTGAAGTAACTCCTGCTAAAACTGTTCCAATAAAAAAACTAATTATTGCTACTCTAAACAACGTAATTGCACGAAATCGTTTTCTCAAATATGCTCCGAAGGGTATAATTACAGTAGAAACTAACATGTAACCAGTTGTTAACCACTGAACTGTGCTAGCGGGAATTTTAAACTTTACCATTAATTTTGGAAAAGCAATATTAAGCGCTGTTTCAATTACAATACCCAAAAAACTTAGTGTTCCAATTGCGACAATTGACATAATTAATTTTTGATTTTTTTTCAATAAAATCTACTCTCCTTTTTATCACTTATTTTCCACAACATATTGTACTTTAACTATAATAAAAACACAATATGTTGAAGGAGTTATTGCTTTTAGTCTTTAGCATGATTATCAATCCGGTTTCTTTTTCAGCACAAAAAAGCAAAAAAATAAATCAAGTCTTTTCCAAAAGAAGTACTTGATCTATCTTTTTGTCTAAAAATTAAATTTCTTTTACATTTTCTACTATTAATTTAAGCCAGTAGCTTGTTCTTTTCTCGTAAAGTAAACGAAACCACCAAACATAAATACAATACTTAGTGATAGTATTTGCAGTTTACTGTACCATGGTTATATTCGGCTTAAAGGTAGCTGTTGCTATGACAGGTACACCATTTTTAACAACAGGTAATCCAGTACTTGGTCCATTAACTTACCTCTAACAGAATAAGTTTGACCTAGTATTAAATCAGTTACCGTATTTAGCGGTTTAGCTACAACATCCTTAACACACGTTTGAAAAAGAAAAAAAGTTATTGTTTAAACTTAGTTTTCTATTGAACTATAATGGGTATAATTATTATTTCTATTTATGAGGTGAAATACATGAAATTAAGTAAAAAAATCTTTCTTGGATCTATTGCTGGTATTTTAATTTTGGGGGCTGGATTCTCGGTGTCACAACAACTTAAATCTACCCCTATTACTGCAGCAACAACATCTAACAATAACACTCTAAAATTAGTTCATGGTGCATATGTCTATAATAAAAAAGGTAGGCGTCTTAAAAAATATTGTGGCAGCTGGTCTAACACTCACTTACGCAAAGGAACTAATGTACAATATTCCGGCACAATCCAACCAATTGAAAAAGACAGCAAGCAATACTATCTACTAAATGATGACAACTACAATCAATCATGGTTACCTTATAAAAAAATCAAGGGTAAATATTATTACAGCATTGGTCACGGTGGTTACATTAATGCGGCTAACGTTAACGAAATTGACGGTCAACCACTTTAACTTGTGATATATAAATTTTATTTCTCATAATTTTCTTCATAAACAAAAGCTTACAGTATTATATTTATAATTATACTAATAAAATTAAAAAAAGTTAAAATTTTGAAAAGACAAAATAATTATTGACATTTTTTTAAAAGCGCTTTAATATAAAATTTGTGTTTCGAAAACTATATATAGTCATAAAATTTTTGTATATTTTAATTGATGGAAATTATAGCAGTAAAAAATAGCAGTAAAAAGTATATAAATATATATGCTTATTTGGTTATTAAATCATTAAACAGATTAGGAATTTAATATGTTTGAAAACAAATTATCTAATAAGTTGGCTTTTTTTCTTTGTGGTTTGATGCAAATATTTATAGGAATAATATTTCTATTCATTGAAAGCAAAAAGTATCATTTTGTATATTTTATGATTTTTATTTTATGTGCAATTTTATTTTTCTTTGCGTCCTTTTCTCCTAGGATATCATTTAAAAAGAATGCAAAAAAAGATGAAATGACTGCGATAGACATTGGAGATCAAATTTTAGGAATAATTTCCTGTCTTCTTGGGTTAATTACAATAATTATAATAAAAGATCCTTATTCCGGCTTACTTGCAATAGATTTTGGATTCTGTTTATTAATCCTACCTCCAGTTAAGAAATGAATAATTACAAAACTCTTAATCAAGAAGAACTAGTTGACATTACTGGTGGAAACAAGTGGGGTAATAAATGGAATAATGCATTAAGCGGTGCAGCTGCAGGTTTGGGTGCATGCAAATGGCTAGCAGAAGGAATTGGTCCTTGGGGATTAGCCGCATGTGCTGCTGTTGGTGCAGGAATAGGATATATGGGATAATCAATTATAATTAACAAAAAGTACACGTAAAAGTATTTTTGTGTGCTTTTATTGATGTAAAGGTTAAAAATATGTTTGAAAATAAACTAACCAATAGTCAAGCAATGAGAATTTTTGGTTTAGTTCAAATTTTGATTGGAATCATTTTCTTATTTACAGTAAATAAATATATATGCTTTGTTCTTTTTGGAAGTTTTTTAATAATCGGAAGTTTTTTTGAGATTTTTTCTTTTTCTAACCACTGTAAATATACTAAAAAAGTAAAAAAAGAAGATATGACTAGCTATCAAAAAGGATTGCAATTAATAGGAATTGTCTTGTTTTTTAGTGGACTAATTTATTTATTTTTCAATTATAATAATATAAGTGATTCTTTAATTCCCATAGACGCAGGAATTTTATTTATGATTGAACCACCAAATAATTTTAAACATAAGACTAATAAGTAATACAAGCAACTTTATTATAATATGCCTTAATTTATTTATAGTATTAAATATCGAAAGCGCTTTATCAATTTAGGAGTTAAAAATGAAAAAATTAATTAAATATTTAATTATGAGTGCTTTCACTTTACTTTTAGCACTTTCTATCTTTCCTTCACATCAAGTCTCTGCTGAAGAAACAGCATATCCTAATCGTCAAATCGCAGTAGATCGCTATCTTAGAAATATTAAACGAACTAAGCAAATTACTTCAACATGGTCAAAAATTTATAGTCTGTCTAATTAAGAGTTTTAAAAATAATTAAATGTCTATCACGATAGTGATGATCGTCGACCTTGAAGTCAATTGTGACTTAACCATTAGCACTTGTTGGTATAAAAGTCTTAGAATATTCTACTTTTTCACCATATATTAAGAACAGCACTATTTATATCCTATCCATAACAATACCTTGCAAAGTATAGGTTTTTCCAGGAATTGATTCCTTATAAGAAACTGTATCTTGGATAATTTTCCCAGCTGTTGGTTGTAATTACTTACTACTAGTTTATTTATTATTGTTCAATGCTCTCAATTACATCGTTCGGACATACTTCAATAATATGTAAGCCTGTACTTAATTGAAAATTTGTAAGTAAATGAAAAAATAATTTACAATAAGTTTTGGAAATGGATTAAACGACATTTCAATTCTTAAAGCTACTAATTTAACTTTTAAAATGAAAAAAGTAAAGCATTAGTACAAACAAGATTATTAATGAAATAAAAGAACTAAGTAAAAAACATGACTACTCACCATATGCTGATTAATATATTATCAGAGTGACCTAGCCATAAAGATATTAAAAACCGATCTGTCCAATTATTAGGCAGATCGGTTTTGTTCTCTAATTTTTCCCTTTCATTTTAAAATTAAATATTATTAACAAATATATCAGCTGATATTAAACCAAAGACTTACTATCTTCGATTCGCTTATATAATAAAATTAATTTAATGATATTTGCGGAAAATTAATGGCAAATTAATGACAAATTGTGGTATAACATTTTTGATAGATAATCATGATTAGGAGGTATATATCATGAAAAACAAAAAAATGATTGGGACTTTTTTAGCAGCCACATCATTAGCTTTAGGTTTAAGTGTTTCTACTACACAGGTTCATGCCGAAAAATATTATTGGATACGAAACTATTCATACTCTGCTAGACCGTATCATGCCAAAGATCCTCAAGCGAGTGTAGCCGTTTGGAACTGGAATCATACACATAAGTTACATGATTTAATTAATTTTCCCCATACAACTTGGTATGCGACTTCTTCAGTAACCATGCGCCATGGCTCTACTAAGGCTGTCTATTATAAAGTTATTAGTGGCAATAAAAAGCATAGTGGTTATATTTGGCGTGGCTTTTTAACAAAGGGTGCCTATGTTTACTCAGATGATACAGATGGTAGTATAGATGTGCATGATCCAGCTGAGAAATATTACGATCCGGTGCCTCCGGTAACGTATACAGGAAAAAAATATATTGACAGTAGTTTGAATAATCAACTTTCTGCTTTATTCACTGGCGCCGAACCGGATAAGCAAGTACAGTTAGCAGCCGATTTAGCTAATAGAAATGGAGATCATTTATCTACATCACTTCAAAAACTTCAAAATGATATATTAGGTACTGAAAATTCTGCTAACATCATAAAAATTGTTAATAATACGAAATATGAAGGTACTACTGCTGGGTTACTTCAATTTGAAAAAGAGCAAATAAATCAGCAACTAGCTGCGCAAGGCAAGACAATCTCTGATTTTGCGAATTATAAAGTTGGTTCATATGTTTTTCCAAGTAATAATAAAAATTACGGTCGCTTTATTGTGTTCTTAAGCCCAAAAGATGCTGTCTTGCCTAAATTAGGAGATGTTTACTATGATCCGATTGACACAGGGATTGCTATTCCCGCTAATTTAATTGATAATAATTTAAATAATCAAATAGCGGATTTGTTCCCTGGTACAATTAAGGATAGTCAAGTACAATTTGGTGCTAATTTAGCAAGTGTCGCTTTTCAAGAAGGTGATGCTACCAGTGAAAGAGATTATGTATTAGATCATATCGTTGGTAAAGGTAATCATGATAATTACTTTGAATCTGTTGAAAGATATACTGGCTCTCCAGATGGTCTTGTTGAATTTGAAAAAGAGCAGTTAAAGTATAAGTTAGCACTAAGGGGAAAAACATTTTCAGATTTTAAAGGCTATAAGATTGGTGCTTATGTAGTACCGCAAAGTAAAAATGAATTTGAAAGTAGACAATATGGGGAGGTTTTAGTAGTCTTAGTTCCACCGAAGGCAAAACTGCCTGCAGTACCTCCTAAACATACTTTTAACGTAAATGATGTAAATTAAAATTAAAAAATCAATTCTAACGAAACTTAGAATTGATTTTTTTAGTGTATAAGCTATTTTTTAAGATTATTTAAAAAGCAACGGTTACCAAATCTACCCAATACCTTCTTTCATTAACTTTAAGCTCTACTCTTACAGTAGACTCACAGTTGGCATAAACAGAAGTCAATTACATTGTAAATGATAGATATATTTTGCTTCTAGTTTTATCCTTAAAAACATAGCCACTGAATAAAGCAATACTTACTTCATTACGGTTGCTAGTAGTTTCAATTAGATGATGTAATGCTGAGGGGACGATTCTAAGGAGCTTTTTATTAACTTACATTGATAACTATTCTTAGAATCGCGATTCTATATTTAAAGCAAAAATTTTATTAAGCGAATACAAAGCTGTGAGAAATCACATGCTAGTTACAAGATTTATTTCTCACAAAAAAGGGCGCTTTACCTGCGTCCTTCATTCTTTTCTTTATACCTAGCAATATTCATTTTCAAAATTGAAACTGCCATAAGTAACTGCTAACTTCAAGATTTTACATCTGCTGAATATTGAACCTAAAAATATTTAGCAACTATTGCTCCTATATCAGATAAAGATTGTCTTTCACCAATGAGTTTATTATATATACGGCTTAAATTTTCTTGTATGACAAAAGGTGAACCGCTTTCCAAGTCGAAGTAACCTTATCACTTAAGGGCTTAATTATTCCAAACCAGTTACAACTACCCTATTCAATTATTTTGCACTACCCATTCACTTACGTAGTTAGCTATTTTTTCCAAATATTCATTTCTTTTGTTCATACTACTATGATCAATATTACCAAAATTTTTCCATACTCGATTTTTAAATTTAAGCTGCTTAAGTGTACTATTAATAAAAACTTTTTTAATAGCATTGCCACAAAACATCTTCAAATAAAATGTCGGAGAAGTCGAGGTTGTAAGAACTAACGTCTTTTTTATATTGTTAAGGTTTCCTATTAACCCAGTACTGCCTACATTGTAAGCAAAGTCCTTCTTCATTACTTTATCTATGAAGCCTTTTATAATAGCTGGCGTATCATTCCACCATATTGGAAAAATAAATATAACTTTATCTGTATTTTTGATAATTTTCTGGTACTTACTAACTAAAGGATCAATTGTTTTTCCAACACTAAATAAAGATAACTCTTTAGCAGAATATGTTGGATCAAATTTATCATTATATAAATCTATAATTGTATAATCTTCTTTATTATCTCTCATCGCTTTTATAACTTTATTAAGTATTGCATGGTTAAAGCTTTTTGTGTAAGGATGTGCGTATATTATTGTTGTTGTCATTACTTTATCTCTCTTGTCTTAAATTTATTAGATATTCTTGATTGTTTCCAAGCACTTTCCACTTTTTTAAGTTGTTCAACATTCTCTTCAGAAGATTTGTCATCTAAATCTGTGCCCAATACTTCTAAATTTTCATTATCATATAAAATCGTAATATTTTTATCAAAAGATACACCGTCTTTATTGTTTTTCACTTGAAATGTAAACGTATCAAAAAACAAAAGTAAATATTCATTTATAAAAGCACCTCTACTTACCAAAAAAATCCAGCTATTGTAGCTAGACCTACATTAGATGTCTTAGCAAAATAGAATATATTTAAGGTTATAACCAACTAACGCATTAATAAAATTGCTCTATTAAACAATCAAATATCGACTGATGTTCTTAAATTCACATGATTCAATTGTTTTCTATTCATAATACCATTATCAAGGTCAACAGCTTGTATTAGGTTACTTTCCCTATTTTAGATATTTTATTATCTGTTTAAACTATAATTATAATCCTGCTTTTTTTGGTTTAGTAAAAGCTGATACATGAACTTAGAAGTTGTAGATTTTATTTTACTTCTTTATTATTTAAAGTAATATTATCAACTACAGCACCAGGACATAAAGGTTAATTTAAACAAATAATATTTTCTTTTTTAACTTGTAATATTTTATCCTTTACAAGATATACCATATTGGCCAGATATTTCCTTTACTAACGTTGCTTTCCCTATTCCTGAGTCTACAAATGATAATGCACATCCAAAATATTCGGCGATACCCAACTAAGAGCCTTGTATAGTTGAAATTACTTTTGTTTAACCATCTTTTTCATAAACTCCCCCTTTCAATTTGAATATTTAGTCATGAAAAAAGCGCTCCTAATAGTTAAATTAATGTCTAACTATTATGGAGCACTTCAAAGACTGAAATTTTTCAATTAATTACCACATACCAATAACTTTAGTCCATAAAAGACCGCCACCAAGCCAGATAATGTTAAGAATTATTCCGATAATTGCACTAAGCCGCCACCAGTCTTTATTTGAAACATAACCAGTTGATGATAAGAGTGCAGCCGGACCAGCGGAATAACTGGTAGTTGACAAGTATAATGACCCATCTAGCGCCAACATTAATGCGGCCATAATTGGAGGTACACCAGCACCGATCGCAATTGAAAGAAAGCCAGCATATAAGGCTGAAATTTGAGTGGAAACACTAGGAAATAAATAATGTAAATAGAAATAAGCTAAATACAAAATTACTAAAACCCAGACCCAATTCATACCATTTAACATGCTTCCCAAAGTTTTTGAGAACCATGGGAAAAAGCCAAGTTGCATTAATTTTTGTGACATTAACATAATAATTGAAAGCCAAGTCAAAATATTCCATGCAAAGCTTTGACCAAGAATGTCTTTAACATTAATAACACCACAAATTAATAATAAAGCCACGGCAATAAAACTAACTAAAGTAGCATCAATACCAAATTTAGGACCAATTAACCAAAGCGCTACTGCTAAAATAAAAACTACGGCCATAATTTTTTCAGCTAAGGTCATTTTGCCTAGTTCTTTTAACTTATTATCTGCCCAAGCATGCGCATTAGGAGTTTCTTTGATTTTGGGCGGATAAATTTTATACAAAATAAACGGGATAACCAATAAAGAAATGATTCCTGGTACAATTGCTGCTAAGAACCACTGCATCCAAGAAATTTCAATATTTTGCGTCTTCGCAATTCCTAAAGCTACCATGTTTCCAGCCAATCCAGTCAAAAACATCGTTGACGTAACAATATTAACTTCATATTCATTAAAAACCAAGTAAGATCCCATATCTGCTTGGGTTCCCTTTTTTGGGTCTGATCCCATCTCTTTAGAAAGGTTGTCAATAATTGGATACATAATACCATTGACTCTAGCATTATTACTTGGAATTCCAATGGCGAGCACTGTTTCAACCATGGATAAGGCATAAGCCAAACCTAATGTTCGCTTACCAAAAGTTTTAACAAAGAAATAAGCAATTCTTTTTCCTAAACCTGATTTAATAAAACCAGCTGCCATGAACATACACATTGCTACCATCCATGCAGTTGAATTCCCAAAGCCAGCAGTGACTTCTTCCATTTTAAAAATGCCGGTTAAGGTGGCAATTACAATAGCAATAATTGTAGTAGCCATCATAGGCAATGGCTTAGTGATGCACGCCACAATCGTTGCAATAAAAATTGCAAACAAGTGCCATGCCTGAATATTAATAGCTGTTGGTCTGATAGGCGTTAAAAGCCATAACCCTAAGCCTAATACAAGTGGTAAAATCCACTTTTTCCATTCAAATTTATCTAACATTTTCTCTACTTTCTATTTAAAATTAGCGTATTATCAAGTATAAATTAATGCTTTTGCATATTATTAATTGCTTGCTTAACTGCCTCTTTAAAGGCAGCACTAGTCGTACTTGCGCCACTGACTACATCAACATCAGTTGTTTGCTTCTCTAGCATTTCCTTAGTCAATACTGGAATCGCTTTACCACCCAGCGAAGGTGTTTCTTTCTGTTGCAAAGTTTCAATCTGGGTCAGCTGCTTACCATTAGCTGTAACTCTAACCACTATTGGTACATCATTAATCCCGTTTTCACTAATACCAATGCCTTGATTTTCGCCAGCTTCATAATCAGTTGCCAAAGCATGGGCATCGGATTTGAGCTCAGGATTTGCTGAAGCGCCAGTAACCACATCAACTGCAGGTAGCTTACGCTTTACTAAAGCAGCATTTTCACCAGCAATCTTGCCTGAAATTAACAAATCCGCAATGCTATTTGCACCAACATACTTGGTCGCAAATATGTCGCCAAGTTCACCAGCTTCATATAAGTGTGGTATTACGTTATTTTGCAAGTCAAGCACTTCACATTTTTCATTTCGCCGTGCTCCACCATGAGTATGTAAAATATTATGTCTAATTGGAATTGCATAATATGGTCCTGCACCAAAGGCACGCATCGTTTCAAGCTTGCGATTGAGGAACATATCACGTTTTTGTTTTTCAACCAGATAATTAAAATCGGCAACTGCTTCAGTTAGTTTAGGGGCAGCAATCTTTTCCGCTAATTCTGTAAGCGAATCTGCTTTGACTGCATACGAAATTAATTGCTTAATCTGATCGGCTTGAGCTGAATCATCATTGGCTAACTGATGATATTGTTTTTCATCCATTACAATGTGCGGATGATTCTGATTAGGAAGCATAATCCAGTTGCCATGATTATACTTGTAACCATGACGATCTTCTTCGTCTTCACGGTAATAACGAGTACCATCATCACCGGCAACAAAAATGCTCCCATTAAACAAGCTCTTCCAATTAATCATATACGCAAATTTTTCACGTGGCTTACCTTCATTTAAGGAAAAACCATGTGAATCGTAATTAGACATATGCCATAATCTTGCTCCAGCTTCAATTGCTAAATCGATTCCTTTACCCTGATTATAAAGTGTACCGATTGGCGCTAATGATCCCTGGCCCAAAAAAGTTTGCACCATATCTTGGTTATTCTCAAAGCCACCACAAGCTAAAACAACCCCGTTGCGAGCTGCAACATTACGCTTGATTCCGCTGTGTTTAATTTGTACTCCTAAAATAGTCTTAGTTTCTGGATCCTGAATCAAATGCTCTGCTGGACTTGAGAACCAAATATCTATTTGATCAAGACGTTCATATACTTTTTTACGTAATAATTTCCAAAATCCACCATTATACATTCCTGTAGTCATACTTTGCGAACGCATAGTTTCAGCATGATTATATTCAGGATATTCACCTTTAGGTCGGCGTCCTGTATATTGAGCTTCAATATCAAAGTATTTTTTAGCATATTCCTTCATTTGCAAAACATTGTTTACAAAAGTATCCAAGTCTTTAGGATCATACTTAAAAGGATAATAAGTTTGCTTATAATATTCGCGCAAGTCATCGAAGTTATCACTCCATGCAAAAGCCCCACCTGCATAACGGGTATTGCCTCCTTCATGACCTTCTGGAGCCGCATCAATTAATAGAACTTTAGCCTTATTATCAGCAGCAAATCTTGCAGCTCCAGCCCCAGCTCCACCAAAACCTACGACAATTACATCATAGACTGCATCCCATTTTTGAGTTGAATCATAGATCAAATTAATTACCATCACTTTCTTAAGAAATATTTACTACATGCAATATAGTCTGTCTTTTAAATTTAGTCTAATTAAATTTTTTCTCCAAAAAGGGCAGACAACATGAGCTATATGCTACTCTATCTAGTGTTCTTGCATTTTTATTTAAAATTTAATATAATTTAAACAGATACATTTATAAATTTTTTTTATTTAATTTAAGGTAAGCATATGAATGAAAAAGACTTATTATATTTTTGTAAGCTTGTTGAAACGGGAAATTATACAGCAACTGCTTCTTTTTTTGATGTAACCCAACCAACGATTTCAATGGCCGTAAAACGATTAGCTGAAAAATTTGATGATCCGTTGATCATACAAAAAAATCGTAAAAGTAAAATAATACTAACCGACGCTGGTGATTTGTTATACCAAAAAGCTAAAATTTTACTTCAAGATATTGCTAGTATCAATTATGATGTTAAACATGCCAGCGATAAAAAAATTCGTTTAGCCTTTTCTGGCGAAGCCGGTAGTTTATATATAGCAGACATTGTCCAACAATTTCATCAAGCAAACATTACTAATTTAATCGAAACTCATATTGAACGTTCTGCAGATGCTTTTGCAGACTTAACAAATGGGAATGTTGATGTAGCAATTTACTCTTGGATGGTACCCATTAATGATCCGGAATATTTTATTCATAACTTACAAAAAACAGAATTAGTAATAATCACTGGTACAAACGATCAATGGAAGGATGTACACGAGATTAGGGCTAAAGACTTGCGTAACCGTAAATTTATTGCGCGAGCACGTGGCTTTTTAACTCGTGAATGTCTTGAAGAGGAAGCAAAATTAGGTGATTTCACCCCTAATATTATTTACACTGCACCGACAATGAAATTAATGATTGATTTGGTTAAGCGCAATGTAGGTATTGCCCTGGCGATGGAAAGTAGTATTCAGGATGAACAGGGAATTCATATTATTCACCTACGACCTGGACAAAAACTTTGGGCTTATATGCAAATTGCAATGCGTAAAAGTTTTGTCCCTAATAAGTATCAACGTCAAGGAATTGAAATTTTACGTAATTTTGATCCTAAAAAATAAAAAGGTAGTCAATCATTTATGGTTGACTACCTTTTTTACTATAATAAATATTTATTCAGCTAAAACTTCTGCACTTTTTGAATCCAAATCAGCCCATTTAATAAATTGATTCTCTGATATACCAACAAGTTTAATTCCCTTAACTTTCTTAGTTGAAAATACCACTACTTTTTTACCTTTTTTTACATAATAACGAGGATCCCTTACTCCTTTTGCATTATAGACAAAAGCATTTCGCTTAACTCTGTATCTGACTGCCTTTAAAATTTTCACATTAGCTGGTTTGATAAATTGATTCTCTTTATTATTAAAGCCAATTAGGGGTTTACCATTTACAGTAGTAAAACTACTAATACCAACAATTAAACCTTTCTTCAACTTTTTATTCTTTACTCTTTTACCGTGCTTATCATAAACATAAGAATTTCGGGTTAATCTAACCGTTTTGCCCATTAAAGAAATAGCATTAGTATTACCATTAGGCTTTTCTGGAGATTTCGGAGTCTCGGTAGCTGTTTTATTACTACTATTATCAGTTTTATTCGCATCTGACACTGGTGTCTTAGAAGAATTACTTGCTTCTAATTCTGTTTTACTGACCACTGGACTATTCGCCTCAGCTGCTGATACTGGTATACTAGCACTTAAGCCAATAAGGGCAGATGCTGTACCGACAAAACTAATTAATATTTTTTTATTCATACTTAAACCTCGTCCATATTTTTAAACTGAATTAAACATATTATACAACTTTCTTTTTATAATAACTTGAAATATGAACAAACAAGTCTCATCTTTTAAATATTGTAAATTTTTCTTAAAAGAGAATAATAATGAAACAAAAATTTACCGAAACAATTGAAATTTTTAGTAAAAAAATTGTCATAGAACTAAGACCATTAACAATTAATAAAAAAGCTGAATTTTTCAAAATCATTGCTTAACTTCAATGATTACCCGCAAGAAATGTATTTTTGGCTTCGAACTGGGTAAATTTCACCTACTAGTTTGCATCGAATTATCTATTTGGATCCAGATATTTTAGTAATTAATTAAGCCCTTATGGCGCATTTTAAATAAAAAAATATTTGCTGTAGCAAGTGCATGAGGGCTTAACAGACATTATGAGTTCACTCAATAGTATTAGACTGGGAACAAAGAATGGCTATTTTAATTCTGGTGTTATGGTAATGGATTTAGATAAAATGAGCGAAAAAATTAGTTTGAGTGCTACATCTTCTACAATTAAAAAATATCATGACATTTTAATTTTACCAGACCAAGATATTTTAAATTATCTGTACGGGCAAAATATCTTAAAAATCCCAGAAATTAATTGGCACCATGATGCACGTGCATATTCAGCTTATTTAGCAAAAAGAAAATCACACACGTTTCAAAGTACTTTACCTTAATTATCAGCAAATGGTTAAAAGAATACTTGCGGACCAAAATTATTATAAGATTTAGCTTTTTTCTATTGAAGGACTAGCTAACTGTGCTAAAATAATAAAAGTTGTCAAAGGGTAAGTGAGACAATACTTTACAGAGTTTACGTATAGTTTATTGCGAACTTGCTTTGACTAGTAATAAATTTTATAGAAAAGAGAAGGAAATATGGCTTCAATTAATAAATCTGAGCTTACTAAAGAAGTTTCAGCGAAGACAGAACTTAAGCAGAAAGATGCTGAAAAGGTTATCGATGCCTTAATTGAATCAATTAAGGAGAACTTGGCTAAAGGCGAAAAAGTACAAATTATCGGCTTTGGTTCATTTGAAGTTCGTGACCGGGCAGAAAGAAAAGGTAGAAATCCTCAAACAGGTAAGACTTTAACTATTCCAGCAACTAAGGTACCTGCATTTAAGCCTGGCAAGGCATTAAAAGATGCAGTTAAATAAGTTTATAAAAAAAGCAACGATTAAAATCGCTGCTTTTTTTATAAATTTTATCTATTTTGATGATTTAATTTCTTGGCAAAAAAGTCACCTACCACTTGTACAATAAAAATCATAATTACTATTAGTACAGTAGCTATAAATGTGACATCATTATCATAACGAGTATAGCCATAAGAAATAGCTGTATTGCCAATTCCACCTGCGCCAATTGCTCCAGCCATCGCCGTTAACCCAATTAAACTAATGACTGTTACAGTTGATACTCGAATTAATTCTGAGCGTGCTTCTTTCAAATAAACAGTAAAAATGATATCCCAAATAGTTGCCCCGAGACTTTGTGCAGCTTCAATTTTACCATGGCTGACACTTTCTAATGCTACTTGTACTTGACGAGCATAAAAAGGAAAAACACCCAAAGTTAAAGGGACAAGAGCTGCTCTAATTCCAATCTTGGTTCCTACGATTTTCTCAGTAACTGGCTCAATAAAGGCAAGTAAAATGATAAATGGGACTGCACGAAATATTGATACCACCTTATCACAAAAATTAAACCAAAAATGGTTAGGCCGGATACCGTTGCTATTAGTTAATACCAAGACAATACCAAAAATGATGCCTAAAAGTCCCCCAAAAATAGCCGACCAAAAAGTCATATAAAGTGTTTGACCAATACTAGTCCCCCAGCCAGTATCACCTAACCAGCCTAAATTTACAACATTTGGAAAAATCTTGCTGAACCAACTAACCATACAAATTCCCCTTCTCATCTAATCTAGTAACTGTTACTTTTGCTTCTTTAAGAAATTTAAGCGTTGCTTCTTGCTTAGTTGGATTACCTTTAACTAAAACCAGCAATGTGCCAATTGGTTCCCCATCAAGAAGTTCTACATTACCATATAACATACTGGCTTCAACGCCTATTTCGCGATATAGGTCAATCACGATTGTTTTAGTAACGTTCGCCATACTATAGACAAGTTGATATATTACTTCATTATCTTTTAATTCGGCTAATTTTAAGGACTTCAAGGTATTAATTACTGCACCTGAACCGCCAACAAAACTTTTTGCTAAGTCAGATTGCGGCCTAAGCACTATGTCATGCAAATTCCCTTGCTCAACAATTTCACCCAACTGCATTAATGCGACTCGATCACAAATTTGTTTTACTGCTGCCATTTCATGGGTAATCAGTACAATCGTTAAATTTAATTCTTGTTGCAATTTTTTTAATAAAGATAAAATTTGTTGAGTATTTTGAGGATCAAGCGCACTAGTAGCTTCATCCGAAATCAAAATATCGGGTTCATTAGCTAGCGCCCTTGCAATAGCTACACGTTGTTGTTGACCACCTGAAAGCTGAATTGGATAAAAATTTGCTTTATCTTTTAAATCAACTAATTCTAATAATTGTAGTGCTTTGGCATTAATTTCTTTTTCTTTCAGTCCAGAGTGTTTTAAGGCAAAAGCCACATTTTCAATAACTGTAATTTCATTTAATAAATTAAAGTTTTGAAAAATCATGCCGATTTTTCTACGAGCAATTTGTAAATTTTTATTAGTAATAATTTGCTGACCATCTTTGATAAATTCTGTACCATTAACTTTAATTGTACCCGCTGTTGGCTTTTGTAATAGGTTAATCGTTCTTACCAGAGTTGATTTACCCGCTCCAGAAAAGCCAACAATGCCAAAAATTGTCCCCTTTTCGATTGATAAATTAACATCATGAACAGCATGAACCGTTTTATCAGTATGATTAGCAAAATCGACATTTACATGTTTTAATTCAATAATTGCCATTAAATTTATCTCCGTTTATTAAAACTTAACATCCCAAGCTGGTATTGTTGCATCACCGTAATATTTTTTAATTAATGCTTTAGTTTCAGCAGTTTGATAAGCCTTAACTACCGCTTGATAATCTTTATTATTTTCTTCTCCTTTACGTGTGCAGATGATATTAACCCATTGCAAGGAATCCTTATTTACTGGTTCAACAAAAATAGTTTCCTTTTTACCAAGACCGGCTGGACTAGCAAAGTCATTATTAACAACTGCTGCATCTACGGAACTAACTACCCGACCACATTGATCAGCACTGACTTCCTTGATTTTTAGCTTCTTAGGATTTTTAACAATATCAGCAATTGTAACCAAGGCCTTGCCTGGACGTAATTTAATGAAACCAGCATTTTTTAAAACAAACAAAGCACGAGATTCATTAGTTGCATCATTAGGAACCGCAATTGTTGCACCACTAGGCAACTGACTTAATTGGTGATACTTTTTTGAATATAGTCTAATTGGATTAATTTCAGTTCTACCAATTGCAACTACACCGTTATGATTTGCCTTATTCCATGCCTTTAAAAAAGCATAATGTTGGAAAGCATTTAAATCAATATCGCCATCCTTAACTGCACTATTGGGTTGATTATAATCAGTGAAACTTTTAATTTTAATAGTTACACCATACTTTTTCTTTGCTAAAGCAGCTGCGTGGTCCCAAATGTCCTGCTTAGCTTTAGTCGAACTCACAATTCCAACTGTAACTACATGACTTTTTTTATTGTTAGTAGTCTTATTTTGACTAAAACTAAACCAACCAGCAATACCAATTATTGCTATAGCAATTAATCCAATAATAATATTTTTATTTTTTTTTGTCATTTTACAACCTCCAAAATTAAACAAGCAAAAAAGCACTCGTCCTTAGCAAAAGGACGAGTGCTTCGCGTTACCACCTTAATTTCATTTATTACTCACGTAATAAACCTCATTAGCTATCAAACAATAGCTTGCAAATATAACGGATGCAACACCGCTACTAGCTAAATATCACCAGCAGACATCATTTCAAGCCCATATTCACTAGCTTTTACTAACTGAGTTTCACCAAACCTCAGCTCTCTTTATTAGTAACTGGCATAATTACTCTGCTTTTCAAGATGTATTAATTATTTAATTGTTTATTAATTTAGCACTTAAAATTAATCTTGTCAACCAAAATTTAATTTTATTTTTAAAGATTAATAATTATAAATAATTTCTAGCAAGGGGGGCTTTACAGACTTAAAAGGCAAATTATTAATCTTTTTTGCGCTTTAACCATAAAAGACCAACTGCAGATAATAGCAATGCTCCTCCTACAGAAAGTAATACCATATTACTCTGCTTTTTTGCTCCAGTTTTAGGTAACACAGTAGTTATAGGATCTTTTAGTTTATCTGTGTTAGTCAGCTTATTCGGTTTGGTTGGCTCCTCTGGTTTAGTCGGCTTGTCTGGTTTGGTTGGCTCTTCCGGCTTAGTCGGCTTATCTGGGTTGGTTGGCTTGTCTGGCTTAGTCGGCTTATCTGGTTTAGTCGGCTTATCTGGGTTGGTTGGCTCCTCTGGTTTAGTCGGCTTGTCTGGTTTGGTTGGCTCCTCTGGTTTAGTCGGCTTATCTGGGTTGGTTGGCTCTTCCGGCTTAGTCGGTTTGTCCGGTTTGTCCGGATCCTCTGGTTTAGTCGGCTTATCTGGGTTGGTTGGCTCCTCTGGTTTAGTCGGCTTATCTGGCTTGGTTGGCTCCTCTGGCTTAGTCGGCTTATCTGGGTTGGTTGGCTCCTCTGGTTTAGTCGGCTTGTCTGGCTTGGTTGGCTCTTCCGGCTTAGTCGGCTTATCTGGGTTGGTTGGCTCCTCTGGTTTAGTCGGCTTGTCTGGGTTGGTTGGCTCCTCTGGCTTAGTCGGCTTATCTGGGTTGGTTGGCTCCTCTGGTTTAGTCGGCTTGTCTGGATTTGTTGGCTCTTCCGGCTTAGTCGGCTTATCTGGGTTGGTTGGCTCCTCTGGTTTAGTCGGCTTGTCTGGGTTGGTTGGATCACTTATTACATTCTTACTGTAAATATAGGTAACAGACTGCGGCGTCTCGGTAAAATAGCCATTAACTGAACCTTTAGCCTCTTTAAAAGTATAATCAGGAATTAGCTTTGCTGATGTGTAATATACATCACCAATTTTCCCCTTCAAAACTTCATCAGCTGCAATTTTGGTCCCAGTCTCATCTACATATTGAACAAGCACTTGCGCCTTAGCATAAACAAAGGTAACAATCTTGTTCTTTCTATCTTCAAATCGGCCACTTGTATCACCAACTATTTCTTTTAATATATAGCCCGGAACATTAATTCTTGAAACATCAGTGTATTGCTCATCGATTAACCCCCTTCTAACCTGATCCGGCGCCAGAATATTACCATCTTCATCTCGATATTGAGTAGTCACACTACCAAAACGAATATAGGTATCAGCATCTTTTCCCGCTTGGTATTCGTCTGACATCTCCCATGGAAACCAAATATTAGAACCCTTAGCATTGGTTAAAGTTCCCCCAGCTAGATTTACCCAGCGACAGTCTGGTGGTTGACCATGGAAACCATCTTCAAAACTAATCGAGCCACCTATATAACTATTTTTTATATCACAATTTTTATTTAATACTAAAATTTTTAACTTATCCGTTCCTACTAGCATTGCAACAGTATTTTGATCAGCGGAACCAATAGGTGGTTGATTAAAGCGCGGGATACTTCTCATATCAAAATGGCTTAAGTCTAATTTTTCAATATTTGCACAACCGGAAAACATTCCCCCCATATCAGTTACTTTAGCTGTATTAAATTTATCTAAGTTTAAACTAGACAAATTAGTACACTCGCTAAACATACAATGCATATTAGTTACATTTGCCGTATCAAAATTACTGACATCTAACTTCGTAAGCTCCGTACACCCAGAAAACATGCACGTCATATCCGTAACCTTGCTAGTATCAAAGCCACTAACATCTAGGTTAGTCAATTTAGAACGTCGAACGAAACCTCCACTAATATGCGTCATATAAAACATCATTCTCATGCTAGTAACTTTGGAAGTATTAAATCGACTAACATCTATCGTTTTTGCATTATAGCAATATTCAAACATCGAAGACATATCTGTAACATTAGCAGTATTAAACCTGCTAACATCAATATATTCAAGGCTATAACAACCTCTAAACATATTTTGCATATTGGTCACTTCAGTAGTGTCGAGATTATCTAAACCATCTATCTGAATCAAATTGTGTAAATTGTCAAACATGGAGCAAGCAGAACCAATAATTTTTAGTTTTCCAGTTATTTTGATTTGCTTAATCTCAATTTGCTTAAATCTATCGAATATTCGTTCTGGATCATTTAAAATTTTGGGAGAAGTTTCTGTACCCCCAGGAATAGTCAAAACTTTTGAAACATCATCGTAGGTCACTGATATTCCATTCCAAAGGTAATTAATAAGGGAACGTTTAGGATTAGAAATTTCTCTAGGAAGATTAGCTTGCTTTATTTTTTTTTCAGTATTTAAATCATTTGTCTTAGTTATGTCTTGCCCATAATCTGTATTATCAGGCATATCGATACGATTAATTATATCTTCTGAAATATTTTCTTCTTGTAATTGATTATCATAATCATCAGCCTTATTTAAATTACTTTTATTGCTATTATTCGTTTGCACATTTTTTTGTTCTTGATTTTCAATAATATCATCAGCTTTAGCTGTCTTACTATTTGTTAAAAGAAATATACCTAGTGTTGCAGCAGTCGCACTAGTCAATACAATTTTTTTGCCTTGTTTATTTACATAACGTCTATTCACTTTGAGCCTCCAGCCGTTAAATAACATTTATTATTTAATTATCACTATTTTTAAGTAAATAGTCAACTTCTAACAATTAAAATAATAGTCAATTGGCTAACCACTAAACAGTGACGCCGATTTAGATTCAAAACTAAAATAAAAGAGTTATGTTAATTAATGCCCAAATCAATTTATTAATTCAAAACATGTTTTTTCAAGTTAATCTTGCTATAGTAGTTATTGACATAAATAATTATGAGGAGCAATGAAAACATGTCAAAAAATGCTGATAAACTTATCGAAGAAAAATTCAATAAACTAAAAATAGCTGAGGCCGATTTAGTACGTGATTTACAAACCGTAATTAGTCATCCTGAAGAAGAAAATAAACTTAGTAAGCAAATTTTCCAAAATCATCAAGCGTGGCTTAAAATTATTATGCCAAATTATTCTCCAGAAATTCATCTAAGTATTGTTAATAGTTATCAACGCGATAAACGTTATCGTTCGTACTATGATGATAAAGCTGGTAAGGGAGCAACCGAAATTTTAATCAAAAGTGTCAAAAAATATTTAACTAAATAAAGGCAGTCCCATTAATAATGGGACTGCCTTTTAAGATAGCTATAGTTTCACGCAAAAAATATTTTCAACATACTAGTGATTTTCTTAGTGTCATTTACTTCTCTTAAGAAATTTTTATTCTTTTTAAATTACAAAATTGAAGTAGCAGACTATTTTGCTTATGATTCTTCGATTAGCTAATTTTTTAATGGAACCAATGCGTATGCTTATCAGTAAACGCTAATAAGTCATTACTCAAATACAAAATGTAAGTAAAAAATAAAGTTAAATTAGCATCTCCTTGAAAGGCCGTTACTCCCCAAAGAACAACAGATAAGATACCTTGAATTGTCCAAAAGTAATACTGCTCCCGAAACCGCAAGGTACACAAAAGTGAACCAGTTAAGCCAATTGCACCTGCAACTGCATCAATTAAAGGTCTCGGACTAATGAAAACTTTTGTATCCATTAAATATAGCAATCCAGTAGTTACTACAAAAAAGAAAAACGTTAACAGCCATTTAGAAGCATTCAATCCGCGAATATGTTTTGCGGCATCTTTATTCCAAGCTGGCAATAATAAGACTGGCAAATCTAACAGAAAAATATATGATGCTTGCAAAACAATGTTGGCATAATTTTTAGCTGTAATTGATATTATGATGTAAATAATTGAAGATAGTAACCCTAATACCCCGTTGATTGCTTTAGCATTAGTGATTGCTAACGTACAAGTAAAACCCATAATTGCCGCGATCATTGTTACAAATGTAATTAAATTAATTGGAGCAGAGATTGTTGTACCAATAATCACACCAATTCCGAGCATTAAGAGCATATAAGTTTTAAAACTCCAACCTTGCATTTGGTTAACGTACCAATTTATTTTAAATACATTTGTATTTGGTTCAAATTTCATGTATTATCCTACCTTTTCTTAAAAGTCATTGGTTAAAAAACACGTTCTCAATCATAACATTCTTGAACAGATAGAAACAAGAGTTTAACCAAAAGTTAATAACAAATAGAGCTATAAACTATATTTTTTGTTCATAGGCTAATTTTTCTTTTTCATAAGTAAGTAATTTATCGTCAAAATGGTCAATTTTATAGTTTAAATAATTTATTGTTTTTTGAAGCTGGGCTTGTTGTTGCTCTAATTGCTCACGTTGCTTAATTAGTAAATTCAACCGTTTTTGCGCTGTTTCTTTTTGACGATAATTGAATAGGAATACTTTTAGTTGGGATACAGGCATCCCCGCATTACGTAAAACTTTAATATAAAAAATCCAATTTTGATCTATTTCGCTATATTGGCGATAGCCGTGGTTATCGCGCTTAATTGCTGGCAGTAAACCCACTTTTTCCCAATAGCGTAACGTATCTTTTGATAAGACAAACTTTTTACTAATTTCATTAATACTCACAAACTACCCCTTTTTATCTACTTTTTGTATCATATCATAAATACGTTGTACCGCAGCTGGATCTTGATGATTGAAGAATTGACTTTTCTTTTGATCTAAAGAATTAATTAATGTAACTTCTTTAGCTGTTAATTCAAAGTCAAAAATATTACTGTTTTCAATTATTCTTTTTTTATGAACAGATTTCGGAATAACCACAATTTTTCTTTGAATTAGCCATCGTAGAATAACCTGACTGACTGATTTATGATATTGCAGACCAATTTTAGTCAACAAAGAACTACTAAAAAGTTCATTTTTTCCTTCAGCAAAAGGAGCCCAAGCTTCTGGCTGAATCTTTTTTTCTTTTAAAAATTTAACTGCCTTGGATTGTTGCATCCATGGATTGATCTCAATTTGATTAACAGCTGGTTTTATTTCATTATATAACGTTAAATCTAAAATACGATCTGGCTCAAAATTTGAAACTCCAATTGCCCTAATTATACCTGATTCATATGCTTCTTCCATTGCACGCCAGGAACCATAGACATCACCGTATGGCTGATGAATTAAATATAAATCAAGGTACTGCAATTGTAATTTATTTAACGACTCTTTAATTGCTCTTCTAGTTGCTTCATATCCTGTATCGGATACCCAAAGCTTAGTGGTAATAAATAAATTTTCCCGTGATACCTTACTATTTTTAATTGCTCGTCCGACTGCTGCTTCATTCCCATAAGAACTTGCGGTATCAATCAGGCGATAGCCTGCTTCAAGTGCTGACAAGACAGATTTTTCCACCATTTCTGCATCAGTAATTTGAAAAACTCCAAAGCCTAAAAGTGGCATTTCAACTCCATTATTTAATTTAACTTTTTCCATGTCTTTATTCCTCAATATCTTTTTAATCATACTTTTTAGGTATTATAAGCCTTGGTGTGTGGACTAAGGCAAGCTAATATTTTTAATTACTAATATCAAATTACTAGTTCATATAATGTTGCTTTAAAAATAGATTATGTCAAACTTATTTAATATCTACCTGCAACAGTAACTTTTTAGATAATTTTCCATAATAAATACAATAGTTAGATTAAGTGAGCGTTAAAATAAGAAAAGCCCGAAAAGAAATAATCTTGCGGGCTTTTTAATATCAAGGAATTATAGATAAGAAGTTGCTTCCAGATGAAACGATGACTTTTACAGTAGAACATTTATCTTATTAACACGCTTTCTGCTTACTCTTTTTCTAGTTTCTGTTAATTCCTCCATAAAACCCAAGTTAAGAACACCTTTTTATTTTTAAAAGTTTTCTTATAATTATATTTATGATTTTCAATTATAATACTTTATAATTGATAATACTTTGAATTACCATGGCAATAATTAGACTTATTATTACAGTTTTAATTATTATTTTTGGTCTCAAATCGATTTTTGTTTTAATTGTCCAATTATCCTTTGATTTTTTAAATTCATAAATTTTGTTCATTGTTATTTTTCTTTTCATAGTACACTAATTTATATACAACAGCAACCAAACTCTTCTCTGTTGTTATCATCTATAAATATTTATAAGCTTTTTACCATATAGTTGCAATTAAACTCACTTTTTTCCCAAAAATGGGAAATACTTTAGTCTAGTTCCAATAATCAACGCAATTCTTTTATCGTCAATGCTATTTTCTATTAGGTTTTCGCTTAGTCGCAGCATTATTTAGCCAACTTACCCTCGCCTAAATTTACTAATAGTAGAAAAATAGATACTTGATTGCATAATTTTTAGCTTACATAAAAAACTACTAAGAGAGACCATTCTCTTAGTAGCTATGTTCAAATTTATCAATAAGGAAATCGATAAATAGAAATAAATCTCTAGTTGAACAATTACAGTTTAACATAAGTCGCAACTTAAAGATAGGAAATTATAGGGCAATTGTTAATACCAAAATAAACTATACTTAAAAAGTCGCTTTATTATTCAAAACAGTGCATTTTTAATTTTTTACCGTTTGTAATCGTTGATATTATAGGCTTTTTAAAAGCATTTAAGGAGATTAAAGTGATTAATTTATAATTAATAATGGTTAATTACAAAGTTGGCAAACATCTCTATGCTTTTAATTCAGTCCTACGTTGTTCAACCTATTCTAAAATATTTTCTAAGTCTTCTTTTGTAGCTAAATTAAGGATAAAGTTTTTAGCTGTAGACCACTTATTTATATATGATTTTATTTTTTTGTTTTTTCGTCCCACTTTTTATTAGCACGTTTCTTTGCTTCACTTAGAGTCATAATAATTCACCAATTGCAAATAATATTATTGCTATAATAATTGCCAAAAATGCAGATGTATAATATTTCTTTTCTTTATCACTCATGTTATTATTTAGATGACAAAGTAGTGAGGACTTATCCTCACTACTCAGTTATTTCAAAAATGCTTTTACAAGACTTCTGATAAGCCTTAGTAACTCAACTACTGGGGCTGACCAAGCTGCTATTGCTGTATATTTAGCGATTTTAGCTTGAGTTTCTTGTTGAAGCATTTTTTTCTTTGCCACCTATTTCTCACCTCTTTACATATTAGATAGCGTACATTGTAAATAATATCTGACAATTAATTTATATTTTTATACATGAAAAATAAGCACTCCAAGAATTATCCCCAGAGTGCTTATTTAATATTTTGTAAAAAAGCGCTTTTTTAAAGTTTTCATTGATTATTTTACTTCATAATTTACCAAAACTAGACTTTTTAACAAATTAAAATTAAACATAATTTTACGCATAAAAAGACGCCACCCACGTTACTTCCTGAATGGCTTTTATTTTTCAATGTAAAAATAACTCGACCAATTAAAGATAGTAAGAGCGCTGACCATTATAACACATCGAAAAATCAAAACTTTATTTTTAATACTATTGACTTTTATACGTAAATTACGTATAAAAGTTATATAAAGTTGAGAAGGGAGGAATAACAGATATGACAATGAAACCATAACAAATGGTAAAATTGTTGATGAAAAACGGTTTTGTGAAAAAACGCAAGAATGGAACCTCACATTTAATAATGTATAACAAAAATAAAAATATCTCAGTTCCAGTTCCCATTCATGGCGGCAAAGAATCACGCAAGACGCAATTCTGAAGGAAGCAGGCTTAAAATAAGCCTTCTTTGCTATATATGTTATCCTTTAAAAAATAGAGGTGTAAAAAATTATGCAAGAAAAAGATCTATTAACATATCCAGTAGTTATTTGGGCTGCTGAAAAAGGCTATAATGTTTTTGTTCCAGATTTAGGGGAAAAAGGTCTAGCGACACAAGGAACCAGCTTAGATAATGCTATCTATATGGCAGGCGATTTAATTGGCTGTATGTTGGCTGATACCACCAACTATCCGAAAGCAACACCGCTTAATGAAGTTGACATTCCTGCCGAGGCTAAAAAAGCAATCACAACACTTGTACCTGTCAATATTAAAGATTATAGAAAACGGGCATCAAAGACAGTCAGAAAAACAGTATCCTTACCAGAATATTTGGTGGATTTAGGAAAAAAAGAAAAAATCAATTTTTCTAAAATTTTAACTGAAGCATTAGAAAGCAGATTACTATAACTAGACCAGTACCAACTTTACATAATGTGCATTATCAAAAATAGCTAAAAAACACTACTAAGTCAAGGCTAATAATTGCCCATGATAAAACTTTGTGAAATTATCATGTTTCACACTTAATAATCCTAATTTTATAGGGTTCTTTTTTTCGTCCAAAATACAATTTCACAAAGTATACCAATTGCATAAATTCCTTGTTGTGCTACAATACGTATATAGGCGTATTGTTTATTTGCGAATAAAAAATAATTATGCACGTTAAAGGAGGAAAAATATGACGGAACATAGCGCCAAAGAAATCATTAACTTAATTAAGAAAAAAGGATATGAAGAGCATCATACAACTGGTGACCACCATATCTATAAGAATAAATCCGGAAAAATGATTTCTATTCCCTACACTCACTTGAAAGATAGTATTAGCATTGGGACGTATAAATCAATCGTCAGAATGCTTGATAGTAAGTAATTACTTAAAAGACAGTCATAACTGTTTTTTTATTGACTTATATGCGTACTAATGCGTATAATATTGTTAATAGAAAATAAAAAGAGAGGTAAAATTAAAATGTATAAAGGGACAAAATACTACAAAGAAAAATTTTATACATATCCTGCGGTACTAGATGATTCTGAAAATGAAAAAGGTACATATACTGTAACGTTTCCAGATGTGCCAGGTGCTATCGGAGAGGGAAAAGGTATTTCTGAAGCTATTGCCAGTGGTAAAGAGGGCTTAGAATCTATTTTGATTGCTTCAAATGAGCCATATACTAATAGTCCAATTGAAAAAGTAAAAAAAGACAATCCTAATAAAATTGTCACATATATTTTGGCCGATATGGAAGAAGCTAGAGAAATCACTAAACCAGCGACTGTTAAAAAGAATACAACTATCCCAAGAGATTTAGCCATTAAAGGTGAAAAAGCAGGAGTTAACTTTTCAAAGTTATTAACTGATGCTTTACGCGTTAAATTAAGTTAAAAAAGCGGGTGGCTTTTTTAATTTATCAAGGATTTTTTGCAAAAAAAATCAAAAAGATGTATAATGCTTTTACTCCGATGTTTTCGGTCTTAACTTTATAAAAAAAGATGCCTAGATTAATTTCTAGGCGTCTTTTTTTATAAAGTTTAATTCATCAATAATGTCTGGTCATAGCATCCAAAATGTCTGGTCATAGCATCCAACAATTTTGTTCTTTATCGAACTCTAAAGTGCCGTATTTCTCTTCGTCTACATATTTAAGTTCTCCTTTGTTTTCTTAACTTTATATCTATAATATTGTCAACAGAAATTTATATTTTTTTCCGTTTTTCTGCAATTATTTTTTCTAATTCGTCTAAATCCTCGCTGGTAGCAAAGCGACGAATGAAACTCTTGGCTTGTGACCTGTAGACTAAATATTTTTTTCGGTCTTTATTCTTCTCGTCCCACTTTTTATTAGCACGTTTCTTTGCTTCACTTAAAGTCATAATAATTCACCAATTTCAAATAATATTATTCCAAGCAAGATAGCAAAAAGTGGAGCTTAGCTCCACATCTTTTGGTTATTTACAAAAGGCTTTAGCAATTTTTTCATTTGATTCTTGTTGAAGTCTTTTTTGCTTCTTTGACATCTATTTCTCACCCCCTTACATATTATATAACGCACTACATAACGTGTACTGTCAACTATTTTTTTAAAAAAAGCCACCCTAGTTTTACCTAGAGTGACTTCAAAAAGGAATTAAATCATGTGATAAAAATTTAATTCATATTCCATTCGTATATAAGTATACATCAACTATTTAGTTAATGCAATATTTAGCCCGCTAAAACCTTTGGTCAAATCCTTAGCAAACTTGGCTTTTGATATGCCAATTTTAGGCAAGTATTGCCAAGGGTCGGTATGGTCTGTATTACTGTAGCCATGTTGCACAAGCCAAGAGTGAGTTTTGATTCCACGATATGAGTTAGTGTCTAGAGCTAATGGTATGCCATACTTTTTAGCTGACCATCTTAACCAATTTACATAATGTTTGTAGGCTTTAATAGCACGCTTGTGGTCAGTAAATTCACACAACTCAATCTGTACAGGAGCCAAACTATTGGCAGGACTACCTGCTCCCCATGCTACATATCCAAGCTCTCCCACTTGATATATGCTTTTATCGTCAATCACTAAGTGTACGTAAGTCTGGCTAGTGTTAATACCGTTTTTCATGTTTCTAGCAATCGCCCCAGCCTCGCCATTTGGTGTTGCTGTAGAGTGAGCAATAATGAATCTCGGTGTAGCTAACTGGCTACTACCTTCAGAATCACTTAAAGCGTAGTTAAAATTTCTTTTCATTATTTAGCCTCCTTAGCAATTTTTTCTGGCTTACTAGCATTAATTTTTGCTACTTCTTTTTCAGCGAATGCTCTTATCATAGCTTCTACTTCGGGAGTAATTACAACTTTATTTTGTCTTAAAATGTCGCAAACACTAGTAATCACAATATCCATCTTCTTGGTACCTTCACCGCCAGTAGTTTCTGCTTCGTGAACAAAGGCAGCTGCCAAATTAGGGATTTGGGCAATCCATTTATTTTTAATGGTGTGCTTTTGGCTATAAATTTTAACTGCTACGTAAGCCACAATAGCAACAATAAAAAGGCTATAGTAGCCTAAATCAAACATATCTTTAACACTCATAATTATTTCCTTTCAACAAAAAAGCACCGACTATGGTGCTTAAACTTATTTTTTTAATTCATTAATTTCGGTGTTTAATACAAAAATTTTGTTTTTAAATGTCTCTATTTCCGTCTCTGCCTCAAGTCTACGGTCATGCTCTAGCTGATACTCTTTTTTATAGTTGTCCCTTTCCTCTTTTAAATCTTTAATATCCGTATGTAGATTATCAATTATATCGTCATATTCTTCTTTTTTTGATTTATGAATTACTGCAAAAAAAGTGGCTACTGCGCCAAGCAGTCCACCCAGTACCTGGATCAGATTGCTAATGTCATGCACAAAACCACCTCTTTAACTTTCATATAAACAGTGTAAGCAAATAAACGATACAACTACATCACCAATAATTGTGTGCGCCATTCGAAACTCGCCCGCATAGAAGGCGTGACCAAGTTGGATTAGCGCCAATATCCACATGAGCCATGTACCAAGTAACAATAAAGTTAACCTCCACCTTCTTTTTTCGTTATTTTTGATTGCATTAATCACAATTAAAACGCCCAAAAAAATAACGCCTAAGTCTAGACGCTGGTCATTCATAGCACTAGCCCAAGCTGGTGGCCAGAAAAAGTAGTTACGGTCTACTAGTAACGCAAAACCAATGACAACAATTGCTCCTCCAGCTAAAAGTTGGTCGAAATTTCTATTCAATTTTAGCCACATAGTCCTCACCTGTTATTTCTTTATAATCACTAGAATTTAAAACACCAGTACCTACAAGCATCTGTATATCAGTACTGGTGTATGTTTGGCTATTAAATTCGGCTTGCGCTAACTCTCTAAATAAATCATGCATTTGTGGTAGTACCTCCGTTTGTTGTATCAGTAGGTTTAGATAGCTTTTGATTCATCAAAGCCATTAATTTAAGCATATCTCCTTGTTGCTTTTGCATGTCTTTTTGATCCTGTTCGATAGTAGTCAATGATTGAGTAGTATTGCTTTGGTCTTTATTGACTTTTTCTAGTTGTTTTGCTTGAGTTTCAATTTTATCTTGTAAATTAGCGATTATCTGTGTTTTGCTATTGGGGTCATTTTCAACCCAACCATTAGTTTTTAAGTCCCATATTGGGTCAACCATTGACTCATCAGGTTTTTCAGCGTGCCAACGCCAAGGTAGTTCACCTTCAATTTTTTCAGGCACTTGCATTTCCATATGATGCATTCTGACATCCGAGCTAGTCGGGTCACTGTAATAATATATTTCCATTATTTAATTCTCCTTTAATTTAAAATTTGAACGTCACAATATCTGACCCATCTGTCAGTATTGCCATAAATCTTGTCTGCCTTTAACCACAACCCATACCAAGACACGTTAGTGTCGTCATTAGGCAACTTTAAGTCTTGACTAGCTGAAGCATAGTACCAGCCTGTAATGGTAGCCGTTACCGCACCATACTCTTTTAAAGCTTGAATTGAATTCATATAGCCCCAATTACATGTAGTATCATTAAAACTCATTTCATATAGATGATCGCATACACTACCAAAATGGGGTTTGCCTGCTGTTAAGGTCAGTTTTTTACCAATTAATCCATCATAGTTTTTTATAAAAACGTCTCCATTTAGAGCAAGTGTTTTTACATCTTTGCCATTTAGTAACATTATTTTCCCTTCCTATATAAGTACTAAAACATTAGGATGTGACTTTGAGTAGGCAACGCCACTGGCATAATCAGAAGCACTATATGTTTGCAGGCTACTGTTAACCTTAGTTTGCAGGTAGTCTATCCCGCTAGACAACACTGATATATCTGACCTATAGTCTTCAATCGCTGGCACCCACGTCATATCTGGGGGTGTATCTGCATCTTGCCACTGACTAGCTTTCATACAACTATATTTACCAGTGTAACTACTGTTGCTAGTAAGCAAAACAGTAACCCAAGGACAATTAGGAGGTGTTGTGAAGGTTACACTTACCCTGCCCTTAGTTCCAGCTGTAACAATAGGGCTATCCACCAGCCCCCCGCCGTTATTTACCTGCAATTTACAGCCTGCTGCACCACTAGAAAAGGCAGAGTAATCTAAGTCGACAGCAACGGTATATTTCGTGTTCGATTTCGTGTCAAAGTGCATTACATCATTAGCGGCATTAGGTGGTATATCTTTAGGCTGTTCACTGGAACCTTTGAGTAAATTTGCTGCATACATTGGCACTGATACATTGCCATTTGTAGGGGACTTACCGTTAATCTTCTTAACGCCAGTGTCTGCAGCATTCGTTAGCAAGCATTTAAAAGTATCTTGGTATGTGGTAGTACCAAAGCCGATACATCTAAAAGCATACGTTGTGTCCGTGTCGTTGGGCATGTCGTACAGTACTAAAAACTGTGTATTATAGTAGTCATTGTAGCATTTTTGAATTAAGAATCCTTTTGCACCAGCAAAGGCAGAAGATGGTAAAGCGGTAAGAGCATCAGCTCGTTTTGAAGTGGTTAGGTTGGTGCCATTAAGGCGATATATACCTGGCTTAGTTACAGTGTCAAGGTCAAACGTTGACGTTGTAACCGTGAAGTCTGGATTATCTAAGCTTGGCAGAGTTACATTGCCACTACTATCTGGGGCTTGACCATTAACCGTTTTAAGCTTACCTGCGTCAGCTAGTTTTTCACTAATTTCAATTTTGTTGTAAACCTCAGTTTTTTTATAGTAATTTTCCAAATCACTTAAATGGGCGAATTTGGTAAAGTCAACATTATTAATTTTGCCAATAGCTGCATTAGCTGTATCAATTGCTTTTTTTAATTCAGTTTGTCTATTTTCATCATTCTGCAGCTCTGTTTTTAAACTACTTAGTTGACTTTGAAAATCATTAATTGTGTTAATTTTCCAAGCATTATAATCATTTTGAATGCTGGCCAATTTATCACTAAAGCTTTTATTAGCAGCATTAATTGTTGCAATTTTGTCTTTGTTAAAATCTGCTTTTAATTGGTCTGCTTGTGCTTTCCAATCATTTTGCAAGTTCGTGATTGCTTGCTTTTGACGAGTTAATTCAGCGTCCCAATCGGATTTTAATTTATTAAACAAATCTACAGTTGTCTGAATTTTATTATTGCCATCACTAACTGCTTGATTAATATCTTTTTTGAATTGGTCAATTAAAGCACTAGTGTTTTCTTCAGTTCGTTGGATTACGGCTTGATAATGCGTTTCGAATGCTTTTAAAGATGATACATAGTTATCGTTATTAATATGGATTGATTCGTCTTGAATTACTTCAATATCAAAGCTCTTAGTAGTATCGATAAACGTGCCATCTTTACTACTAATATCAAACCATGCTACACCGCTTGCTGCATAGACAGCTTCACACAATGTATATGTAAATCGCCCAGCTTTTGCATCAGTTACTTTAATACGCTCTGATTCACTGTCACTAACAATTTTGCCGCCCTCTTTATCTTCAGAAAAAGTTATTATTTTATCAGTTAAATCGTATGCACTGTTGTTAGCATCTAAAACAATAACCGACAACACTTGACCACGTTCTCCTTGTCCAATTTTACGAATGTGGTCGCTAACAATACTAGCCGTTTTGTTTGTTGGTAGCACTATCTGCGCTAGACTCATACTTTCCCACCTTCTCTCTTAAATTATTTACTGTTTCTTGCAATTGCGAATTGCGCTGATTTAGTTGTTCATTTTCTGTTTGCAAAATTGCTACTTGCATACTTAAGCTACCTATCTGTAGCGCCATATTACTTGCTAAATGCTCGAATTCTTTGTTCATTATAAAAAATCAAATCCTTTCTTACCGCCTACCCAATGACGAGCGACCCAATCTTGAATTGACGAATATCCATCTGCATTTTTTAAAAAAGTACCATTACCATCATAAATGTGCCCACGACTCAAGTTTAAGCCGTTAATTAAACTGCCGTCACTGCTAGAAGATAGTTTTGTGTTTAGCACTCCGTCGCGTATCATCCAGATATTTTTACTATTAATCACAACGGCGTCACTGCCATTGGCTACGACCACACCATGTGTCCCTGAAATAATGCTACTAATGCTAGAAGGTAGGGCGTCATTGATAGTTCCAACAGTTAATGTGGTGCCTCCAACAACAGTCTTTAAGGCACCATTAACTAGTAGCGATTCAGCGTTTAAAGATTGAATAGTGCCGGCATTAATATATTGAGCATTGACCCAACCTCTTGAATCGATAGCACTTCGTGTTTCTCCATTTGGCCCAAAAAAGCCTAATCCATGGTTATTAAAAATAAGTGACCCTTCACTATTTACAGCTCTAATTTCAACTGGGTCTTTATAAGTTTGATTCCCATTAGCATCAATAAATTGCAAAACAGCCGTACCACCTGATTCTATCCACGACTTAGTCTCCTCCATTTGCTCATGGTAGTCTTGCAGGGCTTTATCGAACTTTTGTTGTTCAACCATTAAATTGCCAGTTTTTTCATCAATAAGTCTGATACTTTTACCGATTTCCATTTCAGCTTCTTTTCGGGCATTACCTTCTAGCTTTAAAGCTTTAGCAACTGCATCAGTTAATCCATAAGCTCTTTTTATTTGTCCATTAGTTCGGCTGAATTTTTCATTCGATTTGCTCTCAATTTCTTGTTGCATCAAGTGCTGGTAAGTTTCAGGAGGCTTTCCTAACTGTATCTGGGTATAATGATGACTTAAACAGTCGAATTGAACTCCATAAACTTCAGCAGTTTCTTGTAAGTCGTACGGTTGAAAGCGAACATAAAGATTGTCGTATAAACTCAATTGAGTCCAATCGGCATTAATCCCCGACATTTCTTGATAGTTAACTGTGGTTGATACATCGATATGGCCATAACGATATTGTTTTAAGTAATTTTGACCAAGTTGTGTTAACTGACTGATATCCGCATCAGTGGCAACAAAAGACCCATCAGGCTGTTGTCCTGACAGGTCTTGGTCATCATGCTTAAAATTGCTACTTAAATCAACTGTGTTTACTTTATCGACATTAGGGTCAATACCAAATCCATCTGCATATAAAGGACCAATTTTTACTGTGACTTCTTTTTGTGATTGGTCAACACTCGCATCATAGTCATCACTACTATTGCTGTCATCATCTGGAGCGTGTAAGGTTGAGTCAGTTAAATTATCTTCTGGTATCCACCCTGTCCTACCTTTATATGTTACTTCAATATAAGTTTTACCATCACCGCCTTGGGCTTGATGACCAGTTATCTTAAAATCACCATTTACTGAACTAGCCCCAGCTGGAATCGACCAGTTAGATGCGTTCCGACTATCAGGGGTATCATAAATTTCTACCTTAGAATCATCTTTGAGTTTTTGATTTAAAATTTCGTCCCATGATTTAGGCTTGTAACTACCATTTCTGTGATAATCAATTGAGCCCGAACTAATCCAACCATACTTAGTATGATGGTAAGTTTTGCCACCTTGAACTATAGTTTGGTCAATGGTTGCTCGTCCTTTATGAACTTTAACTTTTACATTTTTTTCTTTGGGCTCATGATAAGACTTGTTAGGTACCTTGTGTCTATTTTTACCTTTACCGACCCAGCGATAGGGACTTTTGACTTTACTTGTAGTCACCACTTTTTCAGTTGTTGGCACCATTTCGTTCTTTTTAGCGTCCCATTGGTATTTAGTAGAGCCTTCTTTAATTTCGCCATAGCCGTTATTAGTGTATTTTTTATAAGACCCATCTTGAGTTAGAGATAAGTGCGGACCAAAAAGCCATTCGTGACTACCAATTCTGTACCACAAATCGCCATTTTGATTACGCTCTGCCATATCATATTTAACAACGGTACCATTTTTATATGTGGTACCTGTACGATAATGGTCAGCGCCAATTTCTGGCGAATAGTAGCCATGAATCACGCCGCCAACTTGATAAGCAACAACAGCTGTACCAGTCATTCTTACTCTTGTTCCAGCTCCTGATTCATCATATATGCTATTAGATACAACTGTGCCGTCACCTGTAACATCATTAACTAGATAATCACCACTTTTATCAAAGCTTATCCAGTTAGCATTAATCCAACCACCACCTTTTAGTGGATACCAATCATCTCCATTAACTGTGTTAATCTGGTATTTCCCGTCTGGTGTCATATCGCCATTGTGGACTAACTTACCTAAAAATATTTTGTCGCCATTTTTAATTGAATTGATTAGCTTTTGTCCTTCGACAGGCGAATCATAAATATTTACAAAGCCACCTGCCATGTAAACAGTTGCCCGACTAGAATATTCTGTATCCCAGCTATTCCAATCGGTGTTATCTGCGGTTGCAATTGCCTGCCCAGGTGTATAAGTGGCAACAAAGACTGCTCCAGTCCACATATTTTCAATGTTACGGTCTTGTGTGATTGATTGAATATTTTTACCGTAATCAACGATTATGCCGGTGTCTGCACCAGCTTTTTTAGAATGATGAATATCGAAGTTATCAAATTCCAATTCGCCGCCAAAAATCCCCAGAACTGATTGAACTGCAGTGTCGCCTTCAGCGTCAGGGCTAATCAATAAAGTTCCTGCTTGCTGACCTTTCTCGATATTGATATTACTGATAGTTGTTACGTCACTATCAAAATTAAACTCTTTCTGTGGAAGCATGGAATTAATAATTTGATTCATCAAATCTTGTGCTGACGCAGAATTAAATTGTATGGCATCTGGTACTGTTGCATCATTTAAAGTCGCTGAAATATGATTTGCGTCAATAACTAACTGGTCAAACTCTTTCTGGATATGAACTATTTTAAAAAGTTGATGAACGAATTTGTAGTTAATATCAGCCAAAATATATGTGTTTTCGGCTAACTTTTTAGCATGTACACCATCTTTAGGATAAGTTAACTGTAAAGTCGGAAATTGATTATAATTCCACGTTACTTGACAGCTGACAGCGTCGCTTAAAGTTAAACCGGGAGTTGTTAAATCACTAGTAACACTAGAATACCAATGCGGATAATCTAGCAGATAATCATATTCAGCGTAGTTTGTCTGTGGTAATTGACCGATTATAATTTTTGCCATTAAGCTAATCGCCTCCATCGTGGCATATACTCAGCACGGGTAATCACTCCATCTGCTGCTTTGATTGAAATTCTATTTTCGCCAACCGGCAGTTCGGGTGGTAATAGATTCGGAAAGTGAGTCTGATTATTATAAAGCGTACCTTTAGCATCATAGGTGTCTCCTGTGTCACCATTAAGCCAAAATTCGCCGTTCATATTATCAAACTGATAATTTAAATCGTTAACATTTAAGACAAAAGAGCCATTAGCAACAAAGTGCCAGTTGGGTATGGCAACCCTTGTTTCAGAATTAAAAACCACACCATTTTCGGGTAAGTCAATGTAATTAATACCATTAACGCGGTATAAATAGGGTTCACAATAAAAAGTCAATTGACCAGTAGCTAAGTTTGGACAATTTTCATCTGAAGTAAACTGCGGCATTGTTTGTACAATCGCGTTGTAAGCATACTCTGGATCAATTTCAAACTGTAAATACTGATACTGCCTTTTACCATTAACTTCAGGAGCAATTAGCCAATCAACCAACTCTCTTTCCCACTCAAATTGTGTGTAATTTAATGGTCTTTCAACTATACAATTAAATGTTTCGGTCACATTTTGATATGAACCGTTATCTTGAATAAAATCGCCTGAACGTCCTTTGATATGTGTTAAGTCAATATCTGGTACAGCATGTACTGGGTCAAAAGGATATTTTATTAAAATCCCTAAATCCGTTGAAGACTTATTATTAAAAATTAAGCCTGAAAAACCGTTAGAAATTGCCACTTAACCCCCTCCTTTGCTTAATTTGAGCAGCACGTTGGTCTTCTTTGTAAAACGGCTCGACTGTTTGCCACAAAGTTCTACCTTCGGGCGTAGTTAATGTAATATTTGCTGAATTATCTTTAGTAGCAATTCGCTCTAGCAACTGCAAAACAGAGTGTCTAAACTCATGCTCTTCTTCAGCTTCTTTTGTATCAATTATAGGCTGATTTTTAAAGCCACTTTGGGCAGATAGGATACCAACTGCTTTACCGATTAGTTCCCACGCCCGTGTGGCTTTAGTTGGAACTAAAGGGACAATCATTTCAGGCTTGTTACCCTCAGAAATGTGAGCTAGTTTTTCGGTTATTGATAAACCACCATTAGCATATGCACCACCTGCAACACGTGAAAAAGCAGCGCTATTACTGCCATATGCGTGCTTCATATAATTAATAGCAGCATAAAGGTTGTCATAACCGTTCCAGATATTGGCATGTGCGTTTTGCTTGTACAGGTCAAAGGTTGGTGGTACTACTTGTGCTAGTCCTTTAGATGGTATTCCAGCTTTAGCATTAGAGTCCCAAGTGTTAATTGCCTTAGGATTACCGTTTGATTCTCGGGCGATTACTCTCAGCCATGATTGTACTTGAAATGGTGTAGCATTAAACCCATTAGCCTTTAATGCTTTTATAACTGTTGCTTTCCAGCGGGCTACACCATCTCCAGCAGGGTCTGCCATATGTTCGCCAAACTGTTCAGCAATTTTACTAATAGTTTTCCAAAAACCGCTACCTACTTGGACTTTGATTTTTTTCTCTAAAGCAGAATTAGTTTTAACTTTTGGTGTACTATCTTCTTTTAAACCTTTAACTCTAGCAAAAAGTGGTGAACCTTTGCCAACCACACTGCTTAGAGTATTCATATGTATTCCTTGGCTAGGAGATTCTGCTGAAAAATATTTATTTCCGCCAGCATAAACGCCAACGTGTTCGCTGCCTCCAGGACCCCAGAAAACTAAATCGCCTGAGTGAGCTTGAGCCTTGGATATGTGTTGACTTGCAGCATACTGTGCTCCAGAGAAGTGGTCATAGTTAATCCCAAAAGCCTTTTTCAGAGCATATTTAACTAGTCCAGAACAGTCAAATAGCTCTGGACCTTCTGAACCCCAATGGTAAGCATGACCTTCTCCATACTTTTTGACGGCATCAAGCAAAGCAGACGGAGAACCCCCGTCATTAATTTTGTTATCAGCCATTTTCCACAGCCGACTCCACCAATCAACGGATTGCTTGCCCATTTTTTTAAGTGAGCCTTCAACCAAGGCCTTCATAGCACCCTTAGCTGAATCTGTTAGTTTAAAGATATTATCTAAGGTCTTAATTGGTTGCTTGTTATAAGCTTTAGCTTGGTCATATAACTTTTTAAGATACCCTGTACCACTCGCAAATGGAACTAGCCCAAGCATTTTTGTTTCAGTAGCGTTTAAAACTTCATCGCCAGGGTGTAAAAGAGCCGGCACATTAATACCGTTAACTATGCCTAGTTGACCAGTACTTGGTCGATAGATAGCTTCGCGATTACCAGTTTCCGGCGAATCGTGCCCGTCATTGAGGACAGCCATAGTAGGTTGGGTAATAGCTTTTCTTTGGCTACCAAAGAATCCTGTACCTGTAGCAAGGTGAATTTTACTAATGACGTTGCTATTACCACCAAACGATTTAATGACATTATTAACGCCAGAAGTTGCGCTATTGATTGTGGCAATCATCTTACTCATGCCATTTTTAGCATAACTAGGAATTGCACTTTCAAAAACTTTTTTGAAATCTCTCTTTAAATAGTCAAGCCAAGAATTAAAGTGAGCATTATACTTTTTAGCACCACTTTCAAAAGTATTTATTAAATGCTTTAAACCGTCAGCTTGATTATCTTTAGATTTAGTCATTGACTTATCTACTTTTTTAGGAGCATTATCCCAAAGGTCAGCCCAATCCTTGTTATAAGTCTTTTTAAATTCTTTAAGTGACTTTTCTAAGCTTTTAAATGCATCTTCTAGTTGAACAACAAAAGTTTGTTTTTTACCTTGTTTAGTAAAGGCTTTGTTAGCTTTGTTAATTTGGTCAGCAATTTGTTTGCCGAACTTATTTTTCTTTAGTGTATTACTTAAGGATTTTATAGATGACTCAAGCTTTTTTACCTTAGAAGTAACTTTTGCCATTGCCTTAAATCCAGTAGTTACAGGCTTAATATATTTGCCTATTTTTTGAATATCTTTAGCAACATCATTTAGTGGCTTTTTAAGCGATTTGAGTTCACTGATAAAGCTTGAGCTTTTTTTGCCTTTGACTTGTGGTTTAACTAGTGACTTAGTTAACTGACTAATATATTTTGAAATATCTTTAGCATCAGCTTTAAGTGATTTACGTAATTTATCTAATCCTTTGGCCATGTTCTCGAAAGGATTATTCTTTTTATTAGTAAATTGCTTAGATATTTTGCCGATTTCTTTAAAATCTTTAGTTGTATCACTTAATTTTTTGTTTAAATGATAAATTTTAGTATCAAGATTATCGAAAGCCTTAGCTACAGATTGAACTTTTTCATAAATACCGGATTTTTTACTACCAAAACTCTTGTTTAAATCTTTTAGACCACCTATAATGCCTTTTTTGCTTTTACTTAAAGCTTTTTCCAGTTTAGGCAAATCACTGGTTAGTTCTTTAAAGGCATCAACTTTAGCCATTGATTTTGCAAAGGTTGCAAGATACTTAAAAGCATCTCCAATTGGCTTAATATCTTTAGATAAACGCCCCCAAGTTTTTTCATGTTTGGACAACGCACTACTTACACTATTTAGCTCTTTGGACGGATCATTTTTCTTAATGGTGCTTTTAACTGCACCTAAGTTTTTAGCATAATTCTTGAGTGCTTTAGACATTGACTTAACATTAGCGATAGATTTTTTAGATACATCCATAGCTGATGCCATAACTTTTTCATCAGTAGCACTTAATTTAGAAGATTTTTTCTTTTTCCCAGAATCATCATTCCAAAAATTGGACCAGCCTTTAGCGATTCCTTTTCTAGCATTTTCCATATTTTGGGCGTTTCTAGGAAGGATTAAAGTTCCTAATTGTGACCAAAAATTATTAGATTTACCACCAGCTTTTGGATTACTAATTCCAGCCGCAAAACTATTCCAATTTCGATTAAGCCCACCTAAAAAATCTTTATTAAACCATTTGCCAAAGCTATTAAATCCTGCTTTTAATTGCTTCCACAGTGCAGGTAATTTACCACCAAACGAAGTACCTAATGAAGCTCCTAAAGTAGCACCTGCAGCAGTTCCAATTCCTGGAACCACTGAACCTAATGCGGCACCAATACCTCCTCCAAGTACAGCACCGACTGTCTTACCTTTTGCTTGTTGCCTTTTTTTACCTGGTCCGCTTGTAAGTCCTTTAAAAATATCAACTGCATCAAATGCTAAAGCAGCAACTCCAGCCACTTTACCAAATCCATTTTTAGCAATTGGTAAAAATCTACTTATTAAACCTTTACCACTACTAGTACCGATTTCTTCAGCTGCTTTTGAGGCTGGACGAAAAATTTTAGCCCATTTAGTTTTGCCAAGTAATCTGGCATCGCCAATTTTACCCACTAGTTTGCGAGCCCAGCCAAGACCTGCTCCAGAACCAGATTCTTCAGCGATTTTTGTACCATTCTGAAAGAGAGCCCTAAATTTGACTTTGCCTTTTGAGTTAAGAATGTTTTTAGAAACACCAGTTACGTATTTCTCAGCATCTTTGGCACCAACTTTTTCAATTGCAGCTGTTCCTAATTCAGCACCAATTGAACTACCATTATCTGCTTTATTTAAAGCACTTTTAAGTGCAGCATTCTCTTTTAGAAGTTTGTTAGTTACTGCAAGCGATTCATTATATAAGTCTTGATTCCTTTTACCTAACAAAGTTCCAGAAAATAAATCCGAAAGAGTACGTTTTACTGAAACAATACCTTTTAAAAGTTTATAGCCGGCAAAAGCTTCTAGCATTTTTTTACCGATATTTGAAACCACTTCAATGTGATTACCTTTGCCAAGCCAATTAATTAAATCAGCAACCTTATTAGCAATGGTACCAATCCCATTGGCTATTTTTTCAATGCCTTTCATGGTCGAAGGTCGGTTAAATACTTTAACCATTGCGGTAGAGGCTTTAGACAAAGCCGGCATCATAGCTGTACCTATATCAATCTGAACTGCTTCCATGGCTTCATGAAATTGCTTTTGTTGATTTTTAGTAGCTTTCATGTTTTTGTTAGCTAACTTGCCAACATAGTTATTTTTATAAGCGCCAGCAACTTGCTTATTAACTCTTTCAAGCTCTTTAGTATTAGTTGCTAAAATTGCAGCTGCATTCTGTCCTGTTGTACCAAAAACGTTATGGAAAAAGTTTGACCGGTCAGCTTTTGGAACATGATCAGCAATCTCTTGAAAAATTTTAGCAATTGGCTTTAGTTTACCGGACTTAGTTTTAAAGTCATCAACCGATAAACCGTATTTTCGAAGCGCATCAGCTCCATTTTTAGATGGAGTTTGCAAACTAATCAAAATTTTTCTTAGCCCAGTACCAGCTTGCTGAGCTTCAAGTCCAGAGTTGGATAAGACACCCATAGCACTAGCTGTTTCAGTCAATGACACACCAGCTGTTTTAGCAGAAGTACCAACATAGTTCATACCTACTCCAAGAGATTTGAAATCTGTTGAAGTAGCATCAGCAGCCATCGCTAACTTGTTAGCAACAATTCTAGTATTACGTAACATGCCAGTGGTAGATTTTGTCCGCATACCGAAAGCTTCAAGCACTGAAGTGGTAACCTGCATGGTGTCGGCAAAATCGTCACCAGATGCTTTAGATGCTTGTAAAATAGCTTTCATAGCACCTAATGACTGCTTACCATCATAACCACGTTTGATTAACTCTTGATAACCCTTAGCAATACTATCTTGACTTTGTGCATATTGGATAGAGTACTTACGTCCATCTTTTTGCATTTCAGCAACTTCTTTAGTTACATCTCTAGCTTTTTCGCCCGATGTAATCAACAAGTTTGTGTTTTCGGTCAGCGATTTTTGTAAATTACTAGCTTTTTCAGCACCTTTCCATGCAAACGCACCGGTAGCCGCAATACCAGCTGAAGCTGCAATAGCAGTATTTTTGAAATTGGATATTGTTGATTTTAAAGAATCGCTAAGCTTATGAGTGTTTTGTCTTAAAGTTGTTATCGCTTTGTCAGCAACCGCAATACCTGTTGGGTGAAATTTATTAAATTCTGCCCGAACATCTTTTTGCTTGTTTCTAAGTTCAGCAAGTGATAATCCAGTCCTATTAACACGATTTTCTTGTATCCGATAAGCGTCACTAGTTTTACCGGACTCATTTTCAATACGCTTTAATTCCGCTTCTTGCTTTTTAAACTGTTCCGTTAAATTTGCAATTCCAGACCGATATGAATTAAGTTTAGCTTGACTAGACCCAAAAAGATTATGTTCTTCTTTTAATCTGGAAATATAAATCCTAGAAGATTCAGATGATTCTTTATAATCTCTTTGAAGCTTGGCTAACCCAGACTCATAGTAATTTAACGACTGTTTAGCTTTACTTTGTTGAGTAGTCAATGAAGTTAATCTGATTTCAGCCTTTTTTAGCTGACCTTCAGTTTTAGCAATTTGTTCGCCGTATTTACCATACTCAACTTTGCCCTCTTTAGTTGACCTATCAACATTTTTTTGAGCTTCTACTAACTGCTTTTGCTCTCTGGATAAACCGCTAATGTACTCTTTTTGCTTTTCAATGGTAGTTTTTAAGCCGTCATACTTTGCTTTAGCAGCTTCGGTAGTTTTACCAACCGAATTCATTTCCGCGCGTTGTGCTTTCCACGCTGATATGGTATTAGTTACGGCTTGCTTTAATTCCCTTAAAGTTCTTACAGGTTGACTGCCATTTAAGGTCATATCAACCGACATTTCGCCAACAGGAATTTTTCCTGACATTCAATTACCTCCTTTCTATTTATCCATATTATCTGCAACGTCCCATAAAGTTTTGGGACGCTTATCTCGTGGACGTGCGTTCATGATTTCAATAAGCCGCGGGTAATCAGTATTTTCGAAAGTCTCTGGGGTCATATGCGCCCATATAATCATCTGTTGCTCGGTATAATCAAAATCTTCAATCATTTGCTCATATGCCCGCACTGGGTCATCATCACTAAGATTCTGTGTTTTCGCTTTTGTCGGCGTCCCAACCTAGCACTTTAGCCATGATTTTTTCAGCAAACTCTCTAACATCATTAAAATCCGCTTCTTCATCAATTTTTTTGAACTGTTCGTCTGATAAATTTAAGATATCTCTTAAAAATTCACCGTATGTAGTAATAGCTTTGTTAGTCGCATCGAGTAATTCCAAAATGGAATCAGCGTTATCATCTTTTAGATTAGAAACTGCCATATTTACCTTAGCAAACTCTTTTTGTGCAACTAAGCAACGACGCATATTTTTACCTGTAGTTGGGATTTCAAAAGTTTTTAAATGTAATTTTTTACCGCTAATTTTTACTGACATAAATTAATTCCTTTCGTGCCTACCTCTCCCGCCCTGCTTATTCAATTAATTAGTTATTGGGTGTCCCATTAGCATCAGAAGCTTGCTTGTTTTGAGCAGTGTCATCGCTAGTAATCTGCCCCGTTATAAACTTAATCATTTTAGTAAAATTGAACCCTACTTCGTCTGAATAGAATTTTTCATAAAGCAGTAAATCGCTTGGGCGTGAACTTGCGGATAGTGTTAAAGCATCATGTACCACGTTTTCATTTTCCGTGTCAGTGCCTAAATTCAATTCTCCCGGCGCAAAAATTCCGTACGGGAAAGCCACATATAAATCGATTCCTTTGTTTTTGTTAAAAGTGTGCGCAATCACGCCACCTTTTGTTGGATTTGACCTACCTTTACGAGCATAACCACCTAATTCATCTTTAACTAAACCAGTTAATTGATCATAGATGACGTGCGGAATATCGTTAGCGCCCAAAGAAATAGATGGCTGTTCTGTACCACTATTAACTTCAGCGATTGCATTCGAACCATAAACGCGAGTTACAGTTGGCGCAATACCAGTAATATTTGCTTGAGTAGCACCTTTTGATGAATCCAAATCAATTTTAAATAACCCTGGTAATTCAGCGTGCGTAACTGGGTCAAAAACCTTACCTTTATCGCCATCATATGTAAATCCACCCTTAGAAGGGTCAGTTTTTAGTTTGTTGTCCTTGTCTAAAGTGAAAACGATAATATCGTCTAAACCTGTAACTTCCATTAATCTCTCCTTGTAAAAAATAAATCTATTTCAATCCGATTCTGGTCATCAACATAATGGCCAGAGTCGGAATTTCTTTGCCATTTTTGGCGTATAAAAAAAGACGTTATCGATTTTTCGAAAGCGTCCGCATCAACTGTATTTGACGGATAACAGATTTTAACCTGTATCTGCTTAACTAATTGATTGTATACATTACTACCATGCTCTGTTGGCACCTGCATAACTTCAGATACTGCAATTAGCGTCTTTTTCTCAACTAAAGAACTCGCTGGAATGTAAAAAGCATAAGCTCGACCCAAGTCAGCTATGCCTGCATTATTTAACTCAGCGGCTATAGTTCCAGCTAGTGTCATAAACCGGTCACCTTCTTAAACGCTTGTGCCTCAGCCTTTAAAACTTCAGACTTAGCGTCTAATTCAGCACCTTCCATAAAATGCATATTTTTAACTTCTTTGGGACTCATACCAGCTGTGCCGTTATTGACAAAGCGCGCAACCATAGCTTGATATTTACTATCAAAGCCAACTAAAGTATTACCAGAAGCCACCCCGTCAACACTTTTACCTGGAACAAAAGTTATAGACTCACGCAAATGCTTAGTTTTGCGCGGCTTTTTACCGTGCTTTGCGTTATTGTGCCCAGTAGAGCGTCCAAATTTATCATATTTTTCAGAACTCATTGGTGTCTTAACTTTTAATTTATCAGCAAAAACAGCTGCACCTGCACCTGTAACTTTACCTTTATCAGTAGCAGATAAATTGGTAACATTAACGACCGAGTTATACCAGTCCTCTAATTGTTTATCTAAGTCATCAGCCATTAGCATCACTTACCTTTCTAATCGTTATTAAATCGTAAGCAGTGGGGTTAGTATATGGGTCCTGATTTATGTTAATCACTTTATAAATGTGATTTTTAAACTGAGCATGAGTAATACCGGACCAATCATTTTTATGGTGTACCACAACAATTGTATTATCTGTTTGCTGAAGTCCTGCCATTTGAATCATTTGATTAGTAGTTAAACTCCATAACCCGCAGAGTGTAGGACTCCCACGTGATACAAAGTTACTAGTTGGTAAACCATTAATATCAGTATCTTGGTCATCAATAGTGCCGAATTTAATTGCTAGACTTAGTCTGTCCGGATTCTGAAGTTGAACCATTATCCTCCTCGCTTTCGTCAAAACTGCCACGTAGTTGCCCAATAATAGCTTTTGCAGTCGTACTGCTAACAGCATTTGATGGGTGGTTAAATAAATTAGCTGCTATTGCAAAACATGCCAATCGATATAGTGGCTCAATATCTTCACGTTTATAAAAATTCGTGCTATTACCAATAGCTCCTTGCACATAAATTTCAGCCCCCAGTAGGGTAGATTTCATACGAGCCAGTGTCTGCTCGTCTAAAGCATCATCATCTGGTAAATAGCCTAGCGTACGCTTAAACTCGTCATCAACTTTTAAAAAGCTAATCATGATTAAGCTTTAGCATCTGAAGTATTAGGCTTTTGATCGGCTACTGTCTTAAATGAAGCAGCTGCAAATGCGCCTTCATCAATCAATTCCACATCAAAGCGGTCAATGAAGCGGATTTTAGTCGTATCAGTTTCAAATGCTCCACCACCTATGTTAGTTGGTGTAATAGACATACTTTGACGGTCGTATAAAGTAATCCCTTGCTTTAAATCGCCAAAATATAGTGGGTGAGCCCCATTAACATCTGGTAACCACTTATCCGCTACCACAGTTACAGCGTGACCACCAATGCGGTAAGTTTCAGGATTTGTTACATCTTGTTGAATCATGTAGCGACCTTCAGCATCTTTCATTTTTGAAAGAATGTTAAAACCGGATTGATTAGTTACATAACTTGATGTAGCAATAATAGCAGGGTCTAACGTATTATTTTGTAAATCTTTAATATCATCAAACTTGGTAATTGTAGGCTTAGCAGGCACTTTACCCATAACAGCTAAGATTGCTTGATTACGCGTAACCACATCCTTTTTAGCAGCCCAATTTTCAAGCCAAGAAATTATATTGGCGGAGGTATCTGCTAGCAAAGTATTAGTAGCAGTTGTGATACCGGCATAACGATGTATCACATACTTAACTAGTGTCAGTTTCGGTTCATCAATATTACCAATTTGAGCTGTTTCATCATCTAAGTTGGCTAGTGGTGTAATATCTGAAAGCTTTTCGTAAACACGTGAGCCACGTGGTGTTGTTACTTTTTCGATGTTAACCAAGTTTGCCAAAGAAGCAAATTGACGCATCAAAGTATGGATTGCAGTTTGTACATCTTCTGGAATGGTCAAACCTGCATCTGTATCGTCACCTGTAATTTTAGTACCGTCCGGCATTTTTCCAGAAGTAGCGATATTCTTTAAATCAGAAACAAATTTGTCAGTAATTTCCTTGGCTAATTCCTTGTCACTCTTTTTCTTTTCAACAGGCTTTAAATCAGTTGGCTTTTCCGTTGCACGCGCATCTTCTAAGGTTTGTTTAGCAAAATCACGTGCATCAATTGCATCTTGATAATCTTTAGCAGCATTCTTCATTTTGTCTTTAAATACTGCTTTTTCATCGTCACTCATATTGGCAAATTTAGCGTTGTATTCCTCATTTAACGCAATCTTTTTGTTCAATAAATCAGTGACTTTGTTGCCTTTGGCAATCCAGTCATCATGTAATTGGTTAATATCCATCTATTTTGATTCTCCTTTTATTCCCATAATAAAAGAGCCAAGTTATCTTTAACCTGACTCTTTTTTGTACTATCTTTATGTATTAAATTTTTCATTTTCGGAATTAATTCCGGTTTGATTGGCAACTCACCTTCGGCATTAGTCATTACTGGCTGGCTGTCAAACATAATATCATCAGCAAAGCCATTTTCGACTGCCGTTTTTGCATTCATCCAAGTTGTTTTGGACATTAGTGTGTAAATATCTTCTGGCGATTGTCCTGTTTTAGCTGAATATAAATCGACCAGCGACTTATCCATTTCACTCAATTGCATTAAAGAGCTGGACAAATCATCAACATTGCCCTCAGTGACCACAGAAGCCCTGTGAATCATCATCTGCGCCATTGGCGACATTTCTACCTTGTTAGCCGCTAAAGCTATCCATGAAGCCGCCGAACATGCTTGACCAACAATCTGTGCTGTGATGTTTCCTGAATACGATTTTAACGCAGTATAAATTTCCGCCCCAGCGGTCACATAACCACCAGGCGAATTGATTTCCAACACAATATCAGCACCATTGGCGTTGTTTAAGGCTTGTTTAACAGCTTTCGGTGACGAATAATCATAACCCCACCAATCGTAAATTTCGGCATCATCATCAGACACCACCGTTCCTTTTATTGGTATTGTTTTCATCTATCTCACCTCCTTCATATTGTGGTAAATCTTGTGGGAAATAACCCGCACGTTGTAGCACGAATTGTGCTTGTGTAGGCGATAAGGCTCCGTCATTAACCATTTTAGAGATTCGTCCGGCAAAGCTATCTCCTACTGCATCAACTGCCGGACGCAAATCTGGTGTAACTGTGACATTTAATTTTTTATTAAACTCACTTACAATTGGTCCAACATAGCGCTTTAAAGCCTTGGCGTACTGGGCATTTTCTTGGTCAAGATTAGACTGTTGGTCACCAGTTCCATTTACATAGCTATCAGGAATCCCATAAACTTTCGCTATTTGTTTACTCGTCCAGTCAACTTGCGCCAATAATTTTGCTACATCGCCCTTGATTTCTAAAGGTTTGTATTCTTCTAAATCATCTAAAACAACTACTCTGCCATCACGAATCTGTTTCATAAAAGTACGACCACGTGCTGCTTTTTTCTTTTCATCAAGCAAACCACCGCCTTTTACGCTTAAAACACCAGGCGAAGTAACAGATTGGCTTAGTGCATTTTTAGTCAAATCGTTAGATTTATTTTTTATAGCAAGTTCTTCCGTCAATGCCATAAGAGGCGAGTAACCTGTCAACCCAATTGAATCTCTAGACATTAGCCTAAAATGAATCATATCGCCTTGCGGGACATTGGTCATCAAGCCGATATTTGGCTCATCAAAAGCAACATCATAAACTAGCCCTTGACCATTTAACTCTTTGTAAGTGGTAACCTGAGAGGGTCTAAGACCTTCCCAGTATAAATCTACCCCATTAGCATTTCGCCAGCGATAAGCGTACGCATTGCCGTCTAACAGTAGCTGTGCAAACATGCTCTGCCAAAAAGAGTAGCCGTTAGTTGAAACACTAGGACTTGCCAAAAAACGCTGCATCCGTGGTGACTTAATTTGAAACCTTACCAGTGCCAAATCAGCCGACAATTGAGAAATTAATGAATATAAGTCCGAATTAGCTAACGCTTGGTTGGCTGAAATATATTTTTCATTATTACCGCCAGTTAAATAATCTATAAAATCAGTGCTGTTTAAATCGACAGTTTGACGTTCTTTTTGATTAAAATTGAAAACCGGCAAAATTAATCACCTCCCTTCTTGTCCTGAGGTAGGTAATCGATAATAAAGCCGGTTACTAGTAATAAAATACCCAACACTACAAAACCGAGTGCCGAGTTAAACATAAAAGCACCGTATGCAATAGCACCAAACCCTAAAATAAATAATAATAAATCTATAAGTTGCCAAAGCAATTTGAAAAGTGTCTTAATCAGTATCGTAATCACCCCCTAACAGTCCAGATTCAGGATTTTCAAACCATGCTAATACTTGCTCTTGCGTCATACGCTCTACTTCAGTAGATTTGTCGTTAATCAACCCGTACTCTTCAAAATGGTCCATTGCTTTGTACATTGCGTCAATCAATGCGTCAACCACATCTATTTTTAACGTAGCTTTATCCTTATCGACCTGAATACCGATTTTATCTTCTTTAACAGAAGCATTTAGCAGAGCTTTTTCCATGATTGGGTCGTTAAAGCGCGTTATTTTTCCCGTAGCAAAACACTCCTGCAAAAACTTAGTAGGATTAGCCAGTTCACTTGTTCTTTGCGCTATATCTTGAATAAACCACCCTGTATTAGCATTTAAACTCTCTGTAATGTTTTTTACCTGATAGCTACCAAAACGGTCATATCCGAAAAATATCGGCTTTAGACGGTGTATTTCTACATAATCCAGTAACCATCTATATACTTGTTCTGGATTGATAATACCCTTTGCATGTGCGGTAATCGTGCAATATTCTGGCAACTCATGATAAGCAATTCCGTCTTGCTTTTCTTTTGCCTCAAGCGAGCCAGCCTGTTGCCACGGTATAAAACTATGTTGGGCTAAGTGCCAGCGTGGTTTACCGTCTTCATCTTGATAAGGAAAAACGAAGCCAATCGCTGTGTTATCCGAAAACATAGAGTAATCCAATCCAATATAAACGTCCCGTCCATCAATACTAAAGTTGTCATCAACCGCATCTTCTACATCTTTTAATTTTAAGTAGCTGGTGGTGGACTGCTTGAGCCACAAATTTAAATTTTTGTTTTCAAAATCAGATATATTGCCGGTTAGCAGGTCATTGTCGCGCTTGTCTTTTAAGCCTGACATCAAATTGTCTTTTTGGTCTGCCAAATCTAGTAATGGATTGGATTTTATCCAAGTTTCTGGTTTGTAAGTTTCTTCTAAATCGTCTTGCGACCATATCAGTCCTAAATAGGAATCTGCTTCACGCTTAAAGTCTTGCTCCATTGCTTCCATAATCATTTTTTCATCTTCATGAAATGGTACAGTGGGGTCTGGATAGGCAGTTGAAATCTGAACAAATTGGTGGTTTTTGACTTTTACTTGACCAGAAATGATTTTTGAAATCCGTTCGCGAGTTTTAATTTCGCCAATTTCATCAAAAATCGCTGTCCGGAAGTGATAAGAGTCGTACTGTCCTGCTTCATGCGAAATTGCACGCAAAATATTGTTGGTTTTCTTCTCAATGATTTGCTCTGATTGAAGTTCAAGCCCAGCCTCTTCGGCTAAAGACTTAAACGGCTCAATATCTATGATTTTGCGTAGCATCGACTTGATATAGCCAAAGATTTTCATTGTCTGTTTATAGTTAATTGAAGCAACCAGATAATCTTGATTTTCTAAGCTTAGCGACTCTATCAAGTAACTATAAGCAACTAATATAGCCATAAGGTAAGTTTTACCTTGACCACGCGCTACACTGACAATTACCCGTGTAAACCGCTTATCGTTATCTTTATCGCGCCAGCCAATCATCAAACAAAAAATAAATTTTTGCCAAGCCATTAATTTTGTCGGCTCCCCAGTGTCCACATTGGGAGAGATTGAAGCGAATTTAAGCAGCTTATTAGCTTCTTTTATATCGTAATGGTACGGGAAATCTTTTGTATCTTGTCTTTGTAAATCGCGTAAATGACGAAAACAAGCGAGCTTAATCATATAGCCCGCTTGTATTTTTTTGTCTAGAACATCAAAGGCGTAGGTAGTGCCTGGATCACGATATTCATCTCTAATAGCTGACCACTCAATTGATTGATAAGCGCCATCCACATCATGAGTTTGTGTTAAATCAATCTTCATCATTGCCTACCTTAAAGATAGTTTTTAACAGCTTAATTTCAGCTTTAGAAAAACGAAAATTATAGTTAGCATATTTACTCATGTCTAAATACCATTTACCATGGCCGTTTTTAAAATAAAACATCATTTAAAAAACTCCTTAAGTTGGGCAGCGGTTGAACGCTTATTATTATCTTCTTCCGGAGCTTTTAAATTAATTAACTCATTCCTTGATTTAGGACTTAGTCCTAATTCTTTGCCAATCATATTAATTTTGTTAAGTGCATCAGACATCATCTGTACTGACGGATTTTTAGCATATCCCGTAAAATCACGAGCTACAATTGTGCCGTCAAGAGGATTTAAAGCTGTTTTAAATTTCTTTTGCTGTAAACCGTCTTTCTTAACGCTTTTATATGCCTCTCTGAACACATCATAAGCACTGCAATACTGTGCAATCAAAAATTGGTCCGCTTTAATTATACTTTTATTCTGATTGAAATAAGGAATAAGATATTGCCACATCTCTTTACCATATTTGCCTAAATATTCCGGTGGGCTTTTAGGCAACTTTGCCCGAGTTAAATCATCTTTTGCCATAGATAACCCCCCCTATCAAAAAGTTTTAAAAAAATAGTGGTGTCAAGAAAGCGGACACCACTTGTTGCGGCTCCCCGCCTAACAATATATGGCGGGGGGACAAAAATTATTTTATCGTTTTTACTTTTTCACTTAACTCAGCAATCAATTTTAAATTTATTAGCGGTGGATTGCCTGTAGGTGTGTTGCCATAGCCAGTTCCATAATACTGTTCCTCAAAGCGAGTTTTCCAATAGTGACAATTTTTGCAACACGTCACTAAATTTTTTAAATCACGCATTTTTTCTGGGAACCTTTCGACCGGCAAAACATGGTCAACAATGTTTCCCTCTCGAATCACACCACGTGCTTTGCAATACTGACACAAGTGATAGTCACGGTTTAGTATTATCTGCCTAAAGTCTTTCCATTGCTTAGAGTGATAGAACTTATTTTGTTCAGCCTTAATTGGATTGCGATAGCGTGTTATGTGATTGTACTTCCATTGTTGTTTCTTTGATTGTCTTGTCGGAAACTTATGCGCGTATTTTTCACGTTCTTGTTGGTATTCTATTTCATGTGAAATATGATTCGAACAATAATGATTTGGCACGAACGCCGGAGCTTTGCAACCATGCACACGACACTTTCTAATTCTTGGCATCTTCCAGCACTTCCACGGTTGCTTTTAAAACAGCTCTGATAACAATTAAAATCCACTTCAAAATCTCTGTTAGCCCCCACAAATTTAGCATTGCTCCCGTGATTGGCCAGATGTTACTGCTTAAATTATTCCATAAATTGTTAAACATGATTATCTCCTTTTGTACCAGTAAGTTTTAACATCATATTTGTCATAGGCACTAATAATCTTTTGCAATACGATTTCAATTAGTTTGTCTAGATTATCCCATTTACCTATTGCATAAATTTCTTTATCCCTATTAGACACAATTTTACCCAAACATGCGAGATTGTAGTCTGTATATCCATCATCTGTAACCTTGCAATTATTTCCATCTGCATAGCCTATTACATAGAGTTCCATCGAATCACTGAATGGATCTAATGCGTCAATTGCTACTTTCCACGTGTTCTTCTTGATTCTAGTCATTGCATACTGCATTTTGTGCCTCATTAATTCTATTTTTTGCTATTTCAAAATATTCCTCGTCTAACTCCATACCAATAAAATCTCTGCCTGTTTCTACACATGCAACACCTGTTGAACCCGAACCCATAGTATTATCAAGAACAACGCCACCGTTATTAGTATATGTTTTAATTAAATATTTTAATAAAGCAACAGGTTTCTGTGTTGGGTGCATACCCTTACGACTTATGCTTTTAAAATCAATTACATCAATGGGATATCTATCTCCTGATGATTTACTGCCTTTATATTTTTTAGCTGATTTAGCGCTGATTTTATAGTTAGTACTAGTTGTTGGATTATTTTTTATACAGTATGGTTTAAAACCTAATCGCATTTGAGGATTGTATATTGGCAAATGTTTATAAAAAATAGAAATGTTTTCATGTTTTCTTAAAGGCATTTTATGAGATTGAAGAAAGCCAACTGCTTTTGATTTAACCCATATCCAATCATAGCGATACATTTTTTCATTACTCATTCTCAATTTACTGCTAAAAGGCTCTTGACCAAACAAGGCTATACAACCGTTATCCTTAATTATCCGATTATACTGAGACCACAACTTATCAAAAGGAATTACAGTGTCCCAAGCATTATCTGTGATACCGTACGGTAAATCAGCCAAAATCATATCAATAGATTTATTTTCAATATCTTTCATTAACTCAAGGCAATTGCCTTGTTCCAACTTAATTATAAAAATTCACCCCATTAAAAAAGACAGCTTAAAGCTGTCTTTTATTTTTTATTAACATAAAACAAAAACCTCATATCATTGCCATAATACAAGATACAAGGCTCTGTTAGTTCGACACCTACTCCTCGGGCCCTTCGAACTTGATCCTTAAGTGGAGTGTCAGGATTCGAACCTGAAGTCATTGACAGATAGCTACAAACATACAGTTTCTGCAATTAATCCACTACACTCCATAATGCAATACGTTCTGGGTATACGTATTGCTATCACACAATCAGGAATCGAACCCAATTATGTTTACTACCGAAGTCCGCTCGCCAAGTGCTAACTCTCAAAAACACTTTATGGGTCGTCGCAGACTATTGCGGTAGCAGGACTCGAACCTACTTACAACCATTACCGCAACTCCGAAAGGAGGTATTTTAAACCTAAAAAAGCCAGTGTCGAAAGGCTATTCCCTTAATCTTTCGACAATACCATAATACAACGTATTATCTCTGCTCAACCTATGATAATCCTATGCAAAACCTATGATGATTCTATGATTTTAAAAAAACTCGTAAATCGTCAATTGAAGCACTATCTTTTTTTCGCCAGTAATCAAGACGTTCAGCGAACTCAACACACGCATTATTTTTTAATTGATAATAACGAGCCGATTGATAACCTAATCTTTCTGCGATTTTTGTATCTGGCATCTTTTTTATAAAAAACAAATATAAGATTATTCCGCTTGAATAATTGCAACTGCTAAGAGCATGATTAACCGCTCTTACGCAAGCTTGAGCGTCGAGATTAACAACTATGCGTTCATCTTGATGATTGCGTCCATCATGTCCGCCAACGTTATTAGGGTCAAGAGTTGGGCTTGATATGTCGCTTAGGTGTTTGTTGGCCAGATTAAGATAATGACCAAAGTCTTCTGTAAAAAAATTTTTAACTGCTTGTGCTGTTTTTGCTTTATCTAACTTCGCTTTCTTAAACAAAACTGATTGCTCAACTCCAATCATCATCCATTACCGACCTATTCTTTAATAAAAATTTTCGTATTATTCTTAGGAACCATATATCTACCACCTTGGGGTATGTCGCACCAATGAGTGCGTTTAGTTATAAGATTAATATGTTTCCGCATTCGTTTATAAACCTCATTAGAATGATTGCTTTGTGAAATACCAAAATATTGTAAATTAGTTGTAGCCGCTAAATAAATTTCAGTTTGATTTTCTGGTTTAACAACATACTTAAAAACAGGTCTAGTATGATAACCATATAGCACTGCTATTCTGCGACAAGCGCTAGGATTGTGACCAACTTTTGCGCTAATTTCGCGATAGTTATAGCCAAGCTTTATCAACCTAATTATTTCTTTATCATAATCATGTTTTACAAATTTCTGAGCTACACCCATCTCTTTATGCAATTTAACCATTAAGGGTTTGTCATCAGGTATGACAAGCGTTCCATATTTATCTTCTATTTCATGTATTAAATCCCAAACTTTTTGCGGTAATCTCATGCTTTATCACTTCCCTTTTAAAGCCCTACCACTTTAATTTGTGTATTTAACAAATTTTCATGAATTTTAATTTTACCCGTATAACCATTTAATTTTTCAACTATCACTTCGTTTTTTTGACAATATTCACAGATTTTAGTATCCATATCCGACTAACCCTTCTTTCACGATTTTTAGCGCGTCATCTGCGCTCCTAGCTATACCGTGCACAATTTTTCGTTTTTGTAACATATTATGAAATCTGATTTGTTCTGGTCGCGGCTTACCTGTTGCCGACTTTACTTCGATAAAAAATATTTGATTATCAATCCACCGAAAGCCAACTAAATCAGGAAAACCTTTAGGTAAGCCTGTATCAAACCAGCGACCGTCTTTCATCAGAACTTTACCCACGTTCGCGCGAAAAACTGTACACTGATTGGCTGATAAATTTAATTGAATTTGTTTTTGGATTTCGTGTTCCGATTTGATTCCCATAGCATTTATATATCTAAAATTTCGGTTAAAATAATTGGTATGCCAAGAAAAAAGTCAAAAAGAACAAAAGCGACACTAACATCTTGAACATCCGATTTACTCATTGGATAGCCAATAATTCTGAATGTGTTAACTATTATAGCTAGTAATACCAGGGTCAAAATAGCTAAAGAAAACACAGAAACGGCAATCACGATTAATTTATGTTGTTTCATAAAATCACCCATCAACAGGCACCTTCTTGCAATCTTCTAAGTGAAATTTCTTAATTTCTGCTTCGGTAAATTCACAGCTGTTATCCAAGCCGTTAAGTTGGTCATATACTCCCTGAACCGATTGCGCACCTAATACATCACTGTCAAACCACTTGTGATAGAAAGTTTTATGTGCGTGCGGCACTTTCACGTACCACATTTTCTTTGACACAGGCTTGCTATATCTGTCCCAAAATTTTTCCATTGCTTCCTTATCTGGAGCTCCATACCAGTGCAAAATTGTGCTTGCATATCGTTCTAAATTTTCATTAGTAGCTAATTTTATAAATTCCTGCTTTGTCATAGGAATCGGTTCAGCTCCCGCATATACTCCTGTACTATCATAGCCTCCATCTAAAACTTTTTTATCACGCCAGTTTTTTGTTATATAGAGGCATCTTCCGTTATGCTTAATAACTCTTTTTTCTTCAGTCATTTTTACCACCTAGAATTAATTTGATTTCGTCAGAACTATATATACGATTAAATGGATATTCCCATAAATATTCTGTCAACTCAGAGCTAGTAAATTTACACTGCTTGATTACACCTCTAACTAGATCAACTAGAGCATATGTACCGTCTAGATTGTCAGCAATCATTAAGTACTCTGCACGTTTTCCGATTAATCGATTAGTCCTAATTATTGAACCCTGTTTAATTTTAGAGTTATCTTTAGTTATAATTTTCATCATTTACCACCCCCAGCTAGTCCACCACATATACTTTTCAAGTAACCCAGCTAATAATGCTAAAACAGTAAACGCTACAAAGAATGCCAAACCTAATTTTTCGTTATCTAGGTAAAAACACACGAACGCTGTTATACATGCAATTGCTCCCAACAAGCCGATTAAAATTATTAATAATTTCATTGGTTACCCCCGCATTCACTAACTTTTTTGTCTTTTATTCGCTCTTTTAAAATCCGAACGCATTTAGCATATGTTTTTTTGTTAACATAATACGTTTGCTTAAAAGGCTTAGGAGAATCGTCAAAAATACCACTTTTATTGGGCACGTGTCTAAAATTAATTACATATTGTCCGTTAGAATGAATTTCTCCACTACTCAAATTTTCGATAAGTTCTTCATAATCGCGTTCCTTTTTAATATCAGTAAATCTAATTGCTTTTTTAGTTATTTCTTTCATTTTTAGCTCCCTCCGTATCTGCGAATTTCTCGTTTTCATCCAACGGATAGTTGTCGGGCACGTGCCCTCGAAACACGTATTCTCCGTTTTTGTTTTTACGATATAGTTTTTTAACATGCGTCATAGTTATTTAATCCTTTTAAAACCAATGCTGATAGTTAACTCTTCTGAATTTTTATTGGAAGTTTTATTAAATAACAATTCACTTAAAGTTAAATCCTTATCATTTGCAATGCCAGATATAGCTTGTAGCTGCATAATTACAGCTGCTAATTCAGGGTACTTTGTATCAATTAAAAATTTTTCTTCTTTTTTCATTGCTAGTCCTCCTTTAAAATAGTGGCACTTCGGCATGCTTTAGCATTTTTTTCGCGGCTTTTTGATACATTTTTTTATCTATTTCAAAACCGTAAGCGTCACGATTCAGCTCAATAGCTGCTCTTAAAGTTGACCCACTCCCAGCTACAGGATCAATCACCACATCACCAGGGTCAGTAAAGATTTCAATTAAATGCCTCAAAACTGGTATTGGCTTCTGCGTGGGCGCTATTTTGGGATAGCTACTATCAATGTCCCATCTGAACCAGTTTTTTATCATACGACCACCGTTGTTAAATTTCGGCAGTTTATCTCGATATAGGACTAGAGCATACTCAGTAGCGCCAACAATTTTCATGTTTACTTTTAAAACTTGCGCAGATGTTGGCTTGATAAAAACTAAAGGAATATAGTGATTAAAGCCATATTTTTTACCGTACTCGATAACCATCTCCAACTGCTGAAAAGCACAAAAAACAATCATTGCCGGTGCCTTACCTGTCCCCTTAGGCTCCTTAACCAGCATGTGTGAACAGAAATGCATAAATTCTGCAACTCTAAAATCTACGTCAGTGTTAAAGAAGTTTGAGTTAGCCTTATCACTTTCGCCATTTTTGATTTCACCATTTTTGTACCACTCACGGCTACTAGCATAAGCATCATTAGCGATATTGTAGGGTATGTCTGCTATAACTAGTTGTGCTTTAGGAAGCTGATATCTTTTGTAGTTTTGAAAATGGTCATTAAACAGTTTCATTTTTACCATTGCTAGTCCCCCTTTAAGTCCTGCACTTTCATTACATCAACATCTACATCATTTAAAGTTAAAAAGCCTTCGACTAAATAGCCTTCAACGCACGAGTAAGAACAAAAACATGTTGTTTCATCAAAAACGGCGCCTTTCATAACCCAAACATCGTCATTCTCACTTAATTCTCTGTCGCACAATTCACATCTTATTTTTTTCATTATTTTTCTCTTTCCGGTTACACTAGGTGACAGTTAACCGTCACCTGTTTTTAACTTACTCTCCCAAGGCTTTATGACTATATTTTTCAAAGGTGACAGTAAAATTGAAAAAAAACTTTTAAAAGCTATCGATAGGCTTATTTATATAAATAAAAAGTTTTATTAAAATATACTGTCTTACTGTCACCTAACCATAATTCAACTTACTCTTCCAAGGCTTTAGATAGGTGACAGTAACCGTCTCCTATCTGTCACCTACTGTCACTTTTTAAATCCCCTAACCGTCTTACCATCTATTTTTTTACGGGCACTCGTATCATATCCGAGGTGTTCCATGTAGTAATTACGGTAAAATTACAGTAACTGTAATGTGCTTTACCGTTACTCTCTCAAGGAATTAGATACCATAATTTTAGAAATTACAGTAAAAATTGAAAAAACTTTTAAAAGCTATTAATAGGCTTATTTATATAAATAAAAAGTTTATATAAATAATAGTGTAATAGTGTAATTTATATTTATAACTCTTAGAGTGACAAGGGTTTGCAAGATTACAGTAACCGTAATTTTACTGTAATTATTGTTTAATAGATGACGCTTCAATGACAGTTACTGTCATTGCCCTCCTCCTTACTCTTTCATAGGTTTGAGGCTCCTAAAATTGCTAATGACAGTAAAATCGAAAAAAACTTTTAAAAGCTATTAATAGACTTATTTATATAAATAAAAAGTTTTATTAAAATATACTGTCTTACTGTCATTAGTACCTCTCGTCCTTACTCTACCAGCGCTTTTCGAAATGACAGTAACCGTCATTAACTGTCATTATCCGTCATCATTTATTTTGAAAAGCCACGTATTGTCACTCCGTTAATTGTTCTTCTTGCACTTGTATTAAATCCTAAATGCTCCATGTAATACCGTACGTTTTTAGTTTGTTTATTGTTACGCGACAGTGCGTTGTAGTCTTGAAACAAAGCAAAGGCCAAATCACGGTTTGGAATAAATTCTTGATTTTTAAATTTATTTTCTAAAATATCCATTAAGTCATCTTCTAACCCAGTCGTATATCTGAACTGCTCACGATTAGCTTTTAGTAACTCCTCTTGTCTGGGCGTAAACAAAAACGGGTCTTTGGCATTTTTATAGAGCCACACCGCTTCGCCCCACACCTGCTCCACCACCTCTGGAGATAGTTCAGTTATCGGACTTTTTGTTTGTTGTTCAGGGTGCGCATAGATTGATAGAAAACGCCGGTCGCCTGAACGGTCTTTTAAGTGACGAACTTCATTAGTTGTCCGCGTTATGATAAATTTTTTCTGGAATTTAATTGGCTTATGTGCATACGGTTTACGATATTCAAAGTCTTGCATTGTGATAAATTTTTTAATTTCTTCAAAACTAGCATCATTACTCGCAGTCATTTCATCATCATTGACGATAAGCGCGTTTTTCATGACTTCAAAATCGTCTTTTTTAGTAAAGCTATTAAATTGGTCGGTATATAGTCCCATTGGAGCAATATTTTTTAAGCACGTTGTTTTACCAACACCTTGGCCACCGACTAAATCGGTAACATAATCTACCTTAACTGCTGGGTCATAAGCCTTTGCTACTACCGCCATATAAAATATCCGTGTAATTAACACATTAGTTTCATTATTATCCGCGCCCAGATATTCAACAAAAAATTTATCCAAACGGCGTTTTTTATCCCAGTGCTTATAAGCGTTATCCATATACTCCACCACGGGGTTATATGGATTCATGTAGGCAACATTATCAACGGCTTGCTCTATAATCATATTTTTAAAAGACGCGTGACCATAAGCCTCTTGGCTTTCGATATATAATTCGATTGAATTAGTAACTTGGTCGGTGTATCGACCTTTAGTAATCGCTACCTTACCAATGTCCGGCAGCGCAATTTCAACCGATTTGACTACATCAACTTCGCCGGTAAACTTATTTAAGCGAAACAAACCTTTTAGATTGGGGTCACGGAGAAGAATCATGACTACGTTTTTAACGCTGGCCGTTTTAACCGCGCCATTAGTTTGCTTGTCGAGGTTGATTGTGGTATTGCGCAATTTATTCGCATTTTTCTCATCAATATGAATAATGTCACTCATCAATCCCCCTCCTTCGTATTTCTTTTTCAATCATAGAGTTAACTGTTCGTTCGACCTCAGTGAGTGGTAAGCTGTCCACCGTGTTTGTGTTGGCTATGATAGCCAGCTTAGCAACGGCATCTGGGTCGACTCCACGATATAGTAGACCACCCACAAAACTAGCCAACGTTTTATTTCTTTGGCCATCATCACCCAAGCCGTTTACTATCTTTTCAAACAAACCTGTTGTTTGCGTTTTTGTTGAAATTTTATAGCTTAAAATCTTCCGCTTTTCGGGCTTCGCTTTTTCTTTTATCAAATCCAGCAAGCCTTGCGGCGCTGGTCTAATCGGTTTGTGGTTGAGCCATTTATAAGATTTATCGCCTATACGGCTAGGTGCAACAACTACGTAGTTATTTTCGTGTGCTTTCAAATCCACTCCGGGCAGGAAACCGATATTTTGTGATATATTTTCATCTTTAGGTTTTTGGAAAAAGAAATGAAAACCGTTGTGTGCTGTGCGTTCAGTTAAGGTATTTTTAAACCATTCATCATGTTTTAAAGCTCGGATTGCGTCCATACCATCTACCTCACCATGTCGGTCAACATCAATCACAAAAAACTGGTCGGTTTTAAGAGCGATATTAGCTAGTGGATAGCGTTGCCAAGTTTGTTTGATTTCATCAATTGTCATTGCAGGTCGGTTAGCAAACTTAACTAAAGGTCGCTTATTGGCGCCAATTGGAATTACACCAAAACCGTGATTAGCGTAGCTAATTGCGTAATTTACTAAATTTTCTAGTGCCATAATATTTAGAATGGAAGATCATCATCTGAAACTTCTGTTGTGTTCCCAGTGCCATTAAACGGATCTTTTGCATCTGCAACCTTAGGCTGTTCGTGTTTTTCAAATTTGTAGTTTCGGAATGGATATTGTGGGTTCTTTTTATTTGGCGTAGTTGCAATCGTTACTTTTAAAAGTCTGCCTAAAGCGCCTTGAAGTTTGTCAGCGATTGCATCATAGGCTTCGGTTTCTATATCAAAATCAAAGCAACTGTTTGGAATCGGATTGTCTACTGCTTCACCCAAAATTTGAATTTTCGAAATAGTGCGGGCAATAAAATCGGGAGAAATCGGGGTACCATCGTTTTTAGTCTGTCTTAATGATGGGAAGTAAGACTCACGACGACCCTCATATTCGCCTTCTACTACACTAAAACTAATTATCAAAAAATCGTGGTCATTTTTAACACTGTGTGAAGCACCATCAAGTGTCATCAGATAATTGCCATCTGGGATTCGTTCGTTGGGGTTAAATTCCTTGCCATCTTTAGGGTCAAAACCGTTTTTCTTTAGTTCATTAACTGCATCTATTAAACTCATAGTTATTTATTCTCCTTTTTAAAAATTCCGTTGCATGTTTGTAAAAGTTGTAGAACCCGCTTATCAGTTATATTTTTTGGGTCGTATTGGGTTCTTAAACCCTTAACTTCTCTGAAATAAGTGGCGTTTGTACCATCACCAACTTTTTTAGTGCGAATCTCAATATCGCAGTTACCGTTGACGATGTTGTAGTATTTCGTTTTAAGTGAAGGGTGGTAAGTAGTCGCCCCAGTGTTTTCATCAGTAATCGCTATTTCGCGCGAAATATAGATGATGTTCATCGGCAGCGCTTTTAAATCCATGACCATTTGCTGAAGCGCGGCATTAAATAGTGCGTAGCCTTTGCCATAGCCGATATCACCTAGCGACTTCACTTTGTTTTCCCAACAGATAGCCTGCTCCAACATGACAACAATATCGTCAATTACATCAACTACTAATGTTTTAAATTGTTCTTCTGGTTTTCTCTGCTCATTTTCGTTTTGCAAAGCTAGAACAATATCGTCGATTTGATTAGTGACCAGTTGCTTAGGCCGGCCATTTTTATCTCTTAAATTTCTGATTTGAAATGCCGGTGCAGTTCCTTGCTCGCTGTTTCCGTCCGTATTTAGGATTAACGGGTTGGGAAAGTAGCTTGCAAAGTAACTTTTACCAGACATGGGAGCGCCCCAGATAAAAAAGTTATGGGGTTGAGATTTCGGAGCCAGTTGCTCCGCTTTGGGTAAAATAATCACTTTTTAAAATATCCTCTCTGTTTTAATTGAAAGTAAACCCAGCCTGGCTTATAGCCATGAAGGTTTGCATAAGCTTTAAATTCGGCTGGCGACTTTAACTCACTTACTTTCTTTGTTGCAACTTTTTTTAATAAGTCGTTATGTACAATTTCTTTAATTAATTTTTGACGTTTTTTAGCCTCAACTAAATCAACATCTGCCACTTGTTTGTCTTCGTGAACCTTGATTGGTTCTCCGCATAAAGGGCATTTACCATTTTTAACTTCGGCTACCTTTACCACGGCGAAACAATAATCGCAGGTGATAATTGCAGTTCCTTGGTTGCTCGTTGCTGTCGTGTCACCTTTTACACCACTTACGATTGCTTGTCGCCAGTCGCGGTCGTCATCTGGATAGCCAAATCTTTGCACGTTGTTAGCGTGGTCGATAATGATTGCCGTCTTGCCTTTTCGCGGGTTTAAGCACCGCATCGAAAACTGGAGGTATAAAGCAAGAGACGTGGTAGGTCTGGCCATAATTACGCAGTCGACGTTTGGCAGGTCAACACCTTCAGTAAATAAATTGACGTTGACAAGTATTTTTAATTGTTGTTTGCGAAAATCGTTAACAGTGCTATCGCGCTCGGCGTCAGAAGTTTTACCATCAACTTCTTTAGCGCTAATGCCTGCCCGATTAAACTCATCGGCAATCTTTTTAGCTGAGTCGATTGAGTAGGTATAAACCACTGCTTGCTTATCTGGCGCTATCCGCTGATACTGCTTAACGATGTGACCATAAATTTTAGAACTCATAGCGTCATCAATTGACTGTGTCGTATAGTCACCAGTTGAACTCCTTTTTAGCAGCTTGCTATTAAAATCGTTTGGAGGTTGGAAATATCTGAACGGTGCTAAAAAGCCTTTGTCAGTTAGCTCCCTAATTGATTGACCGATGATAATATCATCAGCAATCTGGTCTAGTTGTTGTTTACCAGTTCGCCGCGGTGTTGCTGTAAAAAATAAAATGTAAGCATTCTTAAACTTATTTAGTATTTTTTGATAACTTTTCGCTAAAGCGTGGTGACCTTCGTCAATCAAAATTAGCTGAGGTTCGGGCAGTTTATCGACTCGTCGGCAAAGCGTCTGTACTAGTCCCATAGTTGCCAGTTCAGGATTAACTCCCTGCGATTTGAATGTTGCAATGGCTTGGTCTAAAACTTCTTTGCGGTGGATAATGAACATCACGCGATTATTTTTAAGTGTTGTCCGTCTAGCAATTTCAGCCATAACCACCGTCTTTCCTGTCCTCGGCGGCGACTGCACAATAATGTGGTGGTGCCCAGTCTGCATTGATTTAGTAATTCGCTTGATTAAGTCATTCTGATATGGTCTTAATTCGTACATTTATAAATTATCGTAAAAATTCAGCAATTCATTCGCTATATTAATATCTCGCTTTTTATTGGAGCCATTAGCATGCTTCATATTTTTATTTATGAAAGAGTTTTTTTCTTTATTAGTTAAGCTCATCAATTCTATAGTTTTGTTAACTACAGCCTTAAATTGGTCATAAGGATTAATATTTAGTTCTTGGTGGATTAGTAGAATTAAACAGTTCAAAGCTAAACACTTTTTAGTTTCCCTATCATAATCCGCAAATTCACCTTGATTAAATGAATCTAATGCACTATCGGTGCAATTAATCAGTAGCATGGTTTGTAGAATTTTTTGTATTTTGTTTATATCAATTTCGCCTTTTATGTAACTGATGGGTACCTTGAAATAATCAGCTAAGTTTTCCCACATAGCTTCAGTCGGGGTATTTATACCGTTTTCCCACCTAGACCATGTGGGGAAGGTAATGGTTTTCTTTTCCTTATCACGTAAAAAACAATTTAAATCTAAGCATAGCTTGCTTTGTGATAAGCCTTTTTGCTCCCGCAGTTCTTTTAACCTATTCATCTTTTCCTCCCTAGTTAATAATTGTCTTACGATTAGGCTCTAGGTAAGCACCAGGTACAGACAGACCATTTTTTAAGTCAGTGTAAAGTTTTACCTTATTGATTGAAATAACTTCCTTTTTAACGCGGTATTCTGTCGGTATTTTTTGCTCATCAGAAATGATTGTTTTTTGCCGATAATTACGTGGTTTTAAAATATAATGCTTAGTTTGTACCTGCTTGACACCTGCATTATCGATAACTTCAGTCATATACTTAAGTAAATTATCTTTCTGTTTTTCATAATGACGTTTCTGTTCCGTTAACTGCTTAATTTTATTGGTCAAAAAATCGATATCAGCTGTATCCCGCTCAATTAAACCAGCTAGTCCATCAAGTTTTTCGTCTCTAGTTAACTCCAAAGTATCCAGTGTATCTTTCAAAGCTTGCGGATCAATATCATCTCTATCCACTATCTGCTTAATGGAATCGTTAATTTCAAATAAATTCATAATTCAGCATCTCACTTCCATACTCTTAAAATGGCTCCGCATATCGAGCTAAAAAAATCAGTGGTATAATCGTAACTGTTATAATCAGTAGCAAAACCACGATTGAACCTTTTTTTGAAATTGGTGTCTCGCCATAGCTGCCAAAATCAAAATATTTGTTTAAAAAAATAGTCCATTTGTTGATTGATTTTTGTAAAAATACAAGCATTTTACTCCCCCTTTGCAATAGCATCGAAGTACTCATCAAACCATTCTTGCTGGTCAGATAAATCTAACGCCAGCTTTGCAACGCTTTTCCAGATGTGCGCAGCTGAGTAGCTCACGCCATCAACGATTTCTGTTTCTAAATTTTCTGCCGAATCAATTAAATTTCTAATTTGTGTAATATCTGCGGACATTTTATTGTCACGTTTATCGAATTCTTTGTCTGTTAAATTCATTAATTGTCCTTTCTTCTTTTGTTATAATCGTCTCTAGAAAGGAGGCGATTATATGACTTTTTATGAATGGCTTTTAACCATTACTGATAGAGATAATCCTATTGGCGATTTTGCTCGTGACGCCCAATCTGATAGTAAATTCCCACAAGAAGCTAATAGTTGGGAAGAACTTAATGATTATTTAGAAAACCACACTCATGCGGTTAACCGTGCTATTGAAGCTGGGCATGATGCTTTTGTGGAATATAAACAGTCTCAGTGTTAATTTGCTTGCTGTTATATTTAGAAATCAAATCGTAATGACTATACTTGCCAACATTAATTTTTTTAAAATAATTTCTATTAGTTAGTTCCTGAAGTAATTCTTCAGAACTAGCTTTTTTAATATCAGTCATTCCTTACACTCCATATAAGTTTTTTTGTTTTTTACCGTCTATTGGCGAAATGTAAATATTTTCGGTGTGCTTCTTGTCTTCAGCTTGAAGTACACTTTTTATTTCTTCTGGTGAACCTTTTAAAATGAATTCCATTGTTATTGCTCCTTTTTATAGCTAAATAGACGAAATTATAAATGACTTGCCATTTAGCCAAACATAAATCTTTTTGCCATTTGATTTATCCATTAATGCTGATAGTTCTTCTTTTGATAAGAAGATTACCATTGACAAATCATTGGCGTTACCCGTTACAATTGGTACATTTTCTCCACATCTATTTTTGTAATAATAGATGTAATCTATTGAGGACATTGCATTCTCCCTTTAATACTTCCATCAGACTTAATACAAGTCTTTATTCCATTAATAGTTAGCACCGCGTGTTTGTGTGGTGCTTTTTATTTTTGTCCTGCATTAGCAATCCTTTTACTCCATTCCTAAAATTCGATAAATTTTTTTTCGAATTTTAACATCACGCGGTGTTGTTCCTCCTCGAATAGCATAACTGACTAGCGATTTGCGTATATTTAACAAATCTGCCAAGCTGACATTTGAATACCCTTGTCGGTCCATTTCAAACTTTATATCTTTATAGATACGATTTTTAGCATCAAGCAAAGCTTTTTCCGCTGACATCTTCAACCTCCTTTTGTTACGTAAAGCGATACGTATTTTTATCAATATTTTTATGAAACCCGTTGACTTTTATTAGCGAAAACGCTAATATGTAAACATAGTCGCAATTATTAAGCATGTATCTCCCCAGACATTTGCTACTTTTTTTGCGTTACGTAATTTCATAAGTAATTCAATTGACAAATATATTATTACGCGTTTTCACTAATAAGTCAAATATTTTTAGTGTTTTCGCTAATATTTTTTGTCAAGGATAGAAGAGGCCTTGATATGACTGCATTTGATAGAATAAAAAAATTAGCTAAAGAACAGCATTTGACTTTAGCTAAAATAAATGAAAAAGCTGGTATAGGGACAAACTCTATATATAGATGGAAAACTCAAGTTCCTACTAGTGAAAATTTACAAAAAGTTGCCAAAGTCTTACATACTTCAACCGACTATCTGCTGGGCAATACCAATGACCCATCACAGGTGTCACAAAAATCCGACGAAGATGAAGACCTAACTTGGCAAGATTTTGGTATGGCTTACGGTGGTCGCATACCAGACGATTTACGAAAATTGTACACCGCAATGGCAGAACAATACGTTAAAGACCATCCTGAAGCACTTAAAGAGTCTTTTGAGGAAGAAGATGATGATTTAGATGACCTCTTATGAAGATGTGATGATGTGGTTAGCTGATTATTGCGAAAAGCATAAAATTGAAATCAATTATTTGAGTGACATGAGTCCTACAGATAAACCTCAGTCTTTTCGGTATCCCAAAATTATATTTTTGAACGATAAGTGGTTTAATATAAATGAAAAACCATTTATATTTGCACATGAAATAGGTCACACACTGTGTGCCAGAGAAGACTTGGTTAAAAAAAGCGATACTTATAGTAAAAAATCTAAAAATGAGTATTTTGCTAACCGTTTTGCTATTCGATTGCTTCAAAAATACTGCGAAGAAAACGACATTGTGTTTAATTCGGTCTATGACTTTGCAAATGCTTTTGGCATTCCGAGCAAGTACTGGTATTTGTTAGAGAAAGTCTGTTCTTAACAAGATTGTCCATAGAGCCAGTGACATAAAACCTATGGCATAAAGGAGGTTTTAAACATGAAATTAAAAAAAGTAATGGCAGCAGGAGTGGCTTCACTAACACTACTAGCCACCAGCGTAAATGTGGTTAGCGCTCATTCTGTAGGCACATTAATTGTACTAGACGCTAATATGCCAGCGTATAATACTAAAGGCCAAAAAATCAAAAAAGTACGTCCTTTTGCTAAAGGCAATCTTTATGAGATTCTTGGCGCCAAAAAAATAAAAGGAAAAAAATTTTATCGACTTACAAAAAAGAAGTATATAATTGCGGACGACTCTAAACTGATAGATGACCGTACTATTCCTACTGAAAAACCAATCGAAAAGCCTTGGGAATCCAGACATTTGGTTGATACCGACAAAGGAGGATTAGTAACTCAAATTAAAAAAGCTTTAGCATTAGAAGGCGAAGATAGACTTGAAGCTGAGCAAGAGATTGCCGCTCAAATGAACATGAATCCTAAATCCGTCACTTCAGCAACGCAAAAAGGATTTGAAGACCGATTAAGAAGCTATATTAATTCGATGGACTCTGCCAAAAACTGGATTGAGAACGGCGGTAAATAATTTGAATTGTAGCTTTTAAGAACCCTGATTTATGGGTTCTTTTTTATACCTGTGGTTGAGTATCCCCAAACGTTTGTGCTTCAAAGTCAGCAAACCATTGTTGGATACTATCCATATCGGCAGTACAATTTTCAGCCACATGCTTAGACCAGTCTGTAGCTTTTTCAATATGCTTTTTAAATGGTTGATAGTGGGACTTAGTAGATTGACGCTGTTTATATTGCTGGTAATATCTCTTATTCGATTTGGTTGGTTGATGTTGTTGTTCAGTCTGATTGCTATTTACAGTTTGAGATTCAGATTGTGATTGATTTGAATTGAATTTATAGACTGTAGTAATTTTTGTGTTACTCTCTGGTAATCTTTGGTTATTGCTTGGAACTGTGAGTCCCTTTCCATTGGGACTGTCAGTCCCTTTGCTTTGGAACTGTGAGTCCTCTTGGCAGGAACTGGTAGTCCCTTCGGCATCTAATTCAGATTCTCCTAGCATTTCAGCTAATTTTTTGTAATCAACACGATACCACTTAGTTCTGTCAATTCTCATTTTGTTGAAGTTGTCAGCAACTAATAAACCCATTTTTACCAGTGATTTTAAGTATCTTTGTACAGTTTTAACGCTAAGCCAATCGAATTGTTCCTGCCAGTCTTTGGCCGTGTTATAAACCCAACTATAGCCTTCTCTAATATTGACGTTTTTGTCTGTCCAGTAGCTAATTTGGCTAACCATGATAGCTTTATCAACACCAATTTTTCTTGCAAGTCTGTGGTCAAATCCTCTGTTTAATTCTAATGTTGTCATGGTTACGCCTCCTTACTACCTTTAATTAGTTCATCAATTTTTTCATAGTCAACTCTGTACCATTTAGTTTTGTCATACTTAGTCTTGTTAAAATTGCCTGTAATTAGTAAACCTTGCTTCTCTAATTCTGAAAAAGCTCGTTTTAACGTGCTAAGAGCTACCCAGCTAATTTTTTTATGCCAATCTTTTAAACTTTTACATACCCACTTTTTACTATCATGAGTGTTTGTCGATTTAGTTGTTTCTTCATCAACCAATTGAATGATAATCGCTTCCGTCATACCTAACTTGTTTACGATTTTTTCATCTGCTACAATTTTTCTGCCGTAATTAATCATGTTTATATCTCCTATAAAAAATTAATAAATAAAAAGAACTAAGTAACACCGTGCCTAGTCTACTTAGTTCTCTTACTTAATTTTTATAGTTTGCTACTTGATAAAAGCTACAAAAAAGTATAAAATACTATACATAAGTTAAAGAGAACTTAAGTATGTAGATATTAGGCTTAAGTTAAAAGGTTGACTAACTCTAACCGCCAAGTAAGAGTTAATTCAACAAAGTAACATGTGGTGTTACTAATATGAATCAGGTAAGGCTTTAAAAGGTCTTGCTTTTTTCATATCTTCTTTTTTATTCAGTTTTCAATGCTATTTCTAGTCTGCTAATTTCAGCGGAACTGAAATAGCTTTTTTATATTACTGATTTTAACGTCTTCCAAAGTAAAAAGCAAGCCTTAATTATTCATGTAGTATTTACTACAAGTGTTAAAAGCTACAAGTATTATTGTATGCAATATTACAATACTACAATAATACATGTAGTTTTTACCATGCTGATTAACCCAACATACAAAAGTATTTTTCAAAATAATTCTGTTGTATAGTTGCATTATTGTATGCTATACTACAAGTAGTAAATGCTACATGTATAAATTACTACATTATAATCAATTAAGGAGGCTCATAAAATGACCCAAATTATTACATTTGGTAACTTTAAAGGAGGGGTAGGCAAAACTACCAATGCTGTTCAAGTTGCCTATGAACTATCTAAACGTAATGCTAAAACTTTACTCGTAGATTTAGACCCACAAGCTAATGCGACAAATATCCTGCTAAAAACTAAAGCGAATATAGACAATGAGTTAGCACATTTTGAATCTTCTCTAATGGTAGCTGTTCAAAATGAAAATTTAGAATCTTCCATAATTACAGTTAAGGATAATCTTGATTTAATGGGTTCAGCACCCGATTTTGCTCTTTTCCCTAGGCACATGGAAAAAATGTTCCCTAATAGTTATATAGACCGTGTTAAATACTTAAGTACTTTATTAGCACCATTATCTAAAAAGTACGACTATGTAATCATTGATATACCACCAACGATATCTTTAATCACAGACGCTGCTTTATACGCATCTGACTGGTGCTTAGTAATCATGCAAACACAACAACAGTCTTTTGATGGGGCAACAGCATTTATTGAATACATTCAAGATGACATCATTAATAAATATGGGGCACCAAGGTTAGACGTTATTGGCATTTTAGCAGTTCTTATTCAAGCTGGAGCCCCAGTTGATGAGTCAACAATGATTAATGCCAAAAAATATTTTGGCGAAGACAACATTCTACCAACAGCTATACACAATATGCAGCGCTTAAAACGATATGGAATAACTGGCATTACTGATACGCAAAGACACGATAAAAAAGTTTTTGATGTTTATGCAAAGGTTACAGATGAAATTCTAGAAAGAATAGGAGATAAATAATGAGTTTAGTAAATAGCAATCGATCAGTCACTGATTTCAAGCCAAAAAAAATGATGACTATGGATGATTTAACGGAAGAAAAAGCAACTAAATCTGTCACATTTGACACTAGTATCCGTATAAGTAATCATTTAAAAAATAAGCTTCAAGCTATGATTGCTTTAGGGTATACATCTACTATAAAAGGTGCAATCGCTTTAACATTTGATGCTTACTATAACAATTTAAGTGATTCTGAAAAACGAGATTTAGATGTTCAGATAAAAACTTTTGAAAAACGAGACGCAAAGTTAAAAAAATGAAACATTATTTTTTATAGTGCATAAATTATATACAGTAGATTGTATACAGTAACACTATCATTATTAACTAGACCACTGGTAACTTTACATAATAGCCATTAAACGAAGTAGCTAAAAAACATGACTAAATCAAGACTGATAATTGCCACAAATAATAGTTTGTGAAATCCTCATGTTTCACGGATAAGAATCCCATTAATTCGGGGTTCTTTTTTTCGTCCAAAATAAAATTCACAAAGTATACCAATTTAATTTTTGACAAATAAAAAGCAGCTAAACCTAATAGGTCTAGCCGCTTTGCTAAATGTCTAATCCGTGGTATCATATCCATGAGATATGAAGTGATAGTGGAACGGAGCTATGAGATTAAACTTTTAGGCACTGCGTTCCGAGGTACATGGGCGTGTACCTCATAGCCAGTGCCGTTAACCAAAAGGATTGTCAAATAGAAAACTCCTTTTCGAATACTACGAGGTACATGATAAATCATGTACCATTTTTTATTATATCAAAAATGGTCAGCATCTGCATTTTAGTTAATTTTATACACAAAAAGCCACCCAGAAATTAATCTGAGTGTCTTTTTTTATGTTGTTATTTATATTTTTTGATAGTAATCAAATCCCACATTCATGATGGCCAGCTCGGTTAAATCCGTGTCTAACTTGTCCATATCAGATTGCGATCTAGAGCTTAAACCATTGTCATCAATAATTTTGTTTAGCACTTCTGAAACAGAATCCTCATTCGAATCAAAAATACCGTGATTATCGTAGATAACCATATCAGCGATTTTTGTTAAATCGTCGCTTTCGACTTTTGCAACTGTTCTGGAAAAAGCTCCTTTAGGACTATCTTCTAGCAATTCACCAATCATTATAACTGAGTTTTCATTTTTCATTTTTAAGTTCTCCTTTATCTTTTTTTCAACTTTATAATTATAGTATAGGCTTAAGTCTATAATTTGTCAAGACTTTTTTGCATAAAAATTCAAAAAAATGTATAATATTATTACTCCGAGTTTTGGATTTCAACTTTATAAAAAAAGACACCTAGCTTAATTTCTAGGTGTCTTTTTTGTTTAATCATTTAATTCATCAGTAATAGTTTCTTTTGTTTCTTGTAAGTCATCAAAGTAGCTTACGCCATCATCAATACTGTCTGGCCATAGAACCCAACAATTTTGTTCTTTATCGAACTCTAAAGTGCCGTACCTATCTTCGTCTACATATACATCAAATCTGTTTGTATCAACTTCGTTAAATTCTACTTTTTTCATTTTAAGTTCTCCTTTTTCTTTCTTTCAAACTTTATAATTATAGTATAGACTTAAGTCTATAATTTGTCAACTATTTTTTTCAACGGTTTTAATAAATTTACTTAAGTCATCCAAATCTTCGGGCGTTGCCATTTTGATAAAGCGTTTGGCTTGTGCTTTGGCATCAGTGTATAGCTTCTTTTCACGGTTGGCAGCACGCCATTTTTTGGTGGCTCTTTTTTGTGCTTCTGTTGTCACGCATTTTTCTCCTTTCAACTTTATAATTATAGTATAGACTTAAGTCTATAATTTGTCAACAGAAATTTATATTTTTTTCCGTTTTTCTGCAATTATTTTTTCTAATTCGTCTAAATCCTCGCTGGTAGCAAAGCGACGAATGAAACTCTTGGCTTGTGACCTGTAGACTAAATATTTTTTTCGGTCTTTATTCTTCTCGTCCCACTTTTTATTAGCACGTTTCTTTGCTTCACTTAAAGTCATAATAATTCACCAATTTCAAATAATATTATTCCAAGCAAGATAGCAAAAAGTGGAGCTTAGCTCCACATCTTTTGGTTATTTACAAAAGGCTTTAGCAATTTTTTCATTTGATTCTTGTTGAAGTCTTTTTTGCTTCTTTGACATCTATTTCTCACCCCCTTACATATTATATAACGCACTACATAACGTGTACTGTCAACTATTTTTTTAAAAAAAGCCACCCTAGTTTTACCTAGAGTGACTTCAAAAAGGAATTAAATCATGTGATAAAAATTTAATTCATATTCCATTCGTATATAAGTATACATCAACTATTTAGTTAATGCAATATTTAGCCCGCTAAAACCTTTGGTCAAATCCTTAGCAAACTTGGCTTTTGATATGCCAATTTTAGGCAAGTATTGCCAAGGGTCGGTATGGTCTGTATTACTGTAGCCATGTTGCACAAGCCAAGAGTGAGTTTTGATTCCACGATATGAGTTAGTGTCTAGAGCTAATGGTATGCCATACTTTTTAGCTGACCATCTGAGCCAGTTTACATAGTGTTTATACGCTTTTAAGGCTCGTCTGTGATTGCTAAACTCGCATAATTCAATTTGTACAGGAGCCAAACTATTAGCAGGACTACCAGCACCCCACGCTACATATCCAAGCTCTCCCACTTGATATATGCTTTTATCGTCAATTACAAAGTGCACGTAAGTCTGGCTAACATTGATGCCATTTTTCATGTTGCGGGAAATAGCCCAGGCTTCTCCATTTGGTGTAGCGGTTGAGTGAGCAATAATAAGTCTCGGTGTTGCCAGTTGTGAACTTCCTTTATTGTCACCAGTTTGCTTTTTGAGCGTCTTTAAATCCTTGTCACGCTCTGCAATTTGGCTCTGTAGCGACTGATTGGTCTTGCCCAGCTCATCTGTCTTAGCTTTCATTGCTTCGACATCAGCACCATGCAAGCTCATGACCTTGTCAATTTGTTCATCGATTAAAGCTAATTTTTTTAATTCTTCACGTCTCATCTTATTTCCTCTCTCGCAATATTTTACGTGGGGCGACCACTTTCAAGGTATAAAAAATAAGCCTTTTTTACGCCATACTCAGGGCAAAATAAAAAGCAGCTAATTTGGCTGCCTTAAATTTTATTTAATCAATGGAAGCCAATCTCTGACTTCTTTAAAAATTCTATATGCTTTCTGCATCATTGAGTTTTCTGCAAGATACTGCAATCCGTCACTTGTTATAACCGTACTTCTTCTATTTCCTAACAGTACGCCACCATCTAACACTGGTGAGAACGTAAGTCCTTTAATGTAGCTATCATCACTTAGCATCTGTAGCGTACGAATGAATTGTTGCTGAGATATATCAAAAGTATCAGCTTTCAATATATTAGGGTCTTCATCTTGACCATTTTCATAGCAATATTTTAGATAACTCAATATTTTATAAGCAATTGTAAAATAATCGTTGTTACTAATTACTCTACCTATGCTGGTTCTGCACTAACAATATCAGAAATGCCTATCTCATCTTCTAAAGTTCCGCCAATGAAAGTAAGCTCAGGCTCATCATCATCTTCATTTAAGATGTCCTCAACAAATATCGTTTTATGCTTACCATTCTTTAAAGTGAACTTCACATTCCTGCCATAGAAATGCTGATCAATTTCTTTAATCGTCATTTTTCGTGGGTTCATGATTTGCCCTCCTTATTTTAAATAATCTGGCTTCTGAGGCGTGACATGACAGCCTCTCTTACTGTAGCCGATACGTCCTTGCTTAGTTGGATAATAATTGCCATTTATGTCCGCCCATAAGCCTATATAAGAATTATGGTTGAACAAAACCTTTTGTTTATCCGTATTCTGGCGTTTCTTACCATATTTGTCAATTAATGCTTGAGTTTCAACAGGTGAAATAATCAATTCACTTACTGGTCGTTTACGACCTTTAGCATAGTTATCAAATTCGGGCGTTCCCTTTACATGTTTATTATACTGCTCTGCATTGAGTTCATTCCAGTTATATTTTCCCGATTTTGGAATATATCTAGCAGCAGTATTCGGTAACGACTCATTTTGCCTTTGGTAATCAACCGCCTTCTTCCACTGGTCGAAAGTCATGTTGTCAACATAAGTGCCTTTACCAGTTTCTGGATCTCTTGACCACCTTACTCGGTCATCTGGTAAGACTTCAATATAAGGAACTGTTGTACATCTACAATAAGGATGAATTAACGGATAATTAATGCCATCTTTTCTATCTTTCAGGTCAAAAATCTCACCATCTAAGTGCCCACATTCTTCGCAAGTGTGGGACTCTAACGTTGCTAAATACTGGTACTGTTCAACTCCCTCTTCTTTGTAAGCATCTGCAGTAGCTGTTTCGGCAATGTGCCCCATTTCAGTAATCACTAAGCGATGCAATTGATAGTCTTCAACGTCTCTCAATCGCTGGCGCATCATTTTAAACACTTGCTCATGAGAATGTCCTAAAACAGAGCCCCTTAATAACGCATCACCTAATTCATTAGGTAACACCTCAGTGTAGTTTTTCCAAATCCGTTTAGAGAAGTTGCTGCCATTCCAGGGCTTGTTGACAATTACTTTGACTTGATATTCATTAACATTGGCAAAGTTACTAGATAATTTAGCCTGCTCTAATTGTGTTAAGTAGATGCTGTGCATGTATGTTTGTTGAAATTGGTTAGATAGACTTTGTGCTAATTTGTTACTCTCAGCTGTCGCATATTGACTTAATAGGTTGGTCAGTTGCTCGTCTATGTTCTCAAGTCTTGATAATTGACTTTTGAAATATTCGGCATCTAGTTCTTTATCAAAGCCACCTTCTTTAGCCTTACGCTTGAACTCCTTCAATGTCATGTGCCAATCACGAGTACCAATTGTGCTCAAGATTTTACGAGCATCTTCTTTGCTGATTTTTTGATTGTTGGCATAACGATTGAGCCAGTATTCAACTTCCTGCTCTAGTATTGGCTGAACCTCTTTTAAACGAGCACGCATGGCTGACTCATATTCAGCTGCATTAGTCAACTGATTGTCTTTTTCCTGTAAAAACCTCTTTTGCCAATAGCTACGACTTCTTGCTGTCTTCTTGCTCATCGTCATCATCACCGTTTAAGCTATTAGGGTTTCCGTACTCGCCATTGCGATTTTTAAGGTCTTCTTGTTGGTCTTTGAGTTCCTCTTGCCAGTCTTCCACAATTGGATTAGCTTTAGCGATTGCTTCTTTACTTGTCCAGTTAGCTAATTGACTAACTACTTGAGCTCGTTCAACATCATTTTGAATTGCTGTTCTAGTCCAAGTTTGATTAATTCTTCGACTATCCGCATCTGAAATATTTAACCAATGCATGATTGCTCTAACTAATTCAGTCACTGCATCCCTAAAATAGGCTTCTGTTTTAGCTGCTTTTAACTCCAAATGAGAATAGAGCATCTTAATTGCAGTCCCAGTTGCATTGTTAGTTTTAAAATCCGTTGGGTCAATGCCTTGCGCATGAACAAAAATATTAGTCTTAGTTGTTTCTAGCATTGAATTCCGAGCTTCAGTAGGGATATTAATGGCTAATTGGTCAACACCTGAATCATTGCCACTGCCCATACTCCTAACTTTAATGGACTTATACCGTTGGAGGTCTTCCCTAAATTCATCCAAATCTTGACCGTCGTAATTCTTTAAGATTAAAAATATTTGTTGAATATCATCTAAATCATTAACGTAGCCGTTATAAATTTTGTCATAAACGTCAATTAAGCCCTTGTAATGAAATAAATCTGGTTGCTGTTCCTTGTTTTTTGGAAACGCAATAAACGGAATTCGACCAAAACCATGATAGTTAACACTTGACGTTCCTGTAAGTTCATCTGTTGTTAAATCATAAACGTTGAATCTATCTTCAATAGGCTCTAAATTATTAAATTGCTCGTCACGTGATTTAAAAACAGTGACTGTTTCATCATCCCAGTATTCATGTACCCAATAAGTTTTAGCGGTTTCTGAATCAAGTTCTTTATACGAGCGTCTTAGTGCTACTAACTTACGATTTAAATCAGTTGAATAAATTGGTGTTACTTGGTCTGGTGGCACAATCGCATATCTAAACTGGCTATTTTCATCAAGCCAATAATGTAGCCATGCTATACCAGCATTGGCTGCATCAACAACCAATTCATTTAGTCTTAAAGCAAAGTTGTCGCCTAAAGTATCTTTGATTTGGTCATTTAGCTTATCTTCACCTACATCAATAGTGGGGGGCTTAGTAACCAAATAGCCCGCCTCTTGGTCAACTAGCAATTGATGAAAGTTAGAACTCACACGGTTATCAGCTGGTCTTAACGGATTTTTACTCTTTTTTGCCGCATCGTCTTCTTTAGTTTTAGACTCGCCATTGTTTTTTATCGTGATGTCATTCTCATTGAGGTAATAGCTTTTAGATTTAGCATATTTAGCATTAAAATTAACTCGCCTTGTTTGCGTGTTTTGTAGCAATTTTTTCATTGCTTCTAATTCCATTTAATAAAACCTCCTTTCCTGATTAAACTCTCAAGAGCATATCTTGTAGCGTCCATAGTGTGGTCGTTGCCATCTGGATAACCTGACTTGTAATTGCCATTCAAATCAATTTCAAATTCATAACTAGTAAATTCACGCCAGGCATCGGGACAACGGTTGGGGTCAATGATAATTTCACGTAAATCTTCCAGCCACTTGTAGCCGTGATCACGTGAACCTCCGCCTTTGATTGCACCATAAATGTTCAGTCCCTGGTCTTGGTATTCCGCAATCATATCAGGGGAGGCTGAATCAGCTGTTAATGGTTCATTTCTGGGATTACGTTGCTTTATCATCGCAACTGCATCACGTACTTTTAGACCAACACGTTCAAATTCATCAAAAATAAAAATGCGACGCCTTGCTGAGTCCCAATAAATTTTAACGAATGCCGTCGGGTCTTTAGCAAAGCCAAAATCAAGTCCGTAGTAAACCTTATCAAATCTAGCAATTTCATCATCTGTAATTGGTCTGGTAGTAATATTGTTGAACACTTCTGCACCAGTTCCAGTTACTTCACCCAGATATTCATGTCGGTATGCTTTCTCATTGTCTTTTTCAAGTTGTCTCGCGTCAGCAAGGAATTCAACTCCAAGCCAACTTTTAGGTACAGAACGATAATCTGATAAGTTAACTAGCGTATCATCACGCATTTGTTCACTATCAACTGCTTGATTAACCCAGTTAGATTGTCTTGCTGGTGGATTATATGAATAGAAAGTAATAATACCAGACCCACCTCGACCAAGAGATTGGTTGATTGACCGAATTTCTTCCATGCCTTTAAATTCGGTCACCTCTTCAAAATGTTTGAACTTGGTGTAACCCTGTCTAAACGTTTGCGACTTGATTTTCCTTGGATCATCTGCACCCTTAAATCTAACTTGCTGACCAGTTGGCTTATATGTCAACTGCATCGGGCTTACTGATGACTGCCAGTAGTCATCAACATGGAGTAAGTCAATCGCCCACAAATATTGTTCAAAAACCGAATCACGTAGAGTGTTAGCCACCTTACGCAGAACAATCGCATTAGCATCCTTATCTTGCATTATTCCCAGTACAATCATGAGCGAAATAAAAGAGGACTTGGTCGAACCACGTCCTCCTTTGAGCCAATAATTGGCATGTTTTTTGTTATGAATATCCCAAAAAAGCTTATAGAAAGCCGGCGAGATATTATCTTTAAGACTCACTTGCATTATTGTCCTCCTTTGGGATATTGAAATTGATGTTGACTGTCGTGTCTAGATCATCACTGTTTAACTGCTCAACTTTATATTCAGCCATCTTAGCTTCGGCAACCATTTTACGCAGTTGCGCATTAGAAATAGGGTCACTTGGATACCGTTTAAGCAATTCTTTAGCAGCAGTAATTCTGTCTTTAGCCGAAACTTCAATACCCTCAAAAATGCCCTTAGCAGTCGCTACAGTCTCCGTTTGTTCGCCTCGCATAACTGAGGTTAAGTATTCTAAAACCTCTTTGGCGCTCGCTAATTTGGCAGATTCGAGCCGTTTCATGCGCGATTCGATATAAGCTTTAACGTTAGCATTTGTTAGCATGCGACTAGCATTAGCTCTCGCAGTTTCATTATTTTTAACCTTGTAGCCAGCATTTACATATGCTTCGGTCGCATTACCACTTTTGATATACTCGTCAGCAAACTTTTTTTGTTTACCTTTTAATTCAGTCACATCATTTCACCACCTCCTGATTTTGGGGCACTAAAAAAGAGCACCGCTGGGATGCTCTTTATTACTTAACTAGTTCATATGTTTTCTTAAAAACTGCCATATTAGCAAAGTGCACTGACTTTAAATAAATTAATAATAATTGCGTTCACAAAAGATTATTCAAGCTTAATATTTTGATTGCCTTGTTCATAAACATCAATTCGATTCTGAACGTCAATTTTGTTTACCAACCAGCCACGAAAATTTGCTTGTTGAATAAAGTCATCAATTCGATTAACATTGTTCATTTCTTTTAGAGTAACAACAATACCAAATTTCAGACCTCGACCATCTTTGTTAGATAATCTTTCCTTCTCCCTGAGTTCAATTCCCCAAATTGGATCTTCACCATAAGTACATCTCGGTCTTGGATTCGTTGTAATCTGCTCACTGATGGTCTTAACATTATCCCATTTTCTGAACTGCTTTCTGGCCATTGCCTCATTAACTAGTGGGTAACCATCATTTTGATGATTATTATTAATCGATTTGATTTTGGCTTTACCTTTAACACTCTGTAACCGACCAAAAGACAGGTCAAGTTCTGTATTAGTGTAGTCAACCCCTTGATTTCTTGTGCACTTTGGAAAATAACACAGAGTTGCTTTGGCAAAAAAAGGATACTTATTTTTAACAACAGGAACGGGAATTTGATAATTATAAGTATTCCATTTTTCTGCTATACCTTCTAAGGTAAACTTAATCTCATTATCAGGACAATTAATAATATCTTCAATTCTAACAGGTACTACACCATTGCCTATCATTTCAAGATCCCCATTAGTTTCATTTTTTCTGGACCAGCCAACTGATGAATCGATCAACAAGGCCTTAGCAATTTCTCTGCTAAGTCCCAAAATATCAATCAAGTAAGCTAATTTTCGTGCAATCCAAGGAGCAGCAAAAGAAGTCCCGCTCACAATAACTTCACCATTAGGACCATAAGCCTTGAGAGGATTTTTTTTATCACCATCATAATAACTTAAATCTGGTTTAGTAAAAAAAGATAAAACTATTCCCTTACGCGAATATGGTTCTGGGTTACGGCTACTATCAACAGCATTTACAACAACTGAATTAATTGAGTCAGCAGGAGCACCTATTTTTTTTGGAGGCTCACCTAGCTCTTTATTAGTACCAGCAATTACAAAAAGCACATTATTTTCAAATTGAATTTCATCTAGAGCTGCTCCTTCAGCTGATACAAAATTCCGATTAATTTCGAATTTTGAACCTAGCGAAAGATTCCAAACATGAATTTCAGGGTTGGCAACCACCGCTTCTCTTATACTCTTAATAATGGCGAAAGAACTAAAACCTTTTTCAACTGAGACACCAAAATGTTTAACTCTAAACCTGCCACAACCGTCATCAAAAATCGGATTTAATGCTGGGCCATCAACAATAATTGATGAAACAGCCGTACCATGATCATAATCTTCCGAAGTTGTACTGATATTAGAATCAAGCATGTTTTGATAACTGACCCAGTCATTAAAATAAACACTTTGATCAAAAAGTGTATCAATTACGCCAATTATTGGTTCATCATTAGGGGCTGGAATGCTACGCTGATAAGTATCTGTTGAGCTCGCAGCAACTGACGGAGAAAGCTGGGCCAAATCCTCAGTCGCCATCGATACTAAGTAAGGCGCTTTTTCCATCAATAAATTAACAGAATCAGTATCCATTAACACCGTTCTATCATCTAAAAAATTTATCTGATAAGTCTTGATTCCAATTTTATCCAATACTTTACTTAAATCTTCATCCGTTTGATAAAAGGAAACTATGGAATTGTTATTAATAGAAAAATCAGCTTTCTCCACATCAAATTTAGCAACAAACCAAGCATCTATAACAATTTTTTGAAACTGTGTTTTACTAATTGAAAACCGCGGAAAGTCAATTTCCTCTAAATTAGATTTATTATTAAATTGAATATTAGAAACATTTCCATTAAAGTATTGATCTAGGATTTTAGCGACTTTTTCACCGTCACTAATTGCATTTTTCATTTGCAAATTAGATATTAAATAAGTAATTATGTGCTTTTCATCTTGATCAAACTTAGAGCCAACAATCAATTTATCAGGGTCACTACCAAAAAAGCCTTTAATCCGATTAGATTTAGCAATATTTTGGCGATAATGCGCACTAACCAGCATTTTCGAGATGATATTGTGCTGTTTTTGCCAAAACTGCTGAATGACTTTCAAATCGTTGACTAAGTTTCTAATTATGGTACTGCTTACCATGACACCTTTTCTATTTGGTAGTGTTAGCACTACCTGACTTTGTGGGTGTTTTTGCTGTTCAAATTTTCCTTTAAGAGTTAAAATTTCATTCATCCATTTTCTCCTTCAACATTCTAGCAGCCTGACTCTTTGAAATATTCTTTAAGACACCAATTTCTCTTACAGTAAAGCCTTGCCTTTTTAACTTTGTTGGATCAAGATCCTGATTTTGCTTATTCAGAGATTGATAAAGTCGAATCAAATAATCAAAATGTGCGTCTGGATTACTAAAAGCTAAAGAAACTTTAATGAGATTTTTCAATTCACCAGGATTAGGAAGAGCAGGACAAGTATTAAGAATTTTTTTAAATAACTTAGTATCTCTACTTACTTTAGTAAAATTTTTCAGATAATTATTTAATATTCCAACTCCTATATCATCTACTAAGTCAGTTTTTGAATAACGATCAAAATTGACGATACTATCAAACCTACGTTGAAAAGCTTTGTCCAGTTGTTTATATAAGTTAGTAGTAGCAATGATGACTACTTCCTCATTAACATTATCCAGTGCTTTTAGGATATTAGAAGTAGCACGACCCATTTCTCTAATATCATTTGTATTAACTCGATCCAAAGCAATTACATCAATTTCATCAAACAAAATGACTACTTTATCTGGATGTGGCATCCGATTTATTTCATTAAAGACTATTGAAATATTTTTAGCAGTTTGACCCATTTTACTATCAATTATTTCATTAAAATCAACAGAATACAAAGACCGTTGTAATAATCGAGCTACTTGCTTGGCTGATTCAGTTTTTCCTGTACCAGGTGCACCTTCAAACAAAAACTTGTTGATACCAACATGATGATTAACAGCATTCATAATACCTTTAATATCAGCCATAATAGGAATTGGTAAAAACAAAGAAGGACTATCAAGAGCAATTTTTTTAAAAAATTGACTTTCAAAAGAAATAGACTGAGGCTTAAACATATTAACATTTGAAATTAGGCTCATCACATATTGAGCTAACTGGTAGTCACCTTCTTCATCAAAGCTTCGTGCCACATCATTAGAAGTCTTTCTAAACAGATTGTCATCGCAATCATAATGGGCACGAATCAAATTAATTATTTCCTTCTTCTTCATGATTTTACACCTCTTGATTTTATTGTAACACTTTCTGGGACATTTTTATACATTATGGGACAAATATAATTATTTCGCCAAAAAAATACCACACAAATAAATTGTGAGATATTTTGTTTAAAATTAAAAAATTCAATATAACCTGAACCTTATACTAAAAAATCTTGTTCCAGATTGTGTTTGGGACAACATAGGTTATCATGATTTCTCAAAAATAACAAACTATTTATTTCACCTAAGTTTGTACTTACTCCTTACCAAATTGAAAGATCACACGTCTATTGCGGTGTCGAGAATCGAACTCGGCTACAACCATTACCGCAGCTCTTTTTTGCATTTAATGAGGTTAGAAATGAATAAAATCTAGCTAGTTTAACGTCGTTTCGGACGGTTTTAAAGCTATTAGGAATTACCCTAATTTTTTGACAATACAATAATACAATAGATTATGACCGCCTGGCTTTCGCTCTTTGACCGCTCTTATGTCGCTCAATGACCGCTTTTTGAAATTTCCTCAGCCGTTTCTAAGCTCTCAAAAACTTGTAAATCTTCAATGGATGAGCCATCTTCTTTTCGCCAGAAATCAAAGCGTTCAGCAAATTCAACACACGCATCATTTTTTACCTCATTAAATCTAGTACTTTGATATCCCAACTTAGACCTAATTCGGTCATTAGACCAGTGTTTAATAAAATACAGATAAAGGATAGTTCCACTAATGTGGCTGCAACTACTGATAGTATGATCTACTGCCAGCACGCAAGTTTGAGCATCAAGATTAGCTGTCATTCGCTCGTCTTGATGATTAAGCCCATCATGGCCGCCAACATTATTAGGATCAAGTGTTGGACTAGATATATCACTCAAATGTTTGTTGGCCAGATTAAGATAATGACCAAAGTCTTCTGTAAAAAAATCCTTAACTGCCTGGGCTGTTTTGGCTTTATCTAACTTCGCTTTTTTAAACAAAACTAATTGTTCAACTCCAATCATCATCCTAACCAACTTATTTTTTATTTATCTTACCGTTAACAATATACAAATCACCTAAATCAATGTCTTGCCAATTATACTTATTTCTATTCTGTATTAGTTCATAACCTGCATGGGCTAGATTTATCTTTGCCCCAATAAAAGATGGACAATTGACCATATAACTGTAACCAGTGTAAGTTGTACTGTAGATTTTGGCATAAGTTATTTCGTTTATCGCTAAATACTTAAATTGTGGATGAGCAACAAGCTTATTTTCACGAATAACCTTTAAAATCACATCGTCTGAAGTATCCATTGCTTCAGCAATACTCCTTATGCTGTATCCTTCGTCCAACAGTCTTGCAACATTGTCACGGTATCTATCGACTTTTGTTCGGTTCTCAAGTCCTTCAAGTTTGTTACGTAGCTTTATTAACATCTCGTTATTTTCAGGAATATAGCCCTTATTTTTATATTTATCTTCAAGATAGTGTAACAAGTTATATGGTATAGTACTGCTCATCACTAATCACCTTCCTCATTCTTCATGCCACAAGGCTGTTATTTCAACCTGTGGCTCTTTCCCATACCATTTTTCAACTGTCAAATCGACTACTTGCTTATCGTCTCTATATAGCCCTTCGCTTAGGCACACAGCCTTGTGCAATGCGTGATTAACTTTCATTTTAGGATTTAACCCATCTAGCACAATCTTCGCTATATTGTCGCTATCAGGCTTTTTAGTTGGTCTCTCTTCCCCACTTAAGCACCTTGCCCTGCGCTTTTTTGAATAAGAAGTCGGTATTCCAAAATACACTTTGATTGAAATAGCCATATCCTGCGATATTGGCTTATTTATGTTGTGCGCTCTTCTTGCAACTTGAGCACTGTACCTAACTTGATCTTCATAGTGATGCGTTTTATCAGGTGTGTAAGTAATTACATGATCATTTTGCCTAGAAAATCGTGGTCTTGCTTTACTTTTAGGTTCCCCAGGGACGATAAATTTCAAACAACGCTCCATAGTTTCCTCCTAAAAAGGTAAATCATCGTCTGTTATATCAATCGTGTCGCTTGAACCGCTAAATGGGTCTTGCGGGGCGCTATTATTGCTGTTACCTGTATTATTGCCACCATTGCTACTATAACCGCCGTCATTCCCCATATTTGCGTTATTTTGCCTATCCTTTTTAGACTCAAGTAATGAAAAGCTATCAACGACTACTTCAGTCACATAAACCTTTTGCCCATTTCGGCCATCGTATGATCTAGTTTGAATTCGCCCATCAATGCCAACAAGTGACCCTTTTGACGTAAAATTACAGAAATTCTCTGCGGCCTTGCGCCAAATGACACAACTGATAAAGTCTGCTCCTCTCTCACCTTGAGCGTTAGTATACTGACGATTAACAGCAAGCGTAAATGTGGCTACTGACAGCCCACTCTGCGTTGTTTTTAATTCCGGATCTCGTGTTAAGCGACCAACAAGTACAACTCGATTAATCATTTTCGGTCTCCTTTTTTTCTATAAGAATAGTAAGCAACTACTATATTTTCGATAAAGAAAAACGCTGAGCATAGTGTGGCAAACAACGCTATTTTGCTTTGCCATATGAAATAAGCAATTATAGCAACCACTAAAAATACGCCCCAAGTTTTCGTATTACTTGCCCTTTTTTCAAATTTACTTTGCCAATCATTATTTACTTCCATTGATTACCTCAATTCGTCTAAGCTGATACCTAACGCATCAGCAATTTTACATACTTTACTAAAGCTGGGTTCCTGCCCAGCAAATTTATATTTTTTCAATGTTTCATAATTTACATTAGATTCCCTGGCTAATTTCGCTAAAGACCAATGCTTTTTATTTAAAACAATTTGTATTTTATTCCACAACATCTTGTGCCTTTCGTGTATAATAGTACATATATTTAGTATTAAATTAACTTTTTAAAAAAGGAGATTTTTATGGATCCAGAAAATCCACTTAATTTTTTACCTCAAAATACTCAAGAACTATTGATGAATCCTACTGCTAAAAATATTGGTGACACCTTAGGTGGTATTTCAGAATTATTATTATCGCCATTCAACATAGTGACAACATGGACTAATGCACATATAAGAAAATTTAAGCAGTCAATTATTGATAATGTAAATAAAATTCCTGAAGAAAATAGGGATTTTTCTAAACTAAACTTAGCTATGAAAACCATAGAAGATTCTAAATATCAAATAAGTGATGATAACCTAAGAGAAATGTTCGCTAAACTTATTGCCGCATCAGTTGATAAAAATCAAAATCAAAATTTATCTCCAAGGTTTTCAAACATTTTATCTCAGCTAAGTCCATCAGATGCAAAGCTGTTAAAACAATTATCTTTTAATCCCCCTCTTCCAATTCCTACTGTGAGTTATACATTGGATATGGGATCAAAAATTGAATATCCTATATTTGAACACCGCATTGGTATTAACTATTCTAAAAAAGATATAATCATAAATGAGGCTGGACTTGATACTTTGACATCATTGGGAATAGTTAGGTTAAGAGATAACTTTGAAATTCCAGAAGCAAGTATTCAAAAATTTTATAAAGAAATGAAATATGCAGAATATCCTATGCAATCAATTGATGGACGCGCAGAAAGAGATATGAAAATTGTAAATGGGATTATACAATTTACAACATTTGGTGAAACTTTTATAAATACAGTTATTTAAGTCTATATCAATGATCTAATAAATTAATTCCATCTTGCTATAATTTCAACCCGTGACTCCTCCGCATATCACTTCTCAACATGCAGACATACAACCTGCTTGTCATCTCTGTATAAACTTTCGTGTACACATTCTGCTTTATGCAGATCATGGTTCAGCTTCATCTTCGGGTTAAGCCTATCCAAAATAATCTTGGCGATATTGTCGCTATCGGGCTTCTTTCCTGGCCGCTCGATTCCGTTCAAGCAATCCTGTCTGCACTTCTTTGAATATAACCTGGGCACTGGGAAGTATGCCTTAATGCTTAACGCCATATCTTTTGATATTGGCTTTTTTATTTCGTCTTCAACTCTTGCCATCAGATCATATCCTATATGTAAGCGTTACTTTATAGACATATACTTTTAAATAATCATCTAAACATTTTTTGCTACAAAAAAATTTGTTCGATATCGTAAATGGTGCTATATATGCTTCTGCATTTTCATGCAATTCATGGCCGCAACCAGCACACGAAAGTGTATTCTTCTTATCAGTCATTGCTAGTCCTCAACCTTTCTACAATTTGCAATTCCCTCATCATCACACATTGCCCGATACAGTTCGAAGCATTGTCTGGAGCAAAACACTGAATCGTCATAATCGCATACATAAAATTTGGATTTTAATTTTTTGCTGCATAATGTGCATCGATTTATTTCTTCTGTCATTGCTTTTCTCCCATATACTTATTTTCAAAATCTACAAAAAACTGATGTATCTTTTGACAGTCTTCTTGTTCTTTTTGCTCAAATGCTCCAGCACCATGGACTTGATTGTAGTTTGCAATTAGTTGCTCCCGTTTGTTCTGTCTCTTTAGCTCTACTTCAGCCCAGTCAGTACCAACCTCCACTGCTTTTTTAGAAGAAAACCCGCTTTTAGTACTTTTACTAATCTGACTATTAAATGGGTCAGCAGCTGGTCTAATTACCCTTAATTGCCTAGTAATGTAGGAAACTGGCTGCATACAATGCTGTTTAATTGCTTGATGAAAAACACGATTAAGATCTTTATATGAGATGTTTGGATATAGCCCTTTTAAGTCATCCATTTCAGGTTGGCTAATGCTACAATTAGGGATTTGTATTTTAAGATAATCTACTAAATCTTCAATTTTAGGTTTATCCATATTGCTATCCCCCCGCTTTGACTGCATTATCTAGGCACTTGAATAGGTAAGTTATGCTATTATTCTTGTCTGGTGCAGCGATAGCATTATTAATTACCTCTTTCACTGTTTCAGCTGGTAATCTATCCATGTAATTACTAATGACTGATTGTTGCTCTGCTTTAGTAAATTTGCATCCTGTTAGTTTTTGATAAGAGTCAAGTAACTGCTTAAATAAAATATGATTTTCGTCATCGTCTAGATGATGATGACTTTCTATTGATATTTCTTTATCTTGATAATTCTTACTATTGATATTACTTAGTGTGGGATTTTCCGCCGGACGGTTTTTCCGTCCTCCGGATTTTCCGTCCTCCGACAAATCCCTGACTTTTTGCTGTTTTTGGCTGTTTTTACCGTCATCGGTATTTTCCCCATGACGGTTAAGCTGTCCTGTATCATCAAGAATCCAGTCTAACCCTCCAAATCTACCCTTTTTAGTATGCCGATTAACCCTTTTCAAATAGCCTCTGTTTTCAAGTTCTTCTAAGCCTTTCCTCAATGAATCTTCTCCATCAATCGAATGTTTGGCTATTTCACTGACATAAAAATTCCAGCCATCTGCTTGACTCCACAGGTAGTTAAAAATACCCCTAGCTTTCCACGTTAATTTTGGATCTCTTACCAAGGTATTATCCGTGTTGGTATAATTGCCTCTACTCTTTTTTATTAGTCGTACCACGGTCAAGCACCTGCCTTTGTGGAATTGTCTAACCAACTCTTATATAGCTCCCTAGCGTAAATTTGCTTATAAGCTTCGTGACTTTCGCCACCTAAGCTTTTAATCGTCGCTGCACTATCAGGGTTACCATTAATAGCTTCTGAAACAACTTGCACTAGTTTGACAGTGCCTTTTTTGTCAGTAATTTCATAATCCAATAATTGTTGGTCAGTAAATTGTGGCTTTGCTGGCTGTTTTCTAGTTGATGTTGCTTGCCGTGGTTTAGATGCTTGCTCATTACTCTTCTCCTCAGGCAAATCCTCCCCTGCATAGACACTTAAGCCTAATCCCGCAATTGCTAGTGCTTTTACCAAAGCTCGTTGCTGCGTTTTATTAATTTCGAAATAAGTTGCCTTGGATAAGGCTTTATTGCGGTAATCCATGACAAACAATTTTGAGCTGTACTCTTGTCCATCAATGGTCACAACTGCTTCAACTTCATATCCGGCAGCCGTTTGTCGATAGTCAACATCTCTGCCAGTAGCTACCCAGCCCTCTTTGGTTAGAATGTATTCAGGAAATTCTGTGATTTTGTAGTTTGCGCTGGGATATGCCCGTTTAACTAGCGTCCATGCCTTGGCCCAACTGAGATAGTCTAGCCCGACCTTTTTATCCAAATAAGGACTAACATCGATTTCTGATAAGGTAGCAAAGACACTCTTTTTATCTTCCGTCATTGTGCATTCCTCCTTAACTAATTATTGTTCTGCGGTTAGGCTCTAGATGTGCCCCTGATACTTCCATGCCATCTTTTAAATCTTTATATATTTGATTTGTGTTAACTTTAGTAGATTCAGTTACTTTAGTAATTTTGTATTTATCTGGCAGTTTTTTCTCATCTGAAATAATGGTTTTTTGTCTTGCACCTCGTGTCTTTAAAAGATAGTGTTTCGTTTGAAGTTGCTTAATATGGGCGTTGTCTATAACGTCGGTCATATATTTTTGTAGATTGTCTTTCTGCTTTTCTAAATGACTTTTTTGTTCTGATAGTTCTTTAATCTTGTTAGCAAGGAAAGCAATATTAGCTATATCCCGTTCAATCAATCCAGCTAAACCGTCAAGCTTCTCATCTCTAGTTAATTCCAGTGAATCAAGCGTATCTTTAAGTGTCTGTGGGTCAATGTCGTCACGGTCTGCAATTTGCTTTATAGCATCATTAATTTCAAATAAATTCATAATTCAGTACCTCACTCAAACAAATCGCTAAGTTTTACGCCGTTGTAGCAATCAACTAGGACATCAGTCATGTTATCTAAGCCCATCATTAAATCATCGATAAAATCGTATTTTCTTCTATACCCTAGTTCATCAGCCAACTTGTCAATCGAGCCGCCATTAGCTTTAAGCCTGCTTCTTAAGTAATCTGCAGCATCATCATATGCATAGTCAATATCGTTGGCATAATCTGTATTGATGATTGACTCAGTTTTGTCGTAAAGCAAAATTGCATCTGGATCATCTTTTGCTAAGCTACGCATTTCTTCATCTTGATTAATTTGATAAATAGTTTTCGATAATTTTTTGCCAGTTTTAACTTCCATATGGTATAATCTCCTTATATGGTTTATATTTTTTAATTGAGTCCGATTGTCGTCGGGCTCTTTTTATGTTCCGGGAAGTCTTTCTGGTAGGGTCAATATGTAGATCGTTCCTACCAAACCAAGAATTACTAGTAATAATGAGATTATCAGTGACATCTTGGTGTGTAGTTCTAGGTCTGTGTAGGTTCTTAAAAAGTTTGCCCATTTTTTCAATATCCTTTCAATCATGGTAGTTTTGCGTCCCAATCTATTTCTGTATCATGTTCATCCATCCACTTTGCTGCCCTTCTTTGAAAAATAATTGTTGTTTTTCCGTTTTTAGTTCGCCGTGGATGTACTACCCACCCGCCGTTCTTAACATCAACTTCTGGATATTCGTCGAAAATGAATGTCCGTATCCACTCAGGTGCTCTATTTCCGCAATAATTTTCGCTAAATTCTTTCATCTTGATGGTTTTGCCTTCCAGCGACTCTGCTGGAACATAACCACGTTCTTGCATGATTTGATCAACCACTTCAATCAGAGGCCCCACTTGTATTTGTAGATTTACTAGATCAGTCACTTGATTTCACCTCGTTTTCCATTAGTTTTCTTCCTCTCTTAGTTTGTCTAAGCTGCTTTTAAAGTCTATCTTTCAAAACGGACTGGTATCGACTTTAGCTGATGATTCCGTTTATCAAGTTCTTTAATGGCTTCATTAGCTTTGATTTCAACTAAAGCTTTATTTTTATATTTCTTATCTTTTATAACTTTAAATTCAATCTCTATTTTGTTTAAACCAATTTGAGCTACTAACTTTTTCATTTTGTCTCGTTTTCGTTAATAATATTTTTTAATCGTTCTAGATTAAGCTCTTCTGGTTTTTTAATTTTGAATTCAGTTCCATCAATCCACACATAAAGCTTTTGTGACAGACCACATTCCTTAGATATTCCTGTTAAAATTCTTGAATATTTTTCATCAATCAAAGTTGCCCGTTTTAGTTCATTTGGCTCCAATGACATTGTGGCTAAAGGTACTTTGCTGTTGTCTCTATCATGAGCATAAAAGATAACGCCATAACTTTTTGTATTTTGTTTTAAAATTTTCGAGTAATCATTTGATTGCTCTTTTTTAGTGCTGTCTTTTTCCATCACTACACCTCCAGCAAATTCATTTGTTCTAGTACAGGATGAATATTATCTTCAGCAAGTAAGTCATAGATGAACTTCTTTCCTTTCTGGGTCCACTTCAAATTGTTGTGGACACCCTGATCTTTCTTGCCATCTTTTGCATAAGAATATGGTTCATACTGTGTATAACCTTTTGCGTCATATTTTCGATATAGCACCCACACTTTCCCTTGCTTATAAATAACATGACGATTATGAAGTTCAATGTTCATCTTCTTAGCAGTCCAGCCATAGTCCTTTGCTATTTCAGTAGTTGTCATTAAGCCTGGATTGTGCATCTGGCTGTCGTAATAGTCTGCTTTTGGCTTAATTTTCAAATAAGCTTTCTTTTCCTCAACCCACTTTTGTGCCCTTTTGACTGGGTCTTCAATCATGTAGCTGTCGAGATGTCCAGCTTGAATTGCTTTTATTTCGTTCTCCATTTGATTAAAAGCATTGATATACTTGAGCTTAAAATTGAGAGCCTTCTTTCCTGTAAATCCCATAGCCAATAATATAAAACCGTCTCGTGTCATAAAATATGCTCGGCGTTTTCTACCATAACTATCAGGCTTGTTACCTTCTTCAAACATCTCCCCAAAATTGGGGACATCTTTTTGAATTGCTTCAATATCCCTTAAAATATGGTCATGTCTTTTTCCAAACGTTTTTGCAACTTGTAAGCTGCTAGTCACAGCTTGTTGATTTTGCATAATTACTAATTCCTGCATGTTGTTTTCTTCTTTCCTTAACTATATTTATTTTTTGTTCTCTTTTGTCTACACTTTTTGTAAAAAAAATCGAAATTTTATTTTCTGGATATCCCAGTACAGTAAGCATTCGTGTAAATTCTTCCACTCCAATATCTGATTTTCCATTTTCTTTTTTCCAATAACTTGTTCTGCTTATACCGCTACGTTTTGCCATTTCAGCCTGAGTTAACCCTTTAGCAACTCGTTCAGCTTTCAGACGCTTAAAATTAAAAATCACTTTTCCGCCTCCTGTTCACTTTAGCGAACAAATATATAATAATTCCTTTGTTTCTTTTTGTCAACAAAAATATCAAAAAAATAATTTTATTGTTTATTTTAATGAACATCAGTAATATAATATTATTTAAAAGTAAGGAGAGAAAATGAAAACAAGTAGACAAATAATTGACGAACTTAATGAACTAAGAAAAGAGCAAGGTATGTCAATTACGGAACTAGCGAAACATGTAGGGATGGCTAAGTCGGGTGTGTCAAAATATTTTAATCATACAAGAGAATTTCCAATTAACAGAACCCCAGAATTTGCTAAAGCTTTACATACTACGGTTGAAAAAGTTTTAGGAGTTGACAATAGTCAATCCGATTTAGATCCCAAATTTCCTTCTAATGCAATAGATTTATCAAATTTGCATCATGTACGCATTCCTATTGTTGGTGATATAGCTTGTGGTACCCCTATTACTGCTGAACAAAACGTTGAAGGTTATCACGATGTTTACTTAAAACACGTGCCAGCTGGTAAATTGTTTGCATTACGCTGTAAAGGCGACTCTATGGAGCCTAGAATTCCAAATGGTGCATATGTTACTATTCTTCAACAGCCAACGATTGAAACAAACGAAGTTGCAGCAGTTTTAATTAATGGTGAAGCGACGCTTAAACAATTTAAGCAAATGGATTCAAAACACGCTATCCTCTACCCCTTTAATACTAAATATGAACCCATTTTTTTAGATGGTAATGATGATGTAAAAATACTAGGAAAAGCTATCCATTACGATGGCGAACTATAGAATTTAACTAAGATATAAAATAGGTTTAATAAATAATGGCAAATTTAGGTTCTAAATTAAAAGCGTATAGGAACAGTAAAAAATTAACTTTAGAGCAGTTAGCACAAGCATTAAATTCTAAATATTCAAATGCAAAAATATCAAAAGGTAGGCTCTCACGTTGGGAAAATGATAAGGAAGAACCCAAACTTTCTTCTTTAAAATTATTAGCTGATTATTTTGATGTTTCTTTAGATAACTTAATAGGATTGAATGAGGAAATAGTTTCAAATACAACTCCAGAATATTTATTGAAAGATAAATCTCCTTCTAACAAGGATGGCATATCCTGGCAAGACATAGATTTACCATATATTGGAGAAGTTCCGGATGAATTAAAAAGATATTTTCATGCAATTTCAAAGGTGTATGTAAACTATCATCCTGAAATTATCCAGTCTAAAAAAATTAAAGATGAAACAAAAATATCAAAGTACATTGGTCTACAAATAAAAAAATTGCGTAAGTCATTAGATATGGATCAGCAAACCTTTGCAGACAAAATTGGCACTTTACGCATAAATGTTTCCAGATATGAAAATGGATTAAGAAATGTTAATTCGGAAATAATTTTTAAAATAGCTAAGGAATTTAATATTGATATTAATTATTTCTTTCCTAAAATATAAAATCATTAAGCTGTCCAATTAATATTAAGAAGAAAGTTTTAGGAAAAATATAATGGTTTAAAATATTAATAACAATAATTTTGTTATGCACCATACTTAATGGAATAGGATATGAAATATACTATGAATCTTAAAAAAATTATACATAGTTTAATGTTGAAAAAAGCTCAGCAATATAAGCATAAAAAGTATATGCTTACAAAATCTTCTCAGATTATAGCTGCTAAACAAAAAAAGGAAAACTATATTACTAAGCTTGAAGACAAATACCGAGAAAATAACTATAATAATATTCCTTATATTAAAGATGAAGAATCAGCCGAATATGTTTTAAATAATTGGAATACTTCCGCCCCCGTACCACGTGCTTACATGAAAAATCAGATTTTTAAGGGCAAAAAGCTTGTTACGGGCGAAATAGTTTTATTATGGTGGTTAACATCTCGAAAAAATACTAATAGTATTCCGCTTTACTTTTATAGAGAATATGGAATTAATGCTAATGAAAGTATTAAAAAACTGCAACGTTACGGATTATTATCTACTGAAAAAAGACTAACTTTAGATGGAAAACAACTTCTAAAAAACAAACAAAAAATTATTCATAACCATAAAACCGATAAAACTTGGGCAGGAATTGGCCCGATTAAGTATCATTATAACAAAGTCAAAGAAGCCGAAGAGTTAGAAAATGCAACCTATCAAGAATATTTAGATAGTGGCATAAAGCAATATTCTTTTCTAGCTACACTTGATACAAAAACTTGCTCTATATGTGGTAACTTAGATGGAAAAATATTCGACATTAAAGAAACAAAGACAGGTATCAACTATCCTTTAATACATCCTGGTTGTAGATGTACAACTATGCCATACATCGAGGGCTTGCCTGATAGTTCCGAAAGATGGGCACGAAATCCGAAAACGGGAAAGGGAGAATATATCGATAATATTAGTTTTAACAAATGGAAAAGTAAATATATTTAGAAAGATAAAAACTGCTGTACTTCTATAGCACAGCAGTTATCTTAATAAAATCTAATTTACTCCAAGTTTGTTACTTTGAGATGTAAACTTGCCAAGCTTGAATGTCTTTTGGCCAATTTTTGGTCCATCAACACCTTTGGTAGCTTTCAAAGTAACGGGAATCTTATTACTATCAAGGTTATATGCAATAGCACCTTCGAGTTTTCCACCTTTTTTTATGGACTTATTTTGATTATTCAAGATTTTACCAGCATAGTTCAAAGGTGTTGAACCAACTTCTAGTTTGCCATCTGTATTTTTATTATCTTGATATGCATTGAATACGGCCAACCAAGAAGTTGTGATATCTAATTTCTTTTTACTCTTATTTTTTACAATATATTCAAAAGCTATTTGTTTTTTATCCTTAGGAGTTAATCCCTTAAAAAACCTAACTTTTGTAATAGTTATATCTAAATCACGGATACTTGCCTTTTCACCATCAAAATAATACTTTGGCTTAGGTTTAACTGTGGATGTTTTAGATTGATTATTACTCTTGTTAGTAGAGGAACTAGAGCATCCCGCTAATGACAAACTTGCAATCACAGCAGAAATAATTGTAATAATTTTCTTCATAGTATACTCCTTCATAAAATGATTATTTCATATATATAATTATTATATTTGATTAAAAATATAAAGAAAAGAGTAATTTTGTCCACAACACCAGTGACGTTAAACCTATGGCAGTATTTTGGGAGAAAGTAATGAGTAAAGAGAGTAAAGAGAGTAAAGAAATAATCTACTTAGACACAATCGAGTTGTATTCATCTTTAGCACAAATTGATCATGGACTTATTGAATCTATTCAGTCTGGTAAGCAAAAGAGCGAAAGCCAAGAAAATTCAACCAAAGGAGCCGGCGATATAGAAACAAGTTTATTCAAGTTAGTTGAAGGAGGTATACAATTAGAATTAACAAATTCTCAAAGCAATTTATCTTCTGAACAAGAACTAGTAAATATTACCTTTAATGATTATCAATTAGATAGATTACTTAACAAATTAGGTGTAGGCAAACTTAACAACAATTCCAAGCAAGGTGATCCTACAATAGAGAATGGTGAATTTGAAATATATGACTTTTCGTCATTAGCTAGCTTGAGCAATGATTCTTTTGGAAGTTTTATTAACTTATTAATGGAGTTTGCTAATGATCAAAAAGACGTAGAAGATGATAAAGAAGCTAAAGATATTAAAACTGGACTGGATATACTTAAGAAATATGGTCAAGTTATGACAGACTTATTACCTGAAACTGTGTTGTTAAAAGTTGGCAATAGTATTTCATTCTTAAAAACAGGCTGTTTAAGAATGAGCAACAGTCAATTACAATTACTTTCTGGATCTATACGAAAAATTCATGTTTTAGGTGTGATTGAAAATGAGATTTCAAATGAAAAGAGAGAACTAGAATCATTATTTGAAAAGATTGGCGATAATCCTAGTTTAATAACTAAGTTTGTCCCTGATTTTATTGACTTCTTATTGATTCAAAGTCAAATTGCACAAAAAAACGACAAACTTATCAAGCCTGTCGCAGTTTATTTTTAAATCTTATTAAACCAAGAATCATTTTTATCTTTTAATTTTTTAAACTCTTTATGCGATTTTTTGATTTTTTCTTCAGTAAAAAGCTTGTTCTTCTTTACATCAGTAGCTAATGAGGCAAAATTTTCTAAAATTAATTTCTTATACTTCATTTTAACCACCCTTCTTACTTTGAGTTAAGTATAAAACATTTAAAGATTAAAGCAAATACTAAATTCAAAAACGTATAAAAATCAACAAAAAGCCCCTAAGAACTTGCTTGGAACCAACTCTTAAAGGCTTAATCACTGTAGACAAAAGCTTTTTGTCTACCCTATTTTAGCAAATTTTAAAGGGAAAATAAAATATGGCATATTTCAAAAAACGCGGCAACAGTTGGCAAGCACAAGTATCGTGGTATGACACAGACAATACTAGGAAGTATAAAACCAAAAGTGGCTTTGCTACTAAGACTCAAGCTAAAAAGTGGGCTAATGAATTCGAAGTTGCTAAAGATAAAAATCAAATAACAAATTATGACCCTATTTTTATTGAATACTTTTTAGATTGGGCCAAAACTTATCGCATCCCTGGCAAAACAACCACTTCTGTTGATAGATATTACCAAATTTACAAGCACCTAAAAGAATATTTTAAAAATCAAAAACTAAGTAAAATTAGTCGATCTCAATATCAAAAATTTATTAACGAATATGGTAGCAAACACGCTAAAATAACAGTACAAAAAAATCATAGTACAATTAGCGCTTGCGTGAATGACGCAATTGCAGATAAGATTATTACCACTGATTTTACTAAACGAATTAATTTAATTTGGGATAAAGACAAAACTAGAACGGTTGATTATTTAACTAATAAAGAAGTTGTTGCATTACTTGCAAATTTAGAAAATAAAATTAATCCACGTTTTACTAGTCGTTACATGATAATAACTGCGCTTTATACTGGAATGCGAATTGGCGAAATCATGGCTCTTGAATGGACTGATATTAATTTTAAGAAAAATACCATTTCAATCACTAAGACTTACGATTATATCAATAACAAACTTAAAGAACCCAAAACCCCTTCTTCTATTAGAACGATTAGAGTCAATGATAGTTTGCTAAATTTATTGCAACAGCTTAACACTAATAATCAAAAATTTGTCTTTGCAGACAAAAATGGTAAGCTTCCATCACCCGCTGGCATAAATAAAGTTTTGCGCATCCACTTAAAAGAATGCGATATTAATCGAAGTGGTTTCCATTTTCATAGTCTAAGACACACGCATGTGGCTATGCTTCTTTTTAAAGGAATTGATCTATATGCTATTTCTAAGCGTTTAGGACACTCAAATATGACTATAACAGCCAAAGCATATGCTTACATGTTAGAAGAATATAAGGCTCAGCAAGATGACAAAATTGAGAACATACTTAATGAGATATAAAAATGACCTATCTATTAATTTAGATAAGTCATTTTTATTACTTCGGCGAGCATTTGGCGAACATTTATATTTTAAATGCTGTTATATCAATGCTTTCAAGCACTGTATTAAGGAGAGTACAGGATTTGAACCTGCGCGCCAAGGAATACTTGGTTCGCCGGATTTCGAGTCCGGTGCATTACCACTCTGCCAACTCTCCACAACAACCATAATTATACATGATATTGGCAAAACTGCAAAATTAATTTTACAATTTTGCCAAATTTGTTCTTATAATTGTTGTCCATTTTAACTATGACTTCTTTGATTTTTGCCAAAATGGCTTACTATCGTTTTGCAACATTAACCGTTTATATGATTTGCCAACAAAAAATACTAGTAAACCAATGCATCCAATTAAAATAAGCAAAGAAAAGGCACTCTCCCAATTATTAGCCGTTTTAGTAATTAAGCGTAAGGGCATGAAAAACGATGAGAATCCAGGAATAAAGGATAAAAAAATTATAATAGGATTCTTTAGTGTACTGATATTGCTTGATGTTAATCCAATAAATAAGATAACAAATGAGAAGTAAGTAACTGGCTGTGCAGCTTTTGAAGCATCTTCTGTCCGTTTGACCACTGCTCCACAATATGCCGCTAAAATCATGAATAGAATTATTCCCAATAAAAGATATAATAGTTTAATTCCTAAAAGACTTTGGACAATAGCTCGGGCGTAAGCTAATAAATTAGTTTGCGCCATAAAAGGAGCAACTTGCGGTATATGTTTAATCATTTCTAGCCCAGTAGCTCCAATGATTAAATAAATCAATAATTGAAAAACTACCAGCCCTAAAATACCAGTAATTTTTCCAGTGAAATATTTAACGGCAGAAATGCTTGAAAAAATAACCTCAATTATCTTTGTCCCTTTATCAGCAGCAATTTCTTGTGCGGTAATATTAGTATAAATACCAACGATAACAAACATAATTCCAAATATAGTTGATAAAAATAGATAAGGATCTTCACCGAGATTAATGGTCATCTTCTGCAAGTGCTCGCTTAATACTGGAGTCAGATGAGTCTGAGATGAGTTTAGTTTAGAATCTTTCTTGCTACGCTCATTTTGAAGTTGTTTCAGGTATTTTACTAATCTCTTTTTAAACTTTGAATCAATTTTCTTAGTACCAAAGTAATCGGCTTGAATTTGACCACGTTTAACTTCAATATCAACATAACCGTCAATATCAACATTTTGTAAACTCTTTTTAGCAATTGAAACTGTTTTGATAGTGTCATCAACGTAATCTTCAACATTAGCTTTTACAAAAGGTTTACTTATCTCCGGATTATTGCTGACAACAGCATAAGTGTCACCCATGCTGTTAATAATGAAGTATTCGGTTCCAAATGTAACAGCTAAGAGCAAAAGTGGTACTGAAAATAACATCACGAAAGACCATGATTTTACTTGTTTGCAAAATGTGTGCCAAACAACAATAGCAAATTTACGCATTCTTCTCACTCGCTTTCATCCGAAAAATTTCAGCTAAAGTTGGTGCTTGCTGCTGATATTCTTCAATATACTGATCTTTTGTCAAAGCTGCAAAGACTTCTGGACCGCTTTTTTCGTCATCTATTCTTAATAAATAGCGATTATTTTTCCTCTGCTCAACAGTTTGAACATGTGGCAATTTAATTAGTTCTGCTAGCGGTGTAGCTGTTTTGACAAGAATTTCATTTTTAGAAAACGAATTTCGAATTTCTTCAACCGGACCTTTTAAAACTACCTGGCCTTTTCTGAGCATCAAAAGTGAATCGCAAATTTCCTCAACATTCACCATATCATGACTTGAATAAATAATAATAGCTCCATTATTCTTGGCGTCTAGAATTGCTGTTTTTAGTAATTCCGCATTAATTGGATCAAGCCCACTAAATGGTTCGTCTAAGATAATTAATTTTGGTTGATGAATTAAAGTACAAATCAGCTGTACTTTCTGCTGATTACCCTTTGATAAAGTCTTTATTTTGTCAGATTTATTTCCATTGACCTCAAAGCGATCTAGCCAAGCATCGATTTTACTTAAAATATCTTGCTTTTTCATCCCTTTGAGTTGAGCATAATAAATAATTTGATTTTGAAGCGTCAACTCTTTCATCAAACTGCGCTCTTCAGGTAAATAACCAATTTGATCAAAATTATCTTCATTTATCTGTTTATTTTCCCAGGAAATCTTACCGTCATAGCTAATAAAGTTCAAAATACTATGAAAAGTTGTAGTTTTACCAGCACCATTTTGACCAATTAGTCCTAAAATTTTACCTGGTTCAGCTACAAAACCAATATCATCTAGTGCGACCTTGTCGCCAAACTTTTTACTAAGATGTTCAATTTTCAGCATATACAACCGCCTTTTTAATTTTTTTCTAAATAATTGATTTATAAAATAAGATAGAGCGTTTTCTTTTTTTATTAGAATTGCTGCATCACCCTTCATGCCGTAGCGAATTATTTTCGCCTGCTTAGCTGATAATTTGGTTTGAGCCTCAACTAAATAAAGATTGTATTCATTGTAGCTATATAAATTAAAACTTCCTTTTAAATAGTCATTAATTTTAAAAATGTATCTCTTATTCCAGTTTGGTCAGAATTTTGGTTTTCCCATTTTAAAATGTGAGAAAATATATCTTTCAGAACTCCTATGATGCAATCTTAGTTTGTAATGAAAACACTTTACGCCAAATATTTTATGCTTGAAGCAAGTATTTTTTCAAGCTAAGTTTCTAAGACATAGTTCAAAAGACTCTATTTAGAAGGATTTTTTGATCATTTATAGTTAAGCAACATCTATTAACAATTTAAAGTAGACCTAACAACAGTCTATGAATAATTGGTAGTTAGTGCTAGGTACAAATTATTAAGACCAAATTGATTTTTAAATTTAGTTAAAAAATGGTTTAATATATATTTATATGTATATGAAATTTTGAAAAGGTGGTTTAAAAATGAAAATAGGTTTAAAAATTAAGTTTTATCGTACCAAAAACAGGCTTACTCAAGAGCAACTAGGCAATCAACTACTTGTATCAAGAAAAACAATTTCAAGCTGGGAAAATGATCGTAGTGTGCCTGATCTCGAAACCTTATTAAAATTAAGCGCCATTTTTAATATTACCTTGGATTACTTACTGCACCAAGATATTACTAAAACTCAAAATATTAAGACACAGTATTATATTGGTATATCCTCCACTCATTAACATAGCTTTGTCTGTCATCTATTTACTATTATTCAATGACTGGGCTCGTTTTCAGCAAAAAAAGAAACTAGTTTTATTACTAGTTTCTTTTTTCTTACTTTTTAATTCTGTCATTATAATATCCAATAATTATCTTATTGCCTCTTCCTCAAATATACCTTCACATAACCTGGAAACCTTATTTGATGCGAGGACCCTTGCCCTCACCCAGTCGAAAAGCAAGATGTCGACCCTTTAGATGCCGCCTAGATATGTTAGAATTAAGCAAGTTCTATGGTAACTTTTTATTTTCTAATCAGGGCAAATGTCCAACTTCATTCTATAATTTAGGAAAAAACATTTTGAAGATTTCTAATTAATTTTCCAATAGTAATTAAAAATCTATAGCATCATTGTCGCTCTTTTAACCCCACTATTAATTTTACCTAAATCTTTGTTATTGCAAATGTAAAATTTACTTTTATTTAACTTGTTCATTATTTGTTTCTCTCATATTCAATTTTTTACATACTTATCAAAAAACTAAGAATGGTGGTTAATAAACAATTTTTGAAGGCCGACACCTATCGCACTTGCTACAATCGCCAGCAGAACTACTAACCCTACATTTATTTTAACTTTTGCGAAAGACTGAATTACTTCTATTCCAGCTATTGCAATAACTAGTCCTCTTAAACCAGATACTATCATACTTGAATGTTTAATTTGTTGGGTATACATACCATTATCAATACTTTTTTTCAATAAGTGCTGATAAATAAAAATATCAGCAGAAGCTATAATTAGAGATACTAGGGCAATTAAACCACTTCTAAAATCATTTTTTTGTAAAAAAATTGCGTTTGGAATTGGAAAACAAAAAATTACAATCGCCAGTGGCAAGAGATTACCCTTTTTTAAAGCAGAGCTAGGATCTGACCATTCTTTCAGATGATGATAAATATCTTTTAACGCCTCAAAAACTGTTTCTTGTTTTTTCATCCTCTAATTCCTCCTAGTTTGAACTTCTAAGATTATAATATCTTATAATCAAAGTTGGCATTTTTTCAAGCTAAGTTTCTAAGATATGCATTAGAGCTTGATTTATTAAGTCATGTAGAAATTGCTTAATAAATTTTTTGAAAAACGGATTATTATTTGATGCAAAAGAATTTAAGCAAAGACAAACAATTATTATTAACATTTTTCTCGCGATTTTTGAAACTTATTCGAAAATTCAAAGTAACATTAATTTTCCCAACAGTTTTTCTTTATTAAAAAACAAACTTGAAGTCCATCTCCTATTAAGCTAGCTATTATTGAAAATATTAATACTGACCAAAGATTAAATTTCATTTTAGTATAAGTACAAATTGAAAGCATGATACTAACAATAATCAAGCTCATTCTTATAGATGTATTAATTAAAATCCATCTTTTCATTGAATCGTTGATATTATTAGCGTTAATTTCTTTAATGATAGCACATTGATAACAAAAGCCAGTCCATATTTCTGCAAATACATCAAAAACAAAAAGTGGGCCCATAACACTTACAGATTCGTTACCCCCATAATTAAAATTTAAATCTTGCAATACCATGAAAACACAGAACCATAAACGGGAATCGAATTTTAAAAAAGTATTTTTTTCTCTAATTTATCCATATTTAATCTTTTACTTAATGACATTGAACCCTTGTTTTGTCTAATTATACGTTGAAACGATAGATTGCCCCTCATCCGGAATTAATGTTTTGATGGCCCGACTAATCTTTTTACCTACTTGCTTTTGTTTAACAAAAATGTATTTTGAATCATTAGTAAGATTAAAATCTGAAAAAGCTACTGTCATGTCATGAGAATTTGTTTTATTCATTCTAGTTGTATAAATTTTCTTCCCATTATAATAAAAAATAAGAGTACTATTTTCATTGACATTCACGTCAAAATAAATTGCACCATTTTTTCGTTCAATCTCATTGATCATCGGTTTAGGTGAAGCATAATTTTTACTGCTTAGTTTTCGTCTAGTTACTATTTCTTTACCAGACTTATTTAAACCACATAAGATAACATCTTTATAGCCACTAAATTTCAAATTTGAAGAAAAGCGTCCTTTTTTACTAATATTAACTGTTTTAATTACATTTCTATTATATAGCACCTTTAACTTTTTAATACCTTTAGCTTTACCTTTTAGTTTAGCTTCATTGTCCTTCTTATTGAAAGTCAAAGTCGTTTTACTTATTTGAGGAACTGTTTTTGCATGAGATATTTGACTCCCAAAAATGCATAACCCTAATAATATTATACATCCTAATACTAATTTTTCTTTGCTCAGTCGCATATTATTTTCAACTCCCTTCTGAAACCAACATAAATTTACAACTTTAAAAATGTCCCTTAGTTAAATGCTTAATTAAGGGACAACGTGTGTAAAAGTAATTAAAAATCAATTAATCCATTACACTTACACTAACGATTGCTCTTTGGGACAATTTTCATATAAGTAGTAACAGTTATAATATCTCCTGAATCTCTCACGGAGAATAGGGCAGGTGTAGAATAGATTGCATTCATACCACGAACATCACAATCTTGAATACTATAAGATCTGTTAGCAGGGTTCATAACTGATATGCTGTCGGGCTCATTATGAGCAAGTCCAAGTGCATGTCCTAATTCATGTTCAGCGACATTAACACGTTCACTCTTTGAATAACCATAAGCTGTAAGTGCAGCTCTATTTAAAAGAACTTGATTACTAATGATTTGTCCAGTACTTTTATTATATTGCGTATTTGTTTTTCCGGCTATACTCAAATTATCGGATCCATCATAACTACTTAAAGTAGTTTTCGAACTATTTGAAGCTTCCTGCCAATAAAATCCGTTACTAATCCACGAATTAATCGCACTATTCCAAACATCTTGATAATAACTCGAAGTTGACAAGTCATAGTAATAAGCAGAATTATATTTGTACCTCCATGGCTCAGAAGGTGTAATGTAGTCAGTATCTGCCTTAATTTGATTTGCTTGAATAAAATTTGAGCCAGTAATTCCTACTCCAAATATAAGCAAGCTAATACATGCCAAAAGTTTTTTAAAAGTTTTCATACTATAGGCCTCTTTTTTGATCTGAAATTATTTTCAAATTACTTTTACAATCATCTTTTAACACACTTATTATTATGCAAGGAAAAATACTTATTTGTTGTTACTATTCACAGCCAAGCTCAAAAAACCCAGTATCTTTGTTCAATACTGGGTTTTCTGTACGTTAAATAAGCCTACTTTTGCAGTAGCTCTTTAACTTGATACGATTTGCTGGCCATTAATTTCTCTAAGGACTTAGTAGGATTCTTCTCATTGCGATAACTTGTTTCAATGTAACTGCGGATCGTCGCGTAATTCTTACTGCTGGTGATATTTTCAAACTGCCCAGCTACCTTCATTTTGCTCTTGACGCCGCGCAGACTTCGCTCACTCAAATTGTTGGAAAACGGTAAGGCAAAATTGGTTACCCAGGCAAAATATTGCGGGGTATAAGTCACTATTCGTTTGATTAAAGTATGTTCCATCAGTGCATAGTAAGAATTACCTGGCTGCTGCCATTCTTGATAACCTGGTAGCGACTGTGGAATACCGTATGCACCACTTTGGAGGTTGGTTGCTCTAGGGTTCCAACCTGACTCATGGCTGACTATGTAATTGATATAGCCGAAATCAGACGGTTTAAAACCTGCTTCCCCTAACCAATCTTTGTGTCCACCTGACGGTTGAGTGGTGTTATCTTCACTGGCACCAAACATTGAGCCAAGTTTTGAAATGAATTTGAAGAAACCAGTCCCGACTTCATTTTTGACAAAGTTCTGTAAGCCATTAGTTGCCTTGGTATCGTCCGTTGACTGGTGTAATCCTTTAACTCGCCCAAATTTAGGCGCTCCATATCCAACAACACTATCAAGTGTGTTCATATGGAAGCCTTGTGATGGTGATTCTGCTGAGAAATACTTTTTTCCCCCGCATATACACCAACGTGTTCACTACCCACCAGCACCCCAAAAGACTAGGTCACCTGAATGTGCCTGTGATTTCGAAATATGCTGACTCATCGCATATTGTGAACCAGAGAAGTGAGGGTAATTAATACCAAAAGCCTTTTTGAGTGCGTACATTACCAGTCCTGAACAGTCGAAACTGTCTGCACCAGTAGCACCCCAGACATGTGGCTTGCCTTCTCCGTACTTCTCAACCGCCTTGAGTAATGCTGAACTAGCTCCACCACCGTCTAAGTTGTTTGACGCCATACTCCACAGTGCTGACCTCCAGTTTTTGACGTTGTTCTCGACTTTTCCAAATGCGTCTTTACCAAGAGTAGCCATGGCACCAGCTACACCCTTAGGGTTTGACCAAGAAAACAGTGATTCAACATACTTGATTGGGTGAATAACAATTTTAGTCGCTAAGTCATAGTATTTTTTGAGATTTCCAGCGGTCTGTTTAACCCAATTGACTGCACCATTGAAAGCGGAGCCAACATTATTAGCAATACTGCCGAAAATGTTGCCAATTGTGCCACCTGCAAAGTGGTAATTACCCATCATGCCCATTAATAGCGCTGTATCACGGTCGTTAATAACATTGTCACCAGACATAAGCACGGCTTGAGTGTTTCTGCCCTGGATAATACCAGCTGAACCATCGGCATGGATTAGCATTTCTTTATTATCGGTCTGTGGTGAGTCATTACCGTCGTTTAGAGTTGCCATGATTGGTTTAGTTATTGGACTAGACAAGTTTTTAAATATGTCTGTGGTACCAGTAGCTAACTTGACATGACCTAACAGGCTAATGGTGTGTTCTTTACCACCGAAAGCGTGAATTACAGAATCGACTGCCTTTAATGCTTGAATGTCACTATGTATGTACACATGATTTAAATTTTTTAATAGAAAGTCATAAAGATGGAATTAGGAGACAAAATTAAACATTATCGTATTAAATATGGTCTTACACAAGAACAATTGGCTAAAAAATTACTAGTTTCTCGTAAAACAGTATCAAGCTGGGAAAATGATCGTAGTACACCAAATATTGAAATGCTTTCTAAACTTTGTAGTATATTTGAAATTTCACTTGATGAACTAGGTAGTATACAAGATACAAAATTAAAAAAAGACAATAATGTAAAAAAGAAAAATAAGCCGTTAACCGTTATACTATATTTATTATTATGTGCATTTGCCGTAATGACTTATCTGAGATTTTTTGGATTTAAATTGATTATTAAATATACTCCATTTATAGCTTTTATAATCAATATTGTTTATCTTAATTTTTATTCTGAATGGAGTAAATTTTCTAAACCAAAAGCACTTGTCTTTCTTTTATGTTCTATTTTTGTTTTTCTTATACTAAATTGCTGTTTATTATTTAAAAACAACTACCTTTTTTCTTCTTATTCGACAGATTATATAAATAATATTTTAGTTACTCTAGCTTCAATTACATATGTTTTGATTACCACATTTATTATTACAACAATAGTTTTTTTTAGTCCTTTTAATATAAAAAAACTCACAAAAAATAATTTCTAGCCTACTTCTCTCTTAGATTAATCAACTTTTTCATTAGACAATCTTTGCTATAAGTCTATAGATAGCAGTAATATGTTTTTATTAATTTTAAGTAGAACAAAATTATTTTTGATTATAATAAAAACCCTTTAGCTTTAATTTCTTTAGTCTTTGAGACTTCTGAAAAAACCCATGTATTTATGTATGTATTTATTTAATAAATTTGTTTCAGAATGTTTGCCTCCGCGTATTTCAATTAAATCCGCATTTTTTAGCAAATAAAATTGTATTTTTTTTGTTGCATTTTTCATAATTAATTCCTCTCTTAGATTAATATTATTTAAAAAAAGTTAACTAAATAATCTAAAAAATCGTACTTTCACAAAACTAAACAAAAACAAGTTAGAGTAATTCAGTAAAACTGTTTCTTGTTTTTTCATCCTCTAATTTCTCCTATGTTAAACTTTTAAGATTGTAATATCTTATTATTAAAGCTGGCACTTTTTCAAGCTAAGTTTCTAAGACATGTATTAGAGCTTGATTTAATAAGTCATGCAGAAATATTTTAATGAAGCAAAAAATATTTTTGCCTAGGAATATTCAATTAAATTTGACAAATTTTTAAAATTAATTGTTTATAATTCTAACTAAACCAATAACAAGTTAGTGACAAAAAGCATTTATAATTAGCAATTTTCTTAATTTTTACTCAAGAGTGTACTTTAAAGTATATTGAAACCTTGGTAACTGTTAAAATACAGTCAAATAAAGTTAAACTTTGATAGGTAGGGATTTATCTTGTATTTAAACATCTGGGTTGCAATTATGTCCGCTCTAATACTGGTACTACTTATTTTTAATGTTAGAAACTCACGTCGATTTAACCTGTTTGACCATTGGCTCCATCACAAATTAGTTGGGCAACATGATGGTTTTAGCTGGCAAATAATTACTTTCATCAATGATCCAAAACTCTTAGTAGTTTGGGATATTTTTTTGGCTAGTTTCTTAATTAATGAACAAAAGAATTTAGCCGCACTTTGGGTTTTATTTACTCTTGGTTTTACCGATTTAAGTGGGCTTCTATTAAAAAAGTGGATGCACCGCAAGCGTCCACTCATGCACTCCAGTCTTGAAGAAGGTTATAGTTTTCCTAGTGGTCATGTCTTAGGAACTACTAGTATGATCTTAATTATTTGGGAAATTTTTGGAACAAAATTTGGTAATGGGTTAATAATTACACTAGCTGTCATTTGGATAATGGTAGTGATATCAAGGATTAGTTTGAAAGCCCACTATCCTTCAGACGTTATTGGTGCAACTTCTTTAGCTGTCTTCTGTTTTACCTTATCACAGCAAATTTTTCTTGCTTTTTTATAAATACTAAATTATTAGAACAATAATACTATCTTAGCTAAATAGCATAAGACATATTTCATAGTATCGGATACGATTTATGGTTTACTTCTTAAGGTTTTACTCAAATTGGTCTTTTACTAATCGCCAAAATTACTATCAATGTATCTTAACCGTCATTTTTTTAAAGTGTAATAAAATAATTACCAAAAAAGCAGTTCACATCATCGTTATGTTGAACTGCTTTTCGCTATTTAAAAATTACTGCTCATCAAAACCAACCATTAAACTACCAGCTTCTGCGTAAAAAGCGCATAGGCCATGCATTGGTCGAATTATTATTTCTGCTTGCGGATATGATATGAGAATTTTTTCTTTAAGTACTTGCGCATCCTTTTCATTATTACACTGATCAATGATTACTCGCCCACCTTGATAGTTCATTTCATTCATCAATTTTAATATTTCATTTAAAGAACGCTTCATACCACGTACTTTAGCAATTGGTTCCAATTTCCCTTGCTCACTAGCTGTCCCAACAAGATTGATTTTTAACATTTTAGCTACTTTAGCTACTGCCATACTTACACGACCGTTTAAAGCTAAATTATGTAGGGATTGTAGCACAAACAATAAGTGCGTATGCGTTTTGTATTCCGAAATTTTTTGTTCTATATCTACAAACCTAGTTTGATCATCAACCAAGCGTTCAATTTCACGTTGAATCATTGAAACCTCTGGTCCAGCAGTTCTAGAATCAATAACGATGACCCGACTATTAGGATTATCTTTTTCATATATCTGCTTTGCTTGATAAGCTGAAGAAAAACTACCACTAAGTCCACTAGTAATTGTTAACATAATTGCTCGGCTACTACCTTCTAAGGCTTTAAGCCACTCATCGATACTTGGACAAGATGTCCTTCCCTCTTCGGTATTTTTCGCCATTGAATCAAGAAAATCAGCCATATTTAAATGTTCATCATCTATAAAGTCTTTACCTGAAATTGATATTGTTAAAGGAACGACTATCAGTCTTTCACTTATCTTTTCATTAGCACTAGAATCGATTATTAATTTTACTTCTTCCATTTATTGAATATCCTTATCAAAAATAAACCAATCAAAGTTAAGATTGTATAGTTAAATAATAATGCAAATCGACTAAAAAAGCGAATAAATGCTTATAAAATTTTTAATACTAGAAAACGGTTACAAATGTTTACATAATCACAAACTTAGGCTAAAATTTGTCATGTAGACTTGGAGCTCTGCTCCACTAATGTATGTACTAATTAGTACAGCATTTATTATTTAGGAGGTTTTTAGATGTTAAAATCAGTCATTGAAAATGTTCATGCACTGGAAATCTATGATTCACGTGGTAATCCAACTGTTGAGGCATTTGTTACGCTTTCAAATGGTGTTGTAGGCAAGGCCGAAGTTCCATCTGGTGCTTCAACAGGTGAAAACGAAGCTGTTGAATTGCGTGATGGTGATAATCGTGTTGGCGGTAAAGGTGTTGCCAAAGCCGTTGAAAACGTTAATACTAAGATTGCCGAAGCTTTAAAGGGTTTAGATCCTCACGATCAAGCAAATATTGACCGTGTTATGATTGAATTAGATGGTACCCCTAACAAGGCTAAGCTTGGTGCTAATGCAATTTTGGGTGTATCAATGGCTACTGCTGCTGCTGCTGCTAAAGATACTCATCAACCTTTATACCGTTACCTTGGTGGAACTGACCTTGAAATGCCTCAAACTTTCCACAACGTTATTAACGGTGGAGAGCACGCTGACAACGGTATCGATGTTCAAGAATTCATGATTACCCCAGTTAAAAAGACTTCATTCCGTGACGGTTTTGAAAAGATTGTTAACACTTACCACACATTAAAGAAGGTTCTTGAAGACATGGGTTACGAAACTGGTCTTGGTGACGAAGGTGGTTTCGCTCCTAACATGAAGAACTCTGAAGAAGCTTTGCAAGCTTTACACGATGCTATTGTTAAGGCCGGTTATAAGCCTGGTGAAGATATTGCAATTGCTTGTGACTGTGCTGCTTCATACTTCTACAACAAAGAAGATGGTAAGTACCACTTTGAAGGTAAAGTCTTTGACGACGATCAATTAGCTGAATACTACGACAAGTTACTTGATGAATTCCCTGAATTAATTTCAATTGAAGATCCATACGATGAAAATGATGTTGAAGGGATGATTAAATTTACTCAAACTCACAAAGACAGAATTCAAATCGTTTTAGATGACTTCATTTGTACTAATCCTCAACTTTTAGCTAAAGCTATTAAGGAAGGTGCTGGTAATGCATCATTAATTAAGTTGAATCAAATTGGTACTGTTACTGAAACTTTGGAAACTATTCGTCTTTCACGTAAGAATGGTTACAACACCATGATTTCTCACCGTTCAGGTGAAACTGGTGATACTTTCATTGCTGACTTCGCTGTTGCAATTAATGGTGGCCAATTGAAGACTGGTGCTCCAGCTCGTTCAGAACGTGTTGAGAAGTACAACCGTTTACTTGAAATCGAAGAAGAACTTGGTGCAGGTGAACGTTTAGCTACTTTCCCAGATAACGTTAACAAGGACTAATTAGTCTTATCATAAAAAGGCTTGCTTAATAAGCAAGCTTTTTTTTTGTGCCCTATTTGTTGTAAGTAAAACCATTCCGTTTTATTTGCTAGAAAACGGGGCATATTTATGCTAACTTAAATAAAGAATTACTTGTTAAGGAAGGAAAATTATGTCTGAAAAAATTGCTAGCTTAAGTCAAGCCGAAGCAGATGAATTACTAACAAAAAATGGGTTAAACGAAGTACCCGAACCTCAATTTAACTTTTTTAAAGAATTTTTAGCTAAATTATGGAATCTATCCGCCTGGATTTTAGAAGCTGCCTTACTTCTTGAGTGTCTCTTAGGCAAATGGATCCAATCTTTTTTCGTTTTATTAATGTTACTATTTGCTGCTTGGAATGGTGCTTCAAAGAAAAAACAATCTCGCCGTGTTTTAAACACTATTTCTCATAAATTAACCCCGCTGGTATCAGTTCAACGCGATGGAATTTGGAAAACTATTGATTCCAAATATTTAGTTCCAGGCGATTTGATTAGTATCCAATCTGGCGATGTGCTAGCGGCAGATGTTCAAATACTTGATAATCCAGTTTCTTTTGATGAAAGTTCTATTACGGGTGAAGCAAAAACCGTAAAAAAGAACATTACAGATATCGCCTTTGCGGGTACCACTGTAACCGAAGGAAGTTCCCTAGCTCGTGTAACCGCAACTGGGGCAAATTCACGTTCTGGGAAAACCATTAATTTAATTAATAATTCAGCTGCTCCAGGTCACTTGCAACAACTATTAACTAAAATTATTTATTATCTCTGTATCCTTGATGGAATTTTAACTTTAGTAATCGTGATTGCTTCCTTCTTTAAAGGTGGTGATTTGAAGAATTTAATTGATATGCTACCATTTTTGGCAATGATGTTTATTGCCTCCATACCTGTTGCGATGCCTTCAACCTTTGCCCTCTCCAATTCCTTTGAAGCTACTAGATTAAGCAAAGAGGGGGTTTTGACATCTGATTTAACCGGTATTCAAGATGCAGCTAATTTAAATTTGATTTTATTAGATAAAACTGGAACAATTACCGAAAATAAAACAGCTGTTTCTCAATGGACTAATTTTAGTGAGATGAGCAATGATACGGTATTAGAACTTGCTTCTGCCGCCATTGATCAAAGAAATAAAAAAATTATTGATACTGCGATTACCGATTATATTTCCAACTGCAACTTACAGATTAAAACTAGTAAGGACTTTACTCCTTTTACCTCTGCAAGAGGCTATTCAATGGCCAATGTTGATAACCATAATGTTAAATTAGGGTCATTCAAGCAATTATCTTTAATTGATTCAACTGCCCTAACCAAAGTTAAAGATGTTGATTTTAGTTCAGGACGGTCAGTTGCTGTGTTAATTGATGATATTTTAGCGGGAGTATTTATTTTAGAAGATAAAGTAAGATCTGACTCAAAAGCTGCTCTAGCTGAACTTAAAAAACGTGGTGTTCTGCCAATTATGCTAACTGGTGATAACCAAAAAACCGCTCAGTCTGTTGCAAAACAAGTTAACTTAAGCGGAAAAGTTATTTCTATTCATGATTTTAATGATCAAACTGATATTCAACATCTTGCTGGAATTGCTGACGTTTTACCAGAAGATAAATTACGAATGGTCAAATTTTTTCAAAAAAAAGGTTATATTGTAGGAATGACTGGGGATGGTGTCAATGATTCTCCTGCATTAAAACAAGCCGAGGTTGGAATCGCTGTTTCAAATGCAGCCGACGTTGCCAAACGATCCAGTAAGATGGTTCTTCTTGATGATGGCTTAACATCCATTGTTAAAATTCTAGACGCTGGACATCGGGTATATCAGCGAATGACTACCTGGTCGTTAACAAAATTAGCTAGAACTGCTCAACTCACTATGCTACTTACTTTTGGCTATTTATTTTTCGATTATATCCCTATGGCCTTAAATGCAATGGTTATTTATACCATTATGAATAACATGGTTACAATGATGATTGGTACTGATCGCACCCACATCACTTACCAACCAGAAAATTGGGATATGGCTAAGTTAGCTAAAATTGCTTTTTCACTAGCATTCGGCTGGACCCTAATTGGCATAGCAGGTATATGGTACTTAAATAACCATAACTTTAGTCATGGTACTATTTCAACTATGGTCTATGTATATCTAGTTTTAAGTGCAATGTTTATTATTTTAATAACTCGAACAAAGCATTACTTTTGGCAAGACTATCCTTCTAAAGCCGTTGGATTAACGCAAATGGGAGATATTATTCTAACAATTGTGCTTGCATTGAGCGGAATTGCGATGACTCAGATTAATTGGATAAATTTGCTAATTACTATTTTTATTAGTTTAATAGCAGCAATCTTAATTGATTTATTTTATCAACCAATTATGAAAAATAAATAACTAAAATTGAAGTAGATCGCTCCAAATATCTCTTGTGATAAGTTTGGGAGCGATTTTTATTGTCTCTCAAATATGAGCTGCTTCTTGTTGCCTCTTTAATAATTAAAAAAGCTGAGCACGCTATTTTGACGTACTCAGCTTTTAAAGATTATCAGGCGTTCCTGACTATCCTCGCCTAATAAAATATGTTTGTATATGTGTTTGTATATGTGTTTGGTTATAAAAATTAAAAATAGGAAAAAATATTTAATTAATCAGGAAATTTAATTAGTTTATTTAAAATTTGAATCATTAACATAAATCATAATATATCAATGACCCTCTAACCACCCCCTTAAAATTGTTGATTTTATCGAGTTATACGGTTTTAATTTAATAAGCTTTAACTGTTTTGTTTTTTGCAATAAATCAATATATAATTTGTGTTTTAGTAGTTATTGTTTAAACAGTTTATTTAAATATACTACAAAACTAGCTAAAAAAACAACAATAAATTAAAAAAGATTCCCAAAGTTAACGGAACCTTTTATTAATTATTGCTCTTTAATTCATACACATAAGATGTTTCATTTGATCTATATACACCATGCAAAGTACCTACTCGAGTAAAGCCCATCTTATTAATTAAATGTTGCATTGCCTTATTATCTTCGTGAGTATCAATGCGAATTGAATCAATATCTGTTCTATTATCGAGAATATAATTAATAACAGAACTTAATAATTCTGTTGCATAGCCCTTCCCTGCATAATTTGAATGGATTGCTACTCGATGAATGACTACATATTTACCAGTATTACATAACCACTGACCAACTAACTTATCGTAAGCATGATCAGGAGCGTTTACAATAGAAATTGCCCCAATTGTTTCATTATCTGCTGAAGAAGCTAGGTATGCTGAACCATGTTCAATATCCTCTTTAATTTGAGCTTTAGAAGGATAATCTCCTTGCCATTGATCAACTCCTCTTTCAGCTAACTGGTTAGCGCCATCTTTCAAAATCGTCATAATTTGGTCAAAATCAGCCATGGTTGCTTTTCTTAATTTCAAATTATTTATGCTCCTTTTTTTGAGATACCGTACCATTATAAATACTTGAACACTATTTGTAAAAAGATTTCGTTCTAAAATTAAAAAAAGTTTGCGATGATTACGTTCTGTTTAAGAAAATTAAGTTGATCCCTACTTTTAAATACCAGAGTCCTATAAATAAAAGGCTTGATACACTTGTGCATCAAGCCTTTTTTATTGTTCTTAAGCTCCATGATACTGAACAAGAGAAAAGACATCTAAGCCTGGCAACTTCTCTTTACCCTTTAAATCAGGTAGTTCAATATAAAAAGCAGCTCCTACTAGTTCGCCACCTAGTTCTTCAACAAGTTCCTTACATGCTCTTAAAGTTCCAGCCGTAGCAAGCAAATCATCACAGATGACTACTCGTTGTCCGGGTTTAATTGCATCTTTATGCATTTCCAAAATATTGGAACCATATTCTAAATCATAGGATGCGCGCTCAACTTCACGTGGTAGTTTCTGTGGCTTCCTGGCGGGAACAAAACCTAAGCCCAATTCAGTTGCTACTGGACAGCCAACAATAAAACCGCGTGCCTCAGGGCCTACAATTACATCAGCCGCTCTACTTTTAGCGTATTCCGCCAATTGGTGAGTAGCTTCTCGAAATAACTTCCCATCTTGCAAGATGGGTGTAATGTCGCGGAAAGTAATTCCTTTATTCGGGAAATCCTTGACACTTGCAATATGATCTTCAAAAACGTTTGCCATAAGAAGAAAAAAACCTCCAAATTCAATTGCTTGCTACAGCTTCTTTGACTTATCTATTCTACCAGACTTTTATCTTAAAAGCATTAAATGCTATTAATTATTGTTCTTTAATTGCTGATTAACATACATTAGCAACTTTTCACTTGGCATTTGTCGTAATTGTTGAATAAAATTAAGCTGTGATTGAATAGCACAAAAATACTTTGAAGCAGTCAAGGCTTTTTTTTCTGGATTTTTAATACCCCAAATTTTATTTTGCTTAATTGTAATAAATTTTAATTCATAAAAAACACGCATAATAAATAGTATATTCTGATAATCAATACCTAAAAATGGTGCCACCTGTCGATATTCATTAATTTCTAATCCTGGATGCTGGTATACATATTTAAGAAGCACTTCAAAATATTTCTTTGCCGGCATTAATTTAATTGGTAATTGATCTAGCAGAAAGCGTAAATAAAGCTGTTTATAATTTTTAGTCAAGGCTTGATCCAATTCAGCCTGATTATGAGGTGTATCAAGAAAGACCACAACTTCACGATCACTGTCATTATCATATTCATCAATTAGGGTGATTTTTTTAGAATCAATATCAAAACTATTATTTGCCACTTCTAAGTTTTGTTTGTCAAATAAAAGATAGCGATCAGCAAAGCCCATTACATGCTTTTCTTGACGCAAATCAATTACTGGAGTTGAAAACAAAAATTTAGGCGCTGAAAAAACAATTCCTTCGATTATTCCCTGTAATTTAACTTGATTACGATAATTATTTTCACCAAGTTGGATAAACAATTGGTTTATATATGGTAATAAACCTTTAGTTATGTATTTTTTATTAAAGCCCACTACCTCTAATTTATTATTTTTTTGGCTTAATGTTAATTTAATATGGTTCTTATCCTTACCCATAAAAAAGCAACTGCTGATTTCTAAATTAGAAATACTGAAAATTGGCTTTACATTGTCAGTTCCATAGGGTCCAACTTGATTAATTTGGTGCATAATATCAAGAGAAAGATGCGTAAATGGTAATTCAAAATCATAATACTTAACTATTGTACTTTCATGAATATCGTAACTAGCTTCAAATTCGGTTCTAAGGGTAGCAATTTTGCTTTCTTCCATTGATAGCCCACAAGCAAAGTCATGACCACCAAATTTAAGAAATAAATTTTGTTTTAAGCTATCTAACGCATTAAAAATATTAAAATTTGCAACTGAACGCCCTGAACCTTTGATAATTCCTGCTTTATTTTTAGTTAAAATAATTGTTGGTTTATGTAACTCTTCGGCAATTTTATTAGCTACCAGTCCTAAGACACCTTCGTGAAAGTCAGCTGAATAGATAACAAGTGTTTTTCTTGATTGCCAATTATTGACTTTTACTTGCTGTAAGCATGCCTTATATACTTTAGCTGTTAAATCTTTACGCTGTTCATTAAGGTTTTCAATCTTATCGGCTATTTTTTGCGCTTCAGCTTCACTTTCACACAACAATAGTTCAACTGCCAAACTAGCATTATCGAGTCTTCCCACTGCATTTAATCTGGGAGTAATATTAAAACCAACATCATTCTCATCAATTTGACCACTTTGCAATCCTGAATTTTTAATTAGTGCCTTCAGCCCAGGTCTATCGGTTTGATTTAGTACTTCTAAACCACGTTTGACAACAATGTGCCCCTCACCTGAAATTTTCACCATGTCGCCAATTGTGCCAATCATCGCAAGCTCTAATAATTCAGGCATCGGATCTTGCATCAATTCACGACAAATTGTATAAGCAACTCCCGCGCCACAATAATCATCAAACGGATATTTTTGTCCCGGATAGTTGCAGTGCACTAGGGCATAACAATCGGGTACATTTTCTTGCATTTTGTGATGATCCGTAATTATTGTATCAACACCCTTGTGCTTGGCATAAGCTACTTCTTCTACTCCAGTAATACCATTGTCAACGGTAATAATTAAATTAGTACCATTAGCAACTATTTTCTTATATGCCGCTAAATTGGGCCCATAACCATCTTCAAAACGATTAGGAATAAAATAGTGCACATCAGCCCCTAAAATTTCCAGTGTTTCCATCATAATAGCAGTAGCTGTTATTCCATCTGCATCATAATCGCCATAAATAGTTATTTTTTCATTATGCTCAATAGCTAAATTAATACGTGCGACTGCTTTAGCCATATCATGCATTAAATTAGGATCAGCTAAATCTTCTTCGGTAGCATTTAACCAATATTCTAATTTCTCTGCTGTATTTAGATTGCGTAATGCAAACAATTTTGCAGCAATGGGTTTTAGCTGATATTTTTCAACTAATTCAGGAGCTAATTCTTTACTAGTGCGCTCTTTCCACTTTATCATTTACTTAATTATGCCTTCTCTAAAATAGTAAAATTCCAAAGTTAAATATTGAGATGCTGGAACTTAAAAATTGTCACAGTACTATATTAAATCTTTGGAATTAAAATATCTTGTTAAAATTTATTTTGAGTTTAAATCATCGTCATTCATTCTTAAAACTGCCATAAACGCATCTTGGGGAACTTCAACTTGTCCAACAGCCTTCATTCTCTTTTTACCACGTTTTTGTTTTTCAAGTAACTTTGCCCGACGATCAGGGTCACCTGTATGAATTTTCCAAGTAACATCTTTACGATACGGCTTAATTGTTGCTCGCGAAATTATTTTTGCTCCAATTGCTCCTTGAATATCAACTTCAAAGTTTTGCCTTGGAATCAGCTTCTTTAGCATTGAAGTCATTTGTCTTGCTCTATTTTGTGATTCATCGCGATGAGCAATAAAGCTCAAGGCATCGATAACTTGTTTATTTAGCAAAATATCAATCTTGACTAAATCGGTTGCACGATAGCCAGTAATTTCATAGTCCAGTGAAGCGTATCCTTTAGTAGACGATTTTAAATCATCGAAGAAATCATAGATTATTTCCGCTAAAGGCATATTATAAATTACATTAACCCGGTATTTATCTAAATAATCCATTGTGACAAATTCACCGCGTTTACGTTGACAAAGTTCCATTACCGGACCTACAAAGTCATTTGGTACCATTACTTCTGCTTTAACATAAGGTTCTTGAACTTCACGATATTCTCCAGCTGAAGGCAAATCAGATGGATTGTCAATCACTTTTGTAGAGCCATCGTTCATAATTGCATGATAATCGACTGAAGGGGCTGTCATAATTAGATCTAAATTAAATTCTTGCTCTAATCTTTCTTGAACCACATCCATATGCAATAGACCTAAAAAGCCACAACGGAAACCAAATCCTAATGCAGTAGAAGTTTCTGGTTCAAATTCCAGTGCAGCATCATTTAATTGTAATTTTTGAAGTGCCTCTTTCAAATCGTCATATTTTGAGTTATCAACTGGATACATACCCGAATAAACCATTGGTGGGATTTGACGATAGCCAGGAAGTGGTTCAGCTGTCGCATTTTCGCTTGAAGTAATTGTATCTCCCACCCCAGTTTCACGAACTGACTTAATATTAGCTGTTAGATAGCCAACATCTCCAGCAATTAAAAGATCTTTTTTCACGGGATGCGGACTAGAAACACCAACCTCAGTTACTTCATACTCTTTTCCCGTATTCATGATTTTAATATGGTCACCAGGTTTAACCATTCCATCTTCGACTCTAATTGATAAGACGACTCCGCGATAGTCGTCATATTTTGAATCAAAAATCAAAGCCTTAAGTGGTGCCTCTAAATCACCATCCGGAGCAGGAATATCTTGTACAATTCTTTCTAATAAATCACCAATACCTTGCCCAGTTTTACCTGAAACTTCAGCCGCATTAGACGCATCTAATCCTAACATCTCGGTAATCTCTTCTTTTGCTTGCTCGGGATTTGCTGATGGTAAATCAATTTTATTAATAACCGGTAAAATTTCTAAATCATCATCAATAGCTAAATATGTATTGGCTAAGGTTTGTGCCTGTACACCTTGAGAAGCATCAACGACCAAAAGCGCTCCTTCACAAGCAGCTAGTGACCTTGAAACTTCATAAGAAAAATCAACATGACCTGGTGTATCAATAAGATGAAAAATATAATCTTCACCATTTTGAGCATGATATTTAATTTCAACTGAGTTCATTTTAATTGTAATTCCTCGTTGACGCTCAAGTGGCATATCATCTAGCATTTGATTCTTTAACTGCCGCTCTGAAACCGTATCGGTTAACTCTAAAATTCGATCAGCAATCGTTGATTTACCATGATCAATATGAGCAACAATTGAAAAGTTGCGAATATGTTTTTTATAATCTTCTAATTTTGTTAGATCCATAAATCATTTGCATCCTTTTGTTTTTTCTGTCATTGACCAATCAACGTTTTAATGCTGATTGATGCAATTTTTATTTCTTAATTACTTTCAGATTAATAATTATTTACTATATTATTGTGAAGACTACTTTCTTCTTTCTGTGTAAGACAATTATACCATACCCCCATATTGAAAAAATAACTGCACGTTAGACCTATGTTTCAGAATAAAGTCTTAACATTAACTTTTAAGTAATTATTACTACTAAAATCAATTAAATTAATTATCTAGCAAACATTTTTAAATGCTATGATTTTCATTGACAGTTTAGCAGAATAAAAAAACGCAATAACTAAATTGCGTTTTCTTAATTATTGCAGTTTTTCTTTTAATCTTTCAAAGAAACCTTTTTCTTGTGGGTTAATGGATCCCCCGCCAGCCTTAACAAAGTCAACCAAGGCTGCTCTTTGTTTTTCGTTAAGAGTTTTAGGAATTTGTACTTCGACTGTCGTTATCTGGTCACCACATGCATTACCACGTAAATATGGAACTCCCTCACCTCTTAATGTGAATTTTTTATTAGGCTGGGTACCAGCAGGAATTTTTAATTTTTGCTCCCCATGAACAGTTTTAACTGTAATTTCATCCCCAAGAGTAGCCTGAGCAAATGAAATTGGCACCGTTGTATAAATTGTATTGCCTTCTCGTTTAAAGTCCTTGGACTGTTTTATTCGATATGAAATATACAAATCACCATAAGGCCCACCGTTTTTACCAGCTTCCCCTTGACCTTCATAGCGTAACTGCTGACCATTGTCAATTCCGGCTGGAATATTAACTTCTATAGTGTTTTTACCATCTACAACACCATTTCCATGACACGTACCACAAGGATGTTCAATAATAATCCCTCGTCCATTACATTTGTCACAAACTGTTTGCCGTCGAATCATCCCAATCATCGATTTCTGTGTAACCGTCATATAACCTGTTCCATTACATTTGTCACAAGTAATTGGATGGGTACCCTTTTCAGCACCACTTCCCTTACATGTCCCACAAATTTCACTACGAGTATATGAAACTTGCGTTTTTTTACCAGTAATAGAATCCATGAAATCAATAGTTAGGGTATAGTCTAAATCTTCGCCGCGTGTTGGTGCAGTCGGATCTGCTCGTCGCTGTCCACTAGAAGCGCCACCAAAGAAATCGTTAAAAATATCACCAAAATCACCGAAACCACTAAAGTCACCGTAGCCTTGACCTGCACCACCAAAGCCAGCTTGGCCATTCACACCAGCTGCACCAAATTGATCGTACTGACTCTTCTTTTGTGGGTCATGAAGAACTTCATAAGCTTCATTTATTTTTTTGTATTTTTCCTCTGCACCTGGTTCATGATTGATATCAGGATGGTATTTCTTAGCTAATTTACGATAAGCAGAATTAATTTCTTTATCACTGGCATTTCGATCAACACCTAGCACACTATAATAATCTTCTTGTGCCATCTAAAAGCTCCTTACTTTCCAAAAGAAAAGAACTACTTTCATGGCAGTTCTTTTCTAATTTATTCAATTATAAACCCATTACTTGTCAGGGTCTACTTTATGAAATTCGCCATCGCTAGCTGAACCATCACCTGCATTGCCATTTTGACCATCAGCTTCAGCACCAGGTTGTCCTTGAGCTCCACCATTAGCTTGGTATAACTTAACCGCTAAGTCTTGAGCAACTTTTGATAGTGCATCTTTCTTAGTCTTCATTTCTTCCAAGTTATTGTCCTTTTGTGCCTGCTTCAATTCATCAAGCGCATCTTGAACCTTCTTAATGTCGTCTTCAGAAACTTTATCCTTAACTTCACCCAAAGTCTTTTCAGTTGAGAAAATTAATTGGTCAACTTCATTGCGTAAGTCAACTTCTTCTTTCTTCTTTTTATCTTCTTCGGCATGCTCTTCAGCTTCTTTTTGCATCTTTTGAATTTCTTCATCGGATAAACCAGATGAACTCTTAATGGTAATCTTTTGTTCTTTACCTGTACCCATATCTTTAGCCGAAACGTTTACAATTCCATTCTTATCGATATCAAAGGTTACTTGAATTTGTGGAACACCACGAGGTGCAGCAGGAATATCAGTCAGTTCAAAACGACCCAAGGTCTTATCATCAGCAGCCATTGGACGTTCACCTTGCAAAACGTGGACATCAACAGCAGGTTGATTATCAGCAGCAGTTGAAAAGATTTGACTCTTAGACGTTGGAATTGTGGTATTCTTTTCAATTAATTTAGTGAAGACACCACCCATGGTTTCAATACCAAGTGAAAGTGGAGTAACATCGAGTAAAACGACATCCTTAACATCACCTGAAATAACACCACCTTGAATAGCAGCACCTAAGGCAACAGCTTCATCAGGATTGATTGAGTGGTCAGGTTCTTTTCCAGACCACTTCTTAACTGCTTCTTGAACCGCTGGAATTCTAGTCGATCCACCATTTAAAATAACCTTATCAATATCATTAACAGTTAAGTCTGCATCTTTTAGTGCATTATCAAATGGAATCTTAGTTCGATCAACAAGATCAGCCGTTAATTCATCAAACTTCGCACGAGTCAAATCAGCTTCTAAGTGTAATGGACCGGCTTCACCAGCAGAAATAAATGGAAGTGAAATGTGAGTTGAAGATACACCAGATAGATCTTTCTTAGCTTTTTCAGCAGCATCTTTTAATCTCTGTAGTGCCATCTTATCAGTTGATAAGTCCACACCATTTTCATCTTTAAAGCCTTTAACAAGCCAGTCAATAATCTTATTATCAAAGTCATCACCACCAAGACGTGTATCACCATTAGTGGATAATACCTGAAAGACACCATCACCTAGTTGCAAAACAGAAACATCGAAAGTTCCACCACCAAGGTCATACACTAAAACTTTTTCATCTTCAGCATCTTTATCCAAACCATAAGCAAGTGATGAAGCGGTTGGTTCGTTAATAATCCGTTTTACTTCTAAACCAGCAATTTTACCAGCATCTTTAGTAGCTTGACGTTGAGCATCATTAAAGTAAGCTGGAACCGTAATAACTGCTTCAGTAACCTTCTCACCTAAATAGTCTTCTGAAAATTTCTTAATATATTGTAAAATCATTGCAGAAATTTCTTGTGGTGTATAGGCCTTATCCCCAATTTTGACTTTATAACCAGCCTCACCAATGTGACGCTTAATTGAAGAAATAGTATTAGGATTAGTAATTGCTTGCCGTTTAGCTACTTCACCAACTTGAATTTCACCATCCTTAAAGGCAACTACTGAAGGAGTAGTTCTGTTACCTTCTGGATTAGTAATAATTTTTGGTTCCTTACCTTCAAGAACTGCAACTGCAGAGTTAGTTGTTCCAAGATCAATACCGATAACTTTTGACATTAATAAAACTTCCTTTCAATTATTGTGCAACAACAACCATTGCTGGTCTTAATGTGCGATCCTTATATAAATAACCCTTTTGTAAAACCTGAACGATATAATTCTTCTGCTCATTATTTTCAGCAGCAACCGTTTGAACTGCCTGATGTAAGTTTGGATCAAATTCTACACCTTCAGCATCGATTTCACTAATTCCATGATCTTTCATCGCCTTAATTAAGGAGTCAAGAGTCATTTGAACACCCTTTTTAAGCTGCTTTGAAGCTTCATCATCTACTTCAATTGCTAAAGCTCTTTCTAAATTATCCATTGCCGGTAAAATGTCTTTAGCTAAAGACTGAGATTCATACTTAATCAATTGTGCACGTTCATTATTATAACGATTTTGCATATTTTGCATTTCTGCTTGACTACGTAAATATTTATCTTCTAAATCTTTATTTTGTTCCTGCACCCTAGTTAACTCTGATTTGATTTTATCTTTTTCAGATTCAGATGCTTGTTGATCATCTACTTGAGCTTCAAAATCTTTCGTTTCATCCGTTGCCGGTTGATTTTCTATAAAATCTTTTTCATTAGTCTGTTTTTCTTTACTCACAGTTAACCTCCTTTATTTAAATCTGCCATAATATTCCAGTAGCTTTTTAGCTAATTCATTTCTAAAATATTCTAGTAGGCCAATCACTTGCGAATACGGCATATTATTAGGACCAAGTAAAGCAATAATACCTTTACCATATGACCCTACACTGTACTCTGCAGTAAGAAGACTATAATCCTTCAATAAATCATTAGATAATTCCGAACCTAAACTAACTCTTATGGGTGAGTGACTATCACTTGAGTTCACTACATTAGTCATTAAATTCGAAACTAAATCTTCATGACCCAGTAATTCATAGAGCGATTTCAAACTTGAAGCATCGCTTAGTGAACTGTTATTTAAAAGATTTAGCTGCCCGTCAACATACATTTGCTCACTAGTAGCCTCTTTAACCACATCTTCAACCAATTCAATTAATTCAGTGATATGATGAAGACCAAATTTTTCACTTAAATCTTGACTCAATGAACTCGGGTTTATTTTGTTTAAAGTCTTACCTACCAATTCATTGTTTAGCATTCGCACAGCTTTTTCAACTTCATCGCCACCAATATTATAGGGTAAACGATAAACTTGACTGTGAACATTCCCATCACTGGTAACCAAAATAGCCATAACTTGCCTATTCACTAATGGAACAATTCGAAAACCAGTAATAGTTAAAGAATTACTCTCTGGTCCTTCAGCAAAAGCAGTATAATTAGTCAAATCAGATAAAATTTTGGCCGCCTCTTGAACAATTTCATTAACTTGATGAAATGGCTGGCTAAATTGTAGCATAATTCTATCATATACTGATGCTGGCAAACGTAATGGCTCAACTAAATTATCTAAATAGTACCGATAGCCATCAGTTGATGGTAAACGGCCACTAGATAAATGAGTTTTTTCAATTAAGCCCTTGTCTTCTAAAAGAGCCATTTCATTACGAATAGTTGCACTGGAAACTTTAATTGGCAGTTGGTTCATTACAGTTTTTGAACCGACAGGATCATGTGTCTGTGTAAAATTATTAATAATTGTTTTTAAAATTAATTCTTGACGTTCGGTCAACATAAATATCGCCCTCACTTTTAGCACTCTTATTTGCTTTGTGCTAACAATTATTATGATACTAGTATTTAGCAGAATGTCAAGCTGAGTGCTAATTATTTTAAAATAAATTTTTGCAACAATTTTAACTTATCTGTACTGCTCAAAATAGTCTGTAATCTTTAATTTATCCTGTTTCATTTGCTCTTTTAGTTGATTTAAATTAGCAAACTTTATTTCTCCGCGTGTATACTTATACCACTTAATTATTATCTTTTGGTCATAAGCCTCTTCACTAAAACCAAATAAGTTAGATTCAATATATATTTTTTGGGCACTGTTAATTGTTACATTATAGCCTACACTAGTCATTGATTCATACCACTTACCATTAATCATTGTCCTCGTAGCATAAACGCCAACTTTAGGAATCACCTTATTCTCATCCCAAACTAAATTAGCAGTTGGAAAGCCCAACTTGTGACCATTACGCAGTCCGTGCCCAATATAACCGGACATGACATAAGGTGTGCCAAGTAAGTCTTTAACTAAGTCCATTTTTCCATTTTTAATAGCTCTTTTAATCTCTGTTGAGCCAATTTTTTGGTCATTGTATGTTTGTTCCGGAACCGTAATAATCTCAAATCTGTTTTGCGCAAATTTAGGTAAATTCTGCATATTGGCAATATTTTTAGGTCCATAGGTATAATCAAAACCAGCAACAACAGTCTCAGTATTAAGTTTAACAATAATATTATCTACAAATTCTTGAGCACTTACTTTGCTAAATTGCTCATTAAAATGCATCACCAACAAATAATCTACTCCAAGCTGCCGCATTTTATATATCTTTTCATCTAGGGTATCAATATAACTCACTACTTGGTTTTGATAGACCTCCTTAGGATGCCGATCAAATGTCATTAGCACTAAGGGTAAGCCCTTACTATTGGCAGTGTTCTTTGCGACCTTTATTAACTGCTGATGTCCACGATGAACACCATCAAAAAAGCCGAGAGCCAATACAATTTTACCCGGGACAATATTCTTTTTAACTGGATAAGATAAATGAATAATTTGCACTGTTGAACCTTCATTTCATCTAATTATTTTGCAAAAGCATTAATTCAGGACGGTACATTGTACCTCTGGCTTGATAAATCGCCTTAACTTTATTATTGTACCTTAATGCAACTTTTTTTGCATTCGTTTTCAAAGCAATTGCTGCCCCATTTTTTACCTTCAGCCATTGATTTTCGTTCAAGTCAATTGTCTGATAATCTTTGAAAAATACTTCGATTGGTTGTATTGCTTTTTCAACTATAGCTGGATTGCCAATAATTTCATCTAGTTTAACAGCTTGACTGAGATTAAAGCCTGAGCTTGCTGTCCTTCGTAAGGTTTGCATTACTGCCGGAACACCTATATTTTCGCCTAGGTCATTGACAAGTGAACGCACATATGTGCCTTTACTACATTCAATTTCAAAATTAAAAGTTTCCTGTCCCTTTTCTAAGTCAAATTGAGGCTCATCAACCGCGTTGTATGCAAAAATTTTAACTGATCGCTTTGGTCGTTCAACCGCAATACCTTCGCGTGCATATTCATAAAGGTGCCTGCCATTTAAACGTACAGCTGAGTAAATTGGTGGAACCTGTTCTATTTTTCCAATAAACTCTTGCATCCTTGTTTGCAGAGTATCTTTACTAATTTTCGTTGTTAAACGTTTAGTTTCGAGCACTTTACCAGATGTGTCATAACTATCCGTGGCATAACCTAACAGGCCTGCACCACAATATTTTTTATTTTTTTGATGCATTAATTCAATCAATTTTGTTGCTTGTCCAATTGCAATCGGTAAAACTCCAGTTACATCAGGGTCTAAAGTTCCCGCATGGCCAATTTTTTTAATATGAAGTACTTTACGCAAATGGTAAACAACATCTGCACTCGTCATACCCTTTTCTTTATCAATTACTAATATTCCGTTAATCATTTCCCTACCTACTAAAAAAGCGCTAACCAGCGCTTTTCTTAATTATTGCGATCTGCATCTTGCTTTTTTACTTCTGCAATTAAACGATCAATCTTACTACCATATTTAACTGAATTATCCCGTTTAAAAATTAATTCTGGAACTTTATAAACAGTTAAAATTTGTCCTAAGAGATGACGCATCATTCCCTTAGCTTTTTCCAAACCAATAGCCGTTTCTTCTTCCTTTTTTGGATTTTCAGAAAGAATGCTGTAATAAACAGTAGCATAAGACAAATCATTGGTACATTCAACTGCTGTAATCGTTACATCTTTAACACGTGCATCACGAATATCTTTTCGTAAAATTTTAGTTAATTCACGCAGAATTTCGCCTTCAACACGACCAATTCTATGTTTCATACTTTGCTCCTAATCACACTATTTTTGTGGCTTAACTTCCTGTTGTTCAACTGCTTCCAGCTCATCGCCAATTTTAATGTCATTATAACCTTCGATTGTTAAACCACAGTCAAAGCCCTGCTTAACAATTTTGGTATCATCTTTAAACCGTTTTAATGAACCAACTTTACCAGTATAGATTACAACACCATTACGAATCAAATTAACATCCGCATCACGTGAGATATAGCCTGAATCAACAAAAGCTCCAGCAATAGTGCCGACTTTAGAAACTTTCCATGTCTCACGCACGGTCAAATTCCCGACAACTTTATCTTCATATGTTGGCTCAAGCATTCCTTGCATAGCGGCTTTAACATCATCAATTGCTTTATAAATAACACTATATAAACGTATGTCGACTCCGCCATCTGTTTCCGCCTGCGACTTAGCGGTTACAGTCGGACGAACATTAAAACCAATAATAAATGCGTTCGATGCGGCAGCTAATGTTACATCGGATTCATTAACTGCACCAACACCAGCGTGAATAATATTAACCCGGACACCCTCAACGTCAATTTTTTCAAATGATTGTTGTAAAGCTTCAACAGATCCTTGAACATCAGCTTTTAAGACAACACCAACTTCTTTCATATTCTCTTTCTTCATTGTATCGAAAAGATTATCAAGGGTTACATGTTGTACATTTTCCCTGGATTGCTGTAATGCTTGTTGCGCCCTCTGTTCGCCGACACTACGTGCTGTCTTTTCATCATCAAAGACAACTATCTTATCAGCAGATTCTGGCACATCATTTAGCCCAGTAATTTCAACTGGCATCGATGGGGTAGCTTTTTCAACTTGACGTCCACGATCATTGGTCATTACCCGAACGCGTCCAAAACGATTCCCCACAACAATCGGATCTCCAGTATGCAACGTACCTTGCTGAATTAATAAATCAGCAACTGGACCACGTCCCCGAGATAACCGAGCTTCAATTACTGTACCAATAGCCTTTTGCTTAGGATCAGCCTTTAGTTCCATTAAATCAGCTTGAAGTAAAATCATCTGCAAAAGCTCATCAACATTTTCACCAGTTTTAGCAGATATTTGAACATAAATGGTATCTCCACCATAATCTTCTGGTATTAAATTATATTTCATTAATTGTTCGGTAACATGTTCCGGATTAGCACCAGGCACATCCATTTTGTTAATTGCAACAATTATTGGTACTTTTGCACTTTTAGCATGATCAATTGCTTCAATAGTTTGTGGCATTACTCCATCGTCAGCTGCAACAACTAAAACAACAATATCTGTTATTTCTGCACCACGTTCACGCATATTTGAAAATGCCGCATGACCTGGAGTATCCAAAAACGTTATTGGCTTATTATCTATTTTAACTTGATAAGCTCCAATTTTTTGAGTAATACCACCAGCTTCGTGTGCTGAAACTTGTGTATGGCGTAAGCGATCTAATAAAGTTGTCTTACCGTGATCAACGTGTCCCATAATTGTAACGACTGGTGGGCGTTTAACTTGTAATTTCGAATTTTGCGAAGCTTCCATTTGTTTTTCATAAAGAGTATCAATGTCGGAAATATCTTCATGAATTTTTTCTTCAGCGTTAATCCCATATTCAGCCGCAATCAACTCAATTGCATCTTTATCTAATGATTGATTTTGATTGGTCATCACTCCAAGCATAAATAATTTTTTAACAATTTCTGCTGGCTCACGATGCAATAATTTACCCAAATCTTGAGCATTCATCCCGACTTCATAAACTAAAGTTTCTGGCAATGGGCGCTCTTTGCGTTGAGTTGGTTGTTTTTTAGGTAATTGTTCAAATTGCCGCTTTTTACCCTTATTTTTGCGTTTTTCTTGATGCTTTGAAAAATTATTGCCAGCGTAATTTTGGCTTTTTCCCTTACGGCCAGGCTTACCAGAATTGCGAGTATGACCATTACCACGCCGATTCTCATCTTTCACAGGCTCTATCGCGGTATTATCTTCAATAACTCGGTGCTTATTAACCGAAGAAGACGCCTGATTTTGTTTCATTCTTGCTGGCGAAGGCTTAATTATTTTAGGACCGACTGTCTTAGGAGTAACTGCTACTTTTTTAACAGTTTGCTTTTCATTTGAACTTATTTTTTTCACTTCTTCTATTTTTTTAGTTGGCTTTTCTTCATTTGACTTTTCAAAATCATGCCGACTAACCTGTTTTGTTTGCTGATTTAATGAATTTTCTTCAACTCGCTGTTTTTGCTTTAATTGCTTTAGCAAGTCTTGTGCTGCCGGCTTAGACGCTTTTTCATTATGATTTGTTTTGATCTTTTGCTTTTTGTTTGCTTGATCACGATGAACCTGATCATTTACACGATTAGTATTCCGCTTTTTGGTAGTCTTTTTTTCATCAACCTTTTTTTCGTTTTTACGAATTGAAGTTACAGAAACTTTGATTTTACTATTTTTCAAAGCGGATTTCTCTTCCTTTTTAGTGGGAGCGGGATTTTGAAAACTACCCTTTATCTGATTCACTTCTGAATCTTCCAATGATGACATATGATTCTTTACATCGAAGCCGAGTTCTTTCGCTTTATTAACCACAACTTTATTCTCGATGCCTAACTCTTTTGCAATTTCATAAATTCTTGTTCTAGTCATCCAATCACACTCCTTCATTAATCTTTTGTACTAATGCTTTATAAAAACCAATATCAGTAATACCTAATACTTTACGCTTTTTGCCAATTGCATGTGAAATTTCATCACTATTAAAAGCAGAAATAATACTTATCCCACTTTTGGTAGTAATTCTATTGATCTTTTCACTTGTACCTTCATGGCAGTCATTAGCCAAAATAACAACTTTGATTTTCTTTGCTTTGAGCCCCACAAGAACAAGTTCCTGACCTGAAATTATTTTCCCAGCTCGCTCCGCAAGACCTAGCAAATTCAACGCTTTTTGTCTACTTTGCAAATCTAACTATCACCAAATAATTCTTTTCTTGCCTTTTGATGATCGACATAAGCATATAACTCGTCATAGAATGCTGCTGAAATTTTAGTTCCGAGACTGCGATCTAACACGCCTTTTTCTTGTGCAGACTTAATTTTAGTAGGATCTAATGAAACATAAGCACCACGACCTGGCTTTTTACCAGTTGGGTCAACAAAAACATTTTTTTCTTTATCAATTACAATGCGAACTAACTCTTTTTTAGGTTGCATACTATTAGTTAATAAATCTTTTCGCATTGGAATCTTTCTTTTTTTCAAAAAAATTCCTCCTTGCCTTATTCATTATCAATATGCTCATTTATTTCTAAATTTTGCTTAGTCTCTTGTATATCACTCAATTGGTCTTCATGGTCAGTACCTGATTGCTTCTCATTTGATACAGAGTCAGTGCTTTCTTCTGTATTGTCATTTACTTCATCAACAAACTCAACTTCAGATTCTGGTCTAATGTCAATTTTATAGCCAGTTAAGCGTGCAGCTAAGCGAACATTCTGCCCCTTCTTACCAATAGCAAGTGATAATTGATAATCAGGTACAATTACCAATGCACTTTTTTCATCTGCTTCATCGCTAAATTGAACTGCAATAACTTCTGCAGGATTTAGGGCATTAGCAATAAAGTCTGACGGATCTTGCTCGTAATTGACAATATCAATATTTTCACCATCAAGTTCATTAACAACATTTTGCACACGTGTACCACGTTGACCAACACAGGTTCCAACAGGATCAATATTAGGATCATTTGATTTTACCGCGATTTTAGTTCTATCACCAGCTTCACGCGCAATAGAAATGATTTCAACCGTACCATCAAAAATTTCTGGGACTTCCTGTTCAAATAATCTTTTAACCATATCTGGTGCAGTTCGTGAAACTGTAATTTGAGCTCCTTTGGAATCAGAACCAACATGAGTTACTAGTACACGAATTTGATCTTGAGGATTATAAATTTCATTTGGCATTTGATCATTGCGCGGCATAACAGCTTCTACATTACCAATTTTAACATAGACAAAGCGATTATCACGTCTTTCAACTGTTCCAGTAATTAATTCATCTTCGTACTTTGAATATTCACTAATTATCTGATTTCTTTCAGCCTCACGTAAATGTTGCATGATAACTTGTTTGGCTGTTTGAGCTGCAATGCGACCGAAGTTCTTTGGTGCAACTTCAAAGCGAATTGTATCCCCTAATTCATATGCACGGTTGATTGCTAAAGCATCTTTTAAACTAATCTCTAGTCGATCATCATGAACTTCTTCCACAACAACCTTCTCAGTCATTAACCTAAAGTCGCCCTTACGTTCATCAAATTTAACTACAACATTAGTTGCTTGGTTATAATTCTTTTTATATGCTGCAACGAGGGCTGCTTCAATTGCTTCAACAATCACCTCTTGCTTAATACCTTTTGTTTCTTCTAAAGTAGCAAACGCCTCTAGCATTTCTTTAGACATAAGTTTTAATCAACCTTTCTAAAATTCAATTGCAAATCGAACATTTGCAACTAGTTTACGGGGAATAGTTAACTGCTTCCGCCTTGTTTTAATTTTAATTTCCAATTTTATCTCGTCATTAGTATACGACTTTAAAATACCTTCATATTCTTTTTGGTTATCGATTTTTTGATAAAGTGCAATGTGAATGTAATTATTCAAAGCCTTTTGCCAATCATTACTAGTTTTTATTGGTCGCTCAATACCAGGAGAAGAAACTTCTAAAATATAGGGGTCAGGAAATGGATCAGGCCTTAATTCATCTAACTTAGTAGAAATCAGCTCACTAAGACCAGCAATTTCATCCATATCAATTCCATCATCTCGATCCACATATATGCGTAAATAACTTTGTCCTTTTTCTTTCACGTATTCACTATCTACCAATTCATCTCCACGTGACTTTATAATTGGGATAATTTCTGCAAGAACAGCTTCTTTAACTTTCGCCAAGTACTTTCCTCCGTAATAAAAAGAGTGAGCAATCAATGCTCACTCCGAATCACTTATTCGAACTTCTTTGTTAATTATATCATATTTATACTAATACTGCAAAAATCAAAATAGTGATAGTTGATTTTGATCAGGCAAGCCCTCCAAAACACCATTTTCTTCTAAATAGTCCATGATTGTCTGCGATACTTTGCCTCTTTTTGCCAAATCTTCTTTTGATAAAAATTCTTGTTCTGCTCGTGCAGCAACAATTTGTTTTGCAGCATTTATCCCTAAGCCAGGAACGGCATTAAATGGCGCTAAAATTGTGTGTTGGTCAACAATTGTAAAATTAGTTGCTTCAGATTTATTAATATCAACCATTTTTATACTAATGCCACGTTCAAGACACTCATTGGCAATTTCTAACACAGTTAATAGACTTTTATCTTTAGCAGAAGCATCATTACCTTTGGCTTGAAGGTCACTCATTGCCTTTTTAACAGTATTTTTACCATGACTCATTGCTACTAAATCAAACAGATCAGCCCGAACTGAAAAATAAGCAGTGTAATATATTTCAGGATAGTAAACTTTAAACCAAGCAATTCTTAAGGCCATTAAAATATAAGCAGTAGCGTGGGCCTTCGGAAACATATATTTTATTTTCAAACAAGACTGAATATACCAACTAGGAATTTTATTATTTTCTTGTAAAACAGCCATGTCTTCCTCACTGATACCACGACCATGCCGAACCGATTCCATAGTCGAAAAGGCAACTTCAGGTTTAACACCCCAGTGAATAAGATCTGTCATAATATTATCACGACAACCAATTACATTTTTTAGTTTGCAAGTACCATTATTAATTAGTTCTTCTGCATTACCTAACCAGACATCCGTCCCATGAGAAAGACCAGAAATCTGTAATAGTTCGGAAAAAGTAGTTGGCTTAGTTTCTTCAAGCATACCACGAACAAATCTCGTCCCAAATTCTGGTACTCCTAAAGTTCCAGTTTTAGATTGTATTTGCTCTGGTGTCACTCCTAAGATATCAGGACTAGAAAATAATGACATAACACCGGGATCATCAGGTGGAATAGACAGTGGGTCTACTCCTGATAAGTCTTGAAGCATTCTAATCATCGTTGGATCATCATGCCCTAAAATATCAAATTTCAATATATTGTCATGAATCGAATGAAAATCAAAATGAGTTGTTTTCCATGTTGCATTAACATCATCTGCTGGGTATTGTACTGGAGTAAAATCATAAATATCCATATCATCCGGAACTACAACAATACCAGCTGGATGTTGCCCAGTTGTTCGTTTTACTCCGCTGACTCCTGCTGCTAAACGATCTAATTCTGCTCTTCGCAGATTTAACTCTTTTTCATCATCGTAATGTTTAGCATAACCATATGCTGTTTTATCTGCAACTGTCGCAATTGTCCCAGCTCGATAAGAATTTACGGGGCCAAACATCACCCGAATAAAATTATGTGCCACTGGTTGATAGTCACCAGAAAAGTTCAAATCAATATCTGGAACTTTATCTCCGTGAAAACCTAAAAAAGTGGCAAAAGGTATATCCTGGCCGTCTTTGACCAAATCTGTATCACATTTGGGACACTTTTTATCAGGTAAATCATAGCCAGAACCATATTCACCATTCTCAAAAAATTGGGAATATTTACATTTCGGACAACGATAATGCGGCGCTAGTGGATTAACTTCCGTAATTCCAGACATTGTTGCAACAAGACTAGAACCAACTGAACCACGTGAACCAACTAAATAGCCGTCTTTATTTGACTTAGCAACTAATCGTTGTGATATTAAGTAAATGACTGCATAGCCATTCGAAATAATCGAATGCAATTCCATATCAACACGATCTTGGACTAGCTTGGGTAGTGGATTGCCATAAAGCTCATGTGCTTTATCATACGTCAGCTTTTTCATTTCTTCATCAGCATTTTCAATATGTGGCGGATAAAGTCCATCTTTAATTGGTGCAATTTCTTCAACTGACTCAGCAATTTTATTTGGATTTGTAATAACAATTTCTTGAGCCGCTTCTTCACCTAAAAAGCTAAAAGCATCTAGCATTTCTTGAGTAGTATAAAAATGCAAATCAGGTTGTTTTTTATTTCGATCAGGGTTACCCCTTTGCGCAGAAATTAAAATTGTCCTGTAAATAGCGTCATGCGGTTCAACGTAATGGGCATCTCCAGTTGCAACAACGGGCTTATTTAATTCTTGCCCTAATTGATATATATTACTTAAAATTTCTTCTAATTCTGCTTCATCAGCAATTAAGTGATTGTCAATCATTGCGGCGTAATTTGCAGGTGGTTGAATTTCCAAATAATCATAAAATTCTGCCTTCTTGCGTGCTTCATCATAGCCTTTTTGCATCATTGCAGTAAAAACTTCACCTTCACCGCAGCCAGATCCATAAAGCAAGCCTTCATGGTTTTCAATTAAATCAGATTTAGGGGTACGTGGAATACGATAAAAGTCTTCAGTGCTCGCAATAGAAACTAAACGATACATATTTTTTAAGCCAGCTTGAGTTTGAGCCAATATAGACATATGTTGCGGTCGTGCTCTTTTAAACACTCGACCATGGGCAGCATAATCATTCATTTTTCCCAAATCGGCCTCACCAAATTTTTCAGTAAAGGCAGTAAGTAGTTTAAACATTAAATAACCCGTTGCTTCTGCATCTTGATTTGCTCTGTGATGATGTTCAAGTACAACATTGTATTTTTTAGCTAATGAATCGAGGGTGTGTCGCGTTTGTTCTGGATGAAGGAGCCTTGAAATTTCAAGGGTATCAACTACTGGCTGTGTAATTTCACTCAAATTTGCTCTTTTTAAAGCAGCATTTACAAAACCGACATCAAATTGAACATTATGACCACAAAGCGGCCTTGCACCATAAAAATCCTGAAACTGTTTAATTACAACGTCTTCATCATCAGCAGCCTTTACCATTTCATCAGTAATAGAAGTTAAGTTAATCGTTTGTTCACTTAGAGGGTGATGCGGATTTATAAATTTATCAAACCGATCAATTACTTCGCCATTTTTCATTTTTACGGCACCAATTTCGATAATAGTGTCATAAACTGACGATAATCCAGTTGTTTCAACATCAAAAATTACGAATTCTTGATCTTCATATTTCATTGGCGCAGGATTAAGGATCAATAACGCACGATCATCAATCATATTTGCTTCAAGACCATAAACAATCTTTATACCATTCTTCTTGCCAGCATTATAAGCTTCAGGAAAGGCCTGTACATCTGCATGATCTGTAATAGCAATCGCCTTTTGCCCAAATCGTTTAGCTGCTAAAACAAAATCAGTCGCTGTATTAGTTGCATCAAGCTGACTCATATTAGTATGCAAATGCAATTCAATACGCTTCTCTTCACCTTTATACTTTTCAATTCTCTCAGTATGTTCAACTACTTCAAAAGAAGAAATATTAAAAACAACGTCGTGGCTCCATTGATCTTCAGCTGCAGTACCCTGCATCTTAGCCCAAGTTCCCCGTTTCAATTTACTAATATTTTCTAGTTGATCATCATCCGAAATAAACTTTTTGAATGAAATTGAATCAGTATAATCAGTAATTTCTCCCATATAAATATGAGAGCCGTTTTTAAGTTCCCGTACATCAGTATTAAAAATGTTGCCCTCAATAACCACATTTCTGGTTCCGGCAATAACATCCTTAATTTGAGTTACCGTCATTTTTTTATCAAGTGTTCGGTTACCATAGCGCGTTTTTTTAGTTTGATAACTCGGTTTTTTAGAGTATTCCTTTGGTGGGGTTGCTAAATAAGCCTCTTGCATATTTTGCTCATGCTGTTCCTGTAATTGCTGTAAACTTGCCAAATTACTTTGTGAGCTGGCCTCATCGATTTCCGTTACAAACTTTAAATTGAAAAAGCCGTAATCTCTCATTTCAATTGCTAACTGGTCTAATACCTTTTGTTCCAATAACCCATCTACCACTAAATTGTCAACCGGAATAATCCACCGTCCATTTTCTTTTCGCGGTTGATGGCTTGCAATGAACTCTCGTGCAACTGGTTGCAATAGTTGCGAGGTTTGGACTGCATATTGCCAATAGTCAGTTAAATAATTATCATCTCCGTTTTCTGATCGCACAAACAAATGTGTTTTAACAAATGAAGAAAAGCTTGCCGTAATTGCCTTATTTAGAGCATCATAAGTGGCAAACTTTAACGGTGTAGCAAAAAGAACATGGATATCCCATCTATGCTCTTTAGCGTAAACATCCACGTTCTCAATTTGGCCCTTTTGCAGTATATCCTCATCTTCAAATTGTTTAGGGAAATTAATCTGCTCTAACAGGCGTAAGAAAAGTTCGTTTTTATTCGTCACGAAAATTATCCTAACTCTTTATTTACAAAATCTGCTAGTTCAGTAGTTGTCATCTCAGTAGCCACTTCATCACTTGGTCGCTTAACTTCAATAATTCCTTCACTAGCCTTTTTACCAATTGTAATACGAACGGTAGCACCAATCAAATCAGCATCAGCAAATTTAACACCGGGACGTTCATTGCGGTCATCGTATAAAACATCATAATTTTTACTGAACTCTGCTTCAAGTTGCTCAGCTAATCTAGTCTGTGCTTCATCTTTCATTTTCATTTGGACTATGTGCAAATTGAATGGAGCAATTTCTTTTGGCCATGCAATACCAAATTTCGTCAAATGCTGCTCAATTACAGCTGATAAAACACGTGTAACGCCAATACCGTATGAACCCATAATTACTGGTTGTGATTTTCCATTTTGATCTAAAAAATCAGCTCCCATTTTTTCAGTATAATATGTGCCAAGTTTAAAAATATGTCCTACTTCAATTGAAGTAGTAAATTTAAGCGGTAAATGATCGATTGGATCAGGTTCACCTTCATTGGCAACACGCAGATCACTGACTTGATCAATTTTAAGATCACGATCAAAATTAACGTTCTTTAATTGGTAACCATTTTGATTTGCGCCAACAACAGTATTGACTAAATTCTTAATTGTTTCATCAGCAATAATTTGATCAGCCCAGGTAGCATTTATTGGACCTACGCTTCCCTTTTTCAAGCCAGTAAGTTGGTATAGTTCATCATCACTAGCGACTCTTACTGAATCTGCATCAAGTAGATGAGTAAGCTTTACTTCATTAACTTGCTTATCACCACGAATTAAAACCAGTACATGATCTTTTTCATTAACTATATAAAGGATGCTTTTTACAATTTTAGTTGCTGGCACATTTAAAAATTTCGTTAAATCAGCAATGGTTTCTTGTCCTGGAGTGGCAACCTTAACAATTGCTTCTTCCTTTTCTTGACTAGGCTTGAAAGTATCAACACTAACCGCCATTTCTAAATTAGCAGAGTATGTATTAGTTTCGTTAGTGGCAATTGTATCTTCTCCAATAGCTGCCGGAGCTTGGAATTCAGTAGAATTTTTACCACCCATGGTACCAGAATCGGCAATTACTGCTGTCACATTAACTCCACAACGTTTGAAAATAGCTTCAAATGCCTTCTTTTCATCATTAAATTGTTCATCCAATTGTTCTCTAGTAGCAGCGAAACTATAGGCATCCAGCATAATGAATTCACGCGTTCTTAATAAACCAAACCGTGGCCGATTTTCATCACGAAATTTATTTTGAATTTGGTATAAAGCAATTGGCATTTGCTTATAGCTTTTGATGCTTTTAGCAACAATTTGCGTAAATGTTTCCTCATGAGTCGGTCCTAGTAAACTTTGCCGACCATGCCGATCATTTAATCTAAACATTTCTAAACCGTATTTTTGCCAACGCCCTGATTCTTCCCATAATGAAGCAGGTAGTAATTCTGGCATAGCCATTTCCGGCACATTGATTTGGGCCATTTCTTCTTTTATTATCTGTTCAACTTTGGTTAAGACGCGATAACCTAATGGTAAATATGCATAAACACCAGCAGTTACTTGCCGAACATAACCACCCCGAAGCATCAGCTTGTGACTAGCCGCAACTGCATCAGCTGGAGCCTCCTTTAAAGTAGGTATAAATAATTTAGATTGACGCATTAATTTCTCCCCCAAAATAACTTTTTAAAAAATTCTATTTAATAAAATAGCGATATATGTCATTGCCAGTCACTGCAATAATCAAAATAAGTAACAGTCCAAAACCGATTAGTTCTACTAACGACTCATGATCTTCTGAAATTGGTTTACCACGAACAATTTCAATTAAATTAAGCAAAAACTTTCCTCCATCTAAACCAGGAATTGGAATCATGTTTACAATCCCCAAGTTTATTGAAATCATCGCTAAAAATGCCAAAATATACGGTAACCCTAATTGTGATACTTGTGATGTTTGTGAATATATTCCAACTGGACCTGATAGTTTATTTAAACTAAAATGTCTGAACAATCCACCAACAGCATTAAAAATCATTCCAGTTGTTGATACGGCCATCTCCCATCCTCTTTGAGCCTTGGCCGAAATATGCTCATCACCTTGTGCATGGATTCCGATTTGATAGATAGTTTGACCTTGAACTTTAATTGATTTTGGCTTAACACTAGCTGTCCTTGTTTGACCATCTTTATTAATAAAGGAAACTTTAATATTTTTTCCCTTACTATGATTAATAAAGTCAGAAACCTCTTGAAAAGTAGTAATCTTGTAATTGTTAATTTTAATTAGTCTAGAGCCTGGTTCGATTTTCGCCAATTTAGCAGGTGAATTAGTATCGACATGACTAACAGTTGTTGTAGCTGGACCTGGAATTGTAAAGGTCCAAATCATAAAAACAACAAAGCCCAAAATAATATTCATTAATGGACCAGCGATATTAGTCGCTAATTTTTGCCAAACATTGGCTTCTTGAAATTGAGTATCACGCGGAGCAATAATTAATTCGGTTTTTGTTTGATCGATTATAGTAGCATCATGATTAACATGATAGGTTACTCGATCTGCCTCATTGCCATTTTCATATCCTGAAATAAATAACTCATCAACCAAATCAGCTTTTGTAATTAAGACTGGGATGCCCTCAATTGGCACATCTGATTTAGAAGCATCAATTTTGATAACTTCGTTTTGCTCATTTAACTGTAGAATCACTGTCATCCCGGGTTCAAGTGCTGTGTCGTCATCTTTACCTGCTAAACGAACATAGCCACCTAATGGCAACCAACGGATGGTATACGTGGTTGGATTACGACGCACTTGAAAAAGTTTTGGCCCCATTCCAATTGAAAATTCACGTACCAAAATACCACATTTTTTAGCAACAATGAAGTGCCCGAATTCATGGACAAAAACTAACAACCCAAATACAATTAAAAAAATTAGTATACCTTTCAAAAGAAATCTCCTAGTGGACAATACCTAATAAAGCAGCAAAAACTGGCAAAACAAACAGCATACTGTCGAATCTGTCTAAAATTCCACCATGACCAGGCAAAATTTTACCAGAATCTTTTACATTATAAAAACGCTTGTAGGCAGATTCAACTAGGTCCCCCATCTGGCCAACAATTGATAAGATTAAAGCAAAAATCACCAATTCAATTAAAGAATAACCTAATGGAACAAAATAGGCATAAATTGTTGCACAAATAACTGCGCAAATTGTTCCTCCAATTGAACCTTCCCAAGTTTTATTGGGACTAATCACTGGCCATAATTTATGTCGACCAATTTTTCGACCGATCATATAAGCCCCTGTGTCTGTTAACCAAACCACTACAAATACATAGCAAAGTAAAGCTAGTCCATGCGAACTATTTCTAATTCCTGCCATATAGTGAAAGCCAGTGCCAATATACAGTGATCCCAAAGTATAAACACCAATATCATCAAAATTTGTTTTATTCTTTGATAAAACAGTCCATGTTAACATTAACATGATTAACGCAAAATAGATGCCATACTTAGTCCAGTTAAATGGCATTGCCTTAATAAAGGTATCTGGAATTGCCCAAGTTATCGTTGCTAATAATGCTAATACAAAATTAACTGATACTAAAATTTGCTTTTTCATTAAAAATATTTCACTGATTCCAATTGCCGCAAAAGCTACAGTAAGCCAGTCCATCCAAAGCCCACCTGCCCAAACAATCGGAATAAACAAAATTAAAGCAATAATTGCTGTGATTACACGTTGTTTCATATATTTACCTAACTACCTTATTCATCAAGTTTACCAAATCGACGATGACGATTTTCAAAGTCGCTGACAAATTCTTGTAAATCATTTTTATTAAAATCCGGCCAATTTTTCGAACTAAAAGCTAATTCAGAATAAGCAAGTTGCCAAAGCATAAAATTAGAAATTCTTTGTTCGCCAGAAGTTCTAATTAACAAGTCTGGTTCTTGAAATTTACCAAAATTAGCGGTCATTAAATGTTGAGCAATCATTTTTTCATCAATCTGTGCACTAGATAATTGCCCCATTTCAATTAGAGACCCTAATTCTTGCATAGCTGTTAGAATCTCTCTTCTTGAGCCGTAATTAAAAGCAAAATTCAAGATTAATCCGGTATTATCAGCTGTTTCAGCCATTGCCTGTTGTACAACATCGTATGTTTTACTTGGCAATTCGTCAAGATAGCCCATAATGTTAACCTTAACATTATTTTCCATTAGCGTAGGCATAAACTTATCAAAAAAGCGTACTGGTAAATTCATTAAATACGCAACTTCTTCTTTGGGACGAGCCCAATTTTCAGTTGAGAAGGCGTACAATGATAGAACTCTAATTCCCAGTTCATTAGCGGCTAAGGTAATACGTTCGACATTATACATTCCTTCTCGATGCCCCATAATGCGTTTCTTACCTTGTTGTGTAGCCCATCGCCCGTTGCCATCCATAATAATGGCAAGATGGTTTAACTGATTCCTTTTTTCTACCATTACTTATCCTTGAGTAATTTCTTTTCGTTTTTTATCTGCTAACACATCGATGTTTTTAGTTGCTTCATCAGTAACCTTCTGAACCTGCTTTTCTAAGTTTCGCTGTTCATCTTCAGTTATTTCATCATCTTTTTGCAATTTTTTCAAACTATTCATTGCATCGCGACGCACATTTCTAACCGCAATCTTACCTTCTTCAGCCATCTTATTTACTTCTTTAGCAATTTCTTGACGCCTTTCTCCAGTCAACTGCGGAATTACTAACCGAATAACTTTACCATCATTGGCTGGGGTTAGCCCCAAGTTAGAGGCTAACAAAGCATGTTCGATATTATCAATACTAGTTTGATCATATGGTGTAATCAGTAGCACACGTGGTTCGGGAATTGTTACGCTAGACATTTGCGTTAAAGGCGTTGGGGCACCATAATAGTCAACTTTAATTCCATCTAAAATCGCTGCATTGGCAACCCCAGCTCTAACCGTGCCAAGATTCTTCTCAAAAACATGAATCGATTTATCCATATTTTCCTTTGCCTTATTAATAACTTCGTTACTCATTTTTTCCTCCTTCAATCATTGTACCAATATTTTCTCCCATGACAGCTCGCTTAATATTGCCTGCAGTATTAACGTTAAATACAATTAGAGGTATATTTGTATCCATTGAAAGTGAGCTTGCCGTTCGGTCCATAACTTTTAAGTTCTTTGAAATAACATCAAGTTGGGTCAACTCAGTATATTTAGTGGCATTAGGATCAATTTTGGGATCAGCAGTATAAACGCCATCAACACCGTTTTTGGCCATTAAAATTACATCTGCACCAATTTCTGCTGCCCGAAGTGCTGCCGTTGTATCAGTTGAAAAATATGGGTTACCAGTACCTCCACCCATAATAATTACGCGTCCTTTTTCTAAATGACGAATTGCTTTTCTTCTAATATATGGCTCAGCAATTTGTCTCATCTCAATTGAAGTTTGCAATCTAGTAGGAACACCTACATGTTCTAATCCATCTTGAAGCGCTAGACCGTTCATTATGGTAGCTAACATCCCCATATAATCAGCTTGAGAGCGTTCCATTCCTAGCTTAGCACCAGTTTCACCGCGCCACATATTGCCACCACCACAAACAATGCCAATTTCGACGCCTAAGTCGTGAACCGCCTTTATTTCTTGTGCTAAATGACTGATAACAGTAGGATCAATTCCCGTACCTTTAGTTCCAGCTAATGCTTCACCGGAAATTTTTAAAACGACTCGCTTATATTTAACTTCAGTCATGACAACCTCCTCTATTAACTTAAATTATTCTACCATATAAAGCATACAAATGTAGTACATCAAAACAGCCGGATTCAGTAACCAACCTTAACTAACTTATTTTAACAAAAAATCCATTCCTAAAGAATGGACTTTCACAATATTATTTTTCATTATTGACTTGCAACAATAGATTATAAAGCGCCCCATAAAGATTTGAATCATTTCTAAACTTGGCAGAAACGATATTAGGTTTGACCAAAGTTTGACCAATAATTGGGTTATCTATTGTAGTAAAACGGTCGTAGGCTGCATTAATTCCCTCGATTAAAATTGATTGTGCACTAATACCACCACCAATTGCTACTTTATTAATATCAATAACCGTTTGCAGATTTAAAATTAGAATTGCAATTTTTAAACAATACTCATTAAAAATTGCCACAGCTTCTGGAACTTGATTTTTTATTGCGGCAAAAGCATACTTACCATCAGTTTCATCTTGATAGTGCAGCACCTGGTTAACTTTTCTAACAAACTGCACAGCTGAGCCGCGATATGCCATACTACCCAGCATTGTCTTTGCCTGCGAACTATCACAAATCATAAAGCTCAATTCTCCAGCTTGTGCATGTACCCCAGATAATAAATGACCATCAATCATGATGCCTCCACCAACTGCCGTACCCAAAGTAATAGCGGCACAATTCTTTTCTCCTTTTAGATTGCCTAACCAACTTTCTGCTAAAATACTTGCTTTTCCATCGTTAATTACTGCTACTGGGAAATCATATTTATCGCCATATACTTGTGCAAAATCAATGCCATCTAAAAAGGGTAGCGCCCCACCAAAGCAAATTTTTGTTTTATCAATTTTACCAGGAGCGCAAACTCCCAGCCCCTTCAGGTTAGCTACATCTTGTTGGATTATCTTATCAAGACTGTTAAGAAAATCAACTTTATTTTTTAACGTTGCCATCTTACCCTTATCAATAATTTTCCCAGATGAACTTAAATGGGCGTACTTAACTTCAGTACCGCCGATATCAATGCTTAAATAGTTTTTCATAATTTTCTTTCATTTATAACTTTCTAACATCTTAATTAGATTCTATATTTTACAATAAAAAAAGTAAAAATAACAACTGAAAGAATAAACTTAATGGTAAAACTTTTCATGTTTCTTACCTTATAATTAGCTGTTTTCTTCAATTTTAACCATCCATTCAATGATTAACTCGACAAAAAGAGAAACTAACGACTGGATATCGAATTAAGCGTTATAGACAAATGACTTACCTGGCAAAACAATTAAATGCCTAAAGTGTTTTCTAAGACTAGCATCTGGATTAAAGGTAACTAAATAAGTTATGGCCAGACTTAGATTTTCACTTAGAGATATTACCAAAACAAATAAAAATGCTTTAGAAGATATTGATAAAATTCTAGTTGTTGTGTGTGCAGGTAAGCAATACATGATAATTTTAGGGTCAAACTTACTTCCAACTTATAGTGCAGTCGTTAAAGACTTTGACTTAACTACAGAAAAAACTGTCAATGAAAATCTTGATAACCCAGCAAATAATAAGTTAACCTAGCGAAACATTGGTAGTAAAACCATAGGGTTTATTCAAGCAGCCGTTACTCCAATGATTCCAGGACTTATTGCAGGGGGAATGTTCAAAGTAATTTTGATCTTAATTACTACATTTGTTAATCCAAATTTTGTTAAAACCTCTAGTTATATGCTACTTTCTGCTATCGGAGATGCCCCGTTTTACTTCATGCCAATTGTAGTCGCATATGGTGCTGCACCCAAATTAGGTGGAACGCCAACACTTTTTGGCCTACCGGTAATAATTTTGAATTATGGGATTTCCTTATGGAATTAGTGGGCTAAACAAGATTAAAGCTGAAGATATAACTACACTTAAAAATGGTCAATTGGATTTTATTGCCTTTAGCTATTACCGTTCGACCATTTCAAAAGCCGGTGATTCTTGGTTTAATGTCGGTGGATTACCTAATCCATATTTAAAAGTAACCAAATGGGGGTGGGGACTCGATCCTCTTGGCTTACGCTATACAATGAACATGATTTATGATCGAATTCAAAAACCAATCTTTATTGTAGAAAATGGCTTAGGATCTATTGATCAGCCAGACGAAAATAATTATGTAGAAGATAATTATCGAATTGACTACTTACAGAAACATCTTTCAGCAATGGCTGATGCAATTAATATTGACAAAGTTCCATGTATTGGCTATACCATGTGGGCTCCAATTGATTTGATTTCACTTTCAACCGGAGAAATGAAAAAAAGATATGGCTTTGTATATGTAGATATGGATGACTTAGGAAATGGTAGTTTAAAAAGAATTCCGAAAAAATCGTTTAAAAAATCGTTTAAATGGATAAAAAACATAATCAAAACTAATGGAAAAGCATTAGATAATTAGTTTAAATTAACCAATAATTGTAATAAATAAAAAGGGGGGTCTCTTTTAGAGACATCCCCTTTTTATTTATATCCGACTTACTTCATTTGTTCTTGTACTTCAGCCGCAAAATCTTCTTGTTTCTTTTCAATACCTTCGCCCACTTCGTAGCGAGTAAATGCAGCTACTTCACAACCTACTGATTTAGCGTACTCAGCAACTGTCATATCGCCATCTTTAACGTAAGGTTGATCAACCAAGCAAATTTCACTTAAGTACTTATTAACCCGACCTTCAACAATCTTAGGAATAATGTTAGCAGGCTTGCCTTCATTTTCAGTTTCCTTAGTAAAGACTTCTTTTTGACGATCAAAGTCAGCCTTTGGCACTGATTCTTTATTCAAATATTCAGGATTTATTGCTGCTACGTGCATTGCAATATTCTTAGCTGCTTCTTCGTTATCACCCTTTAAAGTAACAACAGCAACAATTGCACCACCGTTATGCTTGTATGCGCCAAAGACTTCATCATCATTCTTAGAAATCAAGTCAAATCTTCTTAAAGTAATCTTTTCACCAATAACAGCCGTTAAGTTAGTAATCTCATCACCAATAGTTGAGTCACCCATAGGTGCCTTCAATGCTTCTTCGACATTTGCTGGTTTAGCACTTAAAATTGCCTTAGTAACATCATCAACTAATTTAATAAACTTATCGTTTGATGAAACAAAATCAGTTTCGGAGTTAATCTCAACTAAAACAGCATCGTTGCCTTCAAATGCAAATTCAGCTAGACCTTCAGCTGCGATACGACCACTCTTTTTAGCAGCTTTAGCAACACCATTTTCTCTTAAGATATCAATTGCCTTTTCCACATCTCCGTTAGCTTCAACTAAAGCCTTCTTGGAGTCCATCATACCGGCACCAGTACGATCACGTAACTCTTTAACTTGTTTAGCAGTAATGTTAGCCATTAAAGTTTCCTTCCAAATAAAAACTAATTTTCATCTGAAACTTCTTCAGTTTCAGTAACTTCTTCGCTACTCTCAGTCAATTCAGTTTCAACTTTTTCTTCGTTATCATCTTGACCTTGCTTACCTTCAATAACAGCATCAGCCATTGCGCCTGAAATTAGACGGATAGCACGGATAGCATCATCATTTGAAGGGATAACAACATCGACTGGATCCGGATCAGTATTAGTATCAACCATAGCAACAACCGGAATACCTAAAATATTAGCTTCATGAACTGCAATCTTTTCCTTCTTAGGATCAACTACAAATAATACATCAGGAATTCTTGGCATATCTTCAATACCACCTAAGAATCTCTCTAATTTATCCATTTCTTTAGTAAGAAGTGAAGCTTCCTTCTTTGGTAATCTGTCAAAAGTACCATCTTCTGACATCTTCTTTAAGTCTTTAAGTCTTTGTACTCGGCTTTGGATTGTCTTCCAGTTAGTTAAAGTACCACCTAGCCAACGTTGGTTAACATAATATTGACCAGCACGAGTGGCTTCTTCAGCAATTGAATCTTGCGCTTGCTTCTTAGTACCAACAAATAAAATAACACCATTATTTTGAGCAACAGCTCTAATAAAGTCATGCGCATCATCTAGCATCTTGATTGTCTTTTGCAAATCAATAATGTAGATGCCATTTCTTTGCGTGAAGATGTATGGAGCCATCTTAGGATCCCATCTTCTAGTTTGGTGTCCAAAGTGAACACCAGCTTCAAGTAATTGTTTCATTGAAACTACTGACATAATAAATTCCTCCTATGGTTTTGTTCCTCTCAAGCGGTCATTTTAACGATTCACCAATGTCTGGCACCAAAACGTTAATCGCCCTTGATGTTTTATCCATGTACTTATAGCACACTAGAAAATGATACTAAATTTTTATTAAAGATGCAAGACTAAAAGTCAACACGGTGTTCCCTTAAAAAATCTTCCTTCCATTGTCTGGAGTGGTGTTTAAACCAGTATTCACGTTTAAGAGCCAACTTTTTATCAGCAAACTTTTCGTGGTAAATCAGCTTGACTGGTCGACGTGCCTTGGTATATTTAGCACCCTTACCATCATTATGTGCTGTTAAGCGTTTTTGTAAATCATCAGTAAACCCGCCATAAAAACTATTGTCATTACATAATAGAACATAAAAGTAATATTTTTTTTGTGCTCGCTTATCCTCTGAATTGGGATTTGGCTCATGAATAATATACTGGATTGCAGGCAAATAATTTCCTTGCTCATCATGTACCTCAATTGCATCTTTTAAAATCAACCCATCTGTCCCTGTATGTTTAACCGCTTCAATAACAATCAAGTTACTATTTTCACCGCGGTGAGAAACATATGGCTGAACCACTTTTATACTAAGGTCGTGTTTCATACAAAAATAAGCAATTTCATTTAAGCGCTCTGGGCGATGCACCATAAATAATTTGCCCTTCATTTTAAGCAAACTGCTAGCAGAAGAAATTATTTCTTCTAAATTAATTAATATCTCATGGCGAGCAATTGCCTTCTGTCGCTCAGGATTAATTTTATGATTTTCGACAACTTTAAAATAAGGTGGATTAACGACCACCAGATCATAAGAATCTTTAGGCAAGAAAACAGCTACATCTTTAACATTTTTTTGATAAACGGTTATGCGGTTTTCCATATGATTCAACTCAATTGAACGTCTAGCTTGAGAAACAATTTCAGGTTGAATTTCTACTGCATCGTATTTAGCTCGATTAAAATATGCCATATACATTGTTGCTGCACAATTACCAGCACAAAGATCGGCCACCTTAGATCGATCACGAATTGATTCTTTTGCCATTGCAGCTAATAATAACGTATCAAGTGAAAAACTAAAGGAACTTTTGTCCTGAATAATCTTTAAATTGTCACTATACATATAATCTATGCGCTCATTTTTTTCCAAATTTACCATAAAATTTTATCCTCTTCAAAAGCTTTGTTATAATATTTTACATCAAATGGAGGAAATTATGTTTTATCATTTTATTCGCGCCGTTGCCCGGTTTATTGTTTGGGTAATTAACGGTCACTTACACGTTAACCATAAAAATCGCATTCCTGAAGGAAACTATATTTTAGCTGCACCCCATCGAACATGGTGGGAACCAATTTTATTTGCTTTAGCTGCAAGCCCTGCGGAATTTATGTTCATGGCCAAAATTGAACTATTTAAATTCCCACCATTGCGCTTCATCCTTAAGCATGCTCACGCTTTTGCAGTAGATCGACAAAATCCCGGTCCCTCTGCAATCAAAACACCTATTAAGGGATTAAAAGAAAAAAATTATTCATTAATTATTTTTCCATCTGGTACACGCCATTCTTCCGAACTAAAAGGTGGCACAATTGCAATCGCCAAATTATCTGGTAAACCAATTGTTCCCGTCGTTTATCAAGGACCATTGACCTTTATAGGGGTATTGAAGCGGCAACCACTTGAAATTTGCTTTGGTGATCCTATTCGAATTGATCGTAAAATCAAATTAACTCATGAAAATGAAAAAATTTTAGATAACCAGTTACAAACTGCTTGGGAAAAGTTAGATTATGAACAAGATCCAGCTTTTCATTATCAACCAAAATAAAAGATAAAAGAGATCGAGTTCATAATGAATTCGATCTCTTTTTTTAGTGTTAGAATAAAAATAGTGACAACGAAATGGAGGTATTCGAAAATTGTTAGAAAAAACATTTTATCGAACAATGTTGAGCAAGTCTTTTCCCTTCCCTGTAAAAGTAACTTATTGGGACGGAAAAAGTGAAATTTATGGAAATGGCACGCCAAATATTGAAATTATTTTCAATGAAAAAATTCCTGTGTCTTCTATTACTAATAATGCTTCACTGGCTTTGGGTGAAGCCTATATGAATAAAAAAATTGAAATCAAAGGTAATATCCAACACTTGATTTGGGGAGCTTATGAAAGTGCTGGTAGTTTTATGCGTTCAAGTAAATTTCGTAAATTTTTACCACATGAAAAGCATACGGAAGCTCAAAGTGAAAAAGATGTTCAAAGCCATTATGATATTGGGAATGACTTTTATAAATTATGGTTAGATCCTACCCTTACTTATTCTTGTGCATATTTTGATGAAGACAATAAAGATGATTTAGAAAAAGCCCAAATAGCTAAAATCAATCATATTCTTGAAAAGTTACATCCCCAAAAAGGTAAAACGTTACTTGATATTGGCTGCGGCTGGGGAACCTTAATGCTGACCGCTGCTAAAAAATATGGTCTTAAGGTAACGGGAGTAACCTTAAGTGAAGAGCAATATAAATTCGTACAAAAGAAAATTTATGATCAAAATATGCAAGACATGGCTGAAGTTAAACTAGAAGATTATCGCGAATTAGGTAACCAAGAATGGGACTATATTACCTCCGTAGGTATGTTTGAACATGTTGGGCAAGAAAACTTAGGTCAATATTTTAACGATGTCGCTAAATATCTTAAAAAAGATGGCATTGCCTTAATTCATGGTATTACCCGTCAACAAGGTGGGGCAAAAAATGCTTGGATTAACAAATATATCTTTCCTGGTGGCTACGTTCCAGGTTTAGGCGAAAATATCAATCATATTGTGGCTAGTGGTTTACAAATTGATGACTTAGAAATGCTGCGCCGTCACTACCAACGAACATTAGAGATATGGGATGAAAATTTTAATAAACAACGTGATCTTATTCAAAAGAAAATGGGTGAGCGGTTTACTAGAATGTGGGATTTATACTTGCAAGCCTGTGCAGCCTCTTTTGAATCTGGCAATATTGATGTAGTCCAATATCTACTAACCAAAGGACCATCAGGTGAAAATCTACCGATGACTAGGAGATACATGATTAAATAACATTTATTTAAAAAAGGTATGGCTTAACCATACCTTTTTTGGTCTTTTCAAAGATTAAAAATCTTAGCTGGATTTAAAACGTTTTTCGGATCAAATAAGTTTTTAATTTGTCGTAATAAGTCAGTATATTCTTTACCATAAAAGTCTTCATAGTTATTAGCACGGGCAAAGCCGATACCATGTTCGCCGGACATATTACCATCATAAGATTTAGCAGTTTTATAAAGTTCAGAAATAACTTTAGCGTTTATTTTTTTATATTCATTATCGGTTAAGTTATCTGAACAAAGATAAATATGTAAGTTGCCATCACCTGCGTGACCGAAATTAGGGATACGAATTTTTAATTCACTTTCTAGCTCGGCGATTCGTTTTAAAACATCTGGAATATGATTAATTGGCACACAAATATCAATTTCATCCATTTTGGGAGTCGATTTTTGGATTGCAAGCAAAAGTTGTTCCCGACATTGCCAAATTTTTTGAGCTTCTTTTGAATCAGCTGCTAAAATTATTGCATCCTCAGCCTTAAAGTCTTTTACTACTGTTAGTGTTTGCTTTAATTGAGCTTGCCATTCTTCATCAGTAAATGAATCTAGACCGATAATAAGGAAGCCATCTCCATTTGAAATTGGAAATTGATCATTAGAATATTCCTCCCATAATTCTATTACTTTCCGCCCCATGAATTCAACTGTTGTCGGCACGACGCCTGATGCTAAAATTGCCGGAACGGACTTGATTGCATCATTTAATGTAGGATATGGAATGATGGCATTAATCGACTTACGTGGTTTAGGATAAAGTCTCATCGTAATTTCAGTTATAACACCCAACGTGCCTTCAGCACCAATAATTAAGTCTTTTAATGAATAACCCGATGAAGACTTTACTGCTTTTGAACCAAATTTATATAGCTGACCATTAGTTAAAACAACTTTTAACTCCCGAATATGTTCCCTAGTAACACCATACTTAATTGCTTTAAGTCCCCCAGCATTTGTCGATACATTACCTCCGAGTGTTGCCCAATGCATCGCTGGCGCTGGCATGTAAGTAAATGGCTTATCTGCAAGGTATTCTTCAATATCTTTTAGTCTAATACCAGCTTGAACTGTCATAGTCAATCCTTTCGGATCATATTCTAGAACCCGATTCATTTTAACCATATCTAAAGATATGCCACCCTTAACAGTTAAGTTGGCTCCCATTAAGCCAGTGGAGTTTCCCCTAGCTACAATAGGAATATTATTATCATTAGCATATTTAACAACGTTTATTACTTCTTCATTATTTACTGGCTGAATAACTAAATCAGGCATAGCCGTAATTGTTTTGAATTGATCATGATCCCAGTGCTGCGTTGGATTAGTAATAAATCGATCTGCTTCTGAGATAAATCTAGATAAATTAGCGCAATCAGCTTGAGTAATTTCATGGTACTTCATGGTATATTCCTTTTCATTTCTAAATTTACAAATTAACTTACCTAGTAAATTTATCTTTTTATGTAAGCGGTGTCAATAATAAAGAAATAAATTAAAATAGCCAATCTTATTTTTGCGTAAAGGTAAATACTATTTCATGACTTTTTGTTGTATTTGCTGGCAAAACAATATTACCAAAATCGTCATTATTAATTGCGTCAGGCAATGTTTGTGCTTCTAATGCCACTGCTTCACTAGGTTGAGCAAATTTACCTCCATCACGTATAAATTTAACCCCCGGTTGATTTTGCGACATAGTATATACAACTAAGCAATTACTATCGCTAGATATTGTTATTGCTCGACCACTTGTCTGTTCACTTAAAACTGCAACTGGTCGTAAATTAGTGCTTGCTTCATCAATGACAAAGGCATCGTCAAAGCCATTATTCTTACTTATGGCAGATTCAAGATTTTGAAAGTCACGAAAATCATAGGGAGTATTTTCAACCGCAAGCATATTTCCTGTTGGGATTAATTCCGTATCTAATTCTAAATATTGTGTACTATTAATTTTTAATTTATGTGAAGCTAAATTGGGCTGGTCACTCAAGTTAAAATACGCATGGCAAGTTGGGTTGAATAATGTCGATTCCGAACCACATTTAGCCGTATACAAAATCATTACTTGATTTTGATTATTTAGTGTATATTTAATCTCTACATCAAGATCTCCAGGAAACCCATCAATCTTTTCGCTGATTTTATTGCTAAAAATCGCGCTAACACTATTATGCTCTTTTTGGGTAGTTATCTTCCAATTCAAAAAACGGAAGCCATGATTACCACCATGTAAAGTATTGCCATTCTCATTAGGTAGCAATTGAACCTCTTGCTGATTTAACTTAAAATGTCCTTTTTTTATTCGCCCAGCGACCCGTCCAATTGATTGACAGCAACACAAGCCATTTGAATAATAGTCAGCACAGTGTGCAAAATTCATTATCAAATTGTGCTTATTTCCATCTTTGTCTGGTACTAAAAATTCATACCAAGTTGCCCCCATTGATAAACACGAAATTGCCACACCGCAATCGTTTTTTAGAGTAACTTTTTTAATTTCTTGAGCTTGATATTTTTCAAATTTTTGTGTAATAATTTCCATTTTTCTTCCTTACTAGCAAAATACACTACTCCAAAAAACATTGAAATAGTGTATTTATTTTTAATAATTGTCCTTACTTTATGCTACATAAATCAATACCATACATTGTAGCCAGATCACTAACTTGCTCTTCAGTTGCCGCAAATGAAAAGACTGTATGGTGTCCACCACCTGCTTGAATCCACTGCTTAGATCCCTTTTCTAAGCCGACTTTTGGTGTCCACATTTGTTTAGCAACTGGTAAATGTGGCGTTTCTTTTTCAGCTTTATGCGCATCAACTTCATAAGTAACTAACTTGAAGTTATTTCTAAAATCTGCCAGAGTAACATCAATTGCGTCACCTTCTGAACCTGAAAATACTAAACGGGCTGGGTCGGCTTTTCCACCAATATCTAGCGGATGAACTTCAACACGTGGTTTTTCTGAAGCAATAGAAGGATCTACTTCTAACATATGTGAACCCAGAATTGCTTTATGGCCCTCACGTAAATCAAGTGTATAGTCTTCCATGAAGGCCGTCTTTTGATTATGGGTCATAATCTTAAATGTTCTAAGTAAAGCTGCTGTTTTCCAATCACCTTCACCAGCAAAGCCATAACCATCACGCATTAACAGCTGAGCTGACAATCCTTCCAATTGCTCTAAACCATGAAGATCTTCAAAGTTACTAGTAAATGCAGTATAACCACCCCGTTCTAAGAACCGTTTTAAAGCAATGTATTGCTTCAACTGATAGCGAACCGTTTTTTCATATTCAGCTTCAGCCATATCGCCAGGAACTAAAGTATACTCATTTTTTAATTCAGCAAATTGCTCATCAATTTCTGATTCTTTCACCTTGTCCATCTCAGCAACTAAGTCACCGACACCATAATAGTCAACAGTCCAGCCCAATTGAATTTGAGCTTGAACTTTGTCTCCTTCAGTAACCCCAACGTCACGCATTGTATCCCCAAAGCGACAAACCTTTAGTTTGAATGATTCGTCATATGCTACTGCTACATCTTCCCAATCAGCAATTTGCTTCATCACTTTAGGGTCTTGCCAATAACCATAAATTATTTTATTGTGCTTTTGTAAACGGGCATTAATATAACCATATTCCCGATCACCATGGGCACTTTGATTTAAGTTCATATAATCAAAATCGATAGTGTCGTAAGGAATATAGTCTAAATATTGTGTTGCAAAATGTAATAACGGTTTTTGCAATAATTTTGTGCCCCGAATCCAGTTCTTTGCAGGTGAAAAAGTATGCATCCAAGTAATTACACCAGCAACATTATCCTGATAATTAGCTTCTTTCATAAACTTAGTAACTTCGTCAGCTGTAGTTAAAACAGCTTTAAAGACTATTTTATATGGAAGATTACCTTTTTCATTTAAACCTGCAACAATTTTCTTTGAATTTTCAGCTACTTCTTTTAATGTTTCTTCACCATACAAGTGTTGACTTCCAGCTGCAAACCAAAATTCATATTTAGGTACTTCTAACATTTTAAAAAATCTCCTTAATTTTAATAACTACTTCTTAATTTTTATTTTCTTTTCGCATGGGTCTGCGACTGGGCATTATTTTGCCCGTAATACGCTCCTTGACCATGTTTTCGATAGTAATGCTTATCTAATAAATACTGGGGCACATGACTATCTGCTCTAGTTAACATAAGGGTGTGGTAGTCTTCTTCTGCCACTACCTCTAAAACCTTAGCGTTATAGACTGCCTGGGCGGCCGTTTTCCCCCAACAAAATGGCCCATGTTGGCTTACTAGACTCCCGGGCGTTGCTTCATAATCTAAGTGCCGCTTTGCAAAGGTCTGCACAATGGTCTTGCCCGTATTGCCCTCATAGTCGGCTGTAATTTCGGCTTCAGTTAAAGCAGCCGCTGCTGGTATATCGGTATAAAAGGTATCGGCATGCGTTGTATTCAAAGCTGGTATGTCCATCTTAGCTGCCGCAAAGGCCACCGCCCAAGGTGAATGAGTATGGACAATCCCGCCAATCTTAGGAAAATGGTTGTACAAATAGGTGTGGGTAGGAGTATCGGAAGAAGGGTTTAACTGACCTTCAACTACTTCACCCTTAAGATTGACGACTACTAAGTCCGCTGGCGTTAATTCTTCATAACTAACACCTGACGGTTTAATCACATATAAGCCTTGCTGGCGGTCAATTCCAGAAACATTACCCCAGGTGAAGGTTACCAAGCCCAATTGGGGTAACTGCATATTTGCTTCATAAACTTCTTGTTTTAATTGTTCTAGCATTACTCATTCCTCATCTTTCAAGACAGTTGCTTGATTTTCCAAAGACAATGCCTTTCGAAAACGTGCAAGATATTTTTCAGCACCCTTTACACCTTCAGTTTCTGGGCTCAATGTCATAATTTCAGATTTAACAAATACTTTTGTATCCAAATAATCTGCAAGCGATTCCTGTGCACCAGATAACACATATTGAGCTAAAACTGCCATACCCCAAGGACCACCAGCACTAGCATTAGTCATAATCGAAATTGGTAAATTCAACATATTAGATAAGACTTGTTGCCCCACAACTGGTGTTTTAAAAAGACCACCTTGAGCAATCATCACATCAGTCGTGATTCCTTCTTCCTTAGTAAGAATATCCATGCCAATTCTAAGTGGAGCAAATGCTGAATACAGTTGAGCCAACATCAAATTTGCTAGAGTAAAATTACTACTTGGCGTTCTAAGCAAGAGCGGTCTGCCCTCTTGCGTTTGCGTAATTGGTTCACCTGAAAGATAACTGTAATTTACAAGACCACCAGCATCAGCATCAGCTTTGGTAGTATCTAAAAATAATTTACTATATAGCTGGTCTGCAGTGATATTTTTACCCAATCGAGCCGCAAATTCACTAAAGACCTGTGCCCAAGCATTAATATCAGATGAGCAATTATTAATATGGACCATAGCAACAGGTGCGCCAGTTGGTGTATTCACAATATCAATATCACGGTGTACTTTTTTCAGTGGCTTTTCCAAAACAACCATTGAAAATTCTGATGTTCCAACTGATATATTACCCGTTCGTAAGCGAACACTATTGGTACTAATCATCCCAGTTCCAGCGTCACCTTCTGGTGGTGCCATGACGCTACCAGGCTGCAAAGTCCCTGTTGGATCAAGCAGGTGAGCACCTTCATCACTCAAATGTCCAGCAATCTCACCGGCTTTTAAAACATGTGGTAGAATTTCTTCAATTTTCCATGGGTATTTTTGAACTTTTTTCAAAGTATTAAATTTTTTTAAGCAACTTTGATCAAATTGTCCAGCTGCATCAATTGGAAACATTCCAGAAGCATCGCCTACACCAATATTTTTTTCACCTGATAACTGCCAATGGACATAACCAGCTAATGTTGTTAAATATGCAATCTGCTTAACATGTTCTTCATCATGTAAAATTGCATGATATAAATGTGCAATACTCCAACGTAAAGGAATATTAAAATCAAATAAGTCAGTTAGTTCAGTAGCAGCATCGCTAGTGATTGTATTCCGCCATGTTCTAAACGGAACTAATAACTTACCTGCTTGATCAAATGGTAAATAGCCATGCATCATGGCACTAATTCCAATTGAAGCAAGCTTTTTAATCGGAACATGATATTTACTACTTACATTAGCAGCTAATTGTGCATAACTTTGCTTTAGCCCTGTTAAAATTTCTGTTTGCGAATATGTCCATATGCCATCTTGTAAACTGTTTTCCCATAAAAAACTACCAGAAGCGATTGGCTGAAAGTCTGGTGTAATTAACACAGCTTTAATCTGAGTTGAGCCAAATTCAACCCCTAACGTTGTTTGGCCACTTTCAATTAGTTGTGCTATTTTAGCAATATTCACTTCTATTTCACCTCTTAATTATTTTTGGCATGATTCATACCAATTGCTTCAATTTGTTCCAAGGTATATCCTTTTGTTTCTGGAACAAAGAATCGAACAAATAACACACCTAAAATACAAATAATTCCAAAAATTCCAAAAACCATTTCTTGTGACATAGAAGCCGTCATCATTGGAAAAAGTAAGCCCACAGCCCATGAACCAATCCAATTAAGAGAAGATGCTAAGCCAGATGCGCGACCACGAATTGCCAATGGAAAAATTTCGCCAACCAAAACCCAAGTCAATGGGGCCCATGTAAATGAATAAAATGCAACATAGATACATAAAAAAATTACAATCATTATTGGGTTAGTATGTGGAGCTACACTATTAATTACTGATGGTAGTAGAAATGAAAATCCCATAATTGTGCCACCAAGCATTAATAAAGTTCGTCGCTTACATTTTTCTGCAATTGCAATATAGATTAGCGACCCAATTACAAGAATTATTCCTTGTACAATTGGCCACATTAAAGCTGAACTTGCAGCACTACCTGTTGCTTTTTGAACTATTAAAGGAATATAGTAAAAAATTGCATTTGCGCCTTGAAACTGCTGAAAGGCTGCTACGCCTACCCCCGCAATTACCAAATACCGATATTTACCACTAAAAAGTGAGCCCCAAGTGGTTTTCTCAGCTGCAGTATTTTCCTTTTGTGAAGCTAGATTAATTTCATTAATTTCATTAGTTACATCTTGGTCACTTTTGCGTATACATGAAAGAACTTGCCTTGCTTGCTCTTCATCATTATTTTTAATTAAAAAACGAGGTGATTCTGGTAACCGAAGTACACCACAAAACAATATAATTGCTGGGACAGCTGCTAATCCTAGCATAATCCTCCATCCCCATGCTTGCGGCAAACCTTTCAATACATAATCCATGATATATGATAAAAGCATACCCGAAACAATCATTGTTTGGTTTAAACCTGAGAGACTCCCCCGAGCATTCGCTGGTGCCATTTCCGACATATATGCTGGCACTAATGCAGAAGCTGCACCTACTGCTAACCCTAGCAAAATACGTATAATAATTAAATATAAGGCTCCATTAGTAGGAGCTACCATCGAAAGTAATGAAAAAACTGCAAAAACAATTGCTGAAACTAAAATCATTTTACGACGACCAAATCGATCAGATAATTGTCCAGCAGCCGCACCACCAAAAATTGCCCCAAACATTACCGCTGATGTAATCCAGCCAACAATAGATGCATTAGTTAGGTTCCAGTCTTTTTGAAGAAATGGTAAGGCACCAGTCATGACACCAATGTCATAACCAAACAAAATTCCGCCAAATGAACCAAAAAAATAAATAAAACTACTAGGAATTTTCTTTCTGTCCTTTGTCACTAAAAATACCTCCCTTTATTTAAATTTTTCAAAAATCTATTGCCTTCTAGAAAGCACTTTCATAATATATTTTTTATTAATCGTATTCAATACCCTTAAAAATTCATTCGCATAATTTTTAACTATTGTATAGGTTATAATTATTGATATTACTTAATTTTTACTTCAGAAAATTTTTTATATGTTTTTTTCTAAAATATTAAAAAAAATTCATTGTTTACCCCAGTATGTCAATTAACTTAATTTTTACTTATATATCAGTATTTTGAGGTGAAAAATTTTGCGGTTTTTATTTATTCATGATATTATCTTAGTTAAAAAATAAAGATTATCTATTATTATCAAATATTTATTCGAATAAATATTGGGAGAATCAGTGTGAAAAGTGATTATATCGCTATTACGGAAACCCTCAGGAATGAAATAACTTTAGGGGGCTTCAAAACCAATCAAAAATTACCAACTGAAAATGAATTAATGCAACGTTTCCAATCCACACGTTATTCAGTACGGAAGGCTTTAATTGAACTACAAAACGAACATTTAATTTATAAAGTTCAAGGTAGCGGAATGTATATCCAAGATTGGAACAAAAAATGGCAAGCTAATCCAAAAAGTAAAATAATTGGGTTAATTTGCACCCATATAGCAGATTACATTTTTCCCAAAATCATCTCGCAAATTGATGCTGTAATTGAGCCTGCTGGTTATTCTTTGCTACTAGCTAATACTCATAATTATCCAGATAAAGAACGATTTAATTTAATAAAAATGCTCGATTCCCAAGTAGCTGGACTAATAGTTGAACCAAGTGAGAGTGCCAAACCTTGCCCAAATTCAGATATTTATAGACGAATTGCTAAAAGTAAAATCCCATTATTATTTATTAATGCTAAATATGCTGAGTTCGATTTTCCTGCCATTACTAATTCTGATCGAGCATCAGAAAAAGAGTTAATTACTTATTTACTTAAAAAGGGACACGAAAACATCCTTGGAATATTTCAAATTGATGATTGCCAAGGAGTTGAACGCATGCAAGGTTTTATTGCAGCATACCAATCTAGTAATATCAATTTAACTAATAGTAATCTAATTATGTATAACTCCCACGATTCCTTTTCAGTTATTAGTCAAAAAATTGATGTTTATCTTAAAAGTAAGCAAGTGCCAACAGCAATTGCCTGTTATAACGACGAACTTGCTGTCTTAGTTATTGATAAGTTAAAAAACAAAAATATCAAGATTCCGCAAGATATATCTGTTGTTGGTTTTGATAATTTCGATTCTGCAACTTATTTATCTCCTAGTTTAACCACCATGAATTATCAAAGAACTCTTGTCGGAAAAGAAGCTGGTAAGGGAATACTAACATTAATTAAAGGTAAAAAATTTTCCTCAATTGTGCATCAGCCACAATTACAAATACGTGATTCAGTTTGCACTCCTAAAAATAAGAAATCAAAAAGGCACTGATAAATTATCAGTGCCTTTTTGATTTTGAAACAGTTATTTAGTTTTGCTTATGTCTATTTTGTAACGTGTACAGATTATAATAGTAACCATGTTGATTAATTAATTCATCATGAGTACCACGTTCAACAATTTTGCCGTCGTCAAGTACAATTATTTGATTAGCATCAACAATTGTAGACAATCTATGAGCAATTGCTAAAGTAGTACGTCCTTGGCGTAAGCTTTTCAATCCCTTCTGAATCAAAGTTTCAGTTTCAGTATCAACATTTGCCGTTGCTTCATCCAAAACCAGAATTTTGGGATCTGTAACTAAAGTCCTAGCAAAAGATATTAGTTGTCTCTGCCCTTGACTAAATTCACTACCGCCTTCACCAACTTCTGCATGATATTCTCCACTTAATTTTTTAATAAAATCATCTGCTTGTACGGTTTTAGCCGCCTTTTTTATTTGGTCGTCTGTAATTTTATCATTATATAATCTAATATTTGAACTTATGTCACCATAAAACATGAACGGCTCTTGTAAAACAAGTCCAAGTTTCTGGCGAAGTTCGGCTTTAGGATACCTTCTAATATCTACACCATCAATTAAAATTTCACCTTGATAAAATTCATAAAAACGCATCATTACATTAATAATTGAACTTTTTCCTGATCCAGTATGCCCAACAATTCCTAAAGTTTCTCCGGGATTAACTGTGAAAGAAATATCATGTAAAATTTCATTTTGACCATCATAAGAAAAACTAACATGTTTAAATTCAATTTTCCCCTGCCTAATAGTCAGTCCTGATTGTTCATTTTGCGCAGGTTCATAATTAATATTATCTAAAATTTTGAAAATTCGTTTACCAGCAACTATTCCATCCTGAAAAAAGGTCATTTGATCCATTAAAGTTGCTATTGGATTGAAAAACTGTGAAATATATTGCGAAAATGCATAAACGACTCCCGCTGGAACAAAAGTCTCCCGCAATGGAAAGCCAAAATACATTAACGTCAATGCCAAGGCTAGTGAATATAATAAACTAGTCAATGGTGAAAGTAAGATTGAATTAAGAGTAATCATACTGAACCTAGTTCTCATCAAATTAGAATTTTCTTGTTCAAAATGATGGCTCATTCTCTCTTCCTGTTTGAACTGTTGAATAAGAGAAACACCTTCAATTGATTCATTTAAATTTGTATTAATCCTGCTTAAGCGTTCCCGATAATTACGATACAGCTTGGAACTTCTTTTTGAATACTGCCAAATGATCAATAATAAAATTGGTAGAAAAGCAAGGACAATAAAACCAGCTAATGTATTCGTCGAAAACATGGCAATTAAAGCAGAAATAATTGAAAAAAATGAAAGAACCACACTAGCTAAAACTGTCAGAAAGTTGCTCAAAGTCATTGTATCATTGGTTACGCGTGACACAATGGAGCCTGCAGGAGTTTGATCAAAATAACGCATTCCTAAAGTATGCAATTTTTGATAAAGATCTGTTCGTAAAGCTTCTAATGATTTTTCTGACCCTAAAGCAAAAAAATATTCATAAGTAAACTGCAATATTGCCTTAATGATAGAGCCTAAAGCGTATAATATACCAGCAAAAATAATCACCTGTGTTGTAACATCTGCTTTTACTAGATAGTTATCCAGAAAGAACTGTAATCCATAGGGTAACAACATATTAATTGCACTAACTAAAAAAGCACCAATCCCAGCAACAATAATTTCATTTTTAAAACGCCAAACAAAACCAAGTAATCGTTTTAATATTTTTAACTGTTCTTTAACCGGAATTTCTTGAGCCCAAACAGATTGATTCGTCTCTTGTTCGTCCACACTATTCACCAACCTTTTCTTCTAATTCTTGTTTTTGCCACATATCTGCATACCAACCATGAGCAGCTAATAACTGGTCATGAGTTCCACGCTCAACAATTTGACCATCTTTTAATACTAAAATCAGGTTAGCATGCATTACTGAAGTTAAGCGATGAGTTGCAATCACTGTTGTCTTGTCTTTGCGTTCTTGATTTAAAGACTTTAAAATTGCCATCTCAGTTCTGGCATCAACGGCCGATAAAGCATCATCCAAAATTAATATTTGACTTTTTTTAACCAAAGCACGTGCAATTGACATTCGTTGCTTTTGTCCTCCAGAAAGCGAAATACCATTTTCCCCTACCAAAGTTTGATAATCTCTTGGCATTTGCATAATATCTTCATGTAAATCACTCTTTTTTGCAGCCGAAATAATTTCTGCTTTTTGTGCGTTCGTTTTTGCAAAAGAAATATTATTTTTAATATTAGTTGAAAACAAATAATTATTCTGTGGAACGTAAGAAATTTGTTTTAATAAAAGTTCTAACGGAATTTGCCGAATATCTAAACCATTCAATGTAATTTGACCATCGTACTTATCAAAATCCCGTAAAAGCAGTTGAATGATTGAAGTTTTACCAGCTCCAACTTTACCGACTAAACCTAATGTTTGCCCAGTCTTTAAAGTGAAATTAATATGATGTAGTATGGGGAGATTAGGTTCATCAGGATAGGCAAAAGAATTAATATGATATACTAAATCGCCAGTAATATCAGTCGCAGATAAATTTGGGTCAGCCTTATCATCTGTAATCTCAGGCTTTTCAGCTAGTAATTTTTCAATCCGATCATAACTAGCACTGCCACGTTCTAAAATATTAAAAAGGTAGCCAATTGCAAACATGGGCCAAACCATATTGCCAATATAAGCAATAAAGGAAACTAGCTGACCAACTGATAATGAATGATTAACCACCATTAGTCCACCATAAATGATAGTTATGGCATAAGTTAAGCCAATCAATAAGGTACTTAAGGGATCAAACATTGAATCCCACTTAAATACTTGTTTATTAATTTGAATTGTATCAGCAACCATAGCATTAAATGCTGCCGCATCAGCTTTTCCTTGACCGAAAGTTTTTATTACTTTTATTCCAGAAACTGATTCTTGCGTCTTATTATTTAAACGGGAAAAAGCTGCTTGAGATTTATCAAACGAGTCATGTAGTTTATCACCTAACTTCCAAGCCCCGACAGCTAAAAATGGTAAGGGTAATAAAGCAACTATTGTCAAACGCCAGTTTACAAAAATCACCATAGCAACTATAGTAGATAAGCCCATGACCAAAGAATCGACTAGGGTCAGTACCCCCTCACCTGCTACTTCTTGCACTGCCGAAACATCATTAGTAGCATGAGCCATCAAATCACCAGTTCGATGTCTTTGATAAAAAGTCCGATCCATTTCCATAAAATGACGAAATAGCTTTGACCGTAATTGTAACTCGAGTTCTGCAGCACCACCCCAGATCTGCTTTCGCCAAAAGTAGCGAAAACTATATAATAATAAAGCAGCAATAATAATTGTCAAAATCAGTAAGGTATATTCACTCCAAGAAATATGTCCTTGATTTAATTGATCAGCCATTAAGCCTAAAATACGTGGTGGGACTAAATTGACAAAAGATGTTAGTATTAAAAATGTGATACCGATGAGATACCTTTTTTTCTCCTGTTTAAAGAACCAACTTAATTTATAAAATATACTCATTATTCACCTAACTTTATTTATACAAAAAGACGGAGATAAACCCCGTCTTTTTCAATCTAGTAAAATTATTTATTTTTGATGTTTCATCATGTTCATTACTTGGTTGACCTTCTTAGCCGAAGGTTTCTGTCCCATTTGTGACATCATGGCAACAATCATATCTTCACTGATTGGTGGATTATCTTTAAAATATTTCTTCATATAAGTTCTTGCACCATAGAAGCCTCCTACAAGACCAATTAGTAGTGCAATAATAATTAAAAAAATTTCTAACCCTAAATTCATAAAACAGTCACCTCAATTTGTCCAATAAATATATCTTACCTAAAAATCATTTAAAATTAAAGGCTAAAGTTAATTTTTTCTTAAAGCTTTTTTCCGTTGAATCGCTTTAGCTTTTTCAGAAGTAATTTCTTTACCATCTTTATCAAGTATTACCAAATTTTCAACATCTTGCTTAAAACTGGCCCGAAAGTTTTTGATAAATTCTTGGTGTAATTTTTCTCGTTCTTTTTCTTCCTCAGCAGTTAGACCCTCAGCCTTTTTCTTATGATAAAGTTCATTGATTCGGTCAACCATCTTTTTTTCTTTGTCTTTTGTCATTCTTTGCACCTCTCAATAAAAAAGTCTACCTTATTTTTAACTATAAAAAAAGTCTAAGCTTTTAGAACGTTTGTTTGCATATAGCTATAATATCTGCTAAAATAAACTTAACTTAAGATAATTGTCATTACTATAGGAGCGTATTTATGACTACCAAGCAAAATCCTAAACAACTGCAAATTCTCCAATATATCTATGATACTGTACAAAAGCGTGGCTTCCCACCTACTGTGCGCGAAATTTGCCATGAAGTAGGACTATCATCTACTTCAACTGTTCATGGTCACTTAACACGACTTGAACGAAAAGGACTTCTGCTTAAAGATGCTACTAAACCACGTGCCTTAGAAGTAACCGCTCAAGGCAAAAAAGTTTTGGGCATTAAATCTACTGAAATTCCAATAGTTGGTGTGGTAACCGCTGGTGAACCAATTTTAGCAGTTGAAGATATCGAAGATTATTTTCCTCTTCCGCCAGATTTGGCTAATGATTCAGATAACCTATTTATGCTAAAAATTCATGGTGAAAGTATGATTAATGCTGGCATTTTAAACGGTGACAATGTTATTGTTCGCAAGCAAAGTTCAGCAATTAATGGTGAAATAGTAGTTGCTATGACCGATGAAAATGAAGCAACCGTTAAACGCTTTTATAAAGAAAAAGATCATTATCGTCTTCAACCTGAAAATGACAATATGGCACCAATTATTTTAGATAAAGTGCAAATATTAGGTAAAGTGGTTGGACTTTATCGCAATAACATTTTCTAAATTGGCTAAAAAAGCCTGATTAATAACTTTTAACTACAAATATCTAACTGCAATTAAATTGATATTTGTAGTTTTTTTATAAAAAAGTCCGATAACAAAAAGCAATGCTAATTTTCCACATCTATTAGATTTATTCCATTCACAAAGTTTTGGCGTTATTTTTTTGATAAATGCTTTAATATCAACTTATTTATTTTATTTTGTGAAATACGTCAATGTTTCATATAGGTTTCACAACCATATTTTTCACAAAGTATGTTTAAACTTCAGCAATTATTTTAGCCGCTAAGGTGAGGGCGGTTTCATGAGTATCCAGCCCCCAGCCCCTATCATTGTGACATTCAATATTACTTAATGAATCTGCCGTAAATAAGATTTGCGCAAAATCAACTCGGCGAAATTGTGCACATGCAGCCATGGCTGCACACTCCATTTCAACACAAGCAGCACCAAGTTTTCTAAATTGTTGAACTTTTTGAGCAGTTTCTCTGAAAAAACCATCAGTTGTCCAGGTTAAAACTTTCTTAGCTTTTAAACCATTTCGTTTCATTAAAAATTCAATTCGGCTTAAATAAGCTGAGTTTAAGTCAACAAAGTTGCTGGCTTTTATATAATGAAATGAAGTACCTTCATCTCTAATTGCCTTAGTTGGTAATAAAAAATAACCTTCTGGCAGGTCAACCAATGTTCCAGCCGAGCCAATCGTTAATATTTGCTTAACCCCATAACTAATTAGCCAATCAAGTAATTCAGTGGCAGCTGCAGCACCAAGTTTGGCTTGACAAAATGTGATTTTCTCTTGACCAATTTCAACTTCATAAATGGGGGTTTTACCTTCAAAGCAATCAAATTGTCCTATTAAACGATGCGGATATACTATTAAAAATCGTTTTATTGCATCATTTGTAATAAATGCAAATAACAATTTTCGGTGAAAGTGATAATTCACTTTACTTCTTTCATGGTCTGGCTCTAATACTGCGTTTCGATTTGCGTCAAAATCTAATAAAAAAGGCCGTTGCACTTTAAAACCTCCTAGCTAAAATAAGATTGCTGGTATTTTAACATAAAAAAATAGAACTGTCCTTATTAAAAAGATAGTTCTACTTTTTATTTGTTTAACGACGCTTCTCAGCAATTCTTGCAGACTTACCATGACGTTCACGTAAGTAGTAAAGCTTAGCACGACGTACACGACCATGACGCAATACCTCAACTTTAGCCACACGTGGATCATTAACTGGGAAGGTACGTTCAACACCAACACCAGAAGCAATCTTACGAACAGTGTAAGCAGCTGCAATACCAGCGCCTTTACGCTTAATTACAACGCCTTCAAACATCTGAATACGTTCATGACTACCTTCAACAACACGTACATGAACACGGATAGTGTCACCTGCACGAAAATCAGGAATATCATCACGTAATTGCTCTTTAGTTAATTCTTGAATTAATGGATCCATTGTTTTTCTCCTTCTTCGGCATTCATTAACGTTACTTCCGCCAGCGGAACACCCCTAATTATTAGTGCCCGTATAGCACCTGAACTATCTTAGCAAATTCTTGATTGCAAATCAAGCTTTGTTAATTTCAGCTTTAATTTCACTTAACATCTTTTTTTCAGCTGTAGTCATAACATATTTTTCAAGCAAGTCCGGCCTTTTAAGATATGTCACTTTCAACGCTTCTTTATGCCGCCATTCAGCAATTTTTTGATGGTTACCAGAAGTTAAAACTGCCGGTACTTTCATGCCTTCAAAATTTTCAGGTCTGGTATATTGTGGGTACTCCAATAATCCATGAGAAAAACTTTCATCAATAGGTGAAGCAGCATTACCTAAAATACCAGGTAACAAGCGAATAGTTGCATCAATCATACTCATCGTTGGCAGTTCCCCACCAGTTAAAACATAGTCACCAATTGAAACAACTTCATCAGCCATATCATAAACCCGTTGATCAAAACCTTCATAATGACCACAAATAAAGGTCAAATTTTCTTCACGTGCCCAATTTTGAGCAACTTGTTGATTAAAAATCTTTCCTTGCGGAGCTGTAATGATTACTTTCCCTTTGTTTTTTAAGGAATCAAGTGCCCTTTTAATTGGCATAATCTGTAGGACCATTCCGGCGCCACCACCATATGGTGCATCATCAACATGATGGTGAACATCAGCTGTAAAATCACGAAAATTGACTAAATTTAATTGCCACTTATTGTCCTCAAGTCCGCGACCAAGCATCGAAGTTTGTAAAGGCGTGAACATATCTGGAAAAAGAGTCAATACGTTAATCTGCATCGCGCAAACCCTCCAGTAACTCAACATAAACTCTTTTATTGGTAATATCGACTTGTTTAACTACTTCATCAATATAAGGAAGCAGGTATTCATTCCCAGAATCTTCAGTAACTTCCCACACATCATTAGCACCAGGGGCTTCAATGCCAGTAATTTGCCCCAAATCATTACCAGTTAAATTATCAAGCACACGGCAACCTAAAATATCACGATAATAATATGTACCTGGAGGTAGTTGATGCTGATTAAGCTCACTCACTACCAATATTTTACCCATTAACTGCTTTGCGACTTCAATTGTATCAATTTCGGTAAATTGAACTAGCCAAAATTGCTTAAATGGTCTGGCAGTTTTAACAGTTAAAGTTCTATCAGTGTCATTTTTTAGGGATAATTTATTGCCCGCAACAAAACGTTCCTGCGGAAAATCGGTAATTAAAGCGATTTTAAGTTCTCCCGCTAAGCCATGGGTAGTTAAAATTTTTGCAACATCGTAAAATTGCATTTTTTCTCCTAACTCAAAAGAAAAAAGTTTGAAGCATAAGGGGCCTCAAACTTTTAACCGGCAAATTCATTACTTATTGAATTTTGAATCATGCAACTTCTTCATTAAACCGGCACTTGAAAGTAGTGAACGAACTGTGTCAGAAGGTTGTGCACCCTTCTTTAGCCATTCAAAAATCTTATCCTCGTCAAGTTTCAATTCTTTTGGTTCTGAAACAGGATTGTAGTAACCTACTTCTTCAATAAAACGGCCATCACGTGGCATTCTTGAATCTGCAACAACTATTCTATAAAAAGGCTTTCTTTTAGCACCCATACGGCGCATACGAATTTTAACTGACATAAATTTATTCCTCCTAAAAGTTACGGATTATAATATAGCACTTTTTTGAAAAAGTGTAAAGTGTTTTCCCTTAACATATTGATTAAGAATGGTAGCGCTTAACTTTCATTCGTTTCTTTTTATTTTTTTTAAACTTTTTACCCATGTGTCTCATAGCCATGCGTCCCATCGGTGAATTCATCCCAGGTAAATTTTCCATCCCTTTAAAATTACCATTAGTAATTTTACTCATCATCTCGCGAGCTTGTTTGAATTGCTTAATCATTCGATTTACTTCTACAATCGGACGACCAGAGCCGGCAGCAATTCTTCTTCTGCGACTGGGGTTAAGTAATTCTGGATTTTCACGTTCTGCTTGAGTCATTGAAGAAATAATTGCTTTAACATAAACAATTTGCTTCTTATCAAAATTCATATTCTTTAATTGCGGATTATTAGCCATTCCTGGAATCATTTTGACTATTTGATCAAGCGGCCCCATCTTTTCAACTTGCTCCAATTGATCAACAAAATCATTGAAATCAAAAGTATTTTCTTTCATTTTTGCTGCAACAGCTGCTGCTTTTTTGGCATCATAGTCTTGCTGGGCTTTCTCAATTAAAGTGAGCATATCACCCATTCCCAAGATTCGTGAGGCCATCCGATCTGGATAAAACTGTTCTAAATCAGTTAATTTTTCACCCTGTCCAGTATAAATAATCGGCTTACCAGTCACCGCTCTGATTGAAAGCGCCGCTCCACCTCGGGTATCTCCATCAAGCTTAGTTAAAATAATGCCGGTAATATCAAGCCGATTATCAAATCCGGCTGCCACATCAGTAGCAACTTGCCCCGTCATTGCATCGACAACTAGCAAAATATTATCTGGTTGGGCAATTTCTTTTACTTGTTCAAGCTCCTCCATTAAGGGCTCATCAATTTCCAACCTACCAGCAGTATCGATAATCACATAGTCGTTCTTGTTTTGCTCTGCTTGTTTCAATCCATTTGCGACAATTTGTGCTACATCTGATTGATCCTGTTCACTATAAACTGGTACTTTTAAATCAGCACCAATTTGTTGCAATTGTTCGATAGCTGCTGGACGGTAAATATCACCAGCAATGAGTAATGGCCGCGCTTTTTCTTTTTCAATTAGTTGATTAGCTAATTTACCAACCGTAGTTGTTTTACCAGTACCCTGTAAACCAACCATCATAATTATTGTAGGAATATGCTTTGATTTATTCAGAATAGTTGCACTTGAACCCATCATCTTGGTCAATTCATCATTAACTATTTTTATGACTTGTTGCCCTGGATTTAGACTCTCTTGAACTTCTTTACCTAGCGCTTCTTTTTTGATTTTTTTAATAAAATCTTTTACTACTTTAAAATTAACATCAGCTTCAAGTAAAGCTAGTCTAATCTCTCTACTCGCTGCATTAATGTCTTCTTCTGAAATTTTACCTTTACCGGTTAAATTACGTAATGCTTTTTGAATTCGTTCGCTTAAATTTTCAAAGGCCATGAATTATTCTCCTCTCATTTTTGCTAATAAATCATTGATTAAACTTAAAGCTTGGTCCTGCTTTTTTTGCTTAACAATCTCACTAAGATTAGCTAATGCCTGCTCAATTTCATTATATTCTTTTTGCATTTGCAATTTTTCTTCATAGTTAAACAAAAGCTTGCGACATCGCCGCAAATTATCATAAACTGCCTGGCGCGAAACCTGGTGGTTAGCCGCAATTTCACTCAAAGAAAGATCATTGTAATAATAATCTTCAAAATAATTCTGCTGACTTTTTGTTAAAAGCTTACCATAATAGGCATATAAATCACCTATTGTTTCGTTTTTTTCTAGTTCATCCATTACTTTTTCACCTTGAATTAGTATAGCAAAAATGCCGTTAAATGACGATCTTGAAAGTTATATTTAGTAAAGTCAAACTTGGCAAAACTTGATTTTCAAGCTAAATATAGGTATGATTACCACTAGTATAATTAGAGATTAATTTATTGATGGTGCTTAGTCATGCTGAACTTAGTACCCTTTTTTATTTATACAATTTGCAGTGCTAATACGCTTATTTCACTCGTAATAGTGCAGATATTGTTTTATTAAAATCAAGGAGAAATGAAATTGAATTTATGGAAAACAATGAACCGAAAAGAAGATCCTAGTATCTATCAACAAAAAGATGGCCAACTAGTTAGAACTTTAAAGGTACGCGATTTTCTTGCTCTTGGGGTAGGAACAATCGTATCAACTTCTATTTTTACTTTACCAGGAGAAGTAGCTGCTCTACATACAGGACCTGCTGTTGCTATTTCTTGCTTGTTAGCAGCCATTGTTGCTGGTTTAGTCGCTTTTGCTTACGCGGAAATGGCAGCAGCAATGCCTTTTGCAGGTTCTGTTTATTCATGGATTAATGTCATTTTTGGGGAATTCTGGGGGTGGATCTCAGGCTGGGCGCTCTTAGCAGAATACTTAATCGGTATGGCTTTTATTAGCTCGGGCCTATCAGCTAATTTACGCGCACTGGTTACTCCACTGGGCTGGAAATTACCTACTGCCTTAGCCAATCCACTAGGAGTTAAGGGTGGAATATTTGACTTAGTGGCTTTGGTTGCCATTTTGCTATCGGCTATTTTAGTTAGTTTTGGGGTATCAAAAGCATCAAAAGTCGAAAATGTCTTAGTAGTGGTTAAAGTACTGGCAATTTTATTATTTGTTTTTGTCGGTTTAACTGTGGTTAGAAAAGCTAATTTTATGCCATTTATTCCACATTATCGTATGACAGCTCATGGCCCATTTGGAGGTTGGCAAGGAATTTATGCTGGAGTATCAATGATCTATATATCTTTTTTGGGCTTTGATGCTATCGCTTCAAATTCCGCCGAAGCTGTTAATCCTCAAAAGACTATGCCTCGGGGTATCATTGGCTCCTTATTAATAGCAGTCGGGTTATTTATTGCTGTAAGTCTAGTATTAGTAGGAATGGTACCTTATCAGAAGTACTTAAACTCGGCCGAACCAGTCGGTTATGCCTTACGTCAAACTGGTCATACGACAATTGCCCTTATTGTGCAATCAATTGCAATTCTAGGGATGTTTACAGCTTTAATTGGTCTTTGCATGGCAAGTTCGCGGTTAGTATACTCTTTTGGCCGGGATGGAATGTTACCTAAAAAATTAGGAAAATTAAACAAAGATCATCGCCCTGCCAGTTCACTCTGGGTAGTATCGCTAGTAGCAATTATTATTTCTGCATTTATCCCATTTTCATTTTTAACACAGTTAGTTTCCGCTGGTACGTTAATTGCCTTTATGTTTGTTTCAATTGGTATCTATAAATTGCGACCAAGAGAAGGTCAAGATATTGCTGAACCATCTTTTAAGATGCCATTTTATCCCGTACTACCTTTTTTAGCATTTAGTGGCTCACTCGTTGTATTTTTGGGCTTAGATAATGAAGCAAAGCAATATATGCTGATTTGGACAGTTGTTGGTATATTAATCTACTACCTATATGGTATTCATCATTCAACTATTACCGCAAGAAAATAATTAGTAGCTCTAATCGTAAAGGTTAGAGCTTTTTTTAAATAAAAAAATAACCCAGAATAATCCTGGATTATTTAAATATCGTACTTAAGTTAGCAACAGCAGACTATTATAATTATTAAATTTCACCAATCTAATAAATCAATTATAAATTAGCATCCATATTAAAAGTCAATTTTGACATATTGATGGAATCAATCATCATTTGACCCCATAATTTTTCTGATTGCTTTCGCGTATAGGCAACTGTTTCTTGATTAGCCTTAGTCAAATAATCAGTTAATTCTACACCCTTTTTATTAGCTGCACCAATAATAACTTCATTAACACGACTGCGATAGTATTGATTCAATTCCTTCAAATAGTCAGTATCTAATTGAACAAATTGCGGATAGTGACTTTCTACTAATACTGCTAGAGATTTGTAATACCACCATGCATCATTCATGTTATATTCCATTGAAGTATTGCTATATGATGGATCCGTGTCATTCATATTCGCAAAGAATGGCACAAATGGTGTGAAAGTTGGTCCACCAATACATAGCCACATAATTGCTGCTTTATCAGCTGGGACATCATTTCTTATTTGTAAAATATGCGCGTTTTGGGTTCTATTTAACCCAATTGGACGAAAACGATGCTTTTCTTCTTCTGTTCCCTTACCAAAAGGATCAAAAGGTGTATTTTGATAATGACTCCCCAAAACAAATTCAATATCTTCACGCGTAATCTTTTTCGTAGCGCGACGAATAAATGGCAAATCACCATCTGTTGGATCTTGCTCAATTTCAGGATTAAAATACTTCTGTCCATACCAAACGCGGTTAGTGTTATAGTAGCGATCTTGTTGGCTGTATGTACCAAATATATGGCGGAAATTCCAACCCTCGTGATCAACATTTAAGTGGTATTTAGTAACAAAATCTTGGATGCCTTCACTCCACATAAAATTATCGGAATCATTAAAATCAACTTGTTCAATCGAAACACGGTTAGCAGCAACTGCATAAGCATCATCTGGAATTCTTTGGGCTACCCAATGGTGACCAGTAACAATTTCCATATACCAGATTTCATCTTTGTCACCAAATAAAACTGAGTTACCGGCTGGTGAGCCGTATTTTTTAATTAATTTACCTAAATATTCAACTCCATTTCTAGCAGAATGAATATAAGGTAAAACAACCGTTTGCATACAGTCTTCATCAAGACCATCCTTCACTAATGGATCAAAGGCTAGTGCGCGTTCGTTACCATAGGTTGATTCGGTACATGACATTGCCACATTTTCTTGGTTAATACCACTTTCATCATAATAGCCACGATTTTTATAATCCACGTTAGGAACTGCCGGAACAGCTTGAGCATCTTCTGGCAAATCCATTGCAAAATTATTAAGCCATGACTTAATCTTGCGTCCCTTTTCTTTTTTAGCAGCTGGTTCAATGATAAATTTCTGAGGGGTAATTGGCCTAAAAGTATCATCATTTCTAGCAATCATGGTTGATCCATCAACAGATGCCTTTTTACCAACTAAAATTGTTGTACAAGCGCTATATTCTTTCATAAAATATCTCCTTTTTTATTCTATCTTAAACTAAGTCATGGAAAAGTCCAACCGCATAATTAGCGGCATCAAAATCTGCTAAGTCACTAGCTTTTTCTCCTAGGCCAACTAGTTTAACCGGTAATTTCATTTCATTTCTAATTGCTAACACTACTCCCCCTTTAGATGAACCATCTAACTTAGTTAAAACTAAACCTGTTAATTTAGTCGTTTTATCAAAATCTTTTGCCTGCAAAAGTGCATTTTGTCCAGTTGAGCCATCTAAAACTAGTAAAGTTTCAGTTGGTTCATTAGGCGCCAACTTTTTTATAGTCCGTTCAATTTTTTCTAGCTCATTCATCAAATTTTTCTTATTTTGTAGACGACCAGCCGTATCAACCAACAAATAGTCTGCTTGCTCTTTAATTGCTTTTGCAGTTGCGTCAAAGACTACCGAAGCAGGATCAGCTTGCTCTTTACCAGTTACAACTGGCGCATCAACTCGTTTGCCCCATTCGACAAGTTGCTCAACAGCACCTGCCCTAAAAGTATCAGCAGCAGCTAGTACAACTGTTTTGCCCTCGTCTTTGAAGCGCTTAGCTAATTTACCAATGGTAGTAGTTTTTCCTGCACCATTTACACCAACAAAAAGATAAATGTTAAGTTGTCCATCATCGTGTACACGTAACTGCTCATTTTCGCTATCACCATTTTGGTCATAAAGATCGACTAACTTCTCAACAATTACTTTCTTTAAATCATCACGTGATTTAGCTTTTTGTAATTTTGCTTCATCACGCAACTCATTTGTTAGATTTTCAGCTGTTTCATAGCCCACATCCGATTCGATTAATAGTTCTTCTAAATCATCAAAAAAATCTTCATCTACAGTTCGAAATTGAGCAAAAAATTTATTTAACCGCGCACCAAAACCTTTGTTAGTCTTTTCAAGTCCCTTTTCGTATAAGTCAGCATTATTAGCAGCGTTATATTCACTTGCTGGTGCTTGTGCCGCGCTCGAATCAATATTTGCTTCAGCATCCGTTTTTGTTGTGATTGTACTCTCTTTTGCCGCTGAGTCTGAAATAGCAGTAGCTGTTTTAAAATCAGCTTCTTTTTTGGCATTTGCCTTTTTCTTTTCGTTATCAAGAGCTTGTTTAGCTTGATCATCATTCACAGATGACAAAGCATCATCAGCTTCAACATCTACTACCGTATTAGTCAGCTTTTCTTTATTTTTTTCGTCATCATTATTACCAAACAGTGACTTTTTGATTTTATTGAATAATCCCAATCCTAATTTACCTCATTTTTTAATTCTTTTAATGAAACTGACAAAACTTGTGAAACGCCAGATTCTTGCATTACAACTCCATATAATTGATCAGCACGTTCCATGGTACCACGCCGATGAGTAATAACAATAAATTGCGTGTGCATATCGTATTTTTCTAAAAACTGCGCAAAACGGGTCACATTGGCATCATCAAGTGCTGCTTCAACTTCATCTAATACACAAAAAGGAACCGGTTTAACCTTTAACATTGCAAATAGCAACGTAATAGCTGTTAAAGCTCGTTCTCCACCAGATAATAAGCTAAGTTGCTGTAATTTCTTACCTGGCGGCTGGGCTACTATTTCAACTCCAGTAGTTAATAAATCATCTGGGTTGGTTAAAACAAGCTTAGCATTTCCTCCCCCAAACACAACCGGAAAAAGAGTAGCAAAACTTTTAGCAACTGCTGTAAAGGTCTGATTAAACCTAGTTGAAACTTCTTGATCTAGTTCCGCCATTGATTGGCGCAAATTATCACGGCCCTTTAACAAATCATTTTGCTGATTATTAAGAAAATCATAACGTTTTTTAACTTCATCATATTCCTCAATAGATTTTAAATTAACTGGACCAATTTCTGCAATTGACATTTGATGAAGTTTAACACTTTTTTGCAGTTGTTCCCTAGTAGTTGCATCATTTTCACCTTCAGCTTGAGCCAATGCTGCTTCATAAGTTAAAGCATAATCCTCACTAAGCTGACTAAGACGCTGATCAATTTTACTATTTAATTGAGCGATTTGAACCGAAAGATCTTCTTGCTCTCCTGCCGCGTCTTTACGTAAGTCATAATTTCGGCTAGCTACTTGATCAAGTTGGTTAATTTTTGCATCAAATTGCCCCAAATGAGAACTCAAACTATTTAATTGCTCTTGCAGTTTAGTTTGCTGCAGAGTGCTCTGTTCCTTTTCAATTTTCATTTGCTGCTTTTTATCTTGATCTACTGCGCCACTTTGAATGATTGTCTCTAACTTTTTAGTTAATACGCTAATTTGCTTTTGGTGATGGGTTAAATCATGCTGCTTTTCTTCTTGTTGTTTAGATAAATTTTCTAACTTATTGCTAAAAACAGCGATTTGTGGATCTACTTCGGCTAGCTTAGCTTGAACTTCTTGATTTAATTCGGTAAAGTTTTTTATCTTGTCCTGAGTTTTTTCAATTTCAACTTTTTGTTGATCGATTTTTTTAATTAATTTTACCTTTTGCTTTTCGGCAATATTAAGCTTTTCTTTAATATCTATTCTTTGCTGTGCTCGTTCTTCTTGACGAGCTTCAAATAATTTTTTAGCCGCTTTAAGCCGCTTTACTTCCTTTTCTTGATTTTGATATGAAAGTACTGCTTCATTCAAGTCTTGACTACATTTTTGCTTTTGGGCCTCTAGCTGACTAATTTCTTGAGCTAAAGATTCATTTGTTACCGATAATACTGCAAAATCAGCTTGATTTTTTGCTAATTGCTCCTTCAACATATCCATTGTTACTTTTAACTGATTAAGTTCAGTAACCGTTTGTAAGGGGGAATTGCTTTTTTGATTGCGGGCTCCCCCAGTCATTGACCCACCAGGAGAAATCACATCTCCATCAAGGGTCACTATGCGATACCGCGAGATTTGTTGCCGCAATTGCATTGCGTGATCAATTGTATCTACAATTATTGTACTTGCTAAAAGATAATTAATTGCTGCACTAATATCTTGCTTGGTAGTACTTGTTACTAGCTCACTTGCTATTCCTTGAAAGCCAGTATATGATTCCATCAGCCTGACGGTTGAAGTTGGGATTGCATGATTATTTAGTCCGTCTAAAGGCAAAAATGTCGCCCGTCCCGCATGACTTCTTTTTAATTGATTAATTGCATCTCTTGCACTAACACTGGTCGTAGTCACAAGGTCCTGAACACCTCCCCCTAGAGCAGTTGCCATTGCTGCTTCTAATTCAGTTGGAAAAGAGATTAACTCACCTACTGCGCCAATAACACCAGGATACTTGTCTAAATTATTTAAAACATTTTTGACTCCAAAGTAATACCCTTCATGACGTTTACGAATATTTTCTAAAGCTTCATAGCGAGCACAAACTTGGCTGTATCGCTGACTGTTATCATTTAATACCTGGCGTAAACGCTCTAATTTACTTTTACTCTCAGCCTGTTGATCATTTAAAGCAGATAGTTGCTTTTGCGCCGCTTGAAGTTTTTCTTTTAAAGCTTTTCCTTCACTACTGAGTCTTTCTAGCTCACTTGTTCCCTTTATTAATTGATCAGTCACATCATCATTTTGATATGTACTATCATCGCTAGTTCTTTTTAATTCTGAATTAAGATAAACAATTTCATTATTATTTGAGGTTTGCTCTTGTAACAATTGAATGTATTGCGCACGCAATTGCTCTAAATCTTTATTCATTTGAGCTGGATCTTGCTGCAAGCGATATGTTAGTTCGGTCCTTTTAGCATTTAATTCCTTTAATTGTTGTTTCAAATCCTGTTCTGTTTTGCTTAAGTTCGCATAATCTACCTGACAACTTTTAACTGATTTTTTTAAATTTGCTAATTCAGACTGATATTCCTTTTTCGTTGCTTCAGTGTATTGTTTACTCTGTTCAGCCACTTGTAAATTAGTATTAATATCAGAAAGTTTCTTTGTCAAAGCCAGTAATTCATTTTGAATTTGTTCACGTTGATCATTAATTTGCTTATATTCATTTCTTTTAGCAGCTACAGCATTCTGAGATTCTTTTACTTCTCGGTCAAGCTTTGACAAAAGAACTTGATTTTGTTTAGCCTTTTTCTGAAGTAGATGTTTTTGACTATCGATATTTTCAATTTCAAAAGCTAGTAATGTTTTTAGTTCTTTATCGAGACCATTCTTTTGAAACTGATATTCTTTTGCAAGAGAACTTTGCTCTTCTAAAGGCTCAATTCTTTGCTCTAGCTCTTTAACCAAATCATTAATTCTAATTAAATTATCAGTTGTTTGCTCTAATTGAAGATTCGCTTGCTCTTTTTGCTTTTTAAAAGATAAAATACCAGCTGCTTCTTCAAACAAGCCACGCCGATTTTCGGGGCGCGAATTTAAAATTTGATCAACTCGTCCTTGAGAAATAATGGCTAAACTGTCTTGTGACACACCTAAGTCCATAAATAAATCACGGATATCGTGTTGACGTACATTACGTTTATTAATTAAATATTCACTATCACCTGAACGCAAAATTCTTCTGGTAACGATCACCCTATTTGCTTCAAAATTCAAATCATGCTGTTGATTATCAAAAATCAAGGAAACTTGAGCATAACTAGCTGATTTGCGAAACTCACTACCAGCAAAAATAACATCTTTCATATTAGAACCACGTAGTGATTTTGCACTTGTTTCACCCATTACCCAACGGATGGCCTCAGTAATATTACTTTTCCCACTGCCGTTAGGACCAACAATGCCAGTAATTCCCGTATCGAATTTAATCGTTGTTTTTTCGGCAAATGATTTAAAACCATCAATAATAAGTTCCGTTAATGGCACAAATTTATCCCCCTAATTAAGTCTAGCTAAAGCAACTCTTGCTGCATCCTGCTCGGCTGTTTTCTTATTATGCCCTTGCCCTTGCGATAAAATATGACCATCAGCTTTTAATTGAACAGTAAAGCGTGAGGGAGTTTGCTCTTCTCTTAGTACTGTATATTCAATTTTAACTGGTCCATCCTGTTGTAAAAATTCTTGCAAATCAGTTTTGTAATCGCGAGAAGCATCAAATTTGCCTGCATCAATTAACGGATAAACAGTTAAACTTAGAAAATGTTCTACAGCATCCATTCCTTGATCAAGAAAAAGTGCCCCATTAAAAGCTTCAAAAACATCTTCTAACAAGGTTTTGCGTGATCTGGCACCCGCTTTTTCTTCACCACGACCCAGATTTATTTCAGCAGGAAAGCCGAATTTATAGGCAAATTCAGCAAAGCCCTCGGTGTCTACAATGTTTGAACGCATTCGTGTTAATTCGCCCTCATTTAAACTTGTAAAATTACAATATAAGTAATTGGAAATAGCTAATTCTAATACTGCATCCCCTAAAAATTCTAATTTTTCATAATCCCGAATTCCACTTTCAGGATGCTCATTGGCATAGGATGAGTGTGTGAAAGCTTCTTCTAATAATTTTTTATTATCAAACTTAATTTTATATTTTTCTGCTAATTGATTAATAAATTTCGAACTGACCATCTTATAAATTCCTTTCTTTATAAATTATACCAGTTTTTAATACCTAAAATAAAAAAGAAAACTATTACAACATTTATGCAATAGTTTTCTTAATTAATAAATCGCTTTTTTAAATTAAAAAAATGCCCCAACTTTATTTACTTAACAAAACCTACATTGAACCACATTGGATGATCATAATTAATTTTTGACGGCTTTAATGAGTAACCTGTTAACTTGTTGTTTACTGCATCAATATTATATTGATTATAAGTTGGTACAACATAAGCTTGATCAACCATGTATTTTTGCCATTCATGGAATTTTTCCACCCGATATTTATGGTCGAAGGCCTTTTGTGAATCCATTTCTGCAATTAACTTGTTATTTTCCGGTGTAACAAATCTAGAATAATTTTGCATAGTTCCTTCACTATACAGCTGAGCCTGCGATGGTTCATCTGATAAAGTCCAACCCGCCATGTAAACATCAATTCCTGGGGCATCATGCTGTACTTTATCGTAGAAGGAATTGAACTCAGTTAAACGACCACCAACCAACTTAACATTCAAGCCAATCTTATTCCATTGTTGGATATAATTTTGCACAATTGGCTCTTGAATTGCATCACCAGACTTAGCTGCAAAATTAATAGTCAACGCTTTGCCATTTGGCATTGTGCGCCATTTGCCTTTCTTCTTATATCCAGCTTTATCTAAGATTTCATTAGCTTTCTTAATGTTATAAGTATAACCTTTATTATTTTTATCAAAGTAATCACCAAATTGGGCTGGTATTAAGGTAGGAATTTGGAAACTCAACCCATCTGTATAATGCTTATATACTTGATCCGTATTCATCGCATAAGCCATGGCCTGACGCAAGTTCTTATCACACATCTTGGCCTTTGGATTCATAACGTTCTTAGAATTTTTCGCATCCCATTTACCAACTTTAAAACCCAAATAGTAATATGCTAAAGGAATTTTGGCAATAAAGTTTACCTCTTTAGTATCTTTAACTTGCTTCCACTGGTTATTTACCACCCGCGCAATATCAAATTTATGACTTTTAATTGCTTGTGAAGCTGAATTAGGTGACACTACTTGATAGATAATCTTATCTAGCTTTGGTTTACCACGCCAATAGTACTTGTTCGGTACCCAAGTTACTGATTGACCACGCACAACTTTTTGGACTTGAAATGGCCCAAAAAGTAAAGGCCTTTTGCGAACTTCGTCGGAAGACTCTAATTTAGTAAATGGAATATCCTTTAAATAGTGATACGGGGCTGCATTTTCCCAGATATATCCATTACCTACATATGCCATTCCTGGTTTTAATTCCTTGCAATGAATAATAACAGTTCTTCCATTTTCACCATCAGGCATTTCAATTCCGGAAATTGTCTTTACCTTACCTTCGTGGTATTCTTTCAAGCCTTCAATTATATTAAATTGTGATGAGTACCTTTCAGATTTTGTACCCTTATTTGCAATAATCTCATAAGCATATTCAATGTCCTTAGCAGTAACTTGCTTGCCATCTGACCATTTTACGCCCTTTTTAACGGTGATTGTTACTGTCTTAGCTTTACGGTTCAGTCTTAAAGTCGCTGCTCCTTTGTCATTGATTTTATAATGATCATCAGTGTCAAACAAGGACTCTTGACCAGGACTCATTACATCAGCATCAGGCTGACTCATTTGTAATTCTTCATTAAAAATACCGGTAAATGGGGTGTCCATTTCCTCAGCCACTTTTAAGGTACCACCTTGCTTAGCATCCTTAATCGGTGTTTCTACCGGAAACTTACTCGCCGTTTTGGCCCCCTCACTATTAGTACCATTGCCCTTGCCACAAGCTACCAGAGTTAAGGTAGCAGTACTGATAAGTCCAATTGAACCTAATATTTTTATTTTGTTCATAATTGAAGTTACTCCTTAATTATTTAATATTTTATAACCTTTTAATTTAATATTATCACCTAATGTTAATTTTTCAACTTTTTATTATAATTTTGTAAACAAAAAAACTCGAGCATTGCTCGAGTTTCCTTTATTAATCGTAAATTACTTAGTATAAGCAACTTGGTACCATAATGGATGACCATTATTAGATTTTGATGGTTTCAGTGAGTAACCAGTTAATTTATTGTTTACTGCATCTATCTGGTATTCATTATAAGTTGGCACGACATAAGCTTGATCAACCATGTATTTTTGCCATTCATGGAATTTTTCCACCCGATATTTATGGTCGAAGGCCTTTTGTGAATCCATTTCTGCAATTAACTTGTTATTTTCCGGTGTAACAAATCTAGAATAGTTTGACATAGTTCCTTCACTATACATTTGATTTTGTGATGGTTCACTTGATAGACCCCAGCCAGCCATAAACATATCAACCTTAGGATCATCATGATGTACTTTATCGTAGAAGGAATTGAACTCAGTTAAACGACCACCAACTAACTTAACATTCAAGCCAATCTTATTCCATTGTTGGATATAATTTTGCACAATTGGCTCTTGAATTGCATTACCCGACATTGCCATAAAGTTAATGGTTAATGGTTTACCATTTGGCGTTGTACGCCATTTACCCTTCTTCTTATATCCAGCTTTATCCAAGATTTCATTGGCTTTCTTAAGGTTATAAGTATAACCTTTGTTACTCTTATCAAAGTAATCACCAAATTGGGCTGGTATTAAGGTTGGAATTTGGAAACTTAACCCATCTGTATAATGCTTATATACTTGATCCGTATTCATCGCATAAGCCATGGCCTGACGCAAGTTCTTATCACCCATCTTCGCCTTTGGATTCATAATGTTTTTAGATTTTTTAGCATCCCATTTACCAACTTTAAAAGCCACATACCGGTAGCCTAGCGGAACTTGGGCTACAAAATCTACGTCCTTAGTGTCTTTGACTTGTTTCCATTGACTGTTCACAACACGTGCTACATCAAATTTATGACTTTTAATTGCTTGTGAAGCTGAATTAGGTGACACTACTTGATAGATAATTTTATCTAGCTTTGGTTTACCACGCCAATAGTACTTGTTCGGTACCCAAGTTACTGATTGACCACGCACAATTTTTTGGACTTGAAATGGGCCGAAAAATAGTGGATTTTTTCTAATCTTATCAGAAGATTCTAATTTATCGAAAGGAATGTCTTTTAAATAGTGATATGGCGCTGCCGCTTCCCAAATAAAACCATTACCACTGTTAGTCATACCCGGTTTTAATTCTTTACAATGTAAAACTACAGTTCTTCCATTTTCACCATCAGGCATTTCAATTCCAGAAATTGTTTTTGCCTTACCTTCATGGTATTCAGCCATTCCATTGATAATATTAAATTGTGATGAATAACGCTGTGATTTAGTGCCCTTATTTGCAATAATCTCATAAGCATATTCAATGTCCTTAGCAGTAACTTGCTTGCCGTCTGACCATTTTACACCCTTTTTAACGGTAATTGTTACTGTCTTGGCTTGGCGGTTAAGTTTTAAAGTCGCTGCTCCTTTGTCATTGATTTTATAATGGTCATCAGTATCAAAGAGAGTTTCCGATCCAGGACTCATTACATCGGCATCAGGCTGACTCATTTGTAATTCTTCATTAAAAATTCCAGTAAATGGCGTATCCGTTTCTTCAGCTACCTTTAATGTGCCACCTTGCTTAGCATCCTTAACAGCCGTTTCTGCAGGAAACTTACTTGCTGTTTTAGCGCCTTCATTACTAGTATTATTGCCGCCTTTGCCACAAGCTACTAAAGTCAAAGCAGCGGCACTAACAAGTCCAATTGAACTTAAAATATTTCTTTTTTTCATAATAGACAACTCCTTCACATATAAAGTGATTGAAGTTTCTAGAACAAGTTAACGACTGAATTTTAACATTTTTACTTTAATATGCAAAGAAATATTTTATAAATTATTCATTAATCTATGAATTAAATCAAAATTTATTTTACATAACCAACATTATACCAAGCAGAATTGCCTTTTGAAGGTCTTAAAGAATAACCAGTTAACTTTTTATTTACAGCTGAAATATTATAAGAATTATTAGTTGGAATTACATAGGCTTGGTCAAACATGTATTTTTGCCATTCATGGAATTTCTCCACCCGATATTTGTGGTCAAAGGACTTTTGCGAATCAATCTCTTTCAATAATTTCGTATTTTCAGGAGTCACAAATCTTTCATTATTAAACGCTGCTCCTTCATCATAAAGTCCCGCAGGAGATGGTTCACTTGATAATGACCACCCGGCCATAAACATATCAACTGAAGGATCATCATGTTGAATTTTATCAAAGAATGAATTTGCTTCAGCCAAACGTCCACCTACTAGCCCAACATTTAAGCCAATTTTATGCCATTGTTGAATGTAATTTAAAATAATCGGTTCTCTTGAAGAATCACCTTGAGCTGCTAATAATTTGATTTTTAATGGCTTACCATTTGGTTGTACACGCCACTTACCTTTTTTCTTATAACCAGCCTTATCTAAAATCTGATTGGCTTTCTTTAAATCATATGAAAAGCCTTTAACATCTTTATTAAAGTAATCACCAAATTGAGCTGGAATTAAAGTTGGTACTTGGAAAGTCAAGCCACTTGTGTATCGTTTGTTGACTGCTTCAATATTCATAGCATAACCAATTGCTTGACGCAATGCCTTATTGTTCATTTTACTCTTAGGATTCATAACATTTTTACTGGTTTTAGCATCCCATTTACCAACTTTAAATCCTAAATAACTATAACTTAATGGCACCTTAGCAATAAAAGTTACATCCTTAGTATCTTTAACTTGCTTCCACTGTGTATTTATTACTTCTGCTATATCAAATTTATGACTCTTAATTGCTTGAGAAGTAGAATTGGTTGAAACTACTTGAGAAACAATTTTATCTAATTTGGGTTTGCCACGCCAATAATATTTATTTGGTACCCAAGTTACTGATTGACCACGCACAATTTTTTGAACTTGATATGGTCCAAAAAAGAGAGGATCTTTTCTAACTTTATCTGAAGATTCTAAATTTTTAAAAGGTACATCTTTTAAATAGTGATATGGTTCTGCGCATTCCCAAAAATAACCATTTCCACTATTATACATACCAGGCTTTAATTCAGTATAATGGATTACTACCTTAAGACCATTTTCACCATCTGGCATTTCAATACCTGAAATTGACTTTGCCTTGCCTTCGTGATATTCTTTCATGCCCTTAATAAATTCAAATTGACTGGTATATCTTTGCGATTTAGTAGCTTTATTACCCATAATTTCATAAGGATATTCAACGTCTTTAGCAATAACTTGCTTGCCATCTGACCATTTAACCCCCTTTTTAATGGTAATCGAAACTGTCTTATTTTTCTTATCAATTTTTAGTGAGGCAGGTCCCTTGTTAGTAATTTGGTAATTGTCATCGGTATCAAATAGTGACTCATTACCTGGCTCCATAACTTTAGCATCTGTGGCAGTTGTATATAATTCATTTGAAAAAATCCCTGTAAATGGTGAATCTGTTTCAATAGCATATTTCACAACTCCACCTTGTTTTGCTTCTTTTTCAGGCATTTCCTGCGGAAACTTGCTTGCTGTCTTAGCATCATTAGTGTCAGCATTATTACTATTTTTACCACAAGCAACCAAAGTTAGTGCCGCAGCACTTACAACCCCAATTGAACTAAATAATTTTGATTTTTTCATAAATAAACTCCTTAAAAATAAAGTAAATTTCAATTACAAATTAATAAAGAACAAGTTAATAAAGAGATTTTAACATTTATATTTTTAAAATCAAGATATTTGTTAATAAATAATTAATAAAAACAGCGCATTAATTTATTAATCTAATTAAACCATAATTTTTTGCAAATAAAAAAGCTCAGTTTTAAACTGAGCTTTTTCACATATTTTTATTTACTAAAGCCAACTTTGCCCCATAATTGGTGCCCATTTGAATTATCGACTGGCTTAGTTGAATAACCTGTCAATTTTTGATTAACAGCTGTTAGTATGTATGAATTATCCATTGGAACTACGTAAGCCTGATTATTCATATAATCTTGCCATTCATGAATTTTTTGAACACGATATTCATGATTAAATGACTTTTCAGAATCAATTTGGTTTAGTAGTTTATTGTTTTCTGAAGTAACAAATCGCGTATAATTCATTGGCGAAGATTCACCGTATAAGGAGGCAGGTGATGGTTCACTTGCTAAACTCCAGCCGGCTATAAAAACATCTACTTCTGGATCATCATTTTGAATTTTATCAGAAAATGAATTAAATTCAGTTAGTCTGCCACTCACTAATTTGACATTTAAGCCAATCTTTTGCCACTGTTGGAGATAGTTTTGGATTGTTGGTTCTTGAACAGAACTTCCTGTCTTTGCTAAAAGATGAATTGTTAATGGTTTACCATTAGGCTGAACTCGCCATTTACCCTTCTTTTTATAACCAGCTTTATCTAATAGAGTATTTGCCTTTTTAAGATTATAATCATATTTTTGAGAATTTTTATTGAAATAATCACCAAATTGTTGCGGAATAAGAGTAGGAATAGGAAAACTTAATCCCGAGGTATATTGTTGATCAACAGAACCAATGTTCATAGCAAAAGCCATTGCTTGACGTAAAGACTTATTATTCATTTTTGCCTGTGCATTCATGACATTTTTGCCCTCCTTATTATCCCACTTACCAACTTTAAAACCCAAATAATTATATGAAAGTGGAATTTGCGCTACAAAGTTAACTCCCTTTGTATCCTTTACTTGATTCCATTGTGAATTAATTACTTGTGCTACATCAAACTTTTGATTTTTAATTGCTTCTGAAGTTGAGTTAGGTGAAATTACTTGAGCGGTAATTTTATCTAGCTTTGGTTTACCGCGCCAGTAATATTTATTAGGCACCCAAGTTACTGCTTCCCCCCGAACAATTTTTTGAACTTGAAATGGACCAAAAAATAATGGTTTTTTTCTAATTTCATCAGCCGATTGTAATTTATCAAATGCAATATTTTTTAAATAGTGATAAGGGGCAGCACTTTCCCAAAAATATCCATTTCCGCTATATAACATTCCTGGCTTCAACGCTTTAAAGTGAATTATCACTGTACGTCCATTATCACCATCAGGCATTTCAATTCCTGAAATTGTATTAGCCTTGCCTTCATGATATTCCTTCATACCAACGATTTCTTCAAATTGACTACTATATCTTTGTGACTTAGTTTTTTTATTGGCTAAAATCTCGTAAGGGTATTCTATATCTTTGGCATTAACCTGCTTACCATCTGACCATTTAACCCCTTCTTTGACCGTAATCGTTATTGTTTTAGTCGTGCGATTAATTTTTAGAATTGCTGGGCCTTTATCAGTAATTTTAAAATTGTTATCTGTATCAAATAGTGCTTCTTCACCTGGTGCTGCTACAGCACCATCAATTGAAGTTGTAGAAAGCTCATCAGAAAAAATTCCTGTAAATGGTGTATCAGTTTCTACTGCATATTTTACCGTACCGCCTTGCCTGGTTTTTTTAACTGGAACAGCTTGCGGAAATTTACTTACTAGCTTTGCATTTTCATTATTGATAGAATTACTATCACTTTTGCCACACGCAGCTAAGGTTAAGGCAACAGTTGCGATGAGACCTGTAAAGCTAATAATTCTTGTTTTGTACATATTATAGAACTCCTATCTAGTCTGGCTAATTATAATTTTTTATATTTGTTATAATAAGACATTGTTTATATTCTAACACAGCGCCCAATAACTGACTAATCACAGGTTTCACTATAAAAAGCAATATAAAAAAGCCTTGCCAAAGCAAAGCTTTTTTATAGTTTATTTAATTTTCTCTTTGTCTTGCGTCACCTGCACGTTGGAGTGCTCGACCTACATAGTTAATGCTTAATGATATTGCTAATAACATAACAGTAGCTGGTAACCACAACCAAGGACGGTTAACGACATTAACCGGATCGTTGGCAAAACCAATTAAAGTTCCTAGAGAAGGCGTTGTTGGTGGTAAACCATAACCAATAAATGACAAAGTAGTTTCAATACCGATATTACCAGCAATTGTTAACACAACATCAATAATTAACATTGACGTAATATTCGGTAATACTTCACGAAACATAATTTTTAGATCTGATGAACCAGAAGTCTTAGATGCAAGAACATAGTCGCGATCGCGTTGTGATAAAACAAAGGCCCTAAAATATCTTGCAGTATTGGTCCATCCAAATACCGAAATAATCCAAACCAAACTCCACGCACTGTAATGCGGAATAACTGTAACTAAAACAATTTCAATTGGCATTCTCGGTAAAACTTGCACAAAGTCAACAATTCTCATAATAATGGCATCAATGTAACCACCATAATAGCCAGATACTAATCCAACCACTAGCCCCACTAGTTCACAGACAGCAGTAACACCGAGTCCAATTAAAATTGAATTGCGGCCACCCATAATTAAGAGATTAACAATGTCACGGCCACCATCATCTGTACCAAATAAGTGACCATTAACTCCCCAACCGTTATAGGCATCGATAATGTTAATCTCAGTAACTTTGCTAGAATCTAAGAATAAAGATCCACCAAAAGTAAACAACAAAATTAAAACAATAATAATAAATGCAGTTAAAGCAACTTTGTCTTTAACAATTTCCCGCACAACCACTTTAAAACTTGAGGCAGGAGAAGAAATTTTTGCTTTTTTTACTTCTGTTTTTGAAGCATTCTTTTTCTTATCAGACATTCCTCTTCCTCCTTACTTAATTCTTATTCTTGGATCAACAATACTCATAATGATATCGGACAATAAATTACCAAGTAAAGTTAAAGTACCAAAAATTAAAATTAATGCCGTTAAAGTAGTATAATCACGCTGACCAATCGAATCTAGGAATAATTTTCCCATTCCTGGGTAACTGAAAACCATTTCAACCACCATTGAGCCACTCAATAACCCAGTAATTACTGTACCGAATGAAGATGCAATTGGTAGTAATGAGTTACGCAAAATATGTTTATTAAAAACAACATTATCCGGAACACCTTTACTGTGTGCTGTACGAACATAATCTTCAACTTTATTGTCAACAATACCAGTTCTAAGGTATTGCACAATCGAGGTTGTAGTAATTAATGCTGATAAAATTGCTGGTAAGAGGATATGATACAGTTGACTACCCAAAGTGCCCCAAAATCCTGAAGCATTTGGTGAGACTGAACCTGAAATAGGGAACCAACCCAAAGTAAAACCAAACAACCAAATTCCTAAAATGAAAAATACAAACGCTGGCACAGCAAAAGTTATATAGTTAAAAATTTGAACTGTTTGATCTTGCCACTCATCTTGATGACGACCAGCAGTCACACCTAAAGGAATAGATATTGCATAACAAATAATTGTCGTTAATAGTGATAGCCAAAATGTATTTACAGCTCGATCAGCAATTAGTGAAGTTACAGGAACATGCTGGATATAACTGGTACCCATATCACCCTTGAACAAATTACCCACCCAACGAGCATATTGTACTGGAGCTGGATCATTCAAACCTGCTGCTTGCTTTAAAGCGGCAAGTTGCTTGGGATCCGTATTAGGATTTATTTGTCCACTAAACGGGTCACCGGGCATCATTTTAGCCAAGAAGAAGACTAAAATACTCAAAATGATCAATTGTGGGATCATGATTAATATACGTCTTAAGACTGTTTTCCACATGATTAGTCTCTCCCCTTTTCATTTAATTCTTCTTGTATTACTTCATCTTTAGGCAAGGCTACCCAGTGATTACCAGAAACTTGTTGTAAAGGATAGACACAACCATTTTTGTCATACCACTTACTTTGATCGTTTTGAAATTCCAATTCAACTTCTTGCCGATGCTTTTTATGTTCTGTTCTATTTTCAACATCAACCACTGGAATCGCCGATAATAGTCGCTTGGTATAAATGTGCATTGGATGATTATAAATATCTGCTCTACTGCCAATCTCTACCAAACGTCCACGGTGCATAATTGCTAAGTTTTCAGACATATGCTTAACAACACCCAGGTCGTGTGAAATAAACAAATAAGCAATGTTATATTGTTGTTGAATATGCTTCATAAAATTCAATACTTGAGCTTGAACCGATAAGTCTAAGGCACTAGTTGGTTCATCCGCAACAATTAATCTTGGATTAGTTGCAACTGCGCGCGCAACACCAATTCTTTGTCTTTGACCGCCCGAAAATTCATGTGGAAACTTATAAATTGCGTCACTAGGCATCCCAACAATATCTAATAACTCTTGTACTCGAGTACGTTCTTGATCAGTAGTCAGATTTTCAAAATTGCGAATTGGCTCGGCAATAATATCTTCAATTCTTTTTCGTGGATTCAAACTTGACATTGAATCTTGAAAGATCATTTGAACGTCTTTATTGTAGTTAAGTTTACGCCGATTACTTGGCTTTGTCACATCAACATCTTTATAAATAATTTGTCCACTAGTAACTGGTTCAACGCCAACAATTGCTTTACCAGTCGTTGATTTACCTGAACCGGATTCACCAATTAAACCGTATGTTTCACCTTCGTTAATTGTAAGACTCACATCATCAACAGCACGAACATAATCTGTTATACGATTCCAAAAACCTGATCTAATCGGATAATGAACCTTTAAATTCTTAACTTGAATAATTTCTTTAGCCATAAAACTACTCCCCACCTACTTCATCTTGAAAGTGGAACGTTTTCCAGCAAGTACATCTTACCCAGTGATTAGGTCCAACTTCATGCATTATTGGCTCTTGTTCATGAGCACTTGCAGGAATCCAAGGAATTCTTGCGGCAAAGCGGTCACCTTCATGAGGCATATTTTGTAATGATGGAACTGTTCCTTGAATAACATGTAAATCTTCATCTTCATCTTCAGATTGCGGCATTGAATTCAAAAGAGAACGAGTATAAGGATGCAAAGGATTTTCAAAAATAGTTTTTACATCTGCTTTTTCGACTACCTGTCCAGCATACATGACAGCAACTTGGTCAGCTGTTTCGGCAACAACGCCTAAGTCATGTGTAATTAGGATAATACCAGAATGAGATTGACGCTGAATATCTTCTAGTAAATCTAAAATTTGGGCTTGGATAGTAACATCTAAAGCAGTTGTTGGCTCATCAGCAATAATTACTTCTGGTTTGCAGGCAATTGCCATTGCAATAACAATTCGCTGACGCAAACCACCTGAAAGCTCAAAGGGATACATGGCATAAGTTGACTCGGGTTTTGGCATCCCTACTTGATTGAACAACTCAATTACACGATTGTGCCGCTCTTGTTCATTCATATCAGTATGATAATAGAGTGTTTCAGCTACTTGGTCTCCAACTCTCATTAACGGATTAAGACTTGCAAGCGGATCTTGAAAAATCATTCCAATTTTATTTCCTCGAATCTTATCAAATAAGGATTCGTTCAAACCTACAAGATTTAATTCATTGTACATAATATCGCCAGTTACTTTTGTATTTTTATGGTCATATAAACCAATAATACTTGCAGCAATTGTACTCTTACCACAACCAGATTCACCTACAACTGATAAAATCTCATCACGCTTCAATGTTATATTAATATCATCAGCAGCATCATAAAATTTTCCTTGTAAACGGTAAGCAGTATGCAAATGCTGGATGTCTAGCAAGAGATCACTTTGTTTTTCCAAAGGTCATTTCCCCTCTCAAATTTTCAAAGAATTTATTAAAGATATTTAATAAATTTATTTAATTTCTAATTATATACATTAAATCGACTACATGCAAATTACAAGACGACTTTTTTAAAATTATTTTTGATGAGAAGTAATGTAATTGACTGCATCACCAACAGTTTTGATTTTTTCTGCATCCTCATCAGAAATTTCTGAGCCAAACTCATCTTCTAATTGCAAAATAAACTCAACTAAGTCTATAGAATCAGCATCAAGATCATTAGTAAAATCAGTATTTAAGGTGATTTTATCTTTATCAACCTCTAAGTTATCAGCTAAAATATCACGAATTTTGATAAAAATTTCTTCTTCAGTCATCATTTTCTCCTTTTTACCCTAACTTTAAATTATTTTTTATGATCAAATTCCTGTCTAAATTGATCAATTATTTTTTCACTTAAAATTTTATCTATTTGCTTAATCGTATAATAAACTGCACGCTTATCAGAACGACCATGCGTTTTAACTACTGGCGCATCTGTTCCCAGTAAAACTGCCCCACCATATTTATCAACATCGAATTTTGATATAAGTCCTTTTAAAGCACTTTTAATCATTAATGCACCTATTTTGGTGATTGGTCCATTGTTTAGCAGACTATCCTTTAACAAATGAATTAAAACGCTTGAAGTTCCTTCAATGTTTTTAAGAACTGCATTCCCAGTAAAGCCATCAGTTGCAACAACATCTGCTTTACCGTCCAGCAACTCGTTGCCTTCAATATTACCAATAAAGTTAAGATTACTTTTACGTAATAACTCGTATGCCTGCTGATGCAGGTCATCGCCTTTATCACTTTCAGCCCCATTATTCAGCAGAGCAACTTTAGGATTTTTAATTCCTCTGATTTTTTCAGCATAATATGCAGCCATTTTTGCCCAATCAAGGAGATACTCCGGGCGGCTCTTAGCATTCGCTCCTACATCAATCATATTGAATCCATCATCAGAATTTTTAACCGGTAATGTTGGCATAAATCCAGGGCGCGCTACTCCCTTAATTCGTCCAATAATAAAAATCCCACAGGCTAAGATTGAGCCTGTATTTCCTAAGGAAAGAAGTGCATCTGCTTTTTTTTGTTTAACATACTGTGCAGCGACCACTAGGGAAGAATCTTTCATAGTACGAATTGCTTTAACCGGCTCATCTTCATCCTTAATCACCTGAGTGGTTGCCACAATTGCTATTCTTTCTTTATCCTGGCCAATTAAATTAGTTATTTTTTCTTCGTCACCAAAAAGAATAAACCTTGTATTCTTTAGTTCAGCTTTTGCTTGTAAAACAGCTTGGACGATTGCCTCTGGGGCATTTTCTCCGCCCATTGCATCAATTGCAATTGTTTTCATTTTTACCAATCTTTTCTAAGTTCTTTCTTGCTGTAATTGTTTATATTCTAGTACCTGCTTAAGGTTTTTATGTATTGACTGTTGTAAATCTGGATCCTGTGTTATGACATCTCTAGCTACTTGTTGTGCCACTACTAGTGTCTCATAGTTATTAACGACATTGCCAACTTGAAACTCGGGTAAACCTGACTGTGCTTTACCAAATAAATCACCTGCACCCCGCATTTTCAAATCTGCCTTTGCAAGTTTAAAGCCATCTGTTGTTGCTGAGACTGTCTGCATCCTTGTTTTACCAATTTCTGTTTTCGGATCAGCTAAAAAAACACAATAGCTTTGAGTTTTTCCTCTACCAATCCTACCACGTAATTGATGCAACTGGCTCATACCAAAGCGATCAGCATTATAGATTATCATCATATTAGCATTAGCCACATCTACGCCAACTTCAATTACACTAGTTGCTACTAAAATATCAATTTCTCCTGTAGCAAAAGCCATCATAATTTCGTCTTTTTTAGCTCCGGGCATTTGTCCATGTAATAAAACTACCTTTTGTTTAGGAAAATCATGAGATAGTTTCTCAAAAAGTTGTTCAGAAGTTTTTAAATCTAACGATTCAGATTCTGTAATTAATGGTGTCACTGCATAAATTTGGAAACCCTGGTTTAATTGTTTCTGCATCAATTTGTACACATCATTTATTTGACTACTAGTTTTCCAAACAGAAATAATCTGTTTTCGGCCCGCTGGCAGATGTCGTATTTCAGAAATTGCGGTATTCCCGTATATTGTTAAAGCAAGAGTACGCGGGATAGGCGTAGCTGTCATCGTCAATACATCTGGCCGATCACCCTTATTAATTAAGGTTTGCCTTTGACCTACACCAAAGCGATGCTGCTCATCAATAATTACTAAACCTAATTTTTTAAAAATAACTTTAGCTTGAATTATAGCATGGGTACCAACCACAATATTAAGTGTCCCATCAGCCAATTCCTTATATATTTCTCGTCGTTCCAGTGTTTTGGTTGTACCCGTTAAGAGAGCTGTTTTTATCCCAAATGGACTTAGTAATTCATCAATTTTTTTAAAATGTTGCGTAGCCAAAATTTCTGTAGGTACCATTAAAGCCACTTGATAACCAGCTGTAACTGCTGCAAACATTACATAAACAGCAACAATTGTTTTTCCCGATCCAACATCTCCTTGTAATAAACGATTCATTTGTCGATTAGAATGTAAATCAGCAAAAATCTCATTAATCACTTGCTTTTGATCCGCCGAAAGTTCAAATGGCAACATGCTATTTAATTTTGTTACTTCAGTTAAATCATATTTTTTAGCAAATCCAATACTTTTAGCATTAAAGTTATTTAAAAATGCCAGTTCAATTTCAAAAATAAAAAATTCACGAAAAATTGCACTTCTTTTAGCAATCATAGCTTCTTTACCATTTTTAGGATGATGCATCTTTACTATTATCTCTTGTTCATCTAATAGTCGATACTTCTTACGTATAGCAGAGGGTACCACGTCACCTATTTCTGGTAAAAAATCTGCTATAGCCAGGTCAATTAAATCCGTCAATTTTTTCTGTCTAAGATGCCGATTAACTGAATAAATTGGTGCCATACCGCTATCATTTGCTTTTGCTGCTACAAATTTAAAAGCTGACAAACTTTGCTTGGCCAAATTATATTTACCATATATTGCTACTTCTTGACCAATTACAATTTTTTCTTTAAGCCAAGGTTGATTAAAAAAATTGACCATGACAACATCATGGTCAATCATTAATTTGAAACTCAAACGGCTTTTTTTATAGCCAAATCTACTTACAAAAGCTTCCGTAGCAACGATTCCCTTTAGCATTACTTTTTGACCATCCATGATCTGATCAAGAGGAATTGTTTGTAATTCATCATAGCGAAAAGGAAAATAAAAAAGTAAATCGTAAATACTATAAATTCCAAGGCTTCCAAGTATTGCAGCAGTTTTTGTCCCTACTCCTTTTAAATCAGTTACGGGAGCAAATACCTTACTTGCATCCATTTTTATTCCACAGAAATTAAGAAATTATACACTGGTTGACCACCATCATGAACTTCAAATTCCAAGTCATCATGCTTTGCTTCAAGAGCGGCTATAATTTGATCTGCTTGCTCTTTATTGGAATCACGGCCATACATTACCGTAATAATTTCTGAATCTTCATCTAACATCTTCTCAATCATATTTACAGTTGAGTTAATTAAATCAACTGTTGCCACTTGAATGTCACCATCAATAATACCAAGATAGTCATCTTTATGGATATCAATCCCATTAATGTTAGTATCCCGGTTAGCCTGAGTAACTTCGCCAGAAACAACTGTTTCAAGTGCCATTGTCATGCTTTCAATATTGTCTTCAAGACTAGCATCTTGATCAAACGATAACATTGCTGTTAATCCTTGAGAAATCGTCTTAGTTGGAACAATTCCAACTGGAATATCACTAACTTCTGCTGCCTGCTTAGCTGCCATCACAATGTTGCCATTATTTGGCAATACAATCGCTTGCTTAGCACCAGATTTTTTAATTGCATCAATAATATCCTGAGTTGAAGGATTCATTGTTTGTCCACCAGAAATAATTCGGTTGACTCCTTCACTTTCAAACAGCTTTCTAATCCCATTTCCAGACGCAACTGCAATCACAGCAAAATCAACACTTTCCTGATTTTCTTCATTACTGTTGACAATTGTTTCATGTTGTATCCGCATGTTATCAATTTTTATTTTGCCTAATTGACCAAATTGACTACCATAAGTAAAGATTTCACCCGGATGCTCTGTATGAATATGTACTTTAGCAACTTCATCGTCTGAAACGGCTAGTAATGAATCACCTAATTTTGAAAGATAACTTCTAAACTCTTCCAGATTAAAGGCTTTTTTATTAGGAATATCGGCAGTTAAATCAACCATAATTTCCGTACAATAACCATGATCTATATCCTGAGTAGAAAGCTGGGATTGAACTGATTGATGATGCATTGCATTAATCATTTCATCCATTTCACCTTCATCTGGTTGATAGCGATCGGCAAAGCTTTCTCCTAAAAGTCCTTCTAAAAAGCCCTCATAAATAAATAGTAAGCCTTGACCACCAGAATCAACTACACCTACTTGCTTTAATACCGGTAATAAGTCGGGGGTTGTTTTTAATGCTCTTTTTGCACCTTCAACAATGGCCTTCATTACTTCTTCAACATCATCAGTTTCATTAGCTTTATTAACACCATCTTGAGCTGCCACGCGAGCAACCGTTAAAATAGTACCTTCAACTGGTTTCATTACAGCTTTATATGCTGTAGCTACACCATTAGAAAAAGCATTAGCCAATTCTTGTGCATTTAAAGTCTGCATCCCCTGGGTAGCTTTATAAATACCTCTAAATAATTGTGAAGAAATAACACCACTATTTCCCCGTGCCCCCATTAACATACCTTTAGCTAGACTTTCAGTCAAATCACCAACGCTTGAGCTAGTGTTTTCACTAACAGCTTTAGCTCCGCTTTCAATAGTCAAATTCATATTTGTGCCAGTGTCACCATCTGGTACAGGAAAAACATTCAACGAGTTAATAAACTCTGCATTACGACCTAATCTATGGGTTGCAACACGAACCATATCCCTAAATTTTTTACTATCTATTTCCTTTAAAACCAATATCCTAAACCTCCGCTTGAATTATTCGTCAAGCACTTTAACACTTTGAACGATGACATTAACAGCCTTAGTATCAATTCCAAGCTGATTTTTCAAGTTAAATTTTACGCTGTCTTGTACATTACGACTTACTTCTGAAATTTTCAATCCATAACCTACAATAATATAAACATCAACTGTAATCATATTATCTTCTGACTTGACAACTACACCACGTTTATAATTTGCACGGTTAAGAATTCCATCAAATCCATCACGAATTGCATTCTTTGATGCCATTCCAACAACTCCGTAGTTGGATGTAGCTGCGCTACCAACGACAGTTGCAATTACTCCGTTTGAAATATCAATCAAACCATCTTTTGTTTTGATTTTTACAGCCATATTTATCCTCCATATCATTGTTCTCGATATTATGAATCTATTTTATCATAGTAATCAAGTATTAAGGGAAAATCCTATTCATAAAAAATACTTTTTAGAGTTGCAATGATTTTTAAATTATGCTATCTTAATTGAGTATGAAAACACAAATAAAGGAGGTTTAGCAAATGGCAAAAGATTATTTAACTGGTAAAAAGACCACTTTTGGTAATACACGTTCACACGCATTGAATTCGTCACGTCGTACATGGAAGCCAAACCTTCAAAAAGTTCGCATTCTTGTTGATGGTAAACCAAAACGTGTTTGGATTTCAACTAAGACTTTAAAGTCTGGTAAAGTTACTCGCGTATAATAAAAAAGCTGACGACTAATAATTGCCGCCAGTTTTTTTTATTTTAAATTAAAACCATTTTCTGTCTAATTATTATAGAAAATGGTTTTTTAAATTTTCTGAAATCGATTGATATCTTTCGACTGTATCACAGCAACAACGCCTTCATTGAAAGATAAATTGACTAAGTTATGTTGTACAAATTCATTTGAGCTAAAAGATATTGGGTATGAATTAAAGTAACTAGATAAATTATATTTTGCGCCATTAATATTTAAATTTTTTACTTCTGATAGTGTAACTATTCCAAAATATGTATAACCTGGCCGTCTTTTTATTGTATGATTACCAGGATTATAAAATTTAACTAGATTTTGCCGATCAATAATTTCTATTTTTTCAGCCCAAGCATTAAACTCAGGTTTAAGCATCATTAACATGTTCGTCATAAAGTGATCAAGTCGCCCGCCAGTAGCTCCTAAAAGTGTTAAAAAATTTATCTGATAATCTTCAAAAGCATATTTTAACATCAATTCAGTATCAGTTAAATCTTTTTCTGGTACCGAATAGCGCATGTCAGGAATATATTGTTCAATAATATTTAATTCATTTTTTTTAAGCGAATCAAAGTCGCCCACAGCTAAATCTGGTACTAATCCTAATTCCGCTAAAAGTATACTCCCTCGGTCAACACCAATTAGTAAGGAGTCTCTTTTTTTTGCCGCAAAAATTGGTTTTTTCATAAAGGCTGGCCACTGTGATTTAGGACCGCCTAATAATGCAACAGCCTTCATTTTAAGATCCTATCCAATTCGTTAATTTGCGCTACAACACTTTCTTGACAAAATAAATATGACCCCGCAACAAAAATCTCTGCCCCGGCTTCCTGGGCTAATTTTGCAGTTTGCCTATTTATTCCACCATCGACCTCAACTGGAATCTTGCTTGCTAACATAACTTTGGCTTGGCGAATTTTTTCACACGATTCAGCAATAAATTTCTGCCCGCCAAAGCCGGGATAAACTGTCATAATTAATAATTGATCAATTTTTGGTATAAAGGGGGGTAAAACCGTTAAAGGGGTATCAGGATTAAGTACAAGACCGACTCTAACTTGATGTTGCTTTAAGTAGTCAATCCATTTATTCAATTCAGCAGTATCCATTGCTTCATAATGCAACAACATTAAATCAGCCCCCGCTTTAACAAAAGCTGGAACCATTATTTCTGGTTTATTACTCATTAAGTGTACTTCAGCTTCAAGCTTAGGAAAAGTCTTCTTAAAATCACTTACTACTTGTGGTCCAAAAGATAGATTAGGAACAAAATGTCCATCCATAATATCAATATGGAATCTTTTGATTCCTGCTTGAGCTGCTACTTGAATATCATTTTTTAAATCTAGATTATTAATATTTAAAATTGAAGGTGCTATCATCATTTTTTCTTTCTTCTTACTTTAAGTATTCTGGAAGCCGCCCATGTTCAATTTCTGTTCTCATAAGCAAGTAATTATCATAGCGACTTTGCTTTATTTGTTTTTTTTCAATTAAATTTTTAACTTCGCACTTAGGCTCTTTAAGGTGTTGACAACCACGAAATTTACAACTACCACTCACTCGTTTAAATTCGACAAAGTAATTACACAACTCGTTTATTTTAATTGGTGTAAAGTCAATTGCAGAAAAGCCGGGCGTATCAGCTAAATATCCATGACCTATGCGGAAAAGTTGGACCATTCTTGTTGTATGCTTGCCTCGATTTAAACTAGAAGATATGGCCGCCGTTTTTTGCTTTAAGCTCTTTTTAAGATGATTAATTAATGTCGACTTTCCTGCCCCCGATTGCCCAGCCAGGGTCCAAATCTGGTTGGGCTTAATAATAGTAGCCAAATTTTGCGCAAAATCTTCCCAATTATAAATAACTTGATAACCAAGTTGGGTATAATAATTGAGATTTTGCTTAATTTCAGTCAATTGTGGTGCACTAACTAAATCAGTCTTAGAAAGATAAATACTAACTGCAACCTTTTGCCAAGAAAAAAATGTTAAATAGCGATCAAGTAATTGCAAAGAAAATTCGGGTTCCACAGCAGAAATAACCAATAAAACTTGATCAACATTTGCGACTGCAGGTCGTCCGATTAAATTTGTTCGCGCATAAACTTCAACTAAATAATTCATTCCATGTTCATCAAGTTGTATTTTTACTCGATCACCTACGGTCGGCTTTTGTTTATTTTTACGAAAAATTCCGCGCGCTCTTGTACGCTCAATCCCGTTGCTTGTTTGAACATCATAAAATCCTGCAATTGAACTGACAATAATTCCTTCTACCTGCTTATTCATTTATGAACCTTTTCATTTAAAATCGTTTGTCCATCACGAACAACCTTTAATATACCCGAATTATTTTTTAGTACAAAAGGTATTGAAAAATTGACATCTCGTTTAATATACAAATCACGATAAATATTTTTTACGGAGTGACTATCATCACTTATATATATTTGAACATGGTTTTGCTTGCTATCAGTAGCTCCCTCATTGTTTTCATAATTGACAGTGAAAGTCTTGATAACCGTAAAGTCTTGTTCCTTTTTGGGGCCTTCAGAAACACTAACGATAACAGTACTACCACGTTGAACTGCTGTTCCAGCGGAAGGACTCATAGAAATAATCATACCTTTTTTGACCTTATTTGAATAAGTTGGACTAACTTGCAAAATCAAATTATGCCTATGTGCATATATCTGCGCACTCTTCAAAGAATATGTACTTAAATCAGGTAATTTAACCAGATTATGATCAATATGATCATTTCGACCTTTAGAAACACTAAGTGTAATCGTTGTTTGGGCCGGCTTAACCTCTACATCTGCTGCAATACTTTGAGAAATAACATTCTCTGGCGCAACACTATTTGAAAATTGATTTGCTCGTAGAACTTGAAAACCCATGCTTTCAAGTTTATTTACTGCCACTTGATAATTTTCACCTGTTACATCGGGAACACGAATCATTTTTGCACCATCAGAAACATAGAGATTAACATAGCGCCCTTGCTTAATATTTTTTCCAGCAGGTGGTGAGGTTTTAATAATCTTACCTTCTTCAACGCTATTAGAATTTTTATGCTTTATGCTACCTATTTTTAATCCTAAATTCTCCAGACGACTACGTGCCCTACTTTCAGTTAAATTCGTTACATTAGGAACACGAACTTCATTATTGTTCCTACCAAAAAGCACAAAAAACATTAAACCAACTACTGTTATGGCTGCTAATCCAACAAAAATCCACCACCATTTATATTTACGCAAATTCTGAAAAAAAATAGGACTTTTCTTTTGCTTACCTTTAGCTATACTTTTTTTTGCTTGTTCTGTTGTCGCATTCGTTCTATTCGCTTTAAAGTTTGGTAATACAATTGTTTCATCATTATTTAAACCATTACTAGCTGAAAATGGGGGTTCATTTGCCCGCTGTTTTTCTAAACTTGTATCTAAATCAACTTGCATTTCATAAGCTGACGCGTATCTAAGACGTGGATCCTTAGCTGTTGCCCTTAAAACCACATTTTCTAAAGACTGCGGCACTTTTTCATCTTTTTCTTTAATTGAAGGAATCGGCTCTTGAGCATGTTTTAATGCAATAGCAACGGCCGAGTCACCATTAAAGGGCACTGAACCTGTAATTAATTCATAAAGAATTATGCCTAAAGAATAAATATCGGATTGCTTAGTAACTAAGCCACCTCGAGTTTGCTCGGGTGACATATAGTGAACAGAACCAACAGCTGAGTTAGTTTGTGTAACAGAATTTTGATTTAAGGCAACGGCAATGCCAAAATCAGCAATCTTAATATTGCCTCTTTTATCCATTAAAATATTTTGTGGTTTTAAATCACGATGGATCACATTATGTTTATGAGCTAGTGTCATTGCACTTAAAATTTGATCCATTATACGGATCACATCATGTAAATCAAGAGGCGTATTTTTTCTAATATAATCTTTTAAATCTGGTCCATCAACATATTCCATGACCATGTATGGTAAGCCATAGTCCGTGCCTACATCTAAAACCATAACGATATTGGGATGACTAAGTTCACTAGTAGCTAACGCTTCACGCTGAAAACGAGCTAAAATTTGCGGTTCTTTTTGTAAATCCATGCGTAGAATCTTAACAGCAACTTTTCGTTGTAAAATAATATCCTCAGCCAGATATACATTAGACATTCCGCCTTCGCCTAGAGTATCTATAATACGATAACGATCACCTAGCAAATAGCCCCTATTTATCATTATTTTTCACCGCCTTCATCCAAAATTAGGCAAACAGTGATATTATCTCCCCCACCTAAGCGATTTGCTTCATCAATTAATTTTTGACACCGCTCTTTAAGGGACAAGTCTTTAGTTGCTAAAACTTGTTGGATTTGCGGATCACTCAAGGAATTAGTTAAACCGTCGGTACATAATAAAATAAGATCATGCTTTTTTAAATTGATTTGACAAAATTCTGGATCAATTGTGCTAGAAACACCTAATGATTGCGTAATAATATTTTTTTGCGGATGGTTTTTCGCCTGCTGCTTAGTAATTTGTCCCATTTTTACTAACTCATTAACGAGGGAGTGATCTTCTACTAATTGAGTAAATTTACCTTCCGTGTAGCCATATGCACGTGAATCACCTAAATGTGCAATTATTGCTTCAGTGTTAAAGACAATTGCTAAAACAATCGTAGTACCCATACCATTAAGATCTGGAAATCGATCTGCAGTATGTAAGATTGTATCATTTTCTACTTTAAGCTGAACATCTAGCCACTTATGGGCACTAGAGCAATCATTAAAGTCAGTCATACTGAAGCTATGCCCTAAATGGCTTACAGCCATTGTTGAAGCAACATCCCCACCTTGATGACCACCCATTCCATCACAAACAATGGCCATTACTGCATTATTCTTATTTTTAAAAACCTGTACAAAATCTTGATTACTTTTTCGTATTTTTCCAATACTCGAAGCAAAAGCTGTTCTTATCAAAACGTTAACCTCGTACTACAAATTTAGAAATGAAAAATCCATCGCTACCATAACCATCTGGCAAAATTTTTAGCATCCCATTAGGTGCTTGCATTTTAGCTGCTTTAAATGGTTTTAATTCAAATTCCGGATGTTTTTTAAGAAAAATTTTTACCACATCTTCATCTTCTTCTTGTGTAATTGTACAAGTAGAATATACTAATTCGCCACCACTTCTTAGCAATGAACACACATGATCCAGTATTTGCAATTGGATTTTTTGCAAGTCAGTTAAATCAGTCAACTTCTTATTATAACGAATTTCCGGCTTGCGGCGAATTAAACCTAATCCTGAACATGGTGCATCAACTAAAACTTTATCAAATTTACCGGCTGCAAAAGTTTGATCAGCATTTCTAGCATCTAGAGCCTTAGTTGTTACTCGCTTACTGACTTTCATCCTTTGACAATTTTGTTCAACTAAATGCAATTTATTTTCATGAATATCTAACGCAATAACATTCCCCTGTGGAATATTTTCTGCTATTTGCACTGTTTTTCCACCAGGAGCACTACAAGCGTCTAATACTTGCTCATTACCAACAAAATCAAAAGCTTGTACTGCTAAACTAGCTGCCTCATCTTGAATAGTTATTTCACCATTTTTAAATAAACTAGTTTTACTAATTCCACCATGACTTACAATTAATTCATTCAAATTTAATATCGATTCTTGTGGATTAAAACCCAATTGATTCATCTCTGAAATCACATTAGCCAAATTAGTAGTTTGCGAAACACGGACTATATTTTTAGCAGGTTCATTAATGCTAGAAAGAATACTCGCTGTACGTTCTGCTCCCCAATGTTTTAACAAATATTCAACTAACCATTCAGGTACGCTCTCTTTTACACTTAAATAAAATGGCAAATTATCTATAGTAGGTAAAATTGGCTGACGACGAATTAAAGCACGCAAAACACCATTAACTATTCTAAAACCGTTAGAATTAACTTTGCCAAATTGCTTAGCTAATTTATTTGCTTCATTTAAAACCGCCCGATTTGGTACCTTATCCATAAAGATAATCTGATAAGCAGACATCAATAATAGCGGTCTTAAATAAATTTCTTTTAACTTAGTTTTTATTAAATCGTGTAATTGATATTCTAAATAAATTTTATATTGAATAGTACCATAAACTATACGCGTAGCAAAATTTGAATCATTCGCAGATAAATGTGCTTTTTGCAACTCATTATTCAAACTAATATTTGAATATGAATCCTTCTCTAAAACACGAATCAATGTATCTAAGGCAACTGCACGGGCACTTCTATTCGTCAATAATCTTTTCTCCCACTTTAAATTTATCACCTTGACCATTTAAAAAGTTCTTGATGGGCATTCTTTTCTTGCCTGCAGGCTGTACCTCTGTCAAATCTAACACACTTCCACTCGCCATAGTAATAGCAAAGCGACCTTTGTTATTAGCTAAACTTCCTGCTGGTAAAACTGATTTTTCTGAGCTAACTCGTGCTTGCCAAACTTTAAAGCGCTTGCCATTTACCTTTAAGTACGCTCCAGGATTGGGATTAAGACCACGAATTAAATTATTTGCTTCTTGTGCAGTCATATTGAGCTTAATTTGCTCTTGTTCCTTACTAATATTAGGTGAAAAAGTAACCCCAGCAGAGTCTTGTGGCGCTTTTATATTCGGATGAGCAATGATTTGAGGTAAAGTTTTAAGTAATAAATCACGCCCAACAATTGCTAATTTATTAAAAACTGTACCCGCAGTATCTGTAGCAGCTATTTTTATTGCTTCTTGCGCATAGATGTCGCCGGCATCCATTTCTTTTACCATTTCCATAATGGTTACACCAGTTTCAGTATCACCATTAATTATTGAATATTGAATTGGTGCTCCTCCGCGATATTTAGGTAAAAGTGAGCCATGAACATTAACAGCTGCTATTTTTACTGAATTTAAAAATTTACTTGGTAAAAATTGACCATAAGCTGCAGTTATAATTAAATCAGCATGTAAATTAATTAAAGCTTCTAATTCTTGTGACTTTGGTAATTTAATTGGTTGAAAAATAGGTAAATTAAGCTCTTCGGCTACTATTTTTACTGGCGTTTTTTTAAGGCTTTGTTTACGACCAACTTTTTTATCAGGTTGAGTTACCACAGCCTTAATTTCATAACCGTTTTCAACCAGGCCTTTCAAAATTGGCACTCCAAAATTAGGCGTACCCATAAAAATTACAGATGTCATTTACATATCCCCTTTATATAATGTGTTCAGGCTCGTTATCAATATATATATTTAAACCATATTTTTTTATTTTTTGTGCAGAATCTTGAATTTGATGTAACAACTGATTTAAATTAGCCTCTTTTTTATATTTTACCAGTATTTGATAATAATACTGATTTTTTAGACGTGAAACTGCACTGGGCGCAGGTCCTAAAATAATAGTAGTGCGTTGCAGACGTTGTTGCAACCAATTTTTTATTTTAAATGCTTCTCTAGCAACATTTTGTTCATTCTTAGCAGCTATAGAAATTAATACTGTATAAAAGTAGGGTGAATAATTTCCTGCATGTCGCATACGCATTTCATACGCATAAAAACGTTCATAATCTTGAGTCTGAGCAAATTTTATTGCATAGTGATCAGGATTAAAAGTTTGAATAATAACTTCGCCCTTTTTCTCTGCCCGACCTGCCCGACCTGCAACTTGTGTCAACAATTCAAACGTCCGTTCAGACGCATTATAGTCAGGTAACCAAAGTCCTGTATCAGCATTAATGACACCCACTAAAGTGACATTGGGAAAATCTAGTCCCTTGGCAATCATTTGTGTACCCAATAAAATATCAGCTTCATGATGACCAAATGAATCAAGAATTTTTTTAAATGCACCTTTACGTCTAGTTGTATCAACATCCATGCGCAACATTCGAGCAGCAGGTAAAAGCGTTTCTAACTCCTGCATAACTTTTTGCGTTCCTGTACCTAAAAAACGAATCTTTAAACTCTGACAATTAAGACATTTTTGCGGAATTGCGGTTGCATAGCCACAATAATGACACTGCATTTTCGCGGTATCCTTGTGCATAGTTAGAGAAAGATCACAGTTAGGACATTTCATAACATAACCGCAATCTCTACAGAGCATAAAACTTGAATAACCTCGACGATTAAGCAATAAAATAACTTGTTCTTTTTTAGCGATTCTAGTTTTTATTGCCTCAAGCAATTGAGCGGATAAATCTAGTTGATCTCCAATAAAGTTAGTTTGCTTCAAATCAATAATCTTAACTTTAGGTAAGCTCTTTTTGTTAGCCCTTTCTGGTAATTTTAAAAGCTGATAAACTCCCTTTTGAGCACGTGCTCGACTAACTAATGAAGGAGTTGCACTACCCAATATCAGAGGACAAGAATTATAATTACTGCGCCAAATAGCAACATCTCGTGCATGGTAACGCGGAGTATCTTCTTGCTTATATGAAGACTCGTGTTCTTCGTCAATAACAATCAACCCAATATTTTTTAATGGTGCAAAAATGGCACTGCGTGCTCCGACAACCACGTGCACCTCACCGCGGCGAATCCTACGCCATTCATCATAAAGTTCACCTTCTGACAATCCACTATGTAAGACAGCAATTTGCTGTCCAAAGCGTTGCTTTACCTGGGCTACCATCTGTGGCGTTAGTGAAATTTCCGGAACTAACATCAGCGCATTTTTGTCATTTGTTAACGCTTGGCTAATTGCATTTAAATATACTTCAGTTTTCCCACTACCAGTTACACCTTCTAATAAAAAGGTTTGTGCAGTTTGATTATCAATTGCACGGTTTATTTTGGCCAGAGCCTCATCTTGTGCTGGAGTCAGTTTGATACTTTGCTGTGATTTTGAAGTGGTAACATCAATTAGCGGATCACGGTATACCTCAGTAAGTTCTTTTTTTAACCACCCTTTTTTTACAGCAGAAGTCAAAGTAGCTATTTTAACTCCAGAATTCTGTTCTAAATCTACTTGCCTTTGTGGAAATTTGGTGAAATTTTTAATAATATATATTAAAAGCTGCTTTTGCTTTTGGGCATTTTGCCTAAGCGTTTCATAAATTTTGATATATTCATTTTTACTTAGTAAAAGTGAATAGTTATTCTGCATTTTAACTTGGGCGCGATTTTCGACTAAATACTCAATTTTGGCATCATGATGTCGCAGTAATTTATGGATAAAAGAAACTTCCTTAGCATCATCTATTTTAGTTAAATCAATTAATCCCCTTTTAAAAAGCGGCATTCTTTTAGCTTTATCTGAAATTGGCGTTAAGATTTTACGATAATTTGCTCGCATCACCCGAGGGAGCATTGCTTTTAAAATAGAAATTCGATAAGAAAAATTTTCATTTGCTAGTGTTTTAGATAAATCAACTAATTCAGTAGTTAGTGGTGGTTGTTCATCTACTACTAAAAGAAGGTCCTTAAGTTTCCCTTGAAACTTGCTTGTCTGACTTAACCCAACGACAAATCCTTGCAATTTGCGTGAACCAAAAGGGACGAATACTCGAGAACCTACTGCAACTTCTTTGAGCTCATTAGGAATATGATATTCAAAAATACGATCTGTCTGTTTAGCTGCTATGTCAACGATTATTTGCGCAATCATTATAACAATCACCTTCAAAAATGGCCTCCATCTCTTTATAGATGGAGGCCATAAAATTTTTAACTAAACTATTAGTTAACCTTGTGATTTAGAATCAACGGTAACCTTACCAGCTTCAATCTCTTCAAGGGCTCTACCAACGGGTTTTAATGCTTTGTAATTTTTAAGCGCTTCTGGTTCACCCGCTTCTAATTCATGTGCTCGCTTGGCAGCTAGCACAGATAATGAATAGCGTGAATCTACACGATCTAATAATTTATCGATTGATGGATATGTAACTCTCATCTTAATCCTCCCTGACCATTTTACGATATGTGTCAATAACTCGCTTTACACTAACATGCTCAGCATCAACAATTGCCTTAATATGATCTACAGCGTTGGCAACTGTATCATTAACAACGGCATAATCATAATCTTGCATGACTAATATTTCTTGACGTGCTTGATTAATTCGTCCTAGAATCACATCTTCTGACTCAGTGCCACGATTTTCCAGGCGTAAATGCAATGTATGTAAATCTGGCGGCGTCAAAAAGATAAATACACCATCGGGCATTTTTTCTCTAACAGTTTTTGCGCCATTGACATCAATTTCAAGTAAAACATCTTTACCTTCATCTAACATCTTTTTAACTGGCGCAAATGGTGTTCCGTAATAATTATTTACATATTTATTATATTCTAAAAGTTCACCCTGCTTAATAGCTTCCCCAAACTTCTCTTCGCTAACAAAATAATAATCTTGCCCGTCAACTTCACCTGGTCTCGGCTTTCTAGTTGTCATCGAAACTGAATATTCAAACGGAAAAACTTTATTTTCAACGATTGCACTTTTAACGGTTCCTTTTCCAACTCCAGAAGGTCCCGAAAGGACAAGTAACAAACCTTTTTCTGTCATGCCATACTCCCCTATAAAAAGCTATTATATCTAGTTTGCACTAAAAGAAGGATATTTTCAAGTTAAGATGTTTTTTAATTTTATGAATTAAAGACTTGTTTTTTTAAACAAATGTTCTTATAATAAATATATCAAACAAATGTTCGCATAGATGATGAGAGGAGCAAAAATGAAGAATTCACTAAAAAAAATTTATCATTACTTATTTGATTACGATAATAACAAACCCGATGGTACGAATCAGTATAGCAGTGAGATTTTAACTTTACTTACAATGGCCATGCATAATCAAAAATATGTATTAGTGACTTTTCAAGATGGACAAAGTGAAATCGGACAAGTAAACCAGCAACTTTCAGCTCAAAAATTTATTTTGCGTTCAACTAATCAAAAACTCTTACACATTGTTGACATTAATTACCTTCTAAGAGTTGATCTGGCCTAAATAATTCTTTAACTAAAAATACGGATTGATGTCCGTATTTTTAGTTAATTCTATTTTTTCAAATAAACATTTTCACTTTTTATTTCAAATCCTGCCGCTAAATATGCCTTGATGGCGGGAATATTATTAACATCTACATCAAGTACAAATTCTTTTACGCCTTTTTTTCTCAAATGGTACATTATTTCTTTAATAAAAAATGTACCAAAACCTCGATTGCAATACTTGTGCGCAATAAATAAGCCAAAAAAATAAGCATACTTACTAATATCAGCTGCACAATAACCTATAATTTGATTATGATACAGTAAAACAAAACTAAATTGATTTAGATTTCGTAATCCCTGAGTAAGGTAATTAAGTGACATTGTTAAATCATTTTCAAAGGCTGCACTGTGCAATACTGCAGTTTCTTTAACTTTATCCTTTGTTAACAAACATAGGCTTAAATCTTGCTTTAATCGACTATCACTTGCATTAGCAAGCGGATTTTGGGTCCGCATATTATATTCTTCATCCACTATTTTTAATTTTGTTTTACCTAAAAATTGGGGATGCTCATCTAAAAATCTTTGCTCAGATGCATAATTAAAATTACTGTAGCCGTATTTATTCAAAATTATTTTAGCCCGGTTAATCAAAGCCGTAGCTATTTTTCTTTGTCGAAATCTTGGCAAAACATATATATATAAATCAATTTCTTCATCCGGTTTATCATCTGCATAAATCATCAGAAAGCCCACCAGCAAATCGTTTTGATAGGCCAAAATAAAAGCAGGCATGTCTGAAAAATAATTGTATTCGTTACTTAAATACGGATCTGAATATGTATGATCATGAGTATGAATTTCATTCATTAATGTTTTAACCTGTTTAATTTCTTCATTCGCTAAAACTTTTTTCGCAATAATTTCCATAATTAATTCCGCTCTTTAAAACTTTTCAGCAAATCTTTTGCATTTTGCTTGGCAGCCTGAGTTACATTACTCCCAGCCATCATTTCAGCGATTGCAGTTACTGTTTCCTCTTGAGTAAGTGGCCCAATTTGGGTATAAGTTGCCCCGTCTTTTACTTCTTTGGCCACTAAGTATTTTTGATCACTGGCCGCTGCCACCTGAGGAGAATGAGTTATTGCAATAACCTGTTTATTTTTCCCAATTGAGTGTAATTTTTTCCCAATTGCGGCTGATACTCGGCCTGAAACTCCCGTATCGACTTCATCAAAAATCATGGTTCCGACTGGCTCTACCTGACTAAAAATTGATTTTAGCGCTAAAATCAAACGTGACTGTTCACCCCCAGAAACAATTTTAACTAATGGCATTAATTCTTCACCTGGATTAGGCGAGATTAAAAACACAACTGCATCAGTTCCTGTACTAGTGAATGTTTTAGTGGTTTTCAAGTCTATTACAAATCTAGCCTTGGCCATATAAAGATCTGCCAATTCGTGTTTAATCTTTTCTTCAAGTACATTTACAACTTTTTCTCTTAATTGATGTAATTCAGTAGCTTCTTTGGTTAATTTACGTTCAATCTCTATTACCTGTTGTTCTAGGTGATTTTCATCTAAACCACCTGTTTCAAATTGATTTAGTTCTTTTTGCACTTTTTTATAAAAAGCAAACACATTAGTCAAACTAGGACCATATTTTTTCTTTAGCGAATTTAGTAAGTCTATCCGGTTAGATACATATTGATATCTTTCTGCGTCAAAATCTAGTCCATCAAGAACATTGGAAAGCTCACTCCTTGCATCACTTAAAGCAAAAACTCCATCATCAATAGTTTTAGCAATATCTTTAAATTTAGCCCCGTATTCAGTTAATTCTTGCGCTGCATTCTGAGCATTTCCTAATAATTCTTCAATTCCATGTTCGTCATCATCAAATAATTGGATTAAATAATTGGCAGTATCAACTATTTTCTGATAATTATTCAGTTCATTATATTCTTCTTCTAATTGCTCGTCTTCATTTGGATCAGTTAAGTTTGCGGCCCTTAACTCCTCATTTTGAAAAGATAATATATCTTGCTTTTGTGCCAATTCTTGAGCATCATTACGTAAATGATTTAAGCGCGTAGTCAATTTTTGCCATGTTTTAAAATCAATTTGGTATTGAGCTAATTTTTCTTTAAAATCTGCGGAAGCATAATCATCCACTAAATCTATTTGGCGGTCTTGATTCATTAAAATTTGTTGATCATTTTGACCATGAATATCTACTAAATAATTGCCTAATTCACGTAAAACGTTAATTGTAGTCAATTGCCCATTTATCCGAACAACATTGCGCCCTTTAACAGCCAATTCACGACTAATAATTAGTTGTCCTTCTGAATCTGGCAACCCGTACTTATCACAGATTTGCGCAATTTGCCTAGATTGACCAACTTCAAATAGCCCCGTAATCACTGCCTTAGTTTCGCCACTACGCACCATCTCTTTTTGACTACGACCACCCATTAGTAGTGAAACTGCATCAATAATAATCGATTTTCCAGCACCCGTTTCACCAATTAAAGCTGTCATATTTTCTTGAAAGCGAACCTTTAAAGCCTTAATAATGGCAAAGTTTTTAATATCCAGTTCAACTAACATGCTTTTTCTCCTAAAGTCCTTTTACTGCTCGTTCAACAATCTCTGCGGGCGTATTTGGCCAAATTAATTTACCGCCATCTCTTTCATTTTTTTGTAAATGAATTAAAAACTCTATGTTTCCCTTTCCCCCTTTAATCGGTGAATAGTCAACTGCTAACACATTAAAGCCAATTGCTAAAGCTTGCTCAATCGTATGCTTTATTACCGCACAATGAACGTGATGATCATTTACTATACCATGCTTACCAACGTTTTCTGGACCAGCTTCAAATTGTGGCTTAATTAAGCAAACTGCCTCACACTGATCTTTTAAAATTTGATACATAGGTGGCATAATTAAATCAAGAGATATAAAAGATACATCGGTCATAGCAAAGTCAGGCAAACCCTTAGTAAAGTCTTCTGGTTTACTATAGCGAAAATTTTGTTTTTCCATAACTTCTACACGCAAGTCATCACGTAATTGCCAGGCTAACTGGTTATAACCAACATCAAGAGCATAGACTAATTTCGCCCTATTTTGTAATGCCACATCAGTAAAGCCGCCAGTTGAAGCACCAATATCTAGACAAATCTTATCGGTCAAATCAATATTGAAAACTTTTAAAGCTTTTTCTAACTTTAAACCACCGCGTGAGACATATTTTTTTCCTGAATCTTTAATAAAAAATTGCTCATCACTGGGAAAACTTGTACCACTTTTATCAATTCGTTGATGATTATGATCGCAAACCAGTCCGGCCATAATTGCACGTTGTGCTTGCGTTCGTGAATTAAATAATCCTTGTTTAGCTAGTAAAATATCTGCTCTTTCTTTTGTCATTTATAGTACCTTTTGATACAAATCAAGAAATCCTACTAAAACTGAATCATCGAAATTTGCTAAATTAGACTTTGCCCGTTTAATTAGTTCTTTCAATTCTTGACGACTTTTTTCAGCTCCAAGTAAAGTTAAAGTATTATTTTTACCACTTGCTTGGTCTTTATGAGTTGCTTTCCCAGCTTCTTGGGTTGTCTCAACAATATCAACTAAATCATCATAAATTTGATATGCACGACCAAAATCTTTGGCAAAAGCAACAAGTTGTTTACTACTTTGACTACTTGCCTTACCATGAATTGTTGCCATTTCAACACTTGCTTGTATTAGGCAACCTGTCTTTTGCCACTCCATTTTATCAATGAAATTAGCATCATTAGCAACACTTTTGTTATTTGTTGAATCAATGTCTAGATATTGGCCACCAACCATGCCATTTGCACCAATTGCAGCGGTAATAATTTTAACCAACTTTGGCTCATTACTGCCTTCAACAATCCACTGAATCCCCATCGGAAGTAATGCATCTCCAGCCAAAATAGCTTCAGCTTCGCCCCATCTTTTATGACTAGTTAGTTCTCCTCTACGGTAGTCATCATTATCCATTGCCGGCAAATCATCATGAATTAGCGAGTATGTATGGATTAGTTCTATTCCACAAGCAATTCTAACTTCTTTTTCAGAAATCTCTTTATTCAATGACGAATAAGTTGCTAAAAACAATAAGGGTCGTAATCTTTTACCTCCTGCCATTACTGAGTAAGCCATAATCTCGCTTAATTTTGCATTGTTTACTTCTAATTTTAAGTGACTAGCTAAATAATTATCAATTATTGGTGTCCATTTTATTTTAAAATCATTAAAAGTCATTTTTTTATTCTTCCGGTGCAGCACTACTATTAGGATCAATTTTATGTTCTGAACCGTCGCTTTCAATTAGCTTAGCGACAGTTTGCTCGGCAGCGGTCAGTTTTTGATTTAAATCTCGACTTAACTTAACACCGGTTTGAAACTCATTTAAAGCATCCTCTAGGGCCACATTACCATTTTCCAAATTAGCTACAATTTGCTGTAATTTAGCTAATTCTTCTTCAAAATTATTTTTCTTCGTTACCATTCTTAATTCTCCTTGTATATTTTATAACTGCTACTGCTTTACCGTCTTTGAAATTAAGGTTGACTTTATTATTTGGCTTAAGCTGCGTAACTGAACTGATTGTCTGCTTTTGCTCATTAACTACATAAACATAACCGCGATCAAGAGTTTTAAGTGGGCTATAATCATCTAATTGTTGCCCAATTTTAGCTAAACCATGTCTTTTTTCCTGTAAAATATTTTTTACATTAGTATCCAATTTTTGTCGATAAAAACTAGCCCTTTCTTCGTATTGTTTTACTCTATCTTTAGGGCTCTTAGCTAATAATTGTTGCCTTGTTAATTGATACTTTTGTTGCGCAAGCTCTAAGAGTCGCACCATGTTCCGCCTAAGTTGCTCTTTTAAGAAATCCAAAGTCTGAGCTTGTTCATCATAAAGTCGTGTGGGTTCACGCATAATAACCGAATTATCAATCCGCTTTAAAGCTTCTCGGCGGGCATGAATAATATTTTGCATACTGGCAAGCATACTACTTTGGAGTTGATGAATATTAGCTAATTCATTGGTCAAATTAGGAGTGGCATATTCTGCCGCCGCTGTTGGTGTTGCCGCCCGAACATCAGCTACTAAATCACATAATGTAGTATCAGTTTCATGACCTACAGAAGAAATTACTGGCACTGGCATCTCATATATTTGCCGAACAACTCGTTCTTCATTAAACGGCCATAAATCTTCAAGTGAGCCCCCACCACGACCAATAATCATTACATCATATTTATCTTTAATAGCCATTATTTGTTTCATTGCATTAACTAATGAGTCAGCCGCTTGATCTCCTTGAACTTGGGCTGGAAATAAGTCAACTTGTGCATGCGGAAAGCGGCGATTAACCGTAACCAATATATCATGAATTACAGCTCCAGATGCACTAGTAACAACCGCTATTCGATCAGGAAAATGTGGTAAAGGTTGCTTGTGTTCTTGGTTAAATAATCCCTCTTGCGCTAATTTATGTTGAAGCTGTTGCAATTGCTCATATAAGGCACCTAAGCCTGCCGGTTCCATTGTTTCGGCATAAAATTGATAAGTTCCCTGTGGTCCATAAACGCTAACATAGCCAGTAATATAAACTTTCATCCCCTCTTCAGGCTTAAAGTTAACTTTGTCAAAATAGGTCCGAAACATGACAACATTTAGTTTAGACTTCTCATCTTTTAATGAAAAGTATTGGTGTGAATTACGTCGATACCGAAAATTAGATAGTTCACCTTGTAAAAAAACTTTATGTAAATACGGATCATTTTTAAATTTTTGCGTAATATAATAATTTAAATCAGTTACGGAAAGATACTTATCATCTGCCATTTTTTCTCCTTGCTAATTTCACTACTTGTTCCATTAGTGATTCAACTGTAAGTGGACCAATCCCACCAGGTACAGGGGTAATATAACTAACTTTAGGTGCTACATTTTGGAAATCAACGTCACCAACTATCTGATTGCCAATACGATTAATCCCTACATCAATCACTATTGCATTGTCCTTAACCATTTTTTCCGTTATTAGTCCCAGTTGTCCAGCTGCAGACACCAATATATCAGCTTCTTTAGTGTATTTAGCGAGATTATTAGTTTTCGTATGCAAAACAGAAACTGTCGCATCTTGCTCTAGCATCAATGCTGCTAGTGGTTTGCCAACAATGCTACTACGCCCAATGATTACTACATGCTTACCACTAGGGTCAATCTGATAGTGCTTTAATAAAGCCAAAATACCATGAGCAGTTGCTGGTTCAACAAAATGATTACCTTGCCACAAACGGCCCACATTACTTGGTGTTAAACAATCTACATCCTTTTCCGGATCAATTAAAGAGAGAGCTTCATTTAAGTTAATCTGGCTTGGAACTGGCAACTGAATCATAATTCCATTAACCTGACTTTCAGAGTTTAATCTAGCAATCAAGCTCAATAGCTCGGCTTGACTAGTAGCAGAATCTAATTGAAAAATTTTTTGTTTAATTCCAATTTTAGTAGCTAGCTTTTTTTTACTTTTAAGATAAATTTTACTGCTAATATCATCACCAATATTAATTACGGTAAAAAAAGGTTGAACACCTTGCTTTTTTAATTCATCTACTTGCTTTTTAAGTTTAGTTGCCCGAATATTTGCTAGCTTTTGCCCATCTAAAAGTTGTGCCATCCATAATTCCTTTTCTACTAAAAATAGCCGGCTATTCAGCCGACTACTAGTTATTTTTTAATAAAATTCGCCAAAATACCATTAATAAAAGGCTTATTTTTGGGATCGGCAAATTCATCACATAAGTTTAAAGCCTCATTAATTGCTGCCCTAGGCTCTATGTCCATACTGTACTTAATCTCATATAAAGCAACTTCTAAAATAGCAAGTAAAATCTGACTAATTCGATCGATTCGCCAGTTTTCTTTTAAACAACTGGCAAGATTAGCTTTAATTTCCTCCCGCTTTTCAATCACGCCTTCAATAATATTTTTTGAATAAGCAGAAAGTTCCTTTAGATTAAGTGTAGCAACCGTTTTAGCTTCAACTTCAGAAGCAGTATACGTTGGTTCTTGGTTTGCCAAATACACTGCTTGCATTGCTACTCTACGACTCTGGTGTTGATTCATTTTTACTCTTTTCATCAATGTCAGAAAATAGCTGAGAGGTTCCCCTATTATCCTGCTGCTCTTCTGGGTCATCCGGAAATACTAAGCCCGTCACGTGAACATTAATTTCTTTCAAAACCAAGTCAGTCATTTGTAGGACTTGCTGTCTTAAAGATTTTTGCAAATCCATTGCAACTTTAGGCACATAACTGCCAGCTTCAAAACTTACATAAACGTCGGCAATCAAATTGTAATCATCGTCAAGCTTGATTGCAATTCCTTTACCTCGATTTTCTCGTCCCAAAACGCGATTGATTCCAGATTTAACATTACCGTGCATTGCGGCAACTCCGTCAACTTTTTCGGCAGCAATGCCCATGATAACTTCAAGAACACTAGAATCTATTTCGATTTCTTCACCGTTATTTTTATCATCTAAGACAATCTTTGAACTATCTGCCATTTTATTTACCTCAAAAAACTACTTATTTGCACGAGATACGTAAGTACCATCTACAGTATTAATTATTAATGCATCGCCTTCATTAATAAAGAAAGGTACGTTAACTACTAGCCCAGTTTCCATAGTTGCAGGTTTACCACCACCAGAGGAAGTATCACCTTTAATATTTGGCTCAGTCTTAGCAACTATCAATTCAACTGTGTTTGGCAATTGGATTCCTAGAGTTTTACCTTCATGCATAATTACGCTAACATCCATATTTTCCTTCAGATACTTAGCTTCTTCTTCAACTTGTGAATTAGGAATAGCTAATTGATCATAGGTTGTCGTATCCATGAAAACATAGTTTGATCCATCATTGTATAAATATTGCATTGCTTTCGTTTGAATTTCTGCTGTGTCAACCTTAGCAGTAGAACGAAATGTATATTCTTGTACTGCACCAGTATTCAGACTCTTTAACTTTGATCTAACAAATGCACTACCCTTACCAGGCTTAACATGTTGAAACTCAACAATGCGCCATAAATCATTGTTATACTTAATGGTTAAACCATTTTTAAACTCATTAACTGAAATCATTGTCATATTAACTACCTCATCTCCATAATAATATCTTACCAATTCAGACATGATTTTACTATAAATAATATTTAAAAATATTATCTTTTATAAAGAAATTAACTCAGCTTTAGGCAAGGTTGATAGTGTTTCCGGACTTTGTCCATGAATTAAAATATCGTCCTCAATCCTTACGCCACCTTTTTGAGGTAAATAAATTCCTGGTTCAACCGTATGAACCATATTATTAACCAGTTCTTGCTTACCAAACGGTAAGGCCGGCTGACATAATTCATGAATTTCTAGTCCTATGCCGTGACCAATACCATGACCAAAGTATTGACCATATCCTTGTTCATTAATATAATCGCGCGCTGCTCGATCAACATCATTTCCATGATTACCGACAATAGCTGCTGCAATACCACGACGTTGTGCCTCATAAACAATGTTATAAATTTTACTTAATTCAGTATCAACTTTCCCTACAGCCATAGTGCGTGTAATATCAGCTGCATAGCCATGATAAAAGGCGCCAAAGTCAACTACTACCAAGTCACCTTCTTCAATTGCTTTATCACTTGCTACACCATGAGCCCAGGCTGATCGAACACCCGATGCAATAATCGTAGCAAAACTGGGGCCATCGCCACCATTTAACTTAAAAAGATAGTCAAGCTTAGCACCAATATTACGTTCAATTTCACCAGGTTTAATCATCGGTAAAATTTCATTAAAACTACTCATTGAGATATTAATTGCTTGACGCAAAGTGGCAATTTCTAAATCATCTTTAACATTGCGCACACGCTCAACTAATTCTTCTACAATTTGAAACTCAATTTGTGGATTTAACTTTTGCAAATTGGCAAATTCTACTGCAGAAACAAATTCACCTTCCACTAAGACCTTATGTAAATTGGCATGTTGCAACTGCCGACTAATTTCTTCATCCTGATTACCACGTTTCATGACAACTGACATTTCACCTGGTGCCTCAGCTTTAATTTGGTTATCAAAGCGGGAATCAGACAATAAAATCCGATCACCCTGATTAGTTACTATCAATTGCGCTTCTTCACCAGTAAAATTAGTTAAATAACGATAATTAGCTTGATTAAAAATCAAAAAGCCATCCGCACCTTGATCTGTAATCAACTTACCTACTTGGGCAATCCGCTTATTTAGAAGTGTTAATAAGTCATTTGTTTCATTCATTTCAGTATCTCCAAATTCGACCATAAAATTAGTACTAATTAGCACTAGCGTTAATTAATCAGTTCCAACTAAAAATATTATCTATAGTAAAGTCATAAATATAAAAAAGACGAGAAGCACATGCTTTTCGTCTTCTTATTAAGAACTAAATTACTTAGCTTCTTCTTCGACAGGAATAACAGAAACTTGTTTTCTGTACTTGTCTTTACGCTCAAATTTAACTACACCATTTACTAATGCAAATAAAGTGTCGTCTCCACCTTGGCCAACATTCTTGCCTGGGTGAATCTTAGTACCACGTTGACGATAAATAATCGTTCCTGCGTGAATAGTTTGACCATCAGCAGCCTTGGCACCTAAACGGCGACCAGCTGAATCACGACCATTGGCAGTTGAACCTCCACCCTTGTGGTGGGCAAATAATTTAAGATTTAAAATATTCATAATCACTTCACCTCTAGCTTAATTCAATCTTTTCAACTTCAACCTTAGTATAAGGTTGACGATGACCATATTTTGAATGTGAGTGCTTCTTTGGTTTGTATTTGAAAGTTACAACTTTCTTCTCTTTACCATGTTTTTCAACTTTGGCAACAACTTTGGCACCCTTAACTAATGGTGTACCAACTTTAACGTCTTTACCATCAGAAACAAGAATTACCTCATCAAAGGTAACTTCCTTACCTTCTTCAATGTCAAGTTTTTCTACGAAAATACTGTCGCCTTCAGCAACTTTATATTGCTTACCGCCAGTCTTAATAATTGCGTACATTACTGCCCTCCAAAAAATACTTAGACTCGCCAATAAGGGTGCTTTTATAAATAAAAGTCTTCTTACCCCTATTTGTGCGGTTGCAGATGTGAAGGTCTCCACAAATACAACTACTGTATGATACTACTATTGGTAAGAATTAGCAAGATTAAAACAAGTTAGCAATCATGTTTAATTAAAATTACATTTGCCATTTTCCACCATGAACTTTAGCAATATTTTCTGTCACTATAAAAGCCTCTGGGTCAATTTCACGTGCTTTTGCTACTAACTGACCGTATTCATTAGTATCAACGATAATTACCAATTGTTGCTTATCTTTATCACTATAACCACCAATAACATTATAGACAGTTAATCCGTCATAATCGCGTTGTAACATATTTTTGATTTGCTCCAATTGTTGATTACTCATAATGCGAACTTGAAACTTCTTATCAAACCCAGTCTCAGTATAGTGCATAGTTAAGGTCGTTATAATTTGTGAAAAAGCAGCGAGTAAAAAGGCCTCAGTACCGTCAACAAAAATATTCAAAAAAATAATTGACATATCAATTATCATTAAGGATATAGCTGGATCGATAAAAAAATATTTTTTAATAATTAGTGGCGGAATTGTAGTGCCACCTGATGAAGCATTTATGCGATAGAGCATCGAGACGCCAATTCCCATAAGCACACCACCATAGATTACTGCCAGCATATTATTGGAAGTTAGTTTTAAACTTGGGGTAATTTCCATTAAAATTGGTAAAAGCAGACTACCAATTGCCACTTTTTTTAATGTTTGTCGACCTAAAAAAATTGCCGCCATAATCAGCATTAATGAATTAATAATGAAAACTGTCAGTGAGCGATTGATTCCCCAAACTGCATCAACTAAGATTGCAATTCCAGTTGATCCTCCTGCCGCAACATTGATTGGCGCATAAAACAAATTAATTGCAACGGTAATTATTTCTAATCCTGACAAGAAGAAAAGCCAATACTGCCAAGTATGTCCATGTTTTTCTTTCCCCATCTCATCTTCCTTTCATAAAAAACTTTGGTCTATATTGTACTCAAGACTGACCTGTTTATTCAATAAATATGCAAAAATACAAATAATTCTTAATTATTTGTATTTTTATTAAAAGCCTTAATTTGCTTTTTTATATTCAATTGTCTGATTGCCTTCATAAGCAGGTAAGCCCATTTCTGCTCGGTAGAGAGCACGTTCAAAAGCTTGATATCCTTTACTAGAACTAACTGCAAATTTAACATTATATTTGCTAGTAAATTCGCTGATATTCCATGTACTATCATGAGCAGCAAAAGCGGTAACAAGAATAACAATATCTAAATTTTTTATCTGCTGTTCAATTATTTTTTTCTTTCCCTGAAAGGCATCAATTGCTATGGGAATTCCATTATAGCGTTTGACGATTCCTTCAAGCAGTGCTTCATTTTGGTTATTGCCAATTGCAATGCCAACACGTTGATAATGTAAATTTAATGCCAATTTTGGCATTTCCGTAGCTTGATCTGTTTGTTTGACTTTTTTCTTTTTTAATTTAGACATGGTGGCAGGCTGATCCAGTTCATAAATCCACCGAATTTCAATAGCTTCGGTAGGATTTTTCTTTAAACGGATATCGCCATCATACCAAGCTAGATCAACAATTGAGCCATCAGTTAATGGGATATTTTTCTCTTCAAATTTGCTTTCATCAACAGATAAAGTAATGGATTTACCACGAATACGTAGCTTTTGCCCTTTAATATTATGACTGATAGTTAAATGACCGGAATTTCCTTGTACTACCGCATATTTAAATGTAGAAATTTGATCAACTTCCATTCGCGAAAGCTGACGAAAGCCTACGACCCTTAATATTTCTGCTTCGTAATTACGATTATCTTCTACTGGTAATGCTTCAACAATATCTCCACTTTTCAAATTTAAAGAATGGATTTGTGATTCTTTTAATGTAAAAACACATCGCTTACTGTCATTAATTAAGTCACAGCCTGACAGTAGTCGAACAACTACATAACGCTTACCTTTGCGATAATCCACTTTAGGCATTATCTTTTTTTGTAGTGCTTGTTCAAAAACCTTTTTGTTGATAGTTTCTTTGGTTGTTTGCGAAGCTTTAACTGCCTGGCTTAGATCGATTAAAGTTTGACGCAACCCAGGTTCAAGCTTTGGCGTTAACAATATTTGCCGAATTGCCTTCAAAGTATTATTTTTTGCGTGATTATCACCTGGATTTTTAATTAAAGCTATTAACCCCCTCAAAAAGAGGTTTACTTGTTTATAGTCAACCTGAGTACTAGTTATTTGAGCACCTAATGCCTCATCAGCCATACCCAAGATTAACTTGATTGCAGCTAGTCCATTACTTAGGCTTTTTTCATCGCCAGCTGTTTGGTTTAAAATTCTTTTTAAGTTATTACGATAATCAAACATTATTTTTCACTTTTCTAATTCAGTAAATTAAGTATAACAAGAAAAAAGCCAACTTAAAACTGAGCTTTTTCAAAAATAAATTATTAAAATGCACCTCCACCAGAGCCACCGCCAAAGCCACCTGAGGTACCGCTAGAAAAGTCGCCTGATGTACCTCCAATCGAACAAACCGATCCTAAGCTACTATTAAAACTTTCATAAAATCCTTTGCTATTGAAATTATAAATTGGCTCATGAATATAAAAGTCACTTTGTTGCCATTCATCAGTAGTAAATTCAATTTTTAACTCTTTTAAAACTTTTTTAGCTAGGTCAAAAGTCACTGCATAAGGCATAATATCTTCCCAAAGAACTAAGTCACCAACATCACGCATTTCAAAGCTACCAATGTCTTCTAGCATATGCTTAAACCCACGAATTTGATTAGTAATTTCAGCTCCTTTTTGAGAATAAAAACTAATCATATTATTACTGTGAACTAAGGCATTGATGCCAAAAAACAATAAAATAGTTTCCACAACTAACATTACAATTCTAAATTCAGAAAATTTAAAAAAGAATATTAGTGCTCCCCCAAAGCTAAGAAACAATAGGGAACAAATGATTGTTTGATTAGTATTTCTTTTATGAATCAACTTCTCTGCTAACAAGCCTTGATTTACAACTTCATTATAAGACTTTATACGCCAATCAATGTAACAATGGTTAACTTTTTGGCTAACTTTTTTTCCACGAGAATTTTTGATTTCTTCAGTCGTTACAGTTTGACCATTACCTATATCATTGAATAAAGCTGCTAAAAGTGGATCCTGACTAATTAAATGCATATCCTTTAAAGTTATTCTATAAAAAGTGGTCCCATCTTTTTGATAGTCCTCAATTAGTACTTTCTTTTTCACCGCTAGTTCCATTAAATACGCTGTAAATGCTCTAATATCTGGCATATCAACTTTGTCCATAATCTGGGCCACTACAGCGTTAACAGAGGGGCATTCATAATTATGGGGAATAAAATTAGAGTTATGGACTGTTCCACCTTGTTTTTTCACCGTAAATCCTAGCACAGTTGCACTAGTGGCACTTAACACAATTATAAGTACTAACCCAATTTCAGAAATAAAAATTTTCTTTCTCTTACGATTAGTCTCTTGGCTCAATTTTTTTTCTTGTTTCAAAACAAATGCTCGATGAGTTCGATCAACTATATTTTTATTTTTAGATGTAACACTTAACGGGAAAATTGTATGAACTTCTATTCCTACATGACCATCAAGATTACTGGCCGTCATCGTAATCTTACCCTTCTTTTTGTCAATTTTAAGATAACCATTAAGTGGTCCATGAGCCCAAGCTTTTATATTTTTCACTGGACCCGGAAAAAGTACAACTGCCTTTGCATGATCTAAATCTTTGTCCCAATTATCACCAATAATCATAAAATTCAATTCAGCTATATCACGATAATTTGTAATAGCTTGAGTAATTTTGTAAAAATAAGTTACAGTGCATCTAGAGTTAGGTTTAACATGATTATAGACTGTAAAGTGGTATCCTGAATTCACTTTTTGCAAACTAAAATTATGCGAATAACGTCCTATTTGATTTTCATTTTGAATTTTAACTTTCGCATCAACTAAACTTTGTGTAGGAGTAAGATTTTGCTGATAAAAAACTCCCTTACTTTGACTTTTGAATCTATAAGTAATTTGCTTTTTAATTGCAAGCGATCCATCTTCTTTAATAGAAGCTGTCGTTACATTATTTTCAATTCGATAGTCAACTTCTGCGCTAACATTTTTTACGTATAAAAATAATAGTAATAAAGTGGTTATGTATGGCATAACGTTCTTAAGCTTAATTTTCATAATGTAATCCTCAAAAATAATTATTTTCAATTATACATACTTTATTAAAATAATGGTATATAATTTAACAAAAAATAAATATTAAGTAATGAACAATTTAAGATTGTTGCTACCATAGTTAGATGATAACTTTACACTTTACTGTTCATTCTTTTTTGGCCCTAATTAAAAAATTGATTTTATGGTTGCAATTAGCAAAACTTTTCTCTATAATAATTAATGTTCTTGTTAGAGCAATGGTCTGGTAGCTCAGCTGGATAGAGCAACGGTCTTCTAAACCGTGGGTCGTGAGTTCGAATCTCACCCGGATCATTTATAGTAGATTAAACCTTAAGGATTGAAAACCTAAGAAGTTTAAAAGTTGGCTAACATTTTTCAATAAAAACCGCTCTAATTATAAATAGAGCGGTTTTTTTGAAGCCTTGTGTTACTAATTATTATGCTTCTGATTGCTTATTAAAAAATGGATTGCATTCAAAATCTGAATAATGGTAATTCTTTAATTGCTTAGCTAATTTTTGTGACCGGTAATAATATTCCGCCCCAAATTCCTGAATCTTTGGCTATAGTTAAAACTTGGTAATCATTGAGCTTAGAAATATTAAAGTATAAATAGCACCTGCAGTTTGATATCAGCCTCGCAAAGCAAGCCAATTACGACCATGAGCTTTTGCTTTATTTGAAAAGAAGACCCAATTTAACTTCTTTTTGTTCCTATCAAAATAATTAATTAAACAAAAAATCCTCAGAAACTTTAGATTCTGAGGATTTTTGCTTAGTTATATTATATAAAAGAGCTCAAGATTAAGCTATAACCTTAAACAACAAAGCTGCTAGCAAGCCACCTACTATGGGACCAACTACTGGTACCCAGCTATAAGCCCAATCCGACTTACCTTTATTAGCAATCGGTAAAAGCTGATGGGCTAATCTAGGACCAAAATCACGAGCAGGATTAATTGCATAACCTGTAATTCCCCCAACTGAGAAAACGCAACCAGCAATTAACAATCCTGCAAGAATTGGATTCAAATTAGCAGGAATATTAGCTTTAGTAAAAGCTAACAAGCCGTAAACAAAGATAAAAGTACCCACTACTTCCGCAAAGAAATTCCAAAAGTAATTTCTAATTGCCGGTTCAGTACTAAACGTTCCTAAAATCAATTCTTGATCAGTAGTCTCGGCCCAATGAGGATAATATGTTAACCAGACCATTACTGCACCAACAAAAGCACCTGCTACTTGGGCAATAATATAAGGCAAAACCGACGACCAAGCAAACTTACCTGCTGTAGCCATGGCAATTGTGACTGCTGGGTTAAAATGCCCTGGACTTAACCAGCTTACAAAATATACGCTAAGTGTCACAGCTAGCCCCCAGCCTAAAGCAATTGCAATCCAGCCTGCACCATTTGCTTTTGACTTTTTCAAGTTAACAGCTGCACATACTCCATCACCAAATAGTACAACAAAAGCTGTTCCTATAAACTCACCTATGAGTTGCATCATTAAACTATTATGCATAATTTTCCCTTTTCTATTTTAGAATGTGTTAATTATACCCTAAGCACGATGCAAATAACAATTTAAAGTTTTACTGATTCTTAATATTTAAAGGTGCTAATTGCTGTTCAATCTCAGTTAGCCCAACACCAGCCTGGATAAGTGAGGCTGCAGTGTATGCTCCTTCAACAAAAGCAACATCATACAAATGAATTTTTTTATTAGTCATTTCAGTAGCCATTTCTAAATTCATTTTTGCACTGCCTAAATCATAAAAAGCCAAAATTTCTTCAGCTTGATTAGTTGAAAAAGCCGTTAAAATTTTATCCATGCTTGTTCCAATTTCATCACTGCTGTTCCCACCTGCGCTTGTAATTGAAACATCACTTGCTACTTGAGCGAGTAACTTATCTAATCCTATAACAAGTTCAGGAACGTGCGAGACTAATGTAATACCTAATTTCATAATAAACCTTCAGTTTCTAATAAAGCAGTAAATAGATATGCGCTTGATTGTGCCCCTGGATCAACATGACCCTTGGCTCTTTCACCTAGATATGAGGCACGTCCCTTTTTAGCAACTAAATCTTTAGTAGCTTCAACTGCACTAGCAATTTTATTCTCCGTGAGCGTGTGCGCTTTAATTTCTGGAATTACTGCTTGCCAAACGTCCACCATCGTTTTATCACCCGGCTCAGCTCCACCACGTTTTTCAATACCATTTAAAGCAGCTGTTAGTAGATCAACTAGATCAGTGGTAGTGCTACTTTTTTTTGCCATTTCTAAAAAAGCAGTACCGTAAAGCGGACCTGAAGCACCGCCAACCGTAGAAATTAGTGTCATAGCAATAACTTTAAAGGTTTCTGGCAAACTTGATGGTTTTGTTTTTAATTTGGCCATGACGGCTTGCATCCCGCGATCCATATTAAAGCCGTGATCACTATCACCAATTGGAGTATCTAAATCGCTTAAGAATTGCTTATTAACTGCTATTTTATCAGCAAACTTAGCCATCCATATTATCAAATTATTAACCGTTAATGTCATTTTTATCTCCTATTACCAACCAATAGTTTCAACTGGCTCATTTAAATACTCTAACCACTGTTTTGCTTGTAATTCAAAAACCGTAAGCGAAATTCCTGCCATATCGATTGAGGTCATATAATTGCCAACTTTCATCCAAACTGGCTTTATCTGCTTTTGCGCTAAATTATTTAGCAAGTCATTACTAAATATATATTGTTCCATTAATGGTGTTGCTCCTAAGCCATTGACTAAAACCGCATATTGCTTTTGAGGGTCAAAATGTATTTCTTGATCAATTTTGCTAACAAGTTCAGTCACTAATGCTTGAGATGATTTTATTTTTTCCCGACGATAGCCTGGCTCTGAATGAATACCAACACCATATTCAATTTCATCGTTTTTTAATTCAAAACCTGGTTTCCCTGTTTCGGGATTAGTAGCAGCAGATAGAGCAACTGCAACAGTTTTAATATTTGGCAAAATTTCTTGCGCTAGCTGACTAATTTCTGGCAAGGAAGCTCCTGCTTGCGCAGCTGCACCCAAAACCTTATGAACTAAAATTGTTCCGGCAACTCCACGACGACCTTGCGTGTACATACTATTTTCTACTGCAATATCATCGTCAACTATAACTGAGTCAACTTTAATTCCATCCATTTCAGCCATATCTTTAGCCATTTCAAAGTTCATTACATCACCAGAGTAATTTTTTATAACTAAAAAGACCCCACGTCCTTGATCAGCTGCTTTAATTGTTTCATAAATCTGATCAGGTGTTGGAGAAGTAAAAATTTGACCACAAACTGCACCTGTGAGCATCCCCTTGCCGACAAAGCCAGCATGAGCCGGCTCATGACCTGAACCTCCACCACTGACAAGTCCAACTTTATTTACCATAGAAGCTTGATCTGAGCGTATTACAGCTGCAGTTTTTGGGATGGAGGTAATAATTTGCGGATACGCCTTAGTCAGTCCAGACAACATTTCTGAAACAACATCAGCTGGATTATTAATTATTTTTTTCATGATAAACTTTCCCTTTAATAATTTTGATTACAATACTAAGTATAGCAGAAAACGTTTTCAATATCTGTGATAATGATATATTATAAAAAAATTAATAACTTTACATTGATAGCTAAGCTATTTTTTAAATTACTTCTTAAGATTTAACTTGAAATCTTCTCTGTAATTTAGTATGATACTGATTAAATATTTATGAAAGGTTAACGATTATGACGACTAGCAACGTAACTGATCAACCACAAGTTAAATATTATTTTTGGTATTTTGTTTTTTTAAACTAAATGCCTAGTTTGTCATTTATTTGACACACTGGCCTACGGCAATTGTGTCAAAGTCTTAAGTGTTTACTTCTTAATAAAGAACTCACACAATTGTCGTCAGTTGTGTGAGTTTTATTTTTAGGAGAAATTTATGAAAACTATCAAAAAAATCACTTTTGATACATTAAATGGTTTATCAATCGGTATTGTTGTAGCCCTAATTCCAGGAGCTTTAATTGGGCAATTAATTAAAGCACTTTTACCAACTTGGCCCCAACTCAATTTTATCTTAGTATTAACCGCCTTTGCTGCAGCACTTTTACCCGTAATTAGTGCTGTGTGTGTCGGAATGACTGGTAACTTAACCCCGATTCAAACTGCTTCAATTGCCCTGGCTGCAGTCGCTGGAGCCGGTAATTTTATGATGAAAAATGGAAAGATTATGGTTATTGGTAATGGGGATGTCGTTAATACTACAATCACAATCATGCTAGCTTATGGCCTGGTTTTATTTTTAGGACAAAAACTTAAAGCTTACACCATTTTACTAGTCCCTTTAATTGTTTTAGTGGTTGCTGGTGGAATTGGGTGTTTAACTAGAGGTCCAATTGGCCAACTAACTGCGCTTATTGGCGTGGGGGTTGAACATTTAACTAATTTACAACCAATAATTATGGGTATTTTAATGGGCATTGTATTTGCTCTGTTAATTGTTTCGCCAATTTCTTCTGTCGGGATTGCTACAGCAATTAGTATTTCTGGAATTGCTGCAGGTTCTGCTAATCTAGGAATCACAGCGGCTAGTTTTGCTTTAGCCATTTTTGGCTGGAAAGCTAACTCTTTTGGTACTTCAATTGCACATTTTTTAGGTTCACCAAAAATGCAAATGGCAAATTTAATCACGCAACCTAAACTACTGGTCCCTTTAATGATTAACGCAGGAATTATGGGCGGCTTGGGCGCAATTTTCAAAATTGCTGGTACCCCAATGAGTGCAGGCTTTGGCTTTTCTGGATTGATTGGCCCGATTGCAGCAATGACAGGCAGGACAAATGATTTTGGTTCAATAATTTTAATTACGATTCTCTTCTTTATTCTACCAATTGCTCTTGGTCTAATTGCTAACTATATCTGTAATAACAGGTTGCATTTCTTTAGTAGTCAAGACTTTGAACTAGACTTTAAATAAAAACCTCTAGTCAAAAAGAGCCTCAGTGTGCTTGCTTAACATTGGTAGTTGGTAGTTGGTAATTGGTAATTGGTATAATTAATTATCATTCAAATAAAAGAAGGTTATTAAAATGATTAAGTTTTATGGTTACAAGCGTTGCTCAACATCGCGTAGTGCACAAAAATGGTTAACTGACCATCATGTCAAAATTGACTTTCAAGACTTGGTTGAACAGCCACCAACAAAAAATGAGCTGATTAAATGGCTAACTAAGTATCAAGATCGCGGTTTAAAGTATTTCTTCAATACACACGGTCAAGATTATCGGCGACTGCATCTTAAAGATAAAGTTAGTACGCTGTCGATTTCGGAAGCCGCCGAGATGATGTCCCAAAATGGCAAATTAATTAAGCGTCCGCTTGTAGTTAGCAAACAGAATTTAACATGTGGATTTAATGAAGATCTTTATCAAAAGACTTGGCTAAATGAGCAGGCATGATTGCCTGCTTTTATTTTGAAATGCTTCTTTCATAACTTAATTAGAACATGTAAAATAGATAAATAAAAAGGAGAATTATATGAAATATAATCAATACGCTTATATTGAAACTGACTATAAAACTCAAGTCAAAGAACTTCTTAAAATCAAATTCTTGCCAGCAAATTTTGAACAGCTAACTTTTAGTGAATTATTGACTACAATGGTTGCCAATGTTCTAGCTGAAGTTAATCCACAAGATGAACTCGCCCGTAAAGCTAAATTAACTGAATTTGCCGTATCGAGTAACCAAACCTTGACAGATTTTCTAACTAATAAGCCGGAAAAAATTTCCCCTACGCAATTTTACAACTTTGCATTACAATTATTGGGTTATCACGTTCAATACGATTATGATTTAGCTAACCCAGTAAAATTTATGAAAAAGCAAGCCTTACCAACTGTAAGTCAAATTGATAATTCCGTCGACTTGATTGCAGCTTTTTATCGGTTGCTAAATACTCGTACTAAAAATGGGCAAATATTACTTGATGTAATGGCTGGCAAGGGCTATTTCTTTGACCGGCGAGACGAATTACCGCAAAATGAATTTGTTTTATTCAATGGCAAAAGTCAACCAGTCTTTGATACCAGTAAAGTCATTCGCGAAGTAGTCTATGTTGAATGTGATCTCGACACAGATGATGATGGTCACCCCGACTTATTACAAACCACCATTTTTAGACCTAGTGAAAGTGCTAAAATGCCCGTCCCTGCACTTTATACTGCCGATCCTTATTTTGGTGGTGTAATTGCTAATGAAAAGCGTAACCATAGTGTTGATGAAAACTTAACTGATGCAACTATATGGTCTAATCCTCAGTACCAGCCCGCCAATCATATCAAGGCTAAAGCACCCACTAGTAGCAATACTGACGCAAATCCAGCAACTGAACGAGCATTAAATAAAGCACCTTATACTTTAAATGAATATATGCTTGCTCGCGGCTTTGCTAGCGTTGTGGCTGGAGCAATTGGTACTCGTGGTAGCGACGGCTTGCGCATTACAGGAGGGCCTGAAGAAACTGAAAGTGCTAAAGCTGTTATCGAATGGCTACACGGTGATCGAATTGCTTATACCGACCGCACTCGAAAGCACGAAACTAAAGCTAATTGGTGCAATGGTAACATCGGAATGACTGGACGGTCATACTTAGGGACTTTACAAATTGCACTAGCGACAACTGGAGTAGCTGGACTCAAAACGATTGTTTCAGAAGCCGCCATTTCTTCTTGGTACGACTACTACCGTGAACATGGTTTAGTAATTGCACCCGAAGCTTGTCAAGGAGAAGACTTAGATATGCTAGCTGAAACTTGTCAGTCTAATCTCTGGGATGCCGGTGACTATCTCAAAATCAAGCCCAAATATGACGAAATGCAAAAAACTCTGTTGGCAAAAGCCGATCGCCTAACGGGGCAATATTCTGACTTTTGGGATGTTCGTAATTACCGCCATCATACTGACCAAATTAAATGCTCATGGATTAGTGTGCACGGCTTAAATGACTGGAATGTTAAACCCAAAAATGTTTATAAAATCTGGCAAAAAGTTAAAAATTTACCAATTGAACACCACCTCTTTTTACATCAAGGCCCACACTACAATATGAATAACTTGGTTTCAATTGATTTTACTGACTTGATGAACTTATGGTTCGTGCATGAATTGTTAGGTATTGAAAATCAGGCGTATAAACAATGGCCACAGGTAATGATTCAGGATAACTTAGAAGCTGACACATGGCATCAAGAACAAGACTGGAGTAATGATTGCGGTCATGAATCAACTTACTACCCAACCGATGATGGTCAATTGCAAAAAGACGGCAATGGTCAAAAGCAGCTTGCCTTTACCGATGTTGGAGGAAAGGAATTTAAAAAGGCTAAAATTTCTGAAAGCGATTGGCAAAATCAATTTATTAGTGGTACTAAAAAGTGGGCCAAAGCCAGTTTACGTTTTACTACTGAAGAATTTATTCACCCGGTAACTATAGTGGGACGACCAACGGTAAAAATGCGAGTTTCATCTAATCTTAATAAGGGGCAATTATCAGTTGCCCTCGTAGAATTAGGCAAGCGTAAGCGATTAACTCCCACTCCCCGTTTGATTATGCCTGGAGGGCAAGAATTAGGCTATCGTTTTGGAACCGATACTTTGCAAGAATTTATGCCCGATAAAGTAACTCCCGCTAAATTAATCACTAAGGGGCACATGAACTTACAAAATTATGCTGATTTGAAAAAGCCAAGGGCGATTGAGGCAAACCAATTTTATGACTTGGAATTTCAATTGCAGCCAACTTACTACAAATTACCAGTTCAAAGTCGCTTATGTCTGATAATTTATTCAACTGATCAAGGCATGACCAAGCGGCCACTTGAAGACACAACTTACACAGTTGATTTAACGCAAACTGAAATTAGGTTTAATCAACAATCATAATAGTTCTTGATTAAATTAATTTTAATAACCGTTAGCTTTTATGGCTAACGGTTATTCTTCTTTTCTCTTATTTTTACGTGCTAGTAATGTATTTAAATTAATATTGATTAACTTTAAATTTCAGCAATACCAAAATAAATAGAGCATCTTACGTAAAGCAAAGACTAAAAACATTAACTAGTGCCACAAAAATACAAGCATTACCTGCATAACTTTAAAAAGTGCTACCAATATTTAATTGACAACTAGCAATAAATATAGCAATATAAACGCATAAAGCGCTTTAATTTTAGAAATAATTGAAAGGATAAAATTATGTATAAAGAAATTGGTTACATCGTCCTGATATTTTTACTTTATGTCCTAGCAAAAAAATTTAATAATTGGCCAATTTTTAAATTCGCTAAAAAAAACCGAGGCGGCTTAATCTTAACATTTTCGATAATAGGACTGCTTTATACTTTAATCGCGTACAAATTTAAATTCAATCATATCATGCCAAGTTTGATAAGTATTTTAGTTGTTATTATGCTAATTGGTCTATTCTACATTTTCAAAGATCATTCAGCCCAAAAATAAATAATAAAACCTCGAAGTTAAAGCAATTTCGAGGTTTTACTATTGATATCCTAAAATTTTTTAGTTAAGTTAATGAATTCATATATGCCATCATTTGATTTTTGCATTTTAGAACCTTCTTTTTTAAATCCTGCTCTCTGATAAACTTTAATGGCACGTTTATTGAAGCTAGCCACTGACAGAAGAATCATTTTATAATTGAAATTTTTTTGTACAAATGCTTCGATTTCTTTTACAAAATTTAATCCTAAGCCTTGTCCAGTTAAATCCGGTCTCAATCCTAAACCAATTTCCACCTTTTTTTCTGACAATCTTTCTAAGCAAAAATACCCCACAAGTTCATCTTTATCATCTAAAACCTGATAATACTTATTTCCTCGTAACCTTGAAGTGATTATTTCTTCAAAATCTTCTGGGTCATTTTCCATATTATAAAAATCATACTGGCCACTGTAATGCCATTTTCTAGCAATCTGGTCTGCATTTGCTTGAGTTAGTTGTGTTATTTTTTTATATTTCATTTTTTCACCTTCTGCTTTTTGTTGTAAAGTCTATTAAATATTAATAATTTTAATTATATTTTTAATTATATTATCAATAATATATAACTTACAAGCCAATAATTTTACCTTATACTAAGCTCCATCATCTACTAGTAAGATAGAAATTTTTTGCCTAACCCTGAAGTCAGGTTATTTGCCTTTAGTACCCGTGTGCAAAAAATCAAATCTCAAAGATATTCTCTGGCTTCTTGATTTAAGCCTAAATATTTCGCTAATGCTAAACTATGATATGATTGCCTATATAATAATCTCAACAGCTTTAGTAAAAAGCATTAATTTGGAATCTTGCCTTTCTATAATTTTCCTGAATTAATTAGTTCGAGTTGTTACATTTTACATATGAACTAATTTAAGAAAAAGGAAATTAAGGTATAAACGAGTTACCTATGCTTCAATTAAAGCACTTGCGTAAATTTTATCATGTAGGGGATACAGTCACTCATCCCTTGATAATGAAAACTATGAAACTGCACTCTTAGCACATTTCATCTCAAAAACGGCATAGAAATGTGATAAACAAATTGGTATTTTTGAAACTTCCAGACCGCTATTATCGTTCTTCGAATGAACAAACTGAAATTTTACAAGAAAAAGTAATTAAACGAGGATTAATATGCAAAAATCTGATTATGCTACCTTAATAGATAAAGCAGTGGCTCATCTTCCTTTTTATGTAAAAGAATTTAATATAAATAAAAATCTTTCTTTAGCTACGAAATATCAGTATCTAACTGAATTAGGAGTTTTTTGACTGGTTAGGATCTTCTGGCATAGCTAATGTCCAAACTAATAAAGATATATTATTGAACTTGCTTGAGAGATTTAAAATGTGAAGATGTTATGCTTTGTATTGATTATCTGAAGAATACTAAAAACTCACATGGTACGTATAACAACCCTACTACGATAAATCGTACTATTAATTTTTTACGTTCGTTATATACTTATCTTACAATTACAGCAGATAATAACAATGGAGAGCCGTATTTTTATCGTAATGTAATGAAAAAAATAGAATCTCTCCCCAACTACCAGACGCTTAATTACCGAGAACATGAAATTGAGCGTAAAATATATCAAGAAAATCTTAAACATGAATTTTTAGATTTCTTGAATACTAAATATGAAACTCAAGTTAATAGTTATATTAGCGGCAATTTTAAAATTCATAAAAAGCGAGATATAGCAATCATTACCCTTTTACTAGGAACAGGTATACGTATTTCAGAGGCTACCAATACTAATGTGAATGATCTCAATATTGATGATGAAATGCTTAATGTTTCTCGCAAAGGTGGCCAGAGAGATGCTGTACCAATTGCTGAATGGACAATAAAATTATATTCGTCCTTATTATGAAGATAGAATTTTTATATACAAAAAAATAGGAAAGAAAAAAGTTTGTTTCTAACTAAATATCGCGAAAATTACAAGCGTATAACGTCTGTTACCATTGAACGTTTTGTTGAAAAATATTCAACAACGTTGGGACGACCAATTACACCGCATAAGTTACGTCACACACTTGCTTCAGAATTATATCAAGAGACTAAAGATCAAGTTCTTGTATCACAGCAATTGGGGCAGAAAGGTACTAGTGCAACAGATTTATACACGCATATTGGCCAATCAAAACAAAAAGAAGCATTAAATAAAATTAAGTAGCATTAAGTTCCTTGGATTGCAAGCAAGTGTCTAATCTAACTTTCGAGTCTCATTTCAATCAGTTATTCCAAAACCCTACCTTCCTTTTCCCCGAAGCGGTAATTAGATTCTGATCATTTTGAAAGAGCAACTTACTTTCTGCCTTCCATTCTTTTGGATTACCAACAAATCGCTAAGCTATTGAATAACTTAGCGATTTGTTTCATCCTAATACTCCTAAGATGACTAGAAAAGTTAAGTTGATAGATAGGGATTATAAGATGAGCCTACCTAAATTGTTCAACGCAAATTCAACAGCTATCTGGAGAAAGCCAACTTTAAGTAAACAGAAAAAGCAGATAAAAGTATTGTCACACTTTTATCTGCCGCCTATTTTAGGATGTTTGACAAAGAATCTCAGAATCGATAATCAATTGTTCTGGAACAACAATATCTTTGGTGTACTATGAGACTGGGCTACCTATTGAATATTCTTTTATTAATTAATAAAAGCTAACTTTTTGACAAACTTTCCACCTTTTACTATATAGTACTTTTTATTTAAGTAACCTGTAATCTGTAGTCCATATGTCATTACTTTAGTGTTCTTTTTTAGCTTTTTTAATTTTCCACCATCTGGGAAAATAACATACGCATCTTTCTTTAATTTACGTCTTTTTCCTTTTAGGTTAGTAGCCACAATAAACTTACCATCTGAAATTTCATCAAAACAACGACCATTTGAAATTACAGAAGAAAGCAAATTTACTTTTGTTCCTTTTGCTACCTTTCCTTTTGTAGGCATATATGCAGCTATTTTTTCATTTGGCAAGTATATAGTAGACTTTTTTGCAACAACGGATGTATTATTATTTACTTTTGCAAACGTTGTAGTTATTGATCCAAAACTTATGCAAAATAAAAGTAAAGTGCTTAATAGCAAACTTGCATTAAATCTTTTTTGTTTCATTATTTTTCTCCTAACTATTATCAACTGAATTAAATTATTTACTAATTTAGTCGATAAGCATAACCATGTCGAACAAGGCTCTTCCTAAAATCAATTCTATTTCATCCAAAGGCGATTGCATCCAACATTTGCTCTCTGGCTCCTAATTTAGACCCAAGTATTCTAGAGATATTTTTTCCGAGGAATGGTTCAATAGTTTCATTACTAAGGCTATATTATGATGGTACTTGTTTATAAACACTATTTTCCGCATGGTGTGTGTACCAAAATAATTGATATCCAATAGCGCTCCTACTCTATGCATTATCATATAATATCTTCGCTCATTAATACGCTTATTAGAATTTCACATTGATAGAAAAAGCCATTTACTATTGAAAGCACTTTGATTTAGATAATCCTTCTCATACTCTTCTAGACCAATCATAGTAATCTTCCAAATCACGTTCAATCGGATGTAAATACAATAGGGGATACTTTTTAGCTTTTTATAAATTGGGTATGCGTTCCTTTTAACACACCATTCATGTAATTTTGGGTTACCGATTTTATTAATTATAGTTCACATTTAAGTTTACCCATATTATCTTTTAGAAATATTTAACTGGATGTTTTTTTGCTTTAGCTAAACTACGATATTCGTTCCAACTTGGACCATTCATACCTTTTACAATATGATCCCCACTCCTATTAATATACCATTCGTCTACTTGTGGGTAACCAAATACAATATGATTTCCTTGTTTAGAACCAAGCATAAATTTTTTCTCAGTCCAACCATATTTGTCAAGTAATGGGTTTAATTTAGGTGAATTTTTATAAACTTTAATACAGTTAAAAGTATGCTTGGTAAACCTATCTATACCAACTTTACCCTTTTTACTTACAAAGTACCACTTACCTCTGATGTTTTTAGGGAAGGTAAACAATGGATACTTCTTACTAGCTTGGACTTCGCATACATTTGTATTCATTGCTACTGTTCCTACAGCGGGTAATACTAACATTGTGCTTATGACTATACGTTTAATTATTCTAAATTTCACTGGAATTTCTCCTTTCTTACTAAGACTATTCAATTAGACTACAAAAAATCGATAACTACACTAGCTACTAGTTCTATTAATTACACTTTACATTTAAATATAATTAAATATCAAAAATGCTTGAAACAATTTTTCACAATTTATCCATTAGCTCACTGCCTTTACAATGACCAACTATTTCCCCATTACGATAACGATATGAATACATTAGTACCTGATTTAAAATTAAATTTCCATTTAATTTACTATCGAGATCAACAAACCGACATCGCCAAGGGATATCATCTCTATGAACATATGAAATCGCTATTGCACAAACTCTACCTGTATCATTAGTCTACCTCCTAATAATACTAAATAATGTTAACACTGTTAATACATTAGTAAATAAAATTTTTTGGTACTATTTAATTGAAAAATTCATATATTAAAGAGCGTACTTTTTTATTATATCTTCAATAATTCCATAAATTTCATTTTTACATTTAACATACTTTTCCTTCAAAAATTACAAACAAAAAGGAACACGCCAATACACGATTTAGGTAAAATAAACAATATCAAAATTCTAGTCAAGCTGAAGTCTTTTAATAATTTAAAAGCAAGACCAGCTTATTATATTCTTAAAGAAGCTATCAAGGCCGGAAATATTAATAGAGATACAATTGTTGTAGAGTCTTCATCTGGTAATTTTGCGATTTTACTAGCAGCACTTTGTAATCAAATTGGGCTCAAATTTGTGCCTGTTATTGATCCAAACATCAATCCTTCTTACGAAAATTTGCTGCATACTCTTTGTTCAACAGTAATAAAAGTATCACAACGAGATAACACTGGGGGCTTTTTAAAAACCAGATTAGCTACAATGAAAAAATTTTTAGATAAACATCCTAACTCATATTGGACAAATCAGTATAATAACCCAAATAACTTTAAAGTACATTACCTAAGTTTAGGGGAAGAAATAATAAAATCTGGCTTTAATTTTGACTACATATTTATTGCGGTAAGTGCACTAGAAACAATCACTGGCGTCTCAAAACGAATTAAGGAAAGTCAGGCAAATTGCAAAACAATTGCTGCTGACGTTAATGGAAGTTCCATATTAACTCTCCAGCCCATGCTCATTATATTCCTAGTATTGGTTCTAGCATTCATCCCGCGTTTTTGAATACAGCCCTTATTAATGATCATATTTAGGAAAGAAAAAAGTTTGTTTCTAAACTAAATATCGCGGAAATTACAAGCGTATAACGTCTGCTGCCATTGAACGTTTTGTTGAAAAATATTCAACAGCGTTTGGACGACCAATTACACCCCATAAGTTACGTCACACACTTGCTTCAGAACTATAAAGAGACTAAAGATCAAGTTCTTGTATCACAACAATTGGGACAGAAAGGTACCAGTATAACGGATTTATACACGCATATTGGTTAATCAAAGCAAAAAGAAGCATTAAATAAAATTAAGTAGGATGAAAATATAGGTAAAATAAAAAGCCAAAATTAAATAAGCTTAAAGTATGTTTTCACTTATTTTTTATAACAGTCCTTTTAAGCCGTTAACAAAAAAACTGTGTGACCAATTCTATGATCACCACAGCCTATATCATAATTTAATTATTTGGATATTAGTGCTATTTTTTCTTCTTTTGTCTTAATTCAATAAGTAAACAACTCGAAGATTTAAACGTTAAGAAAATATCATCAAAGCATAGACTTAGTCTATCTTTTTTATTTTCCCCAAATTCGACACATAAAAATAATTCTTTAAGAATTGGATAAATCAGCACTTATTAAAGATTAAACTTATTTTCCCAACATAAAACTGCCAAAATCTACTTTTGTAGCATTTGTGTAGCAAGAACAAAAAATTAAAAACACAAAAGCAACCTATTATCAAGATAGTTATAGAACCTCGACAATAAACTTTTTAAAGCTAAATTATAAAAAGTTATGCTGACTAGAAACTAATTCCGATATTTTGATAAAATTAGCGCTTATCTAAAATTTGATATGCTCTAGATAGCAAGTTATCCAAATCTTTGTCACTAACATGCCCAACAATTTTACCGTGTCGACCAAAAAAATCATAATTAGGCATGTAAAAAGTAATTACACTACCAGATATTCCACTGTTGATATCAGCAATATGATAGTATAGCTCACCATTATCTTTATTAAGATCATGCGTAAGAGGCATACAGACAACTAATCCCGTTTTTTGATTATATGCATTATTTGATATAACAATCGCTGGTCTTTGAATATTACCAGATTGGAAACTATGCCCGCCTTCTTCTCGTCCTGCATGAGGTTCAGCATCTATCCAAATAATATCTCCTTGTTTGGGGGCTACCACGGAATATTCTCCTTACCAACCTGCATAGTATCAGGATTACCTACTTTTTCAATTTCTTTTTTAAAGTCAATATCGTCATATTCGCCATTAAACCATGGATTAGAGTCAATAGTCTTATAGATTAAAGTGTCATTATCTTCTTGAATCAATTCAAATCGTTGACCAAGTTTAACACCCGCCTTACTCGGAACCGTGAGAGCTGTAGAATTACCAACTTTTCTAGCAACAAAGTTACCTAATTTCTTTTGCATTAATATCAACTCCCTAACTATGTTAGTACAAGTATACACTGTTATTAAGAAGGTTTCAATTATATCTCTCCACAATTTAGGTGATATTGATTTTAATCAGCAATCCGGTCTTAATAGTTATTTAGATGATTTATTAGAATCTATAATAGAATCTATTTGTTTATATTGTTTTTTAATTAAAGCCTTTTCTATTTTTATTTGATTTGCTCTATCTATTAGGATTAAGTCATTTTCTTTACAACAAATAATAAATTGGCATCCAACCTCTTTATCTCTATTAATATAATTACCTTCTTCATCTCTTATAAATATAGTAAAATATTCGTTATATCTCCAATTTTTTTGACGTCTTACTAGATATTTATTTTTAAATAAGTAGAATCTATAATTTCTTTGTGCTTCGTACAAACTTTTAGATGGGAATTCAGCAAGTGAACAACTCAATATTCTTGATCCCTTATTATTATTGCATTTCTCACATGTGACAAGTAAGTTATCAATTTCGCCATTGCCCCCTGCCCATATTGGAATAACGTGATCTATTTGACCGCTATTTGTAAGTTGATTATGGCAATAAGCACAGAATTTTTTTTTAAAATTATTATTATTTTTATTATCATTTTTTCTAGCATTATTTTTTATTTTATATCCAAATCTCTTACAATATGAATTAATTGAAACAAAGGCACTACTGGAAAATTTATTGATTAAGCATTTCGGATTTGATTGTAAATCGCCATTTTTTAGATCTTTAATGCTTTGTGAAAAGACAAAGATATATTTTTTATTTTGTGAATTTATTTCTTTTAATGCTTCTTTTAGCGCTTCTATCTCCGCCTCTTTTCGTCCATCAAATCTTTTTGGAGTAGTCTTTAATCGGGTATTTTTAATTTTTTGAAGGTCATTTATACTTATAAATTTATATTTTCCCTTATATTTATTATTACTGCTTTCGTTCCATATGTATATAAAAGAGTCGTATTTTGACAAATTAATATCATTAATATTCATATCAATATTAGTATTAGTATCCATATATATCTACCATTCATTGTAATAAATCACGTCATTAAAAACTATACAAATATAATTATATTATATTTATAAAGTAGTGGTCAAAAATTATTTAACTATATTTGGTAGTATCTTCCAAAATTTTACCTGCCTTGAATGCTGGAATTTTAGTTACAGGGATAATAATCTTCTCTCCTATTTGCAGATTATGCACCTTACATTCAGCATGTTGACATACTTTAAATATTTCCAAATCTTCAATGTTTGCTAAAAATGCCTTAATGGTTTCCATTAAGGCATTTTTAAAGCTATTTAAAATTTATCCATATTTATTGACTTAGGATGAAAAATAATTGTAGTTATTAGCTACATATTTTTCTTCAACCATATTTTGTGTAATTATTTGGGTTAATTGTTCTACCTGTAGTAATGCATCATATTCTTTACCAAAAACTTTCCGCAATTGCTCTAATGCAACTTTCATTTTGGTATTTTCATCAACTTCAATGTAGTCGTCCATGATTTTGCGCAGAAATGATTGACTTTTAATATCACGTCTTTTAGCAGGACGACCTTTTTTATCAATCGTGTCTACCAATGTCGCATGCGCTTCCCAAATTTTAGGTCGTCCTTCAATAAAAATTGAAATAAGACTCTTATCATTACTAATCTGATCTAATTGTATATCAATTGCTGCCATTGTTGTCTCCTTATAGGTACCTCCTCGAACTTGTGAGAGGAGGTTTTATTTTTATTTAAGCTGTAGTAACTAATTACTTTCAGTGTGATTTTATCCAAACTTCTTGCATGTACTTTTCATTAACTGTGTTATAACTATGTTTATCTAAGCGAAAAACAGGTGTTACATGTACATCTAGTTTATCTAATTGATTCGCATTTAAATTAGCTGCATTAAATACATATAACTTCTTGCTCTCTAAGCCGTGTTCTAGTAATAATTTAGGTAATACACTTTTGCAACGAGAACATCCCTGCCGGTAAATAATCGTTAAGTGGTATGGATCATTCAAAGCTTGTTGATAACTACTGGTAGTTTCTGCATATTTGAACTTTCCAAATACAAAAGCCGGATAAGCGATAGCCAATACAGCTCCTATAAGCGTGCTAATTATTACCTTTTTTATTTTTTTTATTTCTATCATTGTTTTTGATATTTATAGAATAACTCAATTAATTAAAAGCGAATTCTTTACTCATAAAGTTTGAATATCCATGTCTAAGTTTAAGGCCTTTAATTTGGCGACCCATATCTGTCAAAACACCAATAATAATTAACAAACTAGATCCACTTAATCCAATTTGCAAACTGGAAGAAATAGTATTTGCAGCAATTAATGGAATTACCGAGATAAAGACTAAGAACATAGAACCCGGCAAGCCTAAGTCAAAAAGAATATTCTTAATATACAAAGCTGTTGGATCACCTGGAATTACTTCTGGTATATATGCATCTTGTTTTCCTAAGTTAACAGCCAATTTATCAGGTTCAATTTGTACTAATGAATATAAATAAGTAAATAAAACAATGAGAAGCGCATATAAAGTAGTTCCAATAGTACTATTTAATGAAAAAATATCATTAACCATTCTATAAACAGAACTATCTTGTTTATTTTGAAAAAATAATAGGATTGTTTGCGGAATCGTCAAAATTGAACTAGCAAAAATAACTGGTACAACTCCAGGAACTAAAAGTTTGAGTGGCAAATAGCTATCAGCAGTAGTTTTATTTTCTCGTCTTGTATATTGAATTTGAATACGATATTCAGAGCAATTAAACCAAACAATTAATGTAGTTAGAGCTAATATAATCACTACAGTGAGAATAACTAAGTCCCATTTAACTTCTCCAAAAGTAGTACTTACACTTAACATGAATTGGTTAGTCAAGCTAGGTAATCTTTTAATAATACCTGCAGCAATAATAATTGAAATGCCATTACCAAGTCCGTATTGTGTAATTTGATCACCTAACCAGATTGCAATAAAACCACCAGCAGTCATTAAAAGAGCAATAACAAAGTAATTCCACCATGAATCATTAACAATAAAGCCATATTGTGACAATTCATTAATACCAGCAATAACACCAACGGCTTGAGTAAAACCTAGAATTATCGTCAAAATTCGTGTAAATTGAGTTAACTTTTCACGCCCAACTTGACCTTGCTTTCCCCATTCTGTCAACTTAGGAACAACCCCTGATTGCAGCAACTGAGTAATAATTTGTGCACTAATAAATGCACTAACTCCTAGTGATAGTAAAGATAAGTTTTGGAAACCACCTCCACTAAACGTACTCATCATAGTTAAAGTTGGATTATTTTTTAACTTAACTAATGCATTAGCATCAATACCAGGGATGGTAACATAAGTTAGCAAGTCATAAAAAAACAAAATTCCAATCGTAATACCTACCCTTTGCCAGATATTTTTACGATTTTCTTTTTTTAGCATCTTTTCTTTCATCTATCTATCTCCTCCATCACGGATTTCGGCTCTCAAGAAATATTTACTAACATCTTTTTCAATTTCCTCAATCATATTGTTGTACATAACGTGAGCTGAATTTTGATATTCAATAAGAGGATTGTATTGAGCATAACCTCGTAAGGTAATTGATTGCCTTAATTGCTCCATACGGTCGATATTATTTTTCCAATTATAGTCAATAGCCTTAAGAATCATTATCTTTTCAAACTCTCGTAAATCAGCAGGTATTTCAAGTAATTCTGCTTTAGCGTTAACTTCTTTCAGTGCTTGATTAAATAGATATTCTTTAAGTTCAACCTTTTTCAGTTGTTTAATCCTATCAATAGGGATACTATCGTAAGCCTCATTCTTTTGGATAATTCGGGTCAGATTACGTCTATACCCATCCCCACGAATAGTTGTTTCTAAGTCCTTTTTTGTTGCTTCAGGGTCAAGGTCAATATCTAATGCATCTCTTATATATGTAATCATTTTTGAATAATTAATATTTGTTGAAGTAATGTAATAATTGTCTACGATACGATTAATAGTTCGGTTAATCATTGCTTGAAGATATGGAGTTAGTGACTCGAAACTATCGATAACTTCCTGTCGTTGTGTATAAAGGGCTGTCCTTTCATCATTCATCACATCATCGTAAGCTAAAGTATCTTTACGTTGATCAAAATTATTACCTTCTACACGTTTTTGCGAAGATGTTACGCTGGAATTAAAGATGCGACTATTTTCGATAGGTTCAAACTCATTACCATTAGCAACCAGCTTATCCTTAATTTTTTGAATTTTTTTCCCGCCAAACCGCCTAATCAAATCATCTTCTAATGACATGTAAAAGACTGTAATGCCAGGATCACCTTGCCGACCAGAACGTCCACGAAGTTGATTATCAATTCTTCTTGATTCGTGCTTTTCTGTTCCTAAAACGTATAAACCACCTAATTCCTTCACCCCGGGTCCTAATTTAATATCAGTTCCACGACCAGCCATATTAGTAGCAATTGTAATAGCTCCAGCTTGACCAGCTTGTGCAATAATACCTGCTTCTTCAGCATTATTTTTAGCATTTAATGTAGAATGACCAATACCTTGTTCATCTAACATATCTGAAAGCATTTCTGAGTGTTCTACTGATGCAGTACCAACTAAAATAGGTTGATGTGTATTATGTACTTTAATAATTTTTTGAAGGACAGCTTTAAATTTTGCTCGTTCAGTTGTATATAAAATATCTGGTAAATCTTTTCTTTGACTGGGTCTGTTAGTAGGAATTGTCACTACTTGCATTCCAAAGGTTTCGTAAAATTCTTTGCTTTCAGTAGAAGCAGTACCACTCATTCCTGATAGTTTTTTATACATTCTAAAAAAATTTTGATAAGTTATACTTGCTTCTGTACGATTCGCATCATTAATAGTTACGCCTTCTTTGGTTTCTAATGCTTGATGTAAACCATCTGAAAATCTTCTACCATCCATAATACGTCCAGTAAATGTATCAACAATAAGAACCTGATCATCTTGTACGATGTAGTCCTTATCCTTTTCCATCGTGTAATTAGCTTTCATAGCTTCATCAACATAGTGGGCTAAAAGGAAAGTATCTTTTCCATATAAATTTTTAATTCCAAGCTTTTCGTTAGCCTTTTCTACCCCTGAAAGCTTTAAAGTGATAGTTTTACTTTCTTCATCGTAGTCATAATCAGCTTTAGTCATGCTTTTGGCTACTTGATCTGCTTGACGATAAAGTTCTTTATAACTATTGGCGTTATCTGAAATAATTAGTGGTGTTCTTGCTTCATCAATTAAAATAGAATCTACTTCATCTACAATCACATAATTAAGTCCTCTTTGAACTTGGTCTTGCTTAAAAAGAGCCATGTTATCTTTTAAATAATCAAAAGCTAATGAGTCATTAGTTGAGTAAGTTATATCGCAGGCATATGCCTCTTTCTTCTGTTCAAGGGATGTATCTTCACCATTTTGACCAATAGTCATCCCCATAAATTCAAAAACTGGACCCATTTCTTCAAAGTCACGTTTTGATAAATAATCATTAACTGTTACTACATGGACACCTTTACCACTTAACGCATTTAAATACACAGGCATGGTTTCTGTTAAAGTCTTACCTTCGCCTGTACGCATTTCGGCTAAATTTGCTTGATGTAATACAATACCTCCCATAAGTTGAACATCATAAGGGTATAATCCTAGAACACGCTTATCAGCTTCTCTAATGGCTGCGAATGCTTCAGGTAGTATTGCGTTCATGCTATAACCATCTACTAGCATTTGTTTTAATTTAGGTGTTTCTGCTTTCAATTCATTATCGCTCATTTGAGCGAATGTATCAGAATAATCATTAATCTGGTTAACGATTTTTTGCAATTTTTTAACTTTGTACTTATTGTTCTCAATTAGAGTTTTTAAACTCATTAGATTCGCTCCTTTATAATTTAGAAATAAAATTAGTAATTAAGAAATCAATAATCCAATACCCGCCATAGGCTCCAAACAAAACAAGCAAGATGTAAGCCATGTATTTTAGGGAAATAAGGATTTTTTCCCAATAAATATGGTTCAAGGTTTTAAAAACACGTACTAAATAGCTCATTTCTACTCCTAACTAATTCGATTCATAAGAATAAGGACTACAGCTAACATAATTGTCAAAATTTCAGTCGAACGTACTAAAAATAACGCATAACCTCTTGGTTTGGGCATACTATTTTCATCGGTTAAAGCCTTAGTCATGTCTTCTGATTTATTCGGTTGCATAAAGATAGTTGCTATTAATAGACCTGATATTAGAATTAAGATAATACCCCACCCCAAATTAATGTTTATGATATGTGTTTTAAATGGCTTCTTTTTTAAATTCTGGATATTATTCTTTGAATCACTATTCTTATTATTTTTGGTAATAGTTTTAGCTTGCATAACCGCATCATTTTGAACAATTGAAGTTACTAAGCTTTTAGTCTTTTTATCAGATTTTTCAGACGCAATTTTAATTGCTGATGTAGCGGTCTTATGATATGCCTTAGTTTGAGTTTTTACGCTCTTATCATTAATTACTGTTTTAATGTAATTCAACACATCAACACTGTAATCTTGTACATTTTCTGGATAGCCACTAAACTTTTTGCTATCTTGTAGAGTCTTAACAGATTGGTCTACTTTCTTTTGTTCTGCCTTAGCATCCCTATTAAATCTTTTTATAAAAGCTTCAGTATTTTTCTTTCCTTTAGCCTGTTCCTTCTCGGCAGCAATTTGTCTCACTTTTAATAAACTGACAGTATTATTATTAAATTCCTTAGTTAATTTTACTTCTGTAAAAGGGGTTTTAATGCTACAACCAGAAAGTACAAGAATTGCTGCGACCAAGAATGTAATAAAAAATAGGTTTGTTGATTTTTTATTCATTTACTACATCTTCCTCTTTAATAATTTGATTAAATTGTTTATCAAACTGAGTTAGAAAATCTTCCAAAATACGTTTCTGTGCTTGTATATTTCCAACAAACAATTCTGCTTCTTTATGATACCTTGGATTGCTCAAATTCTTACTATCTAATAATGCTTTTAACGTCAAGAATACTACCTCAAAGGGTGATAATACACTGCCTGTTTCTTCGTAAAAATCATTTGCAGTATCCATTAATTCATTGACTACATCACTAGTACCCTGAGTAGAATTAATGATCTTACCATTAATATGGTTAGAGATATAAAAGTCTGTAATAAAAGATCTAAAAGCTTGGGCGTGCAGTATTAATGGCAGCGATTCAAATGCTTGCCTTAAACGTTGGGTATCTGCTCCACGATGGGACTTATCTTTCATTTGCAATAAACTATTGTAGATAATCTCAACTACACTCGTTTTATTTTTTCGATCTTTTAATGCAATCTGTTTACCGTAATCAAGTAACACATGCTTCAGGACATAAACATTATTCTGTAATCTATCTAATTTCTGACTAGCCATAAGTTCCTCCGTTTCTTTTATTACATGATTAATACTAAAAAAAATAAAAGCACTTTTGTTAATTACTATTTTTTTAGAAAAATATCGCTTATCTTAAATTTGGTTATTTCGAGAAAAATGATTTTTTTATTTAACTTGGTAGATAATAAATTTGAATACAAGAGAAAGTATTTATATCGATCTGAACCTTGTATTTGATTATGTTTACTTTGACTTAAATAGAATTACGATTGTTTAACTATTTGTTCCATTGCTATTTAGCAATTCCCCCCTCTTAACATTTAAACAATTTAAATCTAATTAAAGTCACTTGTGAAATTTAAAAAGACTGAAAGGCTTAAGCTTTCACATTTTTGCAAAAATGGCTTATTGTCGTAAGACAGAAAGGATGATTCAATGAAGACCACAAGCAAGCCACATTTCAATACTATAAAACTTACACTTGCTTTAATTAGTGGTGGTGTAGCAAGTGCTGCTGTTTCTACTTCAGTTGCAAATGCTGATACTATTACCACTGTAAAAACTGGAGATACTCTTAAATCAATTTCTAAAGATAATCACATTACTGTTAAGGATTTAGCTAAAGCAAATGACTTAAGTGTCAAGGATGATTTACAAGCTAATCAAAAAATCACTATCCCTGACACTCCAAAAAAGCATACTGTTCAAGCTGGCGAGAGTGTATCTACTATTGCTCATAAATATGGCTTAGATACAGAAGATGTATTAAAATGGAATAATTTATCTTGGGATAAATCAACTATATATATTGGGGATGAACTATATCTACAAGATTCAAATGATTCTCAAGCTAAGGCTAAAATCACTGATGATAAGTTGATTGGTAATACTCAATCTGAACAAATAGTTAACCTTGCAATTAAATATGCACATATGAACATCCCTTATGTTTGGGGTGGCTCCACTCTAGCAGGATTCGATTGCTCTGGTTTAACTCAATATATATATCATCAAGTTGGTGTCCAATTAGGTAGAACTACTATTGAGCAAGAATCCAATGTAACTACTACTGATATTTCTGATGCATCTCAAGTTTCACAAATTGCTCGTCCAGGAGACTTGCTATTTTGGGGTAGTCACGGAGCTTCATACCACGTTGCTATTTATATCGGTAACAACCAATACGTTGCGGCTCCACAACCAGGACAAAACGTAGATATTGAAACTATTTCAAATTACTTTATGCCTTCATTTGTAGGACATGTAGTATGTTAAATTTATAAAAAAGGCTACTAGACCATATAATTGATCCAGTAGCCTTTTTTATAAAATTGATTTTTTTAAAAGTTGCTCCAACTTAGCATATACTTTTTCATCATATCCTTGCCATGTCTTCTTGCCAGGAAGAAGCTGCCATTTATTAATGATTTCAACTAAAAATATAAAGATACTAATAGTCCTTTGTGAATCTATTTCATACTCTATTTCATGAATATTATTTTCTATAATAAACCTAGTATTACCTTTTATTGCTCTAACTTTGAAGCTTTTTCCCTGTTGGACTTCACTTATTAGATACAATACTATATTTTGCACTAGCAAGAGATTATTAGATTTATTTAATAGCATTAAAAGATTTTTTTCGGCTTCTTGAATATTATCAATGTGTTGCCTGTTAATCAATAAGTATTTCATTATTAATCCTTTCTATAATTATTGATTAATTTTAGCTAAGCACATTATATTTTTTTAAAATCTCTATATTCTAAAAAGTATAACAAGAAATATAATGATCATCCATCAACTGAAATCTTATTAACAACTCTGGGGGGACATACATTAAACTGTTAAAATCGTTTCTAGATAAAGTCAAGTTATGCTTTTTTAATTCTGCCTTATCAAAAAGTGAAACATAAACCTTGTACAATTGATCGTCTAATTTAGCTTGTATGTTTCTATCGATAGTATTAAAATCCAAATTTTGGTCTTTTATATCGTGTTGTAAAGAATATATTTTTAATAGTTGCAGCTTTTCTGTTTGTAAAAAATCTATTAAATTAACAATCCACCGATCAAATTGTCTATCTGCTTCTTTAATTTCCTCTGTATCTACATTTGTGAAATATTTGTTTTTCTTCATTTTCCCGTTACACCCAGTATTTTTACCGTCTAGTTACCATTTTTAAATATAATTCTTTATTATTTGTTTTACTTTGAGATTTAGTTCAAAATTATTTTTTGTATTTTTTATTATTTTGATAGCAAAGAAGAAATCGTTGATATACGAGCTAATTCCTAAAATTGGAAGTTAACATTATTTCATTTTGCTGATGCGTATTCCGATATTTAATCGGGATGCGACCTTTTAACTTATGTTTAATTGTAGTATTTGATTAACTTTTCCATTGCCTTTGCAATGCCTTCTTGGTGAGATAGGATATAATCCAGTTTAACTTTCACAAACGGTATTGTCATAACAGGTGGTCCGACGCTACATGCAGTAAAGTAGTTTAGGTCACAGCTGGCCAAAACCTGTTTGAATCCGTTACTTACTTTGTTTGCGGCCGCTGGTTAATGATTTCACCATTATAAAGGTATTTTAAAAGGTGAGAAACAAATTGGTTCACTTATGCTCTTATTGCCTGGGCACTGTATCTTTTCCACCTGCCACACAGGTTATACTTTGGCTAGAAAGCTATAGTGCAGTTGCTAACAATGCTCATGCCTTAGCTTTTGGATGGTGGTCCATTCTTCTTGCATTGAACGTCTTTACACCCAACTAGGATTTCATTTTTTAGGTAGTTGTTCTCAATGTGGAGATGACAATTTTATATGCTTAGGTGCTCTAACTAAAATAACTCACTACTGGAATATTTAACTGATTTTTAGGTGATTTTTTTCATCGATGGTCGTACTCATTTGATAAGGAGTGCATCAAGTCCGCCTTCATCAAAACTTTTTTTACCAATGTAGAATTAAGCTAGGCGTAGCAATTTTAAAGTGGCCAGAAGTATTTTTGATAGGTCGCATTATGTTCTTTTCTCAAGTTTAAAACTCGCATCTTAAATTGACCATGAAAATTTTGGTGCGTGTGCTTAATTCTTAAGCCTTATATCCTCAAATATTGGTACTGCATAATTATCCCTGTCAATTATTTGAGGGATGCCCTAGCCCCAATTATCTTAGCCACATAACGGCTGACGTAACCTATTTTAAACAAGTTAAGCTCCTGTAATTTCTGTGTAATAGTAAAAACCTCTAGATTTAGGTCCAATCTAGAGGGTTAACTTCATTATTAACTATTGTCAATAATAATCTTTTCTAGCAAACTTATGTCGAACATAATATAGGCATTATTTTTTTGCAGAGATAAGATGTTTATATATACATTTCCAAGTCCATCATTGCCTCTAATATTAATAAATCTCAATATAAATAGCCATTTTGTTAGATCTAATTTATTTACCAGTAGCCAATCATCGTTATATTGTCGATAAACGTGCAGCTCCCTATAAATAGTTCCTTCAAGCACATGAAATTTAGCGCAAATAAATAGCTATACTAACAATAATTTTAGGATTAATAAAAAAAGAAAAGCAGGGTATTTCGATTAGCGACCTTTTATTAGAAACATTCATATATATTTAAAGTCAATAGGGTTCTAATATTAGAAATGAAATACCTAAAATTACTTGTAATGATGATTAGAGAGATACCGTACAATTATTGAAGAAGCATTAAGTTATCTTTTATTCCTTATTTATTAGGACATAATCTATATGTATACTAAAATAGTTTATTTCTAACTCAATATCATGAAAATTATAAACGTATAATATTTGCTGTCATTTAGCCTTTTGTTGAAAAATATTCAACAGCACTTGAACAACCAATTACATAGCATACGTTACACATATCACACAGTTATCACATTTTTTAAAGTCTGACTGTTCTATTCGGGCTAGAAAGAGCAAAAAAATCGTCAGTTATTTCCTTAACTGGCGATAACAACTATTATATATACAAGTAATAGAATATTACTATGCTAATGAAGTTTTAATAACAAACTTACGACCTTCATCTGGATTAATTATAACACCATATTTATAAATCCAATTATTCCACATAAAAGTATAACCATGCTTTATTTCTTCAATATTTTCAGTGCTCAGGTCAAGATTAGGCTTATAGCAAATACCATTTTCAGAAACCGAAATATTTCTCATAATAAGCACTCCTCCTAAACTAACGATAAAACTATGCTAAACTTGAAACAAACTCAAAATTACGTCCTATTGTAGGTGAATCTTTCCTCTCACTACCTATAATAAAATTATGTTTGTACCAACTTACCATATACCATTTATTAACACTGCCATCAGTAAAATCAATGGTTTTAATGGGAATATACATGCCCTTTGTCATCTTACTCACCTCCCTTCTATGAAGGTTTTCATATAACGCTTATAAAACGCCTACATATGTATATATACTATTTCTACTAATCCATTCTAAAATGTTTTTCTTTTTATTATTATCCTTCAGAGGATTAATTATCCCTATTGAACCGTCGTCATTCTGCATAAATGAAAGGTATTCAATAAAATCTTTACTATCATAATCTTCAGAATTCTTTTCTAATCCTAAGTTTATTAATACTGATAGAGGTATATCAGTATTCTGAGACGTGTACATAAGTAATCCTTCCAGTATAGGTGACAAAGTCTTACTATTTTCTTTATTAATAGAAGCAAGAGTATAGAAAACCTTGTCACTTACTTCATTAATATACCAAAACTTCTCTAGAGAAAAATCAAAATAGGCTATACTATTATTTAGACTATTCAAATAGCCTAAATAATAGGTCGATTCCTTATTAAAAACGCTATCATTTTTAACTATATTATATACATTCTTACTCTTGTTTTCAATATTGCAAGAAAGATTCTCTTTTAAAACAATATCTTTAAAATTAGTTTTTATCCAGTATGTTAGTTTTTCCTCAAATGACATTTTTATATTTTTCCTTGCTAATTATTAAATATTTATATTTTTAATTAAATCCATGCCAATCATATCTGAAATAGATTCTAAACTCACACATTCTTGTTTTAGACTTGAAATTAAAAAAGTAGTTGGAAAAAGTAATGTTAATATAATTGCTGTAGATAACTTTCCACATAATATTAAATAAGTCCCTATTTGATTAATTTTTTGCTTATTAATATTTGCCAAAAAATTATTATTATACATAATAAAGTTATGTAAATTCCCTGCATCTGCCCAATTTATTAACTTTATAAATCTTTCTGAGTCTCTCTTAACAAATTTTGTCCAGTTTTCTCTTTCATTTTTGGCAATATTTAAGTTTAAATTATCAATTAATGTCAATTTCATCTCTATTGGAAATTCATTGGGTAAAATAATATTGCTCTTTGCTAATTTTATGACATCTTCTCTAAAGCACAAAGCTTTTTTGTCGTTTACATCATAATCATTAATATACTTCGCAATCCATGATAGTTTTATCAATATAAAAGGATTTGTAAATACTAGATTTTCAAAAGGATATGTCATGTTACATAGAGAAGTTATCATATCTCTTACTAAAATATGATAATCATCTTTTTGTTTATTATTTATTATATTATTATCAAAACATTCTATTTCCATGGCAGAAATTGATATTTCATCAATTATTTGTTGATCAAATTTTGAATTTGATAATTTTTCTATTATTTTTTGTATATTATCTCTGCATTGCATAAGCAACCCCTAGGTTTACTAACGTGGTATGGTAATTATCAAAGAATAATTCTTCTTTTGTTAATTGTTCTTCTTTATTATCACTAGGTGAATGAATAAAGCCAGATTTACTTTGTCTATTTCTTATACAATTTAAAGCAAACAAAATCAAATTCCAGTCTTGTTCATTAAAAGTATTATTATTTCCGGTTAAATATGACATTCCTAAAACACATTCCCCCATTATATCAACATTGTTTTGCATAGAATAAAAAATTATCATTTTCCTTAATGTTCTAAAAATAAATGGATAATTAAGATACGATGGATGTTTTCTGCCCATATCTGTAGCATAAAAGATAGTATGTGTTACAGAATACGCACTATTGTCTGATAGATATAAATAATTAAAGTTTTCATTAGATAGTACTGTTAAGTTATATAGTAAATCTATATCTTCTGCATTATTATTTATTTCTGCTTTAGTCATTGAATATGCAGAGTCGAGAATTCTATAGGGAGTTTTTCTTGCTAATAATTCAAAATCGCTAGATACTATTTTTTGAAATCTTTCTCTTTCTTTATATGTTCTATTAAGATAGTTTTTGAAGAAAATAATCATTTCTTCATCACCTGCTACTAATGCTGAATTTGTAAGAAAATATTCTGTAAAATTAACCTCTTTTTCTACCTTCTCACTCAAACAGTATATTTTTTTCATCAAATTTTTTGAGAATATTTTATCTGGATAAAACATATCTACCGTAAACAGTAGTTCTATAAAAGCCTTAAACTGAAGTTCATCACTTATTACATTAGATCCTTTAGTTATATCGAAAAAGTTAAAATTATTATTCAACCATATTTCTGAGTTTTTTTTAATTTCTTTTGTAATTACATTTATCTTACTCTGTATATTCATTATTAACCCACTAGATTCATATAATTTAACTTAATAATTCTTTTCCAAAAAATCACAATCAAACTTGATATAACAGAAGTAATTATGTTCAATAAATAGCTAAAATTTGTCATTATCTTTATCGCTGTAGCCGACTCTCCAAAAAAGCTGTACGGTAAAACATTTAAGTATACAACAAATATATCTGAACTGGGTGAAGTTATCCCTAAAATAAAATGAACTATTCTAGATTTTTCTACATTCCAAAAAAGCAAAATTTCACAAACAATCACTAAAAAGGTTGCAAATATTATCAATGATTCTCCCAAGGCAGCTTTTCTCACATTTTTAAATATTGTACAAAAAGCTAGAAGCAACATATAAAAACTAAATAATGATAAAAATTTATCACCGAAATACTGAATGATATTAAATTTCACACCCGATTTATATATGTTAATCAACTGGTATATTGTGCCAAAAATCGTAGTTGCCAAGACATATATTAGTAATTCAATAAAAGTTAAAAGTTCATTAGAATACGGCAATATATTTATTAGCTCATCATTTCCGACATAATAAATCTTGATTAATTGATATGTTGTAACAAATAATATAATTGCTGCAGCTGCTGCATACCACAATCCATGAAATTCTGATGCCGTGCTGTTATGTATATTATTCATTCTAATTAAGAAAAATATTACTTCAATACCAATGGGTATAATAAATAATGGTGATATTTTTTTTAGTCTTAAATATAAATATTCTTTCATTTTCCTATCTCCTTAAAATAAGCATCTTCAAGACTATTATACTTGTTTAATAAATTAGCCTTTGAATCACTCAAAAGTATGCTACCACTTCGCATAAAAATGATACTATCAAACATACTGCCTAAGTCTCTAAGTAAATGAGTAACGATTATAACTGAACTTCCTTTTTTTCGATAATTCTTGATAGCATTTATAAAAATTTCACGATTTATTGGATCGATAGAAGACAGAGGTTCATCCATTACGTAAAAGTCTGTGTTTCTAGATAAAATTAAGGCTAGGTGAATTTCTTCATGATTACCTTTCGATCCATCATGTATTTTCATGTTTGGGTCAATAGAAAAATGTTTAAGTATTTCTAATGAGCGATCTTCATCAAAATCATCAAATGATTCTTTAAACAATTTTATTGCTTGTTTAACTCGCATATTTTCATATAAAAAAAACCTATCGGGCATATATGAAATACTTTCATTAATATCTCTTATTCCTTTAAATGTATTCAATCTGCCCAGTATCACATTCATTAAAGTGGTTTTACCTGCACCGTTCTCACCCAGAATACCAATAATTTTGCCGCTGTTTTTCAGTTCTAAATTTATATTATTTATCGAAATCTTATTACCATATCTAACTGTTAAATTGCTTAATTTCATTTTTGCTTTTCACTCTCAATCTAATATAATAATATAAAATACTAAAAATCCGCTTACATAACAAAGTAACACTTTAAATAATTTTAATCAAATAATTTTTAATGGAAGTATAGGCAAACAATGAAATTTAAGAATATTAGATCTATAGATTTTGCATTAGGCATTTTTTTATCGTTATTATCCTCTTTAATAGGTATACTTATACCTCTATTTGTAAAAGCACTTATTGATAATTTTAATGCTAGTAACATTATTAAACTTGCATTGGGGTTTATTGTAGAATGCTTACTATCTTCTATATCTATTTATACTCTATCAATTTATGGAAATAAAAAAGCTTCTATTCTTCGTTCTAATATTTACAAACATTTAATATTAGAAAATGAAGCTAATCTAAATAATTTGAATAGTGGGAAGACAGTTGGATTAATAATTAACTCAACGAATACCCTATCTGATTATTATTCATTAAGTATGCCCAGTTTTATCAGTAGTATTTTTACCATTATAGGAACTCTTACAGCATTAATAATTATGGATTGGAGATTAACCCTATTAATGTTTGTAACTCTACCATTACTTGGTATTATTATAATTCCAATTGAAAGAATATCAACTAAATATGAAGGAAGATTACAAACAACATTAAGCAAACTATCAGGTTATATGACCGAATCATTACAAAATAATGCCTTAATAAAAATATATGTAGCTGAAAAAAATTCTATAGAGAATAATGATAAGCTAATTGAAAAAACTTTTGATAATTCAAAAAACTTAAATATCATCACATCAATAACTTCTCCATTAGTATTTTTATTTATTTTTGGCATTATTTCGGTAATATTTATCTATGGTGGTCTACGCGTTGCACATGGATTTATGAAAATATCAACTTTAGTCTCTTTCTTGATATATCTCTTTCAAATTTTAAATCCAATAAGCTATTTTACTAATTATTTTTCAGAAAAAGGAAAAAAAGAAGCTGCACTAATACAAATAAACGATTTAATGAATAAAGAAATAGAAAAGAGCGGATATATAAAAATAGAAATAAAAAATAAAGATATAACCTTTCACGACTTAACTTTTGCTTATCCTGACTCCAATAATAATACATTAAATAAAATAAGCATTACATTTGAAGCAGGTAAAAAAACTGCATTAGTAGGACCAACTGGATCTGGAAAATCCACTATAGTTAATCTCATTTCAGGATTATATCAAAACTTTAATAACGGATTTATAACCATAGGTAATATACCTATTCAACAAATTGATTTAAAATATTATCGGAAGCAAATTGGTTTTGTTACACAAGATACCTATTTATTAGATGGAACTATATATGATAATTTGATTTTCGGACTATCTGAAGTACCATCTAAGCAAAAAATTTATTCTGCACTTAAAAAGGCAACATTATATAAAGAAATTTCTAACCTCAAGGATGGAATTTATACCAAAATTGGTGAACGTGGAATTAAGCTTTCTGGGGGACAACGTCAGCGACTACAAATTGCACGGATATTTTTAAGAGAACCAAAAGTTTTAATTTTAGATGAAGCAACTGCAAATCTTGATAGTGAAGCAGAATCAGAAGTGACAATAGCACTTCAAAAATTAATGAAGGATAGAACAACTATTACAATTGCCCATAGATTAGCTACAATAAAGAAAAGTGACTTAATTTATTTTATTGAAAAAGGTACAATTACTGGACAAGGAACTCATGAAGAATTATATAAAAACCACAATAAATATCGTACTTATGTTGATCAGCAGACACTTTAAAAAAATAATTAATAAGTGATTATATATTTTAAATAATAAAAACAATGACAATACAACGTCAGTCTTTATCATGTTGAGTCTTATAATACATTTAAAAATCTGCATTATTGTAACTCACTCTAACAACAGATTACTTGAGAGTTTAATGACATTTTATTTCTTAGACTCGTAGCTTACAGAGCTGTTTATTTTTCAGTATTTTATCGTCTGTTTGACATTTTTAAATATAGCTCTCTATTATTTGTTTTATTTTTTACCGTATAAATCATCTGGTAATTCTTTTATATTCAGTTTTCAAAATTATTCCATGGAATTAATTTCACTAAAAAGTTTTTCCTCATGTTTTTTAGTAGTTATACTATATTTTTATTATTTATAATTTTTTACTTTAATAGCCAAGAAAAAACATTGATATATACCATATCAATGTTTTTTACAATTACCTAATCTCTTTATTTACATTGTTTTTATCTTCGAGATATCCATCATTCTCAAGTTGCTGAGCAATAATTGTAGATAATGATTCAGCTTCTTCTTTATATGGTAAAACAGCAATATCTAGGTAATCTTTAAGTATCTTACCTACAAGTATGTCCATAGGGATACCATTTTCAGACTCTAATTTTTGTAGAGCCGGTAGCAACCCATCATTATCATCTACTAACCATCCTACCATTACTTTGGTTGCACGAGACTGTAACGTAATAGCACCATTATTTTCTCTCCTGAAATTAATTGGTGAATTAGATGTTAACTCTTTTATATCGCTTTTTAGCTGTTTTAAATCTGGATTATCATACAGTAAGCTATATTCTTTTTGACACTTTTTAGTAAAATTATTAGTAATCTTATATTCAGTTATATTAATTCTCACTGTTTCTGTTATAAGCTCAATATATGGATTTTTATAAGTGCCAGCACACCTAACTGTACAACCTACCTGATTCTTCTTAATTGTATCAATAAGGATGTTTAATGTGTGAAAATAATGAAACTTATTTGCTGAATCCTGCTCATCATTTAAAAAGTCATTTATTTTTATGGTAAAAATTATTGGCTGCTTTTCAGGGTCCCGTCTTATAAAAGGTATACTTTGCCCCTCTTTTGGAAACATTTTGACCTTTGGAACGACTTGAATTGTTCCTTTACGGTATGCAACAATAGGTAATACAGGGCTCCCTTTACGTATATAAAAGCCTACTATAATACCTTTACGCCATGTTTCGTCTTGAACAGAGTCTAATAATGTAACTCTAATGAAGTTATTTGATACTCCCTCTGATTTATCGAAAGTGGGAACTAAACTTGATGTCAACACGTTTAGAGAGATTTTATATTTCAAGAATTCACTTACAAAATCCTCTACTGCTGTTCTTCTAACACCATCACTCTCACTTTTCACAAAAATATTTGGCTCCAAAAAATGAAACCACTCGTTTCTGTCAATTTTCTTGCAAAATTTCTGTAATTCTTTTAAGTGCAGATAATTAGTAGCAGCGATTTGAGATAAAGAAACTAGATTCTTACTTGCTTCTCATTGTCCAAGTACGAAGTGATACAACTGTAATGATATAGTTTTTTCTTTTGAAAAATATTTAATTACGTCATTTACTTCTTTAATTGACACAATATTAGTATATAACGCAATGTTTCGACTTTTCAAACGAGTAAAAACAGGTTGTAATTTTCTGAAATGAACATTTATTTCATCTGCAAGATTTCCTATTGTAACCAATTTTTCATTGTTGTCGGTAGCTGATAAATTATTACTCTTTATATTCATCATTTTTTAGGATATTTGAATTACAGTAATAAATTTTCTCGTGAAAAATATGCTCAACCTGTAATTGCAGGAAGCGAGCACTCAATGGATACGATTTTGCAGATGATTAAATATATTAGACAATCTCAGGAAAATGATATATTTGTTCCCCCATTGATTGTTTACCCTACTAGAAAGCATCCTATATCAGTTATTACACTTAAGTCCTTTAAAAATCAATTTAAATTAGTAACAGATCACTGGCGGATTGATATACCTGTACTATTACAACCATTACAAGCTATTGATAACAATGTTGAATTGCATAAAGAATTGCGTTGGTTAATCAAACACAATGCTACTGGTATTTATAATTATTTTGTTTATGGAGCATTAAATAAAAGTGCTTTGAAACATCATCCTGATTATGGGAATGAATACGTGCAAAATTTAAAATGGACTGTCAATAAACAGTCACGTACATATGAAGAATTACACAAGCTGGCAACTACTATGTCTAAGGACAATTTTTTTGCTCAAATAAAAACTAATGAAGTGCCACTAGCTATATATAAAGCCCTAATCAATCGTTGGGCTAAGGGAGCTTATACTGTGCCTATAATTAATAATCTTCCATATACAAGTGATTATATAGATTACCGTAAAGAAAAATATAATATTTTAGATTATCTATATGCAACGGATGCTGTTGTGCCTGATTCACGAACTTTGTTGCGCATACCTAATAATCGATAACCAGTTATTTTTGTATGTTTTTCCGTTTCTTACGTTATTTCAACCGCCTAATTTATTTTTTGTTTTATTCAAACAAACTTAAGCCATAAAAATTTATTTAAAAAATTATTTTTTATTATAAATAGTTATAATATAACTATTAAGTCCAATAGCATCCACTTTAGGAAATGGCATCTTTACTGCCCAAATAGTACATGCAGATACTATTACAACGGTGCCAACAAAGCATTAATACCATTATCAACAAAGAAGTTTTCAATAATTTGGAAGCAAAGGGTTATAATGTTAAATCTATCTTAAGTGAAAAAGAATATCAAGCAGCTTTAATACAAGATATGTTGCGCCGGGGTGGAACTTATATTAAAACCAATAAACATGGATTCACTCTTTACATAAACAGTGCCCTTACTAAATTGATTATTGCTAGTGGCTCTGTTGCAGTAACTGTTGGATTGGGATTACTCTTAGCTAGTGCAGGTCTTGACAAGCAAGCCATTGATAATGCCAAAATTGTCATCTCTCCTTACTGCTTAAAGATAATTGATTATTTCTATATATAAGTTTAATAAATAGACAATTAGCATTATTGAAGATTCAAAAAAGACCTAACTTTTGTTAGGTCTTTTTTATACTTGTTAATGTAACAAAAACGGCTCCGAAATTACTACAAAGTTTGATTGTAATTTTTTAGGTATTCTAATGCCTTTATTATTTAACAATTTAAGTGTTGACACAGTAGCAAATTCTTTGCCTTTTTCATATCCCATATCAAAACATTCACCAGCGACGTGAGTTTGGCTACTGAGAGTGTTCCCTGGTTTTAGGACATAAAACCAAATATGACCAGGTCTTTTAACCTTATATGAACGCATAACCCGTAAATTCATAATTATCCAGATTAAGGATAAGACAGTTACCAGCGGCATGGCGGCTTGTAAAGCCTTACGCAGCTAATACTAGGAACACTGTAACGAAGTCTTTAAGACCATTCCCACCGATAATGGTTCTGAGTTTGCGAATTTAGCCCAACCCCTACACCCCGTGTGAGCAGTACGGGGGTGAACGCCACAACCGCTTAATTCGGTGCTTCATCCTAAGGGGCAAGTACATCAAGGATTATGACTTAATGCAAATCTACGGCATTGAGGACTAGTGCAATAACCTGCCCTGCAGGATCTTAGCCTACCACACACCCGATGAATTGTATGAAAGAAGATTAGATTGCATCTATCAAATCAAATAGTGTGTTCAACTTGAAATTGCAATTTTCGAGATTAGCTTAATTGAATTTCACTTATATTTTTAGCAAAATTTTAGTCTTATGGTAAGAAAGTAAATAGATGGCCCCATAAGCAATAAAAAATAATAAGCAAGTTACAGCTATTGGTTTTCCAATCATCGTAAAAACACCTAAGAATTTAATAACATCTGCAGCCAAAAATTCAAAACAAAAACCTGCAAAAGCTACTAAACCATTAAGTAGCCCTATGATTACTGGGGGAGCAAAAATCAACAAATTATCGGCTATAGCTATTTTTTGTAATTGCTTTCTACTATAGCCAATGTCGCTTAAGAACTCAAATTCTTCCGTAACATCTACATTTTCCATAAGAATAGTAAAGTAAAGAATACACCCAATGAAGACAAAAAACAAAATAGCGACAAATGTTACCATTAAGAGTGCAGCACTATTGTTCTTTACTGCATCTTTATTAGTTTTATAAGCACTTAAAAACTTAACTTTCAATTTTTTGATTTTTTGATAAAGTTGCTCATTATTCCGTAATTGAGGGCCATTAATTGTGTATACCATCTGACCGGTACTGTGTTGCCTTAACTTCTTATATATCTGATTGCTAATGACTATATAAGCATGCATACCTTGGGCATATGTAGGCCAAAGATGGGTTTCCTTCAATTTGATATTATAATCGCCAACTTTTACTGTACCACGAGTACCTTTAATTGTATAAAGTGTAAAAAGATAGGCTGTTGTTTTTGCTAAATCAATGTTTGATTGCTGGCCATTATCTTGCTGTTCTAATAGCTCTGTATAATCCTGTTTGCTAATAACTCTTACATTATTTGAAGACGCAGTTTTAATTATCGTTATTGGATGATTAGAAACGGTATTAACTATTTTTATTGCCTTAAATTTGCCGCCATATTTTTTAGCTATTTTCTTTACCTTAATAACTTTATCTGGAGTTAACTTTTGATCAATCTCAATAGCTGAAGGAACCGTTTTCATCAATGAGGCATTCTGATAATTCATAAGCATAAAACTTGATGTCGTAAGGGCGATAATAGCCGAGATAATCAGCGATAATACAATTAATAAGTTTGATTTAGTTTTTAACTTGAACAAGGATTCGGGAAGAAAAACAATATTAGTTGGCTTATATAATTGTCGATGATCATTAATTCTATGGTAAATAATATAAGCGAATGTACTCTTGATGATCAATATTGTTCCCAAAATTACCAAGGTTAATGTAACTATCGCCAATGGAGCAAATCCTAATTTGCTCCATAAAGATTGAGTATGCTTAATCAAATTTAATATTAAAAGATATGCTATCACTAAAGAAATTATACCTAAATAGGCTGACAGAGCTCTAGGTCTATCAGATGTCTTTTCACCCGTTTGAGTTAAATTGGAAATATTTAAGATAGACAGATGCTTAATTGTGTAGTGGTTATCAAGAAAAATAACTAATAGCATGAAAAATACGAGTAGCAACGTAATTAAAAATGGTGAGATGATCAGCGGGGTTAAAACAGAAATATTAAGCTTTAAAGCTGTTATCAAAGCTATTTTAATCAGAGTATATAATATAATGCTTGAAACAGCTCCCGATAAAAAAGCAAAGGTAATAATGATTGTATTTTCCATCATTAAAATTGACGCAATTTGATTTTTTGACATGCCCAGCATCGAATAGATTCCCAATTCTTCTGAACGCTGTTTTAAAAAGAAATGGTTAAAATATATAATAAAAAAGACAGTAAACAGGGTAAATAAAACAGATGTAACATACGACATGAATTCTACCTTGCTTGATTCAGATAAGGCATCAGTAATTACTGTGTCTTTAGCAAAGATTTGTAGCGTTCCAAATAACGTTATAATTAAAGAAATAGAGACAAAGTAATTTTTGTATAGTCCAAAAGCATTTTTGATATTATTCTTTGCTATAACTTTGAAATCCATATTTGTTCTCCCTCATCAAGATTCCACCTTTGCTAATTTTCGCGCTAAAAGTTGTTGAAAGGCCTCATTGCTATCTTGTTTAACAATTTGATCGGCAATCTTTCCATCTTTTAGAAAAATAACTTCGCTGGCATAGCTTGCTGCTAGACTATCATGTGTAACCATTAGAATTGAAGTGCCAAATTCACGGTTAACATTTACTAAGTATTTCATAATCAACTTAGCTGATTGTGAATCTAATGCGCCTGTTGGCTCGTCTGCCAACAATAATGCAGGATTTTTAATAATAGCCCTAATTATCGCCACACGTTGTTTCTGTCCACCAGATAAAGCAACTGGATATTTTTCAAGCTGGTCACTTAATTTGAAATACTCAGCTAATTTATTAATCTTTTGGTCAACTTCTTGGTCACTTTTACCAATTAATGACATTGGTACTGCAATATTCTGTCTTACTGTTAGGCTTTTTAATAAACGATAATTCTGAAAAACAAAGCCTAATTTTTCTTTTCGAAAACTGGCAGCCTCTTCGTCAGACAAACCGGAAACATCATGACCATCTATATAAATTTGTCCACTAGACACTGTATCTAATGTTGAAATCATATTTAGTAACGTTGTTTTCCCTGATCCAGAAGCACCCATAATTGCGGTAAATCTGCTCTTTTGTATATTCAAAGACAAATTGTCTATTACATTAGTTTCGCCTTTATTATATTTTTTATAAACTGATTCAATCTTAATAATTTGTTCTTCCATAAACTTACACCTTGTTAAGTTCTAATAATAATATTGAGGGAACTTTCTTTGGATATAGAATTCTCATCAATTCATATGCCATTCCAGATAAACCTGTCATCATACCAAATACTGTTATTTTTTGTGGTATACCTGATACCCAGTCCTTTTTTGAGCAGAGATCAGTTGCTATTTTCCGAGCAATATCAAGACTTTGTAAATTATTATTGGTTAAATAATCTAGTACAAATAAATCTAAATTACCTAGACTTCCATGGCAAAGACAATCGCTACCCCCAATTCCCTTTTCCAGAGTCCCTAATTTTGCCAATTCAGTATCTTGCTTGGTATCAAATACTTTATTTAAAATTATTCTCGACAATCCTATACCAGGTGCACCATGACACCAGTGTACTGGATCAGGGAACCCCTTTTCTATTCTGTTTGCTCTACTTCTCAAGTCTATCCAATTTTTATCTTCAATACCATTATTTTCAATTTGGATTGCCTTCTCAATCATTAAATCAAGATTTGGATTTTTACTAAAATTCCTTGCCTTATATAAAGCGTAAATAATTCCACTAATTCCATGAGACATGCCATTTAAATGATGATCGGGATCTATATCTGACTTCCATGCTTCTTTGTTATCCCAATTTTCAACAATTTTATCTATAATACTATTAATACTCTTGTTCAAATCTAAATCAGGAAAATTATTTTCAAGTTCACATAAAACAGCTAATACTCCTGATGCACCATCTATAAAGTCTAGATTCGTAATACTATCAATATTCTTTTGCAAAGATTTAAGATAAAATATCCCTTTTTTAAAATATTTTTCTTCATGTAATAAAGAATATAAATAAAAGTAAAAATAAATCAGGGATCCTATACCATTAAACATAGAATAGTTTTTAAAATCTTCATCTATTTGTTTTTCAAGTGAATCAATTTCTTTTAAGCATTTGTTTAAAACATCTAAATATTTATTATTATCGGTGAGACTATACGCTACGGCAAATGTTATTCCAATTCCTGTTATTCCATCATATAAAGAAAAATCGCTTGGACCTATAATCCAATTGTTATTTTCTGAAATTTTTATATTTTTCCAATTAATAGTATTTTTATATCTAATGCCATTACTAATAATTCTTTCTAAAATAGCACTTATTTGGTCATTAATCAATTTATTATTATAAGAAATAACTCTTAGTTTATCAACAGTATATCTATCTTTTTTTCCTAAATCCCAATTTTTAATAGGAGTTGCCATGGCTATTTTAATAAGGGCTATTTGTTTTTCAATATCCTTACTTGAAAATCTGCAAATCTTAGTTTTATAGGCATCTATTCCATTAAAAACAGTTGACGAGTATATCTTTTTGTTATTCGAATTATAGACTACTAATCCATTTGATTTTTTATAAAAATATGGTATATCACCATTACGGATATCAGCAACTTCTGACGAAAAAATATTATAAATGGATGTGTTGTTATTATTACCAGACTTTAACAAGTTCAAAAGATGGTTAACATTGATTTCGCTTTGTGAATATTTAGGGCTATTTATAGTATTCAAAATTGCGCTATATGCACTTGTATTTTTGAAAATAATCCGATAAACACCTTTATTAAAATTGTCCCATATATCATGATCCATAAGAAATTTTTTTTTGTTTTTTAAAATAGTAGAAAAGGCATCTTTAAATCCATCTACTATATCTTGTGTATAATTTTTAGGGTTTATTTTTTTGTGTATATCATCTATGTAAGGAATGTTTTTTTCATCACTATTTATGTAGTCAATTTTTCTTAAGAGGATCTTACTAGTAAACAAATTTTCTATTTTGGATAATTTGTGTTTAAATAATTGTCCTCCATGACCAGTTATTCCTGAAATATCTGGAGTATTTTTATCAGAAAACAACAAAGCTGGAAATAGGTTTGTCATTAATACAGACTGCCGCATATCTTTATAAATAATATCTTTAGCAGTTTCTTCTTCAGAACTAGTAATAAAGCTATCTTGCAATATCGTTTCTGCATCAACCAAATATAAATGTCCGTTACTTGTAATAACATTTTCCATATGTAAATCAGATAAATTAAATATATATGAGATTGCTGCTAAAGTTCCAAATTGATAGTAAATTGAATTTATTTTATTTTTATCGGTACTCAAATAATTGATTCCTTGTACCCAGCTATAATTTTTATATACCAAACACTGAGGTACATCAAAAGAATCAATTCCGTAGCTTTGTAGCCACTTACTTATACTTTTAATTGCAACATCTCCATAAGAATTCCTAGGTTTATAAAAAATTGATTTATTTTCAAATTTTATTTCCAGTACAGTGCGATGTCCCCTGTGAGGGTCACCTAAACCTAACAAAATATCTTGAATTTCACCTTTTATTCCAAAATACATATAAACTTTTTTATAGTCCTTTTGCAATCTTTCTAGGAACTCTATATAAAAATTAATAATATTGTGGACAGACTCTCTTACCTCAGTCATTAAAATCGGATATTTCGAAGACAAATTTGTTAATAAATTATGATCTGTAACGAATTCATTATATTGCTCGTTAGAATCTTTAGAAATAAATTCATTATTAATTCTTCTAATGTTGATTTCTACAATTAATACCTTAGATATTCTATGATCTATATACTCTAGTATAGAAGTATTCATTTTTTTCTTGACAAAGTTACTAACATAGCTAGTAATATTAGTAATTTTTTCTTTATCTTCATATTTCAGTATTTCTTGATATAATTTTTTATCTATGTTAGGAAATAATAATTTTACTGAACTAAGCATAAATCAACCTCTACAATAATAATACAAGTGAAAACTTATACAAATTATAATGAAAAGGGGAACAGTTTTAATCTGTTCCCCAAACAATTTAAATGATTAACAACAACCGAACCAAGAAGTTGGGCAGTCTTTTGTAAATGTACATAAATAGCCACAACCAGGTTTCTTTTTCGCACCTGAAATTTCTTCAAGTTCTGATTCTGACAATTCTTCTACAAACTCTTCAGCTTTCATGGTATCACCTCCTTTCAGATAGAAATAGGCAATTACCTGCATTGATAAAAACGCTTACATGAGTATAATAGAACTAGAAATATGATAAGTCAATGGAAATTAGAAATAAATATTATTAAAATCAAGCTTTGTATACGTTTCCACTTCCCTTTGATTTTAACTGACAATTTTATTGGTTTCCGAAAATGAAATATATAATCATCAGCATTTTATATAAGCGCTTACGCAATTGTTATAAAACTTTAATTTAATAAAGGTAGTGATAAATAAAATGAAATATATTGAACAAGCCTCTTATTCAGAATGTGGTCTTTGTTGTCTGGCCATGATATGCTCTAGCTTTGATATGAATGTTTCTATAACATCTCTAAGACAACAATGGGACGTTGGAAAAAACGGGCTTTCATTTATGGATATAAAAAGATTATCAAAAAAATTAAAACTAGAGGCGAAAGGATTTAAAACTAAAGATTTGAGCAAAATCCCTACTCCATTTATTTTGTTTATAAATAATAATCATTTTGTCTGTATAGATAAAGTATCAACTTCAAAAAAAAAGATAACCGTTTATGATCCTGCTCATGGGGTATATAAGCAAGATATAAGCGAATTAAAAGAACCTTTTTTGATATTAAAAATTTATCCATCTAAAGAGTTGCAAAACAAAATTCCTAAATTTGACAATATCAAGAAACTTTTTCATGAATATTATATTACAGTTAGTGGAAATATCGGTTTTATAACTATCCTGGCGATATTATCAATTGTAGTCCAGCTGCTAACCGTATCTATTCCCATATTTTTAAAAAGCGTTATAAATATTTATATAAACAACAAAAAAATAAATATATATATCGTATTAATAATAAGCTTATTAATAATTAGTATATATGGGGTCGCTTTTTTATTAAGATCACGTTTAGCAGTTAAATTACAAGTGATCTTTAATGACAAACTAACAGAAAATTTCGTCAAAAAGTTGTTTTCTTTACCCTATAAATTTTTTTCGATTATGGATTCTTCCGATCTTACACATAGATATAGTGGAAATGCTGTTGTTAGAAGTTTATTTTCAGAAAAATTAATCAATATTTGGTTAGATTTTGGCACTGTCATCTTTTCCTTAATATATATTTTCTTTCAAAACATTTTTATAGGAGAATTTATATTAGGAATGGGCATATTACAAGTAATGATTTCACTTTTTGCTGTTAAGCAAAAGCAATACTTAGTAGGACGGGAAATCTTGGAACAGTCGAATTCATTATCAGATTTTATGGATTCTCTAACTTTGATGCCTTATATTAAATTTAAAAATCTTGAAAAAACTAGTTTTAATAGATGGTATTCAGCCCAAAAAAAATACTCTGATAGTATGACACGTGAAGGGAATTTTACAACTATTTTTTCTACTTTAAATTCCACGATAAACTTTTTAACTCCTTTCATTGCTACTATCCTAGCTTTAACTTTACCAATTGTAGGCAATTTGAATATTGGTAACATATTTGCGATATTTCTTTTATCTTCCTCAGTAATAGCTCCACTATCTCAAGTCATTAATTCTTTTGATGACATATTGTATGCTAATAAATATTTTGAACGTATGATTGAAATTCAATATAATAAGTCAGAAAATGTAACTACGGGGCTTGACTTAAGTGAAAATTCTCGCCTAGATATACAAACAGAAAATGTAAACTTTAAGTATAGTTTCAATGATAGACAAAATATTTTAACTAACATAAATGTTAAAATACCAGAAAAATCTTTTGTTGGAATAACCGGTAAAACAGGTAGTGGAAAATCTACTCTCGGACTAGTTTTAATGGGCCAATTACCTATTTCTTCTGGGGTAATTACCGTGGGTAAAATCAATTTAAAACAGATTAAAAAATCTTCTTTTAGAAAGAAATGTAGCATAGTCACACAGACTCCCATATTTAGTGATGACTCAATTATTAATAATATTACTATGTGGAGACACACAGATATTGATCGAGTACAATTTGTTTGTAAAATAGCCTGCGTTTGGGAGGATATACAATTACTACCAATGGGTTTGGAGACGATTCTTTCTAAAGACAATGATGTTCTATCTGGCGGACAATTACAAAGAATTTCAATAGCTAGAGCCTTATACGATAATCCTAAAATAATCTTATTAGATGAAGCAACTTCGGCTTTAGATGCTAATACCGAAAGCCAGGTTATGCAAAATATAAGCAAATTAAATTGTACTCGAATAATGATTACTCATAGATTGAATACTATTAAAAATGCGGATAACATTATTTTCTTAGAAAATGGCCATATTAGAAACCAAGGAACACAAAAATATTTACTTTCACACGACGGAAAATATAAAAAATTGTATTCTCAATTTTTAAATAGTAATCAAAATTAGGCAAAAAATATTGCATATAAACCGCTTACAATATAAAATAAATTGAAAGGAGATATATATTATGAAGAAAGCAAAAAAAGCAAGTCTAATAGTTATTATTTTATTTTTTATAAGTATTTTTAGGTCTTTTGATTCGGAATTAGTTAAAGCCGCAAATACTAATACTATTGAATATAGCCAACAGGAAGATGAAATACCATCAATTCAGGAATATGAATACAATATTCAAAAAACCGTACCTATTACTCCTATAGAATTAATTTCTAAGACACAAGCTGGTCAAACACTTATTGTTTTCATAGGTTTTAAAGAATGCCCAGCTTGTCGAGCTTTTTCGCCTACATTAAAAAGTTTTTTAGATAATAGTAATAGAAAATTATATTATTTTAACCTTGATATTATTTCAAAAGATGATTTAACTCCAGAATTAAATAATATTATCAAAAACATAATAAAGTTAAAAGGAACCCCAACAATAGCTCTTCTTAAGCACGGAAAGCTAATCCATGAATATTTAGGATCAAATGTGACAGAAGAGCAATTACACACTTTAACCAAATACAAATTGAATTAACTGTATCAAGAGTTCAGATTTACTATAGGAGTTAGAGAATATTCTTTAAATTTAAAGTGTAAATAAGATTAAGCTGAATATACTTAAATTAGTGATGAATCATTTATTCGACGAATTAAGTGACTTATCACTTTTATTTTACTTTAAGATATAAGTGAGGTTAAAGTCAACATGTCTGTACCCTTCTGATACTTTGATGCCCTACATTAAACTAGCATTCTGCTTATAAAATGGAGCTGTACGTAAACTCTAGACAGTTTACTATGTTATTATGCCGTCCGTCTATTGGAGCTTGATGACCAATACAAGCAAGTGTTCACTAAAATGGCTGCTGGGGCATACAGACTGCCTCATCAATAGTTAGACATTAATCTGACTATTAGGAGCACTTTTTTCATGACTAAATATTCGACTGCTTTGAAAATTTAAATTTGCAGTAAATACTTATCTCACCAAACTTCTTTAACTAAACTAGAACGGGATCGCAAACATAGTTTAGTCGCCTTAAAGATTTAAACACGCTTAGCAAGCTTATCCCTCTGAATTCAAGCAAAAACCACCTGAGACAGTCCAGCCTATCCTGCATTCAGACCAGGGCTTTCAATACCGCCATAGTGGCCTATCAGGTCAAACTAAGGCAAATGAAGATTAAGCAAAGCATGTCGCACTAGGACAACTGCCACGATAATGCATCGGCAAAACCATCTTCAACCTGATGAAGCAAGAGAAGCTCAAACGCATTAAAACCAGTTCATTAACAGAAATGCGGACAGTACTGCGCTATTACGTTTACTGGTTCAACCACATCAGAAGATCAAACAAACAAAAATGTACGACTCCGATTAAATATCGGAATCGTACATTGGGCCTTGCATAATGATAAGATATCTACCTTTTTAGCTAGATACATAGTCTATCCAAGAGATGATGATACAGGCTAAAGGATTTAATGCCAGTTAAACATCTGCATCAAGCCCTAGCAAAATATTATTTATATAATAGTTTATTCAATAATATTTAATTGCAAATTTGTTGGCATTTGACTTGTACTCCTTAATTACCTTTGTCATTATTTCATTGTCCAAATATTCATTTGAATTTATTTGGTGAATTTTCGATAATATAGTTTTTATTGATAAATCTTGGTATTCTCTACTATTGTTTGACGGTTTGAAATAATCTATAACTGCCGCAATGGAATCCCAGACCCACCTGTTACTATCTACTGATTTTTCACCACTATCTATTACATTAGTATGTTTTCTTATCTCTTCAACTATATTTGACGGTAGATACTTTGAAAACTCGTCAGGATAAATATGTCCTAATATTTCAACAGACATTGATGTATTGCCAACAAGTATATCCTGCTTGTATGTTGTTAAATATATCTGTTTTGAAGCATATGTAACTTGTTGCGCATTATGATATTGATCTAGAAATATAAATTTTTTTAGAATATCGTCATTTTTAATATGAATCACTTTAGGAGTTGACCATATATTAATATCCTTTGGTATATCAGTAGCTTTAACATTTGTTACAAATAAGTTTAAGAAAACTATCAAACTACATATTTCAATAATCATTTTATTTAAACGAATCTTTTGCTTCATTTTCGATAGCCTTTCTTTTTAATTTACCATTATCAATATATTCTTCACTACCAAATTAGTAACGTTCTATGTTTAATTATAGCACCTTAATGTTGATCAAGATCATAATATTTGAAGCCAAAAGATTTAAACGATATATCCCCTACTACTTAATTTTTCCAGACTAGCTTAATTAAGCTAGTCTGGAAACTATCATATTATAATCAAATATATTCCTATTTGGAAAGACTACCAAGCTAACAATAGAGCTATCTATTCTAGTTGGCAAGGAGTGCGGCATAATTATCATGGTACACAGTATAGGACAATACAAGAAGCTGTTAAAGCTCATGTACAATCAAACGAAGAAACTGCACGGCAATTACAGAGAGAAATACCATTAGTAGATTATAGTTTGACCAAGATCACTAATATCAAAGTTTCTTATTATGATAATTTAAAAAAAGCCAGATTGCAGTATAATCGACAAAAATTAAAAAGTGATGGTATCAAATATATGGAAAGATTAGTTAAACGTAGCAAGAATTATGTCTATAAAAATAATTAGTTTTCCATGTATTTCGATATTTTTATCATCTAAGCCCTAATTTTATGCAAGAAATTTTTGTCTGATATTTTATAAGAAATTGTCAAATTCATTTTTTTACAAGTTTTATATGTAAGATTTAAATAATTATATTACATGTATGAAAGTTGGTATCAAATGGAAAATAAATCTGACGATGAATTACAAAATGTCGAAGATATTAGAAGAAATCGACACCACAAAGATATACGAGCTAGTCATATAATTATCAAAATCTCATCATGGTCTTTGATATTATTCGGATTGTTGCTTACAACTGGTATAGGTATTTTTGTTTATTATGCTAAAGATGCGCCTAAAATAAGTAAAACTAAGATGCAATCTGCCGGTTCTTCAGCACTATATACACGGAATGAAAAATTACTTTTAATACTGGAAGATCCTTAATCCAAAAAAGATATCTATGACCAATCACCAGCATTATTAATGACCAATGATAAAGAGGTATTGTTGTTAAACAAATCCAAATTAATATCATTAGCGCTAAGGTGGTTAAAGAAAGTCCGAGATTACTATTAGTAATGGCAAATGTATGAACTATTAGGTAACCTGCAAGATACGGCCATCCTAACGGGAAGAGCATTTTAAAGAGTGTTAATATTTTGGGTTTACGAATCTCAATCTCGTTCTTAAGCGAATCGACCTCATTTCGAGGCAAAATGATAGAAACATAATCAAAAATCATCACATTAATACAAAGTAGCGCAAACTTAAGTGGCGTACTAATCCAACCAAAACTAAGTTGCCAGAGTTGCTCATCGGGGAGTTCTGACCAACTTTGTCTAGCTAAAAAGATTAAGAATGTACAAATTGCTGTATATAGCAAAAAAATGTATTTCTTATTCATCATTAAGAACTCCGGCTTGCAACTTCAAACGACGATCATAATTAATTTCATCTACTTTATCATGACTTGCCACAATAACTGTCTTATTATTCTGCTTTAGTTGCTTTAATAACGTAACGAATTGATTAATACTATCTTGGTCAATTCCTCTAGTTGGTTCATCTAACAAAATGATATTTTGATTTTCCATGATTGCTTGAATAATACCCACTTTTTGGCGCATACCAACCGAATACTTGGCAATTGCTTGTTTGTCATCAGGATCTAGTTAAAATTCAGTAAGTAACTGTCTCACCTTAATTTCATCATAACGGTGGTTAAGGTGAGCTAAAAATTTCAAATTAGTCAATGCTGATTCATATTCTAAAAATCCCGGATTCTCAATTAGTGCTCCAACTACGTCAGTTGGACTAATTTTCACTGTCCCACTATCTGCCTTTAACAAGCCCGTAATAATTTTAAAAATGGTAGACTTGCCAGAACCGTTAATACCTGAAATATGAATTAACTCGCCTGACATTGCTTTAAATGATACATCTTGTAAAACAACTTTTTTACCAAATGATTTTTTTATTTTTTCGATTTGTAACATAATCTTTCTCCATTAGTAACCGCCATAAATATGGTGCACCGCCCGATACAGTGGATCATATAACGGTCTATATAAAATTAAGAGCTTTTTTTCAATAATAAAATGATATATTAGATCTAAAACTATTACTAAAAATAATAAAAAATAAGGATGACGCAATTGATAGCCACCTACCAAAAGCCAAGACAAAAAAAGCAAGACAAAAACATGTAATAATAAAGTCATGCCTAAGACTGGGCTACCATTTTTAAAAAAAGGATAATTAGTTCCCAAATATGGCACGAATAATCCTAATAAAAATATTAAACAATAAAAGGTAGCTATTCCTAAGAGAATGGCTATTATCTGATTGTCCTTTTTGCGCACACCAACAAATAGCCGAATTTTACGTAGTGCTAAGACCTGTGAGTAAAAGAGGGTTAACATTATTGGTTGCAAGTACAAAGATACCAAATTAGCATTAAGATATATATTCAATAATTCCATAGTACTAGGGTCACTTCTTCTGATAAGAAACTGCCCAGCCCACAAACCAATAAACGTGATCAATAATCCGTTTAAGATAAAACGATAACTAAAGCGCTTAGTCTTCATAATTATCCCCTCTTTGTTTTTTGTTTGTACCATACACTGATTAAAACCGCTGCAATCGTTAAATAGATTAATGCCGCACTAATAAAGGCAAAAATCGACTTAATCGGAGTAGCTTGGCTAACAAAAGTATATTGTCCTGGTGCCACCCAAACTAAATAAAAACCAAACATATGAGAAAGTGCGCCAAATTAGGTCATTCATATTACCTAATGTTGGCAATAAAATCAGAATTAACCCTAAAAGCGGTCCAATTATTGGATAGAAAGCATTTTTGCGGATATAAAGTCCCACGCTAAAAACTAAAATGGCAAAAATGCCCCAGCCAATAGCTGATAGAAAAATGAATAGCAATATTTCTGGCATATCATCTGCTAAAATATTAGCTGACCGAATTGCATGCAAATACACTCGATCATTTGTCTTATACATAAAAGGAAAATAAAACCAATTAATTAAAAACATTTCATATAAATTAGTTGCTAGAGATAAGATAGCGGCTGCTCCAAAAGTATTTTTAAGACTTTGTTTTAAAAAAGCAGCCGAACCAATTCTTTGTTGCACATTAGAAAATATATTATTATTTTTCAAATAAACAAAGAAAGCAGAACCGATAATTGTTAACAAAGACATTTGTAAAATGTCTACTAATATATTAGAGCTTCCTCCTCCAGATTGTAATGCAAAGAAAAGCCCAACTGAAATATTTCCCTTGGCGCTAAGTAGACCACTTGCGCCATGAATACCAAGAAAAACATAGACTGTAATTAGTACAAAATAAAGCATTAAAATAAACACAATAATCTTTTTAGTATTTTTAAGTTTCATCAATTTTTCCTTTACAAAATGGTATGATATCTACACCCCCAGAATTATTTTGAAATTCTTTTTTAAAAAAAGATTTACGTAATCATCTAAATTTCTAATATATTTAACTGTACAATAACGGGTCAATTATGTAAACGCTATTTTTATCAAAAAACCAAAGCAAATAAATTACTGCTTATTATTATCCTTCACTAAAAAATGCTTTAAATATAAACCTTAGCTTAGGAATAATATTTAAAGCATTATTTTAATTTAAACTAGTAGTCAAAAATGAACGATTCTCTAAAGCAATAAGCAGTGCACGCGCTGTATCAAAACTAGTAATTAATGGAATATTCTGATTGATTGCCGCTTGGCGAATAATAAAACCGTCAGAATTCTTGGCCACATCGTGCCCCATCGTATTGATTACTAAATCGATTTTACCATTTTTAAATTCAGTCAAGATATTATCATCAGTTTTTGCATGAATTTTATTTACTACAGTTGCATTTAAATTATGTTGCTTAAGATAGCTAGCGGTGCCACTAGTAGCAAAAATACGATACCCAATCTGGGCAAAACGACTAGCAATTGGCAAAACTTCTTTTTTATCACGATCTTCAATAGTCAATAAAACATTGCCGCTATCTGGAATTTCCATATTAGCACCAGCAAAAGCCTTATATAAAGCCTTAGGAAAACTTAAATCGCTACCCATAACTTCACCAGTTGATTTCATTTCAGGACCTAAATAACTATCGACATCGGTTAACTTACTAAAGGAAAAGACCGGTGCCTTGACACTAATCATCTTGGGTTCAGGTGCTAAACCGTCAGTATAGCCTTGCGCTTGCAAACTTTGCCCCATAATTACTCGAGTTGCCACTTGCGCCATTTCAATCCCTGTAATTTTACTTAAAAATGGGACTGTTCGACTGGCACGTGGATTAACTTCAATAATATAAATTTCACCATTGCGCTCAATCAACTGCAGATTCATAATCCCATGACAGTTAAGTTTTAAGGCTAATTTTTTAGTTACTTCAGCAATTTTTTGTTTAATCTCAGGTGAAAAAGTTTGGGCTGGATAGACCGCCATCGAGTCACCTGAATGTACGCCTGCATGTTCAATATGTTCCATAATACCTGGAATTAGCACGTTTTGACCATCACAAATTGCATCAACATCACATTCACGCCCATCAAGATAATCATCAACTAAAATTGGATGACTAGCAGCAATATCAACATGGTTTTGCAAATAATCCGTTAATTCTGCAGGAGTATAAACAATTTCCATTGCTTTACCCCCCAGAACATAACTCGGCCGTACTAATACTGGATAGCCTAACTGCTCTGCTGCTTGTATCACACCTTCATGAGTAGTTGCTGTAATTCCTTGTGGCTGCTTTAACTGCAGTTCTTTAACTGCTTGATCAAACAACTCACGATCTTCTGCGCGATTTAAATTAGCAACACTAGTTCCTAATATCTTAATACCATTTTTTTCAAGTCCTGCAGCTAAATTAATTGCCGTTTGTCCACCAAACTGAATAATTACCCCTTCCGGTTGTTCTAAATCGCAAACATTTAGCACATCTTCTAAGGTTAATGGCTCAAAGTATAATTTATCTGAAATCGAAAAATCAGTTGAAACCGTTTCCGGATTAGAATTAATAACAATTGCTTCGTAACCCATCTTTTGCAAGGCTTTAACACAGTGAACGGTGGCATAATCGAATTCAACCCCTTGACCGATTCTAATTGGTCCCGAGCCAACCACTAAAGCTGATTTTCGAGTAGTTGTTTGACTTTCATTTTCGGTATCATAAGTTGAATAAAAGTATGGCGTTTGCGAAGCAAACTCTGCCGCACAAGTATCAACCATCTTATAAACCGGAACAATCCCCTTTGCTTTACGCAATTGACGAATGCTGCTTTCATCTTCTTGCCAAAGATTAGCAATTGTCTGATCACTAAAACCGTATTTTTTGGCTAACTTGAGAGTTGCAATCTCTTTAGGATGAGCCTGAATGGTTTGTTCTAATTCAACAAGATGCTTTACAATGTCTAAAAAGTAAAAATTAATCTTAGTTAATTCATGTAGATCAGAAATAGAATAATTTCGGCGAAAGGCCTCTGCTAAATAAAAAAGGCGATCATCCTGTACCTTGACTAATTTTTGTTCTAATTCTTCATCACTTGCTTGATGCGCTTGTGGCGCAAAAAAGTCTTTTTGATCAATTTCTAAAGAACGCACAGCTTTTTGAAAGGCTTCTTCACCAGTACGTCCAATTGCCATGACTTCACCTGTCGCCTTCATTTGGGTACCTAAGGTCCGATCAGCCTTAGTAAATTTGTCAAATGGCCACCGTGGAATCTTGCAAACCACATAATCAAGAGCTGGTTCAAATTCAGCATAAGTTGTCCCCGTTACTGGATTTTTGATTTCATCTAGTGTCATCCCAATTGCTATCTTTGCTGCCATTTTGGCAATGGGATAACCCGTTGCTTTCGATGCCAAGGCAGACGAGCGTGAAACTCGTGGATTAACTTCAATCACATCATACGCAAAGCTGTTTGGGTCTAGAGCCAGTTGAACGTTACAGCCACCTTCAATTTTCAAAGCTCTAATCAGCCGTAATGCGCAATCACGTAGTAATTGATATTCCTTATCTGATAGAGTTTGAGCAGGTGAAAAAACAATTGAATCGCCAGTATGAATTCCTACTGGATCAAAATTTTCCATACAACAAACAATCATGGCATGGTCATCGTGATCACGCATAACTTCAAATTCAATTTCCTTATAACCAGCGATTGAGCGTTCAATCAAACATTCGCCTACTGGCGATAATTCTAGACCATTTTTAGCAACTTGGGCTAATTCAGTTGGATCATTACAGATGCCACCACCTGTTCCCCCCATTGTAAAAGCCGGTCGTACAATAATCGGATAACCACATTTTTCACCAAAAGCTAAAGCAGCTTCAACGGTTTTAACACTCTCTGATGCTGGAACAGGTTCACCTAACTTTTGACAAAGCTCTTTAAATTGTTCCCGATCTTCTGCCTGCTCAATTGACTCTAATTTAGTTCCCAACAATTCAATGTTCAATTCAGCTAAAATACCACTTTTTGCTAGCGAAAGTGCCATATTTAACCCCACTTGCCCACCAAGTGTTGGCAAAATTGCATCAGGATATTCCCGCCGGATGATACGCGAAATAGCTGTGACAGTTAGTGGTTCTAAATAAACTTTATCTGCAATAGTTGTATCCGTCATAATCGTTGCCGGATTGGAATTAACTAAAATAACTTCATATCCTTCTTCGCGCAAGGCCAAACACGCTTGCGTACCTGAATAATCGAATTCCGCGGCTTGACCAATAATAATCGGGCCTGACCCAATAACCATAATTTTGTGAATATCTGTTCTTTTAGGCATGAAGTTCGTTTTCCTTTCTTTGATCAATCATTTGCATAAAATAATCAAAAATTCCTTCTTCGTCATGGGGACCTGGAGTTGCATCAGGATGAAACTGTACTGAAAAGGCAGGATATTTTTTATGTTGTAACCCTTCAATTGTACCGTCATTAATCTCAACATGGGTCACTAACAATTGACTTGCATCGATTGAACTTGCTTTAACTGCGTAACCATGATTTTGCGAAGTAAAACCAATATTTCCTGTAGCAATTTCGCGGACCGGATGGTTAAAACCCCGATGACCAAATCTCATCTTATAAGTTTTAGCCCCATTGGCTAGAGCAAAAATCTGATGTCCGAGGCAAATACCCATTAAAGGAATTTGCTGCTCAACTTGCTGAACCATTTTTATCGCATCTTGCATTTCCAGTGGATCACCCGGTCCATTGGAAAGCAAAACTCCATCGGGATGAAGGGCTAAAATTTTTTCAGCAGAAGTTGTGTAAGGTACTACAATACAATTACAGTCACGTTTACTAAGTTCACGTAAAATACTATTTTTCAAGCCAAAGTCAACCACTACAATATTACGCTTAGAGCCTGGAACTGGATAAGACTTTGTCGTAGCCACCCGCTTTACTACCCCGGCAGTCACATTAGTCGCACGTAGCTTAGCTATGACTTTGGCAGCATCCTTTTGACTATTGCAAATTTGACCTTTCATCGTCCCAAATTGGCGTAATTTTTTGACCAACATACGAGTATCAATTCCTTGAATTCCCGGAATATCAAGTTGCTCTAAAAAATGCGGTAGCGTAGTTTGCATGCGCCAATTATCGGGATAACGCGCTAACTGATGGCAAATTACCCCTTTAATGCCAGGCTCAAGCGATTCATAATCAGCCAAGGTAATACCATAATTACCAATTAGCGGATTAGTAAAAACCAAAATTTGGTCAGCATATGATTGATCAGTAATTGCTTCTTGGTAACCTGTCATCCCTGTAGTAAACACAACCTCACCCTGTGTCTCACAATTACTACCAAAACCTTCACCTGCATAGATACTGCCATCTTCTAAAATTAAGTATTTCATTTAATTGCCTTTCTTTTGGTAAACTATCTGACCATTAACCATGGTTAGTTCAGTTTGTCCATAAACTGTTTGTCCAGTAAATGGTGTATTTTTCCCTTTAGATTGGTAGTTGGTTTCATTAATTACACTAGCATTTTTTAAATCAAAAATTGCTAAGTCAGCTGGTTGATTTAGACCAATACGGCCAGTATTTTTTAGTTCAAAAGCTTGAGCAGGTTTTAGAGTAAGCCAATTGAGTAATTGCTCAAGCGTAAAAATATTAGTTCTAACAAAATGTGTATATAACTGACTAAAGACCGTCTCGCTACCTGTAATGCCAAAAGCTGCTTTAGCAAAGCCCCCACTTTTATCTTGTTTTGTATGCGGTGCATGATCTGTAGCGATTAGATCTATCGTACCGTCTAATAAACCGCCAATCAAAGCTGCTTGATCTTCTGGTCTACGTAACGGCGGATTCATTTTATAATTGCCATTGTTACTCATAATATCTTGTTCATTTAAAAGTAAATGGTGTGGCGTAACTTCACAAGTAACATGAATCCCTTGCTTTTTGGCCCAACGAACTAGTTCTACACTAGTTGCCGTTGATACATGACAAAGATGATAATGAACTCCTGTTTTTTGCGCTAGTAATAAATCACGCGCAATCTGTGTTGTTTCCGCCAATTCAGTAATTGGACGCAAACTCCAAGCCTTGGCTTTTTCACCTTCATTAATTACACCTAGATTGAACAAACTATCATCTTGAGCATGCTCAGCAATAATCAAATCATTAGCTTTAGCTTTTTGCATTGCAAGATACATTGTTTGGGCATCTTGCACGCCGTGCCCATCATTACTTAGAGCAAAGCAGCCAGCTTTTTTAAGTGCGGCATAATCAGGAAGTACGTCAGTTGTTTCGTTGACGGTAATTGGGCCATATTGCAAAATATGAACTACTCCGTTTGCTTTATTATTAGTGACCATTTGTGTCATTAAATCAGCATCATTAGGTACAGGAACAACATTAGGCATTGCCCCAACAGTGGTGAAACCACCGTGAGCTGCAGCTAAAGAACCAGTTTGAACATTTTCTTTTGCAGTTTGGCCCGGATCACGATAATGAACATGAAGATCAATTAACCCTGGACTAACTAATTTGTCTGTAGCATCTATTACCTGATCTGCGGTTAAATTATGGCCAATAGTTGAGATTAAACCATGATTGATTAATAAATCGCCTTGCTCTAAGTGACCATTAACAAAAATCGTACCATTTTTAATGACAAGCGCCATTATTCTAGCCCTCCTAGTTTGCGTCCGCGCATCACCGCTTCAAGCATCGCCATACGCATGAAAACTCCATTTTGCATCTGCCGATAAAACATACTTTTAGGTGCTTCAACTAATTCATCAGCTAGTTCAACCCCACGATTAATTGGACCGGGATGCATAATAATGGTTTGCTCTTTTAGGTCAGCGTAACGACGCTGGTTAATTCCATAATCTTCATGATATTTTTTTGCATCAAATTTTTGTTCATTTGGATCACCTTCGTGGCGTTCATGTTGCACCCGCAAGAGCATCATCACGTCAACTTGGTTCACTAATTGATCAAGCTCTTGATATTCACCATATTGATCAAATTCACTATCATACCAATAACTTGGACCCGAAAAGTAAACCTGCGCCCCCAAACGTGTTAATAGTTCCATATCACTTTTTGCAACGCGGGAATTGCTAATATCACCTACGATTGCCACTTTTAAGTCTTTAAAATGACCAAAATGCTCATGAATAGTCATCATATCAAGCATACATTGTGATGGGTGCTGACCGCTACCATCTCCACCATTAATTACTCCAATTTGCAAGTGATGCTCGTTATCTGGGTGAATCAATTCTTGATAATATTCATTTTGCGGATGGCGAATAACTTCTAAATCAACTCCTAGCGCAGCCATAGTCAAGGAAGTATCATAGAGGGTTTCACCTTTCTTAGTTGAACTATGTTCTGAATCAAATGGAATTACGGTTAAGCCTAATTTGCGCTCCGCCATTTCGAAACTTGTTCTTGTTCGACTAGAATTTTCTAAAAAAATATTTGTTGCATATACCGGTTGGCTTAATTTTGGCGTAGCGCCACCATTTTTAAAATATTCTGCCCGTTCAATAAGAGCTAAAACTTCAGCTGTTGATAGATTTTCTACATTAACAAAGTGTGATAGAGTGACAAAATTTTTAGTTTCCATAATTTAGACGCTTTCTTAAAAAAATAAACCTGAAGCTAATTTATGCTTCAGGTTTAGCAAAAGGGTTTTAAGCTGGCTAAATTTCAGTATACAAGCAGCTAAAAACTCAAACCCTTCTGACCCTCTCTGAAGTCAATTAAATGGTTGAATTATAATAATTTATGACAGTGGTTTTAACTCTACACTATCTTTATGATCAATTTCTTCCACATTTACTGCAACTTGTTCATGGGAAGACGTCGGGATATTTTTACCGACAAAATCTGCTCGAATAGGCAATTCACGGTGCCCGCGATCAACTAGTACGGCCACCGCAATTGAACTTGGACGACCCAAATCCATAATCGCATCCATGGCTGAGCGAATAGTACGACCAGTAAAAATAACATCGTCAACTAAAACAACATTTTTATTGGTAACATCAACATCGATTGCAGTTGAATTGACAACTGGCTCTTGTGGTAAAGATGCATCATGGCGATCATCACGATAAAGTGTAATATCCAACTGACCTAGAGGAACATCGACTCCTTCTAATTTTTGAATTCGCTCATGAATTCGTTGAGCTAAATAAACTCCCCGAGTCTTAATACCAACTAATACTAAATTTTCAGTCCCTTTATTGTGCTCAATTATTTCATAAGTAATTCGCGTTAAAGCCCGTTTCATCGTTAACGCATCCCAAATTTCTTTTGCCATGTTTTCTCCTATCTATTTTGCCTTAAAAAAGCACCTAATCTACCTTGAGACTAGGTGCTTACTAGAAAGTTAATACTTAATTAAGCTTGCCTTGTTAGCCTCACGGGACTAATTTTAAGGACGATATATATTTATAATATACGTGCGAAAATTTAGATTGTCAACCAAAAGCAAGAGTGAGCTTTTAGTTAAATTTTACCTGACCAACCAAATCATTGATATCACTAACGCCCAAATCATCAAGTACTCGAGGAAGAGCTTGAATAATCTCGGGACAAACTAACGGATTATGAAAATGAGCGCTACCAACTTCAACCGCATTTGCCCCAGCTAGCATAAACTCAACTACATCACTAGCTGTTTCAATGCCCCCCATACCAATAATTGGCAACTGCGTAGCCACTCGAACTTGATGTATCAAATAAAGGGCAATAGGCTTAATGCCACGACCAGAATAACCGCCAATATTATTCCCAAGTAATGGTTTGCGCGAAGCAATATCAATGCGCATGCCCATAACTGTATTGATAAGAACTAATCCATCTGCGCCACCATCTTCGGCAGCACGAGCAATTTCCTGAATATTAGTCACATTCGGTGTTAATTTAATATAAATTGGTAACTCAACTTTTTGTTTAATAGCTGAGGTTATCCGCGCTACCATTTTAGGATGAACACCAAAAGTCATTCCTCCTTGGGCAACATTAGGACAAGATAGATTTATTTCTAAAGCATCAACTAAGCGAGCTTGACTTAGTTGATTGGCCACCGTTAAATAACCCGCTTCATCTTCAGCTCCAACACTAGCAATAATTGGTAAATTTGGATAGAGTTTCTTTAGCGCTACTAATTTTTCATTAATTACTTGCTCTACGCCTGGATTAGTTAAACCAACCGAATTTAAAACTCCATCATCTAAAACCGCAATTTGTGGTTGCGGATTACCTACACGCTTGTTAGGTGTTGTCGTTTTAATTACCAGTGCCCCTAACTTGTTTAAATCATATTTTTGGGCAGCAGCTACGTCGCCAAAACCAAAGGTCCCACTTGCTGGCATAACTGGGTTTTTTAATTTGAGACCGGGTAATTTAACATTAAGATTGACCATATTTTCCTCCAAAATGAATGCTCTCTGTCATTACAATTATTTCGGGGCTTATTTTACACCTTTTTTTGATTTTTACTAGCTAAAAATCTGTTGTATTTTGTCCAATAAGGTGGTAAGCTCGGTATTAGTAAACTTTAAACGGTACAGTGAGACCGCAAGTTCAACATGACTTAATTACTATAAAAGTCTATTTTGATGCGCACTGTACCAAAATAGGCTTTTTTTGATGGAGGTTTGCAATGGAAAAAGCAGTATTTATTGCTTTAGATTACGATCGAGAAGAAGATGCTCAAAATTTACTTGTGAAATTAGGCTCAGCTGACAAAACTTATTTAAAGATTGGAATGGAACTTTTTTATCATTCTGGTTCGCATTTTGTTAAACAATTAGTGGAGCAAGGTTATCACATTTTTTTAGACTTAAAACTACATGATATTCCTAATACAGTTTATCATGCGGCTAAACAATTAGCTCAACTCGGTGTATTCTGTATTACTATTCATGCATTAGGCGGTAGTGAAATGATTATGGCGGCCAAAAAAGGGTTAGTTGCGGGCACACCTAAGGGTATGAAGCCACCCAAATTATTAGCAGTCACTGAGCTAACTTCAATTTCAGATGATATTTTACAAAATGAGCAGAACTGTTCTTTATCAATGACCAAACAAGTAGTTAGTCTCGCTCAAACAGCTAAAAAAGCCGGTGCTGATGGCGTCATTTGTTCTCCACTTGAAGTAACAAGCTTACAAAAAATTATTGGTACTGATTTTCTCTACGTAACGCCGGGAATTCGTTTAGCCAATAATCAAAATGGTGACCAAAAAAGGGTTGCTACGCCAAAGCAAGCCAAAGATTATGGCGCAAGTGCAATTGTAGTTGGCAGACCTATCACTACTGCTACAGATCCAGCGTCTATTTATCAAATCATTAAAAAGGAGTTTAACTGATGTACCAAGAAAAAATTATTACAAATTTAGTTGATCACAAAATTATTACTATTTCTCCTAATAAGCCTTTTACCTATGCTAGTGGGATGCTTTCACCGATATACACCGACCTACGTCTAACTGTCGCTTACCCCGACCTGCGCGATTGGATTGCTAGCGATTTAGCTGCCTTAATTAAAGAAAAGTATCCTGATGTTTCAATTATTGGTGGGGTTGCTACTGCAGGCATTCCACATGCTGCATGGGTAGCCAGCAAACTTAATTTACCAATGATTTACGTTCGCCCAAAACCCAAAGACCATGGAAAGGGAAAACAAATCGAGGGAATTTTTACTACTAATGATAAAATTGTTTTAATTGACGATTTAATTACTACCGGTGGTTCAGTGTTAAACGCTGTCGCCGCTACTAAAAAAGAAGGTGGCAATGTTCTAGGGGTTGCATCAATTTTCACCTATTTTTTGAATGATACTAAGAAAAACTTTAACGATGCTGCAGTTGATTTTATATCATTATTAACATACCCCGAATTATTAAAGAAAGAAAAAGAATTAAATTATATAACTGCTTCTGAATATGATGCCCTAAAAAGTTGGCATCAAGACCCATGGAAATGGGGAGAAAAATTTAATTAGCCAATTTAATACCTCATTTTTGGGTAACAATAGCTTTAACAGTAAAAAATAATAAAAAGCAACGAATTACTTTTGTAATTCGTTGCTTTTTAAATATTATTAACCACTAAAGGCTTAATAACCCATATACCGATTTCTTTCCCAATCAGAAACAGTTTGTGTATATTGCGACCATTCTAATTCTTTAGAACTAATAAAACTTTGTGTCAAATGATCACCCAAAGCAGCTTGAATCAGCTGATCGTCCTTAAACGCTTTAAGCGCATTGTGTAATGTAGAAGGTAAAGGTTTAATTCCTAATTCATCTCGTTGCTGTTGACTTAATTCAAATAAATTGCAATCAACAGGATCCATTGGCATTTTTTCCGCTTTAATACCTGATAGTCCCGCACTTAAACACGCTGCTAAAAGCAAATATGGATTAGCAGTTGGATCAGCCGAACGCATTTCTAAACGAGTATTAATTTCTTCTGCCGAAGGTACCCTTACCATTGGTGAGCGATTTTTAGAAGCCCAAGATATGTAAACAGGTGCCTCATAACCCGGAATTAATCTCTTATATGAATTAACAGTTGGATTACCTACAGCAGTAATAGCTCGCGCATGCTCTAAAATTCCATTTAAAAAGTAAAGTGCTGTATTTGATAAATGGAATTTATTATTATTATCATAAAAAGCATTCTTATTGCCCTTAAATAAAGACATATTAGTATGCATTCCATTACCTGCTTCACCTTGAAGTGGCTTTGCCATAAATGTTGCATATAAACCGTGCTTTTTAGCAATTTCACGGACAATCATTTTAAACATTTGCACACGGTCTGCAGTCGTTAAAGCATCATCAAATTTAAAATCAATTTCTTGTTGTCCCACGCCAACTTCATGGTGGGCAGCTTCAACTTCAAAACCAATGCTTTCTAACGTTTCAACAATATCTCTACGGCAACTGGCACTTTCATCATTAGAAGTCAAATCAAAGTACGAGGCATGATCAGGAACTTCCGTAGTCCAATTTCCATTACTGTCAAGTTTAAGTAAATGAAATTCTGCTTCAAAGCCAATATCAAACGCTGAAAAGCCCATCTCTTTCATTTCATTAAGGACACGTTTCAAATTATTACGCGGATCACCAGTAAATGGCTGACCATCGGTTGTATGAACAGAGCAAATTAGGCTACCGATCTTTCCGCCTCGACTGTCAGTCCACGGTAAAACTGACCACGTTGAAAAATCAGGATATAAAACCATATCACTTTCTTCTAACCGAACAAAGCCATCAATTGAAGAACCATCAAAACGAATATCATTTTCTAAGACTTTTTCAAGTTGACTATTTGGAACTTCAACTGCTTTTAACGTTCCATTAATGTCAGTAAACATTAATCGTAAAAATCGAACATCGTTATCAGCGACACTTTTTCTAATATCATCTTCTGAAATCTTATTTGTCATGCTTTTCCCCTAAAAATATAAACCACTAACAATTGGTATAGTTTACAAAAGTCCTTGACCTTTATACTAAACTTTGATTAATAGATTAACAAATCATTAGATAAAAGTCAAAATGGTATAACTATTTTGAGATAAATTTTATCAAAGCTTTACTTCTGACTTACTTTAATTACTGATTAAAAATTATTAATTAAAAAATAATTCATTTACGGCATTGGTAATTGCTAGTTTAACATGCGCATATGTCAATCCACCTTGCATATAAATTGCATACGGTGGTCGAATTGGTCCATCTCCGGAAAATTCAATACTGGCACCCTCAATAAATGAGCCGTCGGCCATAATAACCTTATCTTCATAGCCGGCATCATTACTCGGAACTGGATCAACAAAAGAATTAATGGGGGAATTTGACTGAATAATCTTAGCAAAATTAATCATTTTTTCTTGATCATTAAAAATTACAGCTTGAATTAAATCCGTCCGCTCAGCATTCCATTTAGGTGAAACTGCAAGCCCCATTCGTTCTAATATCGCTGAAGTATAAATAGCACCCTTAATGGCATTGCCAGTTACGCTTGGTGCAATAAATAGGCCTTCAAAATAGTCAAGATTATTATTTAGACTTGCACCTTCAAAGCGGCCAATTCCGCCAGCTGTTAAACGATGAGCCGCATTTTCAATTAATTCATGTTTACCTACAATATAACCACCGACTTTTGCCAAGCCGCCACCAGCATTTTTAATCAATGAACCAGCCATTAAATCTGCCCCATATTCAGTTGGTTCATGCTTTTGGGAAAACTCCCCATAACAATTATCAATAAAAATAATACTGTTAGGACTTGCTGCCCGAATCATCGTAATCATCGGCCTAATTTTTTCAACGGTAAAGCTTTGGCGCGTATCATAACCACGTGAACGTTGAATCACGACCATTTTAGGTTGATGAGCAGTTAACAATTTTTCACATGCTGCAAAATCAACTTCACCGTTTTTTAAATCAACATGAGAAAATTTAACACCATATGACATTAAACTCCCACGCCCATCGCCAGCAATGCCAATCACCTGTTGCAGTGTATCGTATGGCATTCCAGTTATATAGGTTAGTTCATCCCCAGGTAACAAGTTACCTGCCATAGCTGTGGCCAAGGTATGCGTGCCCGAAACAAATTGTGAACGAACTAGAGCATCTTCTGTGCCAAAAATTTCTGCATACATGCGGTCAAGTTTATCTCTACCACTGTCATCAGAACCATAGCCAGTACTGCCAATTAGGTCAGCTTCAGCAACCTCTTCCTTTTTAAAAGCTTGTAATACCTTATTCTGATTGCAGAGTATAATATCATCAATCTTTGCTAATTGTGGTGCAATCTGCAGATCAATTTCACTAACAAGATGCTGTAATTCTTTGGGCCAATTATTCATTTAACCATGCCTCTACTTTCTGTTTAATTTCTTTTGTACAATTATTGTTTTTTAATGGGTCTACCCAATTAACTGGTAATTGATGGCGAAAATAGGTCAACTGTCTTTTAGCATAACGTCTTGAAGCAGTTTTTAAATCAACTACACATTCTGCCAATTTTTTTTCACCGGTAAAATAAGGAAAAAATTCTTTGTACCCGATTGCCTGCAATACTTGATATTCCTGCTCTCTATTTTGAAAAATAAATTCTGCTTCTTTAAGTAAACCTTGCTCCATCATCTGGTCAACCCGCAGATTAATTCGCCGATATATTTCTTGACGATCCGCATTTAAACCAATTATTAAATAATTATAGCGTGGCGGGATTTCTTCTTGCTGCTGTGAAAATTTTTTCCCCGTTCGCTCAATTACCGTCAAGGCACGTAACACACGCCGTGAATTATTGGGTGAAATTTTACAAGCAGCTGCAAAATCTTGAGCAGCTAGTTGTTGCCAAAGTTGTGCAGCCCCATTTTGCTTTAAATACATATTCCATTTTTCAGCGATTGCACTTTCTTGGCTATTTTTTTCGCCAAGCTGCATTTGGTTAAGAAAAGCATTAACATAAAAGCCCGTTCCCCCTACAAGGATTGGCAATTTGTTTTTTTTAGTAATTTCTTGAGCGGCATTTTTAGCATCATGAACAAAATCAACGACTGAATACGGTGCAAAAATTGATTGTGTATCAACTAAATAATGTTTAACAGCTTGTCTTTCTGAATAAGTTGGTTTAGCTGTTCCGACTGCAACTTCTTGATAGACTTGCATTGAATCGCCAGAAATAATTTCACCAGACAGCTCTTGCGCCAAAGAGATTGCCATACTAGTTTTACCAATAGCAGTTGGTCCAACAATTGCTAATATTTTTTGCATTTTCACTTTCCTTAATATTATATAGAAAAAAACACGTTTGAATAGTCACAAACATGTTTTTAAAATTAGTATTTAGCGGACTTAGTTCTGCCATTCCATTCATCAAAGCCATTTTTTAACCATTTGATTTTTGAAAAATTATTTTTTTGTAAAAACCTAGCAGCCCGCAAGGTAACCGAAACGGAATCAGAATATAAGTACACAGGTAAATCAGTCCTTAATTCAGCATATTGGTACTTTAACATTGTATACGGAATATTTCTGGCACCATCAATATGCTTTCTTTTGAAGGGCTCTTTTTCACGTAAATCAACGATTTGAGCTTTTCGCATTCCTTGTTTAAATTCATCGTTTGACAAGTCGCCATTACCTAGACGCTTAGCTTGAACTTTATTCCACAGCCATACAAATACAAAAGCAAGTATAATTACAACTAAAACAATGTCTATAATAATCAATAGAGTTGACATAAATTATTCTCTCCTCTAACTTTTATAAATAATATACTCCTAAATTCAGTTAAGAGCTATGTTTATCCTTTTCTATTTGCTCTTCATACTCATGTTCATGACGCAAAATCATTTTAGCTATTAGATAGTCGTGTTGGCTAATTAAATGAGAACGATTAATGTTATCAAGTTCAAGTGCCATTAACTCAATATCCCATATCCGTTTACCAACATGAACAAGCACACCATATTTTTTTAAAAGTTGTTGTACATCGTATAGAGTTTTCATTATATTTTTATAATCATACCTGTTCTAATAGTTGCTAGTACATAGATAAGTAATAAGCAACTAGCAATTGCACGCCATTTAAAGGAATAACGCTTCATTGTCTTATCACCAATAATTATTGCAAGTAAAAAGCCAGCAATAAAGCCGCCAATATGACCCTGAATATCAATATTTGGTACAAATAAATCTAAGCCAATATTAATTAAGGCAAGCCAAAATGACTGCTTACCAAGATAAGTAAGAATTGGATTGGTTCGATTTCGCAAGGCGATTGCAGTCATGGCACCAAAAATTCCAAATAAGGCAGTAGATGCTCCTGCACTGATTGCTTGATCACTGCCCAAGGCTAAACTTAATAAATTACCACCTACGCCAGATAATATATATAAAATCAAAAAACGCCAATGTCCAATAATTTCTTCCAAATACATGCCTAAATAATAGATCATTACAGCATTAGAAATAAGGTGCATCATCCCGATATGCAAAAATTGAGCAGTAAGCAGGCGCCACCACTGTCCCGCAGCAACAATCGCATAATTATTCATTGCCCCCATTTTGACAAGTACATATGTGCTTTCTGAACCACCCAAAGCCACTTCAATTATATAAACAAGTAGCAGCGCTATTAATATTAGCACCGTCATATAGCAATTACGCAAATTCTGTCTTTGATTCATTATAACCTCTAATTATTTTCAAATTTCATGTGGTGTAATAATAATTTTTAGCGGGATATCGGTTTTTTCAGCTTGCCAACTCATATGCGCAAAAATCATTTTTGTATTAGCAAGAGCAATAGTTGGTGTATGGGGATGTTTAGCTAAAAAACGATCATAATAGCCACCACCAAAACCAATCCTCTGTTTTGAATCGAGGGCAAAGGCAACACCTGGAACAATAATCAAATCAAGTTCATTATTGACTTTAGCATTAGTATCTACTACTTCCTCAACACCAAACTTTGATCTAGCAACCTTACTATTGTAATTATAGGCGACAAAATCTTGCGTATGTTCACGATTATTATATGAACGAGCTAAATAAACCTCCTTGCCTTGTTCCCATAAATTAGCTATCAAGTTAGATGTATCGACTTCATATGGCAAAGACGAAGTAACACCGATTCTTTGGCTATGTTGTAATAATTTTAAATTCATTAATTTTTCAAGCAAAATTAAATCATCAAGCTCTTTTGCTGCAGTAGCTGCATAATTTTTCAAACACTCAATTTGTTTTTGTCGAAGTTCTTTTTTATTCATAATCATTTCATACAAAAAATAGCAGGAGCATAGGCCCTTGCTATATTAGTTTATTACTTAGTTTCACGATGAAGAGTTGCCTGTCTTTCAACTGGGCAATACTTCTTCAAACTTAAACGTTCCGGATGCTTACGCTTGTTTTTCTTAGATAAGTAACTTCTATCGCCACATTCGGTGCATTCCAAAATGATGTTATCTGCCATTTCTTTCACCACCTAAATTTATTCTGACTGAATTAGTTTAGCATTTTCCACAACTTTTTGCCAGTATTATTTATTAATTTCTATTTTTTATGTAACTTAAAATAATCTTCAACCATTGCTTTAGTCATTTGTAGGGTATAGGAACCCTCTAAATCAGGGTCAAGTCCAGGAAAAATAACTGCTGTGGCAATTTCAGGTTTATCTGACGGAGCATAACCAACAAAGGTAGCATTAACTAATTCAGGTGGATTCTTTTGCCGCGGATGCTCTGGATCAAAATAAAAAGTTTGAGCTGTTCCCGACTTACCTGAAATAGCTGGCTTGACATCCTTTAACTTATGCGCTGTTCCCCAGGAATTGGTTCCATGAACAACCCGCCACATTCCCTGCCGAACAACATCTAGCTCATCAGTTGTCCAAGGAATCCGTAATTGAACATTAGGCTTTTTATTATAGTCGACATAGACCCTTTTGCCATCATTAGCTGTATGCCCAATTGACTGTACAACATAAGGCTGTATCCGATAACCTCCATTAGCAATGGTGGAAATATATTGCACCATTTGGATAGGAGTATAAGCATCGTAATTACCATAAGACAAGTCTAAAACTGAACCGGACAAAATTTGACCTTGTTCATTAAATGACCGGCCTTGAATACCAGCAATTTCTCCTGGTAAATCAACGCCAGTCTTTTGCCCCAACCCAAACATATTGAAATTATGACGCAAAGTATCAAAAGCCGTTGCTGGCATACTAATTTTTGTCTTGGGTACATAGTCAGCATGAATCCAATTCATAGCCAGATGCATCATATAAATATTACTAGAAACTTCAAGTGCTGTTGCAGCATCAAGTGCCCCAAATGTTCCAACTGGATACACTGATTTTTTAATTGGCGTACCTGGTAAATAGACTGGCGTATCGGGTAAAGTATTATTGGTAGGCGTAATTACTTTATTGATTAAACCGCCACCAACCATCGCTCCTTTAACCACTGACCCCATAACAAAAGACTGATTAATAACACCTAATGCATTGTTCGTCGTCTTATTTTTATTGGGATCTCTACTAATACCAGCGATCGCTAACAATGCACCAGTTTTAGGATTCATTGCTACTGCATAGGCACCATTTGAATAATGTGCTGCACCAGAAGCTAGAGCTGAAGCATAAATTTGCTCAAGTGATTTTTGTACTTCTTTTTGGTACTTAGCATCTAGTGTAAGAATTAAACTTGAACCAGCTTGACCTGAATAAACTGATTTGGATTGTTCAATTCCACCAGCTGTTTTGGTCCAAATCTTACTGGTTGCCTTAGTTCCCCTTAAAAGTGGTTCATATTCTTCTTCTAAATATGATGTTCCTACACGATCATTGCGTGAATAGCCGTTAGTCAAATAATATTGTAAGTTGTCACTAGGTAAGCCAGCTTTTTCAGTAGAAACTGAACCAATAATACTTCTAATAGATGAGCCGTTAGGATAAGATCTTTGCCAATCAGTACCAATTCCGACCCCAGGCAATTCTGAAAGATGCTCACCTATTTCAGCTATTTCCTTATCGGTTAAATCATTATTTTTGATATAAATTGTTGATAAGGTATAGGCGCCAGAAATTTTATTGAAAATTATTGCCGCGGTTTTTTGCCGTTCAGTTAGCTTAATATGTTCTTTTAGTACTTGACTTTTGATTCGCGCGTTAATGAGATTATCATCTTGTGTTTCACGAATAGATTTAGGTACTTTAGCCGCCTCTTGGGTACTATTTTTTTTATTAGCTAAATAGTAATCAACAACCTGCTGACTAGTGGGCTTTTCATCCTTTATTTGTAAGTACTGGCTAAGTAAATTAGAAATTTTATATATATCATCAGCCGTTGTAGAGACACTTTTAGTATAAGTAATTGCATTTTTAGCCTTGTTACCAACCAAGACACGTCCTTTATTATCATACATGACACCTCTTGGGACTTGACTAGAAACTACCGCGGAATTAGATTTTTGAACTTCTGCCTTAAAGCGGGAGCCATAACCTATCTGCAAATATGCTAGTTGTCCAACCAAAGTAGCAAAAAGAATAAAAATAATTCCTAAAATTAGCTTCATTCTAATTGGTGTTGAAGACTGCTTTTTCGAGTTTGTAGTTTCTCGATTTTTTTTAGAAAATTTCACTTAATTAAAACCTCACTAAACTAGCGTAATTCTATCAAAAAAAAAGCTATAATTCTATCTATTCCCTCTATCTTTGCTAATATTTTAACAAATAAACAAGCTTTAACTATTATAAGTTGTTACTTTTATTCAAAATTAAGTCATTTTTATGAATGAAACGTTTTCAAAAAACTTCTTTAATTATAGTTTTTGTAATAAAATTAATAGATGAAAGATTAAAATTTTAGATAAAGGAAGATTAAGATGATACTTAAATACCAAATTGGGGTTGATGCTGGTGGCACACATACAACTGCTATTGCATACGATGAAAAAGGAGCCGAACTAAAACGAATAGAATCAGGTCCTGGACAAATTAATACCGATTATACCAGAGGAATTGAAAATATAACTAATGCAATTAACCAATTAATTAACCAAATTAATGGTGATTGCCAACGAATTTTATGTGGAATTGCTGGCTTGTCAGTAATTGGACGGGCAACTGAAGTCGCCGGCGAAATTTCAGCAAAAGTTAGTAATTTACCAGTTAGAGCTATAACTGATTCTTTACTTGCTCTTTATAACGGTCTTGAAGGTGATGATGGCGGATTGGTAATCGCTGGCACAGGCTCAGTTTTTAATGGATTACAAAATGGACATATCATTACTACTGGCGGTTATGGTGCAATTTTAGGTGATGAGGGTTCTGGATATGCCATTGCTCTTTCTGCATTCAAACAGGCCCTATTAAGCTGGGATAAACGCGAAAATAACCAATTAATTGACCTGTTTAACCAACTCTTTCATGTAGATAATTTAGTTGATGCAACTGCTAAATTTTATAAATTGAGTAATCCAGAAATTGCAGCAATGGCCGTTAGTGTAGCACAACTTGCAGATGCAGGAGATACAAATGCAATAGCTGTTATTAAAGAACAAGCAGAATTACTTGCCCGAGATATTATTATTGGAATTGATCGTTATGTTGAACCCAAACCAATGAAAGTTGCTTTGACTGGTTCAGTTTTAGCCAACAATAAAATGCTACGTGATTTTTTAGAAGATAAGGTTCACACTAAATATCCTGATATAATTTTTTCTATTTCAAATGGCGAAAATGCGCGCGGAGTAATATTTGATAAAAGTAAAGATTATCGCTACTTTTCTAATCATTGATTACCTTAAGAAAAAAAGACTAAAATGTTAACATTTTAGTCTTTTTTACTTAATTTTAAAATTAGCCGAATATAATTGATAAACTAATCTTCTACTTTATCAATTATAGCGTCAAATTTACCACCTGGTGTAGCAATTGTAACTTTTTGACCCTTTTTTTTGCCTAAAATTGCTTGAGCAATTGGTGAATCGTTAGAAATCTTCCCATTTAATGGGTCAGATTCATCACTACCAACAATTGTATAGGTTTCTGAATCATTTTCTCCTACTTCAGTGTAAGTAACTGTCTTACCGACAGCAACTTCATCAGGGTCAGTCGAGGTCGCATCAACCACTTGCGCGTATTTTAACATTTCTTCGACCACATTAATTCGGTCTTCCAGATGACTTTGCTCGTCTTTTGCTGCATCATATTCTGAGTTTTCAGATAAATCACCATAAGAACGAGCAACTTTAATACGCTCAATTACTTCCGGACGCTTAACTACTTTTAAATTTTTCAATTCTGCTTCAAGCTTTTCTTTTCCTTCAGCAGTCATCGGATATGATTTCTCAGGCATAAAATTTTCTACTCCTTAAAGTTAAAATCTTTTTTCGCACGGGTTTATAATATTGATTTCCTAACTTAAAGTCAACCTTTAACGAATTTCTACTTTTAAGCTTTCTTTTAAATGCTGTATAACTGAATCCATTGACCTAGTAACAACTTCATCAGTTAAGGTATCCCTATTATTTAGGAAAGTTAGCCGATAAGCTAGACTCTTTTTGCTTTGGTCAATATGCGGCCCTTGATAGATGTCAATAACCTGTAATTTAATTAAATATTTACCACCATTTTGATTGATAATATCTGCAATGGCTTGGTTCGTTACAGTTTTATCAACCAAAATAGATAAATCCCGCTCAATTGCTGGGAATTTTGGTGTGGCTTGGGCAATTGTCTTTGGCTTGCAAATCAAATCAAAAATTTTATCAAGATCTAATTCATAACCATAAATCTCACTGCCATTCATTGCCTTATTAGCTTGCGTAACTGAATGGCTAATCATGCCAATTAAACCCACATTTTGCTTTTTAATATAGATTCCAGCTGTACGGGTAGGATGCATATCAGTTATAGTTTCTGCACGATATTCTACTTCACTTAAGTTAATCCCAATAGCTGCTAATAAATTGGTTAATTGTCCTTTAACATAGTAAAAATCAATTTTTTCATCATCATGCTGCCAGTTTTCAAAATAAACTTTACCAGAATATAACGCAGCAAGGTGTTCATGCTCGTTATAGATATTGTCTTCAAAATCGTAAACACGTCCTTGCTCATACAAAGCCAATTGATTTTGTTTACGGGCCATATTGTAACTAGCAGCGTCAACTAGACCGGTAAGCAAATTTTGTCTTAAAGTTGAGCGACTTGAATTAAGTGGCATTTGCACCTTAATTGGTTTTTTGGCTTCTTTAGTATAAGCAGTTGCTTTCTGTGGTAAAGTTAAAGAATATGAAATAGCTTCCATCAAACCTTGGCCTTGAACAAAATTCTTTATTCGTCTAATAGCCTCTTCTTTTTTAGAATAACCACCATGAGTTTCCGCTAAAACCGGTTGGGTTGATTCGATATTGTCATAACCATATAAGCGACCAATTTCCTCAACTAAATCAGCGGGAATTGTAATATCCCATCGTCTAGCTGGAACATGGACAGTTAAATCATCTTTTGCAAGTGTAGTTTCAAAATTTAGCCTTTCAAATAGATGTAACATTTCTTTTGCAGCTATTTTTGTACCTAAAGTCTTGTTAATGTATGAAACTGTAGTCTTAATTATTGTTGGTTGCTGAGCTTTATCTATTGCACAGATAGTTCCTTCATTAATAGTTCCGCAGGCATTATTACGTAATAGTAGTGCGGCCATTGCCAAAGCTCGTTGAGTTGCTTCACGATTTATTCCCTTTTCATAGCGACTTGACGCTTCAGTTCGATTGGCATGGCGTAAAGCAGATTTCCTAATTAAAGTAGAATCAAAAATAGCAGCTTCTAAAATCACATCAGTAGTATCAACTTCTATTTCTGAGTTTAAACCTCCCATAACACCAGCCATCATTACCACCTGGTCGCCATTAGTAATTACGATGTCTTCAGGATTAAGGCTGACCTCTTTATTGTTAAGTAGAGTTAATTGTTCCCCTTCATTAGCTTTGCGCACAACTAATTTATTATTTGCAAAAGCTCTAGCATCGTAGGCATGTAATGGTTGCCCAGTTAAAAGCATGACATAGTTTGTTACATCAACTACATTGTTGATTGGTCTAATTCCAGCATTCCATAAACGTCTTTGCATCCATAGTGGGCTAGCAGCTATTTTAACATTAGTGATTTTTCGCAAATAAAATTTGGAGGTTAAATCAGAATCAACCGAAACAGCAAAACTGTCTGTCCATGCCTCTCCATCAGCTTTGATAGTTACATTTTCTACTTTAACGGGTTCATCAACAATTGCCCCGACCTCATAAGCAGAGCCTTCCATGGACAGTGTATCAGCACGATTAGGAGTAATATCAAAATCAAAAATATAATCATCCATTCCTAAAGGTTCAAATACTGTTTGACCCGGTTTAATGTCAGCATCTTTAGGAAAAACGTAAATACCAGCAGCATATTTTTCAGGAACTACACTATCTGAAAATCCAATTTCTTGTAAACTACAAATCATACCATTGGATTCATATCCACGCAGTTTTCCCTTTTTTATTTTAGTATTGTCAATAATTCTGGCACCGGGTAAGGCTACAATAACATCTTGACCAGCCGCTACATTAGGGGCACCACAAACTATTTGATGTGGTTCATCCTCACCAACATCAACATGTGTAATATTTAAATGGGTACCTTCAATTGGCGTACAATCAATAATATGACCTACAACAATTTTTTTCAAACCAGCTTGTGGATGCTTTACCTCTGCAACTTCCACGCCAGTTCGCGTAATTTTTTCTGCTAATTTTTCAGGATCTTGGTCTAACTTTAGAAAATCTTGGAGCCATCTATAAGAAACTAACACTATCTTTCCTCCTTGCTAAATTGTTCTAAGAACCGAACATCATTAGTATAAAAGTCGCGAATATCATCAATACCATATTTAAGAATAGCAAATCGATCAAGCCCTACACCAAAAGCAAATCCACCATAAGTATTTGAATCAACACCAGCATTTTCTAAGACATTGGGATGCACCATACCAGCTCCTAGAACTTCAATCCAACCAGTATATTTGCAAATTGAACATCCCTTGCCATCACAATTAAAGCAAGAAACATCCATCTCAACCGAAGGCTCAGTAAATGGGAAATAACTTGGACGTAGCCTTGTTTTACGATCTTGACCAAAGACATGTCTGGTCATCATTTCTAAGGTTCCTTTTAAATCACCCATGGTAATATTTTTATCTACTACTAGACCTTCCATTTGCATGAATTGATGAGAGTGAGTTGCATCATCATCATCACGGCGATATACCTTACCGGGGCCCACCATCTTTAATGGTCCCTTAGTAAAGTCAAATTTTTCTAAAACTCGCGCTTGATCACCCGAAGTCTGTGAACGTAATAGATCTTCGGCATCAATATAAAAAGTATCTTGCATATCACGTGCTGGATGATCTTTAGGCAAGTTCATCATTTCAAAGCAATAATGATCTGTTTCAATTTCTGGTCCTTGAACAACTTCGTAACCCATACCAATAAAATATTTTTCTAAATCATCTAAAATAATATTAATTGGATGCTTTACACCTAAATGAGACTTTCGTCCTGGTAAAGTTACATCAATTTTTTCTTGTTCAAGTTGTTCTTTTTCGATAGTCTTAAGAATTTTAGCTTTTGCTTCATCTAATTTTTCATTAAATAAATCACGTAATTCATTTACTTTTTGTCCAATTTCACGCCGATTTTTTGGTTCAACATTCTTCATTGAATGCAAAATTTCAGTCAGTTCACTCTTGCGACCAACTAACTTAATCCGCACCTGGTTTAGCGCTGTTTCATTTTTTGCTTGTTTGATTTCAGTTAATCCTTGCTCACATAGCTGATTCAGCCTGTCAAATAAGTCCATAATTTTCCCTCTCAGATAAAAAAGCTCCGCCCCAAAAAGGGACGAAGCTTCGCGGTACCACCCTAGTTTAAGCCCAAATAAGAACTTACACTTAAGTTTTCGATAACGGTGAATACCGGAATTGATTAGATTCTACTAGTAAGATGAAATTCACAGAATCATTTAAACTTTTCTCCCAGCTTAATAAAAAGTCTCTCTAAGTAAACAATTTCTGTTACTAGTCTTACATTGCGTAATTACATAATAGAATAATGCTTTTTGAAATAACTTTCAAGTAGTTAGATTATTTTACTCCCATTTATCGGCCCAACCATGAATTTGATCGAAAACAGGTCTGAGCTCTTCACCCTTTTTGGTTAAACTATAAGAAATTATTTTTGTTTTTTCATCAACTAATCTTTTGATTATATTTTCTCTTTCTAATTCTTTAAGACGTTCAACTAATACACGATCAGAACATGCTTCTACACAGCTAGCTAAGTCTTTAAAACGCATATACTCGCCATCACATAAGGAACTAATAATTAGGCCATTCCATTTTTTACCAATGATATTAAATGCATTAATAAAATGTTGACACTGTTCATAGTCAATAGCTTTACAACCCACTTTAATTTTATTTTTAACACTCTGAGCCATGGTACTTCCTCTCACATCAAAGTAATATCTGACTTATTATAAAAAAACCACTTACTAAAAACAAGTGAATTACTAAGCAAAATAATAAATCATAATACCAGCAGCAACTGCTGCATTTAACGACTCTGCCTTTCCTTTAATTGGAATATATAATTTTTGGTCACTAATTTGCGCAACGGCAGAACTAACACCATGCGCCTCATTGCCAATTACCAACCCTAATTGCAAGACGGAATTAAACTCTTGCAGCTGCTTAGCTGAAGAATCTAATACACTGGAATATATTGGGATTGAATTATTTTTAAATATTTCAATTACCGTTAACAAATCTTGGACAATTAGTTTAATATGAAATTGGCTACCTTGCATTGCTCGTTGCGTTTTGGGATTATAAAGATCTACACTTTCTGGTGACAAAATAACACCATCAAAGCCAGCAGCATCAGCTGTTCTGATAATAGTACCCACATTCCCTGGATCAGACAAATGATCTAGCAAAACCCACTTTCCATAATTAAATGAATAAACTTTGGGTTGAGAAATTTTTAATACCATAAAAATTTCTTGCGAACTTTTTGTACTTGATAAGTGACGAGCAATTGCTGAATTAATAATAATATTTTTAGAAGATGTATAATCAAGTTGGTATTTTTGCTCTACTTGAACTATGGTCTCTTCTGTACCTAATAAATAAATATATCCGTGAGAGGCTTTGAAAGCTTCTTCAACTAAATGAAATCCTTCAACTATATATAGACCAGTTTCTTCACGATATTTTTTTTGCTTTAATTTTACTAAGTCTTTAATTAACTTATTGTTTACTGAACTTATTTGTTGCATCGGTTAAACATCTTCTTTCAAATTTTATTATAACCCAGGATTAAATGGATTAAATGTTAAAATCAAAATCGTAGCTACAGAAAGGAAAAATTATGCGATTATTTAAAAAACAGCAACCAGCTAAATCAAGTAGTTCACCAACTGAAACTTGGTGTCTAACAGTCTCAGGTATCGTTCAAGGCGTAGGCTTTCGTTGGAGTGTTTTAAATTTAGCTCAAAAAATGAAAATTAATGGTACAGTATGTAATAATAGTGATCAAACTGTAACCATCATTTTGCAAACAACACTTGACCAAGTCAATCAATTTTGTTTTGCACTTCCGCAAAATATTTCCCAATTTGCACATATTACAAAAATTAAAAAAGAAAAAATGACAAATATAGCCAAAATGAATGATTTTCATGTATTATATTAGATATTGACTAAAAAAAATACTATGGTGAATTTAATGAAAAAATATCGTAAATATATCAGTTTGATTGTCCTTTGCTTGGCAGTCATGTTAATTGTCACTGCATGTTCGCAAACTACAAAATCATCTACTCTACCACCTCGGGGTGGCTTCTATGGCTGGATTTTCAACTTGATTGGTCAGCCTTTACAAAATATTATGCTACGTTGTTCTACGCTGATTGGTGGTGCTAATGGAGCTGGTTGGGCTATTATTTTAATGACTTTTATAGTCAGAATGGTGTTATTGCCACTAATGCTTAACCAACAAAAGAAAGCTACTACGCAACAAGAAAAAATGGCTCGGGTCCAACCACAAATGAAATTAATTCAAGAAGCGATGAAACGCAAGGATTTGACCCAAGAACAGCAGATGACTCTAGCAGGCTGGCAAAGAGAATTGTATTCGAAAAACAACCTCTCTTTAACTGGCGGAATGGGTTGCTTACCGCTGATTATTCAGTTTCCAATTATGATAGGAATTTATCAAGCAGTTATGTTTTCTAGCACATTAGCTCATTCAACTTTCTTTGGTATTTCCTTAAGTGAGCGTTCGCTATTAGTAACAATTATGGCTACTATTTTTGCATTCCTACAAGGATACCTTTCATTAATCGGTATTCCACCAGAGCAAAAAAAGCAAATGCAATACATGATTCTAATGAACCCATTGATGACTTTGTTTATTTCACTTTCTGTATCTGGTTCTGTTGCTTTATATTGGGCTGCCGGTAACTTTTTCTCAGTTATTCAACAGATAATTGTAACTTTTATTATTATGCCAAAAGTTAAACAAGAAGTTGATACTGAATTACAAAACGAACCGATAAAAGAAATTGTTACTAAGGATAAAATTGCTAATTTGCTAAGTTCTCCAACCACTAGCTCACAGAAAAATGAGCAAACGAATCAGTTACATCAAAATTTACGTAACCGCAATAAAGGCAAACAACAAAAGCATCATAAAGACTAAAAAATGCATGATTTTATTTAATAATGAAATCATGCATTTTTATAATATAAATTTTAACAGTAAGTGATTATAAGTAGATTATAAGTATAGCAATTTCGCTTTATTTAATAATCGAAAACTACTACCAAAGCGCTTTAATTTACTTATTTTTTTGCTTACTTTGTTCACGTTGACGTAATTTTTGAGCTTGGGCCTTACTCAATACAGGAAAAATCATAATAAATTGACTTCCCTGTCCTTCAACAGATTCAACGCTAATCGTACCATGATAGCTAGTTACCAGTTTTTGAGCAATTGAAAGCCCTAGACCATTGCCACCTTTTTCTCTTGTTCTAGCTTTATCTACACGATAAAAACGATTAAAGATTTTACTTTGCTCAGACTTTGAAATTCCTTCCCCATAATCTTGAACAATAATATGGACTTCATTTTGATCTAGCCCAGCTGAAATATTTAATTCCTTACGGTCAGTAGAATATTTAATGCCATTATCAATCAGCACAACAAGCAATTGTTCTAAGTGACCCTGATATATTTGAATTTCCGTCTCGAGCGGTAAATCGTCCATATCAAGGCTAATTGTAAAGTCAGTATGAACCATTGCCATATTTCCGGTCACACGACGCAAAACATCTGCTACACGAGAAACTGCATTAGGATATTGCACATTAATTTGTTCAGCCCGTGTTAAATCAAGCATTTCTTGAATCAAGTGTTGCATTCTTTTCGCTTCTTGCAAGGAAGCATTAATTGATTCAGCTAAGATTTCAGGATCATCTTTACCCCAGCGCTCTAGCATATTTAAATGTCCTTCGATGACTGCAACTGGTGTACGCAATTCATGTGAAACATCACCAACAAATTCTTTTTGTTGATCAATATATCTTTGCATGCGATCTAACATTTGATTAAAGGAGACGGCTAATTCTTGTAATTCATCGTGACGATGAAAATCTTTGATTCTAACAGTACTATTAGGATCATCATTAACTTCTCTAGCAACTTTAGACATCTCTTTAACGGGCTTAACAATGCCTAACACAATTATCAGAGAAATAATTATAAATAAAATAATTGCTATAACCGAGATGCGTACCATCCATTTGAGAAGTTTCTGCATTAATCCGTTATAATACGTCATTTTGTTTGCTACAACAATATAGCCCGTAATTTTACCTGTTTGAATCGATCTAACTTTTTGATAGGTCACTAACTGCCGATGGTGATTTTGATAGACTTTTTCCATTAGGTAGTCACCTTGGAAATTTTTAAACTTAGGAATATTGCTACCATTATCAAAAACGTCTTCTTTTTCCAGATTATAGACCACTACATTTAAATCTGGATTAGTTAAAGATGACAAAAGGTCATCATTAAATGCATTTGTACTATGATCATTATCACTAATTGCAGGATTTCCTTGTAAAATATTACGGATAGATGGGGTCAATGATGGTACAACATTAGAAATCTGCAATTCATGTGGGATACGCGTAAGATTTTCATTTAGCTTGATCATCATTTCTTCAGACGTTTCTCTTTGTTGCGTCATTGATTGCTGGTCAACGATAGAATAAATAATTACTGAAAATACAATAAAAGAGACCATAATCGTTAATGCAACGACACTTACCCAATGGACGATTAAGGACGAGTGTTTGGTCTCTTTTATATTTTTTTGATTATTTTTTTTCATCGTCCTCATCTCTTACCATATATCCGGTACCGCGAACGGTCTTAATATATGATTGTTGTCCAGGAACATCAATCTTATTACGTAAATAGCGTACATAGACTTCAACAACATTTGTTTCAATATTTGAACCTGGTCCCCAAATTTTTGATAACAATTGATCACGACTAACTACGTTATTCTTATTTTTGATTAAGGTCATCAAAAGATTGTATTCACGCTTGGTCAAATCAACAGCTTTACCATCACCACGACGAACAATTCGATTTGCAGTTTCAATAGTCATATCCTTAAACTTAATGACTTTCTTTTCAATTGTGCCATCCGATGCTTCTTTTTCGATTTTAACCCGACGCAAAACTGCGCGCAAACGAGCCAAAAGTTCTTCAATTGCAAAGGGCTTCACAATATAGTCATCCGCACCATGATCTAAACCTGATACGCGATCAATCACTGAATCCCTAGCAGTCATCATAATAATAGGTGTACTCTTAGCTTGACGAACGCGACGCGCAATTTCCAAGCCATTTAAATCAGGCAACATTAAATCTAACAAAATTGCATCAAAATCTTCTTTTAATGCAAGCTCTAAGCTTTTACGACCATTACTTTCAACTACTGTATCGTAATTTTCATGTTTAAGTTCTAACTCAACAAAGCGTGCTAAGTTCTTTTCATCTTCAACAATTAAAATTCTTGCCATTTTTTCTTCCTTTTCATAATTATTAAATACAAACCAGCATTATAACCTAATTATAAGTTAAGCATACTTTAAAAATGCTTTTAAAACAAGATAAAAAAATCAGGTTAAGACTAACTCTGATTTGATTTTGATTTTTATTTTTAATTACTCTGCATCCTGATTATCATTTTTCTGATTAAATAAATTTTTTAGTTTGGCAAAAGCCGGATTTATCTGGTTTGATTTACCCTTATTAAATTCTGCTTCTGAAATGACAGTCCAACCATTACCTTGAGGATAAATATTATCTTTTTCTTCCTCAGGTGTCAAAATAGTGACGGGTATATGCAGTAAAATATTGTCTTCAATCGCAGTTTGTAAATCTATATTGTCATCTTCGATTTTGACAATTGGTATATCACTTTCATCGAGCTCTTCTTTAGGTATATCAGTAGTAGTATAACTTTCACTATACCTGAAATTTTCATAATATTCTACTGGTTCTAAACTCCGACTGGAAGGAACAACTAAATTAGCTGTAACTTGAAAATTGCCTGTTACATAGGGCTCGCTATAAAACACATCACCAACAAACTGAACATTTTCAACTTTATAAAGTAACTTTTGACTACGCTGTAAAAATTCTGGTCTTACATTTACAGCACATTCAATATGGGTCAAAGGAGCTGAACTCTTTACTATTTGTGAAAAACTAAGTGATAACATTTTATACCTCCAAAGGACGACGCCCAAAGTTTTGATCAGTCTGCATAACCTGCTCGAATAGCCGATCAACTCGCTTTTGCAAATGCAACGAACCAGTCTTAGTATTTTTTTGGTCGACCTTAGATACAATATTAGCCGATGTTTCTTTTCTAATCTGTTTCAAATATTTTTGACCTATCTTACTATAACCAAGTAGCAGAATCGCCTCATTATTAAAACTGGCAATTATATCATCTTGTGTAACATTTAGCAAAGTATATAAACTCAAGCGTCGTAGCCGTGAATATGTATACCTTTTAGATTTGATTCGCCGTAAAAATTCTGTAAAAGTTTGAGCTAAATGAATTTCATGTTTCATCTTATATTCAAGCCCTTCACTCATTTGATAAATTTGTCGCAATTCTGTGTATGTCGCTGATTCAAGCCGATACTTTAAAAATGGAAATAAAATATTCCAATTTGGATACACTTTTTGTTGCTGTAAATTTTCAACTTCTTTTTCAGGTAACCATTGATTAAGGTCAATATTTGCTCCATTATGCAAAATAATATTCCTAATAGCACTGCCACTTTGGACTACTCCACTGTCATGCAATAAATCATCATGCCCTGCACCAATACGACTAATTGGATGCAAACTTAATGGTTCACCAAGATTGTGATTAGCAACTGCATATGCTAGAGCTAAAATAGCGTTTGGTTCATTAACCTCATGGCCAACTTCACGGGCAACCATTTGATTATACTGCGTCGAATATGTTTGACTATAATCATTAAAATCCATATGACTTTGGGGAATCTCAGCAATTCTACCACCCAAATAAGCAAAATTTTGGCTAGCATCTTCAACCCCAAAAACTAAGTCGCTAACCCCTAGTTTAACTAACTGATCAATACTACCTAACGAAAAAAGGTCCGCTGGCTGGACTGACGTAGAAAATGGCAATTCAAAAACCAAATCAGCACCACTTTCTAATGCAGCCTGTGCTCTTGCCCATTTATCAATAATCGCCATCTCGCCTCTTTGAACATAGTTACCCGACATAATGACGACAATTGGATCTCTACTACCAGCAAGATAACGTGCTTGATTCATTAAAAACTCATGTCCACTATGGAAGGGATTATATTCTGCAATGATCCCAACAACACTCATATTCAGCTAGTCTTCCTTTATTTCTATTTTTTTACCATCAGTCCATAATTTTTCAACGTTGTAAAAATCACGAGCTTCTTCTGTAAATACATTAACCACAACATCACCTAAGTCAAGTAATAACCAATTTGACTCGCTAGATCCTTCAACGCGATAATCGTTAAAGTTAGCCAGATGTGCTGCATCAATAATTGCATTGGCAATTGCATGTAGTTGACGATTAGAACCTGCACTTGTTGCAACATAGTAATCAGCCAGAATACTATAGCCTTGCATATCATAGGCAACAGTATTTTCACCATGGCGATCACTAATTGCCTTTAATGTAAATGTTAAAATATCTTTACTAGTCAATTTTTCTCCTCATTATTTTCCTTAGTACTCCACACATTATACGCATCTAGAGTACGGGGGTAAATTTTATCTCTCTTTTTTATCAAAAATTCAAGAGTATGTGCTAGTTGGTAAGCCACACCCGAATCTAAGTTATTACACGTAACCTCTTGTGCTTCCTCAACTCCAGCAAAAGTCCTTCCCGGCTCAATATAATCAGCCATAAAAACAATTTTATCTAACAGGGTCATTTCGACGTCAGCTGTTGTATGACGCTTTATAGCATTGAGAATTTCCGAATCTATAATTTTTAAGTCGCGTTGCACAAAATATGCTCCTACCATACCATGCCAAATAGCTGGACCCCAATTTAAAAGGTCATGGTCCATCTTTTGTTCCTTAATTACTTTACGAAATTCATCAGCTGGAATTTGTTTAGCATAATCATGAACAAAACCGGTTAAAGCTGCTTTATTTTCATCATAGTGATTCAATTTGGCTAATTTTCTTGCTGTTTCACTGACTCTAACACAGTGATTAAACCGACTTTGATCCATATTATTTTTTTCTTTAGTTATTATTTCATTGCTAGATAATGGTGAATAAGTATTTTCAAAAAACAAATCACTCATAATATAATCCCTTTTTTTGAATATAATTTAAAACTGTTTCTGGTACTAAGTATCTAATTGAACCACCCACTGCAATAGTTTGCCGAACTAAGGTTGAGCTTACATCAATGCCTGGTACATCTACCCAAATCATTGGTAACCTTGCCTTTTGGGGATAGCCGGCACGCTGTATCCCAACTAAAGTGGCCAATTGGGCTAATTTAGTTGGCTCTTTCCATTCAAATAATTGATTAACTTGATCACTACCCATAATTAAATAATAACGATTCTCGGGGTAGATTTCATGTAAATAACGTAAGGTATCTACAGTGTATGAGACGCCACCACGAAATAATTCAAACAACTTAACCTGAAACCGCGCATTATTTTGCGTAGCCAATTCTAGCATATTTGCTCGATCTTGAGCGGAAACAATTGGCGTATTTTTTAACGGAGGTATATTGGTCGGAATAAACCAAATTTCATCTAAATGCAGCTTACTTAATACTTGTTCTGCTACAAGCAAGTGTCCAATGTGAACTGGATTAAATGTGCCACCAAAAATACCAATTTGCTTACCATCATGTGCCTTTAATTTTTCTGCTTTAACCTCTACTACAGAGTTATTTTTTAAATCTTTTGCAATCGCAACCATTTTTTCCTCTATATTAAAGCACGTCTAATTCCTAATCCAATGCGGTTAGGTGTGTATATTTTAACTAAGCAATTTGCCGGTACCGTAATAAAACCAATACCACCAAATAATAAGTCACTTTTGACACTAGTATGAAACTCTTGCCCCTTAAGTGCAGGTAAATCAGTAGTGTCTGCTGGCGGGACAAGCAATTCACCTAAATGCTTTAGATAAAATTCATCAGCATTTTCCGTCTTAGTACGATGAACATATAAATCACGTGCAACATACACAGTAAAACTTGTAGGTTCACCTTTTAAGTAGTCGATTCTACCTAAACCAGCTAAAAATAATGTATTGCCGGGCCGTAATTGATATGTTGCTGGCTTCATTGGCTTTTGCGGCGAAATTACCGCTAAATCTCTTGCATTCAAACGCGTAGCCAGTTGATTTTCAGACATTATTCCAGGAGTATCAACTAAGAAATGACCATTTTCCAAAGGAATTTCAATTTTGTCAAGTGTTGTACCAGGAAAGCGTGAAGTTGTAATTAGATCCTTAATATCGCCCATTTGATTAATGATTGCATTAATTAAAGTTGACTTGCCGACATTAGTCATACCCACAAAATATACGTCTTGCTCTTGAGAACGCTTGTCTAGATATGAAATTAAATTAGCTAAATTTTTTTGCTTTTTGGCACTGACTAAAAATATTTTTTTAGGGAATAAGCCAACGCGATTTGCCTCTTGTCTCATCCAGTCTTTAATTTTACTTTGACGTGAGTTTTTAGGAAATAAATCAAATTTGTTACCAACTAAAATAAAATCATTATCCCCAATAAAACGAGTTAGAGAAGATAATAATGAATTCGTGAAGTCAAACAAATCTACCACATTAACAATTAATGATTTTTTTTCAGCTAAAGAATTAAGTAGTGCTAAAAAGTCATCGTTATCAATGGCAACTGGCATAATTTCATTATAATGTCGCAAACGAAAACATCTTTGACAATAGATATCATTATCTTCGGTATCAATAGCATCTTTTAATCGCTTAGCTGGCAAGTATCCTGCTTCATTAATTTCATCAGATTGCAACACAGCGCCACAACCGATACAAATAATTTTGTCATCCATTTTTTAATGTCTCCTTAAAAGTTATCGGCTGGGAAAGTGCTAAAAAGAAAAAAATTAATTTTTCTAAAAAACGATTAATACGCGTATTCCACTTATCGGTCTTAACCAATGGCTTGACTAAAACTGATTTAACGCCAGCAAAATTTCCTGCCTGTATATCAGTAATCAACTGATCGCCAACCATCATTACCTGATTAGATGCTAAACCCATTTTTTCCCTTTTTCTTGTAATTGCAAATGGTAAGGGTTTCCTTGACTTAGCGATAAATTCAATATGGTAGGGGGTAAGGACCTTGCTAATTCGTTTGGCATTATTATTTGAAATTACCACCAATTTAATCCCAGCATTTTTTAAACGCTGATTTAACATGTCCATTTCCTTGGCTGTTTCAAACTTATCCCAAGCCAAAAGAGTATTATCTAGATCTGAAAATACCGCTTTAATACCCATTTGATGAAGTACATTGGTATCTAAATGATAAATTGTATCAATTGTATAACATGGTCTAAATAACATTTAACTTTCCCTTCATTAACATGTCCATAGTCTAATATATCAGAGAATAAGCTTCAAGTGATAAATTTTGACATAAAAAAACGGCGCAACCGCGCCATTCTTTAACTTATTTTAAAGCATTTTTAGCAGTTTCAGCTAATTGTGCAAAAGTCTTTGAATCACTATATGCAATATCGGCTAACATTTTACGGTTGATATCAATACCCGCAACTTTCAAGCCGTGCATTAACTTAGAATATGAAAGATCATTTTGTCTTGCTGCAGCATTAATTCTCGCAATCCATAACTTTCTAAAGTCACTCTTACGTCTTCTACGATCACGGAATGCATATCTGTAAGATACGAATAATTGTGTACTTGCAGCTTTAAATTGCATATGCTTTGCGCCCCGGTAACCCTTAGCGAGCTTCATAATCTTTTTACGACGTTTACGTGTTACTGTTCCACCCTTAACTCTTGGCATCTAAAATTCCTCCTAAATATCGCTGTTACTTTAATAATTAACGCATTTGTGAGAGCATCTGCTTGATGCGCTTCAAGTCGCTACGCGAAACTAAAGTAGCCTTTCTCAAATGACGACGTTGTTTCTTAGTCTTACCGTGGAAACGGTGACCAGTAAAAGCGTGATGACGCTTTAATTGACCAGAAGCAGTTCTTTTAAAACGCTTTGCTGAAGCGCGGTGGGTTTTCATTTTAGGCATTTCTAATTCCTCCAAATTAACTATTTATTTTTATCACTCTTGGGAGCAAGTATTAAGAACATTGAACGACCTTCCATCTTTGGCTTGCTTACAACAGTAGCAATGTCCGCAGTGGCTTCTGCCATTTTTTCTAGCACATCACGTCCTAATTCTTTATGAGTAATAGCTCGACCCCTGAATCTAATTGAAACACGAACATTAGCTCCTTCTTTAGTAAGAAACTTTTGCGCATGCTTTAATTTAGTGTTAAAATCATTGCCTTCAATTGTTGGACTTAGGCGTATTTCCTTCACACTAACTGTCTTTGACTTTTTGCGTGATTCTTTAACCTTCTTTTGTTGTTCAAAACGGTATTTACCGTAGTCCATTATACGAGCAACTGGTGGTTTGGCATTAGGCGAAATTAGAACTAAATCTAAATTTGCAACACTTGCTTGGCGTAAAGCCTCAGCTTTGGTTACAACACCAACTTGTTCACCATCTTCATTAATTAAACGAACTTCGCGTGAGCGAATTTGGTCGTTTAATATCAAATTCCTTGGTATAATTCTTCACCTCCATAGTTAACTTGAGGACAAGAAAAGAGCGGGTAATAAGTAACCCGCTCTTAATCAACAGAAAATATCGATTAGCCCAGAGGTCAACTTAACTTAGGCGAGAAGCGGGAAGCTTCTTCTTGTTCTCAACTAATATGATTATACACGTCTTCTACTAACTAGTCAAATTGTTTTAATAAATAAAGTATTATATTTATTAAAGTAATATCAAAATTGTAGCTAATCAATTTAATTATAAAGAGTTTTATAATTAAATCCAGGAACTCGACCAAACCATTTTTTAATTAAACGATTATATTGGCCATCATGTTGCATTTTTACAATTGCCCGATTAATAGCACGCTCGAATTTTTCTTGATGCTTGTTAATGGCAATTCCATAGGGTTCATGGGTAAAGGTCCCTCCGCGCACCTCTAATGTCGGGCTTTCAACCGCAAGACCATATAAAACACCGTTATCACTGGAAAGGGCATCCCCCTGACCAGCTTTTAATGCAACAACTGCTTGACCATAGTCTTGCATTTGCACCACCTTAGCTTGCGGGGCTATTTTTTTAATTACTTCAACTGAATTATCACCAATAATTCCAATAACGGTTTTCCCTTTTAAATCATGAACATTTTTTATTTTAGAATCTTTTCTAACTAGCAAAGACTGCCCCGCAGCAAAATATGGACGTGAAAAGTTTACCAGTTTCTTGCGCTGCGGCGTAATAGTCATTGTGGCAATTACAGCATCCACATTACCATTTTTAAGAAGTGGAATTCTTGACTGAGCAGTTGCTAAAACAAATTTAGCTTGACCACGTGAGCCTAAAATTTCTTTCGTTACAGCTTTAGCCACATCAACGTCAAAACCTTTTTCCCGATAATCTCTAACATCTGTTAAACTGAATAGCCTGACATCACTTTCAATTCCCCATGTAATTGTTTTAGAAGCTTGTGCATTCTTTAAAACATCTTGATCAGAAACTTGCTGACTGCAACCTGCTAACAAAAATAGACTGATTAATACCGGAACTAGGTCAAAAATTTTCTTCATATTGACTCTCCCAATAATAAAACAACGGCTGCTCAACAAATTTCAAAGTAGCTCTTAATTACTTATTTTTTGCGTGAATAAGATTTAACATCTTGATCAATTTCTTGAATAAATTGGTCTAAACCTTTGGCTACTTCTTCCTCCGTTCCATAGCGCCGAACATTAACACCATTTGCTTTCATTTCATTGTCACCTAAAACTAAGGTATAAGGAACTTTTTGTGTCTGCGATTCACGAATTTTATAACCTAATTTTTCATTACGTAAATCTGCTTCTGCTCTAAAACCACGCTTATTTAATTCATCACGAACCTTTTTAGCATAATCAGAATGCGCATCAAGATTAACAGGAATTACTTCAACTTGAACTGGAGCAAGCCACGTTGGAAAGGCACCTTTATAAATTTCAATTAAATAAGCAATAAAGCGTTCCATTGTGCCTACAATTCCGCGGTGCATCATCACTGGGCGATGCTCTTCCCCATCTTGCCCAATATAAGTCAAATTAAATCTTTCTGGTAACATAAAGTCGAGTTGAATTGTTGACATTGTTTCGTCAGCACCCAGAGCTGTTTTAGTTTGAATGTCTAACTTCGGACCATAAAAAGCAGCTTCACCTTCTGCTTCAACATAGTCAAGTCCCATGTCATCCATCGCTTTTTTAAGCATTGATTGACTTCTTTCCCACATTTCATCATTAGCAAAATACTTTTCTGTATTCTTCGGATCACGATATGACAGTCTGAAATAGTAATCAGTAATATCAAAGTCCTTATAAACGTCCATAATTAATTTCAAAATCTTAGAAAATTCTGCTTGTACTTGGTCAAGCGTAACAAAAGTATGACCATCATTTAAAGTCATCTCACGTACTCGTTGCAAACCTGACAAAGCACCAGATTTTTCATATCTGTGCATCATTCCCAATTCAGCAATTCTAATAGGCAATTCACGATATGAACGGATATGATGCTTATAAATTTGAATGTGTGACGGACAATTCATTGGGCGAATTTCAAGCATTTCACCATCGCCCATGTCCATTGGAGGAAACATATCATCACGATAATGTGCCCAATGACCTGAGGTCTTATACGCATCTACATTTAAAAGAACGGGGGTATATACATGTTGATAACCATCAGCAACTTCACGATCAATAATATAACGCTCAACTACGCGCCTAATAGTTGCTCCTTTTGGCATCCAGTATGGTAATCCTGCACCAACTTTAGGATCAACAAAGAATAAATCAAGATCACGCCCAATTGTACGGTGATCACGTTCTTTAATTTCTTCACGTCGCTTTAAATCAGCCTCAAGATCAGCCTTTTTGAAGAAAGCCGTTCCAGAAATTCTTTGTAGCATTGGATTAGATGACTGCCCCTGCCAATAAGCACCCGCAACTGACAATAATTTAAATTGCTTAATTTTACCAGTATTTGATACCAAAATATCAAAGCCAAAATCAATAAAGTCACCTAACCTATATGCTGTAATTTCATCGCTTGCTTCAGCTTGCAGTAAATCAAGTTTAAAAGCATTATCTCTGAAAATTTCTTGAAGTTCTGCCCGTGACATTGTCACTGCTTCAATTTTTTCACCAGCCTTAATTAAATGCTTAACTGCTTTTTCAAGTTCAGGTAATTCACTAATCTTGATTTGGTTTTCTTTGTCAGTATCAACAAAGAACCCATCTGTCTCAGTCCCATGTTCACCTAAGCGTAACTCTGGATAAGCTTTCTTCGCTGCTGCTTCAAAAATAAAAGCTGCACTAGCTCTTAAAATATTTAAACCTTCTTCATCCCGATCAGTAATAATCGCAACCTCAGCATCTTGATTTAATTCATATTCTACTGGATGAAGTTGTCCGTTAACTCTACCAGCAAGTGCTGCTTTGCCAAGAGAAGTTGAAATGCTGTGTGCTAATTCATTAATAGTGACTGTTTGTTCAAAAGCTCGTTTTGATCCATCTGGTAAAATAATTGAAAAGCTCATATTTCCTCCAAATAATAAAAAAAGTCCCAGTGCATTATGCACTGGGACGTATTTAGCGTGGTTCCACCCAATTTAGGCTAGTTCTGTCTAGCCCACTCTTTCTGAATCGATAGTGGAATTCACCCAATTATTTACTCTTTAACAATGAATAAGTGGGGTGTCGACTCTAATAAAAAACTTCCAGAATACCGTCTTTCTCTCTGATACGAGCAACATCATGTTCATTCATTTAATACAATTATACATATTTAACATTTAATTGCAATAATTTTTTAAAAAGCAAAAAAATCCACCAATATTTATTAAATTAACTACGCCGATTGGGTCCGGATACAATTATTTCAGTTGCGAGTGTCTTTACACGCTCCATCAGTCGCGCTGCTTTTACTGGGTCAATTGCATTTTTGGTTTCCTTAAAATGTTCTTCTAAATCTGCCATTGCAAAATTAGAAGAGAAAAAGGTCGGCAGTTCATTGTCCATTCGTGCCTGAAGAATTATGCCCAAAACTTCATCTCTTGACCATTGACTTAATGTTTCAGCACCAACATCATCTAAAATCAATAAGTCACAGTGAGCTATGCGCTGGACTTCATTTGTTAAACTGTTGTCGCCAAAATGACTCGCTAAGTTAGCAATAAAAGTTGGTAAATGCAAAAAAATAACCTGTTTATTCATCGCTGCTATCGAATTAGCAAGACCAGCTAGTAAATAAGTCTTGCCTACGCCAAAATCGCCTGATAAATACAAACCCTTTTGATAAACATTTGTTTTATATAGACTCAAAAATTCTTGAATTTTAGCAATAGCTGTTCTGCGTCCTGCAGTCACTTCCACTTGACTTAAACGTACGTTATGCAAATTTAGTGGTAAATTAATTAAACGAACATGCTTTTTGATACTATGATCTCTATCTTGAGCTAATTTGCTTTCTTCAGGAACATATTTAAGTGTGATGGCATTGCTACTTAACATCAATTCTGGACGATAGCCAACAATTACTGGATCTTTATGATGCTGCGAGATATAAAATTCGTATAAACTAGAGAGGCTCGCATTAATCATTTCATCCGTTATTTTATCTCGGTAAACATTAATAAATTTTTGAATTTTAGGATCAGCTAAAATTTGCTTGCGAATCTCGTCAAAATTATTTTTCTTAGTTAGTTTTGAATTGTTTTTAATTATTAGCTGATTTATTGTACGCATTTTTTACCTACTTCATACCATTTTCACTTTCAAAATTCTTAAAGAAGTTCTTTAAATCATCTGCTGAAACATCAGTTTCATTCTTTGCCTGACGTTTACTCCAATCGGTACCTTTTTCTATTGATTTTTTACTATAGTTACGATAATGATTAACTTTATTCTTTTGCTTAGTCTGTTTTCTTTTAGCAATATATTCTAAGGCTTGTTCTCCTGAATGTACCCCATGTTGCAGCCAATCATGTAAAATCGTATTAGTTAAATTATAAGAAAGTTTAGGGCTACTTTGCAGACAAACATACGTTAATATATTAAGCAAGTCTGCTGAAATGCCTTTCTGGTTATATAAATTATCAAGTAATTGATATTCACTTGCATCAACAAAATCATGACTCTCATTTTTTAAGTAATAGATAAATTGCGCCGGAGTTTTTTCATGTGCTAATTGCAAAATTTCCTGTTCTTTTTTACTAAATTGCTTATCATTAAAAGTTGAATTTGCTTGCAGCGTCCGTTTTTGATTCTGTTGCTGCGTATCTGTACCATGAATGGTGTTTGCAATCGTTCGCTTAATTAATGGCATGTTCAATTGATATTCACCGTGCAAACAAGATAAAGTTTCATCAACAAATTCTTGTTCGGCTAGACCATATGTCCGCATTAGACCGCGAATTGCTTCACGATTTTTATCAATTTCACTATTTGGGATTTGATATATTTCAAATTGCTGTTTCATAAAATCCCAATCAATACTGTCTTGTTGATTGATACTTGCTTGTTGATTTTGACCAACCTGGTTTTCACGCACTGCTTGTTTGACTTCTGGTGAAGGATCGATTGCCTCTGCTTTTGGCAAACTAAAAACATCCATAAATGAAGCGGATATATCTTGCGCATTAGCCAATCCGGTCACAGTATTTTTATTTTGCTTATTCTCATGTGCAAAATCACTACTTAGCTTTTGAAAAACTGTAACACCAACTTTTTCTTTTAATAAACTAGCTAATAGTGTTGTGGCAAAAAATTCACTACTACTGGGTACTTCTGCCAAACGAAAAGTTAAAACTTGACCCATAATTTTATTATCGATTAATTTTGTTTGAACTAATCCGACAGCTTCCAACTTATGTAATGCGATAAACAAGCTTTTGAGGTCGCAGTCTAGTTGTTCTTGTAAACTATACAGTCCATGTGCATCTGACAGAATCATTTGTGGACGGTAATCCTCATTTAAGCTTAAATATAAAGCTAGCGCTAACGAGCCAATTAATGGTTGATATAACTTAACTAGAATACGCAGTGCAGTTATAGAAATTTCTACCCGATTAATAATTAAAAAAGGCTGTTTAGGATTGGGCGTCATAAACATGACTAATTACCCTTCTCTCTTTTGGCCATCATATCTTCCATTGTCTTCATAAAACTAGACATATCCTTAAATTCACGATAAATTGATGCAAACCGAATATAGGCAACATCATCTAATTCAGCTAATTCATCCATAACCAATTTTCCAATTTTTTTAGATGAAATCTCACTAATTCCTTGTTGTCTAATTTTATTTTCTACATGATCAACTAATTGTTCAAATTGAGAACTAGTAATGGGCCGTTTTTGTCCAGCAGCCATTACACCATGAAGTATTTTTTTGCGGTTAAATGGTTCCCGTGTACCATCATTTTTAATTACTAATAAAGGTGTTGTCTCAATTCGTTCAAAAGTAGTAAACCGAAAACCACAATTTTCACATTCTCTTCGCCGTCTTATTGATCTATTTTCATCACTAGGTCGTGAATCAATGACACGAGATGCATTTTGTCGACAATTAGGACATTCCATACTCTGACTCCTTAATTATTTTACTAATCAATTTATCTAATTTAGTTTCTAAAACTTTTATTGTACTGGTATTTAAAATTACATAATCAGCCAACTTTGCTTTTTGGGCTAACGACATCTGGCTATTAATTCGAGCTATCGCATCTTTTTCAGTTAAATTGTCTCGTACCATTAAACGCTTGATTTGCTCACCCTCTGGTAAAGCAATTAAAATACTGCAATCACATAAATTTCGAGCTTTAGATTCAAAAAGTAGTGGTGCATCAAGAACAACAATCAGCTCACCTAGCTTTTTATATCGAGTAATTTTAGCCTGAATTTCTTTTAAAATCAATGGATGTGTAATAGCATTCAGCTTTTCCAATTGCTGCTTATCACTAAAAACTATTTGCCCAAGTTTTGCACGATTAATTGATTTATCTGAATTTAAAATATTACATCCAAATTCTGTCACTACAACTTTATAGCCTGCATGATCTATATTTAAAAGCTCATGAGCGATTCTGTCACTATCAATAACTGGTATCTTCTTTTTATGAAAGAATGCATCTGCCGTACTCTTCCCGCTAGCAATTCCACCAGTTAAGCCTATCACGATAGTCACTTATAAATCACCTGACAATCGGGACAAAATGTAGTACCACGTCCTGATACCTTGATTTTTTCTAATAAAACCCCACAGCGTGGGCAAGGCTCACCTTTATGTCCATATACCTTCAGTAATTTTTGAAAATCGCCCGTATCACCGTTTGCATCAAGATAAGTATGTATGGTTGTGCCGTGCTTTTTTATGGCCAAGTCAATTAGTTCATTAATATTGTCGTGCAATTGATGTCCTTGAAACTGCGGAATTTGATTGGCTAAACTTAGTGGGTGAATTTTTGTCTGCCACAATACCTCATCAACGTAAATATTACCAAGTCCAGCAACAATTGTTTGGTCAAGCAGTACATTTTTTATATTCTTTTTTTTGCGACTAAGTGCATTTATCAAGTACTGTGTAGTGAATTCAGATGAATTAGGTTCGCAGCCCAATTTACTAATACCGGTTACTTCCTTTTCTGTACCAGTCTTAACCAATTGCATGCGTCCAAATTTACGGACATCATTATAACGTAATGCTGTTTTGTCTGTAAAAGCTATTTGAACATGATCGTGCTTATCTTTAGGTATATTAGCCTCTACTAAACGATATTTACCTTCCATCCGCAAATGAGAAACAATAGTTAATTGACCACTTAAACGAATTAGTAAATATTTTGCATAACGATCTATCGTTTCGATTTTCTTACCTACTAATTGCTGAATAAATTGCTCAGAATCACTAGCAATAATTTTAGGATACCACACCGTAACTGCTTGAATCGTTTTTCCTTTAACCAAAGGAAGAAGAGTTCGGCGAACTGTTTCTACTTCTGGCATTTCTGGCATTGATCTATCTCCTTACTTTGCATCAAACCAATCATGACCATAGCCTGAATCAGCAACCAATGGAATATCTAAATGTACTGCTGATTGCATCACTGCAGGAACAATCTCTTTGATAGTTGCTAACTCATCTTTAGGAACATCAAAAATCAATTCATCATGAACTTGAACAACCATTTTTGTTTTTAAATGAAGTTCATCTAACTTGCGTTGCATATTAATCATCGCAATTTTAATAATATCTGCTGCAGATCCTTGAATTGGCGAATTAATTGCAGTACGTTCAGCAAATGATCGAATATTAAAGTTTTTAGCGTGAATATCTGGTAAATAACGCCGGCGATGCATAATAGTTTCAGCATAACCCTTTTCACGAGCTATTTGAACCGCTTTATCCATGTATTCTTTAATTTGGGAGTATTGTTCAAAGTAATTATCGATAAATTCTTGAGCTTGCTTACGACTGATATTCAAATTTTTGGATAGCCCATAATCTGAAATGCCATAAACAATACCAAAATTAACTGCTTTGGCTCTGCGCCTCATTAATGGGGTTACTTCTGCTGGAGATTTCAATTTGAAAATTTTCATAGCAGTATGCGCATGAATATCATAGCCAGTTCTAAAAGCTTCTTGCATTTGCTCATCACCAGAAACTTGAGCTAAAATCCGTAATTCTATTTGAGAATAATCGCAAGAAAAAATGTAACCAGCTGGATCACTTGGTACAAAGGCTTTTCTAATCTGCTTACCTTCCTGTGTCCGAGTAGGAATATTTTGTAAATTCGGATCAACAGAGGATAAACGCCCAGTTGCTGTTAAAGTCTGTAGATAGCGAGTATGAACTCGTCCATCTTGCTTAATTACATCAAGTAACCCATTAACATAGGTTGACTGAATTTTGGCAGTTTGCCGATAAGTTAAAATATCAGCAATAATGGGACTTTGATCTTGCAATTGTGTTAAAACATCAACTGAAGTTGAATAACCGGTTTTTGTTTTTTTAATAGCAGGCAACCCCAACTTTTCAAATAAAATATGACCTAATTGCTTCGGTGAATTAATATTAAACTCTTCGCCGGCCTCTTCATATATTTTTCTTTCTAAATTTTTGAGTTCAACGGCAAACTCTTGCTGCAAATCAGTTAAAGTATGGGCTTGAACTTTAATCCCGTTAATCTCCATAATTGCTAATACTCGAGCTACAGGCAGTTCAATACTTGCATATAAGTCATCTTGTTCATGGTCTTTAAGTTTACTCAAGAGCGATTCTTTTAAGCTAGCAATAGCTTCAACTTTGGTAGCAAGATGATTATACAGCAACTGATCATCAGCAGGTATTTGTTGACTTTTACCCTTACCGTATACCTCATGATCATGTTTTACTGAATTATCACCATACATGTTGCAAATTTCCGCCATATCATCAGAATTATTTTCATTATTAATCAGATATGAAGCTAAGAGCATATCGTATTCGATTCCTTGAACTTGAATACCTAAACGTCTTAAACCAACCATTGTTCTTTTTAAATCAAAAACATTTTTTTTGATTTTTTCATTCTCTAGGATACTTTTTAGTTCGTTATTCTTTAAAAGATTTACATCGCGACTAAGATAAACTTGCTTATCAATCGCAAAAGCAAAACCAACAAAAGTAGCTGAATGATAATTTGCCCCCAGCATTCCTAAATAAAAGCTAATCGTCTCAGCTTCCTTGACCTTTAAGGCGAGGTTTTTATCGGTTAATTCAGTAAATTCAACATTAGATGCTTGATAAGCACTGTCATTTGGCTCCAATAATTTAGGCGACGGTTCTAAATCATTTAGAAATTTACGAAAATTCATTTTTTCATAAAAATGACGTAATGCATCATAATCAGCACTTCTCTTTTTCAAATCAGCAAGACCAATCGTCACCGGTGTACTGCAATTGATTGTAGCAAGCTTCTTAGCCAAAAAGGCCTTATCCTTATCCTTTATTAAATTTTCTTTTAATTTTGACTTTTTTAATTCATCAACATGTTCATATAAGCTTTCAATTGAACCATATTCTTGAATAAGCTGTGCAGCAGTCTTAGGTCCAACCTTAGTCACACCAGGATAATTATCTGAATTATCTCCCATTAGAGCTTTCATATCAATAAACTCAGTAGGTGTTACTCCATTAACCTCTTTCATATGTTCTGGCGTATATGCTTCCAGGTTCAGTACACCTGATTTAGTCACCATTACTGTTACTTTATCTGATGCTAATTGTGTTAAATCCTTATCCCCAGTTACTATGGTTACTTCAAAATTGTTTTTTTCACCAATTTTTGAAAAAGTACCAATTATATCATCTGCTTCATAATCAGTTAATTCATACGTAGCAATCCCCAAATCATGTAATAGTTCATGAATATATGGTAATTGCTCAGACAGTTCAGGCGGGGTTTTTTGCCTGCCACCTTTATAATCACTATACATGGCAGTTCTAAAAGTGGTTTTACCAGCATCAAACGCAACCAAAATATGGTCAGGCTGAACATCACTAAGTAAAACATCGAGCATATTTTTAAAAGTATAAATGGCATTAGTATGTAAACCATCTGCGTTTTTAAAATTTTCAAGTTGACGGTACAGGGCATAAAACGCCCGAAATGCAATCGAATTACCATCAATTAAAAGTAATTTTTGATTAGCCATTGAATCTCCTCACAAGTAAAGCTATAGTTTCTTTTATTCTAACAGTTTTTTTTACTTCTTGCAGAATGCAATCCTTTCCAAGAAAAAAATGACCAAACCAAAATAATAGGCAGTCAATTTGAAAATCTAAAACTTCAAAATAAAAAAGCAAATAATATAATTACTTGCTCATTTAATTAAACTAATTTATCAATCTTTACTATAATTAATCAAACACTTCTAAGTTAGAGCAATTTTTCAAAAGCAGCTTCATACTTTTGAATATCGCCAGCTCCCATAAAGACAATTACACAATCCTTAATTTTGGTTAAATCAGCAATGTTATCAAAATCAATCACTTCAGCATTAGGAATCTTTGCCACCAAGTCCTCACTGGAAATTGCTCCACCACTTTCTCTAGCTGAAGCATAAATTGGCGTTATATATGCTTTATCAACGCCACACAAAATATCAATAAATTCATTAGCGTATTTTTTTGTTCTTGTGAAGGTATGCGGTTGAAAAACAACAACTAAATTCTTATCAGGAAACTTTTGCCGAGTAGCTTGAATGGTTGCCCGCATTTCCGTTGGATGGTGGGCATAGTCATCAATTATACTAAATCCACCTAAATCTTTTTCAGAAAAACGCCGTTTTGCTCCCTTATATGTTAATAAACCTTTTTGAATCGCTGCTAATGGAATATTCTCTGTAAATGCAACAGCAATTACTGCTGTTGCATTTAGAATGTTATGATCACCATACAAATGAATAGAAAATTGACCAATTTTTTCTCCATGGTGCATAACACTAAAACTGGACCCAGCAGTAGACCGCCTAATATCTACTGCTTGAAAATCATCATTTCTATTAAAACCGTATGTATATTTATGGGCATTAGTATGTAATTTTTGTAAACGCTCATCTGCTCCCCAAACAAATAACCCCTTTTGCGTTTGATCAGCTGCTGTTTGAAAGGCAGCAGTATAATCCGCTTGATCTTTAAAATAATCAGGATGATCAAAATCAATATTGGTCATTATTTGATAATCAGGATGATAAGCCAAAAAATGCCGGCGATATTCATCAGCCTCATAAGCAAAAAAGCGTGAGTCTTTAACGCCTTTCCCTTCACCGTCACCAATCAAATAAGAGGTAGGCGCTGCCGTTTTTAAAACTTGAGCCAGCAAGCCAGTAGTCGATGTTTTACCGTGAGTACCAGAGACGCCAATACTGGTATGTAATTTAATGATTTCTTCAACTGTATCAGGATAACTTTGCCAAGATAGATTTTTCTCTTGACAAGTACTTACTTCAATATTGTCGTCTTTAAAAGCATTTCCTTTAACGATTACTTGACCGGTATCTTTAATATTATTGGCCGCAAATTTAGTGACTTTGATACCAGCTTCTGCTAAAGGAGTTTGCGTAAAAGTGTATTTTTCGATATCACTTCCCGCAACGTTATAGCCTAAATCATTAAGCAATAAAGCCAACGAAGCCATTCCTGTACCTTTAATTCCAATAAACCAAATTTGTTTATTCTTATCTAACATATTTTAAGCTCCAAAATTTCATTTAACACTGGTTATCATTCTACCATTATTTTTATCAAAAAAGCAGCACAGACTAATATTTCAGCATTAAAAAAGCCTCAAAAGTTAACTAACTTTTAGACTTATTTTTATACTATTTGCTAATTACAAACCAATCTTTCCGCTTGCTAATAATTCATCACATTCAGCAGGATCAAATGCTGCACCTACTGGAAAATCATCGGGTACAACTAGTATTCCTCGTTTTTGGGGAGCATGAGCAAGTCCTAGCTCGCGTGCTGAGCATATCATTCCATATGAATCAACATGCCGCAATGCCCCAGGCCAAATTTGTTGCCCATTAGGCATTAAGGTACCAGGAAGAGCTACCACAACCTCTTGTCCTTGAGCAATATTAGGAGCTCCACAAACAATTTGATATTCTTCATTATCGCCTACATCAACAGTTGTAACATGTAAATGATCAGAATCGGGATGCTTTTCACATGTCTTCACATAGCCATAGACTAAAGTCGGTTTACCATAGGTAAGCTGATCAGTAAAACCAACTTCTGCTAATTTTTGATTTAAAGCCACCAAATCAGTTTCAGAAAGCTTAACTTGTCCATCAGATAAACTATTATAATCAATTAATTGATCAACATTAAAAAAGTTATAACCAATCACATTGCCTTGTTCATCAATAATCTGGGTAACATCGTTCTTTTCGTTATATTCACTCTTACCATGGTCTTGACCCAAAATCACAATTAAAGTCTTGGGATAACTACGCTTATTAATACTAGTAATCATTTAGCAAAATCCTCTTTCATTAGTCCAATGACCGCAAAAAATTTTCAACTTCTTCTTTGGTTTTACGATCCTTATTAACTAGTCTACCAATTTCTTGACCATCTTGGTAGACAACAAAAGATGGAATTCCCATAATATCCATTTCTTTAGCCAGGTCGACAGCTCCATCGCGGTCAATCTGATAAAATTTGCTATCAGCAAAATCTTTTTCAATTGCTGGTAAAAATTGATCCAAAAAACGGCAATCAGGACACCAATCGGCAGAAAATTCCAGAATTACTCGTCCACTTTTTGTTATTTCAGTTAATTTATCTTTGTCAAATGCTTTAATTTGTTCCATCTTTAAAACCTCACGTCTTCATAAAGTACTTAATTATTTTACCCCAAAATTAGCGTGCAGAGCATAAATTGGATTACCCTTGGCCGCAAATTTATGTTCATATTCAGTTTCAATATTGTTTGCAATAATTTCGTGAACCTCATTATGCAAATCAACTGAAACAAAATCAAAGTTCATACCATAATTATTCATACTTTGTACAGAATACGCAAATAATCCAGCATTATCCGTTTTAAATTCAAGGTGACCATGCGGTGTAATTATTTTTTGATATTTCTGTAAAAATGATTTATAAGTCAGACGCCGCTTTTCATGGCGACTTTTTGGCCAAGGATCACTAAAATTCAAATATAATACATCAGCGCTGTCAGGTGCAAAATAACAATCGATATTAGCTGCATCAGCACATAAAATTTGCAAATTATTTAAATTTTTTGCTAGCTTCGAACGTAAAATCATTCCCGCCGCTGAAATTTGTAACTCAACTGCCACAAAATTTTTTTCAGGGTGTTGCTCAGCCAAGGTCGTAATAAACTGCCCCTTCCCTGAACCAATTTCAATTTCAAGTGGTTTAGTATCGTTAGCAAAACGATCAGCCCAATTTATTGTATTTTGTGGATCCGGTCGATCTAAAACACTCTCTGGATGTTGATTAACTAAACTAACGGCCCACGGCTTGTTACGTAACCTCATTGATTATATCTTCCTTTGCTTAACTTTCCACGGTAAATACCAATGAGCAATTAGCCAGCTAAATAATAGTAAAAAGCTACTTGCTTCAAATAATTGCAAATTAACTGGTAGAATAAGTAACCAAAAAATGCTAATTATCACCCACTGCATAAATAAAGCTAAGGACAAGACTTTTAAAAGATCCTGTCCTCTTTTAATGTGCTCAATCGGATATACCTGATACATAATATTATTATCAAATTCGTTTGCCATTGGCAATAATTGATAAACCGTTAAAAAAACTACTAATGAGCATAAGGTCAAGGCCCATAGCCAATTTTGAACAAGCAAAGAAATTAAGCCAGCAAAAGCAGTCATTCTAACTAATAAATTCAAATTTTCTGGGTTGCGTAGTAAAGCCCGCCGATAAAGAAATTTATTAGGATTTTCGTTTCTGAGTGAGTTAGGAAGTAAAAAGTCTAAGTATTTACGTCGTCTAATTTTTACTTTTCGCTCTTTAACATCCGTAAACATGCTAAATACGCCATATACTTGATTTTTACGTCTTTGCTCTAGCTCTACTGCATATTGCCAATCAAACAAGGCAGCATTTTGTGGTTTAAAAGTTGCTCCACTAATAATTATCGCTAATAGAATAACTACGAGAAACATCGTCTTCGGCCACATCATCAATACTGCAAAAGTAATAAAAAATAACGTATTTACCAAAAAAAGGGATATTTTTTTATTATAAAACAAATTATATTCCATTACTTTTAGTTGGGCAATTTTGGCAAGGAAAACCGCTAAAACTGCTAAGCAATATGATAATATGGAAATTTTGGCTTTAATTAAGGCAAATGGAAATAAGATTCCAGCAATTAATACTAAACATATTAGAGGAACCAATAAACTATAACTGCGCATCATTTTTAAATATGCGCGCATATTTTTATCCTGAGGTAATAGAAATTGGATATCTGCAGCTTGAAGCAAGGTTACTAATTTGCCTATAAGTAAGGGCATACTTAAGATAAGGCCAACTAAGGGTTTATAAAAATACAAATTCGGTGGCATTTTTTTCATACTTTGAGCATACCAAAACATTAATGCGCCAAGCAAAAAAATTATGGCTAAAATAAAAAAATCGTTAAAAACCAGGATCAAATATTTAAGAGATTGCTGTAAATTTTTCTGCAATCTATTTTTAGCTAAATCTTGCATGCTGTTGCTCCTGATTAAGAATTTGATATATCTTATCAAATGAATCTGTCGCGGTTAAACCATAATGTAGCCGAATATCTGATATACTACCAATTACTTCAATCTCACCATTATTTAAAACTGCATAATTAGAAATTACCTGTTCCGCATCAGCCAAAATATGGGTAGACATTAACACCATTTTTCCAGTTGCAATCGCCTCTTTAATTAGATCAATCAAATTAGTTACGGCTAACGGATCAAGCCCTGTAAAGGGTTCATCAATCACTAAAAGATCGGTATCAGCCAAAAAAGCTGCTACAATCATGACCTTCTGCTTCATTCCTTTTGAAAAGTGAACTGGTAACCAATCCAATTTATCTTCGAGCCTAAATAATTGTAGCAGTTGCTGTGCTCTGACCCAGGCTTTTTCTTCATTTAATTGATAGCTAAGAATAATTAACGCTAAATGCTCTTTCAAAGTTAGTTCTGGATATAAAACAGGCACTTCTGGAATATAGGCAACCTGTCTTTTAAAAGCAGTTGGTTGTTTATTTAACGAAACTTCATTTAAAGTGATTTTTCCCTTTTGTGGTCGCAAAAGCCCTAAAATGTGCTTGATTGTGGTCGATTTTCCTGCACCATTTAGCCCAATAATACCTAATGCTTGACCTGACTTAATTGTCAAATTTATATCTTTAATTACTGGAACGCCTGCATAGCCGCCAGTTAAATGTTCAATTTTTAGAACCATAATCCCTATCTTTCTTTTAATGAATTTACTCAATATATATGATAGCATGATATTAAAAGAAACTAAATTTTGAAATTAAGAGGTTGAAAGATGGACGAATTAGAACAAGACTGCCTATTTTGTAAAATCATTCGTGGTGAAGTACCAAGCTACACTATATTTGAAAATGAAGATGTTTATGCTTTTTTAGATTTATCACAAGTAAATCCAGGGCATAGCCTAATGATACCTAAAAAACATATGGTTAACCTATTTGACTATACTCCTAATGAGGCCCAAAAATATTTACAATACATTCCTACTATTGCTAATGCGATTAAGCAATTTGATTCAAAGATAACTGGAATGAATATTACTACTAATAATGGAACTAGTGCTGGACAAGTGATTATGCACTCACACATTCATTTTATTCCTCGTTTTGAAGGTGATGGCTTGACTACAGCTACACGAAATAACGAAAAAAAGTATACTAAAGCTGACTATCAAAAGATTGCCACTCAAATTAAAAGCAACTTTTAAGGAGAAATTATGAAACACTTTAATTTTAGTGTAGGACTAGTAATCGGTGCCGCAACGGGGACAATTTTGTCATTAATCCGTTTTAAAAATGGTCAACGCCTAGGTCAACCATTACAAGATCAATCTCAAGCTACTCAAAATGATATTAATAATCTCAAAGAAGCCCTTAACAACTTCCAAGAAGCTAAGCAAAAGTTAAATGATGCTTTACCAGCTGGTAAAAAAACTAGCGTTGAATTAGAAAATGATTTTAAATACTACCAGATGAAAGTTGATCGTATCCTTAAAAATCTAGCTACAAGCCAGCAGAAGTTAAGTAGAAATTTTAGTAATAATAAAGAATAAATGGTAAAGAAAGTTTGAATTTTTTGATGAAAATTGGCAAATTAAAAACGTAAATTTCTAGTTTATGTTATATTAGTTGCTGATGACTTAATTTATTAAGGATGTGGAGAGTTTATTTTATGAAAAAATATTTTAAAACATTTGCTACAGTTGCTGCTGTAGCCGGAATTGCATTGTCAACTACTGCTTGTTCTAATGGTGGAAAGGCTGTTGCTTCATATAAAGGCGGGAAAATTACTCAACAAGAGTATTACGATGAAATGAAGAAGTCACAAGCTGGTCAAACCGCTTTAGCAAATATGATTATCAATCATGTTTTGGATGAACAATATGGCAGTAAAGTTTCAAAGAAACAAGTTGATAAGCAATTTGATAATTACAAAAAACAATATGGTGCGCAGTTTAGTGCTGTCTTGCAGCAAAATGGGATGACTGTTTCAAGTTTTAAGCAAAATTTAAAAACTAACCTACTTACCGAGGAAGCTTTAAAAGATATTAAGAAAATTTCTAAGAGTCAAGAAGATAAGGCTTGGAAATCATACCAGCCTAAAGTAACTGTACAACATATTTTGGTGGCTAAAAAATCACAAGCGGAAAATATTATTAGTGAATTAAATGATGGTAAAAGTTTTAGTAGCCTCGTTAAAAAATATTCACTTGATACTGGCACTAAGTCAAAAGCAGGAAAATTACCTGCCTTTGACTCAACCGATTCAAGTTTAGATCCTGCTTTTAAAAATGCAGCATTTAAATTAAAAACCGGTCAGACAACTAAAGAACCAGTAAAATCACAATCAGGTTATCACGTAATTAAAATGATTAACCATCCGGCTAAAGGGACATTTGCTTCTCATAAAAAAGCTATTGATGAAGAGATTTATCATTCAATGTCACAAGATCAAGAAACAATGCGTAGTGTAATTGCGACAGTTTTGAAGAAAGCTGATATTCAAATTAAAGATAACGATTTGAAGAATGTTTTATCTTCATACGTAAGTGCCGGTGACATCAATAAAAAGTAGTTAGATAAACTACTTAATTGAGGCTTATTGCAATATTAATTGCAATAAGCCTTTATTGTTAGCTAACAATAAACGGATAATTTATCCGTAACCAAATAAAAAATACTGTTAATGGTTTAACATAAATTCAACCACTAGCAGTATTTTTATTTTATCAATTATAGTTATTCCAGCTTCTGGGATTCTGCCAACGCCTGATCTTCCTTAGGGCGATAAAATTTTCTCCCTCCTTGACTCATAATATTTGCAGTAAAATTCCCTGGCTTAGTTTGCTGTAAGGCATTAGTTATTGCATATATCGATGCATCTAAATCGTCAATTCGATGGAGCAACTCTGCTTCCAATAATGCTGGTAATTTAGGTGAGCCATATTCATATTTCCCATGATGAGATAATACCATGTGGCGCAATAATAACAAGTCTTCCGATTCCGGACTAATTTTAAGCTCACGCGCGGCTAACATTATCTGCTCATCAATTAAAACGAGATGCCCAATAAGATTACCCTCTGTAGTATATTGCGTTGCAGCGGGACCTGTTAATTCTAAAACTTTACCCATGTCATGCAAAATACACCCCGCATAAAGAAGTGAACGATTAACTTGGGGATAATTAGCAGTAAGCGCTTTAGCATCACGCAGCATCGAGACTGTATGATATGCTAATCCACTACGTACAGCATGATGGTTACTTTTTCCAGCTGGATAATCAAAGAACGGCTGATTCCATTTTTTTAATAGATATTGAACAATTTTACTCCATGTTGAATTTATAATCTCCGAAGCATAATTATAAATTTCTGCCTTCATTACAGAAATTGTTTCAGGCGCAGCCTTAATAAACTGATCTAAATCATAACCCTCTTCAGGACCAACTACTCGCAAACTATATATTTTTAGTTGCGGCTGATTTTGGTACTCTTCCCGTTTACCATCTACTTCAACAATAGTTCCTTCACTATAACTAGCTGCATCCTGACTACCAGCGTCCCAGTAGTTGCCACGAATCTCACCCGAAGCATCACAAAAAGTTAAGGCCAAATACAATTTGCCTTTTTTAGTATGTAGTAACTGTGAACTTTTTATCAATAAAACTAATTCTAATTCTTCGCCATCATTATAATCCAGCAAGCGCTTGTACATTTTAGTTTCCTCTCGTAAAAGTTAATGGTTGATGTTGCAATTTAGTAGCCAAATTAGCTTGCGCCGTAAAAATCAAAACTTGATTACTTTGTGCAACTTTATTTAATAACTGCGTAATTTGCTCAGTTCGTTGCTCATCAAAATTTACAAATGAATCATCAATTAAAATTGGCATATTAATTTGGTCCTTGATTTGCTCAATAAATGCTAACTTAAGAGCAAAATAAAGCTGTTCTGAAGTTCCGCGTGACAAATACTGCACTTTGATTTTTTTGCCATCATAGCGATTGACTGCTAATTTTTTTTCAATTTGAATATCATTATACCGATTATTAGTTAATAGCTGCAAATATTCTTTAGCCGTAATCAGCATTTTAGGAAAACGTTCATTAGAGGCAAGGTTAAGTGCCTGACTAATCCACTTAGCAGCACTTAAATTTGATAAGTATTCTGCTGATAAATTTTTAAACTGTGCTTGTGTGTTGGCTAGTTCTTGTTGCGCCGAAAAAACTGCTGTTGAGCTAGCCAAAGTAGCCATTTTTACTTTAATTTCAGCAATCTTATTTTGGCTAGCACTAATTTTATTTTGCTCTTTAGCTATTTTTTGCGATAAAGTCGTTAGTTGGTCCGTAAAAGCTTGTACATTTTGCGTCAATTCCTTTAACTTTGCTATATCTGACTTAAGATTATTATTTAAAAGGTCGATTTTTATTTTAAGTGCAGTTTGTTGCTCATTTTTTACTTGCTGGTTAGCATATTCAGTCATATTTTCAACTTGCGCCTGTGTAAATTCAGTTTGTAGCAGTGCGTTAGTTTTAGCCAATAACTCATTATTTTCGATTAAATTAGACTGCAAGTCAGCTTTTACTTCTGAGTAATGATTAATTTTTGCTATCTTTTCTTCTAATTGATTCAATGCCTCGCTAACAACAGAAAAATTGTATTCAACTGGTGCACCTAAGTTTTTACTTATTTGATCTGCCAGATGTTGCATTTTACCTAATAATTCTGCCTCTTGCTGTACAATAGTTGCTTTTTTTTGCTTTTGTAATTGCAATTGCCGCCAGGCACTGAGTAATCCTGTTAAATCTAGCTGAGTACTACTTAAACCATATTTTTGATAGAAAGCCTCATGTTGCTGTTTGATGGCATTTACATTATTTGCTTCGTGGACTTTTGCTACCCTTTGTTCTCGTTGCTGCTTTTGCTGCCATCCCATCAGCAAAATTGCCGCAATTAATATTAACCCACCAAATATTTTTGAGTTAGTAACAAATAAAATCAAACCTAAAATTATTAAAAAAATACCTAAGAATAAGAAATTATGGTTTTGCGCTTCCCCTTTTTCACTTACTTGATCAATACTTGGTAATTTTTGATAGTCCCTTTGTAAATTTATAACTTCAGCTTGGTTAAAATTAGCAATTTTATTCAATTCTGGACTGATAGCTAATAACTCTTGTTGATCTTCTTGTAAACGATACTCTTCCTGCTTGCAATTCTTATATTCAGACTGCCATTGTAATAATTCTGGCCTTTCTTGTAATATACGCTTAGATTCAGGCGCAAGATCGGCTACCTTTCCCAGTTGATCTATTCTTTGCTGTAAATTTTCTTTATGTTCTTGTAAATTTTGAATTTTTAAAGCTAAAGTTTGCGCTACATGATACTTTTTTTCATCAAAATTGACGGGCTTAACTTGATCCTTTAATTCCATCAATTCCCTATAACTAGGAATAAGATTTTCTAAGCGTTCTAATTGACTATACTCTTTTTGCAAATCAAAGAGGTCTGCCTCGTAAGCATTTTGTTGCTCTTGTAAGTTCGTATACTCTTTAGCTAAGTTTTGATAAATAATAAATTCATCCTCAGCTTTATTTACGTTGATTCTTTTTTCTTGTAACTCTTTGAGTAGACGATTAAGTGGTGGAACAGTTCCTGCCTTTTTAAATAAGTTACTTGCCTTTTTAGCAAAATCATTCCGCAAATCAATTAATTTGTCACTATTAGCTGCTCCTAAATAGTAAATGTGCTCTAACAAATCGGACTGTTGAATTTTATCTATTTTACCCAGCATATCTTGATTAAAGATAAAACTATCAGCATAAAAGTCACCGTCAATATTTTTTATTTGATCAAAAAAAATATTTTCTGGTACTACTTGATTATTACGTTTGACTATTAGCGTACCTGTTTTTGAACCCCTACCACTCACATATAAGCGTTCTAGTTCATAATCATTTTGTTGATCGTCTTTAAAAAAGAGCGCACCACCCATCGGACTTACGTGTGCAAGTGGCTTATAATCTTCAAAAAAGTCACTCGCATGTTTGGCTAAATGAAACCCAAACAAAATTTGCTTAATAAAAGCAACAATTGTACTTTTGCCTGCTTCGTTGACACCATAAAAAGCATTGAGATGGGAATTTGGCAATTCAACTGTAAAATTTGAAAATTGGCCAAAATTGACAATTTTAAGTTTAACTAATTTCATCGCTAATTCCTTTCAGCTTATTATTCAATTCAACTTCAGTCAGTTGTACAACCTCCTGTAAAAAATTTTCATCCTCAATGAGCTGACTAGCAAACTCATCCTTTTGAACCCAGTCTTTACAAAAGGCTAAAAAGTTATTTTCGTCAAAAACATCTTTTTTAGCCTGATTAAAATAGGTTAAATCATTACTTGCAACTTCAAGTTGGCTATTGGAAGAGAAACGGACATCAACTAATTGTGAATTATAATCTAATTTAATAGAAATCATTTGCCAAAACTGGCTATCTTGAATTAAATCACGTTCTTTTTCATTTAAAAATTCTGCTCCATTAATCTGTAAGCTATAATACGTAGTTGCCTTAGCTTTAGTTGCTGTTAAAATTTGCTTTTGTAAATCAGTTGGACTAATTGGGGTATTTAACTTAATATCGACTTGTTGCCAAATAATTGGACTAGTCTGCAAGAAGCTAATTTTTGTTTCTTTTGTGCGTTCGTCTATTTCGCCAAAATAACATCCCTTTGCGCCCTTCTCATTAATATGGCGCCCTTGAATATTACCCGGATAAGCAATCAATGGCTTCTCAGATAATATTTGCCGTAAATGAATATGACCTAAAGCAAAATAGTCATAATTTAGCTCCTTTAATTCAGTTAAATTAAAAGGAGCATATACATTTTGGTTACTTTTTCCTGATTTTTCTTGTGCGTGCATAATGCCAAAGTTATAATTGGCATTCTTTGGCGGAAAGGCTGCCACTTTATCAATTGTAATATGGTTATTAAGATACGAAAAGCCCGTAACGCTGTATTTAAAGCCGCTGTCAGTTTGTCGATTGATAGTTTCAATTTTTTCGCCATTACCGAGCAACTTAAAATAAGGACTATCAGGAACTAACAAGTCGGTTTCTTGCATATGGTCATGATTACCAAAAATCATTACAACTTGAATCTTTGCTTTAGTTAAGCGTTCAACTTCACTTGCAAAAAATAATTGGCTACTTGGATTAGGGCGGGGACTATCAAATGTATCACCAGCAATTAGTACAAGGTCCACTTTTTCTTTTATTGCTACATTAACAATTTGCGTTAGCGACTCATTAGGAGCTTGGTGAATTTGGGTAAAACTGTTAGATGGTAAAAAAGATAGCCCTAAAAATGGACTATCTAAATGTGCATCTGCTAAATGAATAAATTTCATCATTACTACTAATTTCTAAGACCTTCGTAAAGATCATTAATTGGTTTAGTAATTACTTTTTGAATGTCATCGACTGTTTTATATAAGCCTTGTTCAACTTGTAGTAATTTTAAAATTTGTGAGTTTTTTTGAACTTGCTCATTTAAATTTTGATAATTTTCTTGTAATTCTGGTGATAGCTCTTTTCCTTGAGATTGAGTGCTAATAATTTCACTCTGCAACTTATCCATTTGCTTAAATAAGGATAAGCTTTCCTCATCACTCTTGACTTCAGCAATTGCCTTTTCTAAAGCTTTAAATTCATCAATTTGTTGTAAATCACTAGCCAATTGATTAGCTGAATCATAAATATTTATCATAGTAATCCTCCTAAGTTAGTGGCCGAAAAGACCTTTGACATCATTATACCATTCATTAAGTTTTTGACTTGCCGATCCAATACTTTTTTCAATTTTATTACTAAAGCCACTAGTCCAATCTGAACTAGCACCATTATTTTTAATAATTTGACTAGGTGCTTTTTCAATAAACTGATTCTGCGCGGTATATGGTAAAATTCCTTCCATCTCAGCTTTATAAAGCCGAGTTATTCCTGTTTCAGAGACACCGCGCATAAAGTGCTTTTTATTTGTTCGATCAAACCCAACCCAAGTGGCAATAACAACATCAGGCGTATATCCAACAATCCACTGATCCTTAGTCCCAAAGCCATAAGAATTGGGAACCTCTGTCGAACCAGTTTTACCCGCCACCCGGTAACCAGCAGGTTGCGCTGATGCACCAGTACCATTAGCAAATACACCTAAAAGCATCGTTGTCATTTCTTTAGCCGTATTTTCTGAAATTATACGATGATGCCCGTAATTGTGATTTTCTGCAATTACATTACCACTGGCATCAGTAATCTTAGTAATAAAAAATGAGCTATCAGGCAAATTACCTTTATTGGCAAAAGCCGAGTATGCCCGTGCCATTTGGACTGGCGAAACTCCAGTTGACAATCCTCCTAAAGCCAGCGCTAAATTTTGATCTTCTTTTGGTATTTTTATACCAAAATTATTTGCGGACTGAACACCCTTAGCCACACCAATTCGATCAAGTAACCAAACAGCTGGCACATTTTTACTTTGAGCCAAGGCGACAAACATGGGAATTTTATCGGAATAGCCATTATCAACATTATGTGGTTGATAACCATTACGCCCAAAACGTTGTAATTTGTTGGATAACAAGGAGTCATAATGATAGTCTTGTTGTAATGCTGGAGCATAAGTAACGATTGGCTTAATTGATGATCCTGGCTGTCTTTTCATTTGCGTGGCACGATTATAACCGCGAAAGACATGCTCATTTCGCCCACCAATTACGGCTCTAACAGCACCTGAAGTAGGATCCATTACCACACTGGCTGCTTGTGTTTTAGTGCCGTCAGCTGCATTAGGTGGAAAAAGCCAATCTTGAGCAAATTTTGCTTGAAGTTGCTTTTGATAATTTTGATTTAAAGAGGTATATATCTTTAAACCTTTATTCATCACATCTTCTTCTTTTAACCCATAGCGACTGATTGCTTCATTTACAACTGCATCAAAGAAATAGGGATAGCGATAACCATCTTGATTATGGTAGGTGTCACGCAAATTCAAACCTTGACTCTGCTCAACTTTAGCTTGCTGAGCAGTAAGTTTGTTATTTTGCACCATTAAATCTAAAACAACATTGCGGCGCGCAAGCGAGTATGACATATGATCAATTGGATTATACTGGCTAGGGTTTCTCAAAATTCCCGCAAGAGTTGCTCCTTCTCCTGGTGTTAGTTGACTTGCATTTTTACCAAAATATTTTTGACTAGCATCTTGCACACCCCAAACACCATTACCAAAATATGCTTTATTAAGATACATCGTTAAAATATCTTTTTTTGAATAGACATGGTTAATTTCCACAGCAAAAAAAAGTTCTTCGATTTTCCGTGAAAAAGTCTGCTTTTGCGTTAAAAGCGCATTTTTAGCTAGTTGCTGCGTAATCGTTGAACCACCACCAGCAATTTGTCCACGATGGGCAATCAGTCCTAAGGCAGCTCTAGCCATGCCTTTAATACTGAAACCAGGGTTTTGCCAAAAAGTTCTATCCTCAGTAGAAATGACTGCGTTCTTGACATTTGCCGAAATTTTATTATATTCAACAAAGGTGCCTTTTTGAGAATAGAGCGACCCTGCCTTTTGATTTTTATAGTCATAAATTGCTGTAGTGGTCGACAAAGAGGCCTTTAAGTTAGAAATATTTGAAGTTTTAACCTTGACGGTATAATAAGCACAAACCAAAAGAGTTAAGCTGAGCACGATTAAAATTAACCAGCGTCCGATAAAAAATCGATTATCAAATCGATTCCAGAGGACTTTTAGTCCCCTTTTTTTTGGTTCATTATTTTCCATTAGACAATGCTCCTTTTAGAAACAATTGAAATTGTATCATATCCAAAACTATTATTTATATTTAAAAAGAAGATTTAATAAATATTTATGAGCTATTATTTTACACTTACCTATCCGCCCAATCTTGCCCCTTGCTCAATAAGCAATCTGTTACGCTATTTGTTAATACCTCGAAAATGGCGTCATTTTTTACGAACAGAACAAAAAATATTAATTAATGGCCATTATCGCTATTTTAATCAACTTGTTTTGCCAAATGAAAAAATAGAATTGCAACTTGATCATGTTGATTCCCTGCAAGGAGTATATCCACCGAGTGGGCGTTTGCCAGATGTAGTTTATGAAGACCATGATCTGTTAATAATAAATAAGCCTACGGGACAAAAGACTCATCCCAATTTACACGAAACAGATACGGCGTTAAACGATTGTACAACTTATTTAAAGAACACGCCCTTTATTGTACACCGTTTAGATATGCTGACCAATGGCTTACTACTAATAGCTAAAAATCCAGCCGTTGTCCCCATCCTAAATAGAGAATTAGCTCAAAAAATTTTCCACCGAGAATATTTAGCGATTGTTGATCATGCCCAAAATTTACGCAATGTTGGGACAATTAATTTACCAATTGGTCACGACCCACTCGACCAACGTAAACGTAAGATTCGCAATGATGGCTTAGTTTCTATAACTAATTATCAAGTTTTGCAGCGTTACGCTAACAATTCGGCTTTAGTCAAACTAAAGCTAGAAACTGGTCGAACGCATCAAATTCGTGTTCATCTAGCTGCACTAGGCAGTCCAATCATTGGTGATCCACTTTACAATCCAGAATTTACCGGTAGTGAGTCACTTCAGCTAACAGCTTACCAAGTATCCTTAACTAAGCCATTTTCTTTTGAGCAGATTAAGGTTACTTTGCCTTTTAGCAAAATTAATTTAATTAATAACTAAAAGAGTTGGATCAATTATTGACCCAACTTTTTTACTTACTTTTTACAGCAATATTTGACGGCTCATAGGAATCAGGCTGTTTTTTTTGCATTATTTCAGCGTAATGATTTACTTTGCGGTTAATTGTTGCTAAATGTTGTTTTAACTCCGAAATTTCGGCAAGAGTATCTTGCTGCTGCCTAAGCATAATCTGGTACCGTTCAGGGACTGTTTGTTCACCTTGTTGTACTAATTCTAAATAATGCCGAATATTTTTTAAAGGCATCCCAGTTTCACGAAGACAGACAACAATTTGTAGCCACTCGATATCCACATCATCAAATAGGCGATTATTATTTTGGTCCCGTTTAACAAAGGGGATCAAACCATTATCATCATAATATCTTATTGTATAAGGAGTTAATCCCATTTTGTGTGCTACTTCTTGAACTGAATAAGTCATTGTTTCACCTCTTCATAAAAAAGTATTGCATTCGAGCTACTATAAGGAGCTAAAATGATTTTAAATCAAATTAGAAAGGAATTCAATTTTGATGAAAGTATTAATAATTGGTGCCAGTGGATCGATTGGTCAAGTTACTCGGCAATATTTTTTGCAACATTCTAATGATACGCTAACTTTGATGGCACGACATACCCAAAATTTGCAGTTAAGCCTTGATTCTACAAGAGAACAAATAATTACTGGTGATGCGCTCAATCAAACACAATTACAAGTGGCACTAGAAAACCAAGACGTTGTTTTTGTGGCAGTCAGTGGTGCAATTAAACAAATCGCACAAATCTTAGTTAAACAAATGCCACTTTTCCATTTGAATCGGTTGATTTTTATTACGTCAATGGGGATTTATAATGAAATTCCTGCGGCTATTGACCCAAAAGGCAATTTAATAACTAACCCAATTTTAACGCCCTACCGCAAAGCAGCTGATATAATTGAAAGTTCCAGCCTTAATTACACTATTATTCGGCCCGGCTGGTTTGACAACGGAAATGATACTGCTTACCAGCTCACACAAAAGGGAGAACCTTTTGGTGGATATGATGTTTCCCGCTTAAGCATTGCTGATTTGGTATTAAGACTAGTTCATGATCCTAATTTAGGTAGAAGGAAAAGTTTAGGAATTAATCGGATTAATTAAAGGAGTTATCAATAATGAAAAAACAGGTAATGTTAGTCATTGGTGCCGGCCAAATCAGTCAGGCCATCGCCCGGCGCTTAGGTGCCGAGTATACAATTGTTGTAGGTGACAAAAATTTTAACCATGCCCAAAAAATTGCTCAAACGTTATTAGAAGCTGGTTTTGATGCCAAACCAACTACAATGGACTTAGCTTCACGAACTTCAATACGCAAGACAATCGCTTTTGCTCAAACTTTTGGTAAAATTGCCGCTCTAGTCAATGGAGCTGGGCTATCTCCTAGTCAAGCCAGTATTGAAGATATCTTGCAAGTTGACTTATATGGTACCGCAGTTTTACTTGAAGAAGTTGGTAAAGTGATTACTGATAATGGTGTGGGGGTAATCATTTCTAGTCAATCAGGTCATCGCATGCCTGCCCTAACTCCTACACAAGACAAAGCCTTGGCAATGACTCCAACTGAAAATTTATTAGCTTTAGATTTTCTACAACCGGAAAAAATTACAGATACTCTCAAGGCCTATCAACTTGCCAAACGTTGCAATGAAAAGCGAGTGATGGCTGAAGCAATTAATTGGGCTCAACGAGGAGCGCGACTTAATGCAATTGCTCCCGGAATTATTGTAACGCCGCTGGCCTTAGATGAATTTAATGGACCGCGCGGTGATTTTTATAAAAAAATGTTTGCCCAATCACCTGCTGGTCGACCAGGAACTGCTGATGAAGTTGCCAATGTAGCTCAACTATTAATGAGCCCACAAGGTGCTTTTATTACTGGAGCAACATTTTTAATTGATGGTGGTGCCACTGCTAACTATTTTTACGGTCAAAAATAACTACAACAAAAGAGTGTTTCATAACAAATCGACTATTATGAAACACTCTTTTTTTAAACTAACTTAGTCACCTTGAAAAGTCCCATCTTCTACTTCACGAATAAAATCGGCAAGATGCTTGTAATATACTTCAGGATTATCAACCATATGGTGGTGACCAGCATTAGGTGTTGTCACTAAGCGAGAATTAGGTATTTCTTGCTGCATAATTTTAGCTGTTTCTAATGGCATCGTATCCTCTTCACCAAAAGTTAGCAAAGTTGGCATAGTTATTTGTTTTAAATATTTTCTAAAATGCCAGTCTTTTAATTTACCGGTTACTACAAACTCATTATCGCCTTGAAAGGCATGATAGACAGGCAAGCCGCCTATCCGCTTAAGATGATATAGCTTGCACGGCTGCCGCCGATCAAGAAAGTTAATGTTCAAAATTTGTACGTCTTCTTGATAACGCTGGTTTTGATAATCATTATTAGCTTCACATTCACGCATGAAATCTATTTCACTTTGTGGAAAAATTTGCTGGCGGCGCCGATTAATTGATGCAATATAGTCGTCGGTGTCATCAACCATTGATGAAATAATGGTTCCCTTAAGATGTTGTCCGTATTTAACAGCGTACTCTTGCGCTAGTAAACCACCCCAACTTTGACCAATTAAATAAAAATTATCTAACCCTAGCTTTGCTCTAACCTCATCAACTTCATCAAGGAAATATTCATAAGTTAGATATTTTTCAGCAATTTTGGGATCTTCATAATCTGGCTGATCAGAGTATAGCGAGCCTAGTTGATCATACATTGTTACTTGTACTTTTAGACCTTGTTTAGCCAATTGATCAGCTGCATCTTCCCAATACTCATGATTTCCACCAGGTCCGCCATGTAAGGCTAAAAGATGAATATTACCCTCACCTTGCGTACTTGTCCATAAATGATAGCCATTATCAAGTGTAATAATTTTGCTTCCTGTTCTCATCAATAGCTCCTTTATTTCACATAACCTACGTTATACCATAGTGGTTGACCACTATTATTTTTGGATGGTTTAAAGGAGTATCCAGTTATTTGATTATTGACTGCTGTAATCTGATATGAATTGTAAATTGGAATATAATACGCTTCTTCATTCATATATCTTTGCCATTCATGAAACTTTTGCACCCGATACTTATGGTTAAAGGCTTTTTGTGAATTCATGTCCTCAAGCAATTTAGTATTCTTTGCCGTTACAAAACGGCCCATATTAAATGGTGCTGACTCACTATAGTATGACTGTGGCGACGGTTCCGATGGCATCGACCAGCCTCCAATATACATATCAATTCCTTTATCATCATGCTGAAGTTTGTCATAGAATGAATTATGCTCAATTAAACGACCAGTTGCTAATTGGACATTCAACCCAATTTTCTTCCATTGCTGAATATAATTTTGCGTAATTGGTTCTTGCGTAGCATCCCCACTCATTGCTGCTATTTTTATGGTCAATGGTTTGCCATTAGGTTGAGTACGCCACTTGCCCTTTTTCTTAAAACCAGCTTTATCTAAAATATCATTTGCTTTTTTCAAACTATAAGGAAAACCTTTTGCATCCTTATCAAAAAAGTCACCAAACTTAGAAGGAATTAATGTAGTTACTCTAAAGGATAATGAACTGGTGTAATGTTTATTAACTTCATCAACATTCATTGCATAGCCAATCGCTTGTCTTAACGCCTTATTGTTCATTTTAGCATTTGGATTTTCGACATTCCTATTTAACTTATTATCCCATTTACCAACCTTAAATCCTAAATAACGATAGCTTAAAGGTATTTGTGCCACAAAATTAACATCTTTTGTATTTTTAACTTGATCCCATTGAGTATTAATAACTTGAATTACATCAAATTTGTGACTTTTAATTGCTTGAGTCGCAGAATTCGGTGAAACAACTGAAATTACGATTTTGTCTAATTTTGGCTTTCCACGCCAATAATGTTCATTGGGTACCCAAGTAGCTGATTGACCACGAACTAATTTAGCCAATTTAAACGCGCCAAAGAATAATGGATTTTTTCGAATTTGATCAGATGATTTTAATTTAGAAAATGGAATATTCTTTAAATAATGATACGGCTCAACTGATGACCACAAATATCGGTTACCGGCATTATACATAGTTGGACTTAAATGCGAGAAGTGCAGTACAATTTTTCGACCATTTTCACCATCAGGCATTTCAATTCCAGAAATATTTTTTGCCTTGCCTTCATGATATTCTTTTAGACCCTTTAAGATTTCAAATTGGTTAGTATATCTTGGGCACATTGTCTCTTTGTTAGCTAAAATTTCATATGCATATTCATAATCTTTAGCTACTACTTGTTTACCATCAGACCATTTAACTCCCTTTTTTATATTAATAGTAGCTGTGTTATTTTTTAAATTTAATTTTAAGGTTGCTGGACCCTTATCATTTATTTTGTAATGATCATCACTATCAAATAACGTCTCTTGCCCTGGTGCCCCAACTTGTGCATCCACATCTTCAGAAGATAATTCATTAGAGAAGATGCCAGAAAAAGGGGTATCTGTTTCTACTGCAATCTTAACTACTCCTCCTTGCTTTGGTGTTTTTATAGGTGTTTCCACGGGAAATTTAGCAACTGTTTTGGTTTCATTTTTAGTAGCATTATTCTTACCACAACCGGCTAAAGTCATGGCAGCCATGCTTAAAATACCTAAAGAAGCTAATATATTTTCTCTTTTCATTGTAATTTTTCACTTCCATTTAAATTTTATTTAATTATTATAATAAATATATCATATTAATACATTTAATTCATTATTTAATAAAAAATATTTAATTGTTTTTTATTAAGGAGTAAAATATTAGTTAAAGATTTGCTTATAAGCATCTATATAAAGGAGTAAAAATGGATAATAGCAAAATTAATCACTTAGCAGAAACAATGATTTCTAAATTTAACTTACCCAGTCTGGGAATTGGAATTTATCATGCCAATGATCGCTATAGTCAAGTTTACGGTGCAGCCGAACAAAATAGTTTGTATCCACTAGCATCTATTTCAAAAACATTTCTAGCAACCGCAATCTGCCAATTAGCTGATCAGGGAAAAATCAACCTAGATGATCCATTAAAGAAATACTGGACTGATTTCAAATTAATTGATAAACAGGCCGAAAATCATTTAACCTTTAGAGACGCTCTCAGTCATCAAAGTGGGCTCCCTGCTCATGATCTGATGCGTTTTACCAATATGAACAAAAATGACCTTTCTTTAAAGGAAAAAGCTGAACATGTGGGCTACTTAGAACCCAATCATGAATTACGATACAAAATGCAATATAGTAATTTAATTTATGCAGTAGCTACTTATGCAATGGAACAGGCAATTGGACAAGATTATGGTGCTTATGAACGGGAAAATTTGCTTAAACCACTGCGACTGAATAATACTTTTATTAATCATCATGAAGCACCTCAAGCACGAATTGTAAAACCCTTTATTCGCGATAATAATCTTACTCAAGAAGTACCTTTTATTGCACCAGGTAAAGTTGGTGGCGCTAGCAGCATGTTAGCCACAATTGCAGATTTACTCACTTGGGCTGAATTTCAATTGAAAACTCAAAAAACCACTTCAACTGAGATTACGGCGCAACGGTACTTACCACAGTCAATCATGGCCCCTAGTCGCAATTATGGTGGGGCTAACTTTGCTGCCTACGGTCTAGGCATGATGATGGAAGATTATCGGGGACACAAGTATTTCTATCACAGTGGTTCTTATATTGGATATTGTTCATTCTTAGGCTTTGTCCCTGATTTTGACTTAGCCTTTGTGTTTACAACCAATTTGGACTCAACTGATGCTATTTTTGCATTGGCCTATCAAACAATTGACGAAGTAATGGGTATAAATGATACCGATTGGGCAGATAAAGTAAGTAAAATTATGGCAAATAAAGTCACTACGCATGAATCTCACTTAGCCAAGCTAAAAGGAAATGCATCCCACCGATTTAATACTATTCAAGCATATTGTGGTGACTATTATCACCCCGGTTATGGACTACTGACAGTTAGTGATGATAATGGTTACTTAGTAGTTAAAATCGGCAAATGGAATTATCCGGTCATTGTTAATGATCGCGCTGAAATGTTTGTTGAAGAAAGACTATACCAGCATGAACTATTACCAATTCAATTTAAAGCAAATAAAATTTTACTTATGACTGAGCCAGCATTAAATAAGCCGACAATTTTTAAAAAACAAGTTTAAATTTAAAAGAGATTATTAAGTACTTTTAGGGACTAACTTCTAATATTTGATTAGAGCTAGTCTTTTTAATTTGATCTTGTCTATTTTTGCTTGTAATCAATATGATTTTACTTATTTTAAAAATATTATTTAGAATTTAAGTTGCTATCAAAATAAAAACTCTCTGACTTTAAATTTAAATCAGAGAGTTAACATTATGTGTATTAATATAGACTTTAATTAATCATATTTGAAATAACAACTATTTGATTTTAGATAGTGAATCTTTTACAGCCAGCTTCGGCACCAATCATGTAATCTATATCGCTAGTACTTCTTTTGCTAACAAAAGACAACCTATTGTACCCGCATCATTACCAAGTTTTGCATGAACAATAAATTTATCAAGTGAAGTGGTTTCAAGATATTGTCCGACCATTTTTTTATATTCATAACGAATTTTGGGAAATAATTGTTCTTGATTTGACACGCCTCCGCCAAAAATAATTCTCTCAGGTGACAAAATCATTGTTGCATTGACACATGCTTGGGCAAGATAATATGCTTCCATGTCCCACTGTTTACTACTTTTAGATAAATTTTCAGCTTTTGTGCCTACTCTTTTTTCAATTGCAGGACCACTAGCCAAACTCTCTAAGCAATCGTAATGATAAATACAAGTTCCTTCAGTATGATCGTACTGATTTCTAACCACTAAAATGTGTCCCATTTCTGAATGGGTTACTCCATTTAAGATTTTACCATTGCATATTGCGCCTGCCCCAATACCAGTACCTACAGTCCAATAAATAATATTTTTAAGTCCTTTACCAGCACCTAGTTTATACTCTCCATATGCAGCAGCATTCACATCTGTTGTCCAAAATACAGGTACACTGATATGGGACTGTATTTTTTCTAAAAAGGGATAATTTACCCATCCTTTTTTTGGAGTTGCTAATATTTTTCCATAATTTTCACATCCTTCACTCATTCCTATTGGTCCAAAGCATCCTATTCCAATCGCATCTGGCTGGTTTTTTTGAAAAAAATGATAAATTTTTGACATAGTTTCATCTGGTACAGTAGTTAGAATTCTAGTTTTAGCAATAATATTTAGTTTTTTATCACTAACTGAACAAACAAACTTTGTTCCTCCAGCTTCAATTGATCCTAATTTTATCATTAACTATTCCTTTATAAATCAAAATAAAAAGCTTGAACTCTCTCTTTTTTATTAAAGCTAGATTTTATCTGCACGCCAAGGATCAATTCCTTCATACAATTTAGCTTTGCCAATAGCATCAAACAATTTATTTTTATGATGTACAACTTTCTTTGCTGATTTAATTGCCTCCGGGAACAAATTATTAGGGTCCCACCCATCATCTTCAGATAAAATTTTACGAGCCTTTTCAAAAAACGCATGCTTGTAATCAGAAGAAATATTTACCTTGCTAATTCCATTTTTAACAGCTTCTACAATTTGTTCATCTGGGTTTGATGAACCACCATGCAAAACTAAAGGAGTATCTGGAACAGCCTTAACAATATCTTTCAAAATATCAATTCTAATTTTGGGTGTAACATCTGAAGGATAAATACCATGGCTGGTACCAATACCAACAGCTAATGTGTCAACGCCTGTTTCTTCAACAAACTTTTGTGCTTCTTCAGGAGTGGTGTAAATTCCTTCTTTTTTATGCCCTTCAACGTGGACACCGGTCTGACCAATTGTTCCAACTTCACCTTCAACCGACACACCTACTCTATGAGCCATTTCTACCGTTTCTTTAGTTAAAGCAACATTAGTATCCCATTCCTCAGCAGATAAATCGATCATTACCGAACTGAATCCATCATGAATTGCACGTACTGCACTGTTAACGGAGTCGCCATGGTCAAGATGAAGTACAATAGGAATTTTACTGTCACGAATTCTAGTTAATACGTAACTAATAAAATCATCCTTGCAGTAACGTAATTCAGTTGGATGAATCATGATAATTGCAGGTGCATAGTCTGCTTCACACTGTTCGATGGCAATACGCATTAATTCTAAGTTTGAAACGTTATATGCACCTACTGCAAAATTATTTTTTCTAGCTATTTCCATTAACTGGTTCATATTTACTAAAGTCATTATTTTATCTCCTTAATTAACTTTTTTATTTAATATTTGTTTTTGAATATTTCCTCGAAACATTTTGTGGTCCATTTATCACATCCTTAAAGCTATTGAAGATTAATTCCTGACAAGTCTACGTTAGTCTCATTCTCGTCATCAGTTTGCGTGGTTCCGCTAACTTCGGCATCTTTTAAAGACTTTTTAAAAATAGCTAACAAAATTCCTGTTATAAGTGAACCAACAATTAAAGCAATTATTGCAACCACTGGTTTTGACATTGCAGGAATTACGAAAATTCCTCCAGAAGGAACTGGACTTTCATTTCCCCAAGCATAGCTGATCATTCCGGTAATACCACAACCAATCCAGGTACATGGTAAAGTTCTTAACAAGTCGTTCATTGCAATTGGTATGACGCCTTCAGTGATCATACAACAGCCCATTGGAAAAGCAACTTCAATTGTTTCAACTTCTTGCTTAGTATAAATTTTCTTATGGAAAAGTTTAGCTAACAAGTATGACATCGTAATTCCAAATGGTGGAACCATTGCTGCTAAAACTTTTATTCCTTCTGGACCTTTAATTCCGTCTAGTAGTAGCCCATCACAGATTAAATTAGGAATCTTACTAATTGCCCCACCAAAGTCAGCACATCCAATTAGACCAATTAAAAAACCATATAATGCTCGTTGAGAGCGATCCAAACCGGTTATAAAATGATTCAATGCTTTAGTTGCAACTGTGAGTGGATTACCTAATAAGAAGAACATAATAAAAGCAGTAAAAATTGCTGTAGCAGTTGGTACAATCAACATTGGCATTAATCCGCTTGCCCACTTTGGAACTTTTATTTTCTTAATTCCTAAAGCAATATAACCAGCGATAAATCCACCGATAATACCGCCTAAAAAGCCTGACCCAAGAAAAGAAGCAATTTGTCCTGATAAAAATCCAGGAGCAATTCCTGGTCGATCAGCGATTGAATAACCAATATAGCCAGCGATAAATGATGGCAATAGCCCCATGCCCAAAACACCAAGTGTTGTCATAGAATTCGGGAAGTTCATCTGAGCCAAAGTATTCACTTGCTTACCACCCATTAAATTACCAATTGCAATAAGTAATCCAGAGGCAACAATTAATGGAAGCATATAAGAAATGGAAGTTAACAAGTGTTTCTTAACGGTAGATCCTGCCTTCTTTGCACCACTAACAAATTTATCCATTTGTATCACGCTTTCTGACTTTTCTTTGCATTAACTTCTTTTTCAATTTTTTCAAGCAATTGCTTAGGCGCTTTCACAACTAATGAAGTACCAACTTTAACAGTTGGTAGATTTTTAAAACGTTCATTTCCAGTGATTGCAATATCAACTGCTAACAATGCAACATCCGCTTCAGCAATTTGCTTAGCAGTCAATTCATTTTCAGTACCAATTGTCCCCTGGGTTTCAATATGAATCTCGTATCCAAGTTCCTTTGCAGCTTTCTCTAATTTAGCCTTTGCCAGATAGGTGTGAGCTATTCCTGATGTACAGGCACATACACAAACAATTTTCATAATAAAAATCATCTCCTTATTTATTACATAAAAGTTGAATCACGTTTTCTTTAGTATTGACATGATGGAGTTTATTGATAAACTCATCGTCTGATAACAAAATTGCTATTTGCTGTAAAAGTTTTAAATGCAATGTACTTGCATCTTGATCTCTTACGGCAAAGAGGATCACAGCGGTTACTGGCTGATCATCAAGTGTTTCCCATGGAATTGGATGATTACTCAATCCAATTGCAATTGTTGTGTTTTTAACGGCTAGTGACTTACCGTGTGGAATCGCAACACCTTGACCAATACCTGTTTCTCCTTCTGTTTCACGTTTAAACACATCTTCAATAAAAACTTGTTTATTATCTACATCATTATCTTGTTTTAAAAGTTCGCTAAGTTCATCGATAACTTCTTCTTTTGTAGTGCCAACTAAATTTAGTTTAATTAAGTTAGGGGACACAATTTTAGCGATGTCTACTTTTTCTTCCGACAAAATTTTCACCTCCTATTTTTCTAAAATATTTATTACCTGCTTGGCAGTTTTCGCTTTGCTAATTTGTGAAACGATATCGTCTTCTGCTAATTTGCTAATAACATGACGTATTTTTTTAAAATTATCATCCTGTTGATTAACTTTTTGAGGAATAACTAAACAAATTAAAATTTTCACTTTTGAGTCATCAAGGCAGTCCCAATCTGCAATGCATTTGTCTGATGTAAAAACATATAACCAAGGTGAAAAATTTTCTTTTAAAATTATATGTGGAAGTGCTAATCCTTGAACTAAAGCAGTATTATTAACTTTCTCTCTACTTTCTAAACTAGCAAGTACTTCATCTGAATCGATTTTCATAATTTTAGCAATAGAAGTGGCTATTTCCTGAAATGTACTTTTTTGATTAGTTATACTGTCATCCTTGCCTTTAAATAGATCTTTTTTTGCTTTGGATTTTTCTAACAACGTTTTTCACCTTTTGCTCATCTTTTTCTGTAAAAAATGCACTTACTAATTCAATGGGAATTTCCCCATGATAATCGATAGGAACAGTACTAATTAATAAATCAACAGTTGGTTGCTTTTTTAAAATTGTTTTAACATCAAAATTTGAAGCTAATCCAATAATTTCAATATCTGGAATACTATTCTTTATTTTGGTTGAAATAATACCAGAAGTACCAATTCCAGTTGTACAAATTACATAGGTCTTAATTTTCGTATTTGATTTATTTTTCTCTTCATAATATTTTGCAAAGTATAGACAGATAAAGCCAATTTCATCATCTGAAATTTTGGGTAAAACAAACTTGCGACTTACTTTTATTGCCGCCATTTTAGTTGCTGCAAAAACTTTAGGGTACTCTAACTTGATATCATTTATTAGGGCATTAGGTAGCAAAACTTTCATTTTCAGTCTACTAATCATCGCTAGAACGTGATCTTTTATCTCGTCTTTAATTGATAATTCAAAACTACAATTTAAGTTTTGCGAAACTTCTTGTATAAAAAAGTCGGTTAATTCTTCTGCTAAATCACAATCATCCAAAACAATTCCATCAAATGAATTAAATCTAGATGTTAGCAAGTATTTAAACAAGTAATAGACTTCCGAGTCTAAATCAGTTCCTGTAACTCCTAAATATTTTTTGATGTTATCAATAATAGTTTTACAAATACTAAAAATTTCAGGATTATTTTTTATTTCTTCTTGCAGGTTGTTTTCTGAGATTATTGACTTATCAACAGATTTATACTTACTAGCTCTAGTTAGTAAAATGTAAATATGAGCAAAAAAATTAATATTATATGGGTATGGTAAAGATCCATTTAAAACACGTAATGCCATTTCAACTTGACTTAATGCAAAATTAAAGTCTTTCTGATAAGGTCGAGATGTATTTTTACGCAAAGTTTCAATATCAGTTAGATTATTAATGTGCAAAACCAACTCGATTAGAGCATTTCTGATATCTTTTTCATTTCCAACTATTTGAATTGATCGCTGCTTACGTTTAAGCTTTAAATTCCATTTTTGGATCTTTTTGCTTATCTGCTTTTCATCATTCCATAAAACTGATTCACTTACATATAAACTATTCACCAAGTCATAAATTTTTACTTCATTTGGTGATGCAAATAGCAACTTGGTTAGCATATTTTCCTGTCTTAAATGTGTTGATGAATCATGATGAAAATTTTGGTTCGCATAATCTAAGTAATTGGAATAATTTAGCTCATAGCCTCGCCCCCTCTGGGAAATAATAATTGGTTTGGGAAACTTTTCATTTAAACTATTGATATGACGTGCAATTGTTTTCTTAGAAACACTTAGCCCACTTGATAGTTCATCGGAAGTTATGAACCGATTATGAACCTTAAGATAATCAATAATTTGTTGACTAATTTCTTTTTGCACTTTTCATCCCTCCCGATACCTATATTTTGCTTTTTATATAAACGAGTAATTAATCAAAAAGTGTCCGTAGTAACTTCTTGCAATGGACATTTATTTAAATTAAGTAGCATAAAAAGCTTTAATTTCATGCTATTTGCGCCCTAATAAAAAAATTTATTGTAATAATCGCTCAACTATTTGGAACAAAAAATAGCCGCATATCCATTTTAATGAATATGCGGCTAAGTTAAATTTGTTATATAAATATGTAATGTAACACTAGAAATATTTCATGTTCTTACAGCTTGCCACCAAAGACCGGAAAATGACTAGCTGAACCGTAATCTAATCCGCTAAGTTGTGCCAAGGATTCCATATCCTCGTCAGTAATTGTAAAATCAATTTCGGCATTTTGCTTAATGTGTTCTAACTGCGCAGCTTTTGGCAATACTACTGTATCAAGCTGCCAATCATATCTAATACACAATTGTGCAACCGAAACATGATATTTTTGCGCCATCTTTACAATTATAGGATTATTTAAAGCCGCTCCATGAGCAACTGGAGAAAAAGACTCAACTATTATGCTATTATTTTGCGAAAAATCAATTAAATCTTTTGGCGTTGCTCCAATATGACACAAAATTTGGTTTACCATCGGTTTAGTGTCACTGTTATCAATTAAGTTTTGTAAATCTTTTTCCTCAAAACTAGAAACACCAATTGCCCGAAGTTTTCCAGCTTTAACAGCATCCTCTAAGGCTCCCCAAGTTTCAAGGTTTCCTTGAAAATGCCGATCCGTTGATTGATTAACTTCTACCCATGGTTGAGGATTATGAATAATCATCATGTCAAGATAATCTAAACCCAGCTTTAGTAAAGTATCATCAATTGATTTTTTGGCTTCAGCATAATTTTTAATTTCGGCTGCTACTTTAGAATTAATAAAAATTTCTTCACGCTTAATTCCAGAATTTTTGACACCTTTCCCAACTCCAGCTTCATTACCATAAGCCTGAGCCGTATCAATGTGACGATAACCCATTTGAATTGCCATTTTAACTACATCTGTGACTTGTTGATTAGATATTTGCCAAGTTCCTAAAGCTAGCTTAGGAATTTTAACACCATTATTTAAAGTTAAGTTTTCATTTAATCTCATAATTTTCCCTCCATTATCTTAGTTTAACCCTTCAATTCAACTTTAAGTCAAGTAAAATTAATCACTTTCATGTTAAAGAACATTGCTTATTTTGCTATTCTTTCGCTACAATAAAGTTTAAACTTAAATAAAAGAGGTATTAATTATGAAATCAATTTATTTAGTCCGCCATGGTCAAACCTTGTTTAATGTTCAGCATAAAATTCAAGGATTTTGTGACTCTCCACTGACAGAACTTGGTATTAAACAGGCCCAAGCTACTAAAAAAGAATATTTTGAAAAACTAAATATACCACTAGATGAAGCCCACAGTTCTACTTCTGAAAGAGCAGTTGATACATTGAAACTAATTACTAATTTGCCATTTAAAGTGCATAAAGATTTACGTGAATGGAATTTTGGTACTTATGAGGGGGAAGGTGAACACCTTAACCCACCGCTGCCATATAATGACTTTTTCGTACAATTTGGTGGTGAATCACAAAGACAATTAACCGAGCGCATCAATCAAGCTATTACAACTATTGTCACAACTTCTACCAAAAAACATATTCTAATCGTTTCTCACGGCGCGGCGATTGCGAATTTTTATAAAAAATGGGCTGCATATAATTCCTTTGAACGTAAAGATCGGATCAAAAATTGTTCCGTTCTTAAATATAATTTTAGTAATGGGGTTTTTCACTTCCAAGAAATATTTAATCCGGATTGTTAATTATAAAAACAGCACTAAGCTATAAGATAGCTTAGTGCTGTTTCACTTATTATTTAACATCCATTTCAATAAAGTTCCTCATTGATGGTCGTTAGGCTATTTTATCTTATTTAAAGCATCATTGACTGCATCTTTTAATCCACGACTTGAACTCGATGCTCCTGATACTGTATCAACATCTACTTTATTTTGCCTTATCATCTCAGCTGGCATCGTCTTAATGGCCTTTAAGCCATAGTCATCAGATTCTGCCTGCTTTAAAACTTCAATATTTTTTAAATTTTTCTCTTCATCCACTGTTACACGAACAACTATTTCGTCACCCATCCCTCGACTAGATCTACCTATGTATTGATTCTTAGTGGTCGGATAATCTTCTTGTTTGAGATCTGAAGTTAGACATACCTCATGTTCTGAAGTACCAGTAGCAATATCCACAGAAGCGTCTCCTTCTTTTCTTTGAGCAGCTTCTTCACCAGCAATTTTACCCCAAATCAAACACTCAGCTAGGTTACCTCCACCTTGATATTGATTTGCGCATAGTCCTCCTAATTCACCTGCTGAATACAAGTGAGGAATTGGTTTCCCTTCTGTATCTAAAACTTCAGCTTTAGTGTTTCTTCTTGGTCCACCTTGAGTATTAAGCACTGTTTGTTCCAAACCAACAGCATAAATCTTTTTACCAGTTAGTGCACAAATCGTTGTCGGATCACGTCGAAATTCTGGATCATTTTGTTCTTTCGCTGATTGATTAAATCGTTTTAACGTATCGCTAAGAATTTCAGGATCAACATCAATTTTTTCAGCTAATTGCTCTATTGAATCTGCAGAAATCACATTTTGAGTATATATCTTGTATTCACCAATAATTTCATCAGCATCAAGTTCTTTCTTTTTTGTTTCATCAAAAATAAGATACGGATGTTCTTGATTTAAGGGCACTTTCCATTGACCATGGTTTTTAATATGTCCATGTCTATTTTCTTCAGCTTCATTGAAATATCGTGTACCGTCATCACCAACAACTAATGCGCTTCCTGTTGAAACAACTTTATTTTGCTGACCAAGGAGTAAACGAGCACGCTCACCTTTTGGCACTGCAAAAGCCATACCATGAAGTAATCCAAGTGCTTCGAAATTATTCATATGCCAAAAATCAGCCCCAACTTCTTGTGACATACGAATACCGTCACCCTTATTATAAAGTGTACCCAATGGTGCTAGATTTTTAGCCCCTAAGTAATCTTCTACCATTTGTTGATTATTTTCGAAACCACCCGTAGCCAGAACAACACCATTTTTTGCTCTGACACAAAGTAACTTCCCATTACGCTTGATAGCAACACCAGTAATTTGATGGCTTTCGTTATCCTGGACTAACTTTTCAGCAGGTGTATTATACAAAACGTCGATTTGATCTTGACGTTTAATTACTTGATCTTTTAAAACTTGCCACAAAGATGCATCAAAATAGCTTTTACGAACAGTTGTGTAGTCATATGATTCAGAGCCCTTTAATTCAGGGTATTCTCGATAAGAGTCACTTAGTTCAGGTGCATATTCTTTTGCACTGCATGGTTTTGTTTCTAAGTATTTAGCAACAAAATTGGGCATATCAATCATTCCCTTAACAAAAGTATCAATCATATCTTCGTCAAGAGACATTGGTGCCGTTAAATTTTGGTAATATTTTTTAGTACTAGCAAAATCGCTTCCTGTACCAATTAATTGAGCTGAATAACGTGTGTTACCACCCTCATGTCCTTCTGGCGCACTATCTACTAAAAGAACCTTTGCACCATTATCTGCAGCAAATCTGGCGGCAACAGCACCAGCACCACCAAAACCTAATACAACGACATCATAAGTTGCATCCCATTTAACTTTTTTTGTATTAATCATAAAATTTCTCCATTTATTAATTAATCTTGCCTACATTTTCATTTAACACTATAATTTAATGTATGTTAAATGCTTAGTTATTAAAATTAATATTACTAAATAGGAATAGGCGCTAAATATGAATAATCGATTACTACTGTTTTTAGAAACCATTGAAACTAGTAATTCTATTTCTGAAGCTGCACAAAAGCTATATTTGACACAGCCATACATTAGTCGCGTTATAAAAAAATATGAACAAAAATATAATGTTATTTTAATTGATAGAAATTCATATCCAATACAAATAACTCCTGCTGGTCATCTTTTAATTAAACACTTGCGTAAAAGTTTACAATTAGAAAGACAATTTGAAGTAGAAGTTCACCAATTCCAAAATAAGCATTTTTCTACTTTACGAATGGGTATTACCCCTCCTTTAGGTCAAAACTTCAACTTAACAATACTACCTAAATTATTAAAAAAATTTCCCGCTTTAAACACCGAAACTATTGAAATAGGCACGATAGAAGCAAAAAAAGCATTTCAGGACTATCAACTAGATTTATTTGTTGGCAATATTATTCATCTTCCTAATACTGAATGTGAACAAATATATACCGATAAACAGGTCTTGGTTTTAAGCAAAAACTCCCATTTATATCATCCTCATAAAAAGGAAATTCAAGTAAGTCCACAAGAATTGCAACAACTTAATCACGAAAATTTTATTGTAGTTGATAGTCAGCAAGGCTATCAAGAAATTGTTGATAATTATTTTTATGAAATGGGAATTAGTTTTTACCCTAAAATTCATGTTCGAGATTCCATCACTGCTCTCAAGCTTGCTGGAAAAGGACTTGGCAATATGTCAACTTGTTTAGAAGCTGTTCAAAATACTTGCTACAGCAATATTAACTACATTAAATTACCTTCTGATAAAGTTAAAATTGACTTTTCTATTACTACCGCTAAAACTAACAAAAGTCTATCACTTGAAATAACCTACGTTAAAAACATATTGAAGAAATTATTCATATCAAATATTCTTGTATATTGATGTTAATTTTAAATAACTATTTAACGCAAGGATATCTGAAAAGGTATTAATTCTGAAGAAAAATATGATGAAATTTTTGTACTACTATTTACACCATTAGATATAAAAAAGGCCAACTCCTTAATCGAGTTAGCCTTTTTTATATATTTTATAAACTAAATAGCAATTATTCTAAGTTTAATGAACTCTTATCAAAAGCAACAGACTTGATTTGGTCATCGATTGATGGGGTACCAAGCCAAGTAATCATTTCCTTCATTGAGTTAGTGATTGCTTCAGTACCAGGAAGAAGAAGCTTACGTGGGTCATAACCCTTGTTAGCCTTATCTTCATCCTTATGAGCTTCAAAGTACTTACGAGTTGCTTCTTGGAAGGCTAATTGGAATTCAGTGTTGATGTTAACCTTTGAAATACCAAGTGAAATAGCCTTCTTAACTTGTTCTTCAGGAATACCTGAACCACCGTGTAATACAAGAGGAACTGAAACTGCATCAGCAATTTCCTTTAACCGATCAAAGTTTAATCCCTTCCAATCACTTGGGTAAACACCATGAATGTTACCGATACCACAAGCAAGCTTGTCAACACCAGCAGCTACAAAGGCTTTAGCGTCTTCAACAGATGCAAGTTCTCCACCTTCTGAACCTTGATTTTCACCAATTTTACCAATTTCAGCTTCAACTGAAATTCCACGTTCATGTGCTAATTTAACAATTTCCTTAGTCTTGGCTAAGTTTTCTTCAGTTGGTAAAGCATGACCATCAAACATAACAGATGAATAGCCAAGAGCAATACATTCTTTAGCTGCTTCAAAGTCACCGTGATCCAAGTTCAAAACAACTGGTACAGAGATTCCCATTGCGTCAATTGAATCTTCAACAATATCCTTAGCTATCTTGTAGCCACCCATATACTTAGCTGCACCCATTGAAACTTGAATTAATACTGGAGTTCTAGTTTCTTCAGCCGCTTGTAAAATTGCACGTGTCCATTCTAAGTTGTTAGTGTTGTATGCACCAACTGCATAGTGGTTCTTACGAGCATCTTTAAAAATTTGGTTACCATTATCTAAATATGCCATTGATAATTTCCTCCTATAAAACTTACAGTCTCATTGTACCGTAATAATTAATTGTTGAACAAGCTTTTAATCAATGTAAGCGTTATTTTTTGAAAATGATTAGTTTTACATTTCTTTAGGAGCATTAACACCTAATAATCTAAGTGCTTCTGTTAAAACAATTGATGTTGCCTGAACTAAAGCTAGACGGGCAATAATTTGCTGATCATCAGTTAAGATTTTTACATTGGCATAGTATTTATTGAATTTTTTGGCTAAATCTAACGAATATTTAGCAATGATTGATGGCTCAAATTTGTCACAACTACGGGCAATTATTCTTGGAAAATCAGCTAAAGCTTTTGCTACGGCAAAAGACCAATCATCATTAAGAGCAATATTATTCAGATTTGACTTTTGCCCTAATTTTGCTGCTTTGCGCAAAACACTTTGGGCACGAGCATTTGTATATTGAACATATGGACCAGTATCTCCTTCAAAACGGACAACTTCTTCTAAATCAAAGTCAAAATTTTCTGTCCGCTCATTTTTTAAATCATGAAAGACAACTGCGCCAACACCAACATCATGAGCAACCTGTTCTTTATGTGCTAAGTCGGGATTTTTTTGTTCAATTTGTTTACCAGCCAAGCTAACAGCATCCTGTAATACTTGATCAAGAAAAATTACGTTACCTTTTCTTGTAGATAATTTCTTGCCATTCTGAGTAATTAAACCAAACGGCACATGGTATATCTCATCTGCCCAGTCATAACCCATCTTTTTCAAAACAGTCTTTAATTCTACAAAGTGATGTGATTGTTCGTTACCAACTACATAAATCATCTTTACAAAATGATAAGTATTCATTCGGTATATTGCAGCAGCTAAATCACGTGTTAAGTAAATACTAGTACCATCAGATTTAACAATCATGGCTGGATTTTCATCTTTACCCATATCAACAACTTGAGCACCTTGAGACTCATGCAAAAGTTTCTTTTGCTTCAATTCATCAATTACTGGTTGCATTTTATCATTGAAAAATGCTTCCCCTTTATATGAATCAAAGGTTACACCTAATTCTTGATATATCCGTTTAAAATCAGCCAAAGAAACTTCACGGAACCATTGCCATAGTTCAACTGCTTCTTGATCTCCTGCCTCAAGTTTTTTAAACCATGATCTGCCTTCATCATCAAGTTCTGGATTCTTTTCCGCTTCTTCATGGAATTTAACATAGTATTTAAACAGACTCATAATCGGATCTTTTTTAACGTCTTCTTCGACACCCCAGTGTTTATATGCCGAAATCAATTTACCAAATTGAGTACCATAATCACCTAAGTGGTTAATTTTAATTGGATTATAACCAACCTTTTTTAAAGTTTCAGCAATTGAATTACCGATCACAGTTGACCGCAAATGACCCATTGACATTGGCTTGGCAATATTAGGGCTAGACATGTCAATAGGTACATTACCTTCACCTAATTTTTGATCACCGTAGTGCTCTTTTTGCGCCAAGACTTCCTGCAAAGTTTGTGTAATTAATTTTTCGTGATTAATTGCAAAATTGACATAAGGGCCAACTGCTTGAATAGTTGAAAAGTCTGCACTTTTGAGATTTGCAGCAATTGATGTGGCAATTTCAACTGGATTTTTGTGTACTATTTTAGCTAAGGCAAAAGCTGGAAAAGCATAGTCACCCATTTTTTCATTTTTCGGTCTTTCAATTAATTGATTAATTTTCTCTTTTGGTAGATCGACTTGACTTGCAACTAGGTCAACTACCTTACTTTTAAAATCCATTTTTACCTCCAAAATAATAAAAAAATCTCTTCCTTCTTTACAAAGGAAGAGACGAGATTTTACCCGCGGTACCACTCTAATTGATACAAAGTATCCGCTTTAACTTTTTTGTTTTATCAGTTAGACACGCCTTCATACACTAATCTAGTTCGTCTTACACCAACGCGAACTCGCTAAGTAGATTAGATGCTTACTACTTCTAACAGCTTCAAAGTGATTATAGCAGGAAAATTTATCTAAGCCAATACTTTTAATTATTTTTGATAATTACTTTCGTACCATAAGGAATATTTTTCATTAACCAATTTGAATCAGAAACACTTAATCGAATGCAACCATGAGAACCTGCCTTAATTCCCAATTTTCTTGCTTCTGTTATATTATATCGACCATTACTTTTTGTCGGTACGGAATGAAAAAGATACTCATCTTTTTCATCCCAGCTAGTCCAATTATTGGCTCCTTCATTTAATTCAGGGTTATAAAATGAGGTGCCACGATTATAGTTAATCTTAAAATTACCAGTAGGAGTTAGCGATTGGCCATTTTTATAAATACCACTACTTGCCAACATTGTATATACTCGCTGACCATCTCGCAAAATATATACTCGATTGCCCTTAAGCGAAACTCTAATTGTTAAATCATTTTCTAATCGCTTAATATTAGGATATCGCTTCATTTCACTTGACTTACGCCAATTATAGGGCCGACGCAAATCTTCAGGGTCTTTATAGGGGCGATAAGAAGCGGCTGTCTTTTTTTTAATTATTGTTTGATGCCTTTGATTTACTTCATTTGCAGTAGGAGGCATAGAAATTCGCGCTAAACTGATAATACCAATTAATATAATCAAACAAATTGTAAGCGGTTTTAAAATATTATTTTTCATTCTGCGTAAACCTCTACTAATTATAATAAACTTTATTCCAGATAATTATTATTTATGTACTCTAATTAGCGTATTTTTTCATTAATTCAGGTAGCAATGCACTAATCCTTGTCGGACGAACTATATAATTGTTACTTGCAAGTTCATCACCTGCTAAAGAATGTAAATAAACTGCTGCTAAGACTGTGTCAATATTTGACCCAAACTGGGCAACAAAACCACCAATTATTCCAGTTAAAGTATCGCCCATTCCACCTACAGCCATTCCAGGGTTCCCGAGTGGATTAAGATAAACATTACCTTTAGCATCATAAATCTTGGTATGATTACTTTTTAAAACCAGAATAGCATTTTCACGAGGAAAAAGAGTCTGTAACGCAGTCAAGTTAGCTTGATCAGCTTGAAACGGAATATGAATTTGACTAAGGCGCTGCCATTCCATTTGATGCGGCGTAAGTACCACTGTGCCTGCACTACTTGGAACTAAGCTATGATCTTGCGCTAGCAAATCTAAAGCACTAGCATCCAAAATTAGAGTTTGTGTTTTAGCAATCGTTTCTTTAATCATAATTAAAATGTTTTGAGCAAACAAACTATTACCCAGACCAGGTCCACATACAATAACATCCATTTTTTTGATTATTTCAGCTAAATTGCGCTGGCGCCAGTCGACATACATTACTTCAGGAAGTCGAGCATGTAAAGCAGCAGCATTGAGCGAATGGGTTACCACGGTTACTAGACCTGCGCCACTATTTAATGCACCTTCTGCTGACATAATGATTGCTCCGCCATAATTTTCATTACCGCCAATAAGTAATATCCGACCAAAATTACCCTTATGTGTATTACTGGAACGTTTTTTAATTACTCTGGTCAGCATTTCTTGTGAAATTTCTATCACTTAAATTATCCCCCAAAAAGCCAACGCCAAAATCTAACTAAAAAGTTAACTCGATCAGTCGCTTCCAAAGCTTTAGCAGGTATTTTTAGACCATTAGGATTGGTCAAAGAAATTAATTTCTCGGGTCCAGCTTCAAAACTATATTCACTGACAACCTGATTTTCTTTCACTGGTGCCTCTACAGCAGTTTGCGTCAAATTCACTTTTAATTTTTGATCGATCGGTACCCAAACTTCACTAGCCTTTTTAATTCCTATGCTAATTTGCTTAGCTTTACCGGAGTTGACTTGTATACCAGTTCTACCCATAATTACTTCATTTTTCCTAAAAATAACCGGATGATAATGCTTGAATATATATTCAAATAACTTACTCGTTTCTTCAAAGCGTGAAGGATCTGTCCCATTAATATGACGTGCTCCCATGACTACTGTTATCAATCTAACTCCCTTATGCTTTGCCGTAGCTATAAAACAAGCACCTGCAGCATCAGTTGTTCCTGTCTTTAAGCCATCAACATTTATTTTTGAATGATATTGCGGCAAAGTTTTCAGCATCCAATTAAAATTAGTCATTGGAGTCTTAAAATTTTGATCAATAAAATTTAATCGCGGCAATTTGGTTGTCTTAATTACAAATGGGTAGTCATTAATCAAATGACGTCCAACAATCGCCATATCCTTGGCTGACATAGTATTTTCAGCATTCTTTGTTGCTTGCGGATAAGCATCTGAACCAACACTTTTGTTTGGTAACCCACAAGTTGTATAAATCTGAGCATCTGTTATGCCCCATTTTTGCAGTTGCTCACGCATCATTTTGACAAAAATAACTTGTGAACCGCTGATTGCTTGGGCTAACATCATTGCTGCACCATTTGCAGATTCAATTAAAGTTGCTTGATAAAGTTGCTTGATAGTATATGAATGACCATAACGTAGCGGTACATTAGAAAAATCACGATTATTTGAAATTGATACAATTTGATGCGTGGGTTGAACAGTAGTTGTCCAAGTGATTTTCTTTTCTTCAATTGCTTTTAGGGTCAAATAAACGGTTACTAATTTTGTCATAGAAGCGATTGGTAAAGGCTGATTAATATTTTGTCCGTATAATAATTGACCGGTTTTGCTATCAATTGCTATCGCCGATTTAACTTTTAAGTTTAACTGATTGTTGCAATAATTATTCGGTAGTTCTTGAGCGATAACTACTTGAGTGGGTACCATTAATCCCCAAACGATTACAAGTACTCCAATTATTTTTTTAATTTTATGCTTCAAAATAATAATCTCCTTTCAAAGCAAAATTTCAATTTATTTCCGTTTTATGCTTACATTTTACCAAATTTTTGGTATTATTATTATTACTAGATTAAAAATATTAGGCCCCGATGGCGGAATTGGCAGACGCGCAGCGTTCAGGTCGCTGTTTAGGTAACTAAGTGAAAGTTCGAATCTTTTTCGGGGCATATAGATTCCAGGTAAAAGTTAAGTGGTTTTTAACTTTTTTATTGCCTAAAAAGATGGCAAGCCAATTAATATTGATAACTATAAATAAAAATCGTTGAGTAATAAAACTCAACGATTTTTATGCTTTAATATGTAATTTTTGCAGTATTAGCACGATCTTATCGCCCAAAATTCTCTGAGCTAAATTCGATTTAATTGCTGCTATGCTGTAAACTACTGCACCAATAACTACAGAAACTAGAACAATTACGACTGCCTGCCAACGATTAGAAACTTGTAAGAACAGCCCTAATCCTTTTTCAGTTATTAAAACCGCTATAAACATCATTATCGAAAAAACAGTAATACCAATAAAACGTCTACTTGTGCGATTTTGGTTAAAGTCGAATGTAACGCGCAAATGCCTAAGAGCAAAAAAGATAATAGTAAGCATCCCCAAATTAGTTGCAATCAAAGGACCATAAATTTTAAATAAATAAATCATTGGATATTGCACAACTAATTTGATAATCAATCCTAAGACTAAATACTTAATAGCTAACGAATTTTCTGAAAGTCCCTGTAAAATAGCCATTAATACAGTAAATAGCCCTAGCGTAATTGCTGTAAAGGATGACAGATACAACACATTCGATCCCAACTGATCAAAGCCATAAAAAATTGTATAAATAGGTGTTGAAATAGCAGCCATCCCAAAAGCAGCTGGTATCATAATAAACAAGAACAAATCAAGTGTGTTGCTTACTTGCTCAGAAATATTTTTGATATCTTTTTTAGCTTTTGCTGCTGACAAAAGTGGAATTGCTGTTACCGCCATAGCACTGGCTAAGGATACAATAATCATAATTAACTTATTAGCATTAAGTGCAAATAACGCATACCAAGTTTCAATTGTATTATCACTGGCTTGCACCAAACTGGCAATCATTGGATGAAAAGTATACTGGTCAACCAAATAAAATAACTGAATTCCAGCATCAATAATAATAAAGGGGATGGCTTGAGCAATTATTTCTTTAAACAGTGATAATGTAGAAACTTGAATTTGCTTATTTGAGTTTTCAACTAAATAATTGACTTCTTTGCGTCTTGACAGTAAAAACCAAACTAAAATTGCAATACCAAAAATAGCGCCTATTGCAGCTGCCAAGTTGGATTGAACAACTGCACTAACAAAATCCCCATGTTGCACTTGCATGATTATATATGCCGTTAAAAGCATCCATATTACACGAGCCAATTGTTCGATAAATTGTGACATGGCTGAAGGCATCATATCAGCATATCCTTGAAAATATCCCCGCATAATACTTAACACAGGAATAACTAAAATTGCATAAGACAAGCTACGCATTACTGCAACTTGTCTAGGATCACTACGTGATCCATTTGAAGCTAAAAAGGGGGAGGCAAAATACATAATGCCTGCCGAAATTATTCCCATAATAACCATTAAAATTAATCCACGACGAAATAATTTTCGACCTACTCCATATTCATTTAATGCGTTATATTTTGCTACCTGTTTAGCAACAGCGCCAGGAATACCAGCAGTTGAAATCAAAATAAAAATACTATAAATATTGTAGCTTCTAGCTGTTAATGCATTAGCAATATTACCATACTGCCCCATCCAACTGAACCACGGAATAATGTAAAGCGCACCTAAAATACGTGAAGTAATAGAGCCAAAAGTCATCCATGCACTTCCCTTAATAAAGGTGTCTTGCGTGTTGGGTTTGGTTAAATTATTTTCTTTCATTAATGTTTCCTAAATCTAATGTACTAATAACTATCTTATTTTGAATCAACAGTTATAATTAACAACAACTATGATAACTACTTTAGGAAAAATTAACTTTATTTAGCTACAATATTGACAATTTTGTTGGGTACAACGATTATTTTTTTCACGTCTTTACCGTCCAAAAACTTTTGAACATGTGGTAAAGCCAATGCTTCTTTTTCTACTTCAGCTTTAGGGCTATCTTTTGCCACCTTGAAATTGCCCCGCAATTTACCATTTACCTGAACCATAATTTCAACATTAGTTTCAATTAACTTTGCAGGATCATAAGTTGGCCATTTAGCAAATGTGATAGATTCTTCATGACCCAAAATTTGCCAAATTTCTTCCATCATATGAGGAGCAATTGGCGCAACTAATGTAATAAAGCCTTCAGCATATTCCCGTGGGATTGTTTGCACCTTCTGCGCCTCATTCACAAAAACCATTAATTGAGAAATTGCCGTATTAAAGTGCAGGGCATCAAAATCTTCAGTAACTTTTTTAACCGTTTCATTATAAACTCTGTCTAGTGCACCATCATTATCTGCTACAATATTTTCCTTTGGAATTGCTTCAAGATCAAGATCGTTAACAAATAAACGCCAAATCCGGTCTAAAAACTTCTTAGTTGAAGCGGGACCATTATCATCCCAATCAATTGAAGCATCTAGTGGTCCCATAAACATCTCATACATTCTAAGACTATCTGCACCATATTCTTCAATCACTTCATCTGGATTGACAACATTTCCCTTCGACTTAGACATTTTTTCATGATCTTTTAAAATTAAGCCTTGATTATAAAGCCGCTTAAATGGCTCTTCCTCTGGTACAACTCCCAAATCATATAAAACCATGTTCCAAAATCTTGCATAAAGCAAGTGGCGAACGGCATGTTCAGCCCCACCAATATATAAATCAGTCGGCATCCACTTTTTAAGCAATTCATAATCGGCTAATTTTTGATCATTGTGAGGATCAATATAACGCAAGAAATACCAGGAAGAACCTGCCCAATTAGGCATGGTATTAGTTTCACGCTTACCTTTACGCCCATTTTTATCTACCACATTAACCCAATCAGTTAAATTAACTAAGGGGCTCTCTGGTGTTCCAGAAGGTTTAATGTCAGTTGCATGGGGCAAGACAAGTGGTAGCTCATTTTCAGGAACTAAACTAGTTTCACCATCTTCCCAATGGATAACTGGAATCGGCTCGCCCCAATAGCGCTGACGCCCAAATTCCCAATCACGTAACTTATAATTGACCTTTTGTTGACCAACATGGTGTTCTTCCAACCAAGCCAGCATTTTTTCCTTAGCATCGGCAATGTTTAATCCATCTAAAAATTCAGAATCAAAATGGACCCCATCAGCTGTGTATGCTTCTTGATTAACATTTCCCCCTTTAATAACCGCTTTAATTGGTAATTTGAATTTTTGCGCAAATTCATAATCCCGCGTATCGTGGGCAGGTACTGCCATGACAGCTCCCGTACCATAACTTGCTAAAACATAATCGGCAATCCAAATTGGAATCGGTTGATCATTTACCGGATTAATTGCATAAGCGCCAGTAAAAACACCAGTTTTATTTTTATTAAGATCGGTTCTCTCTAAATCAGACTTTGATTCAATTTCTTTTAAATAGTCCGCTACATCTTCTTGATGCGCTGAAGTCGTAATCTGTTTAACTAGTTTGTTTTCCGGTGCTAAAACCACGTAAGTAGCACCAAATAAAGTGTCAGGTCTAGTAGTAAATACATTAAAGGTGGCAGCTGAATTTTGCACCTTAAAGGTAATTTGTGCACCTACCGAACGGCCAATCCAATTACGTTGCATTTCTTTAATATTTTCTGGCCAGTCAAGATCATCTAGTCCGGCTAAAAGACGATCAGCGTATTTAGTAATGCGTAACATCCATTGCTTCATATTGCGTCGATAAATTGGAAAGCCACCACGTTCAGTTTTACCATCAACAATATCCTCATTGGCAACTACTGTCCCTAAATCTGGCGACCAATTGACTGGAACTTCAGCTTCATAAGCCAAACCATTTTTATACATTTGCTCAAAAGTCCACTGTGTCCATTTATAATATTTTGGATCACTAGTAGAAACTTCACGATCCCAATCATACGAAAAACCTAATTTATTTAGCTGACGCTTAAAATTAGCAATATTTTCCTTAGTCACAATTGCAGGATCTTGACCAGTTTGCAAAGCGTATTGTTCAGTGGGCAACCCAAAAGCATCCCAACCCATTGGGTGAAGAACGTTATAACCTTGACTCCGTTTCATCCTTGAAATAATATCAGTAGCAGTATAGCCCTCAGGATGCCCAACATGTAAACCCTTGCCAGATGGAAACGGGAACATATCTAAAGCATAATAATTTTTGCGTTTTGGATCTGCTCCTGTTTTAAAAGTATGATTTTTAGCCCAATACTTTTGCCACTTTTTTTCAACAACCTTATGATTATACATAATTTACCTCATAAAAAAAATCCTATGAAACATCATAGGACGAATAATCGCGGTACCACCTAAGTTTCACGCTTCTAGCGTGACCCCTCATTGCTCCTTAACGCGGATAGCATACGTTAGGTATTACTCAGGCTAAGTTCACTATCTATTCTGCAAGTCTTACACCACCCGACTCTTCTCTGTAGCAAAACAAAATAGTTACTAGTTCCCAATCCTTTGCTTAATTAATGATTATAATTTACCACATTTACTAAAAAAAGCAAAGAACTAAAAATTTCTATTAATTATCAGCTTTCGCTATTTGATTTTTGGTGTTACCAATCGCAGGTCATGACCTACTTTATTTTTTAATGAATAATGATTATAATTTAACAGAAATGCAAAAAAATAAAAGGAGAAAGTTATTGATTACTGACAATCATTCAAAAAAAGATGCAATCATACCGGCTACTATTTTTTTAATTTTATATTCGGTTTGGGCAATGCTCGTTGCATCTGGAACCCAGTTTATCCATCATTTCGATCAGAATATTATTGCCATCATTTGTAATAATAATCCTGCCAATATCAAATTTTCTACAACATTTACAGTTATAGGAAATACAAGTGTTATAACATTTATAACAATTATCATTTGCTTAATTTTATTTATTTTTAAAAAATACGCTTATATGTATTTTACTGCTGGCACAATGATTGCCGCAAATGGCTACAACTGGATTAGTAAGCATGCAATTGCACGTCCTCGTCCTTCTGTGCACCATCTAGTTGAAGCGCATGGTTATAGTTTCCCATCTGGTCACTCAGTTGGTAGTGCCACCCTCTTTGGAATTCTAATTGTTTTAACACTTTTATTAGTAAAAAATAAAGCCGTAAAAACTATTCTCTGTATCGTTTGGCTTTGCTTTCCGCTTTTAATCGGTTACACTAGAATATTTAATCATGTGCACTATCCTTCTGACGTACTAGGCGGATTTTTAGAAGGAATTACTTTTGTCCTAATAGGATATTCTTTTTTATATCATTATCATTTAGAAAATTAAAAAGGCGTCAACCAGTTAATGGTTAACGTCTTTTTTGTTATTCTATTTTACTTTATCAATTAATGTTGTTGCTTTTTATAAATAAAATTGAAAATAATTGATAGACCAATTGCTACTAAAGAAATAAAATAAACACCCTTTAAGCTATTAAAGAGAACTTGTCTTAACTGCGGAATAAGATTAGGTGCTAATTCTTTTGCTTTTTCAGCAGAGACAATTTTATTCATCATTGCTTGAGTCAATTCTGGTTTCTTAGCTATCTGACTAGTAACTACCGTATTAAAAGTAATTCCATATATCGATACTAACATTGTCTGACCTAGATAGCGCATTAAGGTATTAAAAGATGTAGCAACTCCAACATTTTTTGGCTCAACTAAAACCTGCGACCGTACTTGTGCAGCCGTGATAATTGAACCAAAACCAAAGCCATTCATAGTAGCAATTACACAAAAGAGCCAAAATGGTGTTTGCAAAGGTAGCAAAAGTAATAATACATCAGCAACTAAAAGTAGTGCTAACATTCCAAATAAAGTTCTCCGTATACCCCAGCGACTCAATATTGCACCAATTACAAATGAACCCACTACCCACATTACCGAACTAGGAGTGACAGCAAAACCAGCCACAGTTGCTGAAGTACCGTTAATCCCCTGCATCCAAGTTGGAATATAAAATTCAAAACCAATAACAACACCAGAAATTAGTAATGTTATCATATTTATGGCTTGAAACTCGCGATCTTTTAAAATCGATAGCGGCATAATAGGATCAGTGGCATGCTTTTCTACTATATAAAAGGCAATCGCACTTATAATAACAAAGGCGATTAGCAAGCCAACAAAAATGGGATTTAACGAACTCAATTCTTGCAGGGTAAACATTAATGCCAAAAGCATTGTAACTAACCAAAATGTGCCCTGAATATCCAATTTATTTCTCTGTTTTTCTCTTGCTTCGTGCAAGAAGATCACTACCAATACAAAGGCAACAAAGCCAATTGGAACATTGATATAAAATACCCAGTGCCATGACAATTTTTGTACAATAAATCCACCCAAAAGTGGTGCAATTACTGAAGCTACACCCCAAAAACCAGAGTTAAGTCCCAGCATCTTGGCCCGCTTATCAATGCTATATAAATCAGCAATAATGGTCATAGCAACTGGTTGAACTGCACCTGAACCTAATCCTTGGATAACGCGGAATAAAATCAATTCAATCATATTATTTGCTTGACCACATAGAGCAGAACCAATAACAAATAAGGCTATTCCAAACAAAAAAATAGGTTTACGACCAATGCTATCTGCTAGTTTTCCATATAGAGGAGTTGATACAGCAGTCATAAAGAGAAAGATAGAAACCACCCAATTCATGATTTCTAAACCATTAAGATCAGAAACTATTGTGGGCATTGCCGTTGAAACTATCGTCCCTTCAATAGCAGTCATAAAAGTGGTCATAAAAATGGCAAGTGTAATTATAGGTACATTCGTTTTTTTCAAAATAATCTATCCTTTATTTTTTTTAATATAATTCAATATATCTTGAACTTTATCTGTTTTCTCCCAAGGTAAATCAATATCGGTACGACCAAAATGACCATAAGCAGCCGTCTGCTCATATATGGGCCGACGCAAATCAAGCATGTTAATAATTCCTGCTGGCCGTAAATCAAAAACGTGCCGTACAGCTTCAGTTAATAATTCATCACTTACTTTACCAGTTCCAGCAGTGTCAATCATAATTGATACTGGATTAGCCACACCAATTGCATAAGCAAGCTGCACTTCGCAGCGATAAGCCAAACCCGCTGCTACAATATTTTTTGCAACATAACGAGCAGCATAACTAGCACTACGATCAACTTTAGTTGCATCCTTACCTGAAAAGGCGCCTCCACCATGACGTGCATAGCCACCATATGTGTCAACGATGATTTTTCGTCCAGTTAGTCCAGAGTCACCTTTAGGACCTCCAATTACAAAACGACCAGATGGGTTAATCAAGAAGGTAGTTTGATTATCAAGATACCTAGCAGGAATAACTTTTTTAATCACTAGGTTAATCATTGCCTGTTGAATTTCTTCATTCGAAACTTCAGCATCTGTTTGCGTTGAAATAACAACAGTATCAACGCGTTTAGGCTTATTGTTTTCATCATATTCAACTGTGACTTGAGCTTTAGCATCTGGCTCTAGCCAAGTTAAAGTATTATCCTTACGTAGCTTAGCTACTTGTTGCATTAATTTATGGGCTAAGGAAATCGGCAATGGCATTAATTCAGGAGTCTCTTTGACGGCAAAGCCAAACATTAAGCCTTGATCTCCTGCCCCAATTTGATCTAAGCCATCAGAACTAGCCTTATTTTCACGAGTTTCTAGCGAGTGATCTACGCCTTCAGCAATATCTGCTGATTGCTCATCAATATCTAACAATACAGCACAGTTATTGCCGTCAAAACCCAATTCAGGCTTATCATAACCTATTCTTAAAACAGTCTTTCGAACAACTTTTTGAATATCAACGTATGCACTAGTTGATATTTCGCCAAATACATAAACAATACCGGTGTTCACAATGGTTTCACAAGCCACATGGGCATCAGGATCTTGGGCAATAATCGCATCTAAAATTGCATCTGAAATTTGATCAGCAACTTTATCAGGATGACCTTCAGAAACTGACTCTGAAGTAAATAAACGTTTTTCCATAATAGTCCCCCTATAGATTTAAATAGCTCTTCGGTTACAAGGCATCTCCAACATTGGATCCTTTCAGGACTTGAACCGATATAATAAATTCGTTCTTACTACAAAAAAAGACTACCGCAGATTCGGTAGTCTAGAACGATGGAGGATACAGGGCTCGAACCTGTGACCTCCTGCTTGTAAGGCAGATGCTCTCCCAGCTGAGCTAATCCTCCAAAGTGTGACCCGTACGGGATTTGAACCCATGTTACCGCCGTGAAAGGGCGATGTCTTAACCACTTGACCAACGGGTCAGATGCTGAATCCGAGTAAATTCAACTATTAGCTTAGAAGCTAAAATTAAAAATACGCGCACCCAATTATATTATTCCATAAATAACGCTAATTACCGTTATTTATGGAGGATACAGGGCTCGAACCTGTGACCTCCTGCTTGTAAGGCAGATGCTCTCCCAGCTGAGCTAATCCTCCAAAAAGGTGACCCGTACGGGATTTGAACCCATGTTACCGCCGTGAAAGGGCGATGTCTTAACCACTTGACCAACGGGTCGTGTTCTGAACCAGAAGCACATTCAATAGTATACTAAATAAGAAACAAAATGCAAGAGTAAAACTTAAAAAACTTAATAATTTAACTAATAATTGCAAAAGCAATTCTTTACATAAAAAAAGATGTATTCCTACATCCCTCTAATTATAATGGAGGATACAGGGCTCGAACCTGTGACCTCCTGCTTGTAAGGCAGATGCTCTCCCAGCTGAGCTAATCCTCCAGTTATTAATAATTGCTACTCTTAAAACTTTAGCATAAGATTTATTTTTTGTCTAGAATTTTTTATTTTCAGAGGGCATATTCATTTTTTAAAAAATATGAGAAAATTATTGCTTAGGAAAACAATTTTGCATTGTCATATCTACTTATTAAGGAGGATTAAATGCTCTATTTCTTGAAAAATACTTTTACTAGTATCACTTTTTATCAATTTTTTCTTGCTCTCTTACTCATTATTATTCTTTTTCATTGGCGCCAGCAAGCCTTAAGTCTACTTAAAAGAACCTTTTACCTTGGTAACACTTTTAAACAGCACTATCATTTCTTACAGTCAGCTTGGTTTTGGCTGGGAATTGGCTTTATCTTATCCACATTGTTTTTCAGTTTAGGCCTAAATTTAACAAACAATGATGTTACAGCAATTGCAACTATTGTAATTAATTCACTTACAGCACTAGGAACACTGGCAGCTGTTTAGACAAACCTTTATCTTTACCATAAAGACTCCCAAAAGAAAGTAGCAGTGAATATTGTCAGTACTTATAGTGCTCAAACACGCGATAAAAACGCTGATATTAATTTTGAAGCCTATGCAATTAATCTTTCCAAATTCACTTTAAGATTAAAGTTTGCTGGTTTCATACTTTCCGATAGTTATGGTAACTATGATGTAAAAGGTGGCAGCGAGCATGCAGAATTGGTTAAAAACGGCGGTCAGACTAAAATTTATTTTGCGCATAATCATAGTATCCAGCAAATTTTGAAAAAAATACAAGTTCAGCGTTTAGCTAACTATTCAACTGAACAATGTCAAGGGCTTAATCAAGATCAATTCAAGTTAATTGCTGTTTTTCATGAAGAAGACAGTACTGAGCAAAACTACTCTTTTACAACAAATATTGATTTGACTACAGCTACGTTTTGGCAAGAAATTAAACATTCCGCTAGCTCAAAGCAAAGGCGGCAACAAAAACTTAGATAAATATAGTTACATTTACTTTATAATATTTATGCTTTTGCAGTTCCTAGAAATGTTAATTATATTTTGGAAACATATATCGATGCCTTAAGGCAAAACCGATATAATTTTTGATATTAATGTAAGCGCTACAATAAAAACAAATGTAATTTTATAAAAAATAAGATAATACCTACTTAATTATTAATAAGGAGAATTAATTATGGCAAAAAAGAAATGCGGTATTTGCGGTAAAGAGTTGGGCTTTTGGGATAACAAAATGCCTTTGAAAGATGGTGTAATTTGCTACCCTTGCCTTTTTAATAAAGGTAACTTTTATGGCGGTGCTGATCAAAGACATATGAATGGTTTTTTAAATAGCCATACTGCTGCAGAAATAAAAGAATTAATGGATAATCCGGTAAAATTAGAGATCATCAAAAGAAAAGTTGCCCCTGTTAATCACCATCACTGTAAACCTATAGCACAATGTGCACTCTGTGGACAAGACATTTATAAAGACGATGCTCCTTTGGAATTCAAAGATTCTGCCTATATCTGTTTAGACTGTGCTGCTAAGTATAGAGCTACTAAAGCATATAACTGGGCTTCTGAACATACGATTGAAAATTTCAAAGAATCTATTAATCAAAAAATAGATTTTAATGATATCAATTTTAAAAATGCACATAATGCACATAAGGAACTAAAAGAAATAGAGCAAGAAAAGGCAAAAAAGAAATGCAATATTTGCGGTAAAGAATTAGGCTTTTGGAGCATTGAGCATCCTATAAAAGATGGAATAATTTGCGACAGCTGCTTTGAAAAAGGTAGCTTTTATAAAGATACTGATCCTAAAAAAATACGTAAATTTTTGCAGACTAAAACTGCCATAGAGATCCAAAAGTTGATTAATAATCCAGAAGAATTACAAAATATTAAAAAGAAAGTTGCTCCTAAAAAGCATAGCTTCCCTCCTATAACAAAATGTGCACTTTGTGGTCAAGATATTTATCGTAGTGACGCTTATCTAAAGTTAAAAGATTCTTCCTATATTTGTGCAAACTGCAAAAAGAAATATAATTTTACATCAATTAGTAAATCTATTGACTGGGCCTCTGAACATACAATCGATGATTTGAAAGAATATCTTGATCAAGGTAAAGATTTTAGTGACATTGAATTAGAAATAGAACAACAAAGACAAAAGAGGTCAGCAGAGAAAGAACAAGAAAAGGCAAAAAAGCAAGCAGAAAAAGAAAAAAGAAAACAAGAACAGGCCGCCATAAAAGCAGAATCTGTTTGCTATGGGGCCTACTACTTTAATATTAAAAAAAGAAAGATTTATTCAAATACGGTATTTCATGGGATAGAATTTTTCGTAAATGCTGACGAGATCGTTTCATATCGTGTGAATGAAAAAGGTCATGACAAAAATAAACATCATGTCTTCACTCGTGCAGCTGTCGGTGCCATCATTGCTGGACCAGCCGGTGCAGTTATTGCCGGCACCACTGGTGGAAAAATAAATGAATATATTGATGAGCTGGGCGTAATTATTAATCTAGCTGATGGTAGCAATTTTGAAGTTAGTCTCTTAAACGCTAAAAATAATAAGGCAGACGGTTTTTTTGTTAGACATGCATATTCAGAATTAAACCATGTCATTGCAATTCTAGATGGCTGGAAAGCCACGAAAAAAGCCGTCGAAGATACCAAGGATAACACTGATGCCCCAGCAGAAATACGCAGATATAAACAACTAATGGACGATGGCATCATTACCCAAGAAGAATTCGAGGCAAAGAAGAAGCAACTGCTAGGACTTTAATGCGTCGCACACAAAGCCAGTGACAATAGACTTTGAACATCTTTTGACATTTACATCACATCCTTTCAATTTGAAGTAAAAAATAAGCAGGCTCACGCTCTGCTCATAATCAGTATAGTTATTTTTATATGCCTAATTCTTTTTCTAAAGCCTTAGACATAAGCTTACTATAATTAATATTTTTCTTATCTGCTGCATCAGCAAGATATTTAGGTATAGTAAGATTTTTTCTAACTTTCTCATGTTTTACTGTACTTTCAATTTCTGCTTTTGTTACTTCAAAAGGTAATTGAAAAGCCTCATCGTATTCTGAACTATTAAAGTCAACATGTTTTTTTAGTTCAGTAGGCTTAGGAAAATTTGTTTTACCATCTAAAGCTAGAATTAACGCATCTTTGCCGTAATTGTAAGCTTCAGCAGGAGTTGCACCAAAAGTTATTGCTTCAGGAAAATCTTCAAATTTAACTTCCCAAACATTATCTGCAATATTATGTAATAATGTCCCAAAATATTTATACGTCATTTTTATACCTCTTCTCTCATAGGAGTACACCAAACAAGGGTCATCTAAGCCCTGCTTGCTTCATCATGGAATGTTCAATTCCTTTAGGCAATTCTCGTGAATGCATTGGAACTATAACCTGTCTAGTTCCATTTCTGTATTTTGCATGAGAGCCTGTTTGTGAAACTTTTACAAAACCATTTCTTTTTAACAGTTTCACAAATTCTTTTGTTTTCATCGGCATTGGTGTTCCCTCCTCGCAAAAATTATTATGCATTATAAGTGCATAAAAGTAAAGAAATATTTTGAAAAAATTATATTTTTTCAAGAATCTAAAATATTGGTACGGCTACATATTTATCAAGCTTGGCATGTGCTAACGCACACGGGATCACCCCCACATCAGTGGAGAACACTAATGATATATATAAACTACGTAATCAAAATTTTTACTCAAGAAAAATTTGAAGCCAAGAAAAAACAATTGCTAGGACTTTAATCTATTGTCCACAGTGCCAGTACACAAAAAATTATAATATACAAAAAGCCGTAAGATAAAATCTTTGCGGCTTTTTTATTAAAACTATTATTATTAATAGTGACCCTGCAAAAAAGACAAAGTGCATAAGATTGGATTACGCCACAAGCAATCCTACAAAAGGGCTAATAATGCTTAAAAAAATTATACAATCCAGAAGTGACATTGAACATAATGTTGTACAAACTTAAATAGTTACTTACTTCTACTAAAGAAGATACGATAACACAATACACATATTTCAAGGCTACTATTATCGACTTTCATTACTTGCTAGGGTGGCGGAATTGGCAGACGCACGGGACTTAAAATCCCGAGGTTGGTGTTTTCAACCGTACCGGTTCGACTCCGTTCCTCGGCATATAATGACGCACCCTTAGCGCAACTGGATAGAATATCTGATTATAAATTTGATTTTTTACATTTGCCGTGCGAAAGTAAATAAAAAGGCTAGATACATTGCTGTATTAGCCTTTCATTATTATATAACGGAGTGTGAGAGATTTGAACTCTCGATACAGGTAAAGCCCATATACATGATTTCCAATCATGCTCCTTAAGCCACTCGGACAACACTCCAAGAAACTCCGGCTGTCAGACTCGAACTGACGACATCTTGATTAACAGTCAAGCGCTCTACCAACTGAGCTAAGCCGGAATATTAAAAAAGCACGGCAACGTCCTACCCTCGCAGGCAGTCTCCCACCAACTACTCTCGGCGTTAAGAAGCTTAACTTCTGTGTTCGGCATGGTTACAGGTGTTTCCTTCTTGCTCTTGCCACCGTACTTCTTTT
>NZ_REHI01000007.1:0-68784 GCF_003692805.1 Lactobacillus sp. ESL0230
ATCAGATGCTCTCGACTCTGTCAAGAACTTTTTTTCTGACCCGCGCTGCCGCTTCTTTAAACAACAGCGCTTTTTATATTACTAAACTCAGTCGCTTTTGTCAACTGGTTTTTTATATCTTTTTTGCCGCCTCGCCTTTGCCTTACTGGCTTTGCCCTGACGACAGTTATTTATATTAGCAACCTTTTTTTGTTTTTGCAACCCTTTTTTAAAAAAATTGCATTTATTTTTTTAATGTCTTGGTATTACTTTCTAAGTGCTCTAATAGTAAATTGATTGATTGGTAGACATCACGAATATCAGGTTTACAATCATTTAATATCCAATTGAAAATAATTGCATAAATCCCGTTTGATATAACTTCAACTTGTCTTACTGAAAATGATCCTCTCGGTCGCATATAAAGTTCAATCGCATGAGCAATTTCTTTGCGTAAGGTTGAATAGAACTCTCGCGGTTCTTTTGTAATCATTAGCATATTTAGATAGAAAAGCTTATTATCACGAATTTTAATTAGCATCTGATAAAACAGTTTTTCTATCGTCTCGTTGCTCACACTTCTAAGTGCTCTTCTTATTTGTAAAGATAGAACTGAGATAAACAAATCACTAATATTTCTATAATAATGATAAAATACTCCTCTATTTATATTGGCATCTGCACAAAAACTGATAACTGTATATCTGTGCACGATATTGTTTGAAAGTTTATTTTGCAAAATATGTTCTGCTTTTACTGTTATCAACTGTATTTACCACCTTTTATTATTTTGCAAAACAAATATATCAATAAATAGTCAAATATACAATATTTTTTTATTAAAAAATATGTGTAATTTAAAACTTGATAAATAAGTAGATATTAACTAATATAACCATAAATAAATCTAATAAAATATTCGTATTATGACAATTAAAACAGGCAAAGTTAAAATTTAACTTTGCCTGTTTATTATTTATCGCGTCTTTTTTTGCGTTGAGCTTTTGCTTTACGAATTTTATGTCGTTGCTCAATTTTACTTTTTTGAATCTTATCTTCCTTAATTGCTTGCTTAATTTTTTTCTTATACCCAGGTTTACGCTTATGCTTTACCTTTTTCACATAACCTTTAATCCTACTATCAACTTTATGTGCAGCAAAATTTAAACTTTCTCGACGATTGTGATGTTTACGTGCAACTAGCTCGCCATTTTTTATTTCAACAAAATCAAAGTGAATTCCAGATTTTTCTAATCCAGTAATGCGATTTAGTTCCTCTTCCCGAATTAAGGTTACTGCATGCCCTGATAGCCCATTACGTCCCGTTCTACCTATGCGGTGCACAACAAATTCTAAATCACGAGGAATTTCATAATTGATTACTAGACTAACGCCTGCAATATCCAGTCCTCGCGCTGCTAAATCAGAAGCAACAACATACTGGTATTTTCCTGCTTCTACATCCCTAATGGTTCTCTTTCGTTCACGTTCAGTAATCCCACCATGAATTTTAGCGACCCTTAGGCCTTCTTGTTGTAAATATGTAGTTAATTCATCAACCTTTTGCTTCGTATTGGCAAAAACTAAAGCTAAATATGGTTGCCCCATCGTCAATAATTGATATAAAATTTTCTTTCGACTTTTAGCACCAATATCAATTAAATCATTCTTAATTGTTGGCGCAATCACTGCTGGATTATCAATTACGATTTGTTTCGGTTTTGACATATATTTTTGCAAAAAATTAGTTAATTTAACTGGGATAGTAGCTGAAAAAGCAGCAATTGTAGTATTTTTAGGTAATTTTTGTACAATAAAATCAATATCATTCAAAAATCCCATATCTAACGTCATATCTGCTTCATCAATCACAAAATTTCTTACATAGTCTAAAAATAAAATTTTCTTTTCCACAAAATCATATAATCTTCCTGGAGTTGCTATCACAATTTGTGGTCTTTTACTGCCAATTTTTTTTAATTGTCGCTCACGGTCCGTCCCACCAGCTATATGAGCAATTGATATGTTAAGTTCAGCAGCATCACGCAATTGACGTACCACCTGATATAATTGATCCGCCAATTCTCTACTTGGAGCAGTTAAAACAGCTTGCGTATAGCCTAAGCTTTCGTCAATTTCATTTAAAATTGGAATTAAGAAAGCATGGGTTTTTCCTGATCCAGTAACAGCTTGTACGACTGCATTTTTGTGTTCTAGCAAAACAGGGATTACTTTTTCTTGCACTTTTGTTGGCTCGGCAAAGTTAATATTACTTAGTCCGTTTTGAATTTTGGGTTTAATGCGATTACTTTTAAAAATATTATTCATGTGTTTTTCGGTATTCCTTAGTTACTTGTACCAGTTCAGCAAAAATTTGCTTTACTTCAACCATATCCTTAGCATTGGCTCCACTAGCTAAAGCATGACCACCACCATCGTGTTTAGCTGCAAGTTCATTAATAACTGGACCTTTTGAACGGTAATGTACTCTAAATGTTTTATCAGGTTTTTCTACAAAAACATTCCAAGCAATAATGTCCTTAATTCGCCCTGGTGTTGAGACTGTACATGAGGCTTCATTAAAATCAATCCCCAATTTAGTCAAGGTTTCTTGGGTTAAAATTGCATATGCAGCACCACTTGCATCAACTTTCATATATTCTAATACTTCAGCCTGTAGCTTAGCTTGGGCAAAGGTAACATCACTAATATTACGGGCAATTTCATTAATATTGATACCAGTTGCAGCTAATTTAGCTACCACTAAAAAAGTATGTGTCGAAGTTTCAGGATACATAAAACGACCAGTATCACCTACAATACCAGCATATAAAGGATAGGCAACTTCTTTAGTAAGTGGTAAATTTTGAGCAATAATAAAATCTGCCACTATTTCTGAAGCAGCTGGTGCTTCATCATCAACAAAACTTAAATCGGCATAAGGTTCAACATCTGGATGATGGTCAATTTTTATTAAAAAATCACCCTGATCATATAGTTTATTAGCAATTCTAGCTGTATTAGCTGTGTCTGTAGTAATTACTAACGCACCTTGATAATCACTAGCAGTTACTTTATCCATCTCATTGATCCAAATCAAGTCACCCTCATCATTTTCTCCTGCGCATAGAATCCGCTTATCAGGAAACTTAAGTTTTAAAGATCTGGCTAATCCAGCTTGTGATCCTAAGGCATCCGGATCTGGACTAGTATGGCGGTGCAAAATAATAGTAGAATATTGCTTGATTTTTTCATATATTTTTGGAAAGGTATTCATAATTTCTCCTTTAATCCTTCATTCAGTACTTTAGTTAGTTTACCAGAAAATGTAATTAATCCGAAAATAAGTCTAAATCAATATTTGTAAAATCCGCTTTAGAAAAATCGGTCACGGTTATCCCCAATAATCTGATGCCTGAACTTAAAAATGAATTAGCAAGTGGCATAAATAATTCTTTAGCAACATCATAAAATTCAAATGAATTTCTGCTTGCATGAGCTAATTTTTGTCTTTTGGTAATAGTTTGAAATTCATTATTACGAATTTTCAAAACTAAAGTATGAGCATAGAGATCACTTTTTTCTAATTTTCTACTTAAAGTTACAGTGTAATTACGTAATTTGGTCAAAGCCGTTTGTTGATCATAAATACAAGGTTCATATGTACGTTCAATTCCAATTGACTTACGCTTCTGTTCATCATCAGGAACTACTCTAGATGGATCAATTCCATTAGCATGAGCAGCCATTAGATAACCCAGCTTGTTAAAATACTTGATTAGAGTTCGTACGTTCGTTTGTTGCAAATCTTTTCCAGTATAGATACCCATTTCAGCTAATTTTGCTTGCGTTTTGGGACCAATACCATAAAAGTTGGTAAGCTTTTGTCTAGCTAGAAATTCTTTTGCTTCACCTGGTAAAATGACTGTGCGCCCGAAAGGCTTTGCATATTCTGATCCCATTTTTGCCAAAAACTTATTATAAGTAGCTCCAAAGGAACAAGTTAATCCGAGTTCTTGAACTATTTTTGTCTGTAATTTGACTGCAATTTCAACTGTTGATGTCAAACCCAACTTATTTTTAGTTACATCTAAATATGCTTCATCCCATGCAATTGACTGAACCATATCAGTAATTTCATACATCAGCTCGTGAATTTCAGCCGATACTCTATGATATTTTTCAAAATCCGGCTGCAAAAAAACTAATTTTTCAGCTGGTATTAACTGCAATGCCTTAATTGAAGGCATTGCTGAATGGACACCAAACTTTCGGGCAATATAATTAGCCGTAGCTACAACACCATGCCCATTATTTTGACGAGGGTCTTGCCCAATAACTAAGGCCTTATTCTTTAAAATAGGATTATCCCTCATCTCTATTGAGGCATAGAAGGCATCCATATCAAGGTGAATTATCCGGCGATGGGTATCATTTTTAGGTAATAATTCAGCCGTCACGACACTATTCATAAATCCAATGCTCAGTTGGCAAGTCAAAAATTTGCTCAGCCGCTTTTGGCCCCATCCGATATGGCAAATACTGCTCTGGTTTTTGTCCAGTTTCATTTTCTTTTGCCCAGGCAGATTCTATTGCATCAATGAACTTCCAATAATTTTTTAGTTCGCTCCAATGAGTAAAATTAGTAGAATCATTTACAAATACATCATGCAAAAGGCGCTCATAACCATCTGGAATCTCTTTTTGCTCTGAACTAGAAAATTGATAAATTAAATTTTGCCGACGGATCCCTAAAGCATTAATTTTTTTACCATTAATTGTAATATACACTTGCATTTCGGGATCAACAACAATAGTAATAATATTGGAATGTGCTTGACCATATATATTAGATTTTTGCTTTAAAACAATATCTATTTGAGTTTTCTTTTCCCGCATCTCTTTACCTGTTCTAAAGTAAATTGGTGTTCCTACTAGTGGGCCAGCAGCAAATTTAACTTCGCCAGCTACAAAGGTTTCTGTATTCGAATCTGCAGCAACATTCGGTTCTTGACAATAGCCAAAAGTCATATCACTACCAAGATATTGACCACGTACAAAATGCGCTGCAATTTCATTTTCATTTGGAATAATTAAGCTATTAAGTAATTCACCTTTGGCTTCATGTATGCACTTAGCAGTTAAAGCTTTAGGTTCAGGCATTGCCAGCAAAGTAATAATTTGAAAAATATGATTTTGCACCATATCTCTGAGTGCTCCCGATGTATCATAATAGCCACCACGAGCCTCAACACCCAGACGTTCTGCTAAAGTTATTTGAATATTTTTAATTGTTTCACTATTCCAAATATTATTAATTAAGGGATTAGTTAAGCGCATGGGTAAAATATTTTGAATCATTTCTTTACCTAAATAGTGATCTATTCGAAAGATATCATCTTCAGCAAAAGATGCTGTTATTTGTCGATTAAGCTCTTTGGCAGAGGTTAAATCATGACCAAATGGCTTTTCAACAACAATTCTGTTAAAACCATTGCCAGTTAAGTTTTGATCGTTAATGTGTTCCGCAATTGTCCCAAAAAAGCGCGGTGCCATCGCCATATAAAATATACGGTTACCTTGGGCACTATAATAGCCATCAAGCTCTTCTGCTAAATTCTTTAGTGTCACATAATGTTCAATATTCGTAACATCATGGGCTTGATAGTAAAAATGATTAACAAAGTTAGCTAAATTATTTTCATTAACTTCAGTATTCATTTCATGTACTGCATCTTTTACTTGTTCACGCAGATATTCATGCGACCATGGTCGTCTTGCCGTTCCGATAATAGCAAAATTGTCATGAATTAGACCTTGCTCATATAAATTAAATAAAGCAGGATAAAGTTTACGATGTGCTAAATCTCCACTACCACCAAAAATAATCATAATAACTGGGATATTTTTCATAGGAAATCCTTTCCAAATACAATACTTCTGTTAGGTATATTTTATAATAATTGGGTAAAATAAAAAGTGCCAGAAACGGCACTTTTATTTAATTTATTCTTTAGTAGAAGAATCATCTGCTGGCGATTTTTCTGATTCACCTTCACTTGGTTCACTTTCATTTATTGAATTTTCATTGTCTGAAGAATTAACTGGCAAAATTTGTTGTACTGCCATTCTACTAAAAGTTAAATAAATGCCATCAGCATCAATAATAACCGTGTTATCTTTAGTATTAACAGAATCAATTTTACCATGGAGGCCATCAATTAAAATTACACTATCACCCTTTTTTAATTGATTCATCATTTCTGCTTTTTTCTGTTGCTGCTTTTTCTGCGGCTTAATCATCATAAAATACATTAACGCAATAAGAACTATAAACGCTATAATTGTTCCCATATTGCCTATACCATTATTAGCTGCCAAAAATAAAGTATTCACTTTTACACCTCATTATTAAAAATATTACCACTTAATTATACAGAAAATATGTGCCAATTGCACTACTCGTTTGGAATCGGCAAGCCTAATTGAAGATATGCTTTCTCTGTCACAACACGACCTCTTGGTGTCATTAATAAAAAGCCCTGTTGCAGCAAATATGGCTCATATAAGGACTGAATTGTTTCAACATCTTCTCCTGTATTAGCAGCCAAGGTTCTAATTCCCACAGGACCGCCATGGTAATTTTCAATCATGACCCTTAAGATTTTACGATCCGTTTGATTAAGCCCTTCATCATCAACTTGCAATTGCTTTAAAGAATTTGTCGTGGTAGTAAAAGAAATTATTTGTTCACCTTTTACTTGCGCAAAATCCCTCACTCTTCGAAGTAAACGGTTAGCTACTCTAGGCGTGCCTCTTGAACGTCTAGCTAATTCATGAGCTGCCTGAGCAGCAATTTCAATCTTAAAAACGCTACTAGATCGGGAAATTATTTTTTCAAGTTCACTTATGCTGTAATATTGCAAATGCTCAACAATTCCAAATCGATCACGCAAAGGAGCAGACAACTGTCCTGCTAAAGTAGTTGCTCCCACTAAAGTAAAGGGTGGTAACGGTACATGCACGGCATGAGTTGTTTGTCCTTCACCTATAACAATATCGACATAATAATCTTCCATTGCTGAGTAAAGCACTTCTTCGATGGGCTTGGCTAAGCGATGAATTTCATCAATAAATAAAATATCCCCTGGGTCAAGGTCTGTCAATAAAGCAACTAAGTCACCGGCTTTTTCAATTGCTGGTCCACTAGTACTTTTTAAATTAACCCCTAATTCATTAGCAATCACAAAGGCGAGTGTCGTTTTACCTAATCCTGGTGGACCGTATAGCAAAACATGGTCGAGAGCTTCATCCCGCTTTTTGGCAGCCTCTATATATACGGCTAATTCTTTCTTTACTCTATTTTGCCCTAAATATTCTTTTAAGGTCTGCGGTCGTAATGAAAATTCTGTCTGTTCCTCTTCTATTCCCTGGCTTTTACCAGACACAATTGAATTTTCTTTATCCTCCACCAGTTTCACTTCCTTTAAATACTTTAACTTATTATAGCAAGAATTACTTCTTTAGTAGAAAAGCTAAGCCCTTTTTAATATATTGATCAGCCGTTGTTTCATTTTCAGCAATCAATTTAGGCGTGATCTTGTCTACTTCTTTTTTCGTATAACCTAAAGCAAGTAGGGCTAGCAAAGCATCATTTAATTCCGGTGAAATATTTTGATCAGCCGTTTGATCAATTCGTTGAACATAGTCACCTAATTTCCCCTTCAAGTCTAAAACTATCTGGGAAGCTGTTTTTTTGCCAACACCTGGAAATCTAGTTAAATATTTGACTTCGCCCTGCTCAATTGCTGCTGCTAATGAATCACTATCTTCAGCAGCCATAATTGCTAAGGCTGACTTTGGTCCAATACCACTAACACTCAGTAACTTTAAAAATAGGCCTCTATCTTCTTCAGATTGAAAGCCATATAAAGTAACACCAGTATCACGCACAACTTGCTCAACAAAAACACGAGTTTTTTGGCCTTCATGATAAGCAAATGGTGTTGGACTATAAATTTTATAACCAATATTATTAACATCTACCACTAAATAATCCGGTTTGATTGCCACAACTATCCCTAATAAATATTCATACATTATTAATTATCCTTTTTAAACATCTTACGCAACTCAGATTTGTGCCAACAAATAATCACCACATTGCCTTGCGCATCATGGTATGGATCCTTTGTTTTTCCAAGCGCAGTTAAAATTGCATTACATTCTGTAACCGTTAGTTTTTGGCGTCCGGTAATTTGCCGCTGGGCTTGCTTACCAGCAATTCTTGTAATTAATTTAGTTGTATCATTTTGATCAACATTTAAATACTCATCTAAAATTAAACGGACTTGACCTTCAACGTCTTCTTTGAGCCAAGTAGGATAGGAGCGCAATATAAAAGTGTTTTGGCCAAATTCTTCCAAATATAAACCAATTTCTTTAATTTGCTTTAGCTTACTCTTAATTTGAATAAAATCCAAACTACTAAATTCTAAAACTAAGGGACTTAATAATCCTTGCTGATTAACATTTTGATCAGTTAATTCCTGTTTTATTTTGGTAAACAAAATTAATCTTCTAGCTGCAACTTGATCAATCAAATATAAGTTATCATTGTTTTCTGCAATAATATAGGCACCAGTTTGACCAACAAATTTCAATTCTGGTAAGTTGTTTAAGAGGACTTCATCACCAATCGAAATAACAGTAGCTGCTTTATTTTTACTTGGAAAAGGACTAAGTTGCTTTTGCCTTGCAACATTTTTTAGCCATGTTGTTGTAATAACATAATAATCATCTTCTCGTGGTACATTTAAGTCAACATATTGAATTGCTTCATCGTGCCTTACTTCAAGTGGTTGACTTTCATTAACTTCATCAATTGTAGCTGTCTCACGCTTAGTTTCGACTACATTTTTATTCAAATTGAATTTTAATTGATCAACTAATGTATCTGCTTTCTTACTAATTAAATTTCCACTACCACTAGCTTGAACATCGCTTAACAATAATTTCTGACTAATTGTCTTAGTAATTAAACGGCATAATTGGGTTTCTTTAGACAGTCTAACCTCTCTTTTAGTTGGATGGACGTTGACATCAACCAATAAAGGATCAACTTTAATTTTTATAATTGCAAAGGGGTAATGCTTATCAGTTAAATTATTACCATAACCAGCTAGAACAGCTTTAACTATTTGGAAATTATTAATATACCGACCGTTTAATAAAATGGAAATAAAGTTACGGGTTGATCGCGTTATTTCTGGTTTTGAAATTAAACCCGTAATTTCAAAATCCTGGTCAGCCTCGTCTAATGAAATCATTTTTTCAGCTATGTTGCGACCATAGATGTTAGCTGCTGTCTGCTTTAAATTTCCGTTGCCAACCGTTTTAAGTAAAATGCGACCCTCATTTTTTAAAGTAAAAGCAATATGAGGATACCCCAGAGCTAAGCGATTAATAATGTCAACAATTTTCATAATTTCCGTACGTGGACTCCGTAAATATTTTAATCTAGCTGGAGTATTATAAAATAAATCTTTAACTGTAATCCTTGTACCCACTGCTGCCCCGGCTTTTTCTTGCAACTGTTTTACCCCAGCCGAAAATTCGGCTCGTTGCCCAACTTGACCAGCACTATCCGTTAATATTTCGACATGGCTAACAGCTGCAATTGAGGCTAGAGCCTCACCTCGAAATCCCAAAGTACCAACATTAAATAAATCACGCTCATTTTTAATTTTACTAGTTGCATGCCTAGTAAAGGCTAGATCAAGTTGATTGCTTGGAATACCACTCCCATTATCTTGAACAGTGATTTTTTTAAGTCCTGCATCAACAAAGTCAATTTGAATTTGCTTGCTGCCAGCATCAATTGCGTTTTCCACTAATTCCTTCACTACACTTGCTGGACGTTCAATCACTTCACCGGCCGCAATTTGGTTAGCTAAATTAACCGGTAGCTCACTAATTTGCACCATTGTTAATCGTTATCCTTTAAATCTTTTTGCCAATTTGCAACTAATTGCATCACTTGTAGTGGTGTTTGTTCGGCTAGATACAAGTGAGAAATTTCAGCTAAAATAGCTTGCTCCTTAATTGTCAAATCATTAGTCTCAGTTTGAGCAGCTTTGTTTTCGCTACTAGTAGCACTGGGTGCAGGTGTATTAAATAAATCAAGTTGGGTTGTGGTATTCAAACCACTACCTTGATTTTCTAAATGCTTTAATAATTTTCTTGCCTGCCGTAAAACTTTAGGTGGTAATCCTGCCAATTGCGCCACATGAATACCATAGCTTTGGTCTGCTGGCCCAGGTAAAATTTTATGCAAAAAAATCAATTGACCCTTTTCTTGGGTTGCACCAACATGAATATTCTTTAGCCGCGCTAATGTTTGTTCCATTGCTGTTAACTCATGAAAATGTGTGGCAAATAAAACTTTTGCTCCTACTTCATCATGTAAGTATTTGACAATCGCTCCAGCTAGTGCCATCCCATCATAGGTTGCAGTACCGCGACCAATTTCATCAAATAAAACAAGGCTGCGTTTAGTTGCATGCTGTAGCGCATCATTTGCTTCAGTCATCTCAACCATAAAAGTACTTTGACCCGAAATTAAATCATCAGCAGCCCCAATACGGGTAAAGATTTGATCAAATATTGGTAATTCAGCACTTTGTGCTGGTACAAAAGAACCAACTTGCGCCATAACTGCAATTAGCGCTAACTGTCTCATGTAAGTACTTTTACCAGACATGTTAGGACCTGTTATTAGTAAAATATCAGTCTCTTGGTCCAAATTAACGTCATTAGGTATATAAGAATTATCCTTAAGAACCTTTTCAACCACAGGATGCCTTCCTGCGACTATTTTTACATCTTGCTTTTTTGAATGAAAAATTGGGCGACAATAGTTATTTTCTTCAGCAATTTGAGCAAAAGAACAAAACACATCAAGCGCAGCTAATTGACTGGCCAACTTTTGTAAGGCACTAATATACTTTTTAATTTCTTCGCGTAACTTAACAAATAAGTTATACTCCAGCTCAGTTGATTTTGTCTGCGCTTCTAAAATCAAATTTTCATGTTCCTTAAGTTCAGGTGTAATATAACGTTCAGCATTAGTTAACGTCTGCTTACGTGTATACCGATCAAGTGGTACTTTTTTCTTGTTGGAATTAGTCACTTGAATATAATAGCCAAAAACTTTATTATAACCAACTTTTAAATTTTCAATTCCTGTCTTTTGCCGTTCATTCTGCTCCATCTCCACCAGCCACTGTTTACCATTATTCATTGCATCACGATAACGGTCAAGCTGACTGTCAACACCAGATTTAATTAATCCCCCTTCTGTAGTTAAAACTGGCGGTTGCTCAACAAGAGTGGAACTTATTAATTTAGCAGTTCCCTTCAAAGGATCAATTTTTTGAGCAAATTTTTGTAAAGTTTCATTGGCAGATGCTTGCAAAGCAGTCAAAATTGCTGGTACTGCTTCTAAAGAAGTGGCAAGCTGCAATAATTCACGCGCATTAACATTACCAAAGGCGATTCGACCACTTAATCGTTCTAAATCGTATACGCCCTTTAAACTATCACTTATATTAGCTCGAGTAAAATAGCCATCAATTAGTGCTTGAACCATTGCTTGACGCTGAGCCAACTGATCAGTTGCAATGAGTGGCCTTGACAGCCACTGTTTAAGTAGACGACCACCCATTGCTGTATGAGTTTTATCAAGAACCCAAAAAAGAGAACCCATCTTTTTACCAGTTTTAGCGGAAGCCGTTATTTCCAAATTTTCACGTACTGTATGTGACATTTGTAAATATTGACTAACTTCATAGCTTTGTGCTGCTTGTAAGTGGGCTAAACTACGCTTTTGTGTCTGCAACAAATAACCTACTAATTGTTTAACTGCTGCTTTTTCTGCCAAATTAGTTAAATTTTGTTGGGCGAAAGAAATTTCGGCATGTTCTTCACTTAGAGTAACTGGTTTAGACACAGTAATGTTAGCCTGATGAAAGAATTCATTTGCTTTTTCACTTAAATGTGAATTACAAACTACTTCCTTAGTTCGAAGCGACAAAAGTTCGTTGGCAACTGCCGAAAAAGTTAATAAGTGGGTGGCAAAAATTTCTCCAGTAGACAAGTCGCTGTAGGCAAGTCCAAAGCAATTGTGACTTGAAACAACTGAAGTTAAATAATTAGATTCTTTTGCATCACTAGGATTATCATTCATTAACGTGCCAGGCGTTACTAACTGCGTAATCCCCCTTTTGACCATACCTTTAGCTTCCTTAGGATCCTCTAGTTGTTCACACAAAGCAACTTTATAACCCTTTTCTACTAGCGTATCTACATATGAATTCACAGCCACATGCGGTACACCGGCCATCGGAATTGGATTATCCGTTTTATTCGAACGATGAGTTAAAGTTAATTCTAAAATTTGAGCTCCTTTAATTGCATCATCTTCAAATAATTCATAAAAATCACCGACGCGATAAAAAAGAAAAGCATCGGGATATTGCTTCTTAATTTTATAATATTGCTCCATCATTGGAGTTGTATTTGCGTTAGCCATTTAATCCTCTTCTTTATAGTTAATTAATCTTTATTATACGCTAAAATAATAAGCCAAAAGAAAAAAGACTGCAATTAGGCAATCTTTTATGATTTATGTTCCAAAATTCAAAGCTTGAATCATAACTAGGAAATCTGTCCCTCAATACTGTTAATATCATCCTGGCCATCCCTATGAACAATTGCTTGAATAGCAGCTGTTATTCCCTTCACATCATCAAGCAAACTAAGACTCGGTGTTTCAGGGTGATTAATCACTTGCTCAGGTAAATACGGAATATGCATGAAACCTGCTTTAAGATTAGGAAATTCTTTATCAATCATATATTGAACTTGATACATAATATGATTACAGACAAAGGTTCCAGCAGTTGTCGAAACATAGCTTGGCAACCCTGCTTTGCGAATTTCTTTAACCATTGCCTTAACAGGTAATTGAGTAAAATAGGCATTTTGACCGTCTTTATGGATGGCAGTGGCAATTGGTTGATAGCCTTTATTATCAGCAATTCGCCCATCATCAAAATTAATTGCTACTCGCTCAGGAGTTAGAGCAAAGCGCCCACCAGCTTGACCAATATTTAAGACATAATCAGGCTCTTCTTTGACAATTGCCTCACGTACTACTTGAGCACAATCGCCAAAAACAGTTGGAATTTCTAACTTAATGATTTTAGCACCAGCAATCTCATCATCTAAAAGCTTGACTGCTTCAATTGCTGGATTAATTTTATCTTCACCAAACGGATCAAAACCGGTAACTAATATTTTCATTGTTTTTCTCTTTTCTAAAAATTAAAAAGCTAAGAAATACATTAAAACGATGTGGACAACTAACATACTAATGGCAATAGGAAACTGCTGTTTAATTACTCCTAATGGATCTTGCATCTCCATTAGAGCTACTGGCAAAGTATTAAAATTGGCAGCCATTGGCGTCATTAATGTACCACAATAGCCAGCGGTCATTCCTAATGATGCAACAACAACTGGTGAACCGCCTTGTGCCACAACAAAGGGAATTCCAATACCAGCGGTAATTACTGCAAATGCTGCAAAAGCATTCCCCATAATCGCTGTAAAAACAGCCATTGCTATACAGTACAAGCATACACCTAATAAGTGATTGCCGACAGGAAATAAACCCGAAATTGCCTTAGCAGTAATTTTACCTACACCTGAAGCAGTAAACACTACACCCAAAGTAGCAAGTAATTGTGGTAACACTCCAGCTGAGCCTACCGAACGAACCATTCTTTGTGTATCTTCATAAACCGTTTTTGGATTTGATTTAGTCAAAACCATCGCTACAATTAGTGAAACGATAGCAGCAATGCCAATGCCAACCTGTCCACCTAATTTGGTAAACTGCGCAATCACTAATGCTAAAATTGCCAATAAAATACTAGGTAAGAAAATCCAATTACCAATACGCTTAACTGTTTGATTAGCAATTTTTTCATCAAGTTCCTTAATTTTACCAACTCGAACTTGTTTAAGAAGAGACAGTAGCGCAATAATTAATAAAATTCCACCATTTATTTCATTGGGTATCCATTGACCAGCTGCAAATAAAATTGCAAATAAAAGCCAAAAAAGACCCGTTCCCCAACGTGCAGGATTAGTTTTATCACGCCAGGATTCAACTGCAGCTGCCAAAAAGAACAAACCAATTAAAATATAAAAAGCTAACAAAAGATTATTAATTAGTATATTCATTTATTTCCCCTTTTTTATTTTTTTGTCAAAAGCATGATTGTAAAGTAAGCATAAAATATAACAAATCACAGCAATCGGAATAGTAATTAATACCACAGCTGACGTGCTAATTGGATATCCTAATGATTTCATAGTACTAGAAATTAACAATACACTAGATGAAGCAACAAATAAGTTTTGTGCAAAGAAATTACCAAAATTATCACTAGCAGCAGCTCTTGCTTTAATTTGATCAACTTCTAATTCTGTCATTTCGCCATTAACTTTGCCTGCAGCTTGTGCCATTGGATTGATCAACGGAGCGATAAATTGTACCTGCCCTTGGACAGAAATCCCAAATAAACAAGCAAGTTCACGAATAGCTGTATAAATATCAAAAATTCTTCCTGGTGTTAGATTTTTCATTTTTTGAATCAGATTAACTGCGGCTGTCTTAAGACCATGGCGTTCTGATATACCAATTGTTGGTAAGGTTAAGAAAAATAATGAGACCATGCGGTTATCAATGAAACCTTTCCCCAGAATTTTTAAAAAAGAAACAAAGTCAATTCCTGATACCAATGCAGTAACTAATGCTGCAATTACAACTACGGCAACCGTATCTAGTCCTAAAGCAAAACCTATAACGATCACTAGGATGCCAAGTAAACTCAAATATTCCATTATTTTTTGTCAAATTGGTTTCAGTCAACTCGGTTTATTCTGATAACAACTAAATGACTGTTTTATTAATATGGTTAAAACTCCTTCGGATTAATCAGCTGACCTTTAGCAATAGCCCCATAAAACTTTCCTTTAATTTTAAAGGCATCCCCATAATTACAAATACTTGTACCGCTTTGTTTACCATAACGATTATAAATTTTTAGGGTTTTCGTTCGCTAATCATAATAAACGCCAGTCACATTTTTAGCAGTAACACAATAAGGCTTAAACAGCATAAAAATCGCAACTGCTAACTTTGGTCCTAATTGCAAAACGCAAACTAGAAGCTACGCCAAAACCATTTATCCATTTTCCTTTATCATTATAAATGTATGTCAATTTCACTTCCTTGAACCTACACAATCTGTTTTGATCACATTGAATCGCTTTACCTAGACAAGTTGTACGGTCGAATTAGAGCATAGGATAACTGATGTCAAAGGTAAAAAATAATTAGCTAATAACAAAAAGGAACTGTTCCGACCAACAGTTCCTTTCTAAATATCGGTTATAAAATTACATCATGCCTGGTGCACCAGCAGCAGCAGCATTTGGATCAACTTCTGGCTTATCTTCAGGTATTTCTGCTACAACTGCTTCAGTTGTTAATAATAAAGCAGCAATTGAAGCAGCATTTTGCAAAGCAGTACGAGTTACCTTAGTTGGGTCAATGATTCCAGATTCAACCATATTTTCCCAGTTGCCATCGGCTGCATTGTAGCCAATTTCTAATTCTTGACTCTCAAGTTTATTCAAAATAACTGAGCCATCTTCACCGGCATTTTCAGCAATTTGACGAACTGGAGCAGTCAATGCCCGCAAAACAATGTTAATTCCAGTTTGTTCATCAACACTGTCACCCTTCAAATCCTTAACAGCACTCTTAACATCTACTAAAGCAGTACCACCACCGGCAACATAGCCTTCATCTACAGCTGCCCGAGTTGAATTTAACGCATCTTCAATCCGGTAGCGACGCTCTTTTAATTCAGTTTCAGTAGCAGCACCAACATGAATAACAGCTACACCACCAGTTAATTTAGCTAAACGTTCTTGCAACTTTTGTTTATCAAAGTCAGAAGTAGTCTCAGCGATTTGTTTTCTAATAGAATCTTCACGATCCTTAATAGCATCTTCTGAACCAGCACCATCAACAATAGTGGTTGAGTCCTTAGTAATTGTGATACGCCGTGCTTGGCCTAATTGATCAAGTGTAGTATCTTTTAATTCAAGACCAAGGTCTTCAGTAATCACTGTACCACCTGTTAAAGCCGCAATATCTTGCAATTGTTCTTTACGACGATCACCAAAGCCTGGTGCCTTAACAGCAACGACATTGAAAGTACCACGAATCTTATTCAAGACCAAAGTTGGTAAAGCTTCACCTGAAACATCATCAGCGATAATTAATAAAGACTTACCTTGTTGTACAATTTCTTGTAATAGTGGCAAAACATCTTGAATATTCGAAATCTTTTTGTCAGTAATTAAAATGTATGGGTTGTCTAAATCAGCTTCCATCTTATCATTGTCAGTAACCATGTATTGTGACAAGTAACCACGGTCAAATTGCATTCCTTCGACCACAGAAAGCTCAGTTTCAATACCACGTGAATCTTCAATGGTAATAACTCCGTCATTGCCTACTTTTTCCATTGCATCAGCAATCAAATCACCAACTTCTTTTGAAGCGGATGAAACAGCAGCAACTTGAGCAATTTGCTCTTTAGAAGAAACTGTATGACTAATTTTATGTAATTCATCAACAACAGCTTTCGTAGCCTTTTCAATTCCGCGACGAACACCAACTGGATTAGCACCAGCAGTAACATTCTTCATCCCTTCGCGAATAATAGCTTGCGTTAAAACAACAGCAGTTGTGGTTCCATCACCAGCAATATCATTAGTCTTTTGAGCAGCTTCAGCAACAAGCTTAGCACCCATATTTTCATAATGATCTTTTAATTCAATTGCTTTAGCAATGGTCACACCATCATTAGTAATATCAGGATTACCATAAGATTGTTCTAAAACAACGTTTCTTCCTTTAGGACCAATTGTTGCCTTAACTGTATCAGCTAATTTATCGACACCCTTTAATAGAGAACGTCTTGCATCTTCAGAAAATTTAATATCTTTTGCCATTTTTCTTACTCCTTAATTACTTAACAACTGCCAAAATATCTTTTTCATGAAGGACTAAGTATTTTTCACCTTCGTAATTAACGTCAGTGCCTGAGTACTTATCGTAGAGCACAATATCACCCTCTGCAACAGTCATTGGAATTTTACTACCATTTTCAGCATAGCTGCCTGCACCTACAGCAACAACTTCACCTTCAGTTGGCTTTTGTTTAGCATTAGAAGCAAGGACGATTCCGCCTACAGTTTTTTCTTCTTCTTCTTTAACTTTTACGATCACGCGATCACCTATTGGTTGTAACACGTTTGTCCCTCCTAAATTCAATTTAATATCTTTAATTTTAGTCATTAGCACTCAAATTAGCTAAGTGCTAACTTATAATTATGATAATAACCCCTTTTTGTTTAAAATGCAAGAAAAAATTAGCACTTTTTCAATTAAAGTGCTAATTTGTTTTAATCACTAAGTCTACCTAATATTTATGCGGGCTACTTCTTATCACTTTCTAAAAAATAAATTAATGTTTGCAATTCAGTAGCTAAATCAACATTTTGTATTCGTATTCCGCTCGGAGCTGAGAGTCTGATCGGCGTAAAGTTCATAATTCCTTTAATACCTGCTTCAACCATTTCATCTGCTGTTTTTTGAGCTGTATTAGACGGAACTGTTAAAATCGCAATTGTTATCTGTTGGTCACTCAGTTGCTTTTTAAGCTCACTCATATCATATACAGGAACGCCGCTTAAAATTTTGCCTGTTATTTTTTGATCTATATCAAAAGCACAAGAAATTCGAATATTATTACTTCGCTTAAAATTATAATTAAGCAAAGCATGTCCCAAATTACCAACTCCTACCAAAGCCACATTGGTTAAAGTATCTTGATTCAATATTTTTTTAAAAAAAGTCAGTAAGCTTTTTACATCATATCCATACCCACGCTTACCTAATGCACCAAAGTACGAAAAATCGCGCCTAATTGATGCACTATCAACTTGAACAGCTTCAGATAATTCAGTTGAGGAAACTTTCTCTTTGCCAGCTTCATTCAAGATGATTAAGTATCGATAATAAAGCGGCAGTCTTTTTGCTGTCGCCGTGGGAATTTTTATTTTTTCCATTTATTACAAAGCCTCCAACTTAATTATGCTAGCAAATTTCATTTGTGAATTACTCATCAATTATTTATTATTTTACCTATAAACTAGTGTTAGTTGCAAATATTTTTCACAATCTTTTAGATTTTAACACAACAAACACTACTTATCTAATTATTTTCAATGCCTCAAAAATCAACTATTAATTTATCTTGCTATATTTTGAAACAGACCATAGTCACTTTTAACTCGCTTCATATGCTAAAATAGTTTTTAGGTGAAAAATATGATAATTGCACAAGGACACGATTTAGAAAAACAATTTGGAGCTACTACACTATTTAAAAATGTCAATTTTTCAATCAATTCAAATGCAAGAATTGGCTTAGTGGGCTCAAATGGGGTAGGTAAAACTACTCTTTTAAAAATTATGACAGGTGAAGAAGAAGCTACACACGGTGAGTTTATTGTTAATAAAGCAATTGAAGTGGGCTACAGCGCTCAAGAAAAAGCTTTAAATGAAAATAAAACCATTTGGGACGAATTACTCGGTGTTTTCTCTTCTTTAATCGAAATGAATACACAAATGCAAGTAATGCAACAAAAAATAGCTGAACATCCTCAAGATAGTCAACTTTTAAAAAAATATGATCAATTACAATTTGATTTTGAGCAAAAAGGTGGCTACAGCTATCAAGCTGATATTAAAAGTATTTTACATGGCTTTAATTTCCCAGAAGAAACTTGGTCTAAAACTATCAGCAACCTATCTGGTGGAGAAAAGACCCGCTTAGCCTTAGTCAAACTACTTTTACATAAGCCCCCCCTACTTCTACTTGATGAGCCAACTAACTATTTAGATTTAAATACGTTAGATTGGCTAGAAGCATTCCTTAAAGGTTACAATGGAGCAATTTTAGTAGTTTCACATGATCAGTACTTCTTAGACCATTTGGCCAACCAAATCTTTGAATTACAATTTGGCCAATTAACAGCCTTCAAAGGTAATTACTCCGATTACGTAAAACAGCGTCAATTAAGGGATCGTCAGCAAGAAGAGGCTTACGAAAAGCAGCAAGAAAAAATTAAAAAAGATGAAGAATTTATCCAAAAAAATCTTGTTCGCGCCACAACTACTAAAAGAGCCCAAAGTAGACGTAAGCAACTCGAAAAAATCGAGCGCATTACTCCACCAAAGCATAAAAACAAGGTCAAAATTAATTTCAAAAGTGATTGTCCCTCTGGTAAAGAGGTGTTAATCTTACATGATTTATCAATTGGTTACCCTAATAAGGTCATGGTGAATAATATTAATCTGCAAGTTAATAAAGGGGATCGCGTTGCTGTTATTGGACCTAATGGCATAGGTAAATCTACTTTACTAAAAACTATTATGAAGAAATTGCGACCTAAGATGGGTTCCATTAAATACGGAGCATCGCTTGATATTGGTTATTATGATCAGGAATTACAATTGCTGGATTCTAGTAAAACTGTGCTGGATACTATTTGGGATCGCCACCAAACTATGCCTGAACGTGATATCCGTGCTGTTTTGGCTAGTTTCTTGTTTACAGCAAAAGATATTGATAAAACGGTCGGACAACTTTCTGGTGGACAAAAAGCAAGATTAACGCTAACCGTTTTGTCCTTAGAACATAGTAATTTCTTATTGATGGATGAGCCAACTAATCATTTAGATTTGGAAGCCAAAGAAGTGCTTGAGCAAGCTTTACAAAAGTTCGATGGTACCTTACTATTTGTCTCACACGACCGCTACTTTATTAATCAATTAGCCAATAAGATTGTTGAAGTTAATCCTCAACAGGCAACAGTCTATGAAGGAGATTACACTTATTATTTAGATAAAAAAAATAAGCAACTTAACACCACCAAAATTGTGCCTAAGCTAGACAATGAAGACGCACAAAAAGCCACTAAATTATCTTACCAGGAGCAAAAAGTAAAAGACTCACAAAAGCGTAAACTACAGCGACAGGTTGAAGAAATTGAAGTTGAAATTGATAATTTAGAAAGACAACAGAAAACAATTCAGAGCGAAATGGCTGATCCGCTAATTGCAACTGACTTTAGCAAACTTGGACCTTTACAAGAAGACTTATCAGCAATTCAAACTGAACTAACTAAAACGAATGAGAAATGGGAAGAGATTATGATTGAGCTTGAAAATTTTTAATGTTAATAATATAATTTAATTTAATATAACTTTAATATTAGAAAGGAGCGTCAATGGAGTATCAAGTAACTAAAAATATAAGTTTGGCAGCATTAAAATCTTTATATGAAAGTGTCGGTTGGACTTCATACACTGTAGACATGCCCTCTTTAAAAATTGCTCTTGAAAATTCCCTAGATGTTATTGCAGCCTTTGATAATCAACAATTAGTTGGCTTAATTCGAGTTGTCGGTGATGGTATTTCGATTATTTATATTCAAGATTTATTAATTCAACCTAAATATCAGCATAAAGGAATCGGTTCTCATCTAGTAACACTAGTCTTAAAAAAATACAAAAATGTAAGACAAAAATTATTATTAACCCTTGATGAACCTAACACTCGTTCCTTTTATCAAAAATGTGGTTTTATGTCCTGCGATCAAGGATCATTAGTAGCCTTTTATCGTGAATATTAAAAAAGTTGACTTCTTTAATAAAGAGGTCAACTTTTTTAATTCAAAATCTAATCAGCATAAGGTAATTCAAGTGAAGGATCAGCATTCAGCGTTAAATCAGCAAACTTTCCTTCGTTATATAAGTTATAGGCAGCTGCACCAATCATGGCTGCATTATCACCACACAATTTTAATTCTGGAAGAATAACTTTCAAGTCAAAGTTTGAAGGAAGTTGCTTAATTTCTATCTTCATCCGATCACGTAAACCTCGATTAGCTGAAACTCCACCGCCCATAATGAAAGTTTTGGGATGATATTGCTTAATTGCGCGTATTGTTTTTTTAGCTAAGACATCAACTACTGCTGCTTGAAAACTAGCCGCTAAATCATACTTATTCAAGCTCTGATGAAGCTGATCTGCATGGTGACAGGTATTGATAAAGGCACTTTTCAGACCAGAAAAAGAAAAGTCGTAATTGTCATCTTCCATCATAGCTCGCGGAAAGTCAAATGTATCTTGTCCCCGATGCGCCCACTCATCAATCGTCTTACCGGCGGGATAATTAACACCCAGCACTCGACCAATTTTATCATATGCTTCGCCTACAGCATCATCGCGCGTATCACCAACAATTTCAAAATGGGTTGCGTCCTTCAACAAAACAATTTCAGTATGTCCACCAGAAACTTGTAAAGCAAGTGCAGGATAATCAATTTTAGCAGTTAATTGCGCAGCCATGATATGACCCATAATATGATCAACGCCAATCAAAGGGATACCAGTTGCCATTGAAGCTGCCTTGGCAGCACTGACGCCAATTAAAAGTGCACCAACTAAGCCTGGTCCATAAGTTACAGCAATCGCATCAATATTCTTCCAAGTAACCTTTGCCTCTTCTAAGGCCTTTGTGGTGATTTGACTAATCACTTCAATATGGTGTCGACTAGCAACTTCAGGAACAACGCCACCAAAGCGTTGATGACTTTTAATTTGAGTAGCCACCACCATACTTTCTACTTCACAACCATTTTTAACTACTGCAGTTGAAGTTTCATCACAGGAACTTTCATAAGCTAAAATACGGACTTCTTTTTTTCTATCCAAATTTAAATCCTTCCCTTTGTTAATGCCTTAATTCCAAAATCATGCCCAGACCATCTTGCTGAACATCTTGATAATAATTCGCGTGTACAAATCTAACTCGAAAGCCTAAACTTTCATAAAGCAGACGTGCCCTTTCATTGTCTGCCCTAACTTCTAAACTAATCAAGTAACATTGCTGCTTTTTAGCAAATTTAGATAAAAGTTGGATTAGATATGTGCCCAAACCATGATTTTGCCATGCTGGATCGACTGCTAAATTAGTAATATGCGCTTCCTTACCTTGTAGCCTTATTCCAGCTAAAGCAATTAACGCTGTTTCCTTGTAAACCAACAAATAGAGCGAGTCATTTTTACACAATTCAGCTTGAAAAATTGTGCTATTCCATGGTAAGTAGCCATGATAAACCCTGCTTTCCAGTAAAAGTATCTTAGAAAGGTCACTTAGTTGAGCTGGCACTATTTTTAAACAATGGTTGTTCATTTTAAAGGTAAACGCCTTAAAAGCAAGTCCGTGCTCTGAATAGAATGCTTGGCTAAACTTCTTCCACATACTTACTATCTGGGCCGAAATCTTGCCCCGTCTTTTTGTGCCAGTCTACTTCTGCTTGCGTTCGGCGCAGATAATTAGGTAATAATTTATCTGGCTCGACTGTTTTTTCAGAATTTGCTAATCGCCCAATAAGACCCGCATGAATTTGATTTTGTTGCATTGAGCCGTAACTGTATGGTACATCAATGTTTTTAATTAATTCTGCCTGTTTTTCAAAACCTGTACCCACAAAAATAACTTGCTTAAGTTTATGATCGACAAAATAATTTTTAATTTTCGTTAGTAATATGTCAATATGATAATGACCATCAGCAATTATATTAGTCAACTGCTTATCTGCATTTACATACGCACCAGCAAAGAAATTGTCATTGCGCGCATCAAGACCAGCAACAATAAGAGTTTGGGTTGCGTTACAACTTGCCGCTAATGCCTGTAGAGTTGAAACTCCAACCACTTCTTTTTGTAAAATACTGGCGAACATTTTTACTGTAGTTACGCCAATACGTAATCCCGTATATGATCCTGGTCCAAGCGCTACTGCGAAACGATCAATATCTTTAAGTTCCAAGTGATTAGACTCTAAAATATCTTTAATCAATGGATCAAGATGTTCGCTATGATTGCGCTCATCAATTTCATTTTTTTCAACTACAATTGTATCATCTTGATTTAAGGCTACACTTAAATTATTAGTTGCGGTTGACACACTTAAAATTTTCATTTTTAACTACTTTACCTTTTTCAAATTATCGATTAATCTTGATGCGTGAAATTGCCATTAAAACAAAGTAAACCACTATCATTTGAACCCAGGGAACTATTATTTCCATTGGTGCTCGCTGAACTAATGCTGCCTTATAGTCTACATTATAGAGAAGATGAAGCCATAAGGTATTCATACCAACGTTTACAATAATTGAAACTAATAATACTGCAACCACAATTCGCCATATTTTTACTGGCTTTTGATAAAAGAATAAACCATAAATAAATGGACCTACCATTGCACTTAGTGTAAAGCCAATAAAAAAGCCCCCTTGATTGCCAAATAATGCTGAAGAAACCAAATCAGCAATTCCACCTCCAGCAGCACCCCAAACTGGACCAAACATATAACCTAATAAGACACTACCGATAAAACCTAGTCCAATATGAGCTAAGCTAGTTCCAATAGTAAAGCGCTCAAGAATAATTTTCATTGCAACTATAATGCCCAACAAAATCAAATCGCGCAATTCGATCTTTAGCATTTTTTTTATTGGCATTCACAGCACTTTCTTTCCATATTTAATTTAGTTTTTTATAAAAAAGCATAAATTATATTATAACTTGCGCCATAATATTTCACAAACTGATTTGTCATTTCGATCTTGATCACTAATTGCATGATATGACTTAATCTCTGTTTCATGATCAACAGTAGTTATACATGAATATGGTAGATCACCATAACGGACTTCTAAATTAAACTTAATGTCAATTACTTTCGCTACATGCTGCTTTAAAAATTCCCGATCAAACATATCAATAAACCAATTAAAATAGTGCCCATTGGTCATATGATGATTAGTATCTAAATCATCATAGCACACCCGATACTGCCGCTTTTTGTCATACTTTGCTTGAACTCTTAATCGGGGAAAACGTGGCAATTTTTTCAAAAAAGGAATACCAATTTCGGCCATCATTTCTTGATCAGTCGAAACTAATTTACGCTTTTGTAAATCAAACAAAACCCATTCACTTTCTACATTAATTAGTTCATTTCCTTTTTGATCACTGAAAAGATAATTTCGATATTCTAAAAAGCGGTTATAGCCTACCGGTTCAGTCGAGACAATAATTTCTTCGTTTGGTTTGGGTAAGCGATTAATTTCGATATGATATTGCGTTACCACCCAGCCAAGTCCCTTTTTAGCTAAGACATTAGTACTTGCAATTCCACTACTTAACTGATGTTCGGAAACACTCATCATTAAATCAATCATTGCCGGTAATTTTAAATTTTCATTTTCATCACATTCATAAAATTCTACTTGATGTTTTTCACTATATTTCATTTGATCTACCTATAATTTTTCTTGATGGTAACGCTCATATAATTCGTTTTTAGATACATTATTTGTGGTTGCAACTTGCTTAATAGCTGATTTTTTGCTTTCACCTTGACTAACTTGTCTATCTACTAATTCAATTAACTCAGGCCATGTTAATGATTGGGGCTGGTCAGAATTTGGCGATATCAAAATCACAAATTCTCCTCGAGGAGTATTCTGCTTAAAATAATTGGTCACTTCTTCAAGTGTACCACGTATAAATTCTTCATGAATTTTAGTTAATTCACGTGCAACGACAATTTTACGCTCAGGTGAAATAACAGTCTTCATATTAGCTAGTGTTTTAGATAAACGATGCGGTGCTTCATAAAAAATTGAAGTTGCATGTGCAGCATTCATTTGGTTAAAAAATGGCTGTTGCTCACCTAATTTCCGTGGCAAAAAGCCATAATATGTAAATGGCTGTGCATCAAAGCCAGATGCAATTAGAGCTGTTGTAAAAGCTGATGCCCCAGGCAAAGGGATTACTGCAATATCATTTTCAATGCAATGCTGTACCAAAATATAACCTGGATCAGAAATGACTGGCATACCGGCATCGCTAATCTCAGCAATTACTGCTCCTTCTTTCATCATCTTAACTAATTCTGGTGCCCGTTCTTGTGAATTATATTTATGAAAAGCTAACATGTGATTGTGAACACCAATTTTTTCTAATAAGATTCCACTAGTTCTTGTATCTTCTGCTGCAATATAATCTGCATTTTGTAAAATATTTTTTGCTCTGATTGTGATATCTTCTAAGTTTCCAATAGGAGTCGGTACTAAATAAAGTTTACCTTCATCTTTATCATAACTACTTTGCCGTTGCATCTAATCTATCCTTTACCGTGATTTCTTTTTCTCACCAAAATTGTCGAGAATATCTAAACAAAACATGCAATCTGAACTAGGATCGCGATGCGAGCCATAGTACATATTACAAATGTGATAGCCTGAGTTATAAATTTGCCGTAACGATTCTAAACCACTTTGATTTTTGATTGAACCATTATTGGCTGCATTTAGTTTATCCATCTTTTCACGAAGTAATTGATTTTCTACTTTTAGCTCAGTATTTTCTTTAAGTGTATCTAAAATACTGTTTTCTAAACTCTCAATTGTCTTAGTCATCCTGACCATTGATTCATGGAGTTGTTGTAACTTTGAATAAGAATCCACCATCTATACACCTACCGTTTCCATTGCAAAGCAAGATAATCAAGAAGATTACGAAAATTAACATTACTACAACGCATTTGATCTATTTTAAGGAGGTCTTTTAGCATTTTGCCACCTGACTGCAAATTACCACTATCAATATCTTTTTGGGCTAAATCTTTTAATAAAAACCATAAATAATCTTGTTTTGCTCTACTTTTGACTGTATCAGCAAGTTGATGGGCGCTAACTAAAGCTAGTGGATTTTGTTCCACCATTTCTTCGTAAAAATATTTGCCTAACTTTGCTAAATTTGTTGTATCATCAAGTTCTTCAAGCTCATTTTGACTAAAGCCTTGTTCTATTAGTTTTTCGTTCCTATCAGTATTTTGTGAATTAGGTACAAAATTGATTATTTGCGTGCGCGATTTAATTGTTGGCAAGATTTGATTCACATTATTTGCGATTAAAATTGTAACTACCGGTGCAATCGGTTCTTCCAATAAATTAAGCAACGCATTAGCAGCGGGAAGAGATAATTTTTCAGCTTGATTAATAAAAAAGAACCTTATAGGGCTCTGAACTGGGCTCTTAGCTAGTTCTTCTTTTAAAAAACGAATTTGATCAATACTTAAACTTTGCTTATTTTCAGGTTCAATAAGTAAAACATCAGGATGATTACCTGAAATGATTTGCTGGCAATTCTTGCAAGTTCCATCCGGCTTTTCCATCCCAGTGCAATTGGATAAGCAAGCAAGCCAATAGGCTGTATTTACTGCTTCTTGTTCATTGATATCTATAAACAGATAACTATGGCCTAATTTCCCTTGTTCATAAGTACGCCTTAAGAAAGCAACTTGCTTTTGAGCGGGATTAGTAATATCAACTAGCATTTAAAATTTCTTAAATTCTTCTACTGACAACACAAAACACGTTGCACCGCCCACAGTAATTTTAACTGGTTGCCGGCTCACATCAAAACCAGTCATCATCATATTAGGGTTCATATACTCTTCGCGTGCTTTTGATTCATCCTTAATGATGCGCAAAACTTTTTTAACACGTTGCTCATCAACTCCAATCATAAACGTAGTATTTCCTTCGCTTAAAAAACCCCCGGTAGTTGATAATTTAGTAACTGGAATACTTTCCTTAACAAAGGCATGTTGTAACTTATTAGCGTCTTCTTTTTGAACAATTGCAATTATTAGTTTCATTATATTTAATCCTTTAACAATTCTTTTGGTAAACTGTTTATAATAATTTTAGCACAAGCCTGTACCACTTGATTAAGTGGCTTTTGCGCATCAACTATTTTGATCCGTACAGGATTTTCTTGAATAAGTTTCAGGTAACCATGGTAAACTTTTTGATGAAAAACTAATTCTTCTTGATCTAAGCGATCCACTTTTATTGAACGATTTTTTACAATTCTAGCTAAACCAACTTTAGGTTCGATATCTAAAAAAATTGTTAAATTTGGTTCAATTTTACTAGTAGCAAAATCATTAATTTCTTTAATAGCAGAAATTCCCAGATTACGGCCAACCCCCTGATATGCAAGTGAGCTGTCCACAAAACGATCCGAAAATACAATTTTTCCTGCTTTAAGAGCTGGAATGATAGTTTCTGCCATATGCTGACTACGAGCTGCTGCATATAGCAACGCTTCCGTTTTGGCACTTATTTTTTCATTGTCGGGATCTAAAATGATCTGCCGAATTTTTTCTGCAATTTGTGAACCGCCTGGTTCACGTGTTACTAGATATTGTGTTTTAATGAGTGGCGCAATTTTAGCGACCACATGTTCTAAAACTGTACTTTTTCCGGCCCCATCTGGCCCCTCAAAACTGATAAAATAACTTTTCATAAAACTCTCCATGAGTCTATTCTACAAGAGTTTGTTCTATATGAACACCCTAACGTACTTTTAATTTAAACAAAAATAAAAAAGTCCTATAATCAAGGACTTTTTATTCTGAAATCGCATTGGTAAAACCACTAAATCTTGTGTTTCGGTGCCGTGCCTCGTCATACAAAAAAGCATATTTAGCAAGTAAAATTTTCCCTGCAACTATATTATTTTCTGACATATCAAGCGTTGTTGCATCTAAACTTTTTTCTACCGCAATTTCGGCTTGTAATTTTTCAATAGTAGTTATTAATCGCTGATCGCCTAATTCTTTAACTTTATTTTGTGACATTAAATTGATGTTCTCCCTTGTACTGCCCGCTTTAAAGTAATTGAATTTGCATACTCAATATCACTACCTACAGCAAGACCTGCAGCCAAACGTGTCACTTTAATTCCAGCCGGCTTAATTAACTTTCCAATATACATCGCTGTTGCTTCACCTTCTGGCGTTGAGTTTAGGGCTAAAATCACTTCTTTAACCTGGTCTTGTTTTTGTAAGCGAACAATAAGCGATTTAATGTTGATTTCTTCTGGACCAATCCCATCTATTGGCGATAAAACACCATGTAAAACATGATATAAACCGCTATATTCGCCCATTTCTTCAAAAGCCATGACATCTTTAGGTTGTTCAACCACCATAATCGTTGACTGCTCACGCTCAGAATTGCTACAAATTACACATGGGTCGTGCTCTGTGATATTGCCGCAAATCGAACAACGATGCAATTTTGCTTTAACTTCATTTAGTGCAATACTAAAATCATGAACATCATCATCAGGCATATCAAGTGTATAAAAAGCTAAGCGAATTGCTGTTTTTTCACCAATTCCGGGCAACTTCATATAAGAATCAATTAAATGTGCAATTGGTGTTGGATATTGCAATTAAATCATACCCTTCGTGTACTTACCTAAACTAGCTTGTGTAGCCTCATCAATTTTTGTTAATCCCTTATTAACTGCATCAATCACTAAGTCTTGTAACATATCTGGATCATCTGGATCAATGGCATCTTTGTTAATTTTAATCCCCTTTAAGTGGCGATCACCACTAAAGGTGGCCACAACTAAATCATCAACCGAGCTACCAGTAAATTCTTGCTCAGTGAGATTTTGTTGTTCTTGCGTCATTTGCTCTTGTAACTTTTTAGCTTGTTTCATCATTTGTTGCATATTCATGCCACCAATTCCACCAAAACTAGGTCTTTTACTCATCTTTTTCTCCTTTATTAATCTTTTATATTTACTGCTTCACCAAATAAGTCTTTGGCTTTGGCAACAACTTCAATATCAGTTTTATCCTTAAGTTCACTTAATTCTTTACTACTATTTTTGGGACTAGCAGTCTGCTTTTTTTTATTTGCCAGCTCTTGCCGATGGCTTTGTAAAAATTCACTGCGAACAGTAAACCAATCCTTATCTGGGACTAAAACAATTTCATAATTATGTTGCGTCGACTTGGCAATTTGATTAGTTATTATTTGTAATAAATCTTCATCTGAACTTGCTTTTTCAAACCAAAGGGTATACTTGCATTTCATTACAACTTGGTCTGAACTCGCTGCTACTGGCTCTAGGACCTCAAGAACGGCTCTTTGTGAAACACCTAGAACCGACTGTAAATCAGCCCAAACATCTTTAATTGTCTGCAAATCATGTTTGGTCGCATTTTCCAAAACATGATAAACCCGTTGCCGATTCTGTTGGCTAGTGTGCCCACTCTTTTTCGCTCTTTTTACGCTTTTAATTTCTTTGACTGGCTTGCTCTTTTTCGTCACACTATTATTTTCACTATTAATATGGTAGACTCGGCTACTATTAATGCTAGTTGTAGTCTCACTTAAGGAAGATACTTTTTGCTTTAAAACGACCATTTGCTCTTTTAAAGCATGAATTTCTTCGCTTAATTTTTTTTCAGAATTAGTGCTATTCGCTTCACCTAAGCTAGTTTGACTAGTACTTTCAACTATGAATACTTCAAGTGGGATTTGTTGCTGATTGGTATATCTCAAATTAGTCAAAGCATTATTGGCAAAAACTATCAGATCAAAATAGCTATCTACTGTAAATTCTTTAATTTGCTCAATGAAAGTTTCACTACAAAAATTACTATGATTATCAGTCCCAGTTTTGAGCACTAACAAACAGTTAGTTGCCAAATCAATTAACTCATCTAAAATATTTTTTGAGCTGGCACCCTGTTGCAACTGCTTATGGGCAAGTTCTATTGCCTTAACGGCATCCTTATTTAAAATTGCTAATAAAATTTGTTCAATCGTTTCTCTAGCAGCAAAACCTGTAATTTCTAAGGCAGTAGCATATTTTACTGTATCTTGTTCATAACTTAATAATTGATCTAAGATACTTAATGCATCCCGCATACCACCATCAGCAACTTGAGCAATCACCTTTAAAGCTCGATCTTCATATTTGATATTTTCTTGCTCAAGAATATACTTCATCCGTTGCTTAAGATCATGATTAGTAATCCGTTTAAAATTATAACGCTGCGTTCTAGAAATAATGGTAGCAGGAACTTTTTGCAATTCGGTTGTTGCCAAAATAAAAACTACATGCTCAGGTGGCTCTTCCAATGTCTTCAATAGTGCATTAAATGCCCCCATTGATAACATGTGAACCTCATCAATAATATATACCTTATACTTACCCTGCGTAGGCGCATATTTTACTTTATCACGAATCTCACGAATTTCGTCAACCCCATTATTTGAGGCAGCATCAATTTCCATGATATCAGCCATAGCACCCTTATCAGCAGCAATACAATTAGCACATTCATTGCAGGGCTCGCCATCTTGGAGATTAGTACAATTTAAAGCTTTGGCAAAAATTTTTGCACACGAAGTTTTCCCTGTTCCCCGCGGTCCAGCAAAAAGAAAAGCATGCGAAATGGTATCACGCTTAATCGCGTTTTTTAAAGTATTTGTAATATCTGCTTGACCAACTACACTGTCAAAAGTTCGTGGTCGCCATTTGCGGTATAAAGCTTGATAAACCATTGATAATCTTCCCTAGTAAAAAACTCTTAACTCTTCGAAAGAGTTAAGAGTTTGTAAATGTCTAATAAAAGGCACATGTCCAAGCAACCTTAGTGCTGCTACCTTCCGGTCCTGACACGCTTTGGAGGTCGAACATTGCCCATAAAGTATAATAACTTATTTTACTAAATTTTTCCACTAATTTGCGGAATCTTTTCCGATTTCCTGATCATTTTTTAAAGCTTTTTTGGCTAATTTTTGTTTCCGGCGAATTGCTCGGAAAAAATCCTTTAACATTTGACTAGCTTCTTCACGGTATAAGCCGCGAATAACCTGAGGATGATGATTAAATTTACTAATGCTAAACAAGTCAATCACACTGCCTGCCGCACCAGCTTTAGGATCCAAGGCGCCAAAGTAGACGCTTTTTATTCTGGAATTGATAATTGCCCCAGCACACATTGGGCATGGTTCTAGTGTGACAAACAAGCTACAATCGATTAATCGCCAAGTGTTTAGCTTAGTGCATCCCTGCCTAATTGCCATCATTTCAGCATGTTGCGTAGCATCTTGATCAAGTTCGCGCCGATTATACCCGCTACCAATAACTTGACCAGCTGGATCCACTAAAATTGCACCAATCGGAACTTCACCTTTTTCTTGCGCTTTATTTGCTTGCTCAAAGGCTAATTGCATGTACTTTTTCTTTTCTTCACTTGAAAAAGACATTAATTATTCACCGCCTGCAAAATGTAGTAACCTTTATCTCGGTCCAAGATGGTGCAATTCCCAAAAGTAGCCTTTAAAAGCTTGCGTGCACTAGGTTCACCTTGCTTTTTTTGGATGACAACAAGAATTTTGCCATTTTTAACCAGGTGATTTTTAGCACCCGATAAGATACTGGTAACAACACTTTTACCAGCACGAATTGGCGGATTAGTCACAATTAGCCCAAATTTTTTGTCATTCGCTATTTTCTCATAAACATTAGACTGATAAATTGCCACATTGCTTATTTGATTCATGGCGGCATTTCTCTTTGCTAGCGCCAAACCGCGCTCATTGACATCAATCATCTCCACAGTTTGCTCTGGCCAAAATTTCGCAGCAAAAAGGCCCAACGGACCATAACCTGCTCCGACATCTAAAATTCCTTTAGCGGGAAAAGAAACTTGGGCCATCTGCTTAATTAAAGCACCTGAACCATAGTCGACCCGCATTTTTGAAAAAACACCTGCATCCGTGGTGAATTTTAGGTCTATTCCAGCAACATGATAGTCAACTATGTGCTCATCATGGTCCGAAGTAGGATTAGCCACATAATACATTTGATTTTTTTGCTCAGTCATCACTTACTCATCTCTAACTTTAATCTTATTGAAATTATTCTATCGTTGATTAGGCTTTTTGCAAAGAGAATTAGTAATCGCTCCTATAAAAAAATCAGTTTAAATCAATAAAATTTTAACTTTTATGTTAATTAACTTCGTTGATGCACGTTAATTGCTTTAGTACTTGGAAAAACTCTTTTTGCATAATAATACTTTTGAAAATCAGCATGCCAATTAGAGTCGGTAGGTGATGGAGCAATTCCAGTAGCATACAGGCACTGCATCACTAAGCCTGAGTCGTCAATTGATGTTCCTATTTTTTAGTGGCAACCTCGCTTAATATAGTCGTTTCTTGTAGAAGAGTAGTTCAAATTTTTATCAAGTAGACTTGCCTAATATCCCTCAATATAGAAACTACTCATTTGTGGTTGACGAAACTACTTAAGAATTTGATAACGCTAAATAGTCATAAGTGTAATTGGTTTGCTCTGATTTGCTGAACTGGAGCAACAACTTTTGGATTATTACGATATAAGTATGTTTTTTAGTCTGTTTTATTTACTCTTTCTTCAAAAATTTCAAATAAAATCTGACTAATTTAAAAAGCATGCCATTAAGTTAAGTAATCAAAGTTACTAAAAATAAAATACATGATTCTGTTTATTACAGAATCATGTATCAAACTATATTCTATAGCTAAAACAGCTAAATATATTTACTTTAAGTCCTACTAGCATTAATAAATGACACCAATAGCAGAGTATACTTGTCCTTCAGCAGTTACAGTAACAGCTCCGATACCAATTGCCTTATCGTTAGGGTTTAATAAAATCTTCTTATGATGCCAGTCAGAACCAGCATCATCATAAATATATTCATATAACATATTAGCAGCTACTTGCGCACTAGTCCCGTTTTTTAATGATATTGGCATATTTGTATTGTGATCAATCGTTACCCCCCCAAGGAAACATCGCAATACATTCCGCTGTACTATGCCGTTTGATTTTAGCTTGATTAAAATAATTGTTTAAGATAAATCCTCCTTGCTCATCATAATGAGAAAAGCTAGTTGGCAACAGATGGGTCCTATTTTGGACCACTTGATCACAGTTTGCATCTTCACTAACTAGATTAAGACCACGTAACGCTCTTTCCTTGTTTAAGACCTTTAAAAACTCTTGCCGAAATTCTGTTAGCGAAAAATCAGCAATTGTTGACGGTTTACTCGTTGGTTTATTTTCATCCGCTGGCTTATTTGGCTTTGTTTCATCTGTTGGCTTATTTGGCTTCGGCTCATCCGCTGGCTTGTTAGGCTTGGGCTCGTCCGCTGGCCTATTTGGCTTTGGTTCATCCGTTGGTGTATTTGGTTTTGTTTCATCCGCTGGCTTGTTAGGCTTGGGCTCGTCCGTTGGTGTATTTGGTTTTGTTTCATCCGCTGGCTTGTTAGGCTTGGGCTCGTCCGTTGGTGTATTTGGTTTGGACTCATCCGCTGGCTTATTTGGCTTTGGTGAAGTTATCTTAGTCGGTAATTTATATTTTTTTATTTCAACATTTTTTACCGGAACATATTTCTTTAATGCTGGTACATAATAGTATTTTTTGCTTTTTATTTTTTTAACAACAGTAACTTTAATTATTGCACCCTTCTTTAAGACCTTCTTTAATTTGTGCCCCTTTTTGTTATATACATGGGTTTGCTTAATCACTTTTACCCGTTTAGTAGTCGAAATTGTAATTGGGCTGGAACTTTTTACCACACTAGCCCTAAGAACAATGGGACTCAAAAATAAACTACTACCAAGACTAGCTGTGGCTAAAATAGATAATAACGCTTTATGATGTTTATTATTTTTCACAATTAACTCCTCTTACTTAATAGTTACCTACATGTCTACTAGTTCATTTATAGTAAGAATAACAAAAAATTATTGTATTTTAATAAGTTATTAGTTCTTAATTATTAATAAATTATAAACTACTATATTTTATATATTTAATCTTTGGTCAACCTGTATTAACAAAATAATTTGTTTCATACCCTTAACAATAAATATACATATATATTTTATCACAATTAAAAAATAAAGAATGTTTTTTATTATTAATAAACAAAAGCGCGCCAAAACTAAATTGTTTAAACTAGAATTTGAAATTTCTAGCTAGGCCTTATTTATTGCAGTATTTGCCCCTCACTAGATATTCTAGATAAGCTGAAAAATATTACTATATATTATTTTTATCTATACACTAGTAAATGAAATTAGGAACACATCAGGAACACAAATTACTCAAAAGTAAAAAGACGCAAGCCCAAATCGTTGAGCCTACGCCTTTTTTATTAACTTGTCCAGTCGGACTGTAACTATTTCAAAGTTACAGAAGCGCCAACTTCTTCAAGTTTAGCCTTAATGTCGTTAGCTTCATCTTCAGAAACGCCTTCCTTAACGTTCTTAGGTGCACCATCAACAAGATCTTTTGAGTCCTTAAGGCCAAGTCCAGTAATATCACGGACAACCTTAATAACCTTAACCTTTTCTTGGCCTGCACTAGTCAATTCTACATCATAGCTTGACTTAGCTTCAGCTTCACCAGCAGCACCAGCTACAGCAACTGGAGCAGCAGCTGAAACGCCAAATTCATCTTCAATAGCCTTTACAAGGTCATTTAATTCAAGAATTGAAGCACTCTTTAAGTCTTCAATAATCTTTTCAGTATCTAAAGCCATACTTATGTATCCTCCGAAATTTTAATATTTAGAAAAAAATTATTTTATTTATTCTGCAGATTCATCCTTTGAATCAGCAACAGCTTTAACAGCATATGCGAAATTGCGCACAGGTGCTTGTAATACAGAAACAAGCATTGAAAGCAAGCCTTCGCGACCTGGGATAGCAGCAAGAGCCTGGATTTCTTCTTTAGAAGTTATCTTACCTTCAAGCACACCACCCTTAATGTCAATAACATCAAAGTCCTTCTCATACTTAGCAACAATTCGAGCAGGCTCAGTAATATTATCTGCATTATCAGTGTAAACAACAGCTGTTGGTCCAACAAAAGTGTCTTCAAGACCTTCAATGCCCGCCTTAGCAGCCGCACGTCTTAAGTAAGTATTCTTAATAACCTTCATCTTAACATCATTAGCACGAAGTTCTTGACGCATGTTAGTAACTTCTTCAACAGTTAAGCCAAGGTAATTAATCACCAAAACAGCTTTGGCAGCTTTAAGTTCTTCAGCAAATGCATTAACAAACTTTTCTTTTTCAGCAATAGCAGCTTTACTCAAACGAATTCACCTCCATCAAATTCATTAATAAATTCCATAAGGCCTAAAAACTCCATGCCAAGCAAGACATGGAGTTTTAAAAATCTTCATCATCTTCTGGCCTCGGCGGGAAATTAAGGCACTAGACCACCCGCGTCTTAGGTAGAATTTACTTTCAATAGTATAGCAGGCTTGCATTGTAAAAGCAAGCTATCAATTATTTTTATTCTCAATTAGTTCAAATAATTCGCCAGAAACCTTATAAATTACCCAATTGGCAATATTAACTATGTGATCACTAATTCTTTCAAGTAAACGAATAATCACAAAATAACTAGCTGAAGCAACGGCAACGTTGGGATCTTGTTCAACCCCATCAATAATCATTTTTCGGGCTTTCTTATAATCATCATAAACTTCTTTATGACCTTCAACCATTTCACGCGCAGTCTTTTCATCTTCTTGCACATAAGCTGTCAGAACCTTAATTAGCATTGAACGCACCTGATGAGTCATCCGTGAAATAATTTCTTCGACTTCTGAGATACGCGGATTACCTTTAACACGTACAGTCTCTACCGCTATACTGTTAGCATTCTCACCAATTCTTTCAAGGTCTGTAGTTGCTTTAAGAATACTAATTACTACCCGAAAATCAGTTGCAACTGGTTGCTGCAAGGCCATTAAGTCTAAAGCTTTTTTTTCAATTTTAATTGCTTCTTTGGCCACTTCTTTATCTTCTTCAATCATTTCTTGGGCCATCATTTTATCATGGGCCACAAATGATCGGGTTCCTTTGTCAATTAAATCATTAACTAGTACACCCATTTCCATAAATCTGGTATTTAATTTTTTTAGTTCATCTAAAAATATTTCATGCATAAAAACTTACTCCTATATATTAACCGAACCGACCATTTAGATAATTACTTGTAATTTCTTTTTTAGGTGCCAAAAACATTGCTTCAGTTGAACCAGATTCAATTAATTCACCATTCATTAGAAACGCCACTTGATCTGAAACGCGACTAGCTTGTTGCAAGTTATGGGTCACCATAATAAAGGTGTACTTTTTCTTTAATCCCATTAGAGTTTCTTCAATTTCTGCACTTGAAATTGGATCTAATGCGGAGGTCGGTTCATCAAGCAAAACCACTTCTGGTCTAACCGCCAAAGCACGAGCAATACAAATTCTTTGTTGCTGCCCACCAGAAAATTCTTGAGCATTTCGCTGTAAATTATCTTTAGTTTCTTCCCAAATTGCAGCTTGCTTTAAACTTTCTTCAACTCGCTGCTCAATTACAGTTTTATCTTTAACTCCAGCTACTCTCAGACCATAAGCTACGTTATCAAAAACTGAAAACGGAAAGGGGGTCGGCTGTTGAAAAACCATCCCAACTTTTTTTCGCAAAGAAACTAAATCAAGATGAGTATGATAAATATCCTTATCTTCTAACAAAATTTTGCCACTAATTTTAATATTATCGATATCATCATTCATGCGATTTAAGCAACGTAAGAAAGTCGACTTACCACATCCAGATGGACCAATTAATGCTGTTAATTTTTGAGCTGGAAATTTTAAAGTTATTCCATGTAAGGCTTCATATTTTCCATAGCTCAATTTAACATCTTGTGCTTCCATGACATTTTTCATACGCTTGCTCCTTTAGCCAAAACTACCTTGAATATACTTTTCTGTGATTGAGCCCTGCGGATTAGTAAAAATATTAGAGGTGGTGTCATATTCAAGTGCATGGCCTAAATGAAAGAAAGCTGTATATTCACTAATCCTTGATGCCTGCTGCATATTGTGTGTAACCATAACCATCGTATATTTTTCTCGCAACTGCTTTAACGTATCCTCTAGTTTAGCTGTTGAAACTGGATCTAATGCACTTGCTGGTTCATCCAAAAGCAAAATTTCAGGCTTTAGGGCAATCGCCCGAGCAATACATAACCGCTGCTGTTGTCCACCAGAAAGGGCTAATGCGCTTTGGTCTAATTTATCCTTAACCTCATCCCACAGAGCAGCTGCCCGCAAACTTTCTTCAACTAATTGTTCCAAAGTAGCTTTATCATGCTGCCCGTTTGCTTTTAAAGCATAGATAATATTATCTTTAATTGATTTGGGAAAAGGATTAGGTTTTTGAAAAACCATTCCAATTGTCTTACGTAATTCATAAACATTAATCTTCTTTTGGTTCACATCAAGATCATGAAAAATTATACTACCATCAACTCTAGCAACCTGATCATTCATGCGATTAAGTGAACGTAAAAATGTCGATTTACCTGATCCTGAAGCACCAATAAGTGCTGTGATTGTATTTTTTTTAAAGCCCAAACTAACATCAAACAGTTTTTGAATTGTACCGCCATAAAATACACTCAAATCTTGTGTATAAATAGCACACTCGTCTTCATCAAAAGTTTTAATATAGTTAGGTTGATTTTGCCAATTTTCCATAGAAGTTCCTTATTTTATCTTAGCCCCAGTTAATCGTTTATACAGATAATTACCTAGTGCCCGAGCACCAAAATTAAATATAATTACCACAATTACTAATAGAGCGGAAGTAGCTGCTGAAACAACATTTACATCTGGAATAATTCCTTCTGTATTAACTTTCCAAATATGAACAGCCAATGTTTCAGCGGGACGCATTACGTTTAAAAAACTAGTTGGGCTGAACATATTCCAGTTTGAATAGTCGACTGTCGAGCCACTTTGACCTGCTGTATAAATTAAAGCTGCTGCTTCACCAAAAACACGTCCTGCACTTAAAATTACTCCAGTGATTATTCCGGGTAAAGCGGCAGGAATTACAATTCCTCGAATAGTTTTCCAATTTGATAGTCCCAAAGCCCAACCTGCTTCACGTTGGGTCTGCGGTACACCTTTAATTGCTTCTTCAATATTACTTGTTAAAATTGGTAAATTGAAAAAGGTTAAGGCAAGCGCACCAGAAATAATAGAAAAACCTAACCCAAATTGCACTACAAATACTAAATAACCAAATAAGCCAACAACTATCGATGGTAAAGAACTCAAAATTTCAATTGTAGTTCTAATTAATTGCGTTAGCCAATTATTGGTTGCGTACTCGGCAAGGTAAATCGCTGCCCCCAGTGCAATTGGTAGCGAAATAATTAAAGTTAATAGTAGCAAATAAAGTGAATTAAACAGTTGATCTCTAATTCCTCCCCCAGCTTCAAAAGAAGAAGAACTGGAGGTTAAAAACTGCCAAGATAAGTGTGATATCCCTGAAAATATAATATTACCAATAATACCAATTAATAACAAAATTACGATGGCAACTAAAAAATAAATTACTCCGGTAGCAATTTGATTATTTCTTTTTGAATTCATAATAACACTAGCCCTTCTTTCCAATTAAGTGTACTAAGAAATTGAAAAATAAAGACATCACTAATAACAACAAAGCTAATGACCATAATGCATTATTAGGTAAAGTTCCCATTACTGTGTTACCCATTTGACTGGTTAATTGACTAGTTAAAGTAGCTGCTGGGCTAACCAAATTAAACGGCATCAATACAGCATTCCCAATTGCCATTTGTACAGCTAGTGCTTCGCCAAAAGCCCGAGCCATTCCAAATATAATTGCCGTCATTATTCTACTTCTTGCCGCCCGTAAGACAACATGATAAATAGTTTGCCATTTAGTTGCTCCTAAAGCTGCTGATGATTTACGTAGCTCTTTGGGCACCGCTTTAAAAGCGTCAACGGTAAGTGAAGTAATCGTTGGCAAAACCATAACAAATAAAACTAAAGTTGCAGTTAAAATACCAAAACCAGTACCACCAAAAATTGTTCTAATCAACGGTACTACCACCGTTAACCCTAAAAAGCCATAAACAACAGATGGAATACCAACTAACAGTTCAATCACAGATTGCAATAAATTTGCCCGCTTATGAGAAACATATTCTGTCATAAATAGTGCTACAGCCACTGAAAACGGGGTGGCAATTAAAGCTGCTAAAAGTGTTACTGCAAAAGAAGTAACAATCATCGCCGCTGCCCCGACATGATCTTTTCCTGCACTTGGGTTCCAATCAGATGAAAATAAAAATTTGAATATATTAACTTTATCATTGAAAAAAGTAGCCAAGCCATGACTACCAACAAAGCCAATAATAGCAATAATTAAAATTACAATTAAAATAATTGCTAAAAAGGTCAACCCTTTCCCCCAGCGTTCTTGTCGAGTTTCTTTTGATGGCTTAGTCAGTCGTGCTACATCAATATTTCTGGGATCGATTCCCTTAAATTTAACATGTGGAACCTTTTGCGCCGAGATTGCTTTTTCAACAACCTTTTGCAAATCCTGTTCTTTTTTTACCATAGTTAATTCCTTATCTTTGAAACTTTATTTTGACTGTCACGAACAACTTTCATTTCATTTATACTTAAATAACCAATTTTTGGTACTACTTCTTTTTGTACCTTTGGGCTCAATACGTAATCAATGAAGGCCGCTGTTGCTTTATTAGGCTTGCCCTTAGTATACATATGTTCATATGACCATAATGGCCACTTATTGGAAGGAATATTCTTATTATCAGGCACAACATGATTAATACTTATCTTTTGAATATTTTGATCGTTAGCGTAAGGAAAGGAAATATAGGAAATTGTTCCTGGGGTAGAATTAACAATTTTTTTAACACTACCATTGGAGTCTTGTTCTTGTGAATTGACTGCATCTTTACCATTAAGTATTAGATCCTCAAAAGTTGACCTTGTCCCACTACCACGCGAGCGGTTAATTACAATGATTGGTAAATTTTTTCCGCCAACCTCATGCCAATTTTTTATTTTACCAGTAAAGATATCAGCTAATTGTTTTTTTGACAAATTCTTGATGCCCACAGCTTTATTAGCAATTGGAACTATCCCCACTATTGCTACAGGGTAATCCTTTAATTTTTGGGCATCGATTCCCTTTTGTGTCTCAGCAAAAACATCTGAAGTACCCACTTCAACTGCTCCTGCTTGAACCTGGCTCAAGCCAGTACCTGAACCGCCACCTTGTACAACAATATTACTATTAAGGTGAGCCAGATGATAATCATTACCTGCTTGCTCGATGAGCGGTTGCAAGGCACTAGAACCAACTATAGTGATTTTTTGACCGTTTTTGCTGCAACCAACTAAAAAAAGCGGCACTAACAAACAGCAGGCCAGCAGTTGGACAAAATTACTTTTTCGCATTATAAATTCCTCAATTAAACATTTTAATTTCAATTTTAGTTTATCAAAACTTGAGCAATCAACCAATCATAATTACTTAAAATTAAGTAAAAAAAAGACAACTTGCTAAGCGGCAAAGTTGTCTTTATTATTTATTCAAATTAATCCAAATTTAGTGGATCCAATTTAATTCCAGGGCCAAAAGTTGCAGCAACTGCTACACTCTTAACATATTGCCCTTTGGCAGCTGATGGACGCGCACGCAAAATAACGTCACGCAAAGCATCAAAGTTTTCAATCAATTGTTCATCAGTAAATGAAACTTTACCAATTGCAGCATGAATCGAAGCTTGACGGTCAACACGATATTCTACTTGACCAGCCTTAACATTCTTAACTGCTTTTTCAACATCCATTGTTACAGTTCCGGTCTTAGGGTTAGGCATTAAACCTTTAGGCCCTAAAACTCTACCTAAGCGACCTACTTTGGCCATCATAGTTGGGGTAGCAACAACAACATCAAAATCTAAGTAACCGTTTTGTACTTTTTCTACCAAGTCATCAGAGCCAACTTCATCAGCTCCAGCTGCTTTAGCTTGCTCAGCTTGAGCACCTTCAGCAAAAACAATCACTTTTTGCGTTTTGCCGGTACCATTAGGCAAAACAATTGAACCACGAATCTGTTGATCTGCTTGTTTAGGATCGACACTTAAATTGTATGAAACTTCAACTGAAGCATCAAAGCCTGCGTATGAAGTTTCTTTAACTAGCTTCATTGCTTCAGCGACTGAATACAATTTCTTTGAATCTACTTTTTTAGCAGCTTCTAAATATTTTTTACCATGCTTTGGCATGTGATTTCCTCCTTAATATGTGGTCAAGCAAGCCTAAGGCTCTCCCACCTAAATTGTTATAAATAACAGGATTAGTCTTCGACTTCGATACCCATACTTCTAGCAGTACCTTCAATCATCCGCATAGCAGCTTCGATATCAGCAGCATTAAGGTCCTTCATCTTAGTTTCAGCGATTTCCTTAACTTGATCTTTAGTAACCTTACCAACCTTCTTGGTGTTAGGTTCGCCAGACGCCTTATCAATTTTAGCTGCTTGCTTCAAAAGTACTGGAGCAGGTGGAGTCTTAGTCACGAATTCAAATGAACGATCTTCGTAAACTGTGATGACTACAGGGATAATCATGCCTTTTTGATCAGCAGTTCTAGCATTGAAGTCTTTGGTAAAGCCAACAATGTTAATTCCAGCTTGACCTAAAGCAGGACCAACTGGAGGAGCAGGTGTTGCAGCACCAGCTGGTATTTGTAATTTGACAACGTTAATAACTTTTTTTGCCACGGTCAAAACCTCCTTGATTCCGTGTGCGGTTAAAATGGAAGAGTATCTACTCTTCCTCCCACAATAATAAAACTACGTTAATAGCGTAACATCGTTTAAGTTGATTTGCAATAATTGAGATAATTTTAACTGATTTTCTTTACCTGATCATAATCTAATTCAGTTGTAGTTGCCCGGCCAAACATATCAACCGAAACAAAAAGTTTGTACTTATCCGGTTGAATTTCTGTAATTTTACCTTCAACTCCATTAAAAGCTCCATCAATAATGGTAACTGTTTCACCAACTTCAAAATCAATTTGCGGACGCTTGGCTGGTTCACCCTGTTGCCGCAACAGACGATTCACTTCTTCATCAAGTAATGGTGATGGTTTAGATCCCCCACCATGAGAACCAACAAAACCAGTGACATTAGGGGTATTTCGTACAACAAACCAACTTTCATCTGTCATAACCATTTCCACTAATACATAACCTGGAAAGATTTTTTCTTCAACTTCTTTTTTCTTATCATTAACTTTTTCAATTTTCTCTTGTTCAGGAACCATTACCCGAAAAATATAATCCTGCATCCCCATGCTTTGTGCCCGTGAAAGCAAGTCAGATTTAACTTTGTCTTCATATCCAGAATACGTATGCAGAACGTACCATTGTTTTTTAGTTGTTTCAACCATTATTAAAATTCTCCTTTTATTTTTGGCAAAGAAAAAAACCTCTGCACTAGAGGTCTCTTTAATTATATGCATTATAACACGATTAGCAAATCTATGCCATTACATCACTATTTGTGTCAAACTGCTAAACAATAAGTCTAACAAACCTAAATAAGTGGCAAACAAAATTGAAGTAACAATCACAGTTCCCGTATCGTGACGATTCTGCTTGGCAGATGGCCAAGTAACCAGTTTCATTTCTTCAACAACACTTTTAAAAAACTTAATCACTACTTCTTACCTCGTTTCTTTATGTAAAGTCATTTTACTGCAATGCTTACAAAATTTATTCAATTCAAGTCGCTGAGTGCGATTTTTACTTGCCGTGATTGAGTAATTACGCGAGCCACAACGGCTACAAGCTAAAGCTGCTTTTTTCACTGCCATAATCTCACTTCCAAACTATTGTATTTTAGCAAACATTTTTTTCTTAAGCAATTAATTTAATACTTCTACGCCATTTAGCTATTTTAACCTAAAACTAAGTCTAAGTACTAATTATTAGCAAATTAATTAATTAAAAATCTACTTTTTAAGATTTTCAGTTAAGAATAATTTTATTTTTTCATCACCAACATTTAAAAAATAAAGCATGTCTTCCTCAGCCTTGATAGCATCTCTGCCATCTTTTTCCAGCAAATAATCCCAGAGAACATCTCTAACGGAAAGTTCCAAGTCGCTCCAATCAAATACTTCTTTCATTGGTTGGTTTAATAAAGTTGATTTGCTTAACTCCTCTGTCATCTTACATACCTTTCCACATATTTTCTAAGGATTCATTATACATCTTTTTATTTAGTAGTCACTATTACAATAAATGGTAACGCATCTTTTGCACCAAACGAGACTTAGCTCTTATAAGAGATTTTTTCTCAATCTTTAAATTGGCCAATACTTCTTCTTGCGGCACAATTCCTAAAACAACTAACAAAGCTATCCCTTCTAAATCTGATAAATGATCAATTATCTCGGCTAATTGATCATTTAAAGGAACTTCACTTGGACTAACTTGATTTACCTGTAAAGGACGCAGCCCACTGGCAACTGCCTTTTCAATCGAGATCGACTGGGTAAGAGCACGTCGACGATAGGCATTTTCATAACGAACTAATGTTTTAGCATGATTAGTCAATCTGGTCTTATAATAACTGGCAAATTTACCTTTGCCGTCGACGTAGCTAATCGCTGATTGATAACAAATAAAAAGTGCATCTTGTTCCCAATCCTGTTTGTCATAGCAGCGCAAGTAATATTTGTTAATAATGCTATTAACAAGTGGTTGATACCGAATATACAATTTTTTCAGGGCATCTTCTTTGCCATTCTTAACTTGGTTAATTAAAGTAGCTTCTTCGGCTAGATTGTCCGTAAACTTCTGCATTTTCTTATCTCCTTAATTTTTAATTTTTGAATGCAGAATACGTAGTTTTTAAAAAGATAAATAGCGAACTTTAGTTTATTGTTCTCATGATTTTTCAAAAGCTTTTTTACTAGTCACAACCATTTTCCCATGTGAAATATTAGCTGAGTTTTACTTTACAAAGTTCTAAAATTAATTACCCGTATTGTCCTTGTATATTCTTTGACCTTTTAAATAAAAAACTCCTAGCTGTCAGTTTTTAATCTGACAGCTAGGAGTTTTTTTCATTACAACATTATTGTAAGGGATTCCGACTATTAAGCATTTGATAAAGCAAGACACCAGTAGCAACACTTGCGTTTAGTGATTGAACTTGCCCAACCATTGGCAAAGTTAACATTTGATCCATTTGTTCCTTAAGTAAGCGTGAAATGCCCTTACCTTCATTGCCAATAACTAAAACAGTTCTACCATTACTATTCCATTTACGATAATCTGTCCCCGTCATATCCGTACCAAATAACCAATAACCTCTTTTTTTAAGCATTTGACTAGTTTGAACTAAATTATTTACTCTAGCTACGGGTACGTGATCAATGGCCCCAGTTGAAGTTTTAGCAACGACAGATGTTAACCCAGTAGCATGACGTTTGGGAATGATAACTGCATCAACCCCCGTTGCATCAGCTGTCCGCAATATTGAACCTAAATTATGGGGGTCTTCAATTGAGTCCAACATTAATAAAAACGGCTCACGTTCTTGACGTTCAAATTGATCCAATAATTCATCCAAAGCAGCATATTCAAAGCTAGCAATCGTCAAAACTAACCCCTGATGATTAGCTCCTGCTACTAAACGATCCAATTTACTTTTTGGAACAAGCTGCACAATTATTTTCTTTTTCTTAGCTAAAGTGTATACCTCATTAGTTAAACTTGCTTGTAGATTTTCTTGCAAGAAAATCTTATTAATTCGATCAGCATTTTGCGTCTTTAAAAAATCTAATCCTGCATGCTTGCCAAAAACAAAATCTTTTTCATTCGAATTCATAATTATCAATACCACCATTCTCTACGGTTTCTATACACCATTTTGTTAATTCATGAATGCGTTCGTTTTTATCTAATAATTTCAAATAACCCCAAACTGCCTCAAAACCAGTAGAGAGCTGATACGTAGCTAAACTTGTATTTTTAGCTTTAGTATGTGCTTTAGCATTGCGTCCTCTTTTAAAAGTAGCAATTTCAGCTTGAGTAAGCAAATTATCATTTTGTAATTTAGTAATTAAGGCTGCTTGTGCTTTAGCTGACACATAATAAGTTGCTTGGCGCTGTAAAACCTGTGGTTTAACAATTTGACATTTAATTAAATGTTCACGAATAGCAATTTCATAAACAGCATCCCCCAAATAAGCTAGAGTCTGACCATTAAGCGTATCCGGATTTATTTTTTGCTCAATTAAATTTTTCTTAATCACGTCTCCACCTTGTTCCTTGCGGAGTATCTTCTACAGTTATCCCCATTGCTTTCAACTTATCCCGCAACTCATCACTTTTTGCCCATTCTTTATTTTTTCGTGCTTGTTCTCGTTGGGCAACTAACCGAACTATTTCATCATCATCCTGTTTTTTAACTGTGGTAAGCAATTTTTTAGTACTAATACCAAAAATTCCTAACCAATCAGTCAACAATTTTTGCGCATGCTTTAAGGCTTCTTTATCTACTTTTGCCAAACTAAGATTAGCATTAAGTATTGGCAATAAATCATAAATTGCTGCTAAAGCATTTTGAACATTTAAATCATCATCCATTGCTTTAATAAAGTTACGCTCTGTTTGAGCAATAGCTGCTTGAACTGCAGGCGACTTGTCACTTATCGAACTGTCATTTAGCCGATATGCCAGATTTACCAACGTATTTTTAAATTTTTGCAAAATATTCTTTGCTTGCTCAAGATTTTCAGTTGAATAATTAATTGGTCGCCGATAGTGAACACTTGCCATAAAAAAGCGCAATACCTGGGGATCCGTTGTTTTCAACAAATCGTGTACGGTTACAAAGTTATGTAACGACTTAGACATCTTAGCTTGATCAGCTCCAACTGTTACAAAACCATTATGCATCCAATAATGCACAAACTTTTCGCCAGTAGCAGCTTCACTTTGCGCAATTTCATTTTCATGATGAGGAAATTCTAAATCTTGACCACCACCATGAATATCAATAGTATTACCTAGATATTTAGTCGACATTACTGAACATTCAATATGCCAGCCTGGCCTCCCTAAACTCCAAGGTGATGCCCAAGCAATTTCATCAGCTTGCTTTTGTTTCTTCCAAAGGGCAAAGTCAAGTGGATCTTCTTTGCGCTTTTGTTCGGCCACATTAACGTGTTCAGAAGCACCTGCTTCAAGTTCAGTAATATTTTGGCTGCTTAAAGCACCATAATTAGCAAACTTACGGGTACGGTAATAAACGTCACCAGCAGATTCATAAGCATAGCCTTTAGTAATTAATTGCTGAATAAATTTAATAATTGCCGTAATTTCATTTGTTGCACGAGGATTTAGCGTTGCTGGCTGGACATTAAGTGCGGCCGTATCTACACGATATGCTTCAATATAGTGCTGAGCTAAAGCCGATACTGAGATTTTTTGCACCCGTGCCTCATTAATCATTTTATCGTCGACATCGGTAAAATTAGAAACATAATTAACTCGGTAACCTTTATATTCAAAATAGCGGCGAATTGTGTCGAATGCAACCACGCTACGCGCGTTACCAATATGAATATAGTTGTACACTGTTGGTCCACAAACATACATCGAAATCTCACCAGGCTTAATTGGGCGAAATTCTTCTTTAGTCTTAGTTAAAGTATTGTAAATTTTCACAGCGGCTAACTTGCCTTTCTAAAAAATTTTCTTTTAACAAAAACACAATTAATTAATTGATTTTTACTAAAAGAAATAGCGTATTCCGCTTTTAAGGCGTAATACGCTGTTCCTTGCTTAATTACAAACCGTTTTCACTCATTTGTTTCAAGGTTAAATCAAGGTGTTTTAATACCCGTTCTTTGCCCAAAAGCTCCATTGCTTCACCAATACCTGGTCCAACCATTGACCTAGTTGTAGCAATTCGAATAGGCATAAACAGTCTTCTACCTTTAATACCTGTTTGGGCACGCGTTGCTTGAACTGCCTGCATAATTTGAGTGGCCGTAAACCGCGATAATGATGTCAGTTGTCGTTTGAATTCTTCAATTACTGGTCTAGCTTCATCCTTACGGATTTCGTCAATTTCTTCATCACTCAAGTCTTTAGGAGCGGCAAAGAAAATCTTAGTTAAATCAACGATCTGCTTAGTATATGACATTTGCACAGAATAAATATTCACTAATTGACGCACCCATTCCATTTTTTCTGGACTAGGATCTAGCTCAATTAACCCTACTTCTTGTAAATTGTTAAGAGCTAAGTCAAGTAAAACATCTCGATCGGCCTGTTTAATATATTGGTTATTAATCCATTCCAATTTCTTTTGATCAAAGGCAGCCGGTGATTTAGATAGCCGGGCGGGATCAAACTGCTTAATTAATTCCCGTTGTGAGTAAATTTCACTTTCACCAACTGGTGACCATCCCAAAAGCGTAATAAAATTAAACATGGCATCTGGTAAATAACCCAGGTCACGGTATTGTTCAATAAACTGAAGCACTGATTCGTCACGTTTAGACAGCTTTTTACCAGTTTCTGGATTATTAATCAACGTCATATGTCCAAACTGCGGTGGTTCCCAGCCTAATGCTTCATATACGGCTAATTGTTTTGGAGTATTTGAAATATGGTCATCGCCGCGCAAAACATGCGTAATTTCCATTAAATGATCATCTATGGCGACTGCAAAGTTATACGTTGGCATGCCATCGCGCTTTTGAATAATAAAATCGCCACCGATAGTATCAGATTCAAAACTCAAATGGCCTTTAACGATATCATCCCAAGCATATGTTCTCATTTCTGGAATATGAATTCTGACTACTGGAATTAAACCCTTGGCCTTGGCTTCTTCTTGGCTAGCCGCAATTTCAGTTGCAGTCATTCCTTCATATTCATAAGTATAGTGCGGAGCAATTCCCATTGCCCGTTGTTCTTCACGTTGTTCTTCAAGTTCTTCTTGTGTCTTGTATGAATAGTATGCTTTACCTTCATCAAGCAATTGTTGGATATACTGATTGTATATGTCTTTACGTTCAGACTGCCGATATGGCCCAAAATTACCGCCCTTATCAGGTCCTTCGTCCCAATCAATTCCTAACCAATGCAGGTTTTCCATTTGCGATTGGGAACCGCCTTTAACATTACGTTTAGTGTCCGTATCTTCGATTCTTAAAACAAACGTTCCTTTGTTATGCCGTGCAAATAAATAATTAAATAGCGCGGTTCTTGCATTTCCTATATGTAAGTGTCCCGTTGGACTCGGGGCATACCTTACTCTTACTTTTTGTTTTGCCAAAATTTATGCCTCTTTCAAATAGTTAATTACACAATTTTAGTTTACCCGTAATATGACAAAAGTTCAATCTTTCCTATTCTAATACCAACTTTAAAGCTTGTAAAATACTAGCTACAGGAATCACATCAATTCCTAATTCTTGCAAACTACTACGCATATTGTGCTTAGGAATAAAAATTCGTTTAAAACCAGTCTTAGCTGCTTCTTTAATTCGCGCATCAATTTGATTAACGCGCCGCACTTCACCCGTTAGACCTACTTCACCTACGAAACAATCAGTTGGAGAAATTTCTTGATTTTTATAACTAGAAGCAATCGCCATAATAATTGCTAAATCGACAGCTGGTTCATTTAAACGAATCCCACCTGTTGCAGTTAAGTAAACATCTTGATTTTGGAGCATTAAATTACCCCTTTTTTCTAAAACTGCTAACAATAATGCTGCCCGATTAAAATCTAATCCTGAAGTTGTCCTTTTTGCATAGCCAAAAGCGGTCGGAGTAACTAAAGCTTGAATTTCAGCTAGTAGCGGCCGCGTCCCTTCTAAAGAAACTACAATTGCCGAACCGGTCGATTGCGGCAAGCGCTCATCTAAAAAGATTGCTGATGGATTGGTTACTTCTTTAAGACCTTTGTGAGCCATTTCAAACATGCCAATTTCATTAGCAGCTCCAAAGCGATTTTTAACTGAATGCAGGATTCGATAAGCGTGATGCTCATCGCCTTCAAAATATAACACGGTATCTACCATATGCTCCAGGATTTTGGGACCAGCAATTGTTCCTTCTTTAGTTACATGCCCAATCACAAAAACTGTAATTGCATCTATTTTTGCAATTTTCATCAGTTCACTAGTGACTTCTCGTACCTGTGAAGCCGAACCAGTCATTGAATCAAGACTAGGTTCATTCATTGTTTGAATTGAATCAATAACAACAAAGTCAGGCTGAATAGTATCAATTTGCTGGCGAATCTCTTCCATATCTGTTTCAGGATAAAGTAGCATATTATCAGCCTCTAGTCCCAAACGTTCTGCCCGCAACTTGATTTGGTTAGCAGATTCTTCTCCTGAAACATAAAGCACTTTATGCTGTTGCGCTAATTCACTCATAATCTGTAACATTAAGGTTGACTTACCAATACCTGGATCTCCCCCAATTAAAACTAGCGAGCCCGGAACAATACCACCACCTAAAACACGGTTTAATTCAGCCATACTAGTCTGAATTCGTTCTTCTTTTTCTGCCTTAACCTGTGCCATCTTAACAGGTTCACTGCCACCAGTTTGTTTAATTAACCGACTGGGACTGCCTTTACTAGAACGAGTTGGACTTGTTTCAGTTTCTTTTTCGAACTGATTCCAAGCACCACAATTAGGGCAGCGTCCCAAATAACTCGCTGAAATATAGCCACAAGAATGACATTTGTATTTGGTTTTTACTCTAGCCATTAATCCTCCTTTAAATTGGTCGATCCAAAGCCTGATTGTCTCTGGCGTTCAACTGGTAAATCATCATCAGTTTTATAATATTTAATAAAAATGCCCTGACCAATTCGTTGTCCTTTTTTAATTTTAATTGGTCTAACACCATAATTGAGTACCTGAATAAAAATTTCACCTTCATTTGTTTTATTATTATAATAATCTGCATCAATCACTCCAATACCATTAGGTAGACTTAAGCTGCGCTTAAAAGTATTCGATGAGCGGTTGGCCAAAATTAGTACTTCATCTTCAGGCATATATGCCTTAATGCCAGTAGGGATAAGCAATGGCTTCAAAATACTATCAGCTAAAGCATAATCCGGTTCATATAATTGATGACCATTACGCAGCAAACGAAAAATTCGCACAAAATTAAGTCGCCAGATACTAGGAATCTCGATATCAACAGCTGCTTCTAAATCATAACCAGCGCTGGCAATGGTCTGGCGTCTAGGTAAAGTAATATTTTTATCTTGATATTTAGATACAATTTCAAAGCCCCGTAGTTTCGTCATTTTGTCTCCTCTAAATTAATAAGCTCTATTTTACAATAGATTAGCTATTTTACTTAAAATATTCTACTATTATATATGTAAAAGCTCTTAAAAATGCTTGTTCAATTAAGTTATTTATAAACTTTGCAGGTATTAGCGACTTTTGTAAAACAGAGAATGGTCAAATTATTAATACTGAAAGGAATACGATGTTCAATTTAAATAATTCTCACCAATTTTGTAAAGTTTATGATGATGACGATATTCTTGTCTGTCACTGGGTCATGGATAAAGTATCTCGGTCAGATAGAGACGTTTGGATTATAGAGCACTTCTTTTTTAACCCAGCAGCAGAACAAGCTTTTTTTATTAATGAAATGCATAATATTTTTGAAATTGCTACCACAACTGCCACACCTGTTTGGCCACTTGACCCACAAATAATTGCTTATTTTAAGCAGCACCCTAAATTTGCCAAAATTTGGTACCATAAGCCTGATAGTATATAATCAAGCTAGCTTTCTATAATAGACTACTTAAGCTGATTAAGCTAAAATAGAACTAATATTTTAAGGAGGAATAATATTTATGACAAAAGAAATTACCAATGATAATATTGCCAACTATACAGCTGATTTAGCTAAGCATGCCGGTATCAACATTGCTAGCCGCGCTGCCCAACAAAATGGTATCTATAAGGCTAGTCAAAATTTACAATCTAAAATCGACTTAGACCCAACTTTTTCAATTGAAATTGACACGGGAAAACCATCTGATCAAAAGCAATCAGGTCGCTGCTGGATGTTCTCAGCTTTAAATACGATGCGTCATCCCCTACAAAAGGAATACAAAGTTAAAGACTTCGAATTATCCCAAAACTATACTAACTTTTGGGACAAATTTGAAAAATCAAACTGGTTCTTTGAAAATGTGATTGCCAGTGCTAAGCAACCATTGGGTGATCGCAAAGTTAGCTTTTTATTTGCTACCCCACAACAAGATGGTGGTCAATGGGATATGCTATGCGGTTTAATTGAAAAATATGGTATCGTACCAAAATCAGTTTATCCAGAAACAGCCAATGCTACCAATTCAAGTGCTTTAAATGACACCTTGAATACGCTCTTACGCAAAGATGGACTAGTTTTGCGCACTATGATTAATGAAGGTAAGTCAGAAGATGAAGTTGAGGCACGTAAGAATGAATTCTTAAACGATGTCTTCCGTGTTCTGGTAGTTTCATTAGGAATGCCACCAAAGAAATTTGACTTTGAATACAAAGATGATGAAGGTAATTACCACCGCGAAGCTGGAATTACTCCAAAAGAGTTCTTCGCTAAGTATGTTGGTATGAATCTTGAGGATCATGTCTCAATTATCAATTCGCCAACTGCTGACAAACCTTATCATAAAGTCTTCTCAGTTGAGTACTTAGGTAACGTGGTTGGTGGTCGTCAAGTACGTCACTTAAACTTAGAAATTGCTGAAATGAAAGATTTAATCATTAAGCAATTGCAGGCTGGCGAAGTTGTTTGGTTTGGTTCCAATGTTGGTAAGGATTCGGAAAGACAACTTGGCTTACTCGATACTAATATTTACAAGCGCGATGAGTTATTTGACATTGATTTATCCATGTCAAAAGCTGATAAACTTGATTCTGGTGAAAGCATGATGGATCACGCAATGGTTATTACGGGCGTTGATCTTGTTGAAGGTAAGCCAACTAAATGGAAGATTGAAAACTCTTGGGGTGAAAAACCCGGCTTTAAAGGTTACTTTGTGATGAGCGATGCTTGGTTTGATGCTTTTGTTTACCAAGCTGTTATTAATAAGAAATTCTTGTCAGATGACTTGAAAGCTGAATTTGCCGATGGTGCTAAAGACCCTATTCAACTCCTACCATGGGATCCAATGGGTGCTTTAGCTTTTAAATAAAAAATTTAAAGTAATTTAAAATATAAAAAGACTAACTTATGCAAATATTTGAAGTTAGTCTTTTTATTTTACCTATAATTCTAATTAGATAGGCAACTAATTATAAACGGTAAGTACTTGCCACCTAGTCAAATTCACAATTGACAATATTTGTATATAGTTTAACAATATAAGTAAGCGCTATCTTAGAATATTATAATTATGACCTAGTCATTAAAAATCAAAGGAAGCTATAATGTACCATACAGTTTACCAGCAACAAAATTATCTTAATCGAGCTTTTCTAAAAAATTATTTTCTATCTGGAATTGTCTCTTTGATACTTGCTTTATCATCACTGACTTTTTTAAAGGCAAGTGATTATTCAGCTTTAAGCCTAATTAACTTTATTTTCTTACGATATAATATTTTTTTTGGTTTAATTCCGACATTTATACTTGTGCTCTTATCCACTTTAAAAATACGCCTAGGCGATACTTTACGATGTCATACTAGAAATGTTTTATTAGCACAAATAGTCTATCGTATTATCTTCAATTCGATAATCATTACAGCAACTTGGTTTTTAGCAATTATGATCGTTATTTTCTTAAGTGGCTATTTCCCTATTTTTCTAAAAATTTGGGCTGAATTGTTACTTCGAATAGTTTATTTTGAAATTGTAATACTAGTCTTTGGCTTTATCAGCGCAATCTTTTTTTATTTAACTGAAAATAAAATTTTGACATTTTTACTAGTATTTGCCATCAACTGCCTAAGTTTTATTTTAAATATAAATCATCAGGCATCATTATTCTATGATTTTTTAGCACTCGACTTTGGTTCAATCATCTTTTCTAGAAGCTTAATTTTATTAGGTTTGCTATTTTTAACCGATGCTATTTTAAATCTGATTATCGTAAAGAAGGATTTTTTATGAAGCAATTATTTTGGGATCAATTACTATACTTGTGGCAAATAATTAAGCAAAGATTATTATTTTGGTTAATTTTAATCAGTTTAGCAATTGTTTTGTCCAATATTCCTTTTAGTGCCAATCCTCATTATTCTGTTTTTACATCCTTTTTTGCTGGAGTAGATTTTATAACAATACATTTACCGATTAACTGGTTTATTTATTTTATAATTCCTATGTTAATTATGCTAAACAGTTTTCGCCAGCTATGGCATGCAAGAGTAATTCAATTAAGAGGTTTGCAATATTCCGCTAGAACTTACGCCAAGATCAATATCGAGCTCTTGGGATTAATTTCTCTCGTTTATGTCTTAATAACTGAAAGCATTCAAACTTTATGCACGCTTTTATTACAGTTACCAATGCTTCGAATTAATTATTTATCTGGAGTAGAAACTCTAGGATTAAATTGCCTAGTTAATTGGCTAGGAATTTTATGGTTGTTGCTACTTCAAGCAATTATTAATCATTTTAATGCACCACTCGGCATAATTATTCCTATTACTTTATTAATTATTACAGCTTACACCTTATGGAAAAATAACCCTTTAAATAGCTTAATGCTATTAAGAATTAATCAAAACAACATCATTTCACTAGTTATCACTACAATCATTACAGCATTCATTTATTTATTGGTTGAGCGCCATACTAGTTTTGAATAAAGGAGAAATCAAATGAGTTTTATTGAATTGAAACAAGTAGGGAAAGTCGTTAAAAAAAGAGCACTTTTACATGATATTAATGCCTGCATTGAACAAAATAGTATTACTACATTAGAAGGAATCAATGGTTCAGGTAAAACACTAATTTTAAAAGCTATTTTAGGGCTAATTAAAGTTACTGGTAGTATCACGGTTAATGGTAAATTGGTTAAACCAGAAGAGCCCTATCCTGTCAAAGCAGGTATCTTAATTGAAAATCCAAGTTTGATTGAAGAATTCACTGCTTATCAAAACTTACTCCTTTTAGCTAAATTAGATTCAAATATTCAAATCGAAGAAATCAACTATCTGCTTGACTATTTTGATTTATCAAGGTTTCCTAAGCAAAAAGTTAAAAAATTTTCTTTAGGAATGAAACAAAAATTAGGAATTGCTCAGGCCCTTTTAGGAAGATACCCCTTAATTGTATTAGATGAGCCAACTAATGCCTTGGATCAAGAAAGCATTGCTAAATTAGTTAAGCTGATTCATAAATACCAACATGATGGACTAACGTTTCTCATTGCTACTCATGACTCTAACTTTGTTGAACAAGTAGCAACTAAAGAATTATCTGTGCAAGAAGGGACCGTTAATTATGAAAAATAAAAAAATACTATGGTCAATATTTTTGGCAATTTTTGCCTTAATAATCGTCAGCTATTTACGCTATCAGCAAGTAAATAGTAATCTTACGCAATCTGGGGTAACAGAAGAAAAATTTTTTCAACAAAAAAAGGTAGTTCATGCCTATCATGTTAACTTCATTATTCACCAAGTAAAATTAATTAAGTCCAAAAATGAAGTAAGCGCGCGAGTTCAACTCTCACTTCATCAAACCGGTACTCCGAATTATGGTATGAAAAAGAATTATGCTAATTACATTGAAAACTTTTATTTAAATAATCCATATGGCCTTAGTAATCCAGTTGATACGTGCTATGACAGAAATAACCATCTTGTAGGACCATATCCAGCAATTGTTCATGCTAAGCAGCCAGTTACACTACATTTTTCAATTCCACGTAATTCCTATGATAAACGCACTAAAAAGCTGCGAATTAGCTTTTTAGTGCCTACAAAAAAACATTATGTCAAATATTCGTTACTTTTAGAATAAAAAGGAGAAAAAATGAAAGTTTTATGGTCACGCTTAGCTAAACGCTGGCTAATCTTAGCTATTATCATTGCTTTAATAATTAGTTTTTTACAATTTGTCACCTTAACAAAAATTCCAATCGAAGATTCACCTTATACACGCTGGCTTTCAATTGATTCTTTTAATTTTGCTCCAATTGTCTTCTTTATCTTATTACCAATTTTTAGTAGCCTACCAGCAAGCATTATGCTTAAAGAAGACTATGATAGCGGCTTACTATATAAATGGAAACTACAAAAATCGATTAAACAGGTTCTATTCGACTATATAAAAATTGCCTTTATTACTGGTTTCATTGTAACTGCACTCGCTTTATCTGCTAATTTATTTAGTTGGTTTATGATTTTGCCAAATATCAAGCCTGATAATCTATTAAATAAAAATATTTTAGTAATCAACTTTAATACATTATTTGTTTCCCTCTACTATACTCATCCATTTATACATGCAATTCTTTCAATCATTTTTGCAGCTTTTTGGAGTGGCTTATTTGCGGTTTTTGTCACAGTCACATCCCTGTGGGTTAAAAATAAATTTGCAGCTGCTTGTTCTGGTTTAGTATTACAAATAGTCTTATTACTCTTTAATAATCTTTTCAAATTACCTAACCTAGTTAGCTATGCCCCAGCGGACTTTTTACATGAAACCGCCCCTACAACCAATATTAGTTTACCAGTAACCATGATAGTCACTTTGCTACTAATGATTTATTGTGGTGTAATGTTTTATATTGATCAAAAAAAATTAATTAACCTTTAAACTAGTAATTTTACTACATTTATTTTAAGCTTTCTGTTTAAGTACTGCTAATGGAAAATTCTATTAACAGTTTTTTTGTGGCCAAAATCAACTTAATTGAAACTAAAAAGACCTGATGCCGATTAAACATCGGATCAGATCCTAGTTCTTTACCAACAATGACCTACTTGCGTCTTAATTTTACCAAATATGCAATAATCGGTCTGGTTGCAATTTACTTAAGTTGAATTGATGAACATGCTGTGGCTTACTTGACGGGAAAGGTGCAACGAAGTCAGCTAAATTTACTAAACCAGTTGAATAAGTCCAAACACCTTTGACCTTTTTAATTGGATCTAGCAGTTCATTTCTAATTGGATAAGCAGAAATTAAAAAGTGCTTATGATGAAACTTAAATACAAAATAGGGTAAACGAAATTGATTAATAATTTCATCTTTTGTTTTACCAATTGTTACTACGTTACGATATGTACCATACTTTGCAGTAAATTTATCATTAAATGAAAAATAAAAATTAGAAATATGTACATGGGGAAAGTCTGCTTCAGCCATCTGATCAGGAATGGCAACTACATGAGCAAAATGATCCAAATTACTTTCTCTTTGTGACAAAACTTTAGCCATTTGATTAGGATTGATTACATGCGCCCATTCTGGCAAGTCAAAATTATCTTGATAAGATAAATACATTTCCCGCACAACCTCAGGCTTAACCCAATCATATTGCCGGCGAATTTCATTACGATTAAGTAAATTTTGCAAATTCTTGTGGTACATTAAATCAACCACAAATAATTCATAGCGATAGCGTTCAAGCAACGGCTGATAATGCTCAATAGTTTCAACAGAAATATGAGTACTATCAACAATAACGGTTTCGCCACGCTTCATTTTTTCTTCTACGAGGTAATCTACCACTTTTTCCGTTTGTTCATTTGCTGAGCGCGGAATAACTTGACGCAGGCAATCGGTATCTTCTTCATAATAATAGGTTAAATTAGCCAACAACAAGCGAATTTGGTCGCGGCTGATCGCATATGGCTGTAAATGATGGCGTGAAATGAAAGAAGATTTACCGGAGCCAGGTGCGCCTCGTAATAAAAATATTTTACGCATACCTTATACTCCAAACTAAGAATGTAAATTTATTTAGTATCGTAGTAAATTTTAACATAAATTTGGCTAATTCTTAATTATAAGTAAAAAGCAATTAAAAATTTAGTTTAAAATTTTTTTATCACAAATATGTAAGTAATCATCAAAAGTATAAATAATGGGTTCTGCATTAGCTACTTCAAGTTTTACAATCTCATTATCATCTATTTGTTCGATTTTTTTAATTAATGCTCGTAAACTAGAGCCATGAGCTACTACTAGTTGATCTTCACCTTTAAGCATTTTACTTACAATTGCTGTTTGATAGTACGGCAATAGACGTTGTTGCGTTTGGTAGAGGCTTTCAGCTTGCGGTAAACGTCTTATATCACAATTAATATAGCGCCGATCATAAAGTGTTTTTCCAGCAGGTGGAATTGAATAAAAACCTCTACGCCACTTCAAAACCTGCTTATCACCATAAATTTGTCGTGACAGGTCTTTATTGACTCCACGTAAAATGCCATAATGTCGTTCATTTAGGCGCCATGTCTTAGTTAGCGGTAAATATAAAATATTGGCCGCTTCTGCTACAATATTGGCTGTTTCAATAGCTCGAACTAAAATAGAAGTATGAATATGAGTAGGATTGAAATCTGCAATTTCCTTAAGTAATTGACCTGCTGCTTTGGCCTGCTCTCTTCCTTTCGTAGTTAAGGCGACATCATTCCATCCAGTATAAGTATTGGTAAAATTAGCAATGCTTTCTCCGTGACGCAATAGTACCAATTTCACCATTTTACTTCACCCAATGCATAATTAACAAAATAATGCCACTAATTGTAAAAATAAGCCCTAAAATCATAAAGGCATTATAACCTTTACTTTGCTTGTAGCGTTTTCTATTAAAAGCATAGGCCATATCATATAAGCCAACGATTAAAACAATAATTGCTGTAAAAAGATTAACTTGAAAATTCATTTTTTCTCCTATTCTTAATAATCATGATTAGTCTCAATCAGCCGATGATTCTTCCCCCGTTCACATTCAACTTGAAAGTTAATATGGTTGATACCCAAAGTTATCAGCTTTTGACTAATTACCTGTGTCAATTGTTCAAATTCTTCCGCTGTCAATTCGGGAGCTACATTAACATGAGCATCTAACATAATATAGCGCTCACTATAACGCCAAACATGAACATGATGCATATTTTTAATTTCAGGAAAAGACAATACAATTTTATTTATTTCAGCTAAGTCAATATCTGGGTTAGATTCCATCAAAATATTAGCTGCCTGCTTGGTTAAGCCATAAGCCTCGTGTAAAACAAAGAGTGACACTAAGATAGTCATTACTGGATCAAGCCAACTGACATGCCAAAAATAAATACATATTGCACCAATCACTACTGCTACGCTTGAGAGCGCATCGCTTAGCATATGAATAAAAGTTGAACGAGCATTTAAATTATTTTGTTCAGCTTGATGCATGACTAACATTGAAATCACATTCGCCACTAGCCCAATTATCGCTATTACTAACATAATTGGCCCACTAATTTCATTAGGCTGCCAAAAACGCTCAATTGCTTCAATAAATAAGACAATACTAATAATAATTAAAATAATTCCGTTAGTGAATGCAGCTAAAGTTTCTGCACGCTCATAACCAAATGTCTTATACTGATTACTACGGCGTTTACTAATTAAATGAGCTATAAATGAAATAATAATTGCACCAACATCACTTAAGTTGTGAACTGCATCCGACAATAACGATAGCGAGCCAGAGATTATACCGCCTAAAAATTCACTAACCGTTATAATTACATTCAAGACAGTTACATAAATATATCTCTTAGTCCGATGATCATTCATTAACTTCACCTCTCAATAGCAAAAAGTCCTACTTTTAGTAGAACTCTAAATATTTTCAGCATCAATATTGTAATCAATAATTTCAAACTTGCCATTATCAGCTAAAAGTGCCCGACTTATACTGCCGTTGTTAGGAAAAATAATATCATGCTGACCATCACTTTGCTGCCAATACTTAATTGCTAAAGTTTTAATAAAATCACCATGGGAAACAATTAATACCCGTTGCTCATTTTTAGTCAATTCCTGTAAAACAGAAATTGCCCGTTCCATTCGTTTATCTAATTCCTGGCTATTTTCTGCTAAATGCCGTGGATCAGCTTTTTTCGTCGCTTGCCGGAATCTAGCAATTCCAACTTGATTAATAATACTCGTAATATCTTTTTCTGCTTTCAAACCAGCAGCTAATGCAACTTGTTGCCAAGTATTGTCAATATCGTCGCCTTCAAATGAGCCAAAGAAAACCTCACGAAATTCTGGTAATTTCTTTATTTTACCTATTTTAGAAACTTGATTAGCATCTTTTATTAAATGAACTGTGTCAATTGCTCGCTTAAGATCAGAAGAATACATATTGTCAAAATGAACTTGACTTAATGCATTAGCCGTTTTTTTCAAGTCGTCGATTCCCTTTATTGTTAAGGGCGAATCACTCCAGCCCTGAACTTTATTCAACTGGTTAAACATGGTCTCGCCATGACGCACTAAATAAATTTCCGTTGCCAACTTATATTCTCCTTTCAGCTATAGCATAACGTGGATTAAACTATAACATATATGCCTTATAAAATAAATAGCCTACCTGCAATAAGATTAGTGTTATAAATAATATTCTTAATTGCATGATCTACAGTACATTTTTTATCGGTAAATATATAGTAATCAAACTTAGATATCAAATTGAACGATTATCAACACTACCGCTAATAAAATTTTTGTCATAATTCCTCCCAAAAAATCAAAACACATTATAGAATTATAGGTATTGGCCCTTCTTGATCATCATATCGATTATAATATACTTAATAAACCAATTTAAGAAGGTAAATTTAAGTGACAAAATTTGAAACGTTAATATTTATTCCAGAAGGTAGTTTACTTAATGAACAAGTCGCTGAAAAAAATGCTCTAAGTCAAACACTAAAATCAAAGCAGCCATTTGGTCCAAGTGAGCGTTTAAAATATACCAAATTACAAGAAAAAACCAAACTACTAGGATTAAACAAGCGAATTTCATTAATCCTAAATGCGTTCAATCTTCAGCCAGAAATTTTTACTATAAATTTACAAAAACAGCATCAATTAGTCAAAGGAACTATTTCGTTTTTAGATGCAGTCGTTGACCAGGTTAATTTAATCATGTTGGCTAAAGAGTCAAAACAGATTATCACTCCTCGCTTAGAGCAAAGTGCACTGCTAACTTATTTTGCTGCTACCTATTTTGCTGATGATTTTACCCAAGAATTGCCTGCTAAATCAGTTTTAGCGCAAGTTGTCCGCCAAGAGCAATTAGACCCTGATACATGTTTAGTCATTGGAACAGATTTAGCTGATGAAATTCAAGGAGCCGTAAATACAAACTTGCAATCACTATGGCTTGCACCCAAAAAAAGCAAATTACCAATTAGTCCGCGCCCCACCTTACATTTAAATAAGTTAAGTGACTTATTATTTTATCTTGATCTCAGCTAGTTTATAATATTATATAGAAAGAAGAGGTATTACCATGAAAAAAGTTGCCGTTGTATTTGCCGATGGTTGTGAAGAAGTAGAAGGATTAAGCGTAGTTGATGTTTTGCGACGCTTAAGCATTCCAACTGACATGGTTGGTCTAACTAGCCCAAAAATCACTGGAGATCACCAAATTCTACTTACATGTGACAAAGTATTAGATGATAGTTTATTAGATTATGACTTAGTTGCTTTCCCAGGCGGAAAAAGCGGTGCCGAAAATTTACGCGATCATAAAAACCTTCGTGACTTAATGGTTAAGCGTCACGAAGAAGGCAAATGGAATGCAGCGATGTGTGCTGCTCCAATTGCCTTAGCCCGTTATGGCATATTAGACAACGCTGATTATACTTGTTATCCAGGTTTTGACAAACAGACTAAGCAAGATGCACCAACTGGCAAATTTAAAGAAACAATTACAGTAACTGACCACAAAAATAAGCTTATTACTAGTCGCGGTCCGGCTACTGCGTGGGCATATGCTTATGCAATTGCTGAGGCTTTAGGGGTTGAAACTAAACAGCTACAGCAAGGCATGCTTTACAATTATCTAGCTGATAATATCCAGACCAGCTTGTAATAAAAAACCGTTCCAATTCAAAAGAGTTGGAACGGTTTTTACTTGATACTTAATAATAAGACCGGTAAATTTTTTATTACTAAGCTTTGCTATTTTGATATGTATACTCAACAATAACAGTTAAAACTAAGATAATCACTATACTACCAAGCAAAACAATGATTCCCGCACTAAAATTTAATTGCGGATTTTGGTATAACATTCCTAGTTTCCCCGAAACAGTATCAACCGCATTTAGATACGTCACCGGTAACCAAGCACTAACTTTTCTTAACATTGGGACAGCTATTACCGCCACATTCACTCCTAATACTAACAAGAGTGCAAGCAGCAATGTGGGCAGTTGCGCACGAAAAATTATGGCCAAAAATCTTACCAAAACTATTAAGAATAACAAGCCTAAAAGTTGTAAAGCAATAATTGGTAAAATTAAATTGTCACTAGCCACAAAGTTAGTCATCATTCGACCGTTAACAAATTTATAGGTCAAATACGGAAAAGCTAAATTACCAGCACCAGCAAAAATCGTTGCGGCAATTATCATTAACAAATTTATTACCAAAAAACTTCCCCCTAGTAATATTAAACCCGCACTAATTTCCGTTAAAGCTTGACGCCATTTACTAATGGGATTGAGCCGAGTTAGATCAAGTTTTTGATGATAAGGTTCTGTTAATAATAAAGTTAAGATAAACAAAGCCACCAAAGTAAATAGATACGGTAAATACTGCTGGTTAAGGTGCAACCAAAATTGGATTCCCGTTACTGGCATATCTTGATTTTCATAAGCGAGTGGTTTGTCTTTAAGATAGGCAAAAAATTTTAGTTTGTTATTAGTCTCTGTCACTTGAGCGGGATCAACCTGGTCAGCAATGTTTTCTAAGTGTTTTTTTTCATGCTGCTTTTTTTGCCACATCAGCGTATAAGCTAACTGCCACTTAGCAGCTTGAGCAGCTTTTTGTATTTGATAATCTTGGTTGGCAATTTTTTGGTTACTATTAATATCTTGTTCAGTTTCTTGATAAAGGTCACTATTTTTCTTTTGCTGCTTCAGATTTTGTTTTAACTTAGCAATCTCTGTTTGATAGTAAGTACCTTCTTTTTGGGCTCCTGCCTGCAAGGTAAATTGGGGCGCGGTACGTAGATTCAAAAATAAAATAAAGCCCAAAATTAGAATCAGGATAGAAAGACAAATTGGCGTCAACTTATTTTTAACTACTTTTTTTAATTGAAATAGGAGATAAGCCATTACAGTACCTCCACTTCTTTGAAATGATGAGTTCTAGTCCGTTCTAATAAGCAAATCAAACTAAACAAAACAAGTGAACCAATTAGTAGGGTACCTACCCCACTAGTAAAATTAATATGGTAATTATCTAAGTTATCAGCAACTACCCCCGAAACTACATTGATTGCATTAAGATAAGTGTTAGGTAGCCACTGGGCAATCTGAGCCAAAGGTTCAATTATGGTGGTTGCTAATCCAATACCTACTACTAAAAGTACCGCTAATAACAGGGTCGGTAACTGATTATGCAATAGTTTTGCCAGTAACTGAATAAACAGTACTAAAAATATAAATTCCAAAAATTGTAAGATTAAAATTTGGGGGATTAAAGTAGCTAACGGAACTACAGCAACTGTTTGCCGTCCATTGACTAGATGATGAATAATAGCTGGGTATTGTAAATTACCCGTGCCAAAGATTAAAGATGCTCCGGTAAAAACTAATAAACTTAACAATAAATATAATAAACAACTAATGGCTAATCCTACCAAACTATTAGATAGTTGCTTACGCATTACATTTATTGGTAAAGCAGTGGTGATGTCTAAGCCATTTTTATAAGCGTCAGTATATAGATACGTTAAAATAAAAATTATCACTAAGGTAAATAAAATTGGCCAATAGGTTCCGTTTAAATCTGACCAAAACTGAATACCAGTAACGGCTGCATCACTTTCATAAGGCAGCGGATGCTTAACTAAATATTGATAGCGCTTTTTGATGCCACTAACAAAGTCAAGGTTTCGCTCACTTAATCCGGTAGTTTTCATTTTATTACTCTCTTTGATTTTTTCCTTATAAACTGGTCTCCATTGCCCCTTATTAATATGTTTAATCAACGCTTGATTTGCTTGTAATTGTTTTTTTGTTTGCTTCAGTGCGATTTTAGTTTGACGGTAACCTTCACCAGTCGGCGAATATTTTTTTAATGCTTGCTTATCTTGGGCAATATTATTTTTTTGGATTACAATATTGCCTTGTATCTGACCCTTGATTGATTCTCCGCTGTCAATTTGATTAGCATTAAGAAATAAAACACCAAAAGAAATAATTATTAAAATGCACGAAGCAATTATGGTTAAGTTATGCTTGGTAATTTTTTTAAATTGAAAACCAAAGTAAGACATCATTCCTACACCTCACGCATCATTTGTTGTTCTAAAACTAAGCGATGAGCGTTGATCATCCTTAGTTCACTGCTATAATGTGAGGTCATGATAATACATTTGTTTTTATGCGAAACTTCTTGCGCTAAGCGGTCATAAAGTTGCTTGCGACTTACCTCATCCAAACCATTGGTTATTTCATCCATTAAATAATATTCGGCATCACTTACAAAATACATGGCTACCAGCAATTTCTGTTTCATTCCTAGTGAATACTTTTTAATGGGTACTTTGGCGTAATCTTGTACCCCTAAGAAGGCTAACTCGTCTGCTAAATTCACCTGTGAGTGCCACATGTTTTTGATAAATTTTAAATAGTCTAAGCTATTAAGATTGGGATTGAGCCAGTCATTACTTTCGAAGAAAAAAACTTTGTCCTTATTTTGGGTATACGGTTTACCTTCTAAGCGAATTCTTCCAGCGGCAATCGGGATCAAATTAGTAATTGCCCGCAAAAAACTAGTTTTGCCTAAACCATTTTCGGCAGCAATCTGATAAAACTGACCAGGCATAAACTGATAACTAAAATCATGTAGGATTGGTTGACGGGTTTTAATTGTGAGATGATTAACTTCAAGCATAACAGTCTCCTTGATAAAATGTGGTATTAAAAAATGATAGGATTAAATAAGCCTATCATTTAATATTAAATTTTATATATAATTAATATCCTCCCTTATAAAAATTAGTATGTAAGTATGTTTTATAATTCCACGCACCGTTAATTTGTTGATTAGTGTAACCAGTTTGCTTAGAACTTGCCGGAATTACTATATATCTATAACTATTAAAGTTTAATTCTTCACCAGTAAAAATATTTTTATCAAAATGATACGATTTAACTGCAGTTCTTGTTGCTCTATATGTATCAAATTCTAAATTATCTTGACCGTCTGCATGAACGGTTGCAACTCCCCCAACTGCTAATGAAGAAATCGCCAACATAGACATTAAAAACTTTTTCATTTCATTTCACATCCTTAAAAAAATATGTTTAAAAAACCATGTTTGCGCAAACAATTATTCCAATATATATATATATATCTTACATAATTATTGTATAATATTTTAAAAACAGTTACTAGTTTTTTTTAAATAAAATTAGAAATATAACATATGATAAATTTTGCATAGTCAATAAAATTTTATTTACCATTGATAATATTATGTTACTTTTAACACAACGTATTACCAATTAAATAATTTTTTTAATTTTTAGTTGAATTGGCTTAATTTGCTTTGTGAAACATTTCAGGGAGGACGAAATCTATTTCAAAGATAACGTAGAAGAATATCCAATCACACGTGCAGATCTAATTGCCAAACGACTTTTAAGCTTTATATATTCAATAAAATTTATACTTATTTTTTCCACATAGTAGATAACTAACTGATTATTTTTACTTTTAATAACATTTTTATTTTAGAAAAAAATAATTGACTTTTATTGGTAGACTGATATTCTTTAACCGTTAAATTCATTAAATTGCTTATCATATTAGAAGTTGACTCTACCAATACACCTTATTCTTAATAACTAAAAATAGTCCCCCAAGCTGGGAGACTACTATATTAATATTGACCAATCATTAAACTTGGTATAAATTGATAATTTCCATGATTAAGCCAACGTTGTAGTTCAAGTAAAGAATTCTCTCCTATTTCCTTATTACGTTTAGGTAATCGCTTGATTTCTTGTTCAACCTTTATTAATTCTTTTAAAGCTGCTTTCTTCCCTTGACTATCTTTAATCCTCATTACCTCAAATTCAGCTTTAACCAGAGGCTTTAAATTGCGCTTAAGTGCCTTAACATTATAAATACCAGTCAGCAAGCTAACCCAACCTTGATATTTCCCACTCTGGTCAATAATATGCACCATTATATGCTTATTTAAAGAATTAACTTCAGTTACTTTGAATAATATTTTATTGACTACCAGTTGCTCAACATAAGCTTTACTATATTTTTCTACTTGCTCGGCTTGTCTATACATTGGGTTCATCAGCGAATTTGAAGATAACCTAAATACATAACCAGCTCGACTTAACTGTTTAGTTGCAATTTGATCAATTTGCATTGTATTCTCCTGATTATTTTTAGTAGAGGCATTGACGAGTGCAGTTGCAATTGTTCCAGTTGCTAGTGTAAATAATGATACAGCAGTTGAAATCACCATTAATTTAGAACTTTTTTTCATTGTGTCTTTCCTCCATAACATTAAACTTGTTAATTTATTTTTAATATAAACTGAAAGTTAATAATAGTCAATTAACATTTGTTAAATTTTTTTATTTTTATTTTTTCTTAAATTTCCATCTGAAATGCTTTGATAGAGTAGGTTTTTGCAATTTTAAATTTATAAATAAAAGTAAATTATGTTGCTATTTAATACTAATATTTATATTTTAATCTCAATTAATAAAAACACGTTTTATAAATTTTAATATTCTTAATTTTCCTTGTAATTAATAATATATTTTAAAAATTGACAGTAATAAATACGTTTTAAATATAAAGTATACAAAATTATATAACGATAGTTCTAAATCTAAATAGTAATTTAAAATAGCTTAGTTTGACATAAAATTGAATTTATTAATAATAAAAAAAGAAGCCCTACCTCTTTTGAGATAGGAGCTTCTTTTACTACTTAAGTTTGTTCAAGAATTTCTTGATTTTACTTGAAGTTAGAACGTTTAACGAATTTATTTTGACCAACTGCATAATATTCGCTACCTTGAATATTTACTGCATTACCATAAGTTTGAACTGCACTATTCTTTTTTAATGCTTTCCGACTTATTCTTTGGCCATATTGGTTATATACATATGACTTGTGCTTTAACTTACGGCCAGTTCCTGTAACATTATCACTTGCTACATATTGACCTTCAGCTATTGCTACGTACTTCTGTCCACTAATCGTTCTACTTTCACCAGTAGTAATTCTGGATCCTGCCTTTAGAACAAGCTTATTCAAACGGTTACCATTTTCATCATAAATGTATGCATTATGGTGAACTTCTGCATTCGCAGTTACTCCATCAGCAAGGGTATTATTTGCCTCTACAGTTACAAATGCAAAATTGGCTGCCTTGACATAGCGGTTTTGACCAATGATGTAGTATGCAATACCCTTGATCTTCACTGGATCACCATATGTGCCAACTTCTGAATTCTTCTTAAGTAATGTTATACCTACACGCTTGCCATAACGGTTATATACAAATGCATTCCGTTTCAGGCGACGCTTGTTACTAATAACATTATTAACAGCTACGTATAAGCCATTATCTGTTATGTAGAATTCCCGACCGTTAATCTTTTCTATTCCATACGTTGAAATTATCGAACCGCTCTTAGCTACCAATAAGTTAGCTCGCTTACCTTGTTTGTTATAGAAGTAAGCATTGTGGTTAAGCCGCTTTTCAATAGCATCTGGCTTATTATTCCCTTGACTAGGAATATTCTTATTAATTTCAGCTATAGCATTATCGAGAATTTGCTTTAGCTCTTCAGGAGTTTTAGCTTTACTGATTGCATCCTTAGCTTTGGCTGCCACATTATCAACTGCCTTATTAGCGGCTGCTTTTTGCTCATCAGTTAAGTTTGGATCCTTATTAATTTTATCTTTAGCTGCAGATACTGCATCATCGATTGCTTTGTCTGCAGCTTTCTTTTGGTCTTCTAAAATTTTATCAAAAGTTAAATTAGTGTTACCTGGGTTAGTGTTACCACCATTGCCACCAGGGTTACTATTTCCACCATTGCCATTACCACCAGAATTGTTGTTGCCTGGTACTTGCTTGTCAATATCTGAAGTTCCCTTGTCCTTAGCCTTGTTAACTTCGTCTGGGGTCTTGGCCTTGTCGATTTCGTCCTTAGCTTTGGCTGCGGCATCATCAACTTGTTTCTTAGCATCTTCTTTTTGCTTGTCAGTTAAGTTTGGATCTTTATCGATCTTATCCTTAGCCTTGGCTGCGGCGTCATCAACTTCCTTCTTAGCATCTTCTTTTTGTTTATTCAAGCTGCTATCTGGAACTACTTTACCAATTTCAGCTAAACCATTTTCTTTAGCTTGGTTAACTTCATCTGGCGTCTTAGCCTGATCTACTGCATCCTTAGCAGCAGAAGCGGCCTTGTCAATAGCGTCAGTTGCCGCCTTCTTCTGCTCATCTGTTAACTTAGGATCCTTATTAATGGCATCCTTAGCAGCGGAAGCAGCCTTATCAATGGCATCCTTAGCGGCCTTCTTCTGATCTTCTAAGCTGTTACCTGGTGTGTTGTTGCCTGGTACTTGCTTGTCAATATCTGAAGTTCCCTTGTCCTTAGCCTTGTTAACTTCGTCTGGGGTCTTGGCCTTGTCGATTTCATCCTTAGCTTTGGCTGCGGCATCATCAACTTGTTTCTTAGCATCTTCTTTTTGCTTGTCAGTTAAGTTTGGATCTTTATCGATCTTATCCTTAGCCTTGGCTGCGGCGTCATCAACTTCCTTCTTAGCATCTTCTTTTTGTTTATTCAAGCTGCTATCTGGAACTACTTTACCAATTTCAGCTAAACCATTTTCTTTAGCTTGGTTAACTTCATCTGGCGTCTTAGCCTGATCTACTGCATCCTTAGCAGCAGAAGCGGCCTTGTCAATAGCGTCAGTTGCCGCCTTCTTCTGCTCATCTGTTAACTTAGGATCCTTATTAATGGCATCCTTAGCAGCGGAAGCAGCGTCATCAATTGACTTCTTAGCATCTTCTTTTTGCTTATCTAAAGTGCTGTTTGGAACAGCCTTACCAATTTCAGCTAAACCATTTTCTTTAGCCTTATTAATATCATCAGAGTTAACAGCCTTGTTGATTTCTTCCTTAGCTTTAGCTGCGGCAGCATCGACTGCTTTATTGCCAGCTGCTTTTTCAGCATCTGTTAAACTACTGTCTTTATTAATGGCATCCTTAGCAGCTCCGGCGGCCTTATCAATGGCATCAGTTGCGGCCTTCTTCTGCTCGTCTACTGTACCATTTGATTTTGGAATACTGTTGATTCCTGTAATTCCGTCTGCTTGGGCTTGATTAATTTCATCTGCATTCTTAGCCTGATCTA
>NZ_REHI01000008.1:0-389402 GCF_003692805.1 Lactobacillus sp. ESL0230
TAGCCTGATCTACTGCATCCTTGGCCTTGGCTTGAGCATCATCAACTGCTTGACTTTGTTTTGCCTTTTCAGCACTAGTGATAGTTGGATCTTGGCTAATCTTGTCTTTAGCTGCGGCAGCGGCCTTATCAATGGCATCAGTTGCGGCCTTCTTCTGCTCGTCTACTGTACCATTTGATTTTGGAATACTGTTGATTCCTGTAATTCCGTCTGCTTGGGCTTGATTAATTTCATCTGCATTCTTAGCCTGATCTACTGCATCCTTGGCCTTGGCTTGAGCATCATCAACTGCTTGACTTTGTTTTGCCTTTTCAGCACTAGTGATAGTTGGATCTTGGCTAATCTTGTCTTTAGCTGCGGCAGCGGCCTTGTCAATGGCGTCAGTTGCGGCCTTCTTCTGACCTGCTACTGTACCATTTGATTTTGGAATAGCATTTATTTCAGCCACTCCATCTTCTTGGGCTTGAGCAATTTCATCTGCATTCTTAGCTTTTCTGATTGCGCTCTTGGCCTTGGCTTGAGCATCATCAACTGCTTGACTTTGTTTTGCCTTTTCCGCGCTAGTTAAGGTTAAATCTTGACTTATCTTTTCCTTAGCTTTAGCAGCAGCATCTTCAATGGCCTTATTTGCTATATCTTTTTGATCATTAAGTGGTTTCCCAGGAATGTATTGTGCATCAATTGCTGCAATTCCTTTATCTTGTTGATCTTCAACTTCTTGTGAAGTTCTTGCACGATCAATTGAATTTTGTGCTTTTTGGAGCTCTAATTCAACATTATCAATCTGTGTTTTCTTAGCAATACTGTCCAAAGTTGAATCAGCATTAATTGCACTCTTAATTGTATCTGCTTCTTTAACAAGTGCATTTTTAGCTACTTGCTTTTGAGCATCTAACTGATCAGCTGCTAGATGCTGAGCATGAAGTGCAAGGACACCATTTTTATATTCATCTTTAATAGCTTGCGAATTCGTAGCTTCGTCAATTTTATCCAAAGCCTTTTGCTTTTGAGCTTCTACAGCTTCAATTTGTTGTGCCTTAAGTTTTTGAGATAAAGTCTTATCACTGTTAATTTCATTCTTAACAATTTCAGCCTCATCCATAATAAGTTTCTTAGCATAAGATTTTTGATCAGCTATTGAAATTGAAGGTACATATTTAGCATCTATATTAGTAATTCCAAGATTAAGAGCATCATTAATTTCTTGGGCATTTTCAGCCTTTTGAATATTCTCCTTAGCCCTAGTTGCTTCTTGGTCAACTGCCGCTATCTGATCTGCCTTCGCTTTGTCGTCTAATGATAAATCATTTGCAATCTTATTCTTGATTACAGAAGCTTCTTGATCAATTGCTGCTTTTGCCTTAGCCTTTTGGCTATCTAAGCTTCCTTGAGGAATGTATTGTGCGTCAATTGCTGCAATTCCCTTATTGATGGTGTTCTTAAGTTCTTGAGCATTAGGTGCATTATCAATTGCTTCTTTAGCTTTAACTACTTCTGCATCTACATTAGCTTTTTCTTTAGCCTTTGTAGCATTATCTAAAGTTACATCAGCTTCAATTTCTGCTTTAATCTTCTTAGCTTCTTGATCAATTGTTGCTTTAGCAGCTAGTTTTTGATCAGTTAATGATGTGCTATTAGTTACATAGTCACTATCAATCTTACTAATTCCAGTAGATTGAGCATCCTTAACACTTTGAGCATTCGTTGCTTGATCAATTTTATCTTTTGCATCAGCAGCATCTTTATCTACATTAGCCTTTTGTGCTGCTTTAGCAGCATTGTCTAAGGTAGGATCAGCATCAATTGCTGCTTTCACTTTAGTAGCCTCTTGATCAATTGCTATTTGGGCATTTCTCTTTTGATCGGCTAATGACATGCTACTTGGAATATGATCACTATCAATCTTACTAATTCCAGCTATTTTAGCGTCTTTGACACCTTGAACATTTGGAGCTTGATCAACATTAATCTTAGCCGCTTGTGCATCTTTATCTACATTAGCCTTTTGTGCTGCTTTAGCAGCATTATCTAAGGTAGGATCGGCATCAATTTCGGCCTTAATCTTAGCGGCTTCTTGATCAATTGTTGCCTTAGCTTGAGATTTTTGACTTTCCAAACTTCCATTTTCATTAGTTATATGTTGCCCATCTACTGCTACAATTCCATCACGAACTGCACCTTTTATACCTTGAGCGTTGGTTGCATTATCAATTGCACCTTTAGCCTTAGTTGCCTCAGCATCAACATTGACTTTTTGCTTAGCCTTAGTTGCGTCATCTAAAGAAGGATCAGCATCAATTTCAGTTTTGACTTTCTTAGCTTCTTGGTCAATCGCATCTTTAGCAGCAATCTTTTGATCAGCTAATGAAACTTTACTACTTAAGTGATCAGCATCAATCTTACTAATTCCTGCCGCTTTGGCATCTTTAACACCTTGAGCATCTGGAGCTTGATCAATGTTATTCTTAGCTGCTTGTGCATCCTTATCCACATTATCTTTTTGTGCAAGCTTAGTTGCATCATCTATAGCAGGATCAGCATCAATTTCGGCTTTAATCTTAGCAGCTTCTTGATCAATTGCATTTTGGGCATTCCGCTTTTGATCGGCTAATGACATACCATTTACTAAATGATCACCATCAATCTTACTAATTCCAGCAGATTTTGCATCTTTTACTTCTTGAGCATTAGTTGCTTGATCAATCTTACCTTTAGCGCTGGTTGCATCGTTATCTACATTAGCTTTTTGTTTTGCCTTTGCAGTATCATCTAAAGTTTCATCGGCATCAATTTCAGCCTTAATCTTAGCAGCTTCTTGATCAATGGCTGCTTGAGCTGCTGATTTTTGATCAGCTAATGAGGCACTATTTGGCACATGATCGCTATCAATCTTACTGATACCAGCAGATTTTGCATCCTTTACACCTTGAGCATTAATTGCTTGATCGATGTTATTCTTAGCCGCTTGTGAGTCTCTATCAACATTAGCCTTTTGGGCTGCTTTAACTGCATTATCTAAAGTAGAATCAGCATCAATTTCAGCTTTAATCTTAGCAGCTTCTTGATCAATCGCATTTTGGGCACTCCGCTTTTGATCAGCTAATGGAATATTGTTTGTTACATGATCATCATCAATCTTACTAATTCCATCAGCTTTAGCATCTTTGACTGCTTGGGCATTAGTCGATTCAGCAATCTTCGCCTTAGCCGCTTGTGCATCTTTATCAACACTATTCTTTTGTGCCAATTTTGTTGCATCATCTAAGCTAGGATCAGCATCAATTTCGGCTTTAATCTTAGTAGCTTCTTTTGTGATTTCCGCTTGCGCGTTTCTCTTTTGATCAGCTAATGAAGCACCGTTTTCTAAGTGATCGCTATCAATTTTAGCAATTCCTGCACTTTGTGCATCCTTTACGCCTTGAGCATTTAGTGCTTGATCAATCTTCGCCTTGGCAGCTTGCGCATCCTTATCAACATTAGCTTTTTGTGATTTCTTAGCTGCATCATCTAAAGTTTCATCCGCATCAATCTCAGCCTTAATTTTAGCGGCTTCTTGATCAATGGCAGCCTTAGCATTAGTCTTTTGTTCAGCTAATGATGTATTACTTGGCACATAATCACTGTCAATCTTAGCAGTTCCAGCTGCTTGCGCATCTTTCACGCCCTGAGCATTAAGTGCTTGGTCAATCTTCGCCTTAGCTGCTTGCGCATCTCTATCTACAGTCAACTTTTGGGCTGCCTTGAGTGCATCGTCTAGTGCGGGATCGGCATCAATATCAGCTTTAATTTTAGCAGCTTCTTGATCAATGGCAGCTTTAGCATTAGTCTTTTGCTCAGCTAATGATGTATTACTTGGTACGTAATCACTATCAATTTTGGCAATTCCTGCACCTTGGGCATCTTTCACACCTTGAGCATTAGTTGCCTGACCAATTTTAGCTTTAGCTGCTGCTGCATCCTTATCTACATTAGCTTTTTGCTTATTCTTTGTAGCATCGTCTAAGGCTGGATCAGCATCAATATCAGCCTTAATCTTGGCAGCTTCTTGATCAATTGTCGCTTGAGCAGCAACTTTTTGATCCGCTAGTGAAGTACTGTTTGGAATATGATCACCATCAATTTTGGCAATTCCAGTTGCTTTAGCATCCTTCACGCCTTGAGCATTCGTTGCTTGATCAATACTATTTTTAGCTGCTTGCGCATCCTTATTAACATTAGCTTTTTGGGCAGCTTTAGTTACATCGTCTAAGGTTTCATCTGCATCAATCTCAGCCTTAATCTTGGCAGCTTCTTGATCAATTATACCTTGAGCAGCCTTCTTTTGATCTTCTAGTGACATACTATTTGGTACGTGATCACCATCAATCTTACTAATTCCAGCTGCCTTGGCATCTTTGACGCCTTGCGCATCTGTAGCTTGATCAATATTGTTCTTAGCCGCATTGGCATGAGTATCAACATTAGCTTTTTGTTTAGCCTTAGTTGCATCATCCAAAGTTGGATCAGTATCAATTTCGGCTTTAATCTTAGCGGCTTCTTGGTCAATTATACCTTGAGCAGCTTTCTTTTGATCTTCTAATGAGATACCACTTGGCACATGGTCACTATCAATCTTACTAATTCCAGCTGCTTTAGCATCTTTGACACCTTGGGCATTAGGTGCTTGATCAATGCTATTCTTAGCGGCTTGCGCATCTTTATCAACGTTAGTCTTTTGTTTTGTCTTTTCGTTGGTATCTAGAGATGGGTCAGCATCAATCTCAGCCTTAATCTTAGCGGCTTCTTGATCAATAGCAGCTTGTGCTGATGACTTTTGATCGGCTAATGAAGCACTATTTGGTACATAATCGCTATCAATCTTGTTAATACCGGCTTTAACAGCATCTTTAACTGCTTGCGCATCTGCAGCCTGATCAATCTTCGCCTTAGCGGCTTGTGCATCTTTATTTACATTAGCCTTTTGCACAGCCTTAGTTGCATCATCTAAAGTTACGTCGGCATCAATTTCCGCTTTAATCTTAGCGGCTTCTTGATCAATTGTACTTTGCGCATTCCGCTTTTGATCATTTAATGAAATGCCACTTGGTACATGATCAGCATCAATCTTAGTAACTCCCGCAGCTTGTGCATCTTTGACACCTTGAGCATCAGGAGCTTGACTAATTTTGGCCTTCGCATCTGTTGCATCCTTATCTACATTTGCTTTTTGCGCATCTTTAGCATCACAATCCAAAGTTACATCGGCATCAATTTCTGCTTTAATCTTAGCAGCTTCTTGATCAATTATTGCTTGAGCAGCAGCCTTTTGATCAGCTAATGACATCTTGCTACTTTGATGATCTGAATCAATTTTACTAATTCCTGCAGCTTGAGCATCTTTGACGCCTTGGGCATTAGTTGCAGCATCAATGTTATCTTTTGCAGTTTGTGCATCTTTATCAACATTGCCTTTTTGAGCAGCTTTAGTTGCACTATCTAAAGTAGAATCTGCATCAATTTCAGCCTTAATTTTAGCGGCTTCTTGGTCAATTATATTTTGGGCATTCTTCTTTTGATTTTCTAAAGATACACTATTTGGTACATGATCTTTGTCAATCTTGTTAATTCCAGCAGCTTGAGCATCTTTGACGCCTTGGGCATCTGTAGCTTGATCAATATTGTTCTTAGCTGCGTTAGCATCGGCATCAACATTAGCTTTTTGCTTGGTCTTAGTTGCAGCGTCTAAAGTTGGATCATTATCAATTTCGGCCTTGATTTTAGCTGCTTCTTGATCAATTAAACCTTGAGCAGCCTTCTTCTGATCAGTAAGTGATGCACTATTTGGTACATGATCTGAATCAATCTTACTAATTCCAGCAGCTTGGGCATCTTTGACGCCTTGGGCATTAGGTGCTTGAGCAACTTTATTTTTAGCTACTGCTGCATCATTGTCCACATTAGTTTTTTGCTTAGCCTTAGTTGCATCGTCTAGAGTTACGTCAGCATCAATTTCGGCCTTGATTTTAGCGGCTTCTTGATCAATGGCATCTTGCGCATTCTTCTTTTGGTCGGCAAGAGAAGTACTATTTGGTACATGATCGGCATCAATCTTACTAATTCCAGCATTTTGCGCATCCTTAACCTCTTGGGCATTAGTTGCAGCATCAATCTTATTCTTAGCGGCTTGCGCATCAGCATCTACATTAGCTTTTTGTTTTGCCTTAGTTGCATCATCTAAGGTTGGATCATTATCAATCTCAGCTTTAATCTTTATTGCTTCTTGATCAACTAAACCTTGTGCATTCTTCTTTTGGTCAGCAAGAGAAGTGCTATTTGATACATGATCGCTATCAATCTTAATGATTCCAGCATTTTGCGCATCCTTAACATCTTGTGCATTAGTTGCGGTATCAATCTTATTCTTAGCGGCTTGCGCATCGGCATCTACATTAGCTTTTTGCTTAGCCTTTGTAGCACTATCTAAGGTTGGATCATTATCAATTTCGGTCTTAATCTTAGCGGCTTCTTGATCAATAGCATCTTGCGCATTCTTCTTTTGGTCGGCAAGAGAAGTACTATTTGGTACATGATCGGCATCAATCTTACTAATTCCAGCATTTTGCGCATCTTTGACACCTTGAGCGTTTGTTGCTTGATCAATCTTGCTCTTAGCAGCTTGCGCATCGGCATCTACATTAGCTTTTTGCTTAGCCTTTGTAGCACTATCTAAGGTTGGATCAGATTCAATTTCGGCCTTAATCTTAGCAGCTTCCTGATCAATTGTTGCTTGTGCCTTAGCTTTTTGCGCCTCTAAACTTCCATTTTGACCTGATACATGTTGGGCATCAATTGCTGAAATTCCATCATGCAGAGAAGATTTGATTTCTTGAGCATTATTTGCACCATCAATTGCCTTCTTAGCTTTTGCTGCTTCATTATTAACATTATTCTTTTGCACATCTTTTGTTGCATCATCTAATGTTATATCAGCATCAATTTCAGCCTTAACCTTTTTAGCTTCTGCATCAATCTCAGCTTTTGCTGCCAATTTTTGATCTGACAATGAGGTCTTATTACTTTGATGGTCAGAGTCAATCTTAGTAATTCCAGCATTTTGCGCATCCTTGACCTCTTGGGCATTAGTTGCAGCATCAATCTTATTCTTAGCGGCTTGTGCATCAGCATCTACGTTACCCTTTTGACTAATCTTAGTAGCATCGTCTAGAGTTACATCAGCATCAATTTCAGCCTTGATTTTGGCGGCTTCTTGATCAATTGCAGATTGCGCATTCTTCTTCTGATCTGCTAATGATAAGTTGTTTGGTACATGATCACTATCAATCTTACTAATTCCAGCCGCTTTAGCATCTTTGACACCTTGGGCACTAGTAGCCTGGTCAATATTATTCTTAGCGGCTTGCGCATCCTTGTCAACATTGCTCTTTTGGGCTGTCTTTTCTGCATTATCTAAAGTTGAATCATTATCAATTTCCGCTTTAATCTTAGCGGCTTCTTGATCAATAGCATCCTGGGCATTCTTCTTCTGATCTGCTAATGATAAATTGTTTGGTACATGATCACTGTCAATCTTGTTAATTCCAGCTATCTTAGCATCCTTAACACTCTGAGCGTCAGGAGCTTGATCAATTTTATTCTTAGCGGCTTGCGCATCTTTATCAACATTACTCTTTTGCGCTGCCTTCTCCGCATTATCTAAACTAGTATCAGCATCGATATTTGCTTTAATCTTAGCAGCTTCTTGATCAATCTCTGATTGCGCATTCTTCTTTTGATCGGCTAATGATGAGTTGTTTGGTACATGGTCATTATCAATCTTAATAATTCCAGCAGCTTGCGCATCTTTGACACCTTGAACATCAGGAGCTTGATTAATCTTAGCCTTAGCGACTTGCGCATCTTTATCAACATTACTCTTTTGCGCTGCCTTTTCTGCATTATCTAAACTGGTATCAGCATCGATATTTGCTTTAATCTTAGTTGCTTCTTGATCAATTGCATCTTGGGCATTCTTCTTTTGATCGGCAAGTGATGTACTACTTGGAATATGATCGCTATCAATCTTAATAATTCCAGCGGCCTGTGCATCCTTTACTTCCTGCGCATTAGCTGCTTGATCAATATTATTTTTAGCAACAGCTGCATCATTATCGACATTTGCTTTTTGTTTAGCCTTAGCTGCGTTATCTAAAGTTGCATCATTATCAATTTCAGCTTTAATCTTAGCAGCTTCCTGATCAATCATGCTTTGAGCATTCTTCTTTTGATCGGCTAATGTTGTAACACTTGGAATATGATCACCATCAATCTTAATAATTCCGGCTGCTTGCGCATCTTTGACACCCTGAGCATCAGGAGCTTGATTAATCTTATTCTTAGCAACAGTTGCATCATTATCGACATTTGCTTTTTGCTTAATCTTGGCCGCATTGTCTAAAGTTGCATCATTATCAATGTCAAATTTAATTTTAGCGGCTTCTTGATCAATTGCATCTTGAGCGCTCTTCTTTTGATCGGCAAGTGATGTACTGTTTGGCACATGATCGCTATCAATCTTAGTAATTCCAGCGGCTTGCGCATCTTTTACTTCCTGTGCATTCGCTGCTTGATCAATCTTATTTTTAGCAGCTGTAGCATCATTATCGACATTTGCTTTTTGCTTAAGTTTAGTAGCATTGTCTAAAGTTGGATCATTGTCAATTTCAGCCTTAATCTTAGCTGCTTCTTGATCAATCGCACTTTGGGCATTCTTCTTTTGATTGTCTAAAGATACATTATTTGGTATATGATCGCTGTCAATTTTAGCAATTCCAGCAGCTTGGGCATCCTTGACACCTTGAGCATTAGTTGCAGCATCAATATTCTTTTTAGCATTGGCTGCATCAGTATCAACCTCGGCTTTTTGTTTAGCTTTGGCAGCATCATCTAATGTCACATCTTTATCTATCTCAGATTTAATCTTAACTGCTTCTTGATCTATTGCATTTTGAGCAGCTTTCTTTTGATCGGATAATGAAATATTATTTGGAATATGGTCGCCATCAATTTTGTTAATTCCTGCGGCTTTAGCATCTTTCACACCTTGAGAATTGGTTGCTTGATCTATTTGAATTTTGGCAGTTGCAGCATCAGCATCAACATTATTCTTTTGTGCTGTTTTTTGTACACTATCCAAAGTTGAATCAGCATCGATTTCAGCCTTAATCTTAGCTGCTTCTTGATCAATTGCATCTTGAGCACTCTTCTTTTGATCGGCAAGTGAGGTACTATTTGGTACGTGATCACTGTCAATCTTAGTAATTCCTGCCGCTTGTGCATCTTTGACTTCCTGCGCATTAGCTGCTTGATCTATTTTGCTCTTAGCAGCCGCCGCATCAATATCAACATTACCCTTTTGCGCTGCTTTAGTAGTATTATCTAGCGTTGGATCGTTATCAATTTCAGCTTTTACTTTAGCTGCTTCTTGATCAATTGCACTTTGAGCACTTCGCTTTTGTTCTGCTAAAGAAACGCTATTAGTAATATGGTCACCATCAATCTTGATAATACCAGCAGCTTGCGCATCCTTAACAGCTTGCGAGTTAGTTGCTTGATTTATCTTGTTTTTGGCATCAGCCGCATCTTTATCAACGTTACCCTTTTGTGTAGCCTTAGTAGCGCTATCCAAAGTTGGATCAGCTTCAATTTCAGCTTTAATCTTAGCTGCCTCTTGATCGATTAATAGAGTAGCATTTTTCTTTTGATCTTCAAGTGAAGTACTGTTAGAAATATGATCAGCATCAATTTTGGTAATACCAACTGCTTGCGCATCTTTTACACCTTGGGCATTAATTGCTTGATCTATTTTATTCTTGGCGTCAGTAGCATCTTTATCGACATTAGCTTTTTGCGTTGCTTTTTCAGCTCTATCTAAGCTATTGTCTGCCTCTATTTCGGCCTTAATTTTAGCAGCTTCAGCATCTATTGCAGCTTGAGCTGCTTTCTTTTGATCAGCTAATGAAGCTTCATTTGGAATATGATCACTATCAATTTTCGCAATTCCCGCATTAGTTGCATCCTTAACACCTTGAGCATTAACTGCCTGATCTATTTTCACCTTAGCTGCAGCAGCATCAATATCGACATTACCTTTTTGAGCTGCTTTAGCCGCTGCATCTAAAGTTACATCAGCTTCAATTTCGGCTTTTACTTTAGCCGCTTCTTGATCAATTATATTCTGAGCATTTTTCTTTTGATCAGCTAGTGACGTACTATTTGGTACATGGTCACTATCAATCTTCGAAATCCCATTATCACGAGCATCTTTCACAGCTTGAGCTCCAGTTGCTTGATTTATTTTAGTTTTAGCATTAGTTGCATCAGTATCGACATTGGCCTTTTGTTTTGTCTTAGTAGCATCGTCCAAAGTGACATCGGCATCAATTTCAGCCTTGATTTTAGCGGCTTCTTGGTCAATCGCATCTTGAGCCGCTTTCTTTTGATCACCTAATGAAGTAGAACCTGGAATATGATCAGCATCTATTTTATTGATTCCAGCTATTTGCTCATCTTTAACTATTTGAGCATTAGTTGCTTGATCTATCTTAGTTTTAGCATTAGTTGCATCAGTATCAACATTAGCCTTTTGCTTGGCCTTAGCCGCATCATCTAAAGTGACATCGGCATCAATTTCGCCCTTAATCTTAGTTGCTTCCGCATCAATTGCTGATTTTGCCTTCGCTTTTTGACTATCTAAACTTCCATTTTCACCTGGTACATATTGCGCATCGATAGCTACTATTCCATCGTGTAAAGAAGTTTTAATCTCTTGAGCATTCTTTGAGTTATCGATAGCTGATTTAGCTTTAATTGCTTCAGTATCAACGTTAGCCTTTTGCTTGGCCTTAGTCGCATCGTCTAAAGTAGCGTCATTATCAATCATACTCTTAACTCGTCTAGCTTCGGCATCAATTGACAATTTAGCGGCCCGTTTTTGGTCATCTAATGGCGTTGCATTAGGGATGTGATCTGAATCAATTTGTACAATTCCATCATTTTTAGCATCTTTAATTCCTTGCGCATCTGTAGCTTGATTAATCTTGCTCTTAGCTGCGGTTGCATCAGTATCCACATTAGCTTTTTGCTTGGTCTTAGCCGCATCATCTAAAGTGACATCGGCATCAATTTCTCCCTTAACCTTAGTTGCTTCTTGATCAATGGCATCTTGAGCTGCTTTCTTTTGATCAGCTAATGAAATATTATTTGGAATATGATCGCTATCGATCTTTCTAATACCTTCATTTTTAGCATCTTTCACGCCTTGAGCACTTGTGGCTTGATCAATCTTATTCTTTGCGGCTTGAGCGTCTTTATTAACATTACTCTTTTGCGCAGCTTTTTCAGCACTATCTAAAGTTGAATCGGCATCAATCTCGGCTTTAACTTTAGCGGCTTCTTGATCAATGGCATCTTGAGCGTTCTTCTTTTGATCAGCTAATGAGACATTGTTTGGTATATAATCGGCATCAATCTTAATAATTCCAGCGGCTTGCGCATCCTTAACGGCCTGAGCAGTCGTTGCCTGGTCAATATTAGCTTTGGCAACTAAAGAATCCTTGTCAACATTGGACTTTTGTTTGGCCTTTTCAGCATCATCTAAGGTGATATCGGCATCAATTTCGCCTTTAACCTTAGCGGCTTCTTGATCAATCGCATCTTTGGCGGTCTTCTTTTGATCAGCTAATGAGATGTTATTTGGAACATGATCACTATCGATTTTAATTATTCCAGCATTTTGCGCGTCTTTGACGCCTTGAGCATTAGTTGCTTGGTCTATCTTTACCTTAGCAGCAGCGGCATCAATATCAACATTATTTTTCTGCGCTGCTTTCTCATTATTAGCTAAACTATTATCGGCATCAATTTCAGCCTTGATCTTAGTTGCTTCTTGATCAATTATTGCCTTAGCGTTTTGCTTTTGATCAGCCAATGAAGTAGAACCTGGAATATGATCACTATCAATGTTAATTATTCCTTGGTTCCTAGCATCGTTAACCCCTTGAGCATTAGCTGCCTGATCTATTTGAGTCTTAGCTGCGGCCGCATCATTGTCTACATTTGCTTTTTGCTTAGCCTTAGTCGCATCGTCTAAAGTTACATCGGCATCAATTTCGCCCTTAACCTTAGTTGCTTCTTGATCAATGGCAGCCTTAGCTGCTGTCTTTTGATCAGCTAATGAAGTAGAACCTGGAATATGATCACTGTCAATCTTGGCAATTCCTTCTGTTTTAGCATCCTTAACATCTTGTGCACCTGTTGCTTGATCAATTTTACTCTTAGCAGCATCGGCATCAGTATCCACATTTGCTTTTTGCTTGGCCTTAGCCGCATTATCTAAAGTTACATCGGCATCAATTTCAGCCTTGATCTTAGTTGCTTCCGCATCAATGGCATCTTTAGCAATCTTCTTTTGACCAGCTAGTGAGGTTGAATTAGGGATATAATCAGCATCAATCTTGGCAATTCCTTCTGCTTTAGCATCCTTAACACCCTGTGCACCTGTTGCTTGATCAATCTTTTTCTTAGCATTTACCGCATCAGCATCAACATTACCTTTTTGTGCTGCTTTTTCTGCACTGTCCAAACTAGAATCGGCATCAATTTCAGCCTTGACTTTCTTAGCTTCTTGGTCAATTGCATCCTGAGCTGCTTTCTTTTGATCAGCTAAAGAAACCTTATTTGGTATGTGATCGGCATCAATCTTGGCAATTCCAGCTTCAGTTGCTTCTTTCACACCTTGAGCATTAGTTGCTTGGTCTATCTTTCTCTTAGCAGCAGCGGCATCAGTATCTACATTAGCTTTTTGACTAGCTTTTTCTGCACTATCTAAAGTCTCATCAGCATCAATTTCAGCTTTAATCTTAGTTGCTTCTTGATCAATGGCACTCTTATCATTTTGCTTGATTTCATCTAAAGAAATGTTGTTTCTAACATGATCGCTGTCAATTTTGATAATACCTGCATCTTTTGCATCCTTAACACCTTGAGCATTAGTCGCTTGGTCTATCTTCACCTTAGCAGCAGCAGCATCAATATCCACATTAGACTTTTGCTTAGCTTTAGTTGCATCATCTAAAGTGTCATCAGCATCAATTTCAGCTTTAATTTTTACTGCTTCTTGATCAATTATCCCTTTAGCAGCTTGTTTTTGATCAGCTAATGAAGTAGTTCCTGGTATATGATCGGCATCAATTTTAACTATACCTTCAGCTTGAGCATCTTTAACACCTTGGGCATTAAGTGCTCGATCAATCTTATCTTTAGCTGCCGCCGCATCAGTATCCACATTAGACTTTTGCTTGGCTTTAGTTACGTCATCTAAAGTTACATCCGCATCAATTTCAGCTTTAATTTTTACTGCTTCTTGGTCGATAGCAGCTTTAGAAGCTTGTTTTTGGTCAATTAATGACATTTTATTAGGAATATGATCTGCATCAATCTTCGCAATTCCTGCTGCTTGTTCATCTTTAACTGCTTGTGAGTTAGTAGCTGCATTGATTTTAGTTTTAGCTGCTGTGGCATCTGCATCGACATTGGCCTTTTGCTTGGCTTTTTCTGTATCGTCTAAAGTAACATCAGCATCAATTTCAGCCTTAATCTTAGTTGCTTCTTGGTCAATAACATTTTGAGCAGCTCTTTTTTGATCAGGTAATGATGTTTTGTTAGGAATATGATCTGCATCAATCTTAGCTATACCTTCAGCTTGTGCATTTTTAATTGCCTGTGCGTTAGGCGCAGCATTGATTTTGGTTTTAGCTGCTGTAGCATCAGCATCAACATTAGCTTTTTGGGTATCTTTTTCTGCATTATCTAAAGTTACATCCGCATCAATTTCAGCCTTAATTTTAGTTGCTTCCGCATCAATTGCATCAGTAGAGGCTTTCTTTTGATCACTTAATGCCGTACCAGGTTGATGTGCTGCATCGATTGCAGCTTTACCATTTTTCTCTGCCTCACTTACTTCACTAGGAACGATAGCTTGATCTATCTTGCTTTTAGCAGCACTAGCAGCCTTGTCAACCGCATCTTTTTGCGTTTTCTTAGCAAGATCATCAAGAGTAGGGTCATTGTCAATCTCACCCTTAACTTTAGTCGCCTCATCATCGATAGATTTATTAGCAGCTTGCTTTTCAATATCTAGTGAATGATATACATAGGTTACTGAATCTGTTCCATCAGCTAATTCAAATGATGCATCAAATGCAACTTTTTGCCCATTTACAATCACATGATCTGGAGCCCAATTGTTTGCATCAGGTGCTGGTGGTAATTTTACAGTTTCACCTGTAATACCTTCAATTACTACTTTGTTATTTGGAGTAATCTTGTTGCCGTTAGTATCTACATATGTTGGATTTACAGTCTGATTATTACCTTCAACATAGATATTAACTACTGGGTTATCGTCAGATACTAAAGTCTTTGTAGCTTGATTTTGTGCCTTTGCAGCATAATGATAACCTGCTGGAACATTATCTTGGGTATAGTATTTATTAGTCCAGTCAATGGTATTACCATAGTTGGCTGGAACTAAGTTTTCAACAGACTCTGTACCTGATTTACCTGACATTGGTGAGATCAAAACGCGTTCAGGGTGATTAACATCAACATATCTATATGTTACGTTCTTCTTTACCCCGTATACATAAACCTTATATGTATAATTATCACCTTCCATTGGTGCAATACCAATAGATGCTTGACCAAATTCATCGCCATTATCAGCATTGGTAGTTAAATCACCACCACTTTGAGCATCTTTTACGGCACCAGCATAAATTTGCTTACCTAAGGCCCACATATATCCTTTAGGCATATTATTAATAACATTTTCGTTATTAATAAGTGGTATATATTGACCAATATAAGGATCAGGTGGCAAAGTCATCTCCACTGGTGAACCAAGATTTTTACCGTTTTGATCAACATATTGAATCTTAATTTTCCCTACTGGAATAGCAATTGTTTGTAGTTCACGAGTTGCTGGTGTAACAATGTTGGAATTAGAAGTAACACCATTAATATCAGTAATTACTGCTTGACCATTTGTAACAACCATTTTGGCAAACTTTAAAGTATTATCTCCATTGGCATTATTACTTGCGGAGTTATTGCTTATCCAAGTCTTAATATTTGAATTATTAAGAGTTACAGAGCCCGTGCCTGAAATAATACCAGCATTAGTAGCTATTGGTTCCCCATTAGGACCTTGAATAGCCAAATGCAATTGTTTTGGTGAAATAAAAGTTACTCTAGAAGTATTAGCAACTTGAATTACAGCCCCATTAGCTCGTTGATTAATATCAAAAGTGGTCCCAGCATTAAATTCAACAGATTGATTCCCTTGAAGTCTAATTGCGCCTGGCATGGTGGTAATTGGCGCTTTCAAATTAAAATTTTGACCAAATTTAAATATGGCATTATTGTTAAATGCATTAGATTGGGTCCCATTCAAAAAGTATTGGAAGCCAGATTGAGTCCAACTAACATTATCACCAACATTTACACCACCAATGTTATTATACATAGCTGGATAATTGGCTGAGATATCATTGTAAGTAAGTGCTGTGTTGGAAGAACCGTCACCCATAGTAATCATATTACCGTAGCCTACACTTGCTTGTGGTGATATACTCGACATCCAAAATTCCGAAAAGCGAATATCATTACTAGTTCTCTTCATGGTTACACTGCTATTGTTCGCAAAAATAATATTCCCGACGCCACGGGTAACCTCATTAGAAATATTAAAGACATTCTCACCTGAAAAAGTTACTTTTGAGTCATTAGCCATTACTGCATGAATCGGATTATTACCATTTACTGTACTTGGAGATAAGGTTACATTATCCAAGTTTACAGAAAGTCCTGCACCATTACCTGAATAAACAAGAGAATATGCATTATTATCATTTGTATTAAACCCTTGCTTAAAGACTCCATTAGTTAGAGTTACAGTTGTTAGATTATTATATGGCACAGCAACATAACTAAAAGTTTGTGTTCCTAAATCAATTGTATGGCCGTTACCATTGACTACAACATTTGCGCCTGCAGCACGATTTCCAATATTATTAGCTGCTCCTGGCGCATAAGCTATATCATTTGTAATATTAATATATGTTACAGTTGCATCTGACCATGCAGCTGCTAAACTTGAAAAATCACTTACATTTACTAATTTTTGCTTATACATATTAGGATTCCGAATTTGATCAGGTGTAGGAACATTCAATGAGGTTGGGGTTTTGCCAGTAGTTTTACCAATCTCATCATTAAATTTTTGACGACTACTATCAGAATCTGGAGAAACTGTTATATCCCTTGATGTTCCAACATCGGCTGCTGTTTCAACTCTAGGAGTGGTCTCACTAACTAGAGTAGACTCACTCAACCCTCTCTTATCTAATGACTTGGTATCAGCCATATCATTAATAATAGAAGAAGATGGAGCAAAATCACCTGCTGGAATGTTAACAGATGTATTAGATTGTTTAGGAACAATAGTTAATGGCCTACTGTTTTCTGTGTTAGCAGTGGGAACTTGATTTGAATTAGTTACTGGCTGCTTTAGGCCATTATCGTTTACGTTTAAACTTTCACCATTTGTTTTTGATTTTTTATTAGGTGACTTGGGATCATCAACTATCTGTTTTGCATTATCAGTATTCGGTCTTTCTTCTAAAAAAGAATTAAGGCCTGAATATGTCGATAAGCTTTTTGTAACAGATGGTTTTTTCGTTGCCCCTTTTTTATTCTGTGCTTTGGTAGAAGCTATTTTAGTCTCGATACCATTGTTAGCAGCTGTAACATTATAACTAGCATCAATTTTAGTTATTACATTATTCACGATTGCCTTGACACTAGCTAAATTAATTGCTGACTCAATCTTATTATTAGCGTCACTAAATAAAGCATCAACATTCTTAATTTGATTTGCTTTTTCTCCACTACTCAAAGTTTGATCAGCATTAATTTTTGCTTTAGTATCAACTGCTTTGTTTTCTAAAGTACTCAAAGCCGTTTTCTTTGCTTCTTCAAGCATATTTGAATCAATAGGCTTACTTTCAGTAACTGATTGATTTAGTGTCGCTCGTTGAGCAAGCTTATCAATAGAATCCTCTTGATTAGTTTGGCTGTTAATATCAGCTGCTTGTACATCTTGTATACCTAGTTTATTGCTATAAACTAGCCCTCCTCCTAGCATAAAAGTTAATAAGGAATAGCTAACTAGCCATCCTTTTTTGCTTTTATGCATTTTATAGTTCGTATTCTTTATTTCTTCGATTAATTCAAATCTGTTCAAAAATATACTCTCCTTTTTATGCACTAATATATACAGTTTGCAATTCAATATAGGTGTTATTTTATCACAGTTATTATAGTGTTTCCACATTTATGTAGTTTTGACATATAAAATTCTAAAAGTTATATAAAATTATTTTGTTTGCATTTTTTATTAGATAACAATTTTTAAAATGTTTTTATTTTTATTAAAAGAAATAAAATTTTAAAAAATCATTAATTAAATATGATATAATAACATTAATGTTATTTTTAAATCCAAATTATCTTCTAAGATAAAGCAATATTTATTGTTTTAATAATTATTAACTAAAATAATTATTAGCATCATTTTTTATATATGATTAATCAAAAAATATAAATATGAATTTTTAAATAACTAAAATCAGATATATATAATTGCTTTTTTCTTAAAAACCATAGTTGTAAACATATTTTTTAATCATATGTTCCACTTTTTATAAATTTACTATTATAAATAAATAGTTAAATTTTATGATATTACATTAGCCTAACTATTTCTTTTCTAATTAAAGTATTTAATTGCAACTAACGTACTATAGGAAATTCAGTATTTTTAAGTATTATTGATAAAGCTAAGAAATCATAACTTAATTAGAAACCCCGTACTATTCTCAATAACAATCAAAGCAAAAAGGGTTAACTCCGACTTACTATCGGAAATTAACCCTAAATTAAACAATCTATTCGACCTTATGTTCATGTCCCAAATTATTATGAATATGAATTTCGTAACTAGGTTTATTGAGATAACGATTCAAGTTATTGCAGTTCTGCTTGCTTTAAAGCTACTCGCTCAGAAATTTTAATGAACGGAATATAGAATAACGTACAAACTATTAAAATGATAATTTGAACTAATACAACCTTCCAATCTCCCGCACTGGCCAAAAGTCCACTTAAAAGTGGAGGAGTTGTCCAAGGAATTAGTACACTAAGTGGCTTAACAAAACCAATTGCCGTTGCAAAATATCCAATTAATGACCCAATTACTGGACTTAATACAAAAGGAATAATCATTGGAATATTAAAAACTATGGGAAAACCAAAAATGATTGGTTCATTAATTTCAAATATTCCCGGAACAGTTGCCAATCTAACTACATCTTTATACGGCTTATAGCGCGAAACCAATAAAACAGCAATAATCAAGGATAAAGTCAGGCCTGTTCCGCCCATTTGTGAATATACTGTTACAAAGTCTGTGTTGATAATATGAATTGGCTGTTTACCAGCTGCAACAGCTGCCATATTTTCGTTCATGTTAACCAGATTCAATGGGTCAAGAAGTGAGCCGTTAATAACAGTTTGATGAATCCCAAGAGTATAAAGAAAATTACCTGTAGAGTAAATTAATAAAAAGCCTGGAAGAGAAGTATTAACTGACCGTAAGGGATTTTGAATTAAGCGCGAAATTAAAGTTACCAAATCGGTCTTAAAATAAGCTAAAATAGCTGCTAAAATACCAAATACACTTAAAGTTAAAAGTGATGGGATTAAAGAGCTAAAGCTTTGTCCTACGGCAGGCGGCACCTGATCTCCTAAATTGATTTTCAGTGCTTTAACTTTAGTCAATCTAATATAAATTTCGGTCGCCAGTAAACCAATAATGATACCAGCAAACATGCCCGTTGTACCAATTTGTGAATATAAAGCTGCACCAGTTATTTCAACTGGTTTTTTCCCTGAAAGCGGCACAACATTGACTTTAATCGCTAACATAATAAAAACTGCTGACAAAGACACTGCAGCGGCAGAAATTGGATTTTCGTAAACCTTATTTTTAGCTAAATAATACCCAATCAGGGGGGCAATTAAGATACTAGCTACATTTAATGTGCCGTTTGTTAAGGCTGTGCCAAAAACTTGAAATCTTGCTAAAATTGCTCCCTTCATTAACCAAGTAAAAATGACATTATTAAACAAAACAGCAACACCAGCTAAAATAAACATTGGCATTAATGTGGCAAAAGCATCTCGTAATGATCTTAAATGAACCTGGTTACCAATTTGGACTGAAACTTCTGTAAATTTATCTAAAAATTTTTGTAATTGTGGATGAGCCTGATTCCTAGCTGAATTATTCACTTTAATCACCTCTAAACTCAAGTTAAATCTTGACCATTTGAATGAATAACTTTTTTCAACCATGCATAACTTTTTTTAGGAACGCGTTTCATATCACGCAAATCATGATTTGTACGATTAACATAGACGACACCATATCTTTTTTCCATATCACCTTGTGAACTCATAATATCAATTAGGCCCCAACCGAGGTATCCCATTACATTTACTCCATCTTCATTTATTGCTTGTTGCATTGCTTTAATATGATCACGATGGTAATTAATACGATAATCATCAGCAATTTGATGCTTACCATCCCACCTTTCTCGTACCCCAATTCCATTTTCAATAGGGAAGACAGGCAAATGATAACGTTGATATATTTTATTTAAAACGTCTCTAAATCCTAGAGGATCTATTTGCCAACCCCATTCAGTTGACTTTAAATAAGGATTATCCTTTTTACCAAAATTCAAATACTGGTTAGGGGGTGTATTTTCAGGAATTTTACTAGCATCAATTGTACTAGACGCATAATAACTAAAACTTAAAAAATCACTTTTCAATTTGGCAATTTCTACCAATTCAGCTTGATTGACCTGAATATTAATACTCTGCTTTTTAATATATTGGGTAACAGCAGTCGAATATTTCCCCAAAGTAAAAGCATCGAGTAAATTAAAATTCAAAAACTCATCGACTTGATTAGCCATAAATACATCTTGCGGATTAGCTGTTGCTGGATAGACTTGACTATAAGCTAACATGCCACCAATTTTTGCCTTAGTTTTATTGTGTAAATAATTTGCAATTGTCGCATGACAAAACATTACATTATGCGCAATTTGATATAGTTCTGAAATTGTTTTCTTACCTCTTAAATAACCTGAAATTTTAAAAACTTCCATCGTATGGTACAAATTTTGCTCGTTAAAAGTAATCCAATATTTAACTTTACCTGCAAAATGGTCAATCACGATTTTGCTATAGCGAATAAAAGCACGACAAACTTTTTTACTAATAAAGCCATTGTAGTCCTGAGCTAAATGTAATGGCATATCAAAATGATAAAGACATATCATCGGTTCAATATTGCGTTTGCTTAGTTCATCAACCAACTTGTCGTAGTAGTCAAAACCTGCTTTATTGATAGTACCATCACCATTCTTAATTATGCGCGACCAGGATACTTGAAAACGATACATATTCATTCCTAAATCTTGCATATAATCTAAATCTTCAGTTAAGTGGTGGTAGTTATCGTTAGCAAAATGCCAATCACTTATCTGATCACCGGCCTTTCTAATGTCATAAACAGATAAAGTTTTCCCCCCTTCATTCCAGCCACCTTCTGTTTGCATACTTGAAGTTGAATTTCCCCAAAAAAATTTAGCCATCATATTTCTTCTTTCTTAAATTTTAAAAGCGCTTTCAAAAATAATATTATTGCACTTTACTTTCCAAGTAAATATTTGCCAAAATGTAAGTAAAGTAAATTGTCTACTTATGAAAGATGAAAGGAATAACTATTATGCATAAGCAACCCAAATATGTTTTAATTGCCAATCAAATTGAACAAGATATTCTTTTGCACAAATACCAATGTCAACTACCCCATATTGATCAATTGGCAAAAACTTATCATACTAGTAAGGTAACAATTATTAATGCCCTACATTTTTTACAATATAAAAGTATTGTAGCGCCAATCCGTGGTCATGGAACTATGATTCTGACAGCAGAAGAACAAGAAATTTCCAAAAAGGATAATGCCGTTGAACACGTAGGTTTTACTGAACGAATAAAAAATAGCCAATTTTTAACAAGTCATATAATTTCTTTTGATGTGCGCAAACCTACTCATCAAGAAATTACTTTATTAAAACTGAATAAACAGGAATTAGTTTATGATATTATCCGTTCACGTCTTTTACACAATAGTCCAGTTAGACTAGAATATACAATTATGCCCGTCAAACTTATCCCCCAAGTTACGCCTAAAATATTAAAAAAATCTATTTATCATTATATTGAACACGATCTTAATTTAAAAATTGGCAAAGCGAATCGCACTTTTCGGGCAGATAAAGCCGATGCTTATGATCAGTTATACCTAAACTGTCAAAAAAATGATCCAATTTTTGAAATTGAACAAGTCTGTTTTTTAACCAATGGGATACCTTTTGAATATTCCCAAACTAGAAATCGCTATGATCAAGGCGAAGTGACCTTAAATCATGTATAAAAAAAGACAAAATGATAATAAACTCATTTTGTCTTTTTGATTTTTAACTAATCAATGGCTCTAAGGATTCTTTTGGCCAAAGCAAAATTTCCTACTGTCGCTGAACCATTATCATGAATTTCTGGCATTGTGATATATCTGTTTAGATCTGGTACTTGAAGATAGCCGTTTAACATTTGCGCAAAATCACGGCGCACTTTTTGTAAAAACGCTTCACTAGTTACACCGCCACCGAAAACAATTTTATCAGGACGGAATAATAAAGTTGCCTGCAACGCAGCCTGAGCAACATAATAGCTCATTATATCCCAAACTGGATGTGAAATTGGAACTTCGGCTCCTTTTTTACCAAAACGTGCTTCAAACGTTGGCCCTGCAACAAGTCCCTCTAAACAATCAGCATGAAAAGGACAAATACCTTTAAATTCCAAGTCATTTGGGTGGCGTTTAACCTTAACATGGCCCATTTCTGGATGCCCTAAACTGCCCACCAGCTTACCCGCAATAATTGCACCGCCACCAACTCCAGTTCCAATTGTGTAATATAGAAGAGAATTAATGTCTTCGTTAGCAAGTAAAGTCATTACATATTCACCATAGGCTGAACCATTCACATCAGTAGTAAAAAAAATGGGTACATTGATTTCTTGTTTTAGCATACCCACAATGTTAGTATCTTGCCAGCCTTTTTTGGGCGTCGTCGTGATATAACCATAATTATGAGCTGTTTTTCGAATTTCAATTGGTCCAAAAGATGCAATGCTGATTGCATCAACTGGATACCTCTTAAAATAGCCTATAACTTTTTTTATTGTTTCTTGCGGTGTAGTTGTTGGTATAGTAATTTGATCTTGAATTTGATAATTTTCATTACCTATTGCACAAACAAACTTTGTTCCACCTGCTTCAATTGAACCTAGCATTTCTATCTCCCTAATAACTTTTTTTAATTAACATACTAATAGCGTTCTTCACTTCCTGTGCATTAGAACTCTTATCTATTATTTTCCTAAAGGTGGGGTTGGTTTGCAAGTCTACAATAAAATCAAATAATTTTTGGATACTTAAATAATCATCACGAGAAATCGCCAGGAGAAAGACATACTTTACTTCGTTCTTTTCATCCCACTTAATTGCTTTACTTAAACGTGCAAATGAAACTTTAGATTTTTTAGTTGCATAGCCTAAAGAATGAGGAATAGCAATTTTCCCACCAATAGCCGTTGAATACATTTGTTCTCTTTCATACACTTTTTGCATAAAGTCCTTATTTACAATTGCTTTGCTCTCCAAATTTTTTATTAACATATTTAACAATTGCTTTTTAGTCATATTTTGCTTGACTAAGTAAATATTTTCCGTATCAAACAATTTATCAATTTTTTGGTATGGATTATTAAGTGACTTCAAATATTCAGAAAGTTGAATAATATCATTATTTAAATTCACCAAATCAATTTGAATGACTGGAATAGGTGCATCAGTAATCGGAACCATTGTAATTAAAAAATCATTATCAGTAGCTTTTCCTGCTAAATATTCCTCATAGGTATAAGTTCCCGTAATATTTAAAAAAGCTGTGAACTGTGACTGCAATTTTGCTCTAACTAAAGCAGCAGTTGATATACCATTGCCACAAATTAAAGCTGTATTTTTTTTGGTTGATTTCATCCCTTGACGTTCAATTGCAGCACCCACATGTAATGTGATGAAGGACAATTCATCATCATCAAGTTTTAAATTAAGCATATGTTCCAAATATGGTGCCGAATAAGCTGTAATTTCATAGGCATAAGGAAATGTAGATAAAATCACACTCAATAGTGGATTTTTTCTATTGCCATTAACTTTTTTTATTTTGACTAAATTATTTAAATGTTGAGTTAAGTTAATACATAATTCTGGATCATTTACTAAGTCTAATGCAAACTCTTTTTTTATATTTTTTAAAAAAATCCTGACCGCCTTATTAATATCTTTATTAGTTTTAGCCCTAATTTTATCAGTAACACATTCAGGATAATTCATGGCAAAATGATAAATTAAATCATTACGTTCACATTCATTTAGCTTAATGCAAAATTCTTTTTCCAAATTAATGAATAATTTGCTAATAGCAGCTGAAACATTACCTTTGATTTTTAGCTGATGAGATTTCTCTAGTGAATAACCTAGCTTTACTCGTGAGATTGCTAGGGCAATATGCAAGATTATATTTTTTGTATTAATATCTGATAAAGAATAATTATATTGCTGTAAAAAACTATGGACTATCTGTTTTAATCTATCAAGTCTAATATTAGCAAAAATAATTTTTTCCTGTTCAGTAAACCCCACAATATAAGCATTTGAACTTTTATTAATTAATTTGGTAATAATGAATTTTCTTTTAACAGTTTCTGTTCCTTTTAAGTAATAATAATCTTTTGATTTAATAATTTTTAGTCCAACTTCATTAAAATCTTTTTTTATTGTTACTAAATAAGTAAAAAAAGTATTGTCACTAATAAAAAAGCGATCAGTTAGTTCAGACAGTTTAATTTGATTATTAACTAACAAGTATTGCTCAATTTCAATAATTCGTTCACTAGAACTTGAAGCTGGTAAATTACTTTGCGCAATCTTCATTAATTGTTTACGTAAATTTTGATCTAAATAAGCAAGATAAAAGCCACTTCCTCTTTTATTTTTTATTTTTACTTTGTAATAATCCAATTCCTTATTTAATTCCTGAATATCGGACCTAATCGTTCTCGTACTAACATTATATTTTTTAGCTAGAAAAGCGGAGGAAACATAACAATTGGCAGAATTATTTAATAAATCTTCCAAAATATTGCCCAATCGTTTATAGGATAGTTTCATACCGTTCCCCTTTTTGTAATCCACTTTTACTTACACATTACTATATCTGTTTGATTAAAGTAATCATGTCATAGGGAGCAATTTGAAAACTTTGTTTTCCAATTTCTTCAAGGCCATTAATAACTTTATAACCCAATTTTTCAAGATATGACACATCCTGTGTCTCGCCAGTAAGATTAGATAATCGCAAAATCAAACTATTTTCTACCGTATAGGCAAGATACAGTGCTGAAACCTCAACCCCTGGTTCAATTGTCAGCCAAGATTGCTCTTTTTTAAGTTCATGAAGCCCAGTAGGATATTCTATATCCCATAATTTATTATCTAAACGATTCACAAATAGATTATGTGTTTGCATTTGATAACCAACAGATGGGGTATACCACTTAGTTAAGTCCTGAGCTATCTGTTTTTCATTTAATTTTGAACCATTATAAGCACATAACCCAAAAACGAATTCATTTTGTCCTAATTCTTGCGCTAATGGGGTTGGCATCATTACATGCCCCACTGAAGTAGTATCACCAGAAGCTCGGCCAGGACGCCATAGTAAATCAGATTTACCCAATTGCCCTGTAGTTGCCATTAACGTAATTAAAAGGGTATCTGCAACTTTCTCATACTCTTTTTGACCCGTACCAAAGAAGTATAAGCCATTAATTTTATCGCACAGGCCAACACAGCGATCGAATACATAAATATTTACCGGCTTTTCAACAAATTCATCATTCCAATCATCTGCAATCTTTTCATTAATAGTTTTTCTAAAGCCACCTTGAATTTGAGCATGTGCAAAATTAGTGGTAATTCCTGTTTTTATCTTTAGCCGCAAACGATGAGATAGAGCTTGATTATCAATCTCCAATTTGGCACCTAACACAGGTGAATCTTTTCTTAATTCTAGGATTAATTTATATTTTATTTCAGCAGTTTGTTTTTGCTTTAAACGATCTTTTAAAGTTCTTGGCAGCTCCCAAGTTCCTGTTAAAGTCATACGTTCAATGCCTGAAGCACTATATTTTTTAACATTGCCATTCCATGGAAGCTGCATTTCTTGATCACCTTTTAGTGGTGAAAAGTCATAAGTATCACCATCATTTCCTTGATCATAAATACGAATCACATCAGGAAAAATTTTATTAGCCGTTTTCATTGTGAATTTGCCATCTGAAAAAGATAGGTCAATATTTTGATTAGTGATTTTCGTCCCCACATCTTGCCTTAATTCTTCACACGGTGTTTCGCAATCTTCAAAATGAACTACTTGATAGCCTAATCCTTGCATCTTAATTTTTAAGCTTACCTTTATTTTGTAATATCCAGGTTCATCTTTAAATTCATAACCATTAGGAGTTAATTGCATAATATTAGGACGCGATAGTATCTTCTCACTGGCTAAAATAACCGCCTGATTTTGATTAGGAAATTTAATTTTTTTACTTGAACTAATAATTTCAATTGTCTTACGTCCATCAAAATTATAAGGATCGGTATTAAATACAATAACATCATGATCAGTTAAAGATAACCGTTGAGCCAATCTTTTTTTGATATAATTTTCAACTCCTGCCGCGATTTCAAAAGCCTGCTTAAAACGGTGGTCTATATCAATGGCTACATTATCAGTCACACTACCACCAAGAGTATCGTGAGGCTGTAATTCAAATAATAATTTCCAGAGTTTAATAACGATTCCGTTAGAAATTGGAATATTCGCGTAACGTGCAATAATCATTAATGGTTCCAGTCTTCGAGTAATTACTTGCTCTAAGTTAAAATTTTGTCTTTTATTTCTTGACCTAACTGAAGTAATTGTACGGTGAACGCGCGAGTAGGTAGGGTAGCGCAATTCTCCCTGATATGTAGGTAATTTTTTACTATGTAATTTAGCCATAAACTTGGGATAAGTACTGTTGATAACTTCATAACGAGAATATTTGTTCACCTCCTTCAATATTGCTGAAATATTATGAATAATATTCATTTGATCGATACCAGATGGTATTAAAACTTCATCATGGTGACCATTTGCGGCTTCAAATTCTATTCCTTTATCTAAACGCTCTTTAACAAATTTTTGCAAATTTTGTTTTGAGACTAAATCAATTTGACCGGTATAGTAACCCAAAGGAAAATTTGCTGCAAAAACTGCCTTCCCGCCCAGTGCTTTCCACTTGAAATAAACTGAATTAGTTTGTCTTTGAAAGTTTGTACCACGCCAAGATAAAAAATCATGAATATCAACTTGATGTAGGATCATTGGCAAATTGGCATTAAAACCAAATGTATCAGGCAAATAGCCTAACATCATTGGATTACCATAGTTTTCTTTAGCATCAATAATGCCAATAATTAAATTTCTAAGTAGCGATTCAGCGCTTGGAACCATCGCATCCGTTTGTGTGTACCACGGGCCAATAAAGAGCTGTTTACGCTCTACTAAACGATGAATTCTTTTCTTGCCCTCAGGATGAATTTCAACATATTCATCAATGATAGACATCTGACCATCTAAAGTAAAATTTGCTTCTGGATGATTCTCTAATTCATCTAAAACTTCTGTAAATAATTGATCACTCAGTACTTGTGCATCTTGTGATGTAAAATACCATTCTCGATCCCAATGAGTATGATTGACAAAATATGCTTTAACCATAATCCCTCCTAAAATTGACAATAAACTGTTATAAATTTTGCATGTTTTAATTTGGGTAAAACTACTTGATTATTTTCAATTAATAATTCTGATTGACCTACTCCTTTTAAATTAACCAATTTAACAAGCTTAGGAGTCTGGGTGAATACAATTTTCCCGCCTACTTCATGGAATAGTGGATTATATAATCGGATTTCATAGGACTTAGTACCAGGAACTGTTTTAATTGTGCTTGTTACCAAATTACTTTCAAGTTTAAATAAGCTCAATTCCTCTTGGTATTTTCTTTTCACTGGGTTAAATGGAAAAGTTAATCGGCCATTTAAGAACTCTGCGTACTCATAAATTTGTAAAGGAGTATCCCACTGCTTTACTTCATTTGCCAAGCTACTTTGATCATAAGTTGTAGCCAATGTTTTTAAAGCAAATTCAAAAGATAACTTTTTTTGCAATTGAGCCTGTGGTGTAACCACGGTCTCATCACCAGAAGCTCTACCAGGTCGATATAACAAATTTTTTTTGCCCAACATCCCATAAGTACGAAAAATTGTTAACCTCATAATAGAATGGTTTTTTCCAATACATTCATACTCTCTTACACCTTGAGGTATTACAGCCATACATCTTGTATTATTAGATATGGCAACAAAACTTTGCATCGTATTGATTGAAATAGGCATTTCCTGCCATTTATCAGTTTCTTGCCGCCATAAAGTCAGTTCTTTTTCTTTAACTACTTGTCTTTTAACCGTTCCAAATTGCATATCTGCAATACTTGTCTTAGTCACTATTTCACTATCAAAATTAATACACAATCGATGACTTTTAGACTTTCTATTATCAACATTAATTTTAAAAGCAATAATTTTGCTATTTTTAGTTAAAGTAACCTCCAAACTAACTGGCATGGTAGTATCAACAACTTTTTGCGCACGTTTAGTTAAGTTACTTGGTATTTTAAAATTAAAATTAATAATTAACTGATTTTTTAACTTTCCTAAATATTGATAAACTTTATAAGATTGCTGAGTGGAAAAGATATGCATATCTTTTCGTGGTGGTGAATAATTATAGGAGTCCCCATCGTCTCCATTTTCTTCTAGAATAGCTTGATTTTGATAAAGATATTGATTACTTTTATCCAAAATATTTAAACTACCATCGTCATTAACTTCAATACGGTAAAATTCATTTTCAATCATCTTACCTTCTACAATTCGCTTAAGGTGACGCTCTTGATCAGGTAAAACTGACAAGTATAGTTGCTTATATCCAAATGATGGAATTTGTGTACATTCGATATCTAAATCAATTTGATAAACTTTTTGTGGATGATAAATTTGCTTACCTGGATCTAATTGAATAGTTGCATCAGTTAATTTTTTTGTTACATCTTTAATATTTGTAATTTCAAATTGAATATTGCTACCCTGTATATCTCGAATTGAAAAGGCTCGACTTGGTGAATATAGGGTATAATGTAAGACCTCATTACGAATAACTGGCATTGAATTAAATACTGTAAGAGTTATTGGATGATTAGCATTTTCTATCCTAGTAGAAATTTCTCGCATGGTAAGTTCAACTAGACCAGTTGAAAGATCTTGAACTTCTTTATACCGCATTTCAATATCTTCGTTTACACGATCAGAAACACAATTTCCCATTGAATCATGAGCAGCATTTTTAAACATTTTTTTCCAAATATCATTAACTGCTTGCTCTGGATATTCAAAACCAAAGTGATTACCTAATGTAAGTATAGGTTCCATAATATTACTCAAATAAAATTGTAACTTTGTATTGAGCTGTTTAATATCCGCCCTAGAGGAATAAATTGATTTATGCACACGCATGTCTTTTCCACAATCTTGCTCACCACTTATCCGTTTCAATAGTGGATTTTGTTGACGAACTGCCTTGATATATTCTTCAAGCGAAGCAACTTTAAAAGTAAATTTGCCATCATTAGCATGATTTAATTTACTAGTAAACTTTGGCAAATCAAATCTAATTGGAGCCATATCAGAGCCGTTAGGAAAAAGTAAATTATTAGTGGTTGCTGTCAGAGTAACCGTTTTAAATGGTTCTTCTGTCATTAATTCTGCTAATTTAGTTTCATTAATTACACCACCAATAAAATAGCCACAAGCCATCCGGTAAACTGTAACTTCTGAGCCATCTTCGCCCTGCCAAATAAATTCAGATTTAGGAGCGCTACTTAATGAGAATCCTCGATATAAAACAGCATCATGAATATCAAATTCTCGGTATATTTGTGGCATACTTGATTCCTGACCAAAGGAATCAGGAACATAAGCAATATTCATGTAGCCACCCAATTTATCGCATTCTTGCATTCCAATGCGCAAATTATTAACAATACTTTCCGCTGAAACCATGAATTGATCAGTTTGCGTGTACCATGGACCTAAAAGCAACCTTTTATTCTTTACTAACTTTTTTACCCGATCCATATCTTGTGGTCGCCATTTTAAATAATCTTCTATAAGTGAAGCTTGTCCATCTAATAAAAAAGAGTGATATTTTATATCATTTTCTAAACAATCGATTACATCTTTTAAATCTTTTAAAAGATAAATTTTTGCAGTAGAAGAAGTAAAAAACCATTCTCTATCCCAATGCGTATGCGGAACAATAAAAACCTTTTTAACCATTATTTCTCCTAAAGTTAAAAACTATAGTTTGAAAATAACGATAATTTAATTTTCAACTATAGTTTTTACCGTAATTATTATTGAATGTTTAATTCTATATCATCATCGCTCATCGATTCTTCACCAGTTGAGTTTTGATCAGTAAAGTCTGCAATTAACGGGGCCGCAATTGCAATAAACAAAGCACAAACTAAAATTCCAGCCAGATATGCAATAATATTATCCGCCGTTAAAATACCAGGCAGTCCTCCTAAAGGGGGAATATGTGATTTTACTCCTAAAAAAGCTCCAGTAGCTGAGCCTAAAGCACCACCGATGATATTCACAATAATCAGTTGTGGAGCCTTCATCATAAACGGAATTGCACCTTCTGTAATTCCAAATATACCCATAATCAAATTATTATGACCCATTTCTAAAAGTTCAGAAGAAAAACGATTTCTAGGCCAAATAAAACTCATAATGGCGTAACCCATGGGAATTGCACAAATAGCAATATTAGTATATAGACATGGTTGATAAATTCCCTCGATAAAGAAGAAATTTCCAACTCCCCAGGCTGCTTTATTAACGGGGCCACCAAGATCAACACCAATCATGCCTCCCATAATAGCTGCGAGTAAAATTGCATTCGTCTTTTGTTCAACCATGAATTTTACCCATGAAGTTAAACCATTATTAATCCAAGCTAATGGTGGTGTAAGCACCACACCTACAAATAAGGCAACTGAGCCCACGGTTAAAAGCGGCATAATAATTAGTTCAATTGCTGAATTCCATTTATCTGGAACTTTAATCTTTCGGCACCACCTTGCAACATACCCAGCAATCAGTCCCGCAACAATTGCTCCGATAAATCCTAATTGATTGTTAGTAGCAAGCTGACCACCAATAAATCCTGCACCTAATGCAGGTTTATCTCCTAGTGCATAAGCAATGTAACCGCCAATAACTAAATTAACTAACCCAATTCCAATCCAACCAACCTGATTGATTTGATACAACATATGAAAAAATCCACTAGATTTTGCGAATTTTGATAAGTCACCATAGCCAAAGCACATGCCAATCAACTGTGGCACTCCGACTATTAAGGCACCACCAATTACAGTAGGAATCATATACGAAATCCCACTCATCACGGCTCCTTCCCATTCTTTTAGCAACCGTTTCATTTTTTAGTCCTCCTTTTTAATCGCGGCAGCACACTTCTTCAAAACAGCTTTTGGTGCTTTAATACAAGTATTAATATCTACCCTAATTACAGGCTTGCCTTCAAATCTTTCCATACTGGTAATTTTTTGGTCAGAAGCAATGAGTACAAAATCTGCTATTTTTGCTTCTTCTTGAGTAATTGCATTAACTGGCCCCATCATCCCCTGTTGTTCAATCTTAACATTCCAACCTAATTCTTTACCTGCCTTCTCTAAGGCTTTAGCTGCCATTGGTGTATGTGCTAAACCTGCTGGACAAGCTGATACTCCGACTACATTCATAATTGTTACTCTCCTATTCTTTCATTAATAAAATTTGCTATTTCATTTCTATTAGTCATTTGCCGTAATTCTTTTTTAAAATCGTGTTCCAATAAGGCTGTCGATAAATTAGCCAACATTTTTAAATGCTCATTGCCTACATTTTGAGGTGGAACCATCAAAGCAAAAACATCCGTTACTGGTTGATCATCATATGTTTGCCACTTTAAAGGATTTGCCAATCTAAAGTATAAAAAGCCAGCCTTTTTAACAGCAGCAGTTTTAGCATGTGGAATAGCAAAACCATCTTCTAAACCAGTAGAAAATTCCTTTTCCCTATCAATAAAACTCTTATTTAAAGCTTTAGCATCCGTGGTGTAACCTGTTATAACAGCGACTTCTGAAATATACTCTAACAAAGAATTAATGCTTGACTCACTTACATTTAGAAAAACGTTTTCCTGTGAAAAATTCATTTTTATTATCACTTCCAATTCCTAAAAGGCTTTACTGAAATTAAGCCTAACTTAAATTGATTATTTTGTAATTAGTAACAATTTCCATTTAAGTTGGAAAAAATATAATTTAAATATTTTTACTTTATTTTGCTTTTTTAAGAAACATAAAAAGCGTTCTTCTAATTAGAAAAACGCTTTTAAATTAATTAAAACAAAATTACCTAAAGACTATCTTGTCGGACTGACCCAAGTACCGGATCCATAGCCCAAGATCGTTTTTACTGCGGGAATAAAAGTAGTAATTATTGTAATAGTATTAATTACCCATAAGCACAATAAATAAATAGGGGCAAATAAAATATAACTTAATTTATTCCCACGAGTATCAATCAATAAAGCCGTAGTCAGCTGTAAAGTTCCGGCAATCATTTCAAAGCAAATAAGTAATAAAGTTGAAAATATTAAATATAACAACTGTGACCAGTTTTGCGTAGCACAATAATTGATTGCTAAAAAAACAAAAATTATTGACGAGATAGCAAAAAAGAACGACCACAGAATACTAAATGTTTGGTCAAATAATAATAACGATTCGCCTAAATTTTTAATGGGATGGCGTAAAACTTTTAATAAGTTAGTCAACCAAACTTCCGTACCACCCTTAGCCCAACGTTTACGCTGATGGTATAAATCTTTTAGTGTTTCCGGCACTAATGTATAAGAAATAATATTAGGGGCAAAAACTGACAGCCAATTATTTAATTGATGGTCCCACGCAATACTAATATCTTCAGTAGCACGATCTTGACGAAATAAGCCTACATCCATTAAGGCGCTTTTACGATACATCGTATTTGCACCACTGTAAGCAAAGATACTACCAAAAACACCCATTTCAGCCCGCTTGATGATTCCAACAATACTAGAAAATTCAACAGTGACTGATTTGGTAATCAGTTTAGTCCGATTCCTAACTTCAACATTAGAAGTTACGGCTGCAACATTTTGTCCTTCTGGACTATTAAAGTAATTAACATATCGGTTTAACGCATCCGGTTCTGGGATGGTGTCAGCATCGTTGCTAAGTACAAGTTCTCCCTTAGCAAAAGCTACCCCGACGTTAAAAGCATGGGCTTTACCCTTATTTTTTTCAACTCGAATAACACGCAAATTGGAATAATGTTTTTGAAGGGATTGTAAAATTTGCGGTGTTCGATCTGTGGAACAATCATCAATTACTAAAACTTCATAATTATTATAATTTAATTCATTAAGTAAATAAGTAACAGTTTCTTTTAAACTTGCTTGTTCATTATGGGCTGGAATCATAATCGTAATAAAGGGCGCCTTATTTTCAGCAATAGTAGTAAAATCCTTCTTCTTATTGCGAAATACATATCTATAACATAATCCTCCGACAAACCAACCCAATCCACCTAGAATAGGATAAGAAATTAAGATTAAGAATAATCCATTTAGTAACGGTTTAATTGTTGACCAAGTTATATCCATCAATTAACCTCATTTCTTAAACAAACGTTGCGCAAAATCATTTTCAAGATTTTGTTCTGGTTTAACACTATAGAAATTATATTGCTGGCGCTGTTTTAAATCACCAAATTTTTCGGTCCAACCTTGCTCAATTAATTTTTCATGTCTCATACGGCGCTTTTGATCAACTACTCTCTGCTTGGTCCAAACAAAAGCAAAATGACGGTTATTATGAACGGTCAAAAATAAATAGGTTATTATAATGATAATGAAGATAATTATAAAAAATTCAATTAAAAATTTCATAGGTAAAATAATATCCGAATAATATTTAATATGCGCTTTTTGAGCAATTTGCGGAAAATGTAAAATTATATAAACGCCAATAAACGGTGAAATAACACCCAGCCAGCCAATTATGGCAATTATTGTTTGCCTTATCTTTAAATGCCAATTTCCTGAAGTAAAATAGTCATCTTGGGCTAAGTCAGAAAAAGATCTATGACTCATTATTAGTTTCCTCCTTATCTTATTCCATTCATGGATACCTAATTCTTTTATATTTACTTTATTATTATTACTATTTTAGGTCAAGAAAACAGAAATTATTAAATTGTTTTTGATTTTTCAACATCTATTGTATTTACTTAACCTATGATATACTGATGTTTAATTATTTTATAATAAAAAGGAGGCTAAATTTTGTTAGTAAAACCACATCAATTACAAAAAGGTGATCAAGTAGCACTAATTAGTTTGTCTAGTGGTGTCTTAGGCGAAAAGCAGGTTCTTCATGAACGAAAATTAGGGGAAAAGCGCTTAAAAGAACTAGGTCTTAAATTTATTTATATGCCTAATTCCTTAAAAGGAACTACTTACCTAAAAAAGCATCCCAATGAACGGGCTAATGATTTAAAAGAAGCTTTTATGAATCCTGAAATTAAAGCAATTATTGCGGCCATTGGCGGTGATGATACTTATCGCTTGTTACCATATTTAATGGAAGATTCAGATTTTATTAAAGCAGTACAAACAAGCCCCAAACTATTTACAGGATTTTCGGACACGACAAATAATCACCTAATGTTTTATCGATTAGGGATGCAGAGCTTTTATGGACCTAATTTTTTAAATGATCTCGCAGAATTAGATGTTAGTATGCTAGAATACACCCTAAATACTTGGAATCATTTCTTTATTAACCCACCTACAACTAATATTCCTGCAAGTCAAACTTGGTATGAAGAACGAACCGATTTTTCGCCTAAAGCAATCAATCATCCTCGAATTAGCCATCGCGATACTGGTTATCAAGTGCTTCGAGGAAATGGAATTATTCAAGGGCGACTTTGGGGTGGCTGCTTAGACAGTCTCTATGATGACTTGACCCAATATCGTTATCCTGATCAAGCCGAAATTATTCGGCATTACCGATTAATTTTATCTCCCCAAGAAGCTCAAAACATCATTTTATTCATTGAAACTAGTGAAGAATGTCTCTCTCCAGATTTATATGCCCAAATGCTTGATCAACTAGATCAAGCAGGTCTTTTAAAATCTATTCGAGGAATCTTAATGGGAAAGCCACAGAACAATTGCTATGTTAACGAATATCAGACCAAGCTTTTAGCAGCCACTGCAAAATATCAAACACCCATTTTGGCAAACGTTAATATTGGTCATGCCTACCCCCACACCGCGCTTCCTTACGGCGCTCTTGCGCAAATTAACCTTGATCAGTCTTCTTTAAAAATTTTAGAACCATATTTTTCTTAACTTAAAAGCGTTATCCAAAACATTGAATAACGCTTTTTAAAATTACTACCTTTTTAATAATTAACCTTTTTTTCTATATATCTGAGCCACCTTAATTTTAAACTGATTCCATTCATTTTTAATAACTTGTAATTCCATTTTACCTACCTTTGTTATTTTATAATAGCATTGCTTCCGTCCCTGAAATGGTTCATCGCATGTTAGCAAGTATTTTTCTCTTTGCAAACTAGCAAATAATATGAATAAAGCAAAACATTCTATCATTTAGCATAAATTATTTTATATTTATTTAATAAAAGCTTGAATTTTATTAATTATAGTGTATTATTTATATATAACACTAAAGGAGAGAGAACAATGAGCTTATTAGAAACTCAGAATGTGGTCAGAACTTATGGTAAAGGCACAACCAAGTTTGATGCATTACGCGGAGTTAGTTTAGCAATAGATAAAGGTGAATCAGTTGCCATTATTGGTAAAAGTGGATCTGGAAAATCAACTTTAATGCATATTATGGCACTTCTTGATCAACCAACTTCCGGGAGTATTTTATTAGATAACCAACCGACAAACAAAATTAAAGGGCAAGCTTTAAATAAATTACGTAATCAAACTTTTGGCTTTGTCTTTCAACAATTTTTCTTAAATGCTCAAGATACCGTTCTTGAAAATGTAATGTTGCCATTAAAAATTGCTGGTGTAACGGGAAAAAGGCGCAAGGAATTGGCTTTAGCGGCAATCAGGGCGGTTGACCTTGAAAGTAAAGCTCAAAATAAAGCTAGTAACCTTTCTGGTGGTCAAAAACAACGTGTTTGTATTGCTCGCGCACTAGTTAATGAGCCACAAATTATTTTTGCTGATGAGCCAACTGGTAACTTAGACTCAACTACCGGAGAAATGGTAGAAAATATTTTGTTTAAGTTACATCGTGAAAAAGGAATTACCTTAATCATCGTTACTCACGATCCTGATCTGGCTCAAAAATGTCAAAGACAAATTCAAATTAAAGATGGTCTAGTAGTTGAAGGGGGAGCATAATGAAGTATCGCGATATTTTAAACTCGGCTGCCAGTAATTTATGGCACAACAAAGGGCGAACATTTTTAACAATTATCGCTGTGCTAATCGGGGCTTTAACCCTGAGCATTACAATGGGGATTAATTCTGGTGTCAATAATTACTTAACCAAACAAATTGGAAACGTTGGTAATACTGAGCAAATGATTATCGCTCCTAGTTTTTCTAGTGGCAATAGTAATGGTGCACCAGAAAGATACAATACCAACAAAAGTAGCAATAATGCTGACGGAATGTTGACTAAAAATGACCTCAAGAAAATCAAAACAGTTAAAGGTATAAAAGATATTAAAGCATTAAAGGATAGCAACGTTACTTATGTCCAAGGACTTAATAAAGTCAAATATGTTATCGATGCTCAGCCAACCCTGGGAATTGCTTATGACTTAAAAGCCGGGCGACAAGTTGCAATTTCAGGTAATTCATCAGAAATTCTTTTAACTAAACAAATGATGAAAGCCTTTGGTTATCACAATGCCCAGCAAGCTTTAGGAAAATCAATCACACTTGTGACTAATTCACCCGTTACCAAAAAGAAACAAAAAATTTCAGCTAAAATTGTTGGTATTCGTAATGATAGTATGATTAGTAGCGGTCAAAATGTTTATAGTCATGGCTTAAGTCAAAAAATAATCAAAGCCAATCAAGATGGCATTCCTAAGGCACTTAAAGATCGCTATGTTGAAATTGTCGCAACACCAACTAGTAAGAATCCTGATAAAATCGCAACAATCGAAAAGAAATTAGCTAAAAAAGGTTACACTGCCCAAACTTTAAAGGATGCGGTTAAGCAACTCTTTCAAACCTTTAATATTGCAACAGGTGTATTGATTATTTTTGGAGCAATTGCTCTAATCGCTGCCAGTTTTGGCGTTATCAATACCCTTTACATGTCAGTTCGTGATCGAACACGGGAAATTGGTCTAATGAAAGCTTTAGGATTAAGCCAAGGCAAAGTTTTTTCTATTTTTAGTTGTGAAGCAATTTTAATTGGTTTATTTGGATCACTTCTAGGGTTACTTGGAGCTATGGGGATAGGTCAGGCCTTAAATTCAGTTGCCAGGAAGACTTTCTTAAAGGGAATCGATGGCTTTACCCTAATTCAATTTAATTGGCCTAATAGTTTATTAATTATTGGAATTATTTGCTTAATTACATTTTTAGCGGGAACACTGCCAGCTAGACGAGCAGCTAAGCTCGATCCGATTACCGCTTTAAGATATGAATAAAAAAAAGACGAAAGTAAACTTTCGTCTTTTTTTTACTTTTTAGTTTTCTGCTTTTTTTATTATTTGCTCAAGTCTAGGAGCTAATAGGCTTTGTTCTAATATCATGTCAACTGGATGATATTTTTCATCAATACATTCATCCCAGTATTCTAAATGTTTTTTATCAATATAGCTCCCAGACTCTTCCACTGCATTCCCCCCAATACCTTGGATTGAATACCAGTAGAAATATGTATAGCCATCTTGATTATCTTCTTTAAATACAGTTTCAATGTACATTTTTTCCCCAGCCATAGTTGCAACGGTATCTTTATGATGCTGATTAAGAAAATCCATCCACTCTTGTGCTTTTTTTTCTTTACCCTTTTTTATTCTAAATCTTGTGAGCTCTATCTGAACATTGATCAATTTATATTTCCTCGTATAAAAAAACATCAACCAGAGATTGATGCTTTTAAAATTACTAGTAATTAACCAGTATAAATTCAATAAAGAATTAACGCTTACTAAATTGTGAAGCTTTACGGGCTTTCTTCAAACCTGGTTTCTTTCTTTCAACCATTCTCGGATCACGAGTTAAGAAGCCAGCCTTCTTTAATGGGCTACGGAAATCTGGATCAACTTCAAGTAAAGCACGTGCAATTCCCAAACGAATTGCACCAGCTTGACCTGAAAAACCCCCACCATTAACGTTAACTTTAACATCGTATTGATTTTCAGTTTCAGTCAAAGTCAATGGTTGCTTCAAATCCTTAACTAAGTTAGGGAATGGAATATATTGATCAATATCTTTATTATTAACAGTGATCTTACCAGTGCCTGGTACTAAGCGTACACGCGCAACTGAATTTTTACGGCGACCAGTACCTGCATATGCAACTTGTTGTGCCATTTATGTAACCTCCTAGATTAACTTGTTAATGTCTAATGCTTCAGGTTTTTGTGCTTCATGCTTGTGTTCAGCATCAGCATAAACATGCATCTTCATAAATTCTTGATGACCAAGAGTATTCTTTGGAAGCATCCCCTTAACTGACAATTCAACTAATCTAACTGGGTTATTAGTAAGTAATTCACCAGCTGGAGTGGCCTTAATGCCACCAAGATAACCAGAGTGGTGGTAGTAAATTTTGTCAGTAGCTTTCTTACCTGTCAACTTAATCTTGGCAGCGTTAATAATAATAACGTTATCACCAGTGTCAACATTAGGTGTATATTGAGGCTTATTTTTGCCTCTCAAAATAGTTGCTACTGCTGTAGACAGACGTCCTAGAGAGACATCTGTTGCGTCAATAACATACCACTTACGTTCAATTTCATTAGGTTTTGCTAATTGTGTAGTACGCAATTTAATTTCCTCCGTTTATACGTTGTTTGAAAACAATAAGATTCCGGGGCCTATCGTGGACAAACATACCATATTAGAATACGTCCTTTTATAAAAAAAGTCAATATTATTTACTGTCTTGCCGATATTTTATTGGAACATCCTCATAGAAAACGTGGTATAGATAGAGACCATTTGCTTGTGCCGTTTCTCGAACCTGATTACGATCTTTAGCTTTTATTATCCGCGGTATATCATTAACTGGTCGTTTGCCATTACCTATTTCTAATAACGTTGCTACTAAAATCCGAACCATATTATATAAAAATCCAGAACAAATAAAATCAAATATTAACTCATTGGCCTCCTGGTCAAAATTAACATCAGTATAATACATTGTACGAACTTTATTCTTAATTTGACCACCACTAGCAGTAAAACTCGTAAAATCATGTGTCCCAACTAAATCTTGAGCAGCAATTTTTATTTTTTCTACGTCAATGGGGTAAGGATAGTGCCCCGTATAAAAGCGCTTAAATGGATCAACAAAGCGATCTAAACTCATTCGATAGCGATACCACTTGCCTTTAGCGCTATAGCGAACGTGAAAACTTGGATCAACAATTTCACATTTTTTAAAAATAATGTCTAATGGCATCATTGAATTGAGGGCATAAATCATTCGCTCGGCTGCAATTTTATTGCCAGGATAATCAAAATGAATAACTTGGTCATAAGCATGGACGCCAGCATCAGTTCTACCAGATCCTTCAATTGGAACCATTTCTCCCTTAGTCATTTTAATAAGCGCTGCTTCAATTGTCTTTTGAATAGTGCGCTGGTGTGGCTGGGATTGAAAGCCATGAAATAAATGCCCATCATAGGCTAAAGTCATCTTATATCTTGTTTTCATTAATGTGTCCTAAATATTAATAATAAAATAACTAAAATTATAAAATAAACCAAATTAATTAAATCATATAATGACCACTGCAATATTCGATATCTAGTGCGCCCTTGATCACCGCGATAGCCGCGCGATTCCATTGCAGTTGCTAAATCAATTGCCGTTTCAAGAGAACTAATAAAAAGAGGAACCAAAAGAGGCGTAATTGCCTTAGCCCGAGTTATCAAACCGCCATTATTAAAATCTGCACCCCGTGCACGTTGGGCATTCATAATTTTAAAAGTTTGGTCAAATAAAGTCGGCACGAATCTTAAGGCAATTGACATTACCAAAGCAATTTTATCAACTGGAACCTTAAGCAATTTCAGCGGTGTTAATAACCATTCAATCGCATCAGCAATTTCTAAGGGCATAGTTGTAACTGTCATAACTGTTGAAATTAAGACAATAAGCGTAAAACGGATAAAAATATAAATTGCATTGATAATACCATAACTTGAAATCGCCAACATCATCCATTGCCAATATACTTTGCCACCTACGGTAAAGAATAATTGTAACAATGACGTGAAGAGGATTAGCCAAATGATTGGTTTTACCCCATCCCAAAATACTTTACCTTTTAATTTTGTAGCAGCAACTGCTACTAAACTAAAAATTGTCAGGATTGCATAAGTAGCTGGATTATTAGCTAAAAAAATCACAAAAATAAAAAGAATAGTCGCAACTAACTTTCCGCGCGGATCCATTTTGTAAACTATCGAGTCACCAGCAATGTAGCGGCCAATCAAAATTTTATTCACAAGCTCACTTCCTTAAATTATACTTGATTCCGGCTATCAATTCTTTTTTTGTTAGCGGTAAATCAGTAAATGTGTAATTCGTTAGTTGCGAAGCAAACAATGATGCCCTTGGTTCATCCAAGTAATGCTTTTTTAACCAGCTACGATCATTAAATATTTTTTGCGGTATATCATGCTTAATTAAGCGTCCCTTTTCCATCACTAGGACATCATCGGCATACTCTACAACATCATCCATATTGTGCGTAACTAAAATAATAGTATGGCCAGCTTTTTGATATTCAAAGAAAAGTTGCATCATTTTTGCTCTGGCACGTGGATCAAGACCAACTCCTGGTTCATCCAAGCAAAGAATTTCAGGTTCATAGGCCAATACTCCTGCAATTGCTACCCGTCTCATTTGCCCACCTGATAATTCAAAGGGTGACCTATTAGCAATATCTTTTGGTAATCCAACTCGGTCTAACCACATTTGCGCACTAGCTTTTGCTTTTTCTGAATCATAGCCAAAGTTTTTAGGTCCAAAAGCAATATCATCAAGAACTGTATTTTCAAATAACTGTGTTTCTGGAAATTGAAAAACTAAACTGACATGCCGCCGTAATTTTTTTAAATGCTTATCAGTAGTTTCTGGTGTTATAAGACTACCCGCAATTTCGATTTGCCCACTAGTGGGCTTTAATAGTGCATTAAAATGTTGCATTAAAGTCGACTTACCACTGCCAGTATGACCAATAATTGCTGTAAAAGAATTATCTTTTAACTCAAAACTAACATTATCTAGTCCTTTTTTTTCAAGGGGAGAACCTTGTGAATAAACATAACTCACTTTTTGGAATTTAATTGACATAAGTAATTAATCAACTCTTTTTCTGAATTTATAGTATCCGGTATATTTATCGCATTGCTCTGCAAATCTTTCTTTACTTGTTGAAAAAATGGTACAGTCAGTCCTAGTTCATTTAATAACTTAGTTTTTTTAAAAACATACTCAGGTTTTCCCTGAGTTACTATCTGACCATCATTCATTACCAGTACTTGATCGGCTAAAGCTGTTTCATCAATATCATGTGTAATTGCAATCACAGTTAGTCCATATTTGTCTTTCATTTGCTGTACAACTTGCAACACCTGACTTCTTCCATCGGGATCTAACATAGATGTGGCCTCATCTAAAATAATAATTTTAGGCTTAATGGCAATAATACCTGCAATCGCCACTCTTTGCTTTTGCCCGCCAGAAAGAGAACCTGGTTCTGCATCTGCATATTCACTCATTCCAACAGCTGCAATTGCTTTAGGAACAATTTTCGTCATTTCTAAGCGAGAAACCCCTCGATTTTCTAATCCAAAAGCCACATCATCTGCAACTGTCGCACCGACGAATTGATTATCAGGATTTTGAAAAACAACCCCCACACGGTCCCGTATATCCCAAACAGTTTTTTGGGTGAGCCGAATTCCATCAACTTCAATTTTAGAATTAGCATTTTCGTCCGCATCAAGTAACCCATTTATTAAACGAATAATAGTCGACTTACCACTTCCATTATGTCCAATTATAGAAGTCCATGAACCTCTTTCAATGTCAAAAGTCACATTATTAATTGCGGGCTCTTTAGCATCAGGATAAGTAAAACTCACATTTCTAATTTTAATAATATTATCTATCGTCATGCTTTTGGCCTCCTAAGGTATGAGTTAATTGTACCAAAAAAAAGCAAAAAAAATCACCCATGAGGAGGGATAATATGCATTACCTAAGCTAGACTAAACTTTCGTCATCATCCTAACGCTTATTCTCACTCTCATGGATAATTCTTAATAGCTATTAAGTTTTGGTTACTCTCAAATTAAACTAATTCCAAAATAACCATTGGAGCACCATCACCCTTACGAGCAGTGGCTAACTTCATAATTCTGGTATAACCACCATTACGATCTTTGTAACGAGGTGCGATATCACTGAAAAGTTTTTGCAAAGCTGATTTAACAACAACTGCATCTTTTTCTTCATGGATGTCAGCAACTTCATTACGAACAAAGGCAGCAGCTTTTCTTCTAGCTGCTAAGTCACCACGTTTACCTAAAGTAATCATCTTTTCGGCAGTTCTGCGTACTTCTTTAGCACGAGTTTCAGTAGTAACAATGCGTTCATTCATAATTAATTGGGTAGTCATCTCTCTAAGCATTGCTTTTCTATGTGCACTATCCCAACCTAATTTACGGTATGCCATTCAGTTTACCTCCTTTTATTTTTCAGTTAATCTTCTTGACGAAGTGAAAGTCCTAGGTCAGCTAATTTATTTTTAACTTCTTCTAATGATTTTCGGCCTAAGTTACGTACACGCATCATGTCTGCTTCTGTTTTGTCGGTTAATTCTTGCAGAGTATTAATGCCTGCTCGCTTAAGACAGTTATAAGAACGAACAGAAAGGTCAAGCTCTTCAATCGTCATTTCAAGCTTTTTCTCTGCTGTATCGTCTTCTTTTTCAACCATTACATCGTTAAATTTTGTACTTGTATCAGCATTTTCAAACACTTTAAAGTGCTCTGCCAAAATTTTGGCAGCAAAACTTAGGGCGTCATTAGGCTTGATTGAACCATCAGTCCAAATCTCTAAAGTGAGCTTGTCAAAATCGTCTCTCTTACCAACACGAGTTGATTCAACTTGGTAATTAACTTTTTCGATTGGTGAAAAAAGAGAATCAACCGGAATAACACCAATTGGCATGTCTTCACTCTTATTGTCGCTTGCTGCAACATAACCACGACCATTCTTAACGGCAACTTGCATATGCAAATGTCCACCGTCTGCAATGGTACAAATATATTGGTCAGGATTTAATATTTGAATATCAGCGTCAACCTTAAAGTCATCAGCAGTTACAACTGCTGGACCTTCAACGTCAATTTCAATAATTTTTTGTTCATCTGAAAAAGACTTTAATTCAAGCTTCTTCAGGTTCAGAATTATTTTGGCAACGTCTTCTTTTACACCAGGAACGGTTGAAAATTCGTGCAAGACATCATCAATTTGAACATATACTAATCCTGTACCTGGAATAGATGTTAGTAAAACTCTACGTAATGAGTTACCTAAAGTAGTACCAAAGCCTCGTTCAAGTGGTTCAATAACAAATTTACCATAAGACTTCTCTTGGTCCACGACGGTAATATTTGGCTTTTCAAATTCAATCATTACTAGACCCCTTTCAAAACGCAACGTCTTTTATTAAGAAAAAAATTAGACACGACGACGTTTTGGTGGTCTAGAACCATTGTGAGGAACTGGGGTGACATCACGAATTGCAGTAATTTCCAACCCAGCAGCTTGCAGTGATCTAATAGCAGATTCACGACCAGCACCAGGACCCTTAACTGAAACTTCTACATGCTTCATACCTTGATCCATGGCACTCTTAGCAGCTGCCTCGCCAGCCATTTGTGCTGCAAATGGTGTAGACTTACGACTACCTTTAAAGCCCAAAGCTCCGGCTGATGACCAAGCAATTGCATTACCTTGAACGTCGGTAATCATGACTAAAGTATTATTAAACGTAGAATGAATGTGAGCAACGCCTTTTTCAACGTGCTTCTTCACACGACGCTTACGTGCTGTTTTAGGCATCAATAAACCTCCTTATTTTATTTATTCTTCTTACTACCCTTACGAGTACGTGCGTTATTCTTGGTATTTTGACCACGAACTGGGAGTCCACGGCGGTGACGCATACCACGGTAAGAACCAATATCAATTAACCGTTTGATATTCATGCTGACTTCTCTACGTAAGTCACCTTCAACACGGTATTTATCAACTTCTGCGCGAAGCTTTTCTTGATCATCTGGAGTCAAATCTTTTGAACGTATGTCTTCAGAAACACCAGCATCCGCACAAATTTTCTGAGCTGTTGGTTCACCAATACCATAAATATATGTTAATGCAACAACTATTCTTTTATCTCTTGGTAAGTCAACACCAGCAATACGTGCCATAAATTGCACCTCCTATTTTATTTTTAACCTTGACGCTGCTTGTGTTTTGGATTTGCAGGGCAAATAACCATTACACGACCATGTCTTTTAATAATCTTACAATGTTCACACATTGGTTTAACAGATGGTCTAACCTTCATGTTTCCCTCCGTTATTATTTTATAAACCGATAAGTAATTCTACCTTTTGTTAAATCGTAAGGAGAAAGTTCTACAGTCACGCGATCTCCTGGTAAGATACGAATATAATGCATTCTAATCTTACCGGAAACGTGTGCTAAAATTTCAGCCCCATTTTCCAATTCAACTTTAAACATAGCATTAGGTAAAGTATCAACTACTTTACCCTTTACTTCAATGACATCATCTTTTGCCAAAGCTGTTCCTCCGCATTTAAACAGTCATTCTTTGAAATTATAACACGGATAAATAAATATACAAATTATTCCTTTTTACTTAATACCGCATCAACTTGTTCAAAGACTTTTTCTGGAGTTTGTTCACCATTAACAATAGTCAGCAAACCATTCTTTTGATAATAGTCTTTCAAAGGTGTATTCATTTTTTCATTAACTTGTAAACGATTCTTTACTACTTCAGGCTTATCATCTTCACGTTGATAAAATTCATGGCTACCACAACGATCACAAATACCTTCAACTTTAGGCATCTTAGTAATCTTATTATAAGTTGCGCCACACTTTTTGCACATAAAGCGTGCTGATAGCCGACTAACCAAGGTTTCTTCTTTAACTTCTAATGAAATAACTTTAGTCAAAGGCTTGTTAAGTCGCTTAGTTATGCCTTCTAAAGCTTCTGTCTGAACAATTGTTCTTGGGAAACCATCTAAAATATACCCTTCTTTGATGTCAGGCTGATTTAAACGTTCCTCTACTAGCCTAGCAGTAACTTCATCGGGTACTAGATCACCTTTATCAATATAACTTTTAGCTTCAAGACCAACTTTGGTCTCATTAGCCATTGCTTCTCTAAACATATCCCCAGTTGAAATATGAGTTAGATGATATTTATCGACAATTTGTTCTGATACTGTACCCTTGCCAGCACCCGGTAATCCTAAAAGAAATAAGTTAATCATTTATTTGTTCCTATCTAATGAATCCAACGTACTCTCTCTTCATTAACAATCCGTTAATTTGGCGAGATAATTCCAAAACAACCCCAATTACAATTAAAAGACTAGTACCTCCTAGACCTATTGAACTTGGTAAGTCCCAAAAGTTAGTAGCAAGCTGTGGTAGTAAGGCAACTAAGCCTAAGAAAACAGAACCAACTGTTGACAACTTTATTAAAAGCTTAGAAACATAATCCTGTGTATCTTTACCTGGCCAAACGCTTGGAATATAAGCTCCTTGTTTTTGTAAATTCTTTGATAGCTTTTCAGGATTAACCTGAACAAAAGCATAAAAGAATGTAAACAATACTATTAAGAGTGTATAAATTATTACGCCAGTCGTAGTTTGCATACTAAAAATATTAGTCATTATTTTGTACCATTGCTGGTCACCTTGAGATCTTTGAAAGGCCATTAAAATTGTTGCTGGAGTGATGATGAATGAACTAGCAAAAATTACAGGGATAACACCTGAAACATTAACTTTTAATGGCAAGAAACTTTCAGAGCCACTTACAGTCGCACGTTTAGTGTATTGTATTGGAATACGACGATCTGCTTGTTCAACCCACGTAACTATTTGTGTTACGACAAGTACTGCAATGATAATCGCAATGAAGAACACAACACCTTGCCAACGATCAGTTGCACTATTATTGATAATTTCATCTTTATATAACTGCCAAAGACCACGTGGAAGTCGAGCTATAATACCAGCAAAAATTATAACTGAAACACCATTTCCCAGACCTTTATCAGTAATTTCATCACCAAGCCAAGTTAACAGCATTGTTCCTGCTGTCATGATTATTGCAATTTCAGCATAGGTTTGTGGCGTTTGTGACTTAACAAGCCCCATTTGTGTCAAAGCGTTAAAGCCAAGAGTAATTCCAACACTTTGAACGAATGCCACAAATAATGAAAGCCATCTAGTGACTTGATTAGTCTTACGCCGTCCAACTTCACCTTGCTTTCCCCATTCAACTAAAGTTGGAATAATATCCATTTGTAATAATTGAATAACAATTTGTGCTGTAATATACGGGGAAACTCCTAGAGAAAAAATAGAGTAAGTATCTAATCCACCACCAGAAACAGTATCTAGCATTGGAACTAGGCCAGTTTGTGCAACCTGAGTGATCGCTTTTGCATTAACACCTGGAACAGTAATGTTAGCTCCAATGCGATATAGCAAAAGAATAAAGAGTGTAAAATAAATTTTATTTCTTATTTCTTTATCCTTAAAGGCGTTCTTCAAAGTCGAAAACATTAGATCACCTCAACAGATCCGCCGGCAGCTTCAACTGCCTTTTTCGCAGCTGCGGAAACTTTATTAACCTTTACATTTAACTTGACTTTTAACTCACCTTTAGCAAGTAACTTGACACCTGATAATTCTTTCTTTACCAAGCCAACTTCTTTAAGACTAGCAACAGTTACTTCACTATCATCTTTAAATTTGTTTAAGTCGTCTAAATTAATAATTGCGTATTCTTTACGGTTAACATTCTTAAAACCACGTTTAGGCATGGTTCTGAATAGTGGCATTTGCCCACCTTCAAAACCTAAACGTGTATGACCACCTTGACGGGATAATTGTCCCTTTTGTCCACGGCCAGAAGTTTTTCCGTAACCACTTGAAGTACCACGTCCAACACGTTTTCTAGTATTGCGTGAACCTTCAGCAGCATGTAATTCATGAAGCTTCATTAATTCGGCACCTCCTTATTTAATTATTTAGTTGTCTCTTCAACAGAGATCAAATGAGCAATTTTCATTAACGCACCACGTGTAGTAGCGTTATCTGGTAAAGTTACTGTACTATTGATTCTACCCAAGCCAAGAGCTTTAACGATTTTTCTTTGGTCAGGTAGACGGTGCGCAGCACTTCTAATTAAAGTAACTTTTAATTCAGTCATTTATAAGTCTCCCTAATCTAAATCTGCGTGACGAAGCTTTTCAACATCTTCACTAGTTCTAAGTTTCTTTAATCCATCAATTGCTGCACGCACAACATTAATTGGAGTATTTGAACCTAATGACTTAGAAGTAACGTCTGCAATACCAGCCATATCCATAACGATACGAACAGCACCACCAGCAGCAACTCCAGATCCGGCTGGAGCAGGCTTAAATAAAATGCTTCCTGAGCCATAGTGACCAATTACTTCATGGGGAATAGTTGTTCCAACTGTTGGAACAGTAATCATATTCTTCTTACCAGCTTCAACGGCCTTACGGATTGCTTCTGGGACTTCTTGAGCCTTACCAGTACCAAAGCCGACACGACCTTTTTTGTCGCCAACGATTACCAAGGCGGCAAATCTCATTCGTTGTCCACCTTTGACAACCTTGGTAACACGATTAATTGCTACTAACTGATCTTCGATGTCGTCTTTATTTCTGCGATTATTACGAGAATCGTTGCGGTTTGCCATGTATTATTCTCCTTCCTTAGAAATCTAATCCATTTTCACGAGCGGCATCTGCCAAAGCAGAAATACGGCCGTGGTATAAGTAACCACTTCTATCAAATACAATATTTGAAATATTTTTACTTTTAGCTGCTTCAGCAATTGCTTTACCAACAGCTTGAGCCTGTTCTACTTTAGTTGAATCCTTAGCAATGGAAGCATCTAAAGTTGAGGCACTTGCTAGCGTGACACCCGCTACGTCATCAATTAATTGAGCGTAGATGTTTTTGTTTGAACGGAAAACACTTAAGCGTGGGCGCTCAGCAGTACCAGAAATCTTGCTACGAATACGTTTATGACGCTTTAAGCGCAATTTATTCTTATCTGGTTTAGAAATCACAATTTCACCTCAAAATTTATCTATTATTTACCTGTTTTACCTTCTTTGCGACGTACATATTCATCAACATAACGAATACCTTTACCCTTATAAGGCTCTGGTGGACGTACATCACGAATTTCAGCCGCAAATTGTCCAACATTTTGCTTTGAAATTCCTTCTACTTCAATTTCAGTTGCTGAAGTAGCTTTTACAGAAACACCTTCTGGCGCAGTCATTTCAACTGGGTGTGAATAACCAACGTTTAAAGTTAATTTATCACCTTGAGTAGTTGCTCGATAACCAACACCGATTAACTTCAAAGTCTTCTTGTAACCATTAACTACACCTTCAACCATTGAAGCTAAGTTAGCTCTTTCAGTACCATGAAGTGCCTTATCGCTTTCACTTGAACGTGAAAAAGTGATTTTGCCATCTTCTTGGTTAAAGGTAATTTTTGGATCAAAATATCTAGTTAATTCACCCTTAGGACCTTTGACAGTGATATTGTCACCTTCTTTGGTAACAGTGACACTATCTGGGACTTCAATTATTTTTAAACCTATCCGGCTCATTGATTGTTCTCCTTTCTGTCAGAATTACCAAACGTAAGCGATAACTTCGCCACCAACATCTTTTTGTCTTGCTTCTTTATCGGTAATTACACCAGCAGAAGTTGAAACGATGGCGATACCTAATCCGTTAAGAACCTTAGGTAAATTTTCAGCACTAACATAGTTTCTAAGACCTGGCTTAGAAATACGCTTTAAGCCTGAAATGACACGTTCTCCGTCTGGACCATATTTCAAGAAAATCTTGATAATACCTTGCTTATTGTCATCAGTAACTTCGTAATCACGGATGAAGCCTTCGCGTTTCAAAATTTCTGAAATAGATTTTTTTATGTTTGATGCAGGAATTTCAACAGAACTATGCTTTGCCATATTAGCATTCCTAATTCTTGTCAAGTAATCTGCGATCGGATCTGTCATGACCATTTATGCTATCCTCCTAACCGTATTACCAACTAGCCTTTTTAAGACCTGGGATCTGACCCTTGTGAGCTAAATCCTTCAAGCAAATACGGCATAAGCCAAATTTACGATACACAGAGTGTGGGCGACCACATCTCTCGCAACGAGTATATTCACGTGAAGAAAACTTAGCAGGACGATGATTTCTAATTTTTTGTGACGTTTTAGCCATTAGTGTCCTCCATTATTTTGCAAACGGCATACCAAATTGACTTAAAAGCTCACGCGCTTCTTCATCAGTGTTGGCAGTAGTTACGATAACAACATCCAAACCCCTAGTCCGATTAACCTTATCAAAGTCAATTTCTGGGAAAATCAATTGTTCCTTAATACCTAAAGTATAGTTGCCTCGACCATCAAATGAACGACTTGAAACACCACGGAAGTCACGAACACGAGGAAGTGAAACACTAATCAACTTGTATAAGAAGTCATACATTCTATCTCCTCTAAGTGTTACCTTAGCACCAATAGACATACCTTCACGCAAGCGGAAGTTCGCAATTGATTTCTTAGCTTTGGTAACTAATGGTTTTTGACCAGAAATCAAAGTTAACTCATCAACAGCCTCATCCAAAGTTTTAGCATTGGAAACAGCATCACCAACACCCATGTTTAAAACGATTTTTTCAATCTTAGGTACTTGCATAACTGAACTGTAATCAAACTTTTCTTGCAATGCAGGAACAATCTTTTCTTTATATTCTTTAGCTAAATAATTTGCCATTTGTGTCCTCCCTTCTACTTTTTAGTTTCTTTTTTGCTTTCAGATTTAGCAATAACCTTAACATTAGATGCATGAATTGAACCTTCTGATTCAACTACACCACCATTTGCATTGGTTTGCGAAGGTTTTTGGTGTTTTTTTATTGTATTAACGCCCTTAACAACCACACGGTTCTTTTTAACGTTAACTGAAAGAACAATACCTTCTTTACCCTTATCTTTTCCGGCAATAACTTTTACTTTGTCACCAGTTTTAACAAACATCAGTGCACCTCACTTAATTATAAGACTTCTGGAGCAAGAGAGACGATCTTCATAAAGTCGTGCTCACGTAACTCACGTGCAACAGGCCCAAAGATACGAGTACCACGTGGGCTCTTATCTGCATTAATTACAACGCCGGCATTTTCATCAAACTTGATGTATGAACCATCTTCACGACGTGCGCCTGATTTTGTTCTAACAATAACAGCTTTAACAACGTCGCCTTTTTTGACAACGCCACCTGGTGTTGCTTGTTTAACTGTTGCTACCACGATATCGCCAATGTTACCAGTCTTACGCTTTGAACCACCTAAGACTCTAATAACTAAAAGTTCTCTGGCACCTGAGTTATCAGCAACCTTCAAACGGGATTCATTTTGAATCACTATATAATCCTCCCCTCACTAAATCCGCAAGTTAAACAGATTTCTTAACAATTTCAACTAAACGAAAGCGTTTTGTACGAGATAATGGACGAGTTTCCATGATACGAACAGTATCGCCAACTTTAGCTTCATTATTTTCATCTTGTGCGTAATATTTCTTTGAATATCTTGTACGCTTTTTGTATACAGGGTGATTCTTGTAAGTATCAACTACTACAGTAATAGTTTTATCATTCTTATCAGAAATTACTCGACCTTGATATACGTGACGACGATTTCTTTCGATTGATTCGCTCAAGTTAATAACTCCCTTCCACTAATCGTTTTTTAATGCTTCTTCGCTAAGAATTGTTTTAATTCTAGCGATATTTTTGCGGACTTTACTTAGGCGAGCGGTATTTTCTAATTGACCCGTTGCTTGTTGAAAACGCAAATTAAAAAGTTCTTCTTTATATTGCTTTTCCTTATCTAACATCTGATCATTGGTTAGTGCTCTAATATCCTTAGCCTTCATTAGAATTGCCACCTACTTCCGAACTTTTAGTCACAAATTTACACTTAATTGGTAATTTAGTTGCTGCAAGTCTTAAAGCTTCACGAGCGGTTGCTTCACTAACACCACCAATTTCAAACATTATTTTTTCTCTCTTAACAACAGCTACCCAACCGGCTGGTGCACCTTTACCAGAACCCATACGTACACCAACACCTTTAGCAGTGTATGACTTTTGAGGGAAAATTCTAATCCAAACTTTACCACCACGCTTCATGTAACGAGTCATCGCAACACGAGCAGCTTCGATTTGTTGATTAGTAATCCAATGTGATTCAAGGGCTTCCAAACCATACTCACCAAAAGCAATGGTTTTTCCACCTTTAGCAGCACCGCGCATTTTTCCACGGAATTCACGACGGTGTTTTACTCGCTTTGGTACTAGAGGCATTATTTGTTTCCTCCTTTCACAGCTTTTCGAGGTGTCTTACTCTTTGAAGGTAAGATTTCACCACGGTTAATCCATACTTGAACACCAATTTCACCATAAGTGGTAAATGCGTTTACCCAAGCATAGTCAATGTCAGCTCTCAATGTCTGTAATGGAACACGACCTTCAGTATGCCACTCTCTTCTTGCCATGTCAGCACCATTTAAACGACCAGAAGTTTGAACTCTGATTCCTTTGGCTCCTGCACGCATAGATCTTTGAGTAGCTTGGCGCATTGCACGTCTAAATGCAATACGTGCTTCTAATTGACTAGCGATACTTTCAGCTACTAATTTAGCATCTAAATCTGGCTTCTTAATCTCAACAATATTTACTTGAACTTGCTTCTTAGTTAAAGCATTTAACTCTTTTCTTAAAGCTTCAACTTCAGAACCACCTTTACCGATTACCATTCCTGGCTTAGCAGTATTAATCGATACATTGATTCTATTTGCTGCACGTTCAATTTCAATAGTAGAAACAGAGGCATCTTTTAATTTCTTAGAAATGAATTGTCTGATGCGCAGGTCTTCATTTAAGGTTTCCTTGTATCCTCTGTCAGCATACCATTTAGATTCCCAATCACGAATTACGCCGAGACGAAAACCATTTGGGTTAATCTTTTGACCCATTAATATACCTCCCTTAATCGTTCTTTTCTGAAACTACTACAACTACATGACTAGTTCTCTTGTTAATAGGAGAAGCCATACCTTTGGCACGTGGTCTAAATCTCTTTAAAGTTGCTCCTTCATTGACGTATGCTTCTGATACATATAAATTTGCACTTTCGAGATCGTAATTGTGTTCTGCGTTTGCAATTGCTGAACGTAAAACTTTTTCAACGATTGGGGAAGCAGCTCTAGGCGTAAATTGCAAGATTGCCAATGCTTCAGCAACATCTTTACCGCGAATCAAATCAACGACTAAACGTGCTTTTCTTGCAGTAATCCGAACAGTTCTTGCTTCAGCCCTAGCTGAACTAATTTGTTCTGCCATTTAAGTGTTTCTCCTTTCTTTATCTTGTAGCCTTGTCGTCAGATGCTTTGTGTCCATGGAAAGTTCTCGTTGGAACAAATTCACCTAATTTGTGGCCAACCATGTCTTCAGTAATATAAACTGGAACATGTTTTCTACCATCGTAAACAGCTATAGTCAACCCAACAAAGGAAGGGAAAATAGTTGAACGACGTGACCAAGTCTTAATAACCTGTTTTTTTTCTGAATCAGCTTGTGCATCAACTTTCTTTAACAATGATGCATCTGCAAAAGGCCCTTTTTTAATACTACGGCTCATTAATTAACCCTCCTTCTATTACTTGCTACCTTTACGGTGACGAATAATTAACTTCTCGCTGGCTCTCTTACTATTTCTAGTCTTAATACCACGAGCTTTCTTACCCCAAGGAGTCATAGGTTGTGGACGTCCGACTGGAGCCTTACCTTCACCACCACCATGTGGGTGATCGTTAGGGTTCATTACAGAACCACGGGATTGTGGACGTCTGCCTAGCCAACGGCTACGACCAGCTTTACCTATTTGAATTAATGAATGTTGTTCATTGCCAACAACACCAATAGTTGCACGACAAGCTGACAAAATTTTACGAACTTCGCCACTTTGTAATCTAACTAACGTATACTTGCCGTCACTACCCAAAACTTGAGCACTAGTACCCGCACTTCTTACTAATTGACCACCTCTACCAGGTCTCAACTCAATGTTATGAATTGAAGTACCAGTAGGGATATCTTTTAATGGTAATGCGTTACCTGGCTTAATGTCTGCATTAGAACCTGATTCAACTATATCACCAACTTTTAATCCTTTAGGTGCTAAAATGTAAGTTTTAATACCATCAGTATAGTGAAGAAGTGCGATATTAGCAGTTCTATTTGGATCATATTCAATAGTTTTAACAACGGCTTTTGTGTTGTCCTTGTTACGTTTGAAATCAATGATACGATACTTTTGTTTATGTCCACCGCCACGGTGTCTACTAGTAATATGACCATATGAGTTACGACCCGCAGTATGTGATTGTGACTCAAGCAAAGTACGCTCTGGCTTGCTTGTAGTAATCTCAGCGAAGTCGGAAGAAGTCATATTACGGCGACCATTTGTGGTTGGCTTATAAATCTTAATAGCCAATTGACTGACCTCCTATTACTTATTCTCTTCTGTATTTTCGTCTTTAAAAATTTTGATGTCGTTTGAATCGTTAGTTAAAGTAACAATTGCTTTACGTGTGCGAGCAGTTTTACCAGTATAGCGCCCAACTCGCTTATCCTTACCACGAACATTCATAATGTTAACTTTTTTAACTTTAACATCAAAAATTTCTTCAACAGCGTTACGAACTTGAGTCTTGGTTGCAGTTAAAAGCACATTGAAAGTGTACTTCTTATCATCCATTAAATTCGTAGACTTTTCAGTAATGACAGGTCTTAAAATGATATCGTGTGCACTCATTCTTTTGCAGCCCCCTCAACATTCTTTTCAATCTTCTCAATAGCATCCTTAGTCAAGATTAATTTGTCATAATTGACAACATCTTCAACATTAACACCATTAATAGTGATTACCTTAACGTTTGGCAAATTCTTAGCTGAAAGTTGCACGTTTCTATCTTCTGAAACAACCAACACTTTGCCTGCAACATTTAAGCTGTCCAGTATTGCTTTGAATTCTTTTGTCTTAGGTGCTGACATAGTCAACTGATCTAAAACAATCAAATTATTATCAATTAATTTTTGAGAAAGAACTGACTTAATAGCCAAACGACGTTGCTTTCTTGGCATTGAATATGCATAAGAACGTGGAGTAGGTCCAAAGACTACACCACCACCACGCCATTGAGGTGATCTAATAGAACCTTGACGAGCACGCCCGGTACCCTTTTGCTTCCATGGCTTCTTACCACCACCACGAACAGCAGATCTATTCTTCACTTTTGAAGTGCCTTGACGCTTGCCAGCTCTTTGTCTGATGATTGCATCAAAAACTACGCTCTCATTTGGTTCAATACCAAAAACTTCATCTTTTAAAGAAACTTCACCAGCATCTTTACCTTTTTGATCGATAACTTTTAAATTAGCCATTCTAGTCCTCCTTCCTAATCGTTATTTTTAACAGCAGATTTGACAGTAATTAATGAATTTTTAGCACCAGGCACGTTGCCTTTAATTAATAAAACATTCTTATCTGCCACAACTTTTTCAATTACTAGGTTTTCAATGGTAACTTTTTTCACACCCATGTGACCTGGCAAGCGCTTGCCTTTAGGTACACGGTTAATGATGGAACCCATTGAACCAGGAATTCGATGGTATCTTGAACCATGAGTTTCAGGTCCACGTGATTGACCCCAACGTTTAATGTTACCTTGGTATCCATGACCTCTTGTAATTCCGGTAACGTCAACAACGTCGCCTTCCTTAAATGTGTCCACAGTAACTTCTGAGCCGACTTCGTAGTCCTTAAGCTCTACTCCGCGGATTTCACGAATGAAGCGCTTAGGCGACGTCTTTGCTTTTGCAGCATGACCTTTTTCTGGTTTGTTGCTCAAAACTTCACGTTTATCTTGATAGCCCAATTGAACTGCTTCGTAACCGTCTGATTCAACAGTCTTAACTTGCATAACAACATTAGGTGTTGCTTCAACAACAGTTACAGGAACAAGGATACCATCTTTAGTGAATATTTGAGTCATACCGACTTTTCTTCCTAAGATTCCTTTGGTCATGTTTACACCTCTTTCTTTTTAAAATTTATAGTTTGATTTCGATGTCAACACCGCTTGGTAAATCAAGCTTCATTAAAGAATCAACAGTTTTAGGTGTTGGATTTAAAATATCAATTAAACGTTTATGTGTCCGCATTTCAAACTGTTCACGAGAATCCTTGTTCTTATGTGGTGAACGTAAAACTGTGAATAAAACCCTTTCTGTTGGCAAAGGAACTGGACCTGAAATTTCAGCGCCAGTCCTCTTTGCAGTAGCTACGATTTTAGCAGCTGATTCATCGAGAATACCATGTTCGTATGACTTTAGTCGAATACGAATTGATTGACTTGCCATTAAATTACCTCCTTAACGTCCTCTTTAAAAGATGACTAGCTTCCGCAAAAATTCCCAGCACACTTCTGTGGCAATGCATCCTGGTGTGCCGCAACCTTTTGCATCAACGCTCTACAACAAAGATGTGCTTTAGAGCAGAATAAGCCCTAAATGCACAAAGACTATTGTACCTACTTTACGCTTAAATATCAAGGGTTAGGGTTATTTTTATTTAAATTAAAGCATTAATTTAGACGAAATTTGTTTGATAAAAAATAGCTATTATATATAAAAATCCATTAATAAAAGTAAAAATTAATTTTTAAACTGATTGAATTTTATTGGGCTCAAAGTAAAAGCATCAAACTACTCATGTAGTTTGATGCTTTTAAGCCTAATTAAAATAAAGAATTATTAAATTTATCAACAACTCGATCTTTACATTAGGACAAAATTACTATTCAGCGTTACCGCCACGATTTTTAATAATTTCTTCCTGGATTGACTTAGGAGTAGCTGCATAGTGATCAAAGACCATTGTGAAAGTACCACGACCTTGAGTTGATGACCGCAAAGTAGTTGCGTAGCCAAACATTTCAGCAAGTGGAACCATTGAATTCAATACTTTAGCACCCGAGCGGTCTACCATATTGTCCATTGTACCACGACGAGCAGTAATCGAACCCATTACATCTCCTAAGTATTCTTCGGGTGTAATCACTTGAACTTTCATAATTGGCTCAAGAATTACCGCACCAGCCTTAGGAGCTGCATTCTTCAAAGCAATTGAAGCGGCAACTTTGAAGGCTGCTTCTGAAGAGTCAACTTCATGGTAACTACCATCATAAAGTTTAGCCTTGACATCAATTAATGGATATCCTGCTAAAATACCATTCTTCATTGATTCTTGTAACCCGGCATCAACTGAAGGGATAAATTCACGAGGAACAACACCACCGACAATGGCATCTTCAAACTCATATCCTTTACCTCTTTCATTTGGTGTGAATTCAATCCAAACGTCACCATATTGACCTTTACCACCAGATTGACGAACAAATTTACCCTGTGCTTGTGCTTCCTTAGTAAAGGTTTCGCGATAAGCAACTTGTGGTTCACCAATTTTGGCTTCAACGTGAAATTCACGTTTCATTCGTTCTACCATAATTTGAAGGTGCAATTCACCCATCCCAGAAATTAAAGTTTGTCCAGTTTCTGCATTAGTTTCTGCTCTAAAGGTTGGATCCTCTTCAGTTAACTTCTGCAAAGCAACGTCAAGCTTATCACGGTCTGCTTTTGATTCTGGTTCGATTGAAACTTGAATAACTGGATCTGGAACTTCTAGGCTTTCCAAAATCAATGGGTGATCTGGATCAGTCAAAGAGTCACCAGTAGTGGTATTCTTTAAGCCAATTGCTCCCGCAATATCTCCAGAGAAGACTTCAGAAATTTCACTTCTTGAATTAGCATGCATTTGTAATAAACGACCAACACGCTCACGACCGTTCTTAGAAGCATTTAAAACATAAGATCCAGATTCAAGTGAACCAGTATAGACACGAATATAAGTTAAACGACCAACGAATGGATCAGTTGCAATCTTGAAAGCTAATGCTGAAAACGGCTTGTCGTCACCAGCAATTAATTCAACTTCTTCACCAGATTTAGGATCATGAGCAACATAAGGTTTTACATCTAGTGGTGATGGCAAGTAATCAACAACACCATCAAGCATCATTTGTACACCCTTGTTCTTAAATGCTGAACCGGCAAATACTGGGAAAGCTTTCAAATCTAGCGTTGCCTTACGAATAGCAGCTTTTAATTCTTCAATGGAAATTTCTTCACCATTAAGGTATTTATCCATGATGTCGTCATCAACATCAGCTACTTGTTCAATTAATTCAGCACGACGCTTTTCTGCTTCTTCTTTGTATTCATCTGGAACTGGAATTGTTTCCCATTTAGCCCCAAGCTTGTCTTCATCATAAACATCAGCTACCATGTCGATTAAATCAATGACGCCTTCAAATGTTTCAGCAGAACCAATCGGCATCTGCACAGCTAAAGCATTGGCGTTTAAACGTTCATGTAAAGATTTTACAGACTTATCAAAGTCCGCACCAATCTTGTCCATCTTGTTAATGAAAACAATTCGAGGAACACCGTAAGTTTCAGCTTGGCGCCAAACATTTTCAGTTTGTGGCTCAACACCAGCTTGAGCATCAAGAACAGTTACCGCACCATCAAGAACCCTAAGGGAACGCTCAACTTCAATTGTAAAGTCAACGTGTCCTGGGGTATCAATAATGTTAATTCTGTAGTCATTCCATTGAGCAGTTGTGGCCGCGGACGTAATGGTAATACCACGTTCTTTTTCTTCTTCCATCCAGTCCATTTGGGAATCACCTTCATGTGTTTCACCAATTTTATGGATTTTACCAGTGTAGTAAAGTATACGCTCGGTAGTGGTGGTTTTACCCGCATCAATGTGGGCCATAATACCAATATTACGTGTTTTTTCTAATGGAAATTCACGTTTATTAGCCATAAATTCTCTCTCCTTAAAAAATTAGAAACGATAATGAGCAAAGGCACGGTTAGCTTCTGCCATGCGATGAACATCTTCACGCTTCTTAACTGCTGAACCAGTGTTATTTGAAGCATCAATAATTTCATTAGCTAAACGCTCATCCATTGTGTGCTCATTACGCAAACGGGCATATGAAACCAACCATCTTAAGCCTAAAGTTGTTCTTCTTTCTGGACGAACTTCAACTGGAATTTGATAATTTGATCCACCAATACGACGAGCTCTAACTTCCAAAACTGGCATAATGTTATTCATTGCTTCTTCAAAAACATCAAGTGGCTCTTTGTCAGTCTTTTCTTTAACAATATTAAAAGCGTCATAAAGGATTGCAGATGCCTTAGCTCTTTTACCATCAATCATCAAGTGATTAATTAACTTGGTAACAAGCTTTGAGTTGTATACTGGATCTGCTAAGATATCTCTTTTAGCTACATGTCCTTTTCTAGGCATTATTTAACTCCTCCTTAATCTTTCTTGGCACCATACTTAGAGCGACCTTGTTTTCTGCCATCAACACCAGCAGTATCAAGAGCACCACGAATAATATGGTAACGCACACCAGGAAGGTCCTTTACACGACCACCACGAATTAAAACAACCGAGTGCTCTTGTAAGTTGTGACCTTCACCAGGAATATAAGCAGTTACTTCAATTAAGTTAGAAAGACGTACACGAGCATACTTTCGTAAAGCTGAGTTTGGTTTCTTTGGCGTCATAGTACCCACACGAGTAGCAACTCCACGCATTTGTGGTGCTGGGTTAGACACTAATTCTTTTTTCATACTGTTATAGCCGTAGCTTAAAGCTGGGGACTTTGACTTAGTCGTCTTAGTCCGACGACCTTTTCTTACCAATTGATTAATGGTTGGCATTAACTTTTTCCTCCTATAAATCGTTTATTTTGTTCACACATCCAGGAGTTTCTTTTTTATCCTGAACATTACTTCAAAATGCACACAGATTATTTTACACGCTTCTAATTAAAAATCAATCCATTCTATTAAGAAATTTCACTTATTTTTACGTATTATTAATTGAGGTGAATTTATAAAATGATTTATTTATTAACCAATTTTATAATTGGAAGTTGCTTAGCTTCTCATGCAGCTGTAATTTGTGAGCATTATAACCAAAGTGACTTTATCTTCACTAGATCACACTGCACCATTTGCCACAGTGAATTAAGCTTACTAGATGAACTTCCTATTATTTCTTACATTTTTTTACGTGGCAGATGTCGTTATTGTCATGGACAAATTTCTGCCCATCTTTTTTTAATCGAAGTTATTGGTGGTTTTGCCTATATTCAGATTGACTTTAGTAAAGTTGAAGGACAGCTAACAGCTATTTTAATTTTTAGCTTATTGCTTGTTGCGATTTATGATGCGACACATTCTGAGTTTCACCTCGTCATGCTTTTACCAGCCCTTTTTTCTATAAGCTATCATATTAACAATTTATTTAAAGCTGAATTATTAGATTATATCGAGGCATTCCCAATTTTAATTTTACTTGTTATCTATATTTTTCAGAAAAAACTTGGTAGCGGCGATTTAATTATCTATTTAATTTTAATACTATATTTTAATGCGCATTTTGCTAATCAAGTTTTTTTATTCGGCTCTATTTTTTTACTTTCACAATTCATCCTTGAAAAGAAAAATTTTTCAAAAAAACAAGCTATACCTTTTATTCCCTATCTTTTTTTAGGTTTAGTTATACAGTTGATTCTTAACTAAAAAGAGCTTAATTTCTTATAATAAGAAATTAAGCTCTTTTAAAATTTATTATTGTGGATCCTTTAGCTTGTCAGCTTCCTTCATTTGTTTTTCAATATCAGCAATTGAATAAACAGACTTTGGCTTAGCTACATCTGCTTCAGGTTCCATATTACGATAAACTGGGAGACCAGTACCAGCAGGTATAATTTTACCAATAATAACGTTCTCTTTCAAACCAAGAAGTGGGTCATTTTTACCCCTGATTGAAGCATCGGTAAGAACACGAGTGGTTTCTTGGAATGATGCAGCTGACAAGAAACTATTAGTTTCTAATGCTGCCTTAGTAATTCCCAAAATCACACTTTGAGCGGTTGCAGGGATGCCACCAGAAATAATTACTGACGTGTTACGTTCCTTAAATTGGCCAATATCCATAATTTCACCTGGTAACAAGTTAGTTTCACCAGGATCAAGAACCCTAACTTTTTGAAGCATTTGTCTAGTTAAAACTTCAACGTGCTTATCAGAAATATCAACCCCCTGCATTCTATAAGCTTTTTGAACTTCAACTAAAATATATTCTTCAGTTGTTAAAGTATCTGTAACTTGGATTAATTCTTTCGGATCAATTGAACCAAGGGTCAGCTTAGCTCCTCGTTTCACTTCATCACCTTCAGCAACTGCAACAGATGCTGTGTATGGTACGCTGTAACTTCTGGTATCAATTTTACCTTTAACTGTGATTTCACGAGTGTGTTCTGCTGGATTTTCTTGAATTGAATCAATTATTCCATCAACTTCAGAAATAACAGCCCGACCTTTAGGATTACGCGCTTCAAACAATTCTTGCACACGAGGAAGACCCTGTGTAATATCTTCGGCACCAGCAACACCACCATTGTGGAAAGTACGTAGAGTTAGCTGAGTACCCGGTTCACCAATTGATTGCGCCGCAACAGTACCAACCGCTTCACCAACTTCAACCGCTTCACCAGTTGCCAAATTCATACCATAGCATCTGCGGCAAACACCATGTGATGTATCACAAGTTAAAATTGAACGAATTTTAACATTAGTAACTCCTGCAGCACAAATTTGGTGCGCCAGATTTTCATCCATCATTACATTTGGCCCTACAATTGCTTCACCAGTTTGTGGATCTTTAACCGTTTCGGCAGTGAATCGACCAAGTAAACGATCATAGAGTGGTTCTATTAATTCATCGCCTTCCATAATAGCATGAACATCAATTCCACGATCAGTACCACAATCTTCTTCACGAATAATCACATCTTGCGCAACATCTACTAAACGTCTAGTCAAATAACCTGACTGAGCCGTCTTCAACGCTGTATCGGTCATTCCTTTACGTGCACCGTGAGTTGACATGAACAGTTCTAGTACAGATAGCCCTTCTTTAAAGTTTGAAGTAACTGGAATTTCAAATAGTCCACCGTTAGGTGTGGCCATTAACCCCCGCATTCCAGCAAGCTGTGTAAAGTTAGAAATATTACCACGAGCACCTGAGTCAGCCATAATTGTAATTGGGTTACGTGGATCATATATTTGGGCAATTTCATTTTGAACTTGATCTTTACATTCATTCCAGATACTAATCACACGATCATGTCGTTCTTGTTCCGTAATTAGCCCACGTCTAAATTGCTTAGAAACAACATCAACTTGCTTGTGCGCTTTGGCTACCTTTTCATCTTTATCATCAATTTCCGGAACATCAGTCATTCCAATAGTAATACCAGAAGTGGTTGAACTTGTATAACCAAGAGTCTTTAAGTCATCAAGATACTCTGAAGTTCTTTGAACCCGATAATACTTGTAAATTGTTGCAATCGAATCTGATAAAAATGACTTCTTAAATGGTGTAGAAATTAATTCATCAGCAATATCATCGATTTTTTGATTGATGTCTTCGCCTGAATGTAAGAAATACTTTTCTGCTAAAGGATTATTTAAATTCTCTTCAGTTGGTTCATTGATATAGAAGTAATCCTTTGGAAAAATTTGGTTAAAAATTACCCGACCATATGTCGTAATAAAAATACCGTGTTCACAGCCCTTCGGCCATGCTTTTTCCGGCATTGAATCAGCAGCCATACCAATAATTGTATGGTAATGAATATCACCATTATTGTAAGCAATAGTTGCTTCATCTGGGGAATTGAAAATCATTCCCTCGCCTTCACGACCTTTTTCAGCTTGTGTTAACCAATAGTTACCTAAAACTATATCCTGCGAAGGTGTAACAATCGGTTTACCATCTTTAGGTGCCAAGATATGATGCGCTGCTAGCATTAATAATCTTGATTCCGCAACTGCTTCATCAGATAGTGGAACATGAATAGCCATCTGGTCACCATCAAAGTCAGCATTATAAGCTTCACAAGTTAATGGATGTAAGCGAATAGATTTACCTGGCACTAATACAGGTTCAAATGCCTGAATACTTAAACGGTGCAAGGTAGGAGCACGGTTCAGTAGAACTGTTCTTTCCTTGATTACATCTTCAAGTACATCCCAAACCTCATCATCTTCACGATCAATTTTGCGTTTTGCACTCTTAATATTGGATGCAATCTTGCGTTTAACTAGTTCGTGCATCACAAATGGCTTAAATAATTCAAGTGCCATTGGCCGTGGAACACCACACTGATAAAATTTCAATTTTGGTGAAACATCGATAACTGAACGACCAGAATAATCAACACGTTTACCAAGTAAGTTTTGACGAAAACGTCCTTGTTTACCTTTCAGCATGTGTGATAAAGACTTCAATGGTCGATTGCCTGGACCGACAACTGAGCGACCACGACGACCATTATCAATCAAAGCATCAACAGCTTCTTGCAACATCCGCTTTTCATTTTGTACGATAATGTTAGGAGCATTAAGGTCAAGTAATCTCTTTAACCGGTTATTCCGATTAATTACTCGACGATAAAGATCGTTTAAGTCAGAAGTAGCAAAGCGACCACCTTCTAGTTGAACCATTGGACGCAAGTCCGGTGGAATAACTGGTACGGCATCAATAACCATCCATTCTGGTTTATTACCAGAATCTTTAAAAGCATCTAAAATATCTAGTCTTCTAATTGCACGAACACGTTTTTGACCAGTAGCAGTCGCCAATTCTTTCTTTAAATCAGTAACTTCTTTGGCCAAATCAACTTTACGTAGCAGATCACGAATTGCTTCTGCCCCCATCTTAGCTTCAAATCGACTACCATATTTAGCTTTTTGTTCTCGATATTCAACTTCTGTTAGCAATTGTTTGAATTCAAGGTCGGTATCACCCGGATCAATTACAATATAAGCAGCAAAATAAATTACTTCTTCTAATAACCTTGGTGACATATCAAGAATTAATCCCATTCTTGATGGTATTCCCTTAAAGTACCAAATATGAGTAACTGGAGCAGCCAATTCAATATGACCCATCCGTTCTCTTCTTACTTTAGATGAAGTAACCTCAACCCCACAGCGATCACAAACGATACCACGATATCTTACGCCTTTGTACTTACCACATGCACAAGCCCAATCTTTAGTTGGCCCGAAAATTCTTTCATCAAATAAACCATCTTTTTCGGGTTTTAAAGTACGATAATTAATCGTTTCGGGTTTTTTAACTTCGCCGTATGACCAACTCCGAATTTTATTCGGGGATGCAAGACCAATCTGCATACTTTCAAATTTATTAACGTCAATCAAAAGTTTGACCTCCTACTATTTAGAAATCTTGTGATCATCATCGGACTCATCAACCAGAGTTTCACTCTTAGTTGGTATTTCAGTTGTTTCTGCTCCAGACTTCACCGCTTCCTCAGCTAGTTTTTTCTTTTGCTGTTCTTCTGCCATCTTGGATAAAGTATCAATATTTAAATGCTCACTTGAATCATCATCCATGTCGCGCAATTCAATTTCATTATGATCCATATCAAGCACACGGATGTCCAATCCTAATGATTGCAGCTCTTTGACAAGAACACGGAAAGATTCAGGAACACCTGGCTTAGGAATTCTTTCACCCTTAACTATCGCTTCATAGGCTTTAACACGCCCCACAACGTCATCTGACTTATAAGTCAAAATTTCTTGAAGTGTGTATGCCGCACCATAGGCTTCAAGTGCCCAAACTTCCATTTCACCAAAACGCTGTCCACCAAACTGTGCTTTACCACCAAGTGGCTGTTGAGTAACTAAAGAGTATGGTCCAATTGAACGAGCGTGAATTTTATCATCAACCATGTGCGTTAATTTCAAGTAGTGCATAATACCCACAGATACACGGTTGTGGAATGGCTCACCTGTGCGCCCATCATAAAGAACAGTCTTACCGTCTTTATCAATACCAGCTTCATGCACAGTATCCCAAACATCGTCTTCACTTGCACCATCAAATACAGGCGTAGCAACATGTATACCTAACTTATTAGCTGCCCAACCTAAGTGTAGCTCTAATAGCTGACCGATATTCATACGTGAAGGAACACCCATTGGATTCAAACATATATCTACTGGTGTACCGTCTGGCAAGTATGGCATATCTTCCTCTGGAACAACAGCGGCAACCGTACCTTTATTGCCATGACGACCAGACATTTTGTCCCCAACTTGGATTTTTCTCTTCTGCGCAATATAAACGCGAACTAAAGTATTTACGCCTGGCGAAAGCTCATCACCATTTTCTCGTGTATAAACTTTAACATCACGCACAATTCCGCCGCCACCATGTGGCACACGCAAAGAAGTATCGCGAACTTCACGCGCCTTTTCTCCAAAGATTGCATGAAGTAATCTTTCTTCAGCGGATAATTCAGTCACACCCTTAGGCGTTACCTTACCTACCAAGATATCACCATCATGAACTTCAGCGCCAATCCGAACAATACCTTGTTTATCAAGATCTTTAAGGGCATCTTCACCAACATTAGGCAATTCTCGCGTAATTTCCTCAGGTCCTAGTTTAGTATCCCGAGCTTCAGATTCATAATCTTCTATACTAATTGAAGTATAGACATCTTCTTTAACTAAACGTTCTGAAAGCATAATTGCGTCTTCATAGTTATACATATTCCAAGTCATGAAAGCAATCACTGGGTTTTGACCTAAAGCTAGCTCACCATGATCCATAGTTGGACCATTTACAATTACTTCCCCTTCTTCAACCTTGTCACCTAAATTAACATTCGGTGTTTGATTATAGGACTTAGAATTATTCGAACGACGATATTTTTCAAGCGTATATTTATCTAAAGTATTATCATTACGTCTTATTTTAATTGTGTTAGCATCAACATATTCAACTGTTCCAGCTGCTTTGGCTACAATAGCAGCACCAGAATCATGCGCAGCACGATATTCCATACCAGTTCCAACTAAAGAACTATGCGGATTAATCAGTGGTGCAGCTTGGCGCTGCTGGTTAGCACCCATCAAAGCACGGTTAGAGTCATCATTTTCTAAAAATGGAATACATGCTGATGCCACAGAAACGACTTGCTTTGGAATAACATCCATATAATCAATTTTATCTGGACTAACTTCAACATTATCTTCCTTATGACGAGCCAAAATCAGATCGTCTTTAAACGAACCGTCTGGATTTAAGTGAGTATTAGCACCAGCTATAATGTAATTATCTTCAACATCAGCAGTTAAATAATCAATTTTATCCGTAACTTTATGGGTCTTCCAAGAAACACGCCGGTAAGGTGTTTCAATGAACCCATATTTGTTAATAACAGCATAACTTGCTAAGGAGTTAATCAATCCAATATTAGGACCTTCTGGGGTTTCAATTGGACATAAACGACCATATTGCGTATAGTGCACATCACGAACTTCATATCCAGCACGATCACGAGTCAGTCCACCAGGTCCTAAAGCAGACATGCGCCGCTTATGAGTTAATTCACCCAATGGATTGTGCTGATCCATAAATTGTGATAATTGCGATGAACCAAAAAATTCTTTCAAACTAGCTACAATTGGCCGTATATTGATTAACTGTTGTGGTGTTACGGTTGACGGATCTTGAATTGACATTCTTTCACGCACAACACGTTCCATTCGGGCTAAACCTATTCTAAATTGATTTTGTAATAACTCACCAACCCGGCGAATTCGCCGGTTGCCCAAGTGATCAATATCATCAATATTACCGATTTCATCTTGTAACAAAAAGAAATAATTAATTGATGCCAATACATCTGCAGGAGTTAAATATTTAACATCTTTGTCAATATGACCATTAGAAATGATTTTAACTATTCGTTCAGGATTAACTTTTGAGTATACTTTTACTTCTTGAACAGTAATCGGATCTGGTAAAACACCTTCTTTTGAAGGTTGATAAGTAACCATCTTGAAATCATCACGATCAAGATAATTTTCTAAAGTATCCATTACTTCGTGGGTAACTATGGTACCTTTTTTAGCAACAATTTCGCCCGTATCAGGATCAGCTAAAGTTTCAGCTAAAGTTTGCCCATATAACCGACTCTTCAAAGATAATTTTTTATTAACCTTATAGCGACCAACGGCTGCTAAATCGTATCGGCGTGGATCAAAAAAGCGCGCATATAGCAAGGAGCGTGAAGAATCAGTTGTTTTAGGTTCACCAGGACGTAAGCGTTCATAAACATCTTTCAAGGCTTCTGCAACCCGCGAATCAGCTGGATTCTTGTGTACATCTTTTTCTAAAGTAAACTGTAAAGTATCACTTTGACCAAAAAGATCAATGATTTCATCATCTGAACCAATACCTAAAGCCCTAATAATTACCGTCAATGGCAACTTACGTGTCCGATCAACACGAACATATGATACATTCTTGGCATCAGTTTCATACTCAAGCCAGGCACCACGATTAGGAATAACTGTCGTGCCAAAAATCTGACGCCCATTTTTATCATAATCACCAGAATAATAAACACTAGGTGATCTAACTAATTGGGCAACAATAACCCGCTCAGCTCCATTAATAATAAAAGAGCCAGATTCTGTCATTAATGGCAGATCGCCAAAAAATACATCTTGAGTCTTAATTTCACCAGTTTTTTGATTAGTTAACTTTAAGGTAACATGCATTGGTGCAGCGTAAGTCGCATCATGATCTCGTGCTTCATCAACAGTATACTTTGGATTCTGGAGTTTATAACCCAAATATTCCAAAGAAAGCTTGCCTGAAAAGTCACTAATTGGCATAATGTCGTCAAAAACTTCTTTAATACCTTCATCCAAAAACCATTTATATGATTCAGTTTGGACATCAGTCAAGTTAGGTAATTTTAGCACTTCTTTAATGCGTGAAAAACTACGTCTTGTTCGATGTTTACCAAAATTCACTACGTGTCCATTTAACAAGGAGAAAACATCCTTTCTGTCAGAGAAAGCTAGTATTACATTTTGATTACAATTTCAAAAAGCTAGAATTTTAAGCATAAAAAAGACAAAAACGACTACTGTCATTTTTGTCCTTATTATTTTGCTGGACAATATATCAGCAAAATTCTGAAAATCAGCTTTTTAATCACGATTAAGTATAGCGAACAAATAATTAGATGTCAATGTTATTACTTAACATTGGCCAAATTATCTTTTGTTGTCCTAATTAAATCAAACTTCAATTTTTTCCTATTACATCCTATTTTCAAAGTATCACCACTTTGCAAGTCTCCCTCAATTAGCATTGAAGCAACTTGATCTTCAATATCTTTTTGAATTGCTCGCCGCAATGGTCTAGCACCCATTTCTGGATCATAACCATCTTGAGCAATTTTATCAAGAGCCGCAGGCGATATTTTAAGTTGAATCCCCTGTTTATTCAAACGTTCAATTAATTTACGCGTAAGTAAAGTTACCACTTGCCTTAATTGTTTTTGATCAAGTTCGTCAAAGATAATACTTTCATCAATTCGATTCAAAAATTCTGGTCTAAAAAATTGTTTTAGTGCTTCTTTTACCCGATCTTGACGTAATTTTACCTGGTTAGAATTATCAGCACTAAAACCAACAGCCTTGGTTTCAAAGATTGAGCGTGAACCCAGATTGGAGGTCATAATAATAATGGTATTTTTAAAATCAACTTTACGTCCCTTTGAATCGGTTAAAAAGCCATCATCAAGGACTTGCAATAGCAAATTAAATACATCAGGGTGCGCCTTTTCAACTTCATCTAATAAAACTACAGAATAAGGATGACGCCGAACTTGTTCAGACAACTGCCCACCTTCATCATAACCGACATACCCAGGAGCTGAACCAATCAATTTGCTACTAGCAATTTGATCCATATATTCTGACATATCGATTCGGATTAAATTGTTTTCTGAGCCAAAAACGGTAGCAGCAATAGCTTTAGCAAGTTCGGTTTTGCCTACACCAGTTGGCCCTAAGAAAAGAAATGAACCAATTGGACGATTCTCATCTTTAATACCACTACGGCTACGACGAACTGCCTTACTAATTGCCGAAACAGCCTTATCTTGACCAATAATTCGTTGGTGTAAATTATTTTCAAGATTAGCTAATTGTTTGGTTTCATTTCGACTCATTTGTGTTACTGGAACACCTGTCCAATTAGATACCACCTTGGCAATATCTTCGGGATGAACAATTGCCCCATTTTTCTCTGATTTTTTCATACGACTATAAATTTGATCTTGCCTTACTTGCAGACTATTTTGTCGTTCTTGTAATTGCGCTGCCTTCACAAAGTTTTGATTAACTGCAGCCTGATTCTTTTGTTCAATTACTTTTTTAAGTTGATCACTAATTTGAACTAATTGATTATTTGTACCTGTACCAGCTTTGATTTTAACAGATGCACTAGCTTCATCAATTAGATCAATTGCTTTATCAGGCAGATAACGATTAGAAATGTATCGACTAGACAAGTCAATTGCATTTTCTAACGCTGCCTTATCAATTTTAACATGATGAAATTTTTCATATTTAGGTTTTAACCCGGATAAAATAGCGAAAGTTTCTTGGCGTGATGGTTCAGTTAAACGTACAATCTGAAAGCGCCGAGCTAATGCTTGATCTTTTTCAACGTATTTTTGATATTCGTCAAAAGTTGTAGCACCAATCATTTGTAAATCACCGCGGGCCAACGATGGCTTTAAAATATTAGCAGCATCAATTGAACCTTCAGCACCACCTGCACCAATTAAGGTATGCATTTCATCCACAAAAAGAATGATTGTACCATCATTAGTAATTTCCTTAATAATTCTTTTGAGGCGGTCTTCAAATTCACCCCGATACTTCGTTCCAGCAACTAAGCCACCCAAATCTAAAGAAATCACTTGTTTATCCAATAAGTCATGCGGTACTTGCTTACTTACAATTGCAGTTGCGATTGCTTCTGCCACAGCCGTTTTCCCCACTCCTGGTTCACCAATCAAGACTGGATTATTTTTATTACGCCGGGACAAGATTTCGATTACGCGAGCAACTTCCCGATCACGCCCAATAACTGGATCAATTTGACCATTTTTTGCGCGCTCATTTAGATTTACTGATACTTGATCTAAGGTTGGAGTAGTACTGTTAGTTTTATCATTAGCCTCTACATTACCATAATTTGACCAGCCCTTGTCATCATTTTCATTCAAATCAAGCAGTTGGTCGTCTTCCCCTAAACTATGTAAAATATCATTTTTTAAGCCATCAATATCTACATTTAGATTGCGTAAAATTACTGACGCTAAAACTTGTTCATTAAAGACAAGTGCTAAAAGAATATGGCTAGTTTTAATTTTAGTAGCCCCTTCACGTCCTGCTAACGTAGCGGCATAGGCTAAAACCATAGTTAATCTAGGCGACATTTCCATATAAGTAGCTTTACCAGCTGAACCATAACCAGTATAGCGTTCGATTTCTTCACGAACTGCTGTTGAAGTTATTCCCCAAGATCTTAAGTCCTTGCCAGCTTCACCATCAGACTCAATTACCATCGCCAATAGCACATGTTCAGTACCAATTAAGCGATGGTGAAAATTTTGTGCTTGTTCACGTGCAATTTCTAAAACTTGATTTGCACTGTTAGTATAAGTTTTTTTCATCATAGCACCACCTTTATAAATGACGTGTATTCACTATATACTCTTTTGCTGAATTGTAAATTTTTTTGTTTCAAGAATATATTAGTTCACGTTAAACATCGCAATTATTATAGCAAAGACTGTACTGTGATGCTAACTTTCCTATCTCTTTCATTATGTTTACCATGTGTCTTACCGTAATCTTAAGCAAATCGCTAACTATTCCTTTATAAGTCTTTTCCCGTGTTTGTTCTAGTGGCAAGAAAGCAGCCTCACTAATTTATTTCAGTTTCTGTTAAACAAACAAAATTGAGCTCATATAACTTTAGAAATTATTCCAGAAGATAAATAAGCTTAGTCTGGTTCCACTGTTAAATTAACCCTTATTTAAATAAAAATTTAAACAATACAAACTAATAATCAACCTGTTAATAACTAAAAAAACAGATACATGATAGCGGCCTATTTTAGGTAATTTTGTATCTTTATAAAATATGAAGTCTTTTAGCCTAATTTCAGGTAATTTCAAAAAAATCAGAAAAAAATAAAAATGCCTTAGAATCAACATTTGAAGCCAATTGAAACTAAGACAAATCTTCATTATCGGGAAAACAGGATTCGAACCTGCGACCTCTACGTCCCGAACGTAGCGCTCTACCAAACTGAGCTATTTCCCGTTTAATAAAAAAACTCACCTAAAGTGGTGAGTCTTTATTATAGAGCGGAAGACGGGATTCGAACCCGCGACCCCCACCATGGCAAGGTGATGTTCTACCACTGAACTACTTCCGCAAGACATCTATTATTATAGCAGACATATATAGTTTTGCAACCCTTTTTTAAAAAATCTAACTAGCTAATTACTTTATAAAACAAAAGATTATTATATATTAGTAAAAATTAGGTATACTTTTTACCAAGTAATAATTAAAAAAGGGGGAAAAGCCATGCAAAATGAACTAGAAAATTTATTGCACTTACCAAAAAATCAACTATCCTTTACTGATCAACATGTATATATACTCTTAAATAATCTTGGTAGTATTGATCCACATCTTCGCGATAACCTTAGTTACAGTCTTTTAGCACGTGGTTTTCAGGAAAATTCCTTTAACAAAGAGCAACTTAGAATAATTATCGATTTTTTTATTAATAAAAAGACCTTGTTTCATCAAATTACTGAACCTGAGAATGATGCTGTTTTTTTGCGCACATTCACTGCCCTATTGGGAGCACTAATTTTGGCAATGGATAGCAACCAGACGGTTTTAACCAACGATGAACGGCAAACAATGTTCAACTGAAGTATTACATATTTAGAATTAGAAAAGGATTATCGCAGCTTTGTCAAAAATAAAGGTTGGGCGCATAGTATCGCACATGGTAGTGACTTTTTAGCTGCAACATTGCAACATCCCAAATTTATCATTCAAGACCAAATAGATCTTTTAAATTTAATCCGAACAATTTTTAACAATATGCAAACTACCTTTGTTGATGATGAAGAGAAACGCTTGGCTTATGCTTTTTTTCAAGGGCTTAAGACTCAAAAATTTTCTACTTCTACTTTTATTGAATTCATTAATGAATTTAATACTGAACGCTACCAAAAATTAGCCAATGACAATTTACTCGGCTGGCATCAATTGAGTACTTGGTTAGCAATGCTTCAAAGTCGGTATTTTCTCCTAGAAAAAAGGCCTGAATTACAAGTGCCAATTGCTAATTTAATTAAAAAATATTATGATGCTTATAAATAAACCTTGACCTATCAAAAAAACAGGTATGACAATGTCATATCTGTTTTTTGATAGGCTTATTTTAGCTAAGTTTTCTTCAACTTAACGTTAAATATCTTCAAGATGCTCTGGAAACATTATTAAGAAGAGTTTTTAGCCTGCTCATTAATCTTCAAACTGTATGAGCTGTTCTGGTTTCAGATCCTTAGTTACATCAACATATATACCTAAATTTGTTTGAATGTCCAAATGTCCTAAAGCTTCTTGAATAACTTTTATATTTATTCCAAATTCAATCAATCTAGTAGTAAATATATGCCGTAATGTATGACAACTAAAGTTAAGTAATAAATTTTTTACTTTATTTAATAGGATTTTTACTTAAAGCGTTGAAATTAGCATCCCTAATAAGGTGTATTAATACCATATCCAGTTTTGCCTAGCTTTTGAACAATCATAGAACACAAGTGCTTGACTACAGGCTCTTTATTTAAACTCTAACATTTTCACCTAATTCAGGATTACCTGACTTACATGACTTACGAATATAAGTTAGCTTTTCTTCTACATGATTAAAGAAAGCCAATTCATCTTTATTAAAAATAAACGATGGGGTTACATCTAGCTTAGTATGCTGTAATCTTGTACGTCCCATGTCACTCACTTACTTTAAAATTTAATTAGCCGAAACATACTTTTTTATTCCTAATCTCCATAAAAATCTAGAAATTACATAAAAAAGGACCAATAAAATCAAATAATAAATAAAATATGACTGTATTCCATATTTCAAAAATTCATTAGTGATATTCGTTGCTAATAATATAGGTATCACGAATACAAAAATATTTTGTATTATTTTAGGAAATATTTTTGTAGGCCGTGATGCAAAATTGAATAAATCTTCAACAACTCCACCTAATCCTACTAATCCGTTAAACCAAAATAAAAAAGTTAAACATATTTGATTCAAGACAAAAATCATCAAAGCAGTTGTAATTATTAAAATATTAACAACTATAAATTGAAATTGTGTTATTACTTCTTTATTTAGAAAAATGATTAGCAAAATATACGTAATTATAAAATTAAGAATACTTGGAATATCTATACCTCTAATTGCAGATAGCCAATACGAAGAACTAGGTCTGATTAGAATATAATCTAAATTACCTTCTAAGATATCATCATTTAGTTCTTCATGTCCTAATATAAAAAATATATTATAGACATATGTAGAAGAGTTAACAAAAGTTATTAAAATAAAATATTGATTTTCAGTCCAACCGGGAATACTCCGATTATCAGCATAATAAATATTTCCTGTTACTAATTCAATAATCAAAAATATCAAGGCTAAAACAAAAGTTATAATACTTGCTGTTCTATAAATCAAGAATTCTTCAATACTTTTTTTCCAGATTGTTTTACCAATTCTTATCATGCACCTACACCTTCATACTTTTTAATTCCTATTTTAAAAATATATTTTCTAAGGAAATTAAAACCAACTAGCCATAAAAAAACTACAAAAAAATATTTAATAATCGCATTATTATTGCCCCCACTAATTATCAACCTTGCAGGTACATCAGTAACCAAAGAAAAGGGATTATATTGCAGCCAACTATAAATTCTTTTATCCAGCATATTTAAGGGAAAGTACAATCCACCCAGAAGTAAGTAAATTGCGTTTATGCCGTTACGTAAGGGCCACATATTAATAATCCAAAAACTTAATTCTCCAAGTAACAACATCAAGTTAAAAAACATAAAATTTGCAACTATAAAATAGAAAAACAAAAAAACAACTATAAGAAAATTGTTAGAGAGTATTACTAGTAAGACCAAATAGAATATTAGTATATAAAATTGCCTGCCAAAGCTATACAAAAAAATATACCAAAAAAGTGATATAGGTTTAGTTATATACATTGATAATCTTCTAGAACTGATTAAACCCGCTAAATAATAAAGTGGAGTAGTTGTAAATATCAAGGCAGTTGTATTAGTAAGAATCAAATATCTGGCCATGTTTATAAAATCAGAATGTGGTAGTAATAAATTCCATATCCATAAGGATACTGCCAAGTTAGCTACCTGTAATATTATTGTAAGGATGATATTAGAGCGAAAGACCAAATTATCCTTCATCCCTAAATATAAAACAGGCATATATTTTTCAATTTTTTTCATTAGCTTTATCCCATTCTTTATATATTGATAAAACCAAATCTTCGATTGTCATTCCTTGTCGATTAATAGATATTATGTTTTGCTCTCCTACACTATCAATTTCATTCTGTAATTCTGAAATTGATAGTACTTTTTCTTTAGAAACCATATTGTTATTTGGATCCAAGAATTTAACTTTAAATTTTTGATGATCGTTTATATCCACTGGTAACGAATTTAAAGATCCATCAAAAATAATGTGTCCTTGAGCTAAAATAAGTAATCGCTTAGAAATCGCTTCAATATCACGTAAATTATGTGACGTAAATATAATCGTAGTTTGATTTACCCTATTTTCTTCAAGTAAAAAATCATATATATTTTTTTGAGTCCCTATATCCAAGCCTAAAGTAGGTTCATCTAAAAATAAGTATTTAGGTGAATGAATAAGTGTACATAGCAACTCACATTTTACCCGCTGACCTAAAGATAATTTTCGAACAGGGATTTTAATGATATCTTTTAAATTCAACACTTTTATTAAATAATTTAATCTTTTTTCATAATCTTCATCATTTAATTGATAAATCGCACTGAGCATATTAAAAGTATCTATAGGTGGCAAGTTCCAAGAAAGCTGGGTCTTTTGGCCAAACATTACACCAATATTTTGATAAAATGATCTCCGGTGCAAAGCTGGATTCATATTATCAACCCTAATATCGCCTTCAGTTGGTTCTATTATCCCCGTTAATAATTTTGCAAAAGTAGTTTTCCCTGCCCCGTTAGGTCCAATCAATCCTATTAATTCACCATCAGGAATGTTTAAATTTAATGTATCAATTGCCCGCTTTTTTTGATTCTTGCGTTTAAAAAAGTCGTGCACTGAACCCATTAACCCAGGATTTTTTTCAAATGTTACATAATCGAATGAAACATTATCTAGTCTGATCATTTTTCCTCACTCATTTCATCAATGATTAATATTATACTCATATTATTCTTAATGTGAACATTTTAGATAGCCTATTTTTAAAAATTACTTTTTATTTCACAAAAAGTGAACATAAAGCCCACCATTAAGCCTTTTTGGCACTCTCAAAATCTTAATTTCAACTACTAAAATCACTTTGTGTGCCTATTTAAAATAATTTTTTGTTTAAAAACGAGTAAAAAGCCTATCAAATTAATCCTTTTAAGTACTAATCTGATAGGCTTCAATTAATTTTAAGCATAAAAATATGATGGAAAAACGAAATCATCTACATGAGTTGATTCTATCTTATATACTTTTTCCCGTAATCTTTTCTTCTTCATCATCACCAAATAAAGAAAGCTGTTGATTAACGACTGGACTTGAATCATGGCTTGTAGCAATTAATTTCTTTAAGACATAATCGTTAAAGTTAAACTACAAAATATTTAAAGAAATTACTCTCAAACGGATCATCTATCAAATCAATCCTCTTTGGCCTTTTTTTGCATTTGTTATGCACTGTTTTGCTATTTAAACACCTTATAAAATTATTGTAATTATATTTTATAAAAAAATCTCATATCTATGTTTAAAAACATAAATATGAGATTTGATTTTCGTCAGCCTTTTTTAGCTAAATCAGCCTTAACTTCTGCTTCGACGCTTTCAATATGCTCTGGACGCATTGTTGGGAAGAGTAGTACATCCCTAATTGCTGGAGCATCAGTTAAAAGCATTACTAAGCGGTCAATCCCGATACCTAGACCACCAGTTGGTGGCATACCATATTCCATAGCTCGCAAGTAGTCCTCATCAATCATATCAGCTTCATCATTACCGGCTTCTCGCTCAGCCATTTGGGCTTCAAATCTTTCTCTTTGATCATCAGGATCATTTAATTCTGAAAAGGCATTACCATATTCTTCACCCATAATGTAAATTTCAAAACGATCAGTAAAACGAGGATCATCGGCATTCTTCTTGGCAAGTGGCGATATTTCAACTGGATGACCATAAACAAAAGTTGGATCAACAATTGTTTCTTCACAGTATTTTTCAAAGAAGGCATTAATAATGTGACCAACTTTCCAAAAACTTTCAACCTGAATGTTATGCTCATTAGCTATTTGAATAGCATCTTCAATGCTCATCTTTTGCCAGAAGTCAACTCCAGTTTTTTCTTTAATTAAATCAACCATGTGAACCCGACGGAATGGCTTACCTAAGTCAATCTCAGTTCCCTGATAAGTAACCTTACCGTCATCTGTAACCACATTAGCAGCCGCACGAATAATTCCTTCTGCTTCATCCATCACATCATGAAAATCCCAATATGCGGCGTACGTTTCCAGTTCAGTAAATTCTGGATTATGATGGGTATCTAAACCTTCATTTCTAAATACACGGCCAATTTCATAAACTCGCTCCATATCACCAACAATTAAACGTTTAAGTGGTAATTCAAGCGCGATTCTCATATATAAATCAATATCTAATGCATTGTGATGTGAAATAAATGGACGCGCTTCAGCACCGCCAGGAATATTATGTAAAACTGGCGTTTCAACTTCTAAAAATTCTTTTTGGTTTAAGAAATCGCGAATTGCTTGAATAATCTTAGTCCGGTTAACAAAACGTTCATAACTTGCACGATTAGAAATAAGATCAAGATAACGCTGACGATAAATTTGTTCAACGTCTTTTAAGCCATGATATTTATCTGGTAATGGTCTTAGTGCCTTAGATAAGAAGGTAATATGCGTGGCACGGATTGTTAATTCACCGGTGTCAGTCTTCATAACTTCACCGTCAATGCCTAAGAAATCACCAATATCTGACTTTTTAAATATTTGATAATTTTCTTCACCAACTGCATCTTTACGTACATAAATTTGAATTTTACCAGTTCGATCGTACAAATCTGCAAAACCAACTTTACCTTTTCCTCTTTTAGCCAACATACGACCTGCAATTTTAGTCTTTGGCAATTCAGCATTTAATTCATCTTTGTCAGTATTAGCATACTTTTCATTCAAAGTTCGGGCTAAATCTGCTCGAGCAAATTTTCTCATACCAAATGGTTCAATCCCATTATCACGTAGCTCTTCCATTTTTTGGCGACGAACAATTAACTGATCATTCATTTCATTTTTAGCCAATTACTTTTCCTCCATTATATTTATAGCTTAATTTCATTTTTGACCGCTTTTTGCGCATGCCATTTTTCATATTCTGTCACAAAATTATCAAGCAAATCATAGACTTCTTGGGCAGTCCAAACTTCATTTATTTTAGCACGAGTTCGGGCTGAACGGGGAACTCCTTTTAGATAATAGGCAGCTTGCTGTCTAAATTCTGGAACTGCAATTTTTTCTCCCTTTAGTTCGACTAACCCCTTAAGCTGATGCTTAGCTGTCTCAACACGCTCTCCTACTGTCTGTTCGGGTAGTTTTTCACCCGTTTCTAAGTAATGCACCATATCTTTTAGAATCCAAGGATTACCAAGTGCTGCTCGTCCGACCATGACCGCAGTACAACCAATTTCATTCAGGGCTTTTTGAGCTAACTCAGGTGTAGTAATGTCACCATTAGCTACAAAGGGTACATCTAGTACCTGAGCTACATCATGCAAAGTCTCCCAGTCTGCTTCACCTGCATACATCTGCTTGCGGGTCCGACCATGCATCGCAATCATACTGGCACCAGCTTCTTGGGCAGCTAAAGCATTTTCAACCGCAAAAATATGCTTCCGATCCCAACCAATTCTCATTTTAATTGAAACTGGTTTAGAAACATTTTGCACAACTTTATGCACCATTTGATAAATTTTATTGGCATCAAGCAACCATTTTGATCCAGCATCAGTTTTAGTTACCTTAGGTACCGGACACCCCATATTAATATCAATAATGTCAGCAGCAGTGTGTTGGTCAATATACTGCGCCGCTTCCAGGAGTGTTGCTTCAGTACCGCCAAAAATCTGAATACTCATCGGATGTTCACGCGGATCAACTTTTATCATCGACATCGTCTTTTTATTACGATAAATTATACCGTGATCAGAAATCATTTCACATACAACTAGTCCTGCCCCAAATTCTTTACAAATCATTCTGAAGGCAGAATTAGAAACTCCTGCCATTGGAGCGACTACCACGCGGTTGGGAATGGTTAAATCACCAATTTTCCAGCTATTGTCCACACAATCATCCTTTCAAATACTCTAATATCATAACAAAAACAAACCCCTAAAGAAAATTTCATTGTAGCATTAATTAAAAAATACTATAGAAGGGCTTTTTTACCAATTAATCAGAGAAGAAATCACTTGGTGCCACCCGATTATAATAACGTAAAAAGGGCTGCTTACTATGATCAGCAACAGAAATTCTGGTAACACTTGCATTTTTAGCTTCACCAATTATTGCAATGTTAGGCGTATGCAATATGTTTTGAACTAATGCCCTTGAAGCTGTGCCATGAAATACCAAAAGTACTGTTTCATTGACATGCCTGTGTACAAGATCTTGCCAAAATTCCATCAAGCGCTCATTTAAATGCTGATAGCTTTCACCCGAACAGAAATTAGTATAATTTTCTGTAAAATAGCCTAACTCGTCAAATGCTTCGGGGTACTTGGCAAGTAGTTCTTGAGCTGGTTTCCCATCCCAATTGCCGTAGTCAATCTCTTTTAAGCGGTCATCGTAAATAATATCGTGCTTGCCACGATCTAAAATTTCAGCTGTCTGCTTTGCACGAATTAAAGGGCTAGCATAGACGTAGTCAATTTTTTCTATATCAAAACTATCTCCTAAAGCTGTAACTTGTTTAATTCCTGTTTCATTCAGAGGTAAATTAGTACCGGCACCATTAATGGCAAAAGTTTTATTAGTATCAGTTTGGCCATGCCGTACAATATAAACATTTAGCATTGGGCTGATCCTCGCTTTCTTATTTAGATTAACTCTTTTATTATAATAAAAACCATACGATATCGCATCTCTATTTTTATTACCATGCAACTATACTTTAAAATATTGTGCTTTTATTTATTGAATAATATCCCTTAATTCTTTTTCAGTAAATTGATATTTATTGCCGCAAAAATTGCACGTTAATTCAGCACCATGGTCTTCTTTAATCATCGTTTCAATTTGACTTGCTTTTAATGTTGCCAGAATCTGACGATATTTTTCCTTTGAGCAGTCACATTTATAAGTAACATTTTCCCTAGTCAATATTTTACAATCATTCCCTAAAATTGATTCTGCCAATTCCTCTGGTGTCATTCCAGCCAAAAAAGCGGTTGACAAAGCTGGTAAATGATCAATTCGCTCAATAGTTTTTGTAATCAGACTATCACTTGCCCCAGGCAATGCTTGAAGCATAAATCCACTTGCTTCACCAATTGTATTATTAGGATTAACAAAAACTGAAAGCCCTACTGCAGAAGGAATTTGTTCTGACTTGGTTAAATAATAGGCAATATCTTCCGCAATTTCACCAGATACAATAGGAACTTGCCCAGTATAGGGTTCTTTTAACCCTAAGTCCTTTGTCACTTCAAGCCATCCTTGACCAACTGCCTTTTTAACATCAATATGCCCACCCTCTTTAGCAGGCAAAGCGATATGCGGATTTTTTACATACCCCTTAACAGTTAAGTCAGATTTAGCTGTAACAATTGTAGGCCCAACGGGACCATTGCCAAGTAAGCGAATTGTTAGTTCTTCCTGATCCGTTAATTGAGCTCCTGCAAGTAATTCACCTGCAAGTAAAGTTCGTCCTAAAACAGCAGAAGCAGCTGACCAAGTATTATGTCTAGTCTGTGCTTCTTGCACTAAATTTTTAGCCGAAATGGTTAATAACCGTAGATTTTTTGTTTTGTCAATTGCTTTAATTAAATAATCGCTCATTGTATTCTCCTAAAAAAATAGAGCCTAACTAGGCCCTATTTGTAATTAGTCTTGCGGATGATCATCCGAAGCCTTTTTATTTTCATTTTTATCAGTTTTTGCAACTGACTCAGACTTATTAGAATCAGACTCCTTAGACTCAAGTGAAGATTTGGCTTTCACCGGATTTTCAGGATTTCTTGCTTCTACTTCTTGGTTTTTTTGTGCGGGAGTTTCCGACTTACCATCAGCCATAATTTCCTTATGATTGTCTTTCTTCTCAGCCGCAGCTTTAGCTTCCTCATAAGTTAAAACTTTAGATTCGCTAGGATATTCTTGCTCAGTCTTTTCTGGCATCTTACCAGTGGTATAGAGTGACATAATTTGCTTTTCATCTAACGTTTCATATTTAAGTAATGCTTCAGCAATAATGCGGTGTTTTTCACGATTATTCTTTACAATCTCAACCGCCTGAGTATGAGCTTCATCAAGTATTTCTCTGACTGCTTCATCAATTTTAGCCGAAGTAGCCTCACTATACGGCTTTAAGCCATATGGATTGGTTTCACCCTCTTTTTCTAATTCAACCATTCCTAAAGAATCAGTCATACCATAATTAACTACCATACTATGAGCAATTGCAGTTGCTTGTTCAAAGTCATTCGATGCTCCAGTTGATTGATCACCTACAACAACTTCTTCACCGGCACGTCCACCCATTAAACCAACAATTTGTTCCATTAATTGCTTTTTAGTCAGAAGGAATTGATCATCTTTAGGCATCATTAAATTATAACCACCAGTACGACCATGGGGAACAATAGTAACCTTGCGTACAGTACGTGAATCGCTTAAAACCAAACCACAAATTGAGTGCCCCGCTTCATGAAAGGCAACTCGTTGTCTTTCTTTTTGTGAAATCATACTATTACGCTTAGCTGGACCAGCAATAACACGATCTTCAGCTTCATCTAAATCAAGAGCAGTAATTTCTGATCCATTACGTCTAGCAGCTAATAAAGCAGCTTCATTTAATAGGTTAGCTAAATCAGCACCAACAAAACCTGGAGTTTGCCGGGCGATTTCTTTTAAATCAACATCATCTGCAAGTGGCATGTTTTTAGCATGTACCCGCAAAATTGCTTCACGTCCACGTACATCTGGTGAACCCACTAAAATCTTACGGTCAAAACGACCAGGTCGCAATAACGCTGGGTCTAAAACATCTGACCGGTTAGTGGCAGCAATAACAATTACGCCTTCATTTCCTTCGAAACCATCCATTTCCACTAACAACTGGTTTAAAGTCTGTTCGCGTTCATCATTACCACCACCACTGGCATTACTACCACGGCGACGACCAATCGCATCAATTTCATCAATAAAAATGATACTTGGGGCATTCTTTTTCGCATTGGTAAATAAATCACGCACACGACTGGCCCCAACCCCAACAAACATTTCCACAAAATCAGAACCTGAAATTGAAAAGAACGGCACATTGGCTTCACCCGCTACAGCACGGGCTAACAAAGTTTTACCCGTACCTGGAGGACCCTCTAATAAAACTCCAGATGGGATTTTTGCTCCAAGTTTAGTGAACTTAGCTGGATTTTTTAAAAATTCAACTACTTCAACTAACTCTTGCTTTTCTTCTTCTTCACCTGCAACGTCAGAGAAACGAATTTTATTTTTCTTTGGATCCTCTGGTTTAACATGTGAGCGACCGAAATTCATAATTCCGCCATTGCCACCTCGACCACCGCCACTTTGGCTAATCATCATCCAAAGTAAAACGATAAAGAGAATTGTCGGCACTAGCATTACAATAGTAGAAATCCAGTTACCAGATTGTGACTCACCCTGAGTGGTCATTTTTGTACCATTTTGTTGAGCTAAATCTTGTATTTTAGACACACTTGAATCATTCTGAAGCATAGTTGTAGAAAAGTGATCTACTTTTGCAACAGATTTATCATTAAAAAAATCAAAACTTGATTTTTCTTTACTATTTTGTGCTTCCTTATAGCTTCCTGAAATCGTATACACACCATTGGCAGGCTGAACGTTAAAACTTTTAACTTTACCTTGATCTAAATCTTTTACAAATTCTGAATAGCTAATATTTTCACTACCACCAGAACTATTAGATCCACCAAGTGCCCAGTTGATTCCCGCTACTAACAAAAGGAAAACAACTAAATAGAACAAACCATTTGAAAACAGCCGATTCCGGTTATTCTTCATAAAAAACCTCCGCAAAGTTTCTATAGATACACGAATAAAAGTTTATCACAAATTTCACTAATGCTCTATCTTTTTAAAATTTCTTATCAATTGATCGCATAATCAATTGATCGCATATATGTAATATTTTTGTTCATTTTCACTAACCAACTGATTGTGATACGTATGTTCCACGTATACAGTAACACCATTTGCATATACGCTTAAACAATATGGCCGTAATAAGTTAGGGATACTGTTTTCCGCAAACTTTTTTTTACTTAGCACATGATGGCCATTCTTTAAAGGCAATTTTTTACCTTGAGCTAAAAGTCCTACACTAAATTTAGCTTTAGCTGGCGCTTTAAAGCAATCAATTAAAGTTCCATGTTCCGGTTTGCTTCTACTAATTATGAAGCGGCGCTGATTAAAGGAAAACTCATAATCGATCTTAATCGATTTGCTCTTTTCTAATACTGGTAGCTTGTTTTTGCATAAATAAAAATAGCCTTGGTAACTAATAAGTTTAAAGCCAGATAAGTTTTCATTAACACGTCTATGCCAAGTGCGCCAAATAAAATATTGCCAATAAGAAATTTGTTCTGCCCTAGACAAAGTGGATAAAGTACTTATCGGTAAGCGATATGATACCCCAACAAAAGGTTCTGGCTGTACTAATTGATCAAATCGATGGGCAACTAATGAAAGCAATAAATTAATTTGGTTACTAAATCGCAACGCATTACGTCCAATTAATGGATTCTCTTTTTTTAAAAGCGGAACAACATTATGACGTAAGCGATTCCGTAAAACATCATCCTGGTCATTAGTTTGATCAATCACAAAAGGAATATGATTAGCCTTATCATAGGCGAATAAAGCCGCCTTTTCCATTGATAACAAGGGCCTCAATAACAGAAATTCTTGAAAATGACTTATAGCCTGCAAATTATTCATTTCACTTGGATTCCCTGAACGAATAAATTTAAGCAAAATATTTTCTATTAAATCGTCCAAATGATGCGCTGTTAGCAAATAATCAGCATGTCTAGCCCTAGCTGTTCGTAACAAAAATGAATAGCGGTACGCACGGGCAGCTGCCTCTATGCCTTTTTCCGGATGCATTTCAACTGGCCAATACTCATTTACTACTGCAATTTCTTTATTTTGGCAATAGTTATTAATTACCTCAATTTCACGATGAGCATCAGGTCTTAATTGGTGGTCTAGATGTGCCGCAACTAATCTAAAATTATACTTACCCCTTAATTTATAGAGCATATCCAGTAATGCCATTGAATCTGGCCCACCACTTGTGGCGACAACTAAAGTTTTAGCAGATAAAGAAATTTTTCTTTGATTAAAAAAATTTTCAATTTGCATAGATAACCAGTTCTTGTTCTAATTTTTTGATTTCTGTCTGGCTATTACTTACGGTCTCAGCCAAAACAGATAAAAAATTTTCCTTTTTTGTTTGCAAAAAATCATTGGTCTGATCAATCAGCTGTGAATCATTTACCCGCATTTTTGACAGACTTATTTTCCCGCGATAATTGTGGATAACAACCACCCTTATAGCTTGACCACTGTGATAATTTTGCCGTTCGTGTAACCAGTTAGCCCCAAAATCTTTATGATGAATCAGTCCAAACTTGTTTTTGGGTAGTGTCACAAATATACCCAAATCTGTAATTTTATTGATCACACCTGTAATACGCTGTCCTACTTGATACTTCATTGATCCTTATTTTTTTCCTCAGGTAAATTATAAATTGTTTCATTTGGCTTAGAGTATAAAAATTTAAAACGAACCAATTTAGCTACATAATCTGAATCTTTCAAGTTATCTCGTTTAATCGATAAACTACGTTTTTGCTCATTAAGTTCGCTAAGTGTTTGCTTAGAGGTCTGCACTTGATCATTTATTTGCTTTGTTTGCATATACGTATGCATTATTTGCATACCCAACAACACAAATAAAATCACAAAACCACCAGCAATTAGCCTACGCCGAACTCGATGAACATGTTTTATATATTTTTCACGCTGCCGCTGCTTTTTTACTAGAAGAGCTAGTTGCTCCTTTTCACCTGGCGAATTGTAAATACGTGGTCCTTTCATGGCTTTCCCCTATATAAATTAAATTGATCCTAATTCAATTATAACAATGACTAAAATAAATGTCATATATCTAAGTTGCTTAATCAACTAATTCATAAAGTTCACTTGCTTCAGCTTTTTTAGTTGTTTCTCGAATAGCACACACTTTTGCTTTAACTGTTCTGGAACCATAACCAACCTCAATCAGGTCACCAAGTTTTACCTCGTAACTTGACTTCACTACTTTATAGTTTACCCTAATTCGTCCTTGATCAGCCATTTCTTTAGCAATTGGCCGTCTTTTAACTAAACGGGAAACTTTCAAAAATTTATCAATTCTCATTGTTCTGCCTCAATTCTTATCTTTGAATAATATCACTTGCTGCACTCATAAATTTAATTAGTTCATTAATCAACTGTCTCTTAGACATATTATCTAAAAGCGTCAACAGCACAACCAAGTGCTTTTGTGGATTTAAATTAATTTTGACTTTTAAGGAAACATGTTCTAAAGCTTTAAAAATATTAGGTCCAGTCAATTCTTTACTAGCTGAAACATCAAATTCAACTTTTATTTGTTGCTTTACTCTAATAATACTCAACACTTGGGCTAAGTCAGCTTCAAGTTTTAAATTTGAAATTGCCAAAAGATTTTCAACTGGTTCAGGATAATCACCAAAACGATCAATTAATTCATCCTGGATTTCCTGAATTTCATCAAAATTAGCAGCCTTGATTTTTTTATAAAATTCAATTTTTTCTTCTTGGTCACTAATATAACTTTCGGGAATATAAGCTTCAAAATCTAGCTCAATTTCCGCATTACTCTTTTTGACTTTATGCTTACCCTTGCGGTTATCAATTGCATCACTGAGCATCTGTGAATATAAATCATACCCTACGCTGTCAATAAAGCCATGTTGCTGTGCTCCAAGCATATTGCCAGCACCCCGAATTGACAAATCACGCATTGCTATTTTAAAGCCTGAACCTAATTCAGTAAAATCACGAATCGCTTCTAAGCGCTTTTCACCCACTTCAGTTAACACTCGATTAGGCTGATATAAGAAATAGGCATAAGCCAACCTTGCACTACGCCCGATTCGTCCGCGTAACTGATAAAGCTGACTTAAACCATAATGGTCGGCATTTTCAATGACCATCGTATTTACATTAGGCATATCAATACCTGTTTCAATAATTGTAGTTGTGACCAAAATATCAAATTCGCGATTTAAAAAGCGATATAAAATATCCTCCATCTGATTTTTGCTCATTCGACCATGTACGCTAGCAATTCGAGCCGTAGGCAATAGCTCTTGTAACCTGACTACCACATCATCAATATCACCAATTCGATTGTGTAAATAAAAGACTTGCCCATCGCGTTGCATTTCACGCAAGCAGGCATCCTTGACCACGCTTGGCAATTCCTCCATGACATAAGTTTGAATTGGAAAACGGTTAGAAGGCGGTGTTTCCATCACCGAAAGATCACGTACACCAACCATTGACATATGTAGGGTCCTTGGAATTGGCGTAGCTGTTAGTGTTAATACATCAATATTAGCTTTTAGTTCTTTTAGACGTTCTTTGTGCTTAACGCCAAATCGTTGTTCTTCATCAACAATTAGCAGTCCCAAGTCTTTAAACTGCACATCTTTAGATAAAAGTCGGTGCGTACCTACAACTAAATCAAGCTTACCCGCCTGAAGTTCAGCAATAATTTTTTGGGTTTCACTTGCAGTTTGAAACCTTGATAAGACTGCATAATTAACTGGAAAGTTTTTAAATCGATCTTGAATTGTTTCAAAGTGTTGTTGAGCCAGAATAGTTGTTGGCACTAAAAAAGCCACTTGCTTACCACTTTCAATCGCTTTAAAGGCAGCCCGTAATGCCACTTCAGTTTTACCAAAACCTACATCACCAACTAATAAACGATCCATTGGTTTCTCTTGTTCCATATCATGCTTGATTTCTTTAGTCGAGCGTAACTGGTCAGCTGTTTCAACATAAGGAAAAGCAGCTTCAAACTGCTGTTGTAATTCATCATCCGGAGCAAAAGCAAAACCTTTTTCTGCTTCACGTTTTGCATAAAGTTCAATCAGGTCATCTGCAATATCTTCAACTTTAGACTGAACTTTACGCTTGGTATTAGCCCATTCACTGCCACCTAATTTATTAATATGCGGCTGCTTTCCTTCTGAAGCAACATACTTTTGCACCAACTTTAATTGATCAGCTGGAACAAATAACTGATCACCATGTTGATAAGTTATAGTAATATAATCGCGCTTAATTCCTTGGTTTTCTAGCGTCTTAATTCCTTCAAAACGGCCAATCCCGTGATTGACGTGCACAACATAATTGCCTGGTTTTAACTCAGTATAATTACGTAAACGCTGTGCATTTTCTAATGTTTTAATTTTTGAGGGTTGGTGAGTGGGTTTATTAAATAATTCTTGTTCAGTTAAATAAACTAACTTACTATTAGGTAAAGAAAAGCCACGCATAAATGAGCCAACAATTATTTGCGTTTGTTGCTCAATTAACTGATCAGCTTCAACTATGGGAACATTTAAACCAAATTCAGCTAAAGTCTGCTTAATTTGCTGTGCTCTTTGAATATTATCTGCTTGCAAGATAACCGTTTGTTTCTTTTTTTGATAAGACTCAATTTCAGTTTTCAACAGCGGCATCTGACTAAAGAACTCTTGAGGCTGTCTAGTTTGCCAATCAAGGAGTTGCCCTAACCGAACTCGACCAATACTCCTTTGAAAAGGGGAAAAATATACATGATGGTGCCCGTCTATAGCCCAATTTTTATAAAAATCACTGCGCACTACTTGCCCTGGCAACATTGCACCGGTCTTCAATTCGTCAGCAATAAAGTCTGCATTTTGCTGATCTACTGTTTTAATTGACTGATTAATTAAAGACCAATCATCCAATACAATTAAGCCATCTTTAGTTAGATAATCTAAAATGCTACTTGAATTAGAAAGTAAGAAGTCAATTAGAAAAGAATAGTTCTGGGGTAAATTATTATCATTCAAATTCGCTAAAATTGAAGTAAAATGATTTTCCACTTCTTCTTTCGGTGCTGGAGCATCGGCCATTGCAACTTCAATTTGCTTAACTGCACTTTTAAAGTTATGTGCAGTAAAAACATGATCCTGCGCTGGTCCTACTGTTAAAGCCTTAATTTCTTTTTGACTACGCTGACTAGCTAAATCTAATTCGCGCATAGTATCAATTTGATCACCAAAGAATTCGATTCTAACTGGATTTTCACGATCTAGAGGATAAATATCTAAAATGTCACCTCGTAAAGCAAATTCTCCTGGTTTAGCTACTAAATTTTCCCGTCGATACCCTGAACTAACCAACCAACTTGTTAAATCAGCTAAATCGTACTCAGCTTCAGCCCTAAATTCTTGCCTTACAGCTTGATATTCTTTAGGATTAGACAATTTGTATTGCATCCCTTGTGGGGTAGTTAGCACAATTCCTTGTTCACCAGTTAATAAAAAGTTAAGTGCTTGTATTCGACTACTCAGTTCATCCGGTGAGCTAACTGCTGCTTGGGTAGCAATCGTTGCATTCAATGGAAAAAGCTGTACTCTACCATCTGGCATTAACTGCTTTAATTCACCATAGAGCTTTTGCACCTTGTTTTCATTCTCTTCAATTAAAATTATTGGTCGGTCAAGCTCACTTACTAGCTGACATAAAAGTACACTAAAAGCACCAGCATTGGCACCGGTGATGAGTGAATTTTTCACATTAACTGTTTTAGCTATAAAATTAGTTAATTCTTGATCTTTTTCAATTAAATTAGTTAAACGCATATCAATTATATTTATTCATCAAAAATTGGCAACCCTTACCAGTAATAAAATCAGTAATTACATCACTACTAATTTCAAAAGCATTATCCATTAATTTTTGTTGCTCCATACTAAATTTGGATAAAACCCACGAAATAACACTAGCTTCAGTAACATTAGCTGGATGTTTGATACCGATTTTGAGCCGGTTAAAATCACTAGTGCCAAGATCGCGAATGATACTTTTAATTCCGTTATGCCCACCAGATTTACCAGTTGCCCGAATTCTAATTTTTCCTAATGGTAGATCCATATCATCTTGTATAATCAAAACATCTTGTGCCTTAATTTTAAAAAAGTGGGCAAATTGGGCAACTGAGCGGCCAGATTCATTCATAAAAGTTTGTGGTTCAAGAAAAATAACATCTTCACCCTTAATAACTTGTTTAATATATCTGCCTTCAAACTTTTCGCGCTCAAGCTGAAGGGAACCTTGCTTTAAATAATAATCTAGCGCCATAAAGCCTGTATTATGCTTGGTACCATCATATTTTTTACCTGGATTTCCTAAACCAACAATTAATTTCATTAGTAATTCCCCTTACTTTTAATCGTATTTAATGAATAGTATAGCCACCTCATAGGATAATTAATAAGCATACTTACATTTACATGTACATGTGAAGTAAAAATCTTTTTTAATTATCCTGTACGTGCTAAACTCTATTTATCCAATATTTTAATTTTAATACTTATCTAATTAATATACTATTTATGTTATAATTATCTAGAACAATTTTTACAATGGAGGCAGTTTCATGCTTATTAAATCTTTAGTTATCAAAAAAGATTATCTAACAACAGTCAACGAACATGCTACATTAGCTGAAGCCCTGGAAACTTTAGAAGATTCGGGCTACAGATGTGTACCTATTTTAGATGATACTGGAACTATTTTTCGTGGGAATATTTATAAGATGCATATTTACCGCCACAAATCTCAAGGAAAAGATATGGATTTACCAGTAACACATCTACTTAAAAACGCAACTAAAACAATTAAAGTTAATTCACCATTTTTTAAAGTATTCTTCACAATAAAAGACCTACCTTACATCTCTGTTCTAGATGAAAGCGGTAAGTTCTATGGTATTTTAACACACTCTCGCTTATTAGACATGTTATCTGATGCATGGAATCTTAAAACCGGTTCGTATGTCCTCACCGTTTTAACCGATAATTCAAATGGTAATTTAGTAAAAATGGCAAAAATTATTAATAAATATTCTAATATCGCTGGAACAATGAGTTTAGATGCATCTACTGCTCAGCAAAGTCATAATTTCGTTCGCCGAATCTTATTTACTCTTCCAGCTGGTGTGAGTGAAGAAACACTGAAAACTATTGTTGGTAAATTAGAACATAAGGGTTACGTAGTTGCAGAAATTGAAGATTTACAAGCTGGCATGACCATTATGAGCGATGAAAATCCAGGAGTTTATCTCAATAAGCCAATTAATGATTAATTTCATTGACAAAAAAGACATTGCTTTTGCAATGTCTTTTTTTGATTAGCAATTCAATTGCCCGTAATATTTACGCGGTAAGCGATCATCTAATAAACAAGCTACTTCATAATGAATTGAATCAACATAATCAGCTGCCGCCTTAATATTATTAGGAGCTAGTGGGTCATTAGAAATCAGCACTACTTCTGTACCCACGGGCATTTCATGAGGCAATCGCACCATTAATTGATCCATACATATTCGTCCCACAATTGGGCAATATTCGTTTCCTACTTTTATTTTAAAGCCCTGAAACTTACGAATAAAACCGTCAGCATATCCTACTGGTACCGTGCCAATTATTTGATCACTAGTTGCAACATAAGTTGAACCATAGCCTACCCCCTGATTGGCATGAATGGTGTGCACCTGCACTAGTTCACTTTCAAATGAAAGGGCGGGTTTTAATTTAATTGTTAGTGACAAATCTGGACTAGTAGGATTTGAGGATGGATTCAAACCATAAATTCCAATTCCAAAGCGCACTAAATCGCTATGAACACCCTTATTAAAAACACTAGCTGCCGTATTATCCACGTGAATCCATTTGGGCTTTACTTTAAGCAATTTTTTTAAATGATTAAAGCGCTGAACTTGACTTTTAAAGTAAGTATCATCACTACTATCAGCTGAAGCAAAATGAGTAAATAGTCCTTCAACAAAAAAATTAGGATTATTTAATAAAAAATTATTAGCGTTGAGAAATTCAGCATCCTCACTAAAACCAATTCGCCCCATCCCAGAATCAATCGCCAAATGTATTTTAAGAACTAAATCTGCATTTTCTGCTACTAAGATTTTTTCTGCATCTTCTAACCACGCTAAATTGGGAACTGCTAGGGAAATATCATTAGCAGCAGCTAGCGAAACAAATTTAGGTGGTGTTACACCCAAGACTAGAATTGGCTGAACAATCCCTGCTTGACGTAACTCTAAGGCCTCATCTAAAATAGCCACGCAAAAACCACTCACACCAACTTTTACTGCCTCTTGAGCAACTTGTACAGCCCCATGTCCATACGCATTAGCTTTAACAACCGCAAACAATTTTTGCCCCGGTTCTAAATGTCTTATTTCTTCTTTTATATTTTGCCTAATAGCTGCCAAATCAACACAAACAGCAGCCGGACGATGTATTCCTGGAATCATTTTATTTCTCCAAAACAACTAATGTGACTATTTCATGATTGTCGTGGGTAATACTCGACCAAATTTTACCAGTAAACTTTGGTGAAGTTGTCACCGGATGCCCTACCTTATCCCACAGCGTTTCAACATCTTGTAATCCAATTTCTTTTCCAAGTCCAGTCCCCATGGCCTTAGAAAAAGATTCTTTTATTGAAAAACGACCACCTAAATATTCTACTTTTCGCTTATTAACCATCTTTTGATATTGAGCAAATTCCTTAGGCGTTAAAACTTTTTTTGCAAAAGAATCGCCCTTGGTCACAATTTTTGCCACACGTTCAACTTCAATAGCATCAATACCTACGCCTACAATCATTTTTTTACCTCATATAAAAAAGTATAATACAAAAAAAGAGTTGTACATCAGGCCAACTCATTATTTTGTAAATCATTAATCCTTTTTACTTTTAATCACAAAACTATGACTGCTATTTGCTTTATGTGAACGATCACCGCGATAATTACCATGGCCACGATTACCACCACGATAATTACTATGACCTCGGCTTCCACCACGGTAATTACCACGACCGCGACTTCTGTTTCCGCTGCGACGCCCATCGCCACCTTTATATGGCAATGGCTTTTGGGAACTGATTTTGACTTCAACATTTGAAGAATCTTTTGATAAATTCTTAAGTAAGGCACTTGCTAAATCAATAGCCGAATAATTTTCTAATAACTCAGCAGCATCAGCAGCATATTTAGTCAAGTCTTCCTTTAGCAAATCCTCAACCTTAGTCTTAGCAAGTTTCAACTGGCCTCTTAAAGCTTCATCATCTGAAGGTGGAGCAAGCGGGGTCATCTTCTTCTTGGTTAATTGCTCAATTGTTCTCATATAGCCCAATTCATTTGGTGTAACAAAGGTAATAGAGCTCCCATTTTGACCAGCCCGACCCGTACGTCCAATACGGTGGACGTATGAATCTGGATCCTGCGGAATATCATAGTTGTAAACGTGCGTTACGCCTGAAATATCTAACCCACGCGCAGCAACATCGGTAGCAACTAGAATATCAAGTTTACTAGCTCTAAAGCGTTTTAAAACACTTATTCTTCGTGCCTGTGATAAATCGCCATGAATTCCAGCTGCATTATAGCCGCGGGCTTGCAAGCCTCGTGTAACCTCATCAACACGTCGCTTTGTTCGCACAAAAACCACTGCTAAATCAGGACTTTCAACATCAATTAACCGACACATAATGTCAAATTTTTCAGAGTCTTTTGCTCTAACATAATATTGATCAATCAAATCAGCAGTTAGTTCCTTAGTCTTAATTCGGACTATTTCTGGATTATCCATAAACTTTTCACTAATATTCATAATTGGCTTAGGCATAGTTGCACTGAAAAGTAAAGTCTGCTTGCGATTTTTAACATAACTTAAAATGCTTTCAATGTCTTGAATAAAACCCATATCAAGCATTTCGTCAGCTTCATCTAAAACAATAGTGTTAACATCTGCTAAATTAATTGTCTTACGCTTTAAGTGATCGAGTAGTCTTCCGGGGGTACCAACTAAAATCGCTGGTACATGATTCTTAAGTGAACGAATCTGTCTACTAATGTCCGCCCCACCATATACGACCTGCACACGGGCACGTTCATCACGTCCTAAGCGAAAAAGCTCTTCTTGCGTCTGAATTGCCAGTTCGCGAGTCGGTTCAATAATTAAGGCTTGAATTACCTTCTTATCTTTGTCTAAATTTTGTAAGATTGGTAAAGCAAAAGCAGCAGTCTTACCTGTTCCTGTTTGTGCTTGACCAATTACATCCTTGCCTGCTAAAGCAAGGGGAATTGTCTCTTCCTGGATTGGTGTCGCTTCTTCAAAGCCTGAACGTTTAATAGCTTTTAAAAGCTCATCATTTAATCCTAATTCCGAAAATTTCACTAAATTCTCCTATCTAAGCCGCTCTAGTACCTTTTCCAGATGCATGCCATGCGATCCCTTAAGAACAACTATATCATGCGGCTTAATATCATTTTTCAAATCAGCAATCATGTGCTGCATCTGATCTTTTGTATAATAATGCAAATGCTCATCGGAATATATTCCCTTGAGAACATTTGCTAAATTCTTCATTTCTGAGCCAAATAAATATACTTCATTTATTACTTGTGGGTCAAGACAATCCGCTAATTTAGCATGGAGACTATCCGACTGTTGCCCCAATTCTAACATATCGCCTAAAACGGCAATCCGTCTGCTATCTTTTGGTACTTCAATTTGACCAAAACTAGTTAAAACAGCACGTACAGCTGTCGGGTTTGAATTATAGACATCGCTCATAATGTCTTCGCCTACATCGCCTTTTTCCCACTCCATTCGGTTAGCAGTAGGCGTAAAGCTAGCCAAAGCAGCTGCAATTTCTTCATCACTTTCACCAAAATAACGCCCTACACACAAAGCCGATAGTGCATTAGAAACATTATGTTTACCAATCATGGGAATAGTAAATTGATTATCAGAATTGTTAACCGTAAATGTAGCATGACGCTTATAACTTCGATAACCTGTCATATAAACTGTATCATTTTTTGCTAGGCCAAAGGTAACTTTTGCTTGGTTAATTTTCTTAGCTCGCGCTTGCAAAAGCGGTTCATCACCGTTATAGATAAGTTCGCCGTCTTCACGCAAAAAATCAGTAATTTCCATCTTCGCATCAGCAATTGCTGCCCGCGAGCCTAAAAATTCAATATGGGCTTCCCCAATCATTGTAATTACAGCAACATCCGGATGAGTAAGCTCACTTAATAAATGTAATTGCCCTGCATGATCCATTCCCATTTCCAAAACCAGAATCTCTGTATTAGGTTTCATTTCCAAAATAGTCATTGGCACACCAATTTCGTTATTAAAGTTCCCATCAGTCTTATGAACGTTAAACCTTTTAGCCAAAACAGCTGAGGTCATATCTTTGGTAGTAGTTTTGCCATTAGAACCAGTTATTCCAACTACAGTTGGATTAACTTTATTAAGATAATACTGTGCTAGCTGTTGCATACTAGTTAAAGGATCTTCAACTTCTAGAATTGCAATATTATTAGGCTTATTGGGGTGACCCTTTTGCCATAAAGTGGCACTGGCCCCATTGTTGATTGCGTTATCAATGAAGTCATGTCCGTCCCTTTCTCCTTTCAATGGGACGAATAAGCCGCCAGCTGTAATTTTTCTTGAATCAAAGACAACAGAAGTAATAACAGTTTGCTCGTTGCCCTCACAAGTTGAATTAATTGCCTTGGCAATTTCTGCCAGTTGCATTTTCATCTATTTTTCTCCTAGCTAAAAAGAAATTTGGGTAAAGCATCCTAATCCAATTTTAAATAAGCCATAGGCTTTACATAAAAAAGCAGCCCCAATGGGACTGCTTCCACCAGATCAAAGATACTACTTCTCTTTCATACCATACTTCTTGTTGAATTTTTCGATTCGACCATCGGCCTGAGCAAACTTTTGCTTGCCAGTGTAAAATGGATGAGAATCTGAAGTGATTTCAACCCGAATTAATGGATAAGTCTTACCTTCGTAATCTACTGTTTCTTTTGACTTTACAGTTGAACCTGCAACAAATTTAGCACCTGTTGCTGAGTCCATAAAGACAACTTCTTGGTAATCTGGATGAATGCCTTGTTTCATGTTTATTACTCCTTTGCCATGGCTTTATTGCAAACCATAGATTAATCGATTAACGCTAAATACAATAACATTTTTAATGTTAAATTTCAAGCCTTAATAATTATAACAGGCTTAGTAATTTAAAACAATGATTCCTAGATTTAGGATCACATAACTATTAGATATTTTTGCTCACTATAAATTATGCTTGCGATTTTTCTTTGATTGTTTCAGCAGATTTTTGTAGCAATTCCTCTTCTGCTGCTGTTAGTTTTAAGTTAATTTTAGCAACTATTCCTTCTCGCCCAACAACAGCTGGATAAGACATATAAGTGTCATATTTTTCTTGAAAACTCGACACTGGTAATTCTGTGCGTGCATCAGTTAAAATTGTCCGAACAATTCTAACAGCCGCAGCTGAAACACCATAATTAGTATAACCCTTACCGTTAAAAACCGTAAAACCCCCTTCTTTAATTTCATTATCAAGATCCTCTACTCGCCAAGATCCATCTTGTGTAAATTCAGAAATTGGTTGCTGCAAAACTTTTACAGTCGACCAAGCTGTAAATTGTGAATTGCCATGCTCACCTAAAGCAAAACCACTTACTGAACGCGGATCAACATCAAATTTTTGCGCTACTACTTTTTTCATACGTGCAGTATCAAGTAAAGTACCTGTTCCAATCACATGTTCTTTAGGTAATCCCGTTAATTGTTGATATAGATTAGTAATTGCATCGACTGGATTAGATATAACTAACAAAATTCCATTGAAGCCACTCTTTTTGATTGCATCAGTAATTGGCTTCAATTGTTTTTTATTGAATTCTAGTTCTTCAAAACGATCGCCTTTAGTTTCAAGCGAAATCCTGCCTAAGGTGCTAATTACAATTTGAGCATCTTTTAAAGCTGAGTAATCATTAACCTTAATATTTACGTGATTGGGCAAGTTAGCCATAGCATCTTCAAAGTCAACTGCATCAGCTTTGACCTTTTTTTCATTAACATCAATCATTACTAAATCATCAACTAGTTCTGAAATGATCAATTGATGTGCTACAGTACAGCCGACATGACCATCACCAATAATTCCAATCTTTGTTGTCATAATACCTACCTCTTTTTCTTTGCTTAATAACTTTACTTAATTTTTTTCGATTTCTTTAAGATAAGGAATTGAAGGCTGTGCACCATATCTTTGAACAGTGAGTGACGAAGCTTTATTAGCAAAATTGATTGCATTACTTAAGTTAACTAAATTGGGTTTAAGAGTACTTGCCAGTGCTCCAATAAAGGTATCACCCGCAGCAGTGGTATCGACAGCCTTGACTTTATATGCTGGAACTAACCCACTCTTAGACTGAAAATCATAAAAAGCTCCCTTGGAGCCAATAGTGATAATGACTGTAGCCACACCTAGCTGATGTAATTTTTCAGCGGCTTTTTTAGCACTAGCTTCATCAACAACCTGTACATTAGTAATTGTAGCAGCTTCTGTTTCATTAGGAATAATTATATCTGTTAATTTAAGCAATTCTGAAGGGATTTCTTCCATTGCAGGAGCAGGATTTAAAATGGTTTTAATCCCAGCTTGATGAGCTATTGCAAAAGCTGTAATAGTGGCCGCAATTGGCGTCTCAAATTGAGCCACAACAAAATCGCTATCAGTGAGTAATGATCTATTCTGACTAACATAATTTTGGTCAAAGCGATAATTGGCACCAGAATATATTGTAATTGAATTCTGCCCAGCATCATCAACAGTAATGTAGGCTTGCCCCGTTGATTCCTGGTCAACTATCATAACTCCACTTGTATCAATCTTTTCCTGTTTAAGTGCGGCAAGCAATTCCTTACCTGGTGCATCATTACCAACAGCACCAATAAATTTCACAGTACAACCAGCTCGAGCTGCTGCAACTGCTTGATTAGCACCCTTCCCACCGGCAGCAGAATAGTGATCTTTAGCATGGATTGTTTCGCCAGGTTTTGCCATCCGCTTTACTCGTAGATTAGTATCAAAATTAAGGCTACCGACTACTGTAACTTTACTCATTTTTTCTCCTTTATACATATAAAAGAAAGATCATCAACATTATTTCCTCCAAATAATAACACGTAATTGCCTTCAAGTATGCAAGAAGTAAATATTTTCTATTTCCTTTAAGTTTATTAATTATCTTTTACAAATAATCTTTTTATTTTGCAAACCTTATCCTATAATTACAATGATAAATTTAATTTTGATTTAATAAGGTATTGAACAATGAAAAGACAATTAAACTTCTTCGCAGCTTTGGCAACCGTCATGGGGACAATGATTGGCGGTGGTGCTTTTTTTAAAATTGCTAATACTTCTACACTTACCCATAACCCTTGGCTGAGTATTCTTGTTTGGCCACTTGCTGGATTTATCACGCTGATGGCGGGCTTAAGCATCGCCGAATTAGCTGCAATTTTCCCTGAAGAAGGTGGTCCGGTTAAATACCTCGAAAAAATTTATGGTCCCAAAGTTGCTTTTTTATTTGGTTGGTCATTAATTATTATCTATTATCCAGCTAACATTGGCGCTTTAGCTATCGTTTTTGCAACTCAACTTAAAGCAATTCCTGGCTTTAGTCACCTTTCAATTACAGCAATTGCACTGATTGTCATGCTTATAATTCTTGCTATTAATTGGCTTGGTTCTAAATTAAGTGGACAAGTTCAAAAAATTGCTTTGATAATTAAATTAATTCCCATTCTAGCTATCATTGTATTAGCCGTCATTAGCAATCAAAACCATTTAGTTTCAGCTCCTCGACCACAAATTTCATCTGCAAGTGGTGCTGTTGCCTTTGGCCAAGCTTTGTTAGCAGTTTTATTTGCTTACGACGGTTGGTTAAGCATTGGTAATTTGGCTAGTGAGATTAAAAATCCAGCCAAAACACTTGCTAAAGCAATCATTTGGGGATTATTTGGGGTAACTGTCATTTATACCTTGCTTAATTGGAGCTTCATCAAAATACTTCCTTGGAAACTGATTGTGGGCAATCAAGCAACGGCGCTTTTGACGTCGCAACAGTTGTTCGGCAATTTTGGGAGTATCATTATTAGTTTTGGAATTTTAGTTTCAATTTTCGGAGCAATTAATGGTCACCTACTGTTAGGATCAAGGATGCCATATGTTCTTGGGAAAGAAAACAAATTACCTGGTGCCAAATTTTTCGGCACCCTAAATCAAAAAACAGCAGTACCCACAAATAGCATGCTGTTTGAGTGTTTGGTCGCGACCATTATGATTTTTTCCGGAACTTTTGACTCACTAACTGATATGCTAGTTTATGTTTCTTGGATTTTCTCAATTTTATTATTTATTGGCGTCTTGCTCTTACGAATTAAAAAGCCTAACCTCCAGCGACCATATAAGACTCCCTGGTATCCACTACCACCTATTCTAGCTATTATTGGCGCTAGTTTTATCGTCATTAGTACCACCCTTACCCAACCCATTTTAGCTTTAACCGGTATTTTACTCACTCTGAGTGGCTGGCCTGTGTACCTTTATGTCCAGCATCAAAATAAATAGAAGTAATTGGAGCTATTTTTAACTAGTTAATTACTCCCTGTCCGCTAAACTTTATAATTTTACAAAAATGATGAGAATTTTTACTTTCTGTAACCATAACTTAACAATTAATTTATAATCCTTAATATGTTCTGTGTTAAAATACATAGGTATTTATACATAGGTATTTATTAATTAGAGAGGTAAAGTTATGAAATTTAATAAAAAAATAGTTACCCTTGCTGTAGCAGGTATTACTGCCGTTTCCCCAATTATTAGTCAATCTGCACTTGTTTTAGCTGATACTACTAATCAAGTAACTAACAATACTGCAAAAACTGATGCCAATACTGCAACTACTGACAATTCAAAGGCTAGTCAAGACAACAAGGTAACTGCACCTAACGCTGATACACAAAAGCCTAAAGAAGACAACAAAGTTGTTGCGCCAAACCCGAATGCTGATGCACAAAAGCCTAAAGAAGAAGCCCAGACTAAAGAACCAAAGGCTAAGTTAATTAAAACTAATGCCAAATGGTCCAAAAAGCAGAAAGCTGCCAATAAATATTACAATGCTGCTATCAAGAAGGGACGCAAACTTTCTAAGTTAAAGCGTTTAAACCTATATACTGATACTTTGAAGCACTTTTCTAAGAATCATGCTAGTTATGCTAAAAAATATCGTGCTTATTTAAAAGCAGAAATTAACTGGTTAAAGCCAATTGTTGAAAAGGAACAACAAGCCAAAATTGTTAATCCACTACCTGATGTACCAACTGATCACCCAGTAGATACACCAAGCAAGACGGACAAAGCTCCTGAAAACAAAAAATAATTTTTTAGTTAAATAGATTTTAAAGCAATATTCTTCATTATGATAATGAAGAATATTGCTTTTTATTATCTTAACAATTAAATTCACATATCACATAAAAAAGATGGCTATAAGATAAATTAAAGCTAGCCTCACATTAGTTAGACTTAATATTAGTGACTGCGCTAACTATTTTTATTTATATTTTAAAAAAACAAAAAGCTTAGAAATATTAACAATTTCTAAGCTTTTTATATCTGTTCATTAAAAAAATATTAAGCTTATTATTGATACTATAGTGATTCAAGCACAACTTCGCCTGCATTAATTAGTGAGCCGTACTCAGGAACCGGAACTATTTCTCTGTCAAACCCTTTAGTAAATACAACTATCGTAGTTGGATCATAACCTTGTTTTTCAAAAAAATCTGGTTTAATTTTAATCAAAGGTTGCTTCTTAGTTACTTTATCTCCTTGATTTACAAGTAGCTCAAATCCCTTTCCATTAAGGTTAACAGTATCTAACCCAATGTGTATTAAAATTTCTAATCCTTGTTTACTCTTTAAACCAACTGCATGCTTCGTTTCTGGAATCATAATTATTTCTGCATCAATTGGAGCAACTACTTCAGCTGTATCACCACTAGGGATAACTGCAAAACCATCACCCATCATTTTTTGCGAAAATATATCATCTTTTACATCAGTTATCTTTACTAACTTACCTGAAATTGGAGCAACTATTTCAGCTTTTACTTTTCTGGAAAATAACTTAAACACATTTATCCTCCCTTTTTACGACTTAAAAGTCTTAGGAACTATCATCTGCGTACCCTCAGCAATTTCACTATCAAACTGATCAGAAATCAAAGTTGCCTCCTTTAATTGTAAAGCACTCACTGTTGATGTCACACCAAACTTACTGCTATCGCATAAAATATAAGATTGAATCGACCGTTGACTAATTATTCTTTTTTTAGAAGATTCTTCAATTGATGGTGTCATATAACCTGTTTCAACATTTACACCACTAATGCCAAAAAAGGCTTTGTCAAAATGTAAATCTTTTAAGGTTGCCTCGGTTAAGGAACCAGTCAAAGACGAGGTAAAACCATTATAATTACCGCCAATTAAAACAACATCAGCAACTAAATCACCTAAAATACTACAAACCTGTGTATTAGTAGTATAGATAACAACTTTTCTATTAACTATTTGCTTTAAAAGAAGTGTACACGTCGATCCTGAATCAATATATATCGTGTCATGATCTTGAATAATGCTTGAAGCTAATTTACAAATTTCTTCTTTTTCTTGTAAATGCATCGTTGCTTTTTTTATAAAAGATATTTCACCAATCTTTGATACTAGCTGAATCGCTCCACCAAAAAGGTACTCAATCTTTTCCTTTTTTTCAAGAACTTTAATATCTCTTCTTAACGTAGATAATGATACTTCAGGAATTTGTTGATGCAATTCATCAAGTTTAATCATTTTATTATTTTTTAAAATTGTTAAAATTTTGTTTTGTCTCTCAACAGGTAACAAATATTTTTCTCCATAACTAATACTTAATAACTCTTTCACTTCCTTTCAATTATACTATCAAAAATTTTCTACGCCAATTTTTCTTCTCTACTTGTAACTAAGAACCCTAGAACTATACCTACTACTGTAGAAATCCCAAGTCCAATCATTGCATTAATAAAATTGCCACCTGATTTAGAGATAAATGCTGGAAAAGTAGTTACACTACCAAATACAAATGCCGTAGTAAATACTTTAGTTAAACCAAGATAAGCTCCACCAACTGCTCCAGCTATTATTTGTGCTAACCAAATCTTTCGGTTTTTAACTAACAAACCAAATAAAGTTGGTTCAATAATTGCCGATAAACAAATTGTAATGACACCAGTTATAGAGAAATTTTTTAATTCTTTATCTCTCGTTTTTAACCAAACGCCAAAGGCAGTACCAATAACAGCAAAATTGCAAGCAAACGTCAACGGGCAAATATAATCAAATCCTTTAGTAGCAATATTATTAATCATGATTGGATTAACCGCCCAATGAATACCAAAAGATACTAAGAAACTCCACCCGCCACCAACTACAATGCCACAAAGAATTGGGGCATTTTTAATTAGCCAATTGACAGCATCACCGACAATTTGACCGCCGTATACTCCCAATGGGCCAATAACAATTACTGTTAATGGAACCATTATTAATAAAGAAATTAAAGGTGTAATAACTAACTGTAAATTTTCTGGGACATGCTTTTCCAGCCATTTATATAGGTATGAATATGCCCAAATGGAAATCAAAATTGGCACAACTGTTGAGTTATAATTCATTAAAACTACGGGTATTCCCATAAAAGATGACATCGCACCATTACCATGATTACCCATCAGCTGGATAAAATCTGGGAATAACAAGGCCCCCGCAATTAAAGCACCAATATATGGACTGACTTTAAACCGATTAGATGCGGAAAAAGCTAATAGAATTGGCAAGAAATAGAATACTGCCTTAGAAGCAGCAGTTAAAATCACAAAAGTACCACTTTTTTGACTTACTAATCCTAGCTGGCTACTCAAAAGTAATAATCCATATAAAATTCCTGAACCTGCCAATGCCGGTAATAATGGAGCAAATATTCCCGCAATAGCCGTAAACAAATTATTTATCCAATCTTTTAAACCATGAATTTCTGGTTTAGTTTCAACGTTTGTATTTCCTGAACCGTTCACTAGACTTTCAAAGGCATCGTATACTTTAGGAACATCAAGACCTATTAAAACCTGATATTGACCACCTCCACGGGCAACATTTATTACTCCATCAATTGCTTTGACCTCAGTATCATCTACATTGTCGTTTTTCAAAGTCAATCTTAGTCTGGTAGCGCAATGTGTCATATTTGTGATATTTTTTGATCCACCTACTGCTTGAAGTATTCCCTGCGCAGTTTTTTTATAATCCATAGATTTGCACCTTCTTACTTACAAATTAGAAATCTATTTTTGTAAAAATTCGAGCATTAAATTTCTTGACTTCACTCCATCATTAGAGTCAATAACCTGCTGAATTTTATCCATACCTATTTGATCAAGTAAATCTAATAAATACTTGAGCATTTCAATATTTGATTTTGTTTCATCTGAAGGATCTTCTCTCACAGGTTCTGTATCAAAGTAAATCATGCCGTCAAAATTATATTTTTTCATATAATATAAAAATTCAAGTGTCTTAAAAGGCGTTACTGTACCAACCATTAATCCGTCATCATGCACTCCGTATCCATCATTTAAGTGGACGCCAAAAAGTTGTTTTCTACTACAGAATAGTGCAGTACCCATTGCTGGATTTTCATGTTTCATCAACATGTGGCAATAATCTAGTAAAACTCCAAAATTTTTGCGGTTAATATCATGGAGCATCATTTCTACTATTCCCATACTATCAACGAAAGCATAGCCACGAGGTTCATATGGCTTATATTCAATACTCCATCTAATGTCAGGAGCATAATCTGCAACTTCTTGACACGCTTTGACAATTCTATTCCAATATTCAACGTAATCTATTTGAAAACTATAATCAAAGCCATCATGCGCACTCCAAATATTAATCATTGATCCACCAATTGCATGGCAATAATCTGCGGCTTCTTTACACATTTTGATGGCATCTTGATAAAGTTTTTCATCTGGATTACCCAAATCTCCAGTCAAATAGTGTGTTTCAAAACGCATCTCCATTCCATTTGGCTGTAGATTATGTTTATCAAGCATCTCTTTCATATGTTCTGGAGTAATGCCAAGAGTTTGTTGTGGAAAATTAATATCAACATAGTTGATACCTACTTTTTCTAATTGTTCAAAGACTTTTTCCAGATCATTATTATAGTGGGGTAGATATGCATTTAATCTTGTAGCTAATTTTAATTCCATGTGATAGATTCCTTTCATTTCATCTTATCCATAATTGTTATCGTTTACATTTTCAATTATAATCAATAATTTTCATATTTCAATAATTATTTTTCATATTTTTTCAAAAAATTATAAAAAAATATCATGAATTGCAAAACAGACACGCTAGTTATTAATTAACTTTTCTTTTTATTTGGTTAATCCTCCTTGATATTTTTTGAGCAAACGTTTTCTCTAATTTAAATGATATATTAGCATGCTTTTTTAATTTGTCAACCATCAACCTAAATAGCAATTATGAATATGCTGATATAACAAACAAAAATGTTCGGGTTGACTATTATTTAATTCAATGTTAAATTCATTTCTGAGAAAACGATTGTTCAAAAAGGAGAATAATTTATGGAACGATTACTATGTCCGTCAATGATGTGCGCTAATCTAGCCAACATTAAATCTGAGGTCTCTAATTTAATTAAAGCTGGCGTTGATATTTTCCATATGGATATTATGGACGGTATTTTTGTACCTAACTTTGCTTTAGGTTTAGAAGACTATAAAGCAATTCGTAGCCTGACCTCCTTACCTATGGATGCTCACTTGATGATTAAAAATCCAAATCAATATATTAACTTATTCAGTAATGCTGGGGCTGATATTATCTATATTCATCCAGAAGCAGATCCAATTCCTACTAGCACATTATTGAAAATAAGAAGTTTAGGTAAGCGTCCCGGGATTGCAATTAATCCTGGTACTTCAATTGAAACAATTAAAGAACTATTACCTCTTGCAGATTATGTAATGGTCATGACTGTCAATCCAGGATTTGCAGGTCAAAAATTTTTAGATTTTGTCATTCCTAAGATTAAAAATCTAGCACAACAAAAGCAAGAAAAAGATTTTACTTTAATGGTTGATGGCGCTATTTCACCAGGAAAAATCAAAGAATTATCAGCTATTGGTGTCGATGGTTTTATTTTGGGAACGTCAACTCTTTTTGGAAAACAAGAAAATTATTCTGAAATTATCAAAAAATTACGAGGAGAATAATTATGAAAAACTTAAAAATTGCATTCGGTTCTGATCATGTTGGCTACGAACTAAAACCTGTAATTATGGAATATGTTAAGTCACTTGGTTATGAAATTTATGATTTTGGTACTTATTCGAATAAACGAACTGATTACCCGCTTTATGGTAAAAAAGTTGGTGAAGAAGTAGCTGCTGGTAATTATGACTTAGGAATTGTCATTTGTGGAACTGGGGTTGGTATTTCAATTGCTGCTAATAAAGTTCCTGGTATTCGTGCGGCATGTGTTAGTGACCCATATTCAGCTGAATTATCAAGACGTCACAATAATTCAAATATTTTAGCTTTTGGTTCACGTGTTGTTGGATCTGAATTAGCAAAAATGATTGTAAAATCTTGGTTAGCTGCAGAATTTGAAGGTGGCAGGCACCAAAGACGAATTGACGAACTAGCTGCAGAAGATGCACACGATAACCAAAAGTTTGATAAAATAAAAAATAATATTACTGAGATATAAAAAATTAATTAATGATTGGTCATAATAGCTCACATTAATTAATGATTTAGGAGAATTAAAATTAATCGTGAGTAATAAAGTTTCTATCAAAGAAATCGCTAAATTAAGTGGTGTATCAGCTTCAACTGTCTCACGCGTCATTAACAATAATGGGCGCTTTTCTGAAGAGACAAAGCAACGCGTACTTGCAACCATTAAAAAATATAATTATCAAACTAATAGCTTTGCCAAAGGTCTTAGAATGCAACGCTCAAATACAATTGGAATTATTGTGCCGGACTTAGCAAATACTTTCTTTTCTTCACTAGTTGAAAAAATAGAAAACAACTTTTTTTCTAATAATTATTCCACTATTATTTGTGACACTGGACGTAATTCTCAAAAAGAAATGACTTACCTCCAAATGTTAGAATCAAAACAGATTGATGGCTTAATTGTAATTTCCGGTGATAATCCTTTTAATACTAAAATTCTTAGCCGAGATATTCCAGTTGTTTGTATTGACCGTGAACCTAAAAATCAAGATACAATTTATGTGGGATCGGATCATTATACTGGAGCAAAAATAGCTACCCAAACTCTAATTGAAGCTGATACCCAACCATTACTATTTACAGTAATTGATGGTTCTTCATCTATTAAGCATCGAATACGGGGCTTTAAAAATACTATTAAATCGCTTAATTTAAACAGTAAAATTGATAATTCAATTTTCTGCCTAAACCCTGTTTATAAACAGGGTTCAGATAAGCGAAGATTAGAAATTAGAACTATCCTACGAAGTTTAGTTCAAAAACAAAAATTACCTTTGGGCATTTTTGCTACAAGCGATACTCTAGCTGCCGATATTCTAGTTTCTGCACGCGACCTTCGCTTAAATATTCCGGGAGATGTAAAAATTATTGGCTTTGATGATGCTCCAATTGCCAAATATTCATTTCCCGAACTTACTACCATTAGACAAAATGTCGTAGAAATTGCCTCACGAGCTAGTCAACATCTAATTAAAGCAATCAAAAGCGGAGATACTAAGTTAGAGCATGATATTATTCCAGTTAGTTTAATCGAACGATCAACGTTATAACTATCAAAATAAAAATAGGTACAAAATATGTATCTATTTTTTATTTTATAATAAATTTTATCAGCCACTTTAAATACATAAATAACAGTTTGTACACTTGCCTTACCATTAAATAAGCCACCAATGTATTATTCTTAAAAATTTTCTTAGCATATGATAATCCATTACCACTATTTGCATTTTCTCATATAGAGATGTTCCTAAAATTACCTGTACTATTTCATAATTACTACCATCTACTCGTACTTCATAAAATGGATCATCAAAATGATGGTCAGTACATCTTTAATCATAATGCGTTTAATATTAGGAAAGATTAACATCCTAGGAGTAAGGTTGCTGATATAAAGATTTTATTTATATATTCTTACTACCAACCAAATTATGTTTTTACTTTCCTTAGATTAATTACACATTCATCCGTAATTATTAGTATTCTAATTAGAACAATTATTTAAAACAGTATAGACTTTCATTATCCAATTACTGAAAGGAAAATTCAATGAAAGCAATAATTCAAACAGGATATAATAAAACTCAAATTAAAGAAATACCATCAATTCCTCTTTCACCAATTTCTATTAAAGTAAAAACAAATTTTGTTCCTTTGCTTAGATATGATTTATTAAAACTTAATGGTCAAGTCCCCACAAAACTACCATCAATTCTTGGCTATGGTGCAACAGGTACAGTAGTAGCAATCGGAAATCTACGTTCATCATCTCTTCTCAATAAACGTGTATTAATTTTAAATCCGTGGGGAACTTTTCAAAAAAAAATAACTTCAAATATCCCACCTTTAACTATTCCAATTTTGGATAATGTTTCAAATGAAGAAGCTACCGGACTAATTGGTGGAGCTGATCTAGCTCTCAGTTTGTTTAAAATCGTTAAAAATACATTTAAACAGATAATTATTTATGGCGCCGATTCGGTGACAGGATTAGTATTAATGCAATTATTAACACGATTCACAAAAGTGCCATTTATCCCCAAGGCAAGAACTTTATCAGCAAACTACCTAAAACAAAAGATTAATGAATATAATATAAAACCAGATATTGAAGCAACAGCGCAAAAGAACAATCTTATTATCGATTTAGTCGGCAGTGCTATCAATGACAAACTTTATCAGCATATTCAGAACAATGACGAAGTTATTAGTGTCGCACAAAATGATTTATAATGAAATTTCAAACAATAGATTATTTATACCTATTAATCAAATTTTTAATTACAAAAATTTTAATGAAGCAATAGAATATCAAACTACAAGCCCAAGCAGAGGAAGAAATTTGATTTCTTTTAAAGATTAATATGCTATAGTAAACAGTACTATGAACAACTTTGAAGAAGTAATTTCTAAAAAAATAAGTAAAACAATTAAACAAGAACGGATAAATAAAAAGCTTTCTCAAAAAGAATTGGCCGAAGGAATTTGCTCACAAGGAATGATAAGTAGTATCGAGCATGGTGACTATATACCAAATACTGCTATTTTTATTGCTATATGTAGCAAGCTAAATTTATCTATTGATAAAGCTTTTTTAAAAGAAAAATTAAATTTTAGCAATAATACTTATCTTGCAAATACAACCTTTAAATTATGTAGAGAACATAAATATACTAAGCTTATTAAATATTTGGATGATCAAAATATTATTGCATCCCTTAATACTAATCTAGACTTTCAAACTTATTATTACTATTATAGCTGTTCAATATATCAAGTTAAGCATGATTTATTGGATTGCCAGCATTACTTTGAGGTGGCAATTTCATACTCTATGAATGTTTCAAAGCCAATTCCTAAAAATCCTATTGAACTACTATTACTTAATTCTTTAGGTGTTATTTACTTTCAGTTAGGAAGAAACAAAGAATCCTTTAAAATATTTAAAATAGTAAATAAATATTCATCTACCATTAGTGATGCACAGTCTGAAAATCTTAACGTAATTCAATATCAACAAGGTAAGATTTATTTTGATTTAGCAAAATACGCGACTGCTTTAAAATTGTTCTTATCAGGATTAGACAGGATCAATAAAATTCATGGAAATTTCATGTTAGGCAATTATTCTTCAATGATCTTAAAATGCTACCAAAATATCAAATAAATACACAAACTAAAAAGCACTCAATTTTATATTAAGTGCTTTTATATTTAGTAGACTTTGAGCAGACAACCAAATTAATTTTTACCTTTTTCATAAAACTTGTTCTAAATAAGTATTGTTAAATTGAAATTTCCTCATAACTTAACATGACCTTTTATTCCCATTCAATAGTTGAAGGTGGCTTACTCGTTACATCATAAACGACGCGGTTAACGTTATCAACTTCGTTAATAATTCTCGTTGAAACTTTTTGCAAGACATCCCACGGCAAGCGCGCAAAATCAGCTGTCATCCCATCAATTGAAGTTACTGCCCGAATGCCAATCGTATAGTCATAAGTCCGCTCGTCGCCCATGACGCCAACTGATTTAATTCCTGGTAAAACTGTGAAATATTGCCAGACGTCTTCTTCTAGACCAGCCTTTTTAATTTCTGCACGTAAGATGGCATCACTTTCACGTACTAATTCTAATTTAGGTGCAGTAACTTCACCTAACACCCGAATCCCAAGACCAGGACCAGGAAACGGCTGACGCCAAACTAAGTCATGCGGAATCCCTAATTCTTCACCAAGCTGACGCACTTCATCCTTAAATAATTTTCGTAATGGTTCAATTAGTTGAAAGTGCATATCCTGAGGCAGACCGCCGACATTGTGGTGGGATTTAATTGTCTGTGCAGTATTGGTGCCACTTTCAATCACATCAGTGTAGAGTGTACCCTGCGCCAAAAAGTCAACCTCATGCATCTTTTGCGCTTCTTCGTTGAAAACCTCAATGAATTCCTTACCGATGATTTTACGCTTTTGCTCGGGATCAGTTACATCCTTTAATTTAGTTAAAAAGCGCTCTTGGGCATTTACCCGCACGATGTTCACACCTAAATCACGATTCAAGGCGGCCATCACTTCGTCACCTTCATTTTTGCGCAACATCCCGTGATCAACAAAAATGGCAGTTAATTGATCACCAATTGCACTATGTAACAAAGTAGCCGTCACGCTAGAGTCTACCCCACCAGATAAGCCTAATATTACCTTTTTATCACCAACTGTCTGCTGAATATTGGCAATTTCCATCTCAATAAAATCAGCCATTGACCAGTTAGCTTTAGCTTTGCAGACTTTGAAAGCAAAATTACGCAAAATATCTAAGCCATATTCAGTATTGCGAACTTCAGCATGAAATTGAATGCCATAAAACTTGCTTTGTTCATTAGCAATCGCCGCAATCGGGCAATTTTTACTTGAAGCAATTGTCTTAAAACCACTTGGTGCCTGCTTAACTAAGTCACCATGACTCATCCAAACAAATTCATCTTTTGGTAAGCCATCAAATAAAACCGAATTTGCATCTTCTACTTGAATGTCAGCTTTACCATATTCAGAATTATCAGCTTTTTCAACTTTACCGTTTAAATAAGACGACATTAATTGCATGCCATAGCAAATACCTAAGATAGGAATTCCTAATTCAAAAATTTTAGGATCAACCTTTAAAGCATTGTCATCATAAATACTGTTAGGACCACCGGAAAAAATAATGCCCTTAGGATTAATTTGTCTAATTTTTTCTAAGCTAAGATCGTGCGGTAATAGTTCAGAATAAATGCCAAAATCACGCAAGCGCCGCGTGATTAGTTGATTATATTGACTACCAAAGTCTAAAACAATAATTTCATCAAAATCATGAATCTTTTTTCTCACTGACATTCTGGCTCCTTTGCTAATTAAATATCAAATCATCTAAACTGTACTAAGAATTTAAGGTGGGGTCAACTACTTTTTAAGTAAAAAATTTTTTCTCAAAAATTATATCGATATATGCCTGAACTAATTTATTTTTAAAATCCCCCTTAATCTTGCACAACTAAATTTACTTTGTTAGAATGCATACACAAGCAAGTATTATGTCTATATATTGCCGTAATCTGGTCGGCAGTCTCTACTCAGAACCGTGAATTCTGAACTATGGATCAAGTACAAATAGCGCAGTGTCACTGTCTTATTGGTCTTTTTTACCATAGTTTTGGTAGAAAAGACCTTTTTGTTTTAGGAGGAAAAGTATGAAATTGCTGGAAGATCGTATTCGCAACGATAGCGAAGTTTTACCCGGAAATGTCCTAAAGATTAACTCATTTTTAAATCATCAAGTTGATCCTGAATTAATGATGGCCGTTGGAACAGAATTTGCTCATCTTTTCAAAGATGCCGGTATCACCAAAGTCTTAACTTGTGAAGCTTCAGGAATCGCGCCCGGGGTAATGACTGCCTATGAGTTACACGTACCCATGGTCTTTGCCCGTAAAAAAAAGCCCTCGACACTTAACGATGAAGTATATTGGGCAGATGTTTATTCTTACACCAAGAAAACCACTAACCAAATTTGTGTTGAACAAAAATTTCTCAATTCCAACGACCGTTTATTAATTATTGATGATTTTCTAGCTAATGGTGAAGCCGTTAAGGGCATGATTAATATTGCTCATCAAGCCTATGCGGAAATAGCTGGCGTGGGCGTAGTCGTAGCTAAGTCTTTTCAAGGCGGTAGCACTTGGATTAAAAAACATGGCTATAAACTTGAAGCTTTAGCAAACATTGCTAGTTTAGCTGATAATCAAGTACATTTTGTAGGGGAAAATTAATGCAAAAAGAAGTCAGTCAACAAAAAGCCGCCGTCCTTGGGCTGCAACATCTGTTAGCAATGTATTCTGGTGCAGTCGCAGTACCACTTTTAATTGGGACAGCTCTAAAATTCAACGCTGAACAAATGACCTACTTAGTTTCAATTGATATTTTTATGTGTGGGTTGGCAACTCTTTTACAGTTAATTACTAATCGCTTTTTTGGTATTGGCTTTCCTGTAATTCTTGGCTGCGCTATTCAGGCGGTTGCTCCCTTACAAATGATTGGTCGCAAATTTTCAATTAATGATATGTATGGGGCCATTATTATTGCCGGCATTTTCGTAATTTTAATTGCTGGGGTTTTTGCCAAAATCAAAAAATTCTTTCCCCCTGTTGTCACCGGTACCTTAATTACCACAATTGGTCTAACCTTAATCCCAGTTGCCATTCAAAATATGGGCGGAGGAAATGCTACTGCTAAGGATTTTGGTAGTAGTCAAAATTTATTACTTGCCTTCTGCACTATGTTCATTATTTTAGCTTTAGAAATTTGGACAAAAGGCTTTTTACAATCAGTTTCAGTTTTAATAGGATTAATTAGCGGCACACTTATTGCTGCGTGCCTAGGTCTAGTTTCATTTACCCCAGTAATTACAGCATCCTGGTTTCATTTACCGCAACTTTTTTACTTTGGAGCGCCTCATTTTGAATGGTCTTCCAGTTTAACAATGATCATCATTGCCTTAGTTTCAATGGTTGAATCAACTGGCGTCTTCTTTGCCACGGGTGATTTGATCACGCATCAAGTTTCAGAAGATGATCTTAAAAAAGGCTATCGGGCAGAAGGACTCGCTCAAATCCTAGGTGGTTTATTCAACGCTTTTCCTTACACGACCTTTTCGCAAAATGTTGGACTTTTACAATTGTCAGGCATTAAAACTAAACGCCCCATTTATTGGGCCGCTGGATTGTTGATGACGATGGGACTGCTACCCAAAGTTGGCGCTCTCGTCACCATTATTCCAACACCAGTATTAGGTGGGGCCATGCTAGTAATGTTTACCATGATTGCCGTTCAGGGCATTAAAACTTTAGTCCAAGTTGATTTAAGTAATAACAATAATATTTTAATTATTGCTATTTCAATTGGCCTGGGACTAGGTGTTACTATTTATCCACAATTTTTCCATAATTTACCTGCAACAATTCAACTTTTCCTAAATAATGGTATTGTGATTACCAGTTTATCGGCTACTATCTTAAACTTACTACTCAATGGTGCAAATTCTAAAAAAATTAGTAGCTAACCAAATTATAGCTATACTATTATCCATCGCAAAATGGCACTTTTTTTCTATATAAAGAAAAGGAGTGCCATTTTAATAAAAACTATTGCCGTAAATTTTTACATACTCAACTTAATTTGCATCCTAGACTAAGCGGTTACTTCAAAAATTAGTCATACTCGCTGAAACATAGTCGCTACGAAGAAAGGTATGAATTAAAATCAATTACCTGATTATAACGTGCCAGGTCTGCTGGTTTATAGTGATGAATTACCTCAATAAAAGTCAAATCAGAAGCGAAGAGGTAATCATGAACCTGCTTGGAGGTTACTTGATCCAGAGAAGCATTGACTTATCGAGTAAAAGAATCTGACGCTGAGCCAAAATTGCCCGCGCGAGTTCAATCCTAGATAATTGGCCGCCTGACAATTGATCAGCATTATCACCTAGGCCGTAGTTTAGCCCTTTTTCTTGAATTAGCTTAGCTAGACCAACACCCTGACAAACGGCCATTATTTTGTCTGGCGCAATGTCAGCGCCTAAAGTTAAGTTAAAGAGTAAAGTGTCAGCAAAAATTACGGCATTTTGACTTGAGTAAGCAAAAAGATTAGTAAACGCCCCCGCGTCTACTTGCTGGTGATTGAGTAAAATCTTGCTAGCTTGACCATAGTCACCATATAACAAATACTGTAATAAAGTTGACTTACCGGCTCCAGATGGTCCGATAACTGCAATTTTTTGACCATTCTCAATTGTCAAGTCGATATCGCTAGCTAACTGCTGGCCTTGTCGGATTAAAGACAAATCCTTAACCTCCAATTCTACTAAATTTGCTGTCATACTCGTTGTTTGAGGATAAGTAGCAGCCTTTTGACCGAACTGAGTAATGCGCTTAACAATTCCCTTGGTTGTAGATAAATTATTGCGTTCACTAAGAATTTGTAAGATTGGGTTAACAAAAGAATTCGAAAGCTGAATAATGCCAAAAAGTGCACCTAAAGTGGTAAAACCCTTGATTACTAGCATAATCCCTATAGCAAAGGGAACTAAGTAAGAACCACCCATAGCAATGAGATTAAGATAGGCATTCGTATTGTTTTTCAAGATATTCATTCTTGCCAACTTGGTTTCTAATAAATTAATTACTTTTAGGTCTCGCTTAACAGCGTTATTTTGTTGACCATAAAGGTTTAATGTCCTAGTTCCTGCTAGTGTGTTCTTGGTCTGATTAACATATTGATCATTGGCCTTAGTCCATTCATCAGCAGCGGTTTGAATTGGCTTTTGAAGCAGATTAGAAACAAGCATAGGAAGCAATGAACCTGCAAAAAATATGACGGTTAAAATAGGATTTAAGTACAGGGCATATGATAAGGCCAAAATTACTATATAAAAATAAGTTAAAATAGAAATCTCTGCTTCATAACGATTTGTTTCTAACAACTTAAAATCATTAGTTAAAAAACCTAGGTTGGCAGTATCCTCACTGGGACTAGCAAGCATCCCTTTAAGTGTCTGCCTTCTTAGTTTAATATTAGTTTGCTTAATTGCATCCGCCTTTAAATAGTTAAAGCTTAAGTGAGCCAATAAGACTAAAATTAGTGCAATTAAGACTTGAATAATCAACCAAGGTAACTTAGCAAATTGCTTGGCTGCAGCCATATTGATCAGTGATCCTACCATGTAGGCCATAATGACATTTTCCGTGCTGTAAATAAAACCAAAGACATTAAGTAAAAAGAATTTAAAATGCGAATAGTTTTTAAAGATCATTGCTTCTTTTCTCCTATTAACTATTTTTTAATTAATTTTAATAACAAATTAATAATAATTTATTATATACTCGAATAATAGATTTAACAATATTTTTTTGCTTACATCACAATTTCACTTTTGTCTTGTTTAGATAATTTAATCAAACAAACCCCCATAATTTAGCATCCTAATTATGGGGGTTTTGTTTTCTGCCTCTTAAATAAACTAGTTTTTATTAAAAAATCTAATTAAGCTTTAGAGTAAATCTTCTTCTACTTTTACTAACATCTTTTCCCCAATCTGCTTAAAAGGCTGATCCTCAATTTTGTCAGTATAACTCATAATGCCACAAGCTGTTTTAAAAAGTAAAAAAGCTTGCATTAACTGGCTAATTTTAGGTTCAGATAACTTGAGTGTATATCCCTCCATAAAAGCGGCCATTAATTCTGGCTGCAGTTTAAAATCCTGATAAAATAGCTTAATAAAATCTTGGTAACTAACACCCAACTGTACTTTTTCATAATCAATTAATACCAGCTGATTAGAGACAAGCTGATAATTACGTACACCCACATCACCGTGTAGAACTGTACTGGAGTTAAGTAGCTCTGTTTCAATCATAATTTGATCGTGCACAAAGTACTTAAAGATTTTAATTAATCTATTGCGCATGGAACCACTACGCAACTGCTTAATTCTTTGATGAATTTTAATAAAAGGCTCACTATCTTGTCTAATTCCCGCAAAAGGACGCACTTGAGCGTGAAATGTGGCTAACTTCTCACCCATTAAAAAGGCCAATGATTTTGAAACTGGTACGACAATATCTGCTGGTGCCATATCAGTCATCACTAACACATACAAAATCGGTTCAACATCAACTTTAAAAGCTGCAAGAACCCTTGAATTAAGTTGTTCGTTAACTGCTTTTTCTGTTAGCCAATTACGCTCTTGTAAAAAGACTTTAACAAAAACTGACTGCTGATACTGCTGACTAAAACCAACAAAAGTGCGATTAAACGACTGATGACTAATTACCCTTAGTTTTGCCTGCAACCTTTGCTCTAACAACCGTTTAATTTCCATTACTAGTTACCCTCGACAAAAACAACTATAATTTCTCCTAAAAATCAACCATTTTTTTGCAATTAATGTCCATTTTTTAATACAATATACCTTAAGAACTTTGAAAGGACAATATTTATGAAAAAAGCAGAATGTACAACCATTCTTGTTGGTAAAAATGCCAGTATTGATGGTTCAACTATGATTGCCCGCAGTGAAGATGGTGGTAGAACCATTATTCCAGAAGGGTTTGAAGTTATTACCCCTGAAAAACAACCTAAACACTATGAAAGTGTCATCAGTCACCAAAAAATTGATGATAAAGATTTAGCTGAAACTCCTATGCGTTATACCAGCGCACCTGATGTTTCTGGTGAAAGTGGTATTTGGGCAGCAGCCGGAATCAACTCCGATAACATTGCGATGACTGCGACTGAAACAATTACAACAAATTCCCGTATTCAGGGAATTGATCCACTAGTTAGTGTAGGCGGACTTGGTGAAGAAGATTTTGTTACCCTAACTTTGCCTTATATCCATAGCGCCCTTGAAGGTGTTAAGCGTGTTGGCTACCTGCTAGAAAAATACGGTACCTATGAAATGAATGGGATGGCTTTTGCTGACCACGATGAAATTTGGTACCTGGAAACAATTGGCGGTCACCACTGGATTGCCCGCCGAATTCCAGATGATGCTTACGTAGTTGCCCCTAACCGCTTAAATATTGACGAATTTCACTTTGGTCAAGATGGCTTTATGGCTGATACGCAACTAGAAGAATTAATTGACACTTACCACTTAAATCCTGATCGTGACGGTTACAATATGCGCCACATCTTTGGTAGTTCAACTATTAAAGATGCTCATTATAATAATCCACGGGCTTGGTATGTCCATAATTATTTTGATCCAGAATTTGGTGGCAAGCCAAGCGATCAAGATCAACCATTCATTTGTCATGCTAACCGCAAGATTAGTATCGAGGACATTTGCTTTGTTGAAAGTTCACACTACCAAGATACCCCATTTGATCCATACGGCGATCAAGGTACGCCTGAACAAAAGAAAGCTTTTCGGCCAATTGCTTTGAACCGTAACTTTGAAACACATATTTTACAAGTTAGAAACGATGTACCAGAAGAAATCGCTGGTGTTCAATGGCTTTGCTTTGGTCCAAATACCTTTAACAGTTTTGTCCCATTCTACACCAACGTTAATGACACACCAGCTAGCTTCCAAACCGGTCCTAAGTTTGACTTGAACAAGATTTTCTGGCTAAACAAGCTAACTGCTCAACTTGGTGACACTAACTTTAAAGTTTACGGTGAATTAGAAAATGATTTTGAGCAAAAATCGTTAGCTGAGTGCCACTTCATTCAACATGAAACTGATAAAAAAGTCGCTGGACTTTCAGGTAAAGCAGTTGAAGATGCCCTAACAGAAGCTAATCAAAAGATGGCCGACCAAGTTTACAACAATACAATTGAGTTGCTCGGCAACATGGTTAACGAAGGACACAACTTAGCCACATTGAAGTTCGATTTATTAGATTAAGATATAAGTAAAAAGTAATTTGTGAATTACCGCTTAAACTTAAATTTTAACTATAAATCATTTATCTTAAGGCTTTATCCCGATGAAAATCGGGATAAAGCCTTTTTTATGCCACATTCTTTTTTTGCCCATTCAATCTATATTTTTTAATCATTTGATTGACTTCAATCTTTACTAAAAAAGATACAGATGAAAATAAATAAAAAAAGTTATATATTAAAAGTAAACTTTATTTTTGCTTATCAACAGCCCTCACCTTATTTGATAAAATTATATTGTATCTTGATTGATTGTAAATATTCCCGTTTCATAAATGCAAAAAAGCAAAACTTTGAAAATAAAGTTGTGCTTTTTGGGATTGCTTTTCACCATTTGTAAATAACCACAAGGCGGAACTATCGTAAAACTATTTTCTTTAAGTTTAAAATCTTAAATTCAAGCTTAACCATAAAACCGCTTAGTTAATTAAAACTAAACGGTTTTACTTACTGTATTTTCTTTTTGTGTATTTAATACTTACTGCAACAAAATTATTAACTAGCTCATACTTAAATTATATCCAAAGAATTGCCAATAAAAGTACCACTTTTTTATTGATTAAGCTCATTTATCTGCCACATCTTGAATAGTGACATCAGCACCAAGTAATCGCAATTTTTCTTGTACTCGGTCGTAACCCCGCAAAATATTACCAGCATTATTAATAACTGTCTCACCATTAGCCATTAACCCAGCTAACATTAGACAAGCACCAGCGCGAATCTCGCCTGCTGAAACTGTTGCACCATGAAGTTCATCAGTAGGGTGAACTAAAATAACATTATCTTCCGCACTAATATTGGCACCCATTTTACGTAACTGTTCAATGTGACCTATCCTTTTAGGATATATGCGATCAATAATTACGCCTTCACCAGTTTTAGCAGAAAGAAGAAGCGGCGTGATCGGCTGCTGCAAATCAGTTGCAAAACCTGGGTAGGCATCGGTTTTAATCTGGGTCATTTTCAATTCTCCTGCCGGATAAATAAACAGTGAGTCTTCATCTGCATCAATGACGAGTCCCATTTCTTCAACCTTAGCAAGGTAAGAATCTAAATGCTCTTCAATAATATTATGTATGCAAATACCATTACCAATACATCCTGCTAATGAAATATAAGTACCTGCTTCAATGCGATCAGGAATAATAGTATGGGGCGTTCTGGCTTTGAGGAGCTCAACCCCTTCAATTCTTATTGAATCAGTACCAGCCCCCCGAATAATTGCACCCATATTATTTAAAAAAGTAGCTAAATCAATTATTTCTGGTTCTTTGGCAGCATTATTAATAATAGTTTGACCATGGGCCGTAACTGAGGCCATGATAATATTCATAGTTGCTCCAACCGATGGCATTTCCAGGTGAATTGGAGCACCTTCCAAGCCACCAGACGGAGCTGTGATTATTATTTGATCATTTTCATTTTTTACACACGCACCAAGTGCTTCAAAACCCTTAATATGTTGGTCAATTGGGCGGGGACCAATATCATCCCCGCCAGGGAAGCCCACAACAGCCTTACCAAAGCGTCCAAGAAGTGCACCCATAAAATAATACGACGCACGCAAACTCTTAATTTTACCACTTGGTAATGGACTCATCTTAATGTTTTCTGGGTTAATGTGCAAAGTTGTTTGGTGAAATTCACTTTCAACATCCATTTCACTCAGCAAATCCATTAAGTTGTCAACATCTGCAATCCTTGGAACGCCTTCCAAAGTAACTGGTGTACGCGACAAAATAGATGCCGGAATTAAGGCTACCGTTGAGTTCTTAGCACCACCAATCCAGACATCACCCTGTAGGGGCTTTCCACCATGAATTATCATTTGCTTCATTGGCGAAAAAATCCTTTTCTATTTCATTTAATCATAATAATGTTAAAGGAATTTACCAGAAAAAACAAGAGAAGACCTTTGTCTTCTCCATTAAAAATAAAAAAATTTTATTAAAGTTCTTTTTCTGGCAAACCACTGGCTGCACCAATAAATGCCTTATATAATCCTTCAGGTCTTTGGGGTCTACTCAAGAATTCAGGGTGATATTGTGCTGCAACAAAAAACTTATTTTTTGATAGTTCAATTACTTCAACCAAATGATTGTCAGGTGAAACGCCAGCAAAGGTCATACCAGCAGCTTCAAATTCTGATCGATATTCATTATTAAATTCGAAACGGTGACGATGACGCTCTTGAATCACTTCTTGATTATCATAGGCCGCAGCAGTTTTAGTACCTGACTTTAATGCTGTTGGATAAAGACCTAAACGTAGAGTTCCCCCAATATTCTCTTCATCACGCTTATCAGCCATAATATCAATTACATTATGAGCAGCCTCTGGGTCTACTTCAGCCGTATTAGCATCTTGATAGCCTAAAACATTTCGAGCAAATTCTACTGTTGCCATCTGCATCCCAAGACAAACTCCCAAGAAAGGAATATCATTTTCACGAGCATATTTAATTGCAGTAATCATTCCCTCGAGCCCTCGTGTTCCAAACCCACCAGGAACAATTAACCCATCACTGCCTTCCATTAATTCGGCAATGTTAGTTGCAGTAATATCTTCTGCTTGGACTTTTTGAATTTCAATATTAGTATCATAGGCATATCCCGCATGCTTTAAGGCATCAGTCACTGAAATATATGCATCTTCTAATTCAACGTATTTACCAACTAAGGTAATTTTAGTTGTATGCTTTAAATTTTTAACCCGTTCATCAAGTCGAATCCATTCTGTCATATCAGCTTCAGGCTTAGGACTCTTGAGATTAAGAAAATCACAAACTTTTTGATCCATTCCTTGTTCTTTAAAGGCCAATGGCAAATCAAATAGTGATGGTGCATCAATTGATTCGATAATTCGGTCAACTGGAACATCAGTAAAAGTCGAAATCTTATCTTTGTGTTCTTGATTAATTGGCCTTTCTGCTCGTAAAACTAACATATTAGGTTGAATACCAATACTACGAAGTTCAGCAACTGAATGCTGGGTTGGTTTTGTTTTCATTTCTTGTGCGGCATGCAAATATGGTACTAAGGTACAATGGATATACATTACGTTCTCTTTACCAACTTCACGGCGCATCTGTCTGATTGCTTCCATAAAAGGTGTTGATTCAATATCTCCAACCGTTCCACCAATTTCAGAAATAACGACATCAGAATCAGTTGTTAGCCCTGCACGCATTATTTTTTGTTTAATCATATCAGTGATATGCGGAATAACCTGCACAGTAGCACCATGGTAATCACCACGGCGCTCTTTTTCTAGAACTTCTTTATAAATTTTCCCAGTAGTGACATTTGAATATTTACTGGTCCGCACATCAACCATGCGCTCATAGTGTCCTAAGTCCAAATCAGCTTCTGTTCCATCATCAGTTACAAAAACTTCCCCATGTTGATATGGATTCATAGTCCCTGGATCAATGTTGATGTAAGGATCAAACTTTTGCATTGTTACCTTTAAACCACGATTCTTTAACAACCGTCCTAGGCTTGAAGCAGTAATGCCCTTTCCCAACGAAGAAACCACACCGCCAGTAACGAAGATATATTTTGTCATTAGCCAAACTCCTTTTGCAAAAATAAAATTAACCCATAAAATAAAAAAAGCTCCCTAACGGGAGCATAAACGCACATAAGGTGCCCAAATAAAATACTATCTATTTTTATTGTTGAAGTCAAGAAAATTATTCGTCTTCTTCATCTTCATCCTCATCATCATTTAATTCTGATAATTGTCCCTCGATACCGTCTGGTAAATCTTCATCCTCATCATCAGCTGCATCAGTGAAATCATCGTCATCCGCAACAAAATCAGTTTCATCAGCAGGGGCAGCATCTAAATCTTCATCCTCAGGATCATCGTTATCATAATCAATGATGTCATCACTACCAGTAGCGCTAGCTAAGAAGGCATTAACCTTCTTATGATGCGTACGAGTATCTTCTTCATCCTCATCTTCAGGATGATTAACCTCTTCATCAACTGATTCATACGGAAACCACGAACGTAGTGCCCAAATATTTTCTCCCATAGAGATAAACTCACCATTAGTGTTCATGTCTGTATAAAATTGAGGCAAACGTTCTCTTATCTCTTCGTCACTCTCACCCAAAAACTTTTGCACAGCATTAACAATATCAGCAAAGGCCATTCTCTTATTGTTATCTTCCAAAATTGCGCGAGCAACTTCAATCATTGATAATTCGTTGCGATTTTTGTCTTTAAAGTCGTTTAATCCCACAATGCATTCCTCTCTTTTGTCAATCTTTTCCATTTTACTAGGCGTTTAAGTAAAAATCAATGTGACGGTATAATTACCTATTAAGTATAGACCACTAAAGAGGTTATATTCAATTCGAAGTTCTTGTGAACCATCAATTTTAGGGAAAAATTTAATTAAATTAGTCATACTTTTTAAATCCATTTGATAACCTTGCGCTACATATCGACAATTTCGTTGTTCGTTTAAAACAAAATGTAACTGTGAATAATTAGCACTGTCCTGACTGCGCTTAATAATCACATCATTAGGCTTAATTAAAAGCTTAACCGGTACTTGACCATCTTCTAAGTATGAAACTCTAGTAACCTCTCCAATTTTAATCAATTCACCCACACTAGTTTTAGTAAATGTTTCACTTTCTTTTTCTTGAACAATTGTACTGGTAAAGTTAACTTTTACTCTAGTCATTGTTTAATTTAAATTCTCCCTTGCCAAACTGTTTATAGCCTTTAAAAATAGTTTATAATTAGCTACTCTAAACCACATTTTTAAAGCTTTTATTCTGCTTTATTATAAGTTAATTTCTTTTTTTTAGCTAGAAATTCTGCTAGGCTCACTTTACAGTTAATCAACGGAGCTGGGAATAGAATTCAATTAGCCTGCATTACTAGAAATTTGTTATAATTAAGATATATACGTTTTTTAACTACTTAGTTAACCAGATCTGAGGTCCCATATGCCTAAATTTCAAAATATTAAATTAACTAAAGAAATTGTACTGCGTGATCCGGTTCACGAATACATTCATATTGAAGACCAAGTAATCCAAGACCTAGTTGCCACTAAAGAATTTCAGCGTATGCGTAGAATTAAACAGTTGGGGCCGATTGCTTATGTCTTTCCCGGTGCAACACACACTCGCTTTGAACATAACGCCGGAGTTTACGAATTAACTAGACGAATTTGTAATATCTTTGCCCAAAAATATCCCACTCAGCGTTCAGGCGACGGGCTCTGGGATGAAAATAATCGTTTATTAGTTGAATGTGCGGGGCTACTTCATGATATTGGTCATGGGCCCTATTCACACACTTTTGAACACCTTTTTGGCACTGATCATGAAAAAATTGGTCAAAAAATCATTACCGACCCGAACACTGAAGTTAATCAAGTATTACGCCAAGTTGCACCTAATTTCCCTGAACTAGTAGCCAGTGTAATTGCTAAAACTTATCCTAATCCCCAAGTAGTAAAATTGATTTCTAGTCAAGCGGATGCTGATCGAATGGATTATCTTAAACGTGACGCCTACTTTACCGGTGTCACTTATGGTGAATTTGATCTGTCTCGTATTTTACAAGAGATCAGACCATTTAGCGGTGGGATTTGTTTCAGCATGTCAGGCATGCATGCAGTAGAAGATTACATAGTCTCGCGTTACCAGATGTACCAACAAGTTTACTTTCACCGCGTCGGTCGTGCAATGGAAGTAATGCTCCAGCACTTACTAGAACGGGCAAAAATCATTTACCACAAAGGAGTTTTACCAGTAACGCCTGAACTAGCTAATTTTTTAGCAGATAGTTGGACACTAAACGACTATCTTAAACTAGATGATGGAGTGATGGAAACCAATTTTTTAATGTGGACCGATGCAAATGACCCAATTCTAGCTGATTTAGCAAATCTTTATTTATTTCGTAAACCGTTTGCCAGTATCCGGATTGACGTCGAAACCAAAAATCTCTTACCCAAGCTCAAGGACTTAATTAAACAAGCGGGCTTTGATCCCACCTATTACACGGACACCAACTCCGCTTTTGATGAGCCGTATGATGCTTACAAGCCTAGCGGTAAAAATGCTAATAGCCAAATTGAAATCATGCAAGACGATGGGCAATTGATTGAGTTATCCCAACTTAGCCCTCTTGTACGCGCTCTTAACGGAACTTTACAAGGTGATGAACGTTTCTTTTTTCCTAAAATTATGATGTCGAATAGTGATGAACCACAAATTTTCGATCCCCTTTACCAGCAATTTCAACGCTATATTAAAAATGGAACCTTACGTTATTTAAGAAAACCCCGAAAATAAAAAATAAGCTGAATTTAATTTGGACTTTAAATTACTTAATTCAGCTTATTTTAAATTTTAAGTAAACAGTTAGGCTTTCAAAATTTTAGAACTTAGCTACCCGTACTCTGGTATTTACGTAAAAATAAGCGCCAGAGCTGATAAACTAAAACAAAATAAAGTAAACAAACTGACGGAATGATAACTAACCAGCCCCATTCGTGTTTATCTGCAATGCGTTCTTGTGGAATAGAAGCTACCCAGCCAATCGGTATAATAAAAGTCATTATCACTTTTAATAATCCTGAATAAATTGTCAAAGGGTACTTACTCATTTCAAAGAAGTCGAAAGTGGTTTCTGCCAAATCAGCCAAACCATTAGAAAATAGAGCGACGGTATTGCCTAAAACTGCCAGACTTAAGAAAATTAACGACGTGAATAGCGCAATAAAAATAAACATCACTGTAATATACCAAGGATTATTTAATTGGAAATCAACAATAATTAATAATAAAAGTGCAACCAATAAATCGCCCCATGAATCTTCATCAACCCGCTCATTAATTATTTGAAAGAGGGGATTGACGGGCTTAATTAAAATTGTATCAAGACTGCCTCTATGAATATAAGTAGCAATATTAAGGGTATTAATAAAAAAACAGCGAAATATGGCCCAGGATAAAGTGGCTAAAGCATAGGTTAATAGCAATTGTTCAAAACTGTATCCCTTAATTCGTGGCACAAGGTTAAAAATAAAACGTAGCGCCACAATATTTAATCCATTTTGGATTATCATTCCTAAAATTGCAAAGTAAAAGTCTAAATCATAAATGGCAAGTGATTTAAGGTTTACCTTTAAATAAGTCAATAATAGTTTCAAATAGCGCATGGTTAACCTCCCTGAATAACAGTTTTAGTGCTGGACCACTTGAAGAGAACCTTGAATAGCAATATCAAAAATATGATATAACCAATTTGAATTACGACAATCTGTAAAAATAATTGCCAAGAAGGAGTTTGCGCTAGCATGCCGACCGCACTAAATGAATATTGAAAAGGCAAATAGGACGCTACCTGTTTTAATACTTGCGGATAAAAGTAAGCTGGAAAAACATTACCCGCCAAGATCAAAAGTAGGGCTTCCTTGAAAGTGGCAATCCCCCAGATACTATAGGTATAAAAAGTAAAAGTACCCAAAATCAATTCTAGCTCAAAATATAAAATGTAGGCTAAAACACCTGTAACTAGCACTAACAAAACTGCCAGTAAGTTGAATTGAAAATCCAGCACCCAAAAGTAAAGGGCAAGATCAACTCCCCCCACGATTACTAACTTGGTGATAGAATAACCTAAACTTTCCCAAAATAATTGGGTAACAATTGATACTGGTTTTAATAAATCAAGTGCGATATCGCCTGAACGAATTTGATCATTAAGATCATAGCTTGACTTAGGAAACAAAATACTCAAAAGTTGCATTAAAATAAGATAGCTTAGTGTTTGCTTAAATTCTGTTAGTGAACGATTAACTAAAACAGCCTGCCATAAAAAATATTGCACCACAATTGAAATTAGTGAAGAAAAAAGATAAAAAAGCAAAATATATTTCGATGAAAAGCCTTTTTTTAGCCCAAGCTTGAGCAACATCATGCGATAACTCATTGGCGTTCACCTGCTTTACCGACATGGGCGAGAAGGTACTCTAATTTCCCACTTTTGACTTCAATATTATCAATTGGAATTTTAGCCGTAATTTTACTCAAAGTAGCCATAATTTCGTTATGACTAATCCCACTAAGTTGATAGTTGCCATTTTCAAGCAATTGCAACTGTGACCAATTTTTTTGTAAATCATTGTACCGGCTCTTTTTACTAGTAAATGTGATTGTAGCTGGTACATCAAGATTAGCTAGCTCTTGACTACTCTTATCTAAAACTAGGTATCCTTGATTGAGAATAATTGTACGTGAACAAACTTTTTCTACCTCATCCAAATCATGTGACGTAAAGATAATTGTTTTATTAGTTAGCGTCTTTAAAAAATGAACAATGCTATTCTTACTTAAAACATCTAAGCCAATCGTGGGTTCATCCAAAATAATTAAATCTGGATCATGAATTAAAGCTGCAATAAATTCAACTTTCATTCGTTGCCCCAGACTAAGGCTGCGCACTGGTTGAAAGAGAAAATCTTTCGCATCAAGCATCTGAGATAACTCCCTTACTCGCTGCTCAAAACTTGTTTGTGGTACTTGATAAAGTTCTTGATTTAAACGAAAAGTATCCATCGCCGGTAAATCCCAGCGTAATTGGCTTCTTTGCCCAAAGACCACCCCGATTTTCAGAGCATTTTTTTGACGATTATCTACTGGCACGCAACCAAAGGTTTCTACTTTACCGCTAGTTGGTTGCAAAATACCAAGAATCATTTTAATCAAAGTAGATTTACCCGACCCATTTAAGCCAACCAAGCCGACATGTTCACCTGCTTTAATTTGAAAGGAAACATCATGGACAGCTAGAATTTGCTGGTATTTTTTATGAAATAGTGTGGCTGATACTACTTTTTGGTATTCTTTATAAAGGTTTTTGGTTTCAACAATCATTTATTATTCTCCATTATTAATATTTTTCTTCATAAATTAAATAAACTCTGCTTTTAGATAGCAATTGAAAAAAAATATTAGCAATCTGTCATATTTTTATTGATGTAAACCTTAATTATTTTCGCTTTAATTAATATAAACATTTTAATTATATGCAAGCATTATTAAATTATCAATGTTATTTTTATTTTTTATTTAATGAATCAAAAATAAAAAAGTATCAAACTACTTAGTAGCCCGATACTTAAAATGAGTAATATTTAAATAAACTTCACTAAATTACTAAAATGTTGCTTTTTAGTCTAGTGTTGATCTTCTTGATAACGCGTATTAAAGAGTGGACTCAATGGCTCATTCTTTTGAATACATTTAATCGCATCACCCATCAATGGACCAACCGAAACTAATAAAGTTTTATCCAATTTCTTTTCTTCAGGTTGGTTAATTGAGTCAGTCAAAACCAAATTCTTAATTGGGGAATCATTTAACCTTTTAATAGCTGGACCTGATAAAACAGCATGAGTTGCGCTTGCATAAACCTCTGTAGCACCAGCATCAATTAAAGCCTGTGCTGCCAATGTAATGGTTCCCGCAGTATCAATCATATCATCAATAATAATTGCCCGTTTACCTTTAACGTCACCGATAATATTCATTACTTCAGCAACATTAGCTCGTGGTCGCCGTTTATCTACAATCGCAATGGACGTGCCTAAAAACTCAGCTAATTTTCGTGCCCGCGTAACACCACCATGATCTGGAGAAACAACCACAGCATCTTTTTCCAAATGATTGCATAAAAAGTAATCAGCTAATAATGGTGCGCCCATTAAATTATCAACTGGAATATCGAAAAAGCCTTGAATTTGTGGTGCATGCAAATCTAATGATAAGACTCTAGTTGCACCAGCTTCTTGCAACATATCAGCAACAAGCTTAGCTGTAATTGGCTCACGTGGGCGAGTTTTACGATCTTGACGTGCATAACCATAATATGGGATTACAATATTAATTGTTTGCGCACTAGCCCGACGCACAGCATCAATCATAATTAATAATTCCATTAAGTTATCATTTACTGGAACGCTCAATGACTGAATCAAATAAACGTCTTTCCCACGAACTGATTCATCAATATTAATTTGAATTTCACCATCACTAAAGCGCTGAACACTTGACTTACTTAACGGTATTCCAACTCGCTCGGCAATCTTTTGGGCAAGCGGTACATTTGAATTCAGGGCAAACAACATCATGTTGTCTTTATAAGACATAATTTCCTCCGTCTAATCTTTGGTTAACAACTTATTATTTTAGCAAAAGTTGTCTGAAAAAGTTATTCCTGTATTTATTATTCAACTTTACACTGCTATATTCAAGTCTTTAAGACAAGATAAATTAGCAATTTTATTTTAAATGTCTAAAACTTTCTTATATTGAACTAAAATTTATAAGATTACGAATTAAGTTAGTCTTCTCTTAATACTTGACTAATATTACCATGACAAGTATCTAAGAGTTCAGCGGCTGCTTTTTTATCTTTATCCGTCTTAATCATTACAATTGCTAAAGCAACATTATTATCGGCTTATGCTAGAATTGTTGCTGCATCCTTAGTTGTGCTCCCAGTAACGGTATTAATAATTCGACATGCACGGTCAATCAATTTTTGATTAGTTGGTTGCACACATTAATCATGACATTTTGATAAACCTTATCTTGCTTAATCATCATTCCAGTTGAGATCATATTCAAAATCATTTTTTGTGCCGTATCAGCTTTCATTCTTGTTGAGCCAGTAATCACTTCAGGACCAACTACTGCTTCAATTCCAATTTCAGCATGCGTACTAATATTAGAATTCGAAACACAGGCAATAGAAACGGTTAATGCACCAACTTGATTGGCATAATCTAGACACCCTATCACATATGGAGTTCTACCACTAGCAGCGAGCCCTAATACAGTGTTACACTTATTTAAGTTTATTTTGCGTAGATTAATAATATCCCAGTTTCGGAGAATCTTCTGCTCCTTCAACTGCTTGAAACAATGCTTGTTTACCTCCAGCAATTATGCCAACTGCACGTTCAGGATTAATACAATATGTAGGTACTAATTCTGCAGCATCTGGAACTCCCAACCGTCCACTTGTACCTGCACCCACATAGATTAACCTACCACCTTGTGAATAGTATTTGGCAACTTCATCGATAGCATAAGCTATTTTGTGCTCCTGAGTACTGACAGCAAGAGCAACTTTTTGATCTTCTTGGTTAATTATTTTAACCATTTCGATAGTTGACATCGTATCAATATGAGTGTTGCCTTATTCTGCATTTCGGTTATTAAATTTTGGATTTCCTTAATTTTACACTATTATTTCTTAGTCTGAATTCTTGCTCTTATCCGATAAATTTACATAGCGAACCCAAACATAGATTTCCTCTCTCTTTCTAATTTTTATGTACCCACTTAGTTATTTTTTATTACCAAATCACCGTGAACTTGAATTACTCAATAATATAAAAAACAGACTGTTTTAAAAGACATAATATACTTTTAAACAATCTGTTTTGAACGAAAAGTCACATTATTATTCTACTTGTAAAAATTCTTCCGTTGACAAACGATGGGCACCTAGCTTCGTTAACACTTGATTATAATGATGACGCATCGGCTTAATTAATGAATCATGAGCATCGCCAATTAAAATTACTGAATAATTACGGTCTAATGCGCCTTTAACTGTAGCTTGAATACAAGCATGACTCATTAATCCAATTACAACCAAATTTTGCGGATGAAGTTGCTGAACCTTTTCAGCTAAACTAGGTTGGGTGAATGCATCCTGATATTTTTTGGTAAACACTGGTGAAGTCTGTTTAACCTCTAATTGTGAACAAAGAGAGCCACAATTTTCTTGCTTAATATAAAAAACAGGTTCATTTTTTTCTTCAAATAGCTTAATAATTCGATTGATTCGCTTCATAAGTTTGATCTTACAACTCAAAAATCGCATTGGCTTTTCTTGAACGTCTATTACTAACAGTAAATTATCACCTGACACTGTTTTCCTCTCAATTATCAAAATTATATATTTTAAAAAATTTGTCAATTAAAATAACTAACTTAACACAATAGATAAATAAGTTGTTATTACATCTCATTTAATCCTTGCTGTTATTACATTCATAGATTTGCTTTTATTATAACTCTCTTAAATAAAGTTTCAACATAATTTTTTGATTTATTAAAAAATATTATTTTGATTTATAATCATAGTAACGAAAGAGTCGCAAGATTAATCTTGTGATTCCTAAATCGTTAATTTTCATCACGTAAAATGAATGTGCTCCACGGTTCAATTGCATCCAATAAGTCAAGATCGTCTTCTCTTAAATGACCAACTAAGTTACGCCGACCATCATTTTCAAATGGAGTCAAAACCAGTTGCAACTCACCTTTATAACGTGGATATTTGTCATTCACAATTACCACATCACCATAATCAAAAACTTCTTTAATTTCAGTTTGTGCTGGAATCGCTTCGTTTGCATAAACTACTCGTGGTTTAGTATCCCGCAACAAATATGCTGAAGCATCACCACGATACAGATGAACATCTTTTAAGCAAATTGTTTGTTCAATTGGCAAAACATTATCTGTAAATTCTATACTCAAAGTAGGAAAAGGACTATTAAAAGCAGCAGCCGCTTGAGCCAACTCCTCTTCAGTGGCAAAGGCATTGCCAATAATAATATCATCAATCATTTTACTTAATCTTAAGTGAGTTACTTGACTAAAAATATTTCTGTCGCGATCATTTTCCATCGTTGGCAAACCTTCGTGGACTGGCCAAGGACCAAATTCAGCATGCTTAGATGAAATAAAAGCAGCAGTATGCAACCCATAGTCACGGTATTTTTGTGAATATTCGTAAAAAATCTCTTCACTTAGACCAGTATATTCTTGCGGATAGAAGTTATGACAACCAATTAAATTATCTTCTTCCGGGTCATAAGACATAATACTGTCTAAATAATTAGTACCCCGACTCATATTTAATTCAATTTTTAAGCCATAAGGATTATGCGTCATCGCCGCTTCTTCAATACCACTAAATCCCTCATCTAGCCGTAATCCCCAAACACCTAAATCTTGGAAAAAGCTAAGATCATTATAGTCAATTCTTAATTCTTTAAATAGTGCGGGATTTATATCAACAACTGTTTTGAAGCCTAATTGATTAGCATAATCAACGTCTTCTTTAAGACGGGCCAACAAATCCTCTCCACTATCACTTTTTAATTGTAAAAGTGATGTAAAAATACGCTGGTAGCCATATTTTTTGGCTAAATCAATATATTCCTTATCTTGTATAAAAGTACTTTGTTCAGGATAAAGTGAAATTCCTAATTGTTTCATTAAATATAACTCCTATTAAGCCTCAGCTTGTGTATTAACGTTGTTAGCAGCTTTAACAAATGGCACATAGATTAAGAAACCAATTACCATATTAACTAGTTGCAAAACGACTGCGCGCCAATCCAATGTACCTAAAAATGTATTCAAAAATGGTGGCATAGCCCACGGCATATTAGCTTTAACAGGTAATACCCACCCCATACTTAAAGCTGCATAAGATGTTGATACCATAACTATAGGTGCAATTACAAACGGGATAAAGTAAATCGGGTCTAGCACAATTGGCATTCCAAACATGACCGGTTCATTAATATTAAAGATTCCAGGAACAAGTGATACCTTTGCTACTGCTCGTTGATCTTCACGCGTTGAAAAGGCTAAAATTGCTAAAATCAGTAATAAGGTGGAGCCAGCGCCACCAATCCAAACATAAAAGTCAAAATCTGATCTAGTCCACATATAAGGTAGAGCTTGTCCTTTATTTGCAGCATTAATATTCGCAAATTGAGCAGTCATCCAAATACTTTCTGTGATTGGCATAAGTACGTTAGTACCGTGAATACCAAAGAACCACAAAACTTGTACAAGAATAGTTACAAGTAAAACACTTCCATATCCTTGACCTATATTTAATAGTGGATCTTGAATAGTTTGAGAAATAAAGTCAATTACTGTTGTATGGCTAAGACTAAAGAGATAATCAATTACGCCAACTACATACAATCCTGCTGTCGCTGGAATAATGCCAGTAAAGGCTTTTGCCACTGCTGGTGGCACACTATCCGGCATCTTAATAGTAATATTTTTTTTCATAAGCCAAATATAAATAGTTACCGAAATGGCCCCCATAATCATTACCGTAAAGAAACCAGCTGAACCAAAATACTTATTAAAATTAAAATAACCCCAAGCAGTTATGTTTTTACCGTCAACAGCGGCACCGGCACCTGTCAAAGTCTTAGCATCTCCATGGGTTAGGGTATTACTCAAAATTAAAGAAAAGTTTTGCGGTAAGCCCATGACAAATGTCCCTAAACTGACAAGACCACCAGCTATTGGTTCAACTTTGTACTGAACACACATTTGGTAGCCAAATGTAAATGCAAACAGTAAACCTAAAATAGCCATGGTACCAGTCCACACAAGAGAATCAATACTAATCAACCATTGCATTGAATTGACAAAACCAGTCCAACCAAAGCTAGTAGGCAAATCTCTAACAAGGGCATTGATTACAGTTGCTAAAGATCCAGCTAAGGTTAACGGCATTACTGCAATGAAGGCATCACGCAAGGCAATTAGCCAGCGTATTGAACCAATCTTAGCAGCGACTGGAACAACATGCTTATTTAACCAATTAATTAAAGCATTCATAATTTCCCTCCTACTATTTTTACTCCACGTATATTATAGCATAGTATTTGTATCCGCTTTACATTATATAAAAAAACAGATATTAATATTTATTATAAGGTATCTATTATATAGCAGGCAATGTTTCCTTAACTACATTTAATTAATCATTTAAGGCTTTATTAGCTTACACAATCTAAAGTAATAAATCTAGCTATTTGTTAATTCCAGTATATTAGTTTTAACTTTAACCATTAAAAAAAGCAGGTAAAAGTCATATTTGCCTTTTACCTGCTTTTTGAGCTATATCTTTGATTATCTTAATTACTTAACAATAGTTGCATAATCTTCAATATTTAATGTTTGTTCAAACCCATTAGCACTAGTAATCGTTAAAACAGTATTGTTATTACTAAATTTAACAGTATTTTTGTCAACACCGTTAGCAGTAGCTACTAATTGTACTATTTGATTTGCTTCATCCATGGTTAAGTTTTTCAAATCATTAACTACAATTTTCTTACCATTAAGCGCAGCCTTAGCCTTGCTAATTTTATTTACTTCATCTTTAACACTAGCAACAGTTGCATTAGCACTGTTCACTTGGTTACCGGAAGCAATGGCTGCATCGTAAGCATCTCGTAAAGCCTTACTTGATAATTTGTAGCTATCACTTGTTTTAATAGTCGTGGCTTCAGTTAACGCAGCTTGTAAAGTTTTCTTATCTGCATCAGTCGCCATAACAGTTTCTTCTTTTGCGGCTTCCGCTGTATTAACAGGGATTAATTTATCACCTGCAATGGTACTAATATCACTTGCTTTAAGGTAGCCATTCTTATCACTTTGTAACTTATAGAATAATTCAGCCTTATTTTCACTTTCAATCCAAATATAACGTAATTCATTTACACGGGCTGTATGACCTTTAGCAAAAGTCTTAGTTGATTGCATAACCCCTTTGCTATTATAAACGTTAGCATCCTGACCTAATGTGGCAATTGTCCCGTTTTGTTTATCATCAGGTTTAGCATTAGAAGGCGTTAATTGCTTACCAGTAATGATGCCAACATTATTTTTCTTAATCCAATTATCATCACCAGGATAATTTTTATCATTTACATGATAAAAGAGATTTTTACCAATGTACTGCAACTTATCAACTTGAATCTTTTGACCGCTCTTAACTACTTTGCTTTTTGAGCTACCTTTACCATCATAAAGATATGAATTATGATTTAAGGTAATTACCGTTGGGTCATTTTGATTGTCTGACGGTGTTTTGTCATCATCTTTTTCTGGCTTCTTGTTAATTGGTTTTAATGCAGTACCAGTAGTTGACCCTACATTATTAGCCTTAATGAATTGATTCTTTTGACCACTAATCCGATAATAAAGTTTACCACCAATATAAACTAATTGATCAACTGCAATTACTTGACCCTTGTTGATTTTTTTCTTATTAGTTTTGCCTTTTTCATCATAAATATAGGCATTACTCTTTAATTTAGCTGTGGTAGATGACTGGTCTGTTTTTTCACTTTTTTTAGGATTAACTTTCTTGCCGTCAACATAACCTACATTAGCAGCTTTGACATAAGCATTACCACCAAGGTCATAAAAATCAACATCATTAATTGTCTTTTTAGTATTGTAGTTTAAAGTAACACCCTTAGCTATTACAGTATACTTAGCACTGCCCATGTAGCTCTTAAGCCGTTTACCATTTTTATCATAAACATAAGCATTCCGACTTAATTTAATTGTGCCTCGCTTTGAAGTACTATTCTTTTTTGAACTAGTTTTCTTTGCAGTATCTTTTTTAGAAACAGACTTATTAGTTTTGGTATCAGTTTTATTTGTCTTAGTAGCTGATTTGTTAGCAGCTTGTACTAATGATGCTTGGCTTGCACTCAAGATTGGACTAACGCCAAGAAGCGCAGCAGTTGATACCATCAATAACTTATGACTTAATTTCATTTATCTATTTACCTCACTAAAATTTAATTTACTAATTCTTATTATATACTAAAATGTAATTCTAATAAATCGACTTTAAAATAGCTTACTTTTTCTTAATACTCTACTTACTCTAGGAAATTCAAATTAATTATTTCCAATTTATAAATTAATTTGTGATTTTTTTTTGCATTTTTGTTTCACTAACTGCCGTATAAAGTAAAAAAACAAGTGCTAGAATTGATGCACCATATAAGACAGTATTACTTGCTAACCAACCAAATTTTGCAACTAAAATACCAATCAGTGCTGTAGCTAAAGATTCACCAAAAATATATTGGAAAAAGCCCATAAAGCCAGTAGATGCTCCCACAGCAAATTTAGGGACAACTTCATTGATCATTAATCCGACCAAAGTCAATGGTGCATAAATCAAATTACCCATGATTATTAAAGCGGCTATAATTAAAGTATGATTATTATTAAAAAAATAAATCGTTAAACAAATTAATGTACCAAGCACACAAAAAATTGAAACTAATGCTCGTCGACCCTTTAAAGCATCTGAAATAGCACCCATAATGATTACACCTGGAACAGATGCTAATTCAAAAATACCAATTAACCATTTTGCATTTGCAGGATCAAAACCCTTATTTTGAACTAAATAAGCGGGAATCCAGCTTTGAATACCATACCTAACTAAATAAAGTGACATCGAAGTTAATGTTACTGCCCAGACTAGTTTATTTTTTAAAATATACTTAATAAAAATTTGGCCAACATTCAAGTCAGTTTGATCAGAAGTTGAAATTTGCCCATCATTTAGAATAACTCGATCACCCATATAAGTTGCAATATCTGGGAGCCCAACAACCTTTGGTCGATCTGCTCCTAAAGCTAGGATTAATATACAAAGCGCAAATGAAACAGCTGATGCCGTATAAAAGACAGCTGCAATTGAACCAGAAAACAAAAAAACAACCAGTTGAACAATTGCTACACAAATAAAGGAGCCGGCATTATGGGCTGACGACCAAATCGAATACATTGTGCCACGCATTCGTGGCCCCCACAAAGTTGAATCATTTTTTGGCATGCAGCAGCTCCCATTCCCTGCGTCATTGCCATTATAAACATCAATGCCATCATGATGTATAAGTTGCGGGTCGACCCTAAAAAGATATTTATAAATGCTGATAATAATAAGCCAACCATTAGGTAGCGATTGGCATCACATTTATCAGCTAATACCCCCATAAATAGCTTAGCTACACCATAACCAATTCCAAAACAAGACAAAATCAACCCAACATTAGCAGTTGTAAAGTGATATGCTTTCATAATGTCATTTTGTTCAGCTGTAAAAACTAAGCGAATAATATAGTAACCAATATAACCTATGCAAGTAGCTAACAAGACACCTAATTGATGCCATCTGTAGGTCTTGGCAATTTTTTCTGGTGGTATTTGCTCCTCCTTATCTGGTTGTTTTAAAAGCCAACTAATCATTATCATTCCCCCTTTCATCACTTATGATAGCACTTTCTTATTAAGGACAACATTTATTTTTTAGTAATTAAAAAAGCTCTAGTTTAAACTAGAGCTTTTAGCGTTTATTGCCAATTGGGATCATTAGCTAAAGGAAGCCTGTGCCAATAATTAGGTTTATTTACTTGTTTACCGCGAGCGATTGCCATATCGTATTGACTAACATCTTTAGTTATAGTTGAATCAGCGGCTATAAAAGCATGATCAGCCACATTTACTGGAGCAACCAATGTCGAGCCTGAGCCAATAAAAGATCGGTTACCAACCGTTGTATGATCCTTTTGCACACCATCATAGTTAGCAAAAATTGTCCCGCAACCTACATTGACATCTTTACCCAAAGTAGCATCACCCACATAAGTCAAATGACCAACTTTAGAATTTTGTCCAATTTCAGCATTTTTAACCTCAACAAAATTACCGATATGAACGCCCGCTTCGATAATAGAATTGGTGCGTAGATGTGAGTTAGGACCTATATCACTATGATCGGCCATTTTTGCTCCTTCAATAGTTGACGAAGTAATAGTCACCTTATTACTAATTTGAGAATCAATAATACGCGAACCAGCAGTAATTAAACAATTATTACCGATTACTGTCTTACCTTTAATTACGACATTCCCCTCAATTACGGTGTCACTGCCGATTTTTACATCTGCATCAATATAGGCAGTATCTGGATCAACAAAAGTGACCCCTTCTCGCATATGCTGCTCATTAATTCTTTTTTGCATAATTTTAGTAGCTTGTGCTAAAGCTATGCGGTCATTTACCCCTATGCTTTCACTAAAGTCATGCATTTTATAAGCACCAATACGCTGATTATTATTACGCAAAATTTCTAATACATCAGTTAAGTAGTATTCACCTTGTGCATTATCGTTAGTTACCTGCTTAAGGGCAGTAAAAAGCTGCTTATTATCAAAGCAAAAGACACCTGTATTGATTTCTTTAATTTTCAATTCTTCAGGACTGCCATCTTTTTGTTCTACAATCCGTAAAACATTATCTTGTTCATCCCGAATAATTCGACCATAACCATATGGATTAGGCGCTTGTGCTGTTAAAACAGTAGCAGCATTACCTTTATTTTGATGGTAGTCAAACAACTTTTGTAAAGTCTTACTTGTAAAAAGTGGAGTATCTCCTGTAATTACTAAGGTAGCGCCGTCCTCTTGAGCTAACTGCTTTTCTGCTGTTAAAACTGCATCGCCCGTGCCTAACTGTTTTTTTTGTAAAACAAACTCAGATTTCCCAGCTAAAACAGTTTTTACTTTTTCTGCTCCATTACCAACTACTGTAACTATTTTATCTGGTTTTATTGCTTGAGCTGCTTCAACTACATGTTCGACCATTGATTTTCCACAAACTTGATGCAAAACTTTATATAGCTTTGACTTCATTCGTGTACCCTTACCGGCTGCAAGTACAACTACAAATTTTTTCATTAAATTCAGCCTCTTTTATATTCTTAAGTTATTACCATATTTTAACATATCATTTTATATGCTAAAAGCGGTTAAAGTTAGTATGTCCAAGTAGTGTACCGGGTTCAGCTACAATTATCTTTTGCTTATCATTTACATCTTTTATCCTAATTAAAGATAAGTGTCCCTCAATTACTTTTTCATCATCAAAGTCCGCTTCACATAAAACACAAATTCCAGCAATATTACTATTAAACTCTTTTACTAACTGTCTCATCCCCGTCAAGGTACCACCAGCCATCATAAAATCATCTACTAGTAAAACATTTGAATTTTCTTTTAAAGCTCTAGTGGGAAGTTCCATTTTGGAAACACGATCAAGCGAAGAAGAAATATAATTAACAGAGACAGTAGCTCCTTCAGTTACCTTCGACCGCTTGCGGGCTGTAATAAATGGTACATTCAAATACCGTGCAACTGCTTGAGCTAATGATATTCCCTTAGTCTCGATTGTCATTACCACATCAATATTTGAATAAGCATAACGAGTAGCAATTATTTTCCCAATTTTATCTAAGTCTTGTGGATTACCCAAAATATCTGAAAGATAAACAAAACCACCTGCTAAAATTCGTTCTGAACTTTCAATTCTTTTAGCCAAGTCTTGTAAATATTGGGTAACATTTTTTTTACCCCAAAACGGAATGTACCTTACTCCTCCAGCAGCTCCAGCAACTGTTTCTAAAATACCATCTTGATTATCAGCCAAAGTATGCTTTAAAATAGTTAAATCCTCAGAAATTGATGATTTAGCGGCTCCATAGCGCGTTGCAAAAAAAGGTAATGAAATCAGATTGTGTGGTCGCTCCATTAAATATTTCGTCATATCAACTAGTCTTTCTGAACGTTTCATAAATTATCCTCTCTAATGTTTACTTTTTCTACTATACTCTGAACCACAAAAAAAGGCACTAACATTTTAAAATGTTACTACCAAAAAAATTATTTTTACTTTTTACTGTAACTATTCCGTCACATCATCGAACTTTAAAGTGATGTTTTTGGTTAACAAATCGGTATAACTATATGAGACATGCTCAAAATTATTCTGATCTTGATCTAAGTCAACCACAAAAACTGCTGGAAATGTTTCCCGCAAAATTCCCCGTCTCTTAGTAACCTTCTTCCGACCTGCTCTTGCAACCACAGTTAATGAATCACCCAAATGTGAATCCAATTTTTGCTTAATGGTAATAATTGATGTTGGCACTGATAACAACTCCTTTGGGGGAATTCTACCATGTTATTATTATTTTTTCAATCATTTTTAAAGCTAAACCCGAATATTTTGGTTAATTTTTAATTTGTATGGCTCGGGCTAGGTCGACAAACTGGTCAATTGTCAATTGTTCTGGCCTAGTATGTAGGTCAACACCCAAGTTACTAATCAGTGCTTCCCGTTGGAAGGTATTAGGAATTAAAGTTTTTAAATTATTATTTAATGTTTTGCGTCTTTGGGCAAAACAACATTTGACTACCCAATTAAAATGTTTAATATTACCAACATCTGTTTTTTTAAGCAAAGGCTGCAAAACAACTACACTAGAATCAACCTTAGGTCTTGGAATGAAGGACTTGCTTTTTACCTGTAAGGCAAGGTTTACTTTCATTTGCGTTTGGACAGAGATTGTAAGTGGACCATATTCTTTAGTAGCTGGATGCGCACTAAGCCGCTCGGCTACTTCTTTTTGCATCATTAAAGTTAAACTGGAAAAATTTAACTTTGTATCATTTAAAAAGAAAATAATTGGCGTCGTAATATAATATGGCAAATTTGCCACTACTTTAACTGGTTGAGTTAAATCAAAAAAATCCGCCAAATCAGTAGCAAAATCCGCCTTTAAGATATCCTTAATCATAAGCTTAAAACGCTCTTTTATCGGGACACCATTGATTTTTGCAGGTAATTCATTTTGTAAAATTTCAGGCAAAGTTTCGTCGACTTCATAGGCAAAGACTTTTGCTCCTGCCAATAACAATTGTTCAGTTAATGAACCTATTCCTGGACCAATTTCAATTACTTGATCATTGTACTTAATCTCTGCGGCTTGAACAATTCCTTCGAGAGCATCTAAGTCAACCAAAAAATTTTGGCCTAGATTTTTCTTAGCTCGTAAAAAATAACGATTAATAATGGCTTGGGTTCTTACACTTGAACCAATTGGCATATCACTATTCATTATTAACCTCCTCTACCACTTTCTCAAGTTGAGCACTAGTTACCCCAAAAGTTTGTAACCGTTTATAAAATTGTTGTGCATTCCCGTAACCTATTCGCAATTTAATTCCTACTTTTTCCCGTAATTTACGCGAATTTAAGTCACTAGCTAAACCTAATTTTCGATATATCGCTCTAGTCAAATCACTGCTTTGCATTTTACTTTCATGTAAATCACTCAAAGCTTTAATCAGCGTAGCCTTTGAGGCATGCTCAACTCCTAATGAATTTCCTTTTTTACGTGGTCGCCCTTCTTGACGAGTGATAAATGCTTGCTTCGCGTTTGGCACTACTTCAGTAACCAACCGTCTAATCCGTTCTCCGTTTAAATCAGGATCAGTTAAAACAATTATATCGCGCTTTTTAGCTAATTCTTTTAATTCTACTAAAACGGCATCTGGCACATCGGAACCGTTTGTTTCGATTGTTTCAATTCCCGGGAAAAATTGTTTTAACCTAATTGTGTCATCTTTTCCTTCAACAACAACTACTGCATTAAAATGTTTTTTAGTTAAGCCCATAAATCCTCATTGTATTAGCATAAGTTGCTTGAGCAACTTCTTGTATTGGTATATCTTTCAATTCAGCAATAGCTTGCGCAACATAATAAACGTTACCCGGCTCATTTTGCTTGCCTCTATATGGCTTAGGTGTTAAAAATGGTGCATCCGTTTCAATCAGTAACCGATCTAGTGGGGTATTTTTGACAGATTCATGCACCTGCGTCGCTTTAGTAAAAGATGCCACACCTGAATAGGAGAAGTTAACATTTAAAGCTAAAAACTTTGCTAACCATTTAACGCTACCATTAAAACTATGTAAGACTGCACCATATTCTAGATTACTATGCCGGAGAATTTCGTAACAATCCGCAAAAGCGTCACGCGTATGGATATCAACTGGCATTTTTAATTCATGTGCAACCTCAATTTGTCGAGCAAATACCTCTTTTTGCTTTTCTCGCGGCGTTTCGTCCCAATAATAGTCGAGCCCAATCTCTCCCATCGCTACTACACCAGGAGTTTGCAACTGCTCAATTAATAAGTCTTCAGCCTTTTGATTATAAGTTTTAGCAATATCAGGACAATAGCCAACCATTGCGTAAACTTGATCAAAACGCTGGCTTAAGGCAATTGCTTGTTGGTTAAAAGTAGGGTCTTGCCCAGCACAAATTACTTTGGTTACCCCTAATTTATGTGCACGTTCAAGGTAAAACTCTTCTTTTCCTTGAAAAGGTTTGTCTTGTAAATGGGTGTGATTATCAATTAATTCCATTAACCTAATTCTGCCCCAATTTCATGCTCATCACCAACAATAGCTAATTTTACTTGTCCTGCTTTTTCACTAGATAAAAGCATGCCTTGACTAAGTTTTCCTAGCATCTTACGTGGCTTTAAATTAGTTACTGCCAGTACTTTTTTACCTACTAATTCACTTGCTTCTGGATAATATTTCCTAATTCCACTTAAAATTTGACGTTTGTTTCCTGCACCAAAATCTAATTGGAATTGTAATAACTTATTAGAGCCCTTAACTGGCTCAACTGCTAAAATTTGCCCAACTTGAATTTTAATTTTAGCAAAATCATCAATTGTAATTTCTTTGCTTTGCTCTTTTTCACTGCGGGATTGCTTCTTGGGCTTAGCTTTTGCCATTTCATCTTTAATATATTTAATTTCTTCTTCTGGCTTTAAACGTGGATAAATTGGCTGTGCTTTTGCAGCAACTTTGATATTCCAATCGTAGCCACCAAATGCGAGTTGCTTTTGCGCAGGAATATTCCAATCAAGTCCTAATTGCTTGTATATTTTGCCTGCAGTCCGCGTCATAATCGGCGCGATTAATAATGCAATAATACGTAAACTTTCTGCTAAATTAGCCATTACCCGCGCTAAATCATTCTTTTTGTCTTCTTTATTTAAGATCCAAGGCGCTGTCTCATCAATGTATTTATTAGCACGACTGACTAATTGCCATATGTCATCAATTGCTTGCGTAAAGTGAAGCGTGTCCATTTCCTGTTGATAACTATTAATCACTTTATGCGCAGTTTCAGCTAAATTTTTGCCTAATTCATCTTGTTCACTAACTGGCTTAACAAGACCCATTTGATACTGATTAATCATCGAAACGGTCCGATTTAGCAAGTTACCTAAATCATTGGCTAAATCATAGTTAACTCGTTCAACAAAGTCTTCCGGTGTAAAAATACCGTCAGAACCAAATGGTAATGCTCGCATTAAGTAGTAACGTAAAGCATCTACACCATAACGGCTGGTAATTGACTCCGGATAAACGGCATTACCCTTTGATTTAGACATCTTACCATCCTTCATTAATACCCAACCATGACCAATAATATGTTTAGGTAGCGGTAAATCAAGAGCCATTAACATAATTGGCCAATAAATTGTATGAAAACGAACAATTTCCTTACCAACCAAGTGAACATCAGCTGGCCAATATTTTTTAAACAAAGAGTCGTCGGCGGAGCCATAACCCAAGGCGGTAATATAGTTTGATAAAGCATCAATCCAGACATAAACAACATGCTTAGGATCACTTGGTACCGGAATTCCCCAAGAAACTGTGGTTCTAGTAACCGACAAATCCTCTAGCCCCGGCTTAATAAAATTATTGACCATTTCCTTTTCGCGCGAATTAGGCAGAATAAATTCAGGATGATCTTGATAGTAGCGGTAAAGTCGATCAGCATACTTGCTCATTTTGAAAAAATAGGATGGTTCCTTAACCAGTTGAACTTCATGACCGGATGGCGCCTTGCCACCAATTACCTTGCCCGCAGCATCACGATAAACTTCAGCTAATTGTGACTCAGTAAAATATTCTTCATCTTCAACTGAATACCAGCCAGTATATTCACCAAGATAAATATCACCTTGTTTTAACAAACGTTCAAATATTTTTTGAACGCCTTTAACATGTTGCTCATCAGTGGTGCGAATAAACTTATCATAAGAAATATCCAGGCTTTTCCATAATTTTTTGTAATCTGCTGCCATACTATCAACAAACTCTTGTGGCTTGATTCCTTGCTTTTCAGCTTTTTGCTCAATCTTTAGCCCGTGCTCATCAGTTCCAGTTAAAAAGAAAGTATCATAACCCTGACTACGCTTGTATCGGGCCATAACATCAGCAGCAATAGTAGTGTAAGCATTACCAATGGTCAGGCGGCCAGATGGATAATAGATTGGGGTCGTAATGTAAAAAGTTTTTTTATCAGCCATTTTCATTTTTCTCCTTAAGATTCGTATAATTCATTATATTATATAATACTACACCAACAAAAAAGAGAATTCCTCCTGGAATTCCCTTTTTAACCTTTAGCCATATTTTCTAAATTAGAAATTTTTCATCTTTTAAGTAAAAATGCTTTACCAAAGTCGTCAGTAAGATATAAAGGATTAAAATTCCTAAAATAATCCACATAAAGCTTAATGGCATCTTACCAAAACCAAGCTTATTTGCAAAAGAGGAAAATGGAATTAACGTTCCGATAATCCCAGCACCGAAAGTAGACAAGACAACAGTGGTTGTAGCATGTTGCTTAATAAACGGCAAGCGCCGGTCACGCAAGGCATGAATAACCATTTCTTGCGTCCACAGTGATTCAATAAACCACCCCGTATGGAATAAGGCTATAAAAGCTATTTTTTGACTAGGGCTAATTGCATTAAAGCTACCACCAACTAAATACGGACAAATTATAAAGTATAATAAGCCAAAAGTTAGAATATCAAAAACTGAAGAAGTTGGACCAAAGTAAAACATAAATTTTGGTAATTTCTTAGTCGACCAAATTCGTGGCTCTTTGAGATAATCATCAGACATTTCATCAAATGGTAATGATAAACAGCTAGTTCCATATAATAAATCTAAAACCAATAATTGCAAGGGCAGCATTGGTAAAAATGGTAAAAATGAGGATGCAACTAGAATCGATAAAATATTACCAAAGTTTGAAGATAGGGTAATCTTAATGTATTTAGTCGTATTACCAAAGACTTTACGTCCAATTCTAACACCTGTTTCTAAGACGTTCATATCCTTATGTAGCAAAATAATATCGGCTGATTCTTTCGCAATATCTACAGCTGTATCTACTGAAATCGAAACATCTGCCGCTTTCATTGCTGGTGCATCATTAATACCGTCACCCATGTAGCCTACTGTATGACCATTTTGTTTCAACAAGTTGATAATCTTAGTTTTGTCTTCTGGTGATAACTTCACAAAAATATTACATTCTTCTACCATCTTTGCCAATTCATCCGGTTTTTTCCCTTCTAAATCAGCCCCAGAGTAAACCGTATCTACATTTAAACCTACTTGTAGACCAATTGTTCGCGTAACTGCTTCATTATCGCCAGTTAAAATTTTAACTGTAATGCCGTCTTCTTTAAGCTTTGCCAAAGCCGCTTTGGCACTTTCCTTTGGGGGATCAAGAAAGGCTAAGAAGCCACATAATATCAGGTCTTCTTCATCTTTAACAGAAAATTCTCCCACAGGAGCTGGATTACGCTTATAACCCAACATGATGACCCGCAATCCATCGCTATTCATTTCGTTAACTTTTTCCATTACTTTTTGTTTACGTTCTGGCGTTAACGGTAAAATTTGCCCATCGACTTCAATTTTAGTGGCAACAGCCATCATCTCTTCAGAAGCGCCTTTAGTTACTAGCAAGTGTTCGCCATGTTCAAGATCAGCATTTTCAACGACTACACTCATTCTTCTTCTAGAAAAATCAAACGGAATTTCATCAATCTTATTATAATCACGTTGAATTTCATTAATATCTAATTCATCACCAGCTGCCTCAATGATTGCTTTATCAATCAAATTTTTCATTCCAGTCTGGTAATATGAGTTAAGATACCCTAATTCTAAAATATGGGGATTTTCATGTAAATTTAGATCATAGTGCCGTTCTAAAACCACTTTATCTTGAGTCAAAGTTCCTGTTTTATCAGTACACAAAATATCGGCTGAGCCAAAATTTTGAATCGAATTCATCTTTTTAACAATTGTGCCCTTTTTTGACATTTCAATTGAACCTTTGACTAAATTAGTTGTCACAATTACAGGCAGCATTTCTGGCGTCAACCCAACTGCAGTTGCAATTGAAAAAATTAAGGCATTAACCCAATCTCCCTTAGTTAAACCATTAATAATAAAAACCAATGGGGCAATAATAACCGTCATAATTATTAATAGCTTAGACACATTTTTAATTCCCACATCAAATGCAGTGTTTTTTACATCTTGATTTGAAATATCATGTGCCAGCTTGCCGAACATTGTCCGCTCACCTGTAGCAAATACAACACCAAGTCCAGATCCAGAAACAATCGTTGTCCCTTCATAAAGAATATTTGGGTAATCTAAATAATCACGATCTACACCAATTTTAGGTTTCTTGGTTGCAATCTTTTCAACTGGATTCGATTCTCCGTTTAATGAACTCGATGAGCAAAATAAATCTTTACTCGTTAAAAGACGCATATCAGCTGGAACCATATCACCAGCTGCAAGCCGAATTATATCGCCAACTACCACTTCACTAGTATCAATTTCTTGATCCTTACCGTCTCTAATAATGTCAGTTGTAATTGAAACCATCTTTAAGAGTGAATCAACAGCATTTGATGATCTGATATTCTGAATGAAATTAGTTATCCCTGAAATAAAGACCATCGTTAACATAATTATTACCGTTGTTAAATCTTTTTCACCGGCTGGAACAAAAATATAATCGGTACATAATGATAAAAATGCTAAAACAATTAATACTAAACTAAAAGGAGTAATAAAAGCTTCTGTCAAAAAATGCAATTTAGAATTATGTTTGTTAGACGTAATTGTATTTGCACCATATTCTTCTCTATTGCGAACAGCTTGTTCACTTGTTAACCCATCACTGCTAGTATGTAGTCGTGCTAGTGTCTCAGTTCTACTTTCCTTAGCAATACTTTTAACCAGCTCTAAATCTTGGTTAGTAGCTGATTCATTGGCTTTTTTTAACATTATTCTCACTCCTTCTTTTCCAAAATTCAAACAAACTAAAAGGGAGCCCTAATCTGCTTTATCCGCTAGGCGCTCCCTCCTTTTAAACAAGGTATTATCAAGTACTCGTCGTTCAGTTTTAACACTACGTGACGTAAGCCTTAAGCTAGCTATCTGGTTAGCGCCTTAAATCGACGATAACTATTTGACTCATTGGCATCTCTGGATGTTTCTGAGCGATAGCATATGTTCACGTAGGAGTCTCACCTAACAGTTTATTTGTTTTATTTAATTAGCAAGTCGATAGTAACACACACGCTTAAGGTGGTCAATCCTTTTACTTATTTTTTATATGTAAATTACTTTTGAAAAAATACGCTAGACCAGCAATTACAATAACTAAAGCCATAGCAATCGGCAAAGCCAATCGATGCGGATGAATGACTTGCGCCCGTTCCTTACTAGTTAAATCATATTTATCAAGGGCATATTGGTAGCGTTGATCAATGGTCGTTGCACAAGCGCGAAAAACAAATCTCAAGCCCTTGTTAAATTCTTTTTTGTCCTTGCTAAGTAATGCGGTAGACTGTGATCGAATAATATTTCCCCGCACATCTGCTGTAAAAGCACCATGCAAATCCTTACTAGAATAAATTTGGACATTCCGCTTTTCTTTTTTGACCCCTACAACGATAAAGACAGTTTTTTTAGCCTTAGCTAAACGATGTGGCGTCAAATCATTTATTCGTTGAACCGTTTGCACCACAATCTGAGGTTGCTCACTAGTTTGTAAATACCGCCCATTTTTAGCAACAATTAAATGGCTAGTTTCTTTATCTAACAGGTGACATTCATCCTTAATATTAGGATTAGAAAATGCGGTCATCGTTAAAAATAGACTAACTAATACAACTATAGAACTTAATTTAGTTTTCAACATCTTCAAGCTTATGTGCCAGCTGTTCAACATAGTTGCGATTAATTTTAATTTGCTCATAAGGAACCTCACAATCTTTAAAAAGCGCTATTGCCAAGGGATTATCATGATAATCAAAGTAATAATTTATCTTTTTAATACCCGCTTGAACTAAAGCCTTAGCACAATTATAACAAGGAAAATGTGTAACATAAATTTCCGTATGATCTGTTGAAACACCGTTGCGCGCACACTGAATCAATGAATTCATTTCTGAATGAATTGTTCGCACACAATGATTAGCAACAATTTGATGCCCAATATCATCGCAATGTGGCTCATTGGTAACTGACCCATTATAACCAGTTCCAATAATTCTATTATCTTTTACCAAAACACTGCCTACTAAGGCACGATCACAAGTAGAACGCTGCGCAATTACTAAAGCTTGCATCATAAAGTATTGTTTCCAAGGAATCCGATCACGCATTTTTTACCTCTTAAAGTAGTTTAAGCCAATTGCATCACGTACTTCAGACAATGTTTGATTTGCGACAATATTAGCTTGTTTAGAGCCTGCTTCGAGCATCTCATAAACCTCATCAATCTTTTCTTCATATTGGAGCCGACGTTCACGGATTGGTGCTAATTCCTGCTCTAATACTTTGTTTAAATATCGTTTTATTTTGACATCGCCTAATCCACCCTTTTGATAATCTTCCTTCAATTCTGCCACTTTGGCTGTATCAGAATCAAAAATATCAAGATAAGTAAAGACGATATTACCCTCAATCTTACCAGGGTCTTGTACATGAACATGCCCAGGATCAGTATACATCGACATAACTTTCTTTTGGACAGTTGCTGCATCATCTGAAAGATAAATTGCATTGCCCAAAGATTTTGACATCTTAGCATTTCCATCAAGCCCAGGCAATCTTCCCTGTCCTTTAATCGAAAAGTAACCCTTTGGTTCCACCAAAATATCACAATTATATATACGGTTAAAAGTTCGAACAATTTCTCTTGTCTGTTCCAACATTGGTTTTTGGTCGTCACCTACTGGTATAGTTGTGGCCTTAAAAGCCGTAATATCAGCAGCTTGTGAAACAGGATAATTCAAAAAACCTACTGGAATTGAATCATTAAACCCTTTTTGCTTAATTTCTGCCTTAACAGTAGGGTTTCGTTCCAAGCGACTAACTGTAACCAAGTCCATGTAATAGGCTGTTAATTCAAATAAGGCGGGAATTTGTGATTGAACAAAAATGGTTGATTTATCTGGGTTTATACCGACAGCCAAATAATCAAGCGCAACTTGAATTAAACTATTACGAACCTTTTCTGGATTACGTGCATTATCCGTAAGTGCTTGAGTATCGGCAATCATAATATATGGCTGATATTCACCAGAATCTTGTAATTTAACTCGATTTCTTAATGAACCAATATAATGTCCAACGTGTAATTTACCAGTTGGACGATCACCCGTAAGTAGTATTTTATTTTTCATTAGTATCCTCCTTGCCTAAAGTTGAAAAAAATTTTAAAATCTTTTTAATGCAGTAATTACAACTAATTCTACCAAAAATCAAGCCATGATAAAATACAGAGGATCAAATGTGTCATCAATTCCAAATACCAAGCTTAGCTGAAATCAAAAAATACTTAATTACCGATTTAAAATTACCATTAATAGAACCAGATTCGAATCTACCGCAAAATTCTAATATTTTTCCCAAAAACAAGGCCCCTGTACTCTTATATCAAAATAATCAGTTACTTTTAATTCCTAAAACTTGGGGCTATCCCAAGCCAATGAAACAAAATCAAGTTATTTTCAATGCTCGGATAGAGCGTTTCTTCAATCAACGTCCATCTATGTGGGATTCATCTTTTGCACGTAGACGATGCATCATTGTTACAAACTGCTTTTTTGAAACAGCACAGGAAACTTATATTACTAAATACGGTAAACAAGCACATGAACAATATAGTTTTCATAATTCTAACGAGCCCCTGACTTTAATTGCTGGTATTTACCAAAACGATTATTTTTCAATGGTTACTACCACCGCTAATCAAATAATGCAACCAATCCATGATCGGATGCCATTAGTTATTGAGCCAGATGAACTACGCCAGTGGTTATTTCAAAATTTTTCCGCACTAATTACGCGTGACGTAAATCTAGTTGCCACCAAAATGGTCCATTAACCATAAATTTTACCGAAAGTTGGTTTTTCTAAAAAACTATGGTAAAATATAGAAGAAATGCGGGTATAGTTTAATGGTAGAATGTTAGCTTCCCAAGCTGAAGATGCGGGTTCGATTCACGCTATCCGCTTAATACTATATAAAAAACGTAGGTCAATCCTAAGGGTTTAACCTACGTTTTTTATGTAATTTAATTCTTATAATTGGCCCCAAAACAGACCAAGCAATTTAGTTATCTTAAAATACATTGGTTCATAAATTTACGTCATAATTAAAAGTAAAACACCATTTAAAACAGATAAATAAATCGGCATCCATAAAGTTTGTGTATACAAATAAGACCAAGCAAAAATAGCGCCAAAAAAGAAATTAACTAATAATAATGTTGCTGAATTTTGCCAATTAAGCAAACTAAATAAAATTCCAGATGTAATAATCCCCCAAATAGCGGTAGGTACATTATCACGCCTAAAAGCATAGTTAAACAAAAAGCCAGTAATTAAAAACTCTTGTAATATCGGTAAAACTATTCCTAACGCAATCACAAAGAACCAATAATTTGCCACCCCTTCATGGTGCAAATATGTTGTTTGCAGACCGTACAACTGCAAGTGATTATACGATTGCAGCCAAGAAATACTGATTCTGAATACAGTAATTAGCAGGGTCATGCCAATAATAAGCGCAAAATTACTAATCCATGAACCGGCTAATCCCGGAGCAAAAAAGCGTTGCTCGCGATTAAAGCGATAAATAAAAAATAACAGAACCATTAAGGAAATTGTTGCAAATAAGATAAAATTCCAAACATGAATTGGCAGATTTTCAATAACTAGCTTGATTACGCCAGCTGTCATTAAATAGCCAATAAAATAAACAATATAGCGTATTAGGTTACCTTCTCTTGATGCTGGTGTATTCACAAAACTACCTCTATCTAACTAATTGTATACTCTCCAAAATCCATATTATAGCAAAAAAAAGTAATTTTATGAAATGACCATTAACTTTTCTTAAATAGCCAGCTTTTTCGACCATCCATTTCGATAAGATTTCTAATCCCTTCCTAGAAACTTAATATCTAAATTCAGATATGACACAACTAATTCCTAATAGGACACTATATTACTAACATTAAGTACGACTAAATAGGGTGTCTTTAATCGATTGCTTTAATTGTTACTTGATAGTTTCCCGCAGGAGCTATTACCTCTACAGTCGTATTTACAGTTTTTTTCATAATTGCTTGTCCCAATGGTGAATCAAAGGCAAGCTTACCCTTAGTGACATCGGCTTCCATCCGACCAACAATTTGGTATGTCTCAGTTTCTTTTTCTTGACCAATCTCAAGTGTGACTATTTTGCCTAAATCAACTTTACCATCAGTAGTTTTTTTAATAATTTCAGCATAATTCAACTGCTTATTTAAATAACGTAATCTACTTTGCAAATGTCCTAACTCGCGCTTAGCTTCAGTATATTCGGTATTTTCTGATAAATCACCTAATGCTCGAGCTGCCTGCAAAATTTTAATTCGTCTTGGACGCTCTTTTTTTAAACGAGCAATTTCCATCTCAATTTTTCGATAGCCTTCTGGGGTCATCTTCTGATAATAAGTCAAAACTTCTTCTCCTCATTTTTAATAATCCACAAGCTATAATCCTTATAATAAAAGGATAGCTATCACATAATTAGCACTAAAAAAATAAGAGTGCTAATTATTTTTATTTTTAAGAGCTGAATACTATAATAATAATTGTACAGAGGAATTGAAAGTCTTCTGTAATAAATTAATTTAATTTTGAAAGGAAGTTTTTACTATGACAAATGAAATGATAAATCGTCACAATGACTTTTTCGATGCAATGAATGATTGGTTTGATCTTCCGAGAAAATTTTTTGATGAGACTGAAATAACAAAATTAATGCAGTCTGATGTAGCTGAAAATGATCATGATTATGTAATTAATATTGATATGCCAGGTATGAATAAAGATGATATTAGCTTAAACTACAATAATGGTATTTTAAGTGTTGCTGGGTCGAGGAAAGCATTTAAGGATGTTTCCCACAATAGTAGTATTATTCACCGTGAAAGAAGTATTGGTCACATTTCTAGAAGCTTTAGATTGCCAAATGTCGCTGCTAATGAAATTAGTGCCAAATATGAAAATGGTGTTTTAACCGTCGTCTTACCAAAGCAAAGTACAGATAAAAATGATAATTCAATAAAAATTGACTAACTTAAATAACACAATTCTGACAAAACTATCAACCCTATAATTCCTAAAAACGAGTTCACTTATTGAACTCGTTTTTCTTTTAGATTAAAATATGAAGTGATTTAAAATTAAATTAAAAGGAGATTCACCTATGGGATACAAACTTACCTTACAAGAATTAGAAAAATTTTCAGCTGATTTTAATAAAAGCCCGCAAAATCAGGTTGTTGCTAGAGCTGCACAAAAAAGTGGTGTCTTGGCTGCTGCTTATAATGATCGGGTGCAAAATGAACTAACCCGCGTTTTTTCAACAGAATTAGCTACTGATAATGTAACCAATCAACGTCAATCTGGTCGCTGCTGGGAATTTGCGACGCTAAATATTTTACGTCATAATTTTGGGCAAAAGTATCATTGTAAAAACTTTACTTTTTCCCAAAGTTATAACTTTTTCTGGGACAAAATTGAACGAACTAATAATTTCTATAACTATATTATTGCAACAGCTAGTGAGCCACTCAATTCTCGTATTGTTAAAACCCATCTAAATAATGCTGGTGAAGATGGCGGGCATTTTCAAATGGCAACAGCCTTAATTGAAAAGTATGGTGTTGTACCTTCATATGCGATGCCAGAAAGCTTTAATGCAAATAATACAGCGGGCTTTGGCAAAGTCTTAGGCGATAAGCTTAAAAAAGACGCACTGGTTCTCCGCAAATTAAAACAAGCAGGAGAAGATGAAAAAATCAAACTCGTTCGTGAACAATTCCTAAGTGAGGTTTATCGAATGACAGCTATTGCTGTAGGAGAGCCACCTAAGAAGTTTGATTTAGAATATCGTGATGATGACAAAAATTATCACTTAGACAAAGAATTAACCCCACTAGAATTTCTACATAAATATATGGGCGATGTTGACTTTAACGATTATGTACTTCTAGCTAACGCTCCCGACCATGAATACAATAAACTTTATAGTTTGCCTGATGCCAATAACATTGATGGCACTTGTCACATTCAATGGCTCAATGTTCCCATTGAATACTTAGAACGTGCTAGTGTTAACCAGTTAAAAGATGGCGAAGCTGTTTGGTTTGGCAATGATGTTGGTGAGCAAAGTGATCGGCAAAAAGGCTATTTAGACAGCAACTTATATCAATTAAGTGACCTATTTGGGGTTGATTTAAAAATGTCAAAAGCTGATCGCTTGCGAACTGGTGCCGGCTACTTTAGTCATGCCATGGCTCTTGTTGGCGTCGACGAAGATCAGGGTCACATTCGCCAGTGGAAAGTAGAAAATTCCTGGGGTGAAAAAAATGGTGACAAGGGCTTTTTTGTAATGAACAATGAATGGTTTAAAGAATACGTTTATGAAGTTGCTGTTCATAAGAAGTATCTAACTTCTGAACAAATCACCTTAGCCGAAGGCTCTGCAACTGAATTACCAGCTTGGGATTCATTGGCTTAAGCCGGCGAGGATTCTAGTACAGATTGCTTCTAAAAAATTAGCCAGTTTTATAAATAAAAAGACTAACTCAGTATTTTATTGAGTTAGTCTTTTTGGTTGACTCCTAACTACTTGCTTACATTTTGCTTTTTCATCCTTGTATCTAGGTAGACTACTCTTCTAATTAACTATCTTCTCATTTTTGTACTAAATGATATAAATCGCTATAAGTAAGTATATATACTCACTTTATTTATAATAAGCAAAAAAACAGCTCTAAACTGGAACTGTTTTATAGTTTTACTTAGTCTGCATCATTAATTCATCAAACTTTTTAAAGAAGAAGTCCTTATCAGCTTTGGTTACTAAAGTAATCTCCCGCCCGTTTTCATCATCTTCCAAGCGACCCGCGGCATCACCCACGGTACGTACTTTAACTGTTCGCTTTTCCGAAGCTATAACCACTTCTGGATATAAAGCATTAATTGTCGTCAATACATCCCAAAAATAAAGTTGGGCACTTTGAATTGGAGGATTTACTAATAAGCTATATGCTTGACCTACTAAATCAACTACCGGATATTTTCTCAAACTTGCCCAGTGCATCTTAAGTCGATTGGTTAGTGGTAGTTCTTCACTACTCTCTAGTCCGATGACTTGCATTGGAATCTCAGATTGAAAGACTCGATCAACCGCAAATGGATCCCAAAAAGCATTCCATTCTTGTGTTCCATCAGCATTTACTTGTACCACATTTCCATGACCATCAAGTGAACCACCCATCCAAAATAAACGATCAATTTTTGTTTCAATTTTGGGATCAACTTCTAAAGCACGAGCTAAGTCAGTTAAAGGACCTGTCATAACTAAAGTAACTGGCTTAGCTGCCTTTCTTAGTTTATCAATCATATCTAAATGCGCTGGCTCAGCCGCTTCACCAGTTGTTATTTTTCCAGACTCATTTAGTAATGGTAGTGAATTAAAGGAATAAGATGCCGTACGCCACGCTTCTGGAAACTGGTTAACTGCCCGCGAATTCGACTTAGCAATCGCTAGCTTATCACCACGCAAATTAAATTGATCCGTCATTTTTCGACAAACTTCTACTGATGGCTCAAGATAACCATCGGCGTCAATTGCACTAACACCAAGTAGCTTAATCTCTGGTGCTTGTAATAGCAACAAATATGACACTAAGTCGTCAATATTGCCATCATGATTAAAATAAATTTCTTTCATTTTTATCTTCCTATTTTGACTTAATATAATTTTGGCCATCAGCTGCTGGAGCAACTGACTTACCAAAGAATAACACTAAAATTACAATTGTAATTACATAAGGAGCAATTTGCATATAAACAGACGGAATATGATTAAAAAATGGTAACTGATTGCCTATAATACTAATACTTTGGGCGAAACCAAAAAATAGCGAAGCAAGCATTGCTCCTAAAGGATTCCACTTACCAAAAATCATAGCTGCCAAAGCCATAAAACCTTGACCGACAATCGTCGAAATTGAAAAATTACCCGAAATTGCTTGGGCAAATACTGCACCGCCAATACCACCAAGAAAGCCTGAAATTAATACACCAGCATAGCGCATACCATAAACATTAACTCCCAGCGTATCAGCTGCTTGGGGATTTTCACCGCAAGAGCGTAATCGTAAACCAAAACGAGTTTTATATAAAATCCACCACAAAAAAACCGCTACAAAAATTGCAACCCAAGCTGGAGCAAATGTATTTTCAAAAAGAATTGGTCCAATAAGCGGTATTTTAGCTAATCCAGGAAAGCTAAAATACCCAAAGCTTTGTGTAATATTTTCTGTTTGCCCTTTATCATAAATTGCTTTAATCAAGAACACGGCTAATGGTGGTGCCATCAGATTGAGTACAGTACCACTAATGACATGGTCGGCATGAAAATTAATCGTTGCAACAGCATGCAAAAGTGAGAACAGCAAACCGACTACTCCTCCTACAATTAACCCCAACCATGGGGTCAATTTGCCGAAAGAAGTAGCAAAAGTTAAATTAAAAACCACTGCCGAAAAAGCTCCCATGGTCATGATTCCCTCAAGTCCAATGTTAGTGATTCCTGAATTTTCACTATACACTCCACCAAGAGCAGTAAAAATTAAGGGAGTTGAATATACAATGGTTGATGACACTAGCAAAGATAAAATTGCAACTAAATTCATTATTGCTCTCCTTCAGTAATATGTGAGACTTTTTCTATATCTGGGGTTGAGCCTTTATCCTTAAATAACAAGCCAATTACATATTGAATGGCAACAAAGAAGATAATTGCAGCAATCACAATTGAAACTATTTCATAGGGGATACCGGCAATTGTCTGCATACCTAGACCACCAATTTTTAAAATAGAAAACAATAACGCAGCAAGCAATATACCAACTGCAGTACCACCACCAAGTAAGGCAACTGACAAGCCATCCCAGCCAATATCTAGGCTAGTTGTTTGCGTGAAGTAATTCTGATAAGTCCCCAGTCCCTGTACTACACCACCTAAGCCAGCAAAACCTCCGGATAACAACATCGAAAGGATAATATTCTTTTTAGTCGACATTCCAGCATAGCGACTGGCAAAAGGATTAGTTCCAACTGACCGAATTTCAAAACCAATCGTTGTCTTCTTCATCAAATACCAATAAAGAAAAACAGCAATTATTGCTAGAAAAATGCCAGCATTAATTCTGGAATCACCAAACATTGAACTTAACCAATTAATTTTCAAACTACCATTAGCTGAAATTGTTTTTGTTGTGTCAGTATCAATCCGCAAACGACTTGGCATAATTTGTTGCATCAAATACTGCGAAGAATAAAGCACAATGTAGTTAAACATGATGGTGGTAATAACTTCATTAGTTCCAAATTGTGCCCGTAACCAACCGGCAATACCAGCCACAATTGCTCCAGCTATTACACCCGCAACGATTGCTAGTGGAAGTAGCACAAACTTAGGCATATTAGGATTAGCTAACACAAGCCAAATCGAGGTTAGCCACCCTGCCTGTGCCTGACCTGGTAAACCGATATTAAAAAAACCAGCATTTGAAGCAATTGCGAAGCCAATCGCTGTGAAAATTAATGGTGTTGCTTCACGAATTGTTTCACCAAGCCCATTCATATTCCCCAGTGCACTCATAAACATTGATGAATATGCTTGTAGCGGGTTATAACTCCAAACGAGCATAATAACTGCCCCAACTAAAAAGCCCGCCAAAATTGAAATAATTAGTACTAAATTCTGTTTAGTCTTGGAAGTTACTTTAAGCAAAAGTTGTACCTTCTTTCTTAACTCCAGTCATTAATAAACCTAATTCCTTATCACTAGTATCATCTGGTTTAACTTCACCAGAAATATTACCATCATGTAAAACAATTATCCGATCCGATAGTTGCATAATTTCATCTAGTTCATACGAAATTAATAAAATTGCTTTTCCTTTAGCTCGTTGAGCTAGCAGTTGGTGATGAATATATTCAATTGCACCAACATCCAGCCCTCTTGTCGGTTGAAAAGCAATAATCAAATTACTATCTCGGCTCAATTCTCTAGCAATAATCACTTTTTGTTGATTTCCACCAGATAGATCACTCACTGGTGACTCAACTCCTGTAGTCCGAATGTCAAACTGGCTAACTAATTTTTGAGCATGCTGCTTTATCAAATCATGATTAAGTACATGATGGTGAGAATAAGGTTTTTTATAATATGACTGGATAGCTAAATTATCAGCAATTGAAAAGGGTAAGATTAAGCCAAACTTTTGACGATCAGCAGGAATACATGAAACACCTTTTTCGGTAATTTTACGGACTTCTTGATTAGTTGTTTCTTGGTCATCGATTAGAACATGACCCGAATCAATATGTGTTAAGCCGGTTAAAGCTTGTACTAACTCATCTTGACCATTACCATCAATACCTGCAACACCTAAAATTTCTCCCGCTCGTAAATTAAAAGATAATCCTTTTAAAGCAGGAATATTTTGCTTATTTTTAACATTTAAATTAGCAACTTTTAAAATTGTTTTACCAATTATGGCAGGAGCTTTATCTAATTGCATATTAACATGTCGTCCCACCATTAATTCAGCTAAGCGATTATTACTTACATCAGCAACTTTAAAATTACCAACACTTTTACCCGCACGAATAACACTTACTCGATCGGCTACTTGCTTAATTTCTTCCAACTTATGAGTAATTAAAATTATTGATTTACCTTCGTTAGCTAACCCATGTAATATTTGAATAAATTCAGTAATTTCTTGGGGTGTCAATACAGCTGTCGGCTCATCAAAAATCATAATATCTGCACCGCGATATAAAATTTTAAGAATTTCAACACGTTGCTGTTGGGCCACTGTAATTTCACTAACTTTTTTTAAAGGATCAACATTTAGATTATAACGTTGCGACAACTCTTTAATTTCCTGTTGTGCCTTCTTAAAATCTAACCTTAGCCCTTTAGTAACTTCATGCCCTAAAATAATATTTTCCAATACAGTAAAAGAATCCATTAACATAAAGTGCTGATGTACCATACCAATTCCTAATTTTTTAGCAATTGTCGGATTTTTAATGGTGACTTTTTCCCCACGAACAACTATTTCACCAGCAGATGGCGTAAGAAGCCCCGATAAAATACTCATCAAAGTAGACTTCCCAGCACCATTCTCCCCAAGGAGTGCTAAAATTTCACCTTTTTGCAAAGTAAGATTGATATCGTTATTAGCTTTAAAGCCATTAAAGTCTTTGACAATGTGGCGCATTTCAATTACGTTAGTCGTGTTTTTCATTTAGCCCTATTTCCTTTTATAAAAAACTCTTTGTATCCACAAAGAGTTTTTATTTTACCTAATTACTTTTTATTATTTCACCTTAACTCGACCAGATACAATTTGTGCCTTGGCTTTTTGCACGGCAGCCCAAGCCTTAGGTGACATACTTCCCTTAGTCACGGATACACCATTATCCTTTAAAGAATATACCAAATGTTTACCACCGGGGAACTTATCTTTTGCCGCTTGATTTGCAATTGACTTAGTTGCAACATCTAATCTTTTTAAAACAGAAGTTAGAGTAAAGTTACCTTTTGCCCATCCTTTGACTTGTAATTTCCTAGTTTTGCTTGATCAACATCAACGCCAACAACCCAGACTCTATGGCTAGCCAATCTCATTTGATTGTATGCTTTGGTCTCCTGAAAAACGCCATTTCCAGCTGAGCCAGCGGCATGAAAAATCACATCATATTTATTAGCATATAGCGATTGCGCCATTGATTTTGCCTTATCAGTTGCAGTGAAGTTACCGATGTATTGCTCGGTAACTTCAATTTTTTTATTTAGCGCCTTAGCTGTATCAGTAACACCTTGTTTAAAACCACTTGCAAAAGATTCAATTGTTACAGCCTTAGCTCCACCAATAAAAGCAACTTTATTCGTTTTAGTTGTATAGGCCGCCGCCACTCCAGCCAGATAAGCCACTTCATTACTTTTAAAAGTTACGGATGTAACATTTTTTTGCTTGGTAATTATGTCATCAATGATAACAAAATTTTTCTTAGCAGCTGCCTTAACAGCATCTTTCAACATATAACCAATAAATTGTATCATAACCTGACTTAGCTGCTTGATCAAAATTTGGAGTAAAGTCAGTGGCACTATTAGATTCGAAATATTGATATCCGGACCCTTTTTGTAAATTATGCTCTTTACCGTAAGCTTTGAAGCCTGCCATGCGGCTTCATTAAAGGATTGATCGCTAATTCCGTTACTATCTGTAATCAGAGCAATACTATCTTTTTTACTCTGCCCAGTTGAACCTTGTTTTTTGCCTGTACAAGCAGTAAAAAGTAAGATAGCAAAAGTTGCCACAACCCCTAGTGATAATAATTTCGTAATTTTTTCCCCATGTTTATTATATCCTCCAAAAACACGAACTTTATAACTTTTATTTTATTATAAAATACGTTTAAGTTCAATATTTATCGTTTTTCAGCAGATATAAAAACAATTATCAATCAAAATACGAACTATTTATTTGGATGAATTGGTACCTTGATTTTATTTTTAATAATTTGTTCCCTTGCTGTACGTGAATATTCCCAAGCTTTACTATTGATTTGCCCACGTTCAATCGATACACCATTAGTATTTAAGCCATAAACTAGCTGCTTGCCGCTAGGGAACTTACCGTTATATGCGCGATTAGCAATATCATGAGTTGCAACATTTACTCCTGTAATTACAGAAGTTAAAACACAATTACTTTTCTTTCCGTCTTTATCTTTATAATTGCCAAGGTATGACTGGTCAACATCTACACCAATCGTCCAAACTTTTTTATTGGCAGGACGATTTTGGTTGATTGATTTAGCTTCTTGAAAAAGACCATTACCGGCCATCCCAGAAGCATGAAAAATAATATCAGCCTTTTTGGCATACATTGATTGTGCAATAGCTTTTTCTTTGTCAGCACTAGTAAAGTCACCAACATATTGATTTAATAATGTGATTTTTTTATTTAATTTTTTAGCTTGATCATGAACACCCTTGGTGAATCCGGCATCAAATAGATCAATAATATCGCCATGTGTGCCACCAATAAAACCAATCGTATTAGTTTTAGTTTGCGTTGCTGCAACTACTCCTGCTAAATATGCTGCCTGTTCACTTCTAAAATTAGCCGAGGCCACATTTTTTTGTCCCTTAATTACTTCATCAATGATAACAAAATTCTTTTTAGGATACTTTTTAGCTGCTGCACTAACCGCATCTTTCAAACTATAGCCAATGCCAAAGATTGTTTGGTAGCCCGACTTAGCTGCTTGATCTAGATTTGGTTCAAAATCAGCTGAACCGCTTGATTGAAAATATTGATAACCATTGCGACCTTGCTTTAAGCCATGCTCTTTGCCATAAGCTTTAAATCCGCGCCAAGCAGACTGGCTAAAAGAATTATCATTAACACCCGTTTGATCAGTAATTAATGCAATTGAATTTTTTGCACTTCCACTAGAATTACCATTCCCACCCTGTTTTTTACCTGAACAAGCAGTCAATGCAAGTCCAGTAAATAATGCGATGGTAGTAAAAGAAATAATTTTTTTGATTTTCATTTTATGACCTCCTTGATATTCCAATTAATAAAATATCAACATTTAGTGGCTATGTCAAAGTTACTATACAATATAAAGTGTTGATGTAGCAATGTTCTTGCTTTGGCATAAAACGTGTCATAGGTTGCCGATTAGGGTTTTTGTATGCAACAACTAAATTTTTTTATTTTTATTTTACGGTAAACAAAAACTGAGATTCTTATTTAAAATCTCAGTTTACTTACTAAAAATATTTATTAAACATTCCATTCAGCCATAAATTGATCGACAAACTTATGCATAAATTCAGTGCGTTTATGCGCTTCTTTTTTGCCACCAAGAGTATTCATTGTCTCTTCAAGCTGAAATAATTTTTCGTAAAAATGATTAATTGTTGTCTCAGTATGCTTACGATATTGGTCATGACTAATTAGCTTTTCTGGCTTGATATTAGGATTATAAATATCAATGCCATGCAATCCACCATAGGTAAAAGCACGTGCAATTCCCATAGCACCCAGACTTTCGAGTCGATCTGCATCTTGAACATATCTACCAGACAATGGTAACTGATAATGATGTTCAATATTTTTAGAAAATGACATATGTTGCATTGTAAACAAAATATCTTGAATTTCTAATTCCGTAAACTTAACCTGCTTCAACACAACCTTTATTTGCTGGAGTACAGTTGCTGGATTACTACAAATTTTTTCATCAATTGTATCATGTAAATAGCCTGTTGCTTGAATAATAGCTATTTTTCGGCTAGCCAGGTCAGCAGTCGGGTTATCTTGCAAATAAAGTTGCCGTGCCAAATGAGCTACACGTTGACCATGATAAAAATCATGACCTGTTTTTTCATTTTTCAATTTTTCTTTAACAAAACAGATTACTTTAGTTATATCCATAAAATCAACTCCTTTATCACTAAGCCGCTTCCCAGATTTGAACTGTGGGACCTCCTCCTTACCACGGTGGTGCTCTACCTGCTGAGCTAAAGCGGCATATTTATTGTAACAAAAAAGTATTCACATAGAACGAGAATACTTTTTTATCTTAATTATTCATTATGTGCTATATATTTTACTGCTGTGCCATAGGCGACAACTGATTGCATGTCATTACCGATTGATCCTGAATCATAGCGCATCATTACCACCGCATCTGCTCCCAATTCTTGTGCTGATTCACGTAATCTGACCATTGCCTGTTCACGTGACTCTTCCAGCATTTTGGTATAACTACGAATTTCTCCACCAACCATTGACTTTAGTCCTGCACCAAAATCTTTCAAAAAATTTTTGGATTGAGTTGTTACTCCAAAAACTTCACCAATGATTTCATATTCTTTACCAGGTATCTTCTCTGTTGTTGTAACTAGAATTGCTTGGTTATTCATACTTATCTCCTAAGATTATATTTAATAATATAAAGCTATATCACTAAATATGATTATGAATAAATAACTATAATTTGTCAATTACAGAGCTATTATAATTTTAATCATCGCCTGTTGCTAGTCTTGCTGCTATTTGTGGTGGCATTAAATTAATCTTAGCTATATCTTTAAGCTTAACCCATTCTGGATGATAGATGTTAGTACTACTTGACCGCTTTCTTTCTTCACCTTGGATTAATGGGGCCCTAATTAATTTGGTTGTCGCTTTAAAAAAAATTTGTTTTTCGTCTTGGTCTAATTGATATAGCAGAGTTAAATCTCGAGCCGCTAACTTAATCCCTAGCTCTTCTTTAAACTCCCGAAGGGCCGTTTCACTGGCAGTTTCTCCCTTGTGTGCTCGACCACCTGGTACTACCCAATAATCACGCTTATTAATGCGGTGAATTAATAAAACAGCTTTTATCGTTGGACAATAAAGGATAACCCGTGCTCGCATTTTTTTCCTTTCTATAAATAAAATGCCTGCTAATAACAGCCATTTCACTTAATTTTAACCCTTAATTTTGACTAACGTATACTTTTTCTTTCCTTTACGAACGATTACATATTTACCGCTAAATGCTTGACTTGGATCTACGTTGAAATCAAGTGACTGCTTTTTTTCACCATTAATATAAATTGCTCCATTTTGAACATCTTCGCGGGCTTGACGCTTAGAAGATTCAATTTGAGTCTCAACTAAAAATTCAATAATATTTTTGCTTTCAGAAGTTGCTGTAGCCATCGGAGCATGCTTAAGCCCTTGCTCAATTTGCTTAACCGTTAAGTTTTTAATCTCACCAGAAAAGAGGGCAGTAGTAATCGTTTCTGCTTCCGTTAATCCTGCTTCACCATGAACAAATTCTGTTACTTCTTTAGCTAATACTTTTTGGGCTGTTCTCTTCCAAGGCGCCTTTGCTACTTGTACCTCTAGTTCTTCAATTTCTTCATGGCTTAAAAATGTAAAGTATTTCAAATATTTAACTACATCACGGTCATCTTGATTAAGCCAAAATTGATAAAATTCATACGGACTGGTCTTTTCTGGATCAAGCCAAACAGCACCACCTGCTGATTTACCAAATTTAGTCCCATCGGCTTTCAGCATTAACGGTATAGTCAAGCCAAATGCAGGTTGCTCTGAACCGGACAATTTATGAATTAAATCGATGCCCGCTGTGATGTTACCCCACTGATCACTTCCGCCAATTTGCATCTGCACATTATGATCTTTATTCAGGCGATAAAAGTCAATTGCTTGAAGTATTTGGTATGAAAACTCCGTAAAGGAAATACCATTTTCCAAACGGCTAGCGACTACATCTTTACTCAGCATATTATTCACCTGAAAATGTTTTCCATAATCACGTAAGAAATCGATTAAACTTATTTGATCTAACCATTCTGAATTATTTACAATTTCAAAATTAGCAGTACCAAACAATTTTTCCATCTGCTTAGTTAAAGCTACTTCATTTTGATGAAGCTTCGCTGGGCTTAATAGTACCCGTTCTGATTTACGTCCAGACGGATCACCAATTGAACCTGTTCCTCCTCCAATTACAATTACTGGATGGTAACCAGCCAGTTGAAACCTCTTAAGAATCATGAACGGAATTAAATGTCCAATGTGGAGCGAATCACCTGTTGGATCTGTACCACAATATAATGCAAAATCATCGTGATCTTGCAAATATTTAGTTAAGCCGGATTCATCTGTTTGTTGATTAATTGCCCCGCGCCATCTTAAATCTTCTAAAATGTCAAAGTTTGCCATCTTTTTCCTCCAAAAAAAATCCCTAGATTCTAAAATAGAATCTAGGGACGACTAAATTACTTTTCTTAGCCGTGGTACCACCCACGTTTACGCTCAATATAGCGCCTTAACTGAAGTCGATATTGGAACTACCCAAATCTGTATTTTGCAACCTTCAACCTGCCTAGCTCACACCAAATGCTAGTTCTCTGAACCCTGAATCAAAGTGCTACTTAAATATTATAACGTGATCATACTAATTTTTTTTTAATATGTCAACAAAATTATTTTTACTTGTAAAAGCCCTTGATCTTTAATCCATAAGCTTTTCCAGCTGTCATATCATACTGAATTGTCTCATAATCAGCAAGTAATTCTTGTTGTTTTTTAGTCAAATACTTGGGATCAATTACTTGTCCCTTTCGACCAATTAATTCAAATCCTTTGTCCCCTTTAAAATTAATGGTAATTGCTGGCAATTTTTTATGAACTTCTGTTAACAACGCTTGATAAGGAGTAACTTTTGAATCGGTCTGCTCTAGCATCATAGCAATAAAGTCACTCGAGCTAACAAAATTATTGGCCTTACGCGGTAATCTTAGCTTTGCACCATGAGCACGCGCATATTTGTTTGAGTAAATGAAGTAACGCGTTGAATGCATCTCTACTGGATATTTAGCAGTGTAACTTTGTGAAATAATACTTGGATAATGATCTCCATAAAAGACTAGTGTAATTGGTTTTTTGATTTTATCAATTTCACCAATAAACTGTTTTACAGCCTTATCCGTATATTGCGTTCCTTTAACATATGTTGCCATTTGCTCACGAACAGCCGGTGTATTAAATAGTTCGCCAGAAATTTTGCCAATGTATTCATTATTAGGATACCAATTATTATACGGCATATGGTTTTGAATCGATATCAAATTGATAAATTGTCCACCACTACGTGAATTAATCTGGTGTAAGCCATTGGCATAGGTAGTAAAGTCTGAATTATAACCACTCTTACCTAATTTCTTTTGACCAATAACTTTATATTTAGACCCAGTATAGACGAATTTATCAAACTTAAACCGGTGGTAATCCTCTCTTCTTGAATAATACGTACCGATAAATGGGTGGACCGCAGATTTATAATCAAAATTCATACCGATGGTTGGATAAAAATCAAAATTAGGTACGATTTGGACATATGGGGTCAAAGTTGATTTAAACATTCCCATGTTTAAACCGGTTAACGTTTCCCATTCCATATTCGCTGTACCACCACCATAGCCAGCACTAAGCATCGTACCATATGAAGAACGAGACTTCATTGATTCAATAAACTTAACTGGATTTGAAACAGAGTGGTCAAATCTAATAGTTGGGAAAGTATTAGGATCCACAAAACTTTCACTTAAGTTAAAAACAATTGTCTGCTTATGTAAATCATTCTTACGCGTTTTATTAATTCTATCTGCAACCTTAGCATATTTATTACTTAAAGTCTTAATTGATGAGGCTGAATAATTATCCGGTTGATCCATAATTTGTAAATCAATATAATTTAGAAAATTTAATACCGGACCATTGACTTGAATATCACGTTCAGGGTTACGGAATGTTTGCTTATTATCAAAACCTCGATTAACGTGGTAGATTGCACCACCATCATGATTAAAACGAAGTGGGGTCATAAACAGTAATAAACTAACTAAGGCCCAAATACCGCGGCGTTTCCAGGAGCCTCTTTTCTTAATCGGAAACTTAATTTCTAAAAATACATCAAGTAAGATCACAAGTAAAATTGCAAGTAAAATTACAATTACAGTTGTTTTACCAACCATTGGAAGCAAAGTTTTCCAATTTACAATTTCACTTATTTCAGTTGGGTAGATTGGTTCACCACGCAATAATAATTTAATCTTATTCGCTACTGCCCAGCCAATTGCAATTAAACTAACTAATGTATTTGAGGTCCAATACCGTGTAGTTACAAAATAAAATACTGAAAATAGGGCATCAAGTAAAATAGTAGTTAAAACAATAGCGAAGAATCTCGTCCCCAATAAGTAAACAATGGCATTAATTGTCTTAGCGGTACTGATTTGAATTCTGAGATTATCTGATTCAATTAAAAATGAGCCAAAACTCAGAAGATAAAACCAAGCCCAGGTCAATAAGTTAACTCGATTAGAGATAATAAACTTAATAAAAACAGACCACAGTTTTTCACAAATTTTTGCTAAATTAGATTCATGATCAAGATAAGTAATTACTCGCTTAAAGGGGTTAAACTGAAACAAATAGTGCTCAAGAATTAGATCCCATATACCAATAATTACTAAGATGGCAATAATCACCAATAACTTATTAATAGTTGAAGAACCAGTAAACCGAAAAGAACCCATAAATTTTGCCGAAATTGGTGCATCCATGAGTATAATTAATGGGACAAATAAACGCATTTGCTTAGTATTAAAGGTCAGAATAACTTTCTTAAATAGTAAGAAAATCGCCACTACCATTAAAAACATAAATGGTGATGAGGGATTGTTCAGGAATTCACGATTCCAATCACCGCCGCCATTACCAGCGACAATTTGTGACCAATAGACTGCATCAAAGCCAGGTACACCTATCAAAACAACAACCAGTGATATTAACCCACCAGTAACTATTAAACTTAATGCTTTACCATTAATTGGCACCTGGGCTAAAAACATACCCCAAGCAAAAAAGAGAATTAAGTATAAACCATAAATTGAATATTGAAATGTAAGATTACCTGCACTAAGAGCAAAGCCAAAAATAGTAAGCAAGCTTAAGATGAGCCAGTTCTGCTTGCTTGTTAATTTATGTAACAAATCGTACAAATGTGACTGAACTAATAAACTGAAAAACAATCCCGCAAACAAAACTGAAGTACTTGCAATAATCGGAAATAACATGCCCCATATGCGCCACATATTAAAATGACCAGGTAACTTGCAGAAAAAGAGGACATAATAAATGATAAGCGTTGCACTAGCCATTAGCCAATACTTAAAACTTTCACTTACACTCAATTTTTTTCTACTATATACTGCTCCAAAAATCATTGGCACTATTATCAGAGTCATATTATGTAACATATCAGGCATAAAACGGATGAATGAATAGTGTGTTCTAGTAGCAATTCCCTTCAAGTTGAACATTTGGATCAACATGAAAAGAGCTGCAACCAGTAAGCAAATAATCTGTGCAACTGTTAAAGACTTTTTATTTTTATTCATATTTCTAGTATATATCCCTCACTAAAAATGATGTTATTAACCAGTATCTATACTTTTTACAACTATTTATAATCGTTTATGTATAAACATGGCCTTTGTAACTTGCAAATCAACTAGCAAAGCAGTACTTGCTAAACTTAGCTGTAGCTACTGCTGCTCGATTATAATAAACTCAGGTACTTATCCCCAACACTCGGAGTTTATGCCTTAAAATTACTAATATTAAACCTATACATACGCAAGAAAGTGTTAATGATGCTATAAATATCATTAATTATCACCTTCTTCCTGTATTTGATCCTGATAATCTTGAAATATAGTATAAACTTGATTTTCAGGATCATTAAAGTCAAAGCCGCGCTCTTTATTACGTTTGTTCTGATAAGTCTCATTATTATCAATCAATTTAGCCTTTAAACCCAATTCCTGGCGCAAACAATCCGAAACTCGCTGTAATTCCTCAGTTGATTGGACTTGATAAGAAGCATCGTGAATTGTGGCATTATGACCATGAAGATAATCATTTTGCGCCTTCTTAGTCGAACTGCGATAGTTAAGTGCAATTTGCTGCAGAGCATCAAAAGGAAGATTTGTTTTAACATTACCTGAAACTGAAGTTAACACTGAATCAAGCTTTGTCAAAGTACTAGGTGAAACTGTTTTTTCTATAAGTGTCGTAATTACTTGTCGTTGGCGTTTCTGGCGACCATAATCTCCTTCTGGGTCATCATACCTCATTCGCGAATATGCTAAAGCACCACCGCCACCCATATGGGTTAACTGTCCCTTCTTAAAAACATATCCACCATACTCAAAGCTAAGCAGTGGCTTCAATTTGATGCCACCAACATAACGTATTAAGCGCATGATTCCTTTCATATTAACTAAAGCATAATATTTAATTGGCACATTAATTAGCTTAGAAACACTAGCCATTGCCATTTTGGCGCCACCAATCGAATAGGCAGCATTAATTTTTTCTACCTGAAAGTTTGGTGTACCAATCATCTGTGCCATTGTATCTCGTGGTACAGACATTAAAGTATATTGCTTCTTTTTTGGATTAACTACTGCAACAATAATAGTATCAGTATTACCCACCTCATCAGTTCGATCCAAAGCTCCGGTATCCGTACCCATCAATAAAATTGCAAATCGATTCTTCCCATTAAATTCTCCATGCTTAATTTGCACATGGGCACTATTATCATAAGTACTATCAACAGCCTTTTTAGTTCGAAAATAGAGATAGGCCGAATACGCTACAATTACAAAAACAATGATACTAAGGAGTAAAATTAAGGCATATCGCCTTTTTTTGTAATCCTTTGCATGTCTTTCAACCCGACTTTTGCGTGGATGATTATGATTGTGATTCATATTTCTTTACTTACCCAATTTAATTATATAATGGATATATTATAGCAAAAAAAACAAGCCGTTGTCGGCTTGACTCTGATATCTTATTAAAAACATTAAATTGTTTACGTTAATAACAATGATAGACCAAATTCTTCACCATGATCTTTTTCTAATTCTGCTTGTTTCATGGCAGCAACAATTTGATTGTTTTTTACTGCTAAGGCAAGACTAGACGAGATACACTGTAATTTAACAGCATTCTTGCTTAAAATAACTTCATTTACCTTTTCTACTTTTGCCCAACCAGCAGGTATATCAACTGCTAAAGACAAAGAAAATGGCATAGTTTTATGGGAATTGTTTTTCAAGTAATATTTAATATCAACCCGATTGCCTTCAACAGTATAAGTTAAAATTACCTCAAAATGATAAGGAAATTTCTTATAACTTGAATTGTCATCAATCAAAGCCAGACTTATCCTTGAATCACCTTTATCAACAATTGTCCAAGGTAGAAGTTCTGCTAAATTTTCATTTTGATTTTCGCCAGTAAAATCAACTATCAGGTTCCTTTGCAGATCATCATCTTTAAAATAATCGATTTGATCATTTTGAGATATAAGATTAACTAACCTTGCCCTTTTTTCATCGATTGCAATACGCAAAATCGAACTTTCAATTATTTGCATAGCTTACTCCAAACTTTCTTCTCATACAAAAAAATATCACTTAACTAGGCTTGATGTCAATCATGGAAAACGAGTACCCTAGCTTTACTATGGCAAAATAATAATGATACAATAATAAAAAATTATTAGCAAAGAAAATATTTTATATAAATAGTATAAAATATTAGCAAAATCAGTTCTGATATATTATAATAACATTGTTCCCGAGAATTATAAAAATCAGTTTTTGGAACAAGTTAATAAAAAGAGCACCCCTATAATAGGGGTGTTTTTTTGCTTATAATTTCCCAAACAATCACTAATTTTTTTATCACTAATAAGTTTACCATTTTATAGTTACTATTGCTGTTTGAAAAATACAAATAATTAATCAAAACACAAGATAATATTTCAAATAAAAACACCACAATTAATCTCTATTATCTCAAAACATGAGATAAATTAACATCAAATTGTAGTGCTTTAAATAAATATAATATTTTTAATTTAATCTTTTCTAAACAAACGCCAACCGCTTAAAATTACAGTTACTAAACAGATAATCATCGAAATAATGAAAACAACATGCATGCCATAAATAAAAATTTCGGGTTGTTTCGGTAAATAGGCCGTTACTCGTGCGCCCTTAGCATGACTCATTGCTGCAAAAAGAACAGTAGTTGCACTCGATATTCCAATTACCATCCCCAAATTTCGTGAAAGTGAATTAATACTGCCGGCAATTCCTAAATCTTTTTGCTCAACTGAACTCATTACTAATGAATTATTAGGTGAAGTAAAAATACCACTTCCTAGTCCCATAATTGCAATGCTACCAACAAATAACCAAATCGAGGAATTAAGATTACATAGTGAGTAACAAATTTGACTAACTAATAAAAGAACTAGACCAATGAAAGTTAACAATTTTGGATTCATTTTATCAGAAAGTGCACCAGCAACTGGAGCCGCAAAAAATTGAACTATTGGTAAAATCATCAAAATATAGCCTGTTTGACTTGGCGCTAAATGACGCGCATTCTCCAAATAAAATGGAGTAACTACATTAAAAAAGAAGTTAGTAATAAAAACTAAAAGTGCACATAATAAACTTACTGAAAAATCAGGATTTTTAAACAACTTAAATTGTAATAATGGATTTTCAGCGTGGTTTTCAATTGAAACAAACCATATAAAGCTAATAACACCAACTAATAGCATTGCTAAAACTGGTAAAGACGTAAAGCCAAATTGTTGTCCTAAGAAAATGCCCCCAAACAACGTAATCATTCCCAAGGCAAAGCTAAATGACCCCATTTTATCAAGGCTTGAAGTAGTGAAGGTAATATCCTTAGGAAGGTAAATTGCACCTATTAGTGCAGCAACAACCCCAACCGGAACATTCAGCCAAAAAATATATGACCATGATAGCTTACTTAAAATAAGTCCGCCTAAGCCTGGACCCGCAATTGATCCTAGAGCAACAAAAGATCCTATTGTTCCTAGTGCTTTGCCGCGTTCCGTTGCAGGAAAGATCTCCGTAATAATACCATTATTAGTGGCCATAGTCATTGCAGCCCCGATTGCTTGGAGAGCTCTTGCTACAAGTAAGAATAATAGACTTACTTTAATTCCTGACAGCAAAGATCCAGCAATAAAAAAAATTGCTCCAAAACGAAAAATTTTAATTTTTCCGTGAAGATCACTTAACTTACCGAAAAACAAAATAAAACTACAAACAACGATTAAATAAAGTGAAGCAACCCATTCTGATTGACTCATTGGTATATGTAAGTCGTTGCTAATTACTGGCAAAGCGATATTGACAATTGTTCCGTCAAGCGTAGACATAAAAGTAAAAAGACCTACAGCTACTAATATCCACCAGCGATTTTTTTGTACTTTTTGATCATTTTGGTAACTTAAAGTTTCCGTCATTTCTACCAGTCTCCTTAGTTTTTAATTTTGGTTAGGTACCTTATAAGATTAAATTATACACTTTATTTTCACTAATGCAAACTAATCAAAAGCGACCACCTTATTTCCGTGGTCGCATTCTTTTTAATATTTGTTAGTCCAATTAACAGTAAGCTAAATTAATACTTTTTAACTACTATTTTATTTAAAAGCATAATAAAATTTGTCGTACTTCTCGAATAGATTTAGCTTTAAGCAAGCGCAAAACATTTTCCTTATCCCTAACTATATCGACTAATTGTTCCAAAGCCTTCTCATGTTCACGTTTCATTCCTGGTGATAGGACAAACATACAGGTCACGATTTCTTTTTGTTGACAAGCTTCTATTACTAAAGGATGATCTAGTAAAATTAACACTATACCTGCTTTTTTACTACTAGTATCAGGTGCAGCATGTGCTAAAAAGATATTATTAGCTATCAGCATATACGGTCCATATTGCTGAATTAAATGTATAATCTTTTCGCAATAATATTCATCGATAATTCCGTCTTGCTCTAAGATCTCACATCCAAAATGCAGCACGTCCTGCCAATTCCAATCATCATTATTATGTAAAAACTTGATATGATTTGCAGATAACAGATTACTTAAAGTTGGTAAATTATAATGAACAGATTTTTGATTTTTTGGAAAAATAAAGCGATCTAAGCTCATTCTTAAGCCATTTTCATCTTTAACATCTGCATACTCATTGATGATAGAGACTAAACTATTAACAGCACTTTCATTATGCTCAATTTTACGTGGAATTTTTTGGCGTAATAATTTTTCAATCGCACTTTGATCATGCTTGGTCAAAACAGCCCTAACATTTACAACTGGAATAGGATATACGGTATCAGTTAAATTAGCTGTACTAATAATTAATTTTGCTTGATAAGACCGCTTAAAAATTTGCGGTAAATCACGAATTTCTAGTGGTAAAGAAAATTTTATCAATGGATACATTTTACTGAGTTCTTGATAAAGCATAGCAGATGTACCTATTCCACTAGAGCAAACAACTAAAACATCTGCTAGTGCTGCTCGTTGCAACTTGTCCATATCTGAAAAATCTTGATAATTTTTATGGCTAACTGATCCAAAATACAAGTATATTAAAGCAACTTCATTGCTTGGTAATTTTTTATGTAAGAATTGTTCAAGTGGTGCACATGCAACTGCCGTAAATTTAACCAATTCTGGATACTGCCGTTTGATTTCATCTACTTCATTTGAAGAAAATGGTAAATCAAACTTCACTCGGAAAAAGGTGGCATACAAATGGTTACATAAAACTTGAGTAAATAATTTATAAGAAATTTTTTGCTCTGTTAATTGCTCATAACGAAAAATAATTTCTTGGGCAATACTATCTAAATTATGGTATAAATCAGCCTTAACACAATTAACTTTAGTAGCTTGTGAACACAAAATAAATTTACTAAGAAAAACTATTTCACCTCTAGGCACCTTTTTTCCAATTAATGATTGCAATATTTTTTCACAGGTAAATAAAACATTGGTTGTATTAATTTTTATCCACTCTAAGTCTGCTGTGCTAGAAACACATAATCCATGCTCAATCCGCCATCTTGTAAAAGTTAACAAATATGCTAACTGTTCAATAGAATTTTCCGAAAAAGTCATTTCTAACTGCTTTTGCGCAGTACTAATTATTGTCTTAGCTTCAGTAATTGAAAAATCCAAATGTTTGATAAACTTAAAAACCAGCTTATTTTGATAAAGCAGTAATTCGTATATTACTCTTCGTATTGTCGACTCATCACTAATAATTCGATGCCCGAATCTAGAACTAGCGATTTCGAGTTGCGGAAAACGCTCATTAAGTGCTTTAAAATCCTTAATGATTGTATTACGTGAGCAGGAAAATTTTCTTGCCAATACATTAATTGAGCAATATTTGTTTTCCCCGATTAGCATCAAAACAATCATTATTTGTCGATCAGCGGCGTTGACACTTTTAATTTGACTATACCTAGATATGGTCTCTATTATCTCCGTATCAGCCAACAATTTCTTTTTTGTCTGATTAGTAATTTTATAACCATATTTAGGAACGTTAATGATTTCGTCTAAATTATTTTGACGCAAAGTTTGATTAATTAATTTTAACCAATTAAAAGCTGTTCGCCGCGAAATACTAAAAGTTTCTAAAATTTCTTTTAAACTTACAAAACCAGGGGATTTAACCAAATAATTTAATAGCCTTTTTGCCTTAACGGAACTGGCAGAATTGCTTGTCATCATGTTAATCACCCTTCAAATTTTAGTATCTTAGCAATTTGACAAAATAAAACTAAAGACCCAATTTGTTAACTACTTCATCGATGACATTTTCAACACCAATATTTGTTAACAATGGTAAGCCATTAATTACTGGTGTATGGATAGCCTCATTATCATATTGAGTTGTGGTAATCACTAGGTCGTAGTCATTAGCCAATGATTCGACTTGAGCCACAGAAGACTGACCTAAAGTATATTCAGCTGCAGAAATTCCTCGATTAGCTAATTCTTCTTGTAACTTATTCATTGCCGACGTACTTGTAACTACCCCAGCTCCACAGGCAACTAAAATTTTTTTCATAATATATTCTCCTTAATTTTACTTTTTATCTTGAATAGCAACTTCTCTACGCTTTTCTTCTGCAATAATCTTTGTTCTATTCCACCAACAAAGGCCAATAATCAAAAGCAACCCAACTGCATATGCAATTAACTTATATGGAGCTACTTGCACAATTAGCCACGGATATGGATTAGAGCCATAATCAATACTTGAAATTAAGGATGATCCTTTAGGAATAGTAAAATGAGCTGCCCTTGCGCTGCTAGTAACCAATGGTGCTAAATCCGTACCTATCCATAATCCTAAAACCACATTAACTGCACCAATAATAAATGACCTAAAGAAATCACCATGAGTGATTGAAACAATTAATGGAAACATAAAGACAAAGCCGACTAAACCAATTGTGGGTAAGAATTTATTACCTGGTAAAATAAAAGCAAATAATAATGCTACCGGAATCATCAAAGTAGCACAAGCTAACACAACAGGACTACCAATTCCCACAGCAGTATCCATTCCGATATAAATTTTTCTTTTGCCAGAAAACTTTTTTTGAATAAAAGATTGAATTGCATCGGAAACTGGAACTACTCCCTGCAAAAGTAAAGCAGCCATTTTGGGCGTAATGATCATTACTGCAGACAAAGTAACTCCCATCAGCATTATCTTCCCTAGCTTCGTAGCCACAGTGATGCCTGGAATAAACCCATATGCCAAAATTCCAATAATAATCCCAATAGCAAATCCTAGGAGCGTCGGCTCACCCCACGAGCCAAACTTTTTATTAAAATCTTTAGCATCCATATGAATCTTATTAACACCAGGAATCTTATCCATCACCCAGTTAAGAATAACCGCAATAGGTACAAATGAACCTGCATAAGCATGTGGAATTGAAATTCCTGGTAATCCTAAATATTTCTCTGAAAGCGGCGCAGTTCTATCCGCAGTAACCATAATGACAATCATATTTACACTGGCTAAAAATAAACTGAGCACAATATCTTTAGTTAAGGCATAAACTAATGAGCCACTAAAGGCAAAATGCCAAAAGTCCCAAATATCAACATCAATCGTTGATGTGGTCTTAGTTACTAACATTAAAACGTTAATTGCAATTCCTAGCGGAATCATACTTACACCTACTGCCGTACCATAGGCAATCGCTGATGCTGATGGCCAACCAACATCAATTACTTGTAAATTCAAATGCATAACTTGAATCATATTCTTAATTGCTGGATTCATAACATCAGTTAAAATTGAAACAGTTGCGTTTAATCCAATAAAACCGATTCCGACCATTAATCCACCTCGGAGTGCTTTAGTAAATGGTACACGGACACATAGGCCAAAAATCAGCATAATAATTGGAATTAAAACAGTTGGACCTAAGCCAACAATATACATAATGAAATCAATTATCGGTTTCACAATAATTCCTCCCAAAATAAATTTTATCTAAATATGTTCAGAAATGACCTGATACAGTTTTTGATTACTAGTGATGCCCTTAAGTTGTTTTAATAGTTTTTGATCTTGAAACAAGGCCATTAATTTTTGTAACATTTCTACTTGACTATGTGGATTTTTTAATGCCAACATTACTACAATTTGAACCCTTAAAATCTCATCTGTTATTGCCATATTATGAAATTCTATCGGTTGAGCCAAAGTAGCAAATGTAATAGCTGCTTCATTAACATAATCAACATCTGTATGGGGGATTGCTACTGCGATTTCACCGCTAGGCAGGCCAGTAGGGTGAAGTAGCTCTCGCTCTTTAACTGCTTGTTCAAAAGAAATCTTAACTTTACCCTTATTTTCTAGTTTCTGTGCTAAATAATGAATAATTTCATCACTACTAGTTGCTTTTACATGGGCAAAAACCAAGTCTGGTTCTAAAATTTTCATTTATTCACTCCTTTCTTTATTTTATAATTTAAGCACTTACATAGTTATTATATAAGTAACTGTTACCATTAAATTCCAGTGCAATTACTGCACCAATTAAATTATGCTTATGTGCACGTTAAAGGTTAAAATCACGCTAAAGAGAGTTACTAACTAGTTTTAAATAAATAAAACACATCACTAAAGATGTGCTTTATTTATCATGATTTTTAGCGATTACAAAAGAGACTTTATTAATCAAAATTAATAATAACAACCAAATATTTCATTTTGGTAAACCTAGCCTTTTGTATTACAATTAAAATAATTTATAGAAAGAAGATGTAATCATGTGGCTAATTTAAGTTGAACAATAGCGATGCAATTACCAATTAAATTTTTAAAGAAAGAATAAGAGGCTTAAATGATTAATAATATCCCTCAACCAATCAAAACATTTCTCGCTGGCGTCAATTTAAATGATCCCAATTTTGATTATTATATGACTGAGCTCGCTAATTTAGCCACAGCTGCCAATTTAGATGTGGTTGGTCAAGCACGCCAAAATGCTACTCAAGTAGTCACAAGTACTTATTTAGGTATTGGAAAAATTAATGAAATTAAAAACATAGCCCATGGTTTGAAAGCACAAGTGTTAATACTAAATGATGAACTGTCACCTATGCAAATCCGTAATTTAGAAAAATTAACAAAATTGCGGGTCATTGACCGGACAGAACTGATACTTGAAATTTTTGCGAGTAGGGCGCGGACTAAACAAGCTCAATTGCAAGTTAAACTGGCTCAGCTACAATACGAATTGCCCCGATTGCATCCATCAGAAAACAATTTAGATCAACAACGTGGTGGTAGTTTGGCCAATCGTGGTGCAGGTGAATCCAAATTAGAATTAAATAGAAGAACTATTGGTAAACAGATTGCGGCTATTAAGCGCGAACTAGAGCATGTTACAAAGCAAGAAGCGATAAAAGCTAAACGCCGTAATCAAAACCAAATTCCTAAAGTGGCATTAGTCGGCTACACTAATGCAGGTAAATCTACTACAATGAACGGTTTACTTACAAAATTTTCCCAAGAAAATGAAGCTAAGCAAGTTTTTGTTAAAAATATGCTTTTTGCAACTTTAGACACTAGCGTACGCCGAATTCAATTAAATAATAATTTTAGTTTTATTCTTTCAGATACAGTGGGATTTATCTCAAAATTACCACATAATTTAATTGAGTCCTTTAAGGCAACATTGCAGGAAGTAAAGGATGCTGATCTCTTAATCAACGTTGTCGATGCCACTGATCCCAACATGCTACAAACGATTCATACTACACAAGCGGTCTTAGCCGAGATTGGTATAAAAGATACACCTATGATTACTGCTTATAATAAAGCAGATAAAACTGAACGTGACTATCCACAAATTGAAGGGGATAATCTTTTATATGCCGCCACTAGTCAAGCTTCTATTACTGTCTTAGCTCAATTAATTACTCAACATCTCTTTGCAGCATACCAAAAAGTAGAATTACTTATCCCCTTAACTGCTGGTAAAATATTGGCCCAGCTTCACGAGCAAACACAAATAATTGACGAAGAGTACCAATCTGATGGGGTCCACTTACATGCTCGTTTAACACCAGATAAAAGTTTACAATTTAAAAAATATATAATTTAAAATTTTACACAGAAGAACCAATTCCTATTTAAGCAATAATTGGTTCTTCTTTACTCGCTAGAGATTTAGAAAACAGTCTAAATTAAGACAGACATTCTATTTAAACGATAAATTTTTTAAGATAACTAAATTTAGTAATTTTTAGGCAATTAAAAAATTACCCGCTTAGCCACACATGGATAAAAATATGAACTAAGCACTTGTTGAACTACTCCTTGCTCAGGGGTTGCGGCATGAATAAATTGATTATTACCTATATATATACCTATATGATATGGGGCATTGACCGCACCCCAATAAAGTAAATCTCCTGGCTTAAGCTTATCCATTGAAACTGTACTGCCAACTTTTACTTGATCTGTTGTAACACGGGGTAACTTAACTCCACCAACTTGATTATAAATATACTGGACTAACCCAGAACAATCAAAATTATTCGGACCGTTACCACCCCACACATAACCTTTGCCGACTTTAGCTTTAGCCATATCAACTACTGCTTGTATTCGTTGCGCTGCATTGACCATGTTCTGTGTATTTAGCCCACGATTATTTTTTGGCTTGTTGGTAGGTACCACTAACTGCTGCTCAACTTTTTGTCCTTTTGTTTTTTTATGGTTTTTGATTCCTTTACTTACTTTATCTGTCAGTAGATGTAATTGTTTTTTATTATTTGGCTTTTCTTTTTCAAGATCTATCGTATAACGTGCTTCAATCCACTCATTTTCGCCAATTTTATACCACAGACGATCTTTACGATCGATTGCTATTTCTGCAACATTCCATTTACTATTATTTTTGGCACGAAAAGTAATTAATTGTCCACCTTCATAATTAGTCCAAATTTTTACGCCCTTACCAGGTAAATAATTAATTTGAACACGTTTAATTGGGGCTTTCATAGTTGTAGCATTGACCGACTTAAGTGGTGCAACTACAGTTACTCCAGCCATAGTTAGTGTAGTTGCCAGTCCCATTTTCCAAAAATTACGCTTCATTCAAGTCAATTCTCCTTTAATAGCATGAAAATGATTAAAAAAATAACATTAGACTTTATTCTAATTGCTTCAGCTATTTAATCAAGTCTACTTACTTAAATGATAACAAAAATTTTAGAGATCATGTTATCTAATTTTTGAATTAGCACTAAAAAAACACTTAAAAAATTATTTTAAGTGTTTTTTTATTATTTTATTTTTAGTCAAGCACGCGCTTAGCAACTGAAGGATAGAAGTAAGAACTTAAATTTTCTTTAACAACGCCTTGTGCAGGAGTTGCCGCATGAACAAACTGATTATTACCAACATAAATTGCCACATGATATGGAGCACTTGCTGAACCCCAAAATAAAAGATCACCTGGCTTTAGATTTTGCATTGAAACTTGCTTACCTTGTTTAACTTGAGAATAGGTTGTACGACTAATTTCCTTGCCAGCCTTACTATAAACATATTGCGCTAAACCAGAGCAATCAAACGCGTCAGGGCCATTACTTCCCCACACGTATGCCTTACCAACTGCAGCTTTAGCTAAATCAGCCACCCTTTCCCCTTGCGAAGAAGCCTGTACATAAGCTGTTGCAATTCCTTTACCAACTTTTTTCTTTAATTTTTTAGTATAGCATGCCTGAATCCACTGGTTTTCCCCAATTTGGTACCAGGTTTGTCCAGCCGCATCGACTGCATCACTGATGACATTTACAGTCTTCCCGTGCTTAAGTCTCTTGCCGGTAAAATCAGGGTTCTCATAGTTATCCCAAACATTTACACTATAACCAGGAATATAGTTAATCTTGACTTTTTTGGTTGCAGCTTCAACCTGAGTCGCAGTTGTTTTAACATTAGTAGCATTAGTAATACTAATTCCTGTAATAGTCAAAACTGCAGCAGTAGTAAATTTTATTAAATTACTCTTAACCTTCAAAATCAGATTCCCCCTATACTTTAAGTAAAGTCGATAAACAAAATAATTTTAGCTCTACCTCGTCTTATTGATGGTAATTTTACTCGCAAAATATTACAAAACAATTACAAACATGATACCAGTAAGTAAAAAAGCCCTCAGAAGCTAAATTTTCCCTGAGAGTTTTTGCTTTATTTATTTTTTAGAAATATCGTTGAACTAAGAACTTTAATTATTCCAGTACTCGTTTTGCAGCGGAAGGATAAAAGTAAGTACTGAGTGGTTGTTGTCTGACACCTTGGTCAGGAGTGGCCGCATGAACAAACTGATTGTCACCTACATAAATAGCTACATGGTATGGAGCAACTGTTGAACCCCAGAAAAGTAAGTCTCCCTTTTTTAGTTTCTTCATTGAAACTTTTCTGCCTAAACTTACCTGTGAATATGTTGTTCTAGGTAAAACAGTATTGCCCGCCTTTTTGTAGACATATTGAACTAGCCCCGAGCAATCAAAGGCAGACGGACCAGTAGCGCCAAATACATAACTCTTACCCACTTGTTTTTTAGCAAGCTTCGCTATTTTATTGCGACTCTTGGTTATTGTGCTGGCACTAACATCATCAGTAGTCGCATTTACTGCTGTCGCAGTGGTCAAGCCTGTAAAAAATAATACTATTAATGCAATTAATTTAATTAAGTACTTACGTCCGTATTTCAAAATTAGTTCCTTTTCTCAAACAAATATTTCATAACTTCTAAATCAACTTTCTCTATCTTAACCATTAAATATTACATATACATGTCAAATGAGCTACAAAACTATAAGATTTAGTTGTTAAAAAAACTCCTTTTGAAACATTTACTCATTTAGCCTTGTAAATGACGGATGATTGCTGTCAATTTTCTTTCTGTTTCAATCCAATTATCATTAACTAAAATATGAGCATCTTTTTGCAAATTTTGTGGTAAGGGGTTTAATTCACTACCACTAAGTCTTTCTTTAATTCTAGCTAAATTGTCGCCCCGTCTTAATAGTCGCTGCTGTAATTCTTTCTTAGTACTTGCAGTTACATACAAAAAATATACCTGCCCTCTGATTGCATTAATATACGCTTCGACTCCGCTTATATCCACAATCAGAGATACTATCTCACTTTTTTCCCAAGCTTTATCAAGAGCTTCTCTACTTGAGCCATATTGGTAAGATCCATATCTAGTATGCTCAAAAAAATGTAATTTTTCAAAACTAGTATTAGTTTCAAAATGATAAGATTGATTTACAATTTCTTCTGGACGTTTGGGCCTAGTTGTGTGCGTAACCACCCGTGGAATGCAGAATTTTTCTAGCAGATATTCTGAAATCGTTGTTTTTCCTGCACCACTCGGGCCAGCTATTAAAATTAATTTTCGCATAATCCAGGCTCCCTCTACTTGAAAACAGTTTATTTTTATATTAGTATCTTTCTATTATAATTAAACATGGGTAAGAGAGGAAGTAAAACTCATCATGAAAAAGACAGATATAAAATTAGATGATATTTTAAGTGCAAAATCTGAAGAAGAACTTACTAAACCCTTTTTGGGTAAGGTTGAAAAAATTTATGAAAATTCTGCCCTGTTATCAATTATCGACTACGATAAAGCTGATAAAACGGCAGTTAGTGACCTCAACAAAAAAATTGTTGTTAATTTTAAAAATCTCAAGAGTGCACCCAAGCGTAAAATTAAAGAAATTCAAGCTTTAGCTAAAAGTGACGTTAAGATTGAAAAAATTGCTAAAAGTGACCTCAATAACATCGAAAATCCCATTGACAAAAATAAATAGATATACTTTATAAAAGTAGTGCTTACCCCACTACTCTTTTTTTAACTATTTTACTTTAAGCAAAATAATAATTATGGAGAAAAAAAGTGAAAGAAAAAACAAGAACTATTTTATTTTGGTTTATCTTAAGCCAACCTTTTTTAGATCTTTATTGGTTTTATCATGGACAATTAGCTAATATTTTCCCCTTTACCTTACCAACCATTATTCGCATTTTGGTAGTCTGTACATTAATCGCCCTTTTTTTTAGCCAAAAAAGGTCTTGGCAAAAATTGACAAAAGAAAAACTGCTATTAGTTTATTTGCTACTATTAATGATTTATTCTGCGTTGCACTTATATCACGTCCGTGATTTCATTAGCATAAGTTTAAGTGATTATGGCTATTCGACTAGTAGCGAAATTTTTTATTTAATTAGAATGGTTTTACCTTTAATTGTTTTATATTTAACCAAAGAAGTAAAATTTACACAAAAGCAATTGCAACAAGTAATTGAAGGTATTTCCGGTCTTTTTTCTGGTACAATCGTAATCTCTAATCTATTTGTGATTTCCTTGAAATCTTACGAAACAGGCACAATCAGTGCTAATATCCTTTCCTGGTTTACTAACCAAAATATTGGTTATTCACATATTGCATCAAAAGGCTTCTTTAATTTTACCAATATGATTTCGGCAGTACTGTTCATGTTATTACCTTTAATGCTCTACTATATGTTTACCTCTTGCAGTTGGCACACTGTTTTTCTGACTAGCATTCATGCCTTAGCTATGGTTGAAATTGGTACTAAGGTAGCTGCCATTGGTCTAATTGGTGGACTTAGCATTTGTTTACTTTTATTCTTATTTCATAAATATGTGATTAAAGATGTCAAAAACGGTAATTGGGCCTTATTAATTGCTATTTTTATTGGTTTAAGTTCACTGGGGCTAACAGCTATTGGTCCAGCTGTACAACGTTACAATTATGAAATTTATTTAGCAAAACAATCTGACCATGATTTAACAAATGAAAATCACAAATTAAATCAAGGATTAAAAAAATATCCCACTGGCAAAAAGCGAGCAGAATTTTTATGTGAATTTATCCAACACAATTATCAAGCATATGCTCTTAATCCCAAATTTGTTTTTAAAAGTTATCCGTATCAATCTGACCCTGAATTTTGGTTAGCAATTATGCACGAACCAGGTCAAAATCGCATGGGAAATCGCCATATTGAGCAAGCCATGCTTAAACAAGTTGTTAAAACTAATAATAACCATTGGGATAAGTTCCTTGGCATTTCTTATGTGCGTGAGAACAATATTTTTAATCTGGAGCGCGACTTTGTAGCTCAAATCTATTCTTTAGGTTGGATTGGAATGCTCTTGTTTGTCGGCCCTTATTTATTAATTTTATTTTATGCAGCTTATAGATGGTGCCTAAATAAGTCAACTCGTACTTACTTAATCAGTTCACTGCTTGTTGCTAGTGCTTTCGTCCTTTTGGCTGCATTTTCCTCTGGCAATGTACTTGACTTTTTAACTGCCAGTTTTATTTTAGCCTTTATTGAGGGTAACTTATTAGTCTGTCTAAAAAAGTAACAATACAAAAATGATGGTCTAATTAACCATCATTTTGTTAAAATTATTTTTGCTTAATAAACGAAGCATCGGGAATTCTGATTAAATAATATCTAGTTGCTACATGACCCGCATGCAAGCCAATTCCATTTTGCCAATCTTTCTTATATTTTGCTGTATAAATAGCAACATAAGCATGCTGAAATTTTTGATCCATTTTGCGCAATTCCTGTTCACTATAAGGAATTTTAGCTGCGTTAATGTCTAACGGACTTTTACCGTAAACTACAGTTGCAAAATCACTTGAAACTTTAGCTTGCTTGCCATTACGATAATAAGTATAAGTCTGTGTACCAATTCTTTTCTTTTTAGAGTCAATCACAACATAACTAGAATTACCTGAGCCAGTATTCATGATTAATGGCTCATAAATAACGGTTGCAGCAATTTTACTAGTATCTTCTAAATCAGGATTGTCTAACACAGTCCTTCCGAAAAGCCATAACGCACCTACCAACAAAATGGCTACTTCTAAAAAATCAATAGCTAAATTTAACCAGCTGAATTGCTGGTGTTTTTTTATAATCGTCGTAATATGGCGCTTACGAATATTTTGAACCACAAAAAATAAATACAGAATAATGATTACCCATAGTAAAACACCAAGTAAATTCCAGCTAAACATGATCGACCTCCCGTAATATCTTAATTATATTGTAAAAAATTGCTTTTGGATAGTCATCTCAATCAAACTTGCAACTGCTCAATCAATCTTCTTAGCTTTATTTTCTGCCTTACTTTTACTTGTCTTAATCGTTTTCTTAACGGCCGTAGCCGGTTTTTTATATTCTCTAACTTGTTTAATCTTTTCGACCATCAAGTCTGTTAATCGCTCAATTAGCTCAGGTTCAGTTTCCTGCATTTCTTTTTCAGTGGCTAATTGGTCAATCCTAAAACCCGATACGTTTAAAAATTCCGACTTAGTTTCAAAATAAACAAAAACTGGATAAGACTTATCCTCTTCAAAAAAGTTAGCAATTTTTTTGTAATTACTATATGGCAAATTGATAATATTAATTTCTAAAGCAAATGTCACTGGTCGCTGTCCAGTTACTTCAACTGCAATACGACTCAATGAATCGTGCTTAATAGCAGCTACCGTTTCTTTAATCATTTTAGAAGCAATAATTTTTATTTTACTCTTGGATTTACTAATATCGGCATATTTAACCGTCTCTAAATCCTGTAAATAGTCCTCTTGCTCAATTTTTTCAGTTAAATCTGTTAAGTTAATTTTCAAATTACAAATTCCTTTATTTCTATATTAGTCCTATATACGATACTCAAATTTTAGTTCAAAAACAATTTTTTTTGATTGCTTTTAAGATTATTTTTAAAAAACATTTTTTTAAAAAATATAATTTTTTTCAATCTTTTCTAAATTCATATTATGCTATTTGTAGTATTGACACAGGGCTATCAGGCTAAAAAAATAACACTTTTCCGTTTACTATTACTTAAAAGTTGCATATAATAAAACAGCTGAAAAAATATAAAGCCCCATGCTTTACAAGCGTTTTCACAAAGAGTAAATTTAGTATATATCAAAAAATTTAGCTAAATTTTTTAATTGAAAGGTAGACAAACATGTCAGATAAAGTTTACACAGATTATTTTTATAATTCAAAAGATTTTGATAAAAATCATGGTATGGGCTACAAAGAACTTCATATTCCAGAAGGTGTTGAAGCACAACCATTAATTGTTCCACCAGTTTTGGAACCAGACAAACAAGAGTACAATGATGTTTGGTATACCATTGAATCTCAAGAAGGTGATTTCCAATTTTTACCTGGTAAAAAAACCCATACTTGGGGCTATAACTTCCCAGTTCTTGGTAAAACAATGGTATTGACTAAGGGGCAACATGTTCACGTAACATTGAAAAATAGTCTCCCAGAGTTAACTACCTACCACTGGCATGGTATGGAAGTATCTGGTCCTGGTAACGATGGTGCTTGTCACTCCCCTGTATATCCAGGTGAAGAAAAACATATTGACTTTGTCGTTAACCAACCTGCAGCACTCACTTGGCTACATGCTCATCCATGTCCATCAACTGCTTCACAAGTTTGGATGGGACTAGCTATGGGTGTGGTCGTTACTGATGCTAACGAAGCTCAGTTGCCAATTCCTAAAACCTACGGCAAAGATGAATTTCCAATTATCTTGCAGGATCGTATCTTCCATGAAGATAATCAATTTGACTATAAAGCTGATTATAATGCAATGGGTATCTTCGGAGATACACCTGTTATTAATGGTGTGGTCCGCCCTTATATTGATGTCACTACTCAGAAAGTTCGTTTAATTTTCTTAGGTGGGTCTAACCGTCGTGAATGGCGCTTACACTTTAGTGATGACTTAGTAATGACCCAAATTGGTGGTGATGACTCATTCTTAGAGCATCCAGTTAAAATGACTAAAGTTTTAATCGGGCCAGGCGAGCGCCAACAAGTAGTTGTTGATTTTAGCGACTATAAAGAAGGCGATGTGGTTAACCTTTACACTGATGACTTTAAGTTAGTTGAGTTTAGAATTCACAGCTATGAAAAAGATGATAGCGTAATTCCTGACACCTTGTTCAAGCCATATGATCCAGTTGTTAATCCTAACTCACCCGTTCCCCATGTTACAATGGACAACCATAACATGATCAATGGTAAGTTATTCTCAATGCAAAGAATTGATTTAAAGCAGGAATTAATGAATGCTGAGTACTGGGATGTAACTAATACTAATGATACCACTCATGGGATGCTACACCCCTTCCATATTCATGGAGCGCACTTCTTAGTTGTCTCACGTAATGGCGAAGCACCTTATCCAAACGAACAAGGTGTATACAAGGATACTGTTGAAGTTGCGCCACAAGAAACGGTTCGGCTGAAAGTTTACTTCCAAAATACTGGTGTCTTCATGTACCATTGCCATATCATTGAACACGAAGATGCTGGTATGATGGCCCAAATTCAAATTGTTGATCCAAAAGATCCTGATAAAAAATATCACTTAATGGATATGGAAACCTTAACCAAGGCTTTTGCCGAAGAAAAGGGTATTCCAATGGATGAAGTCTATTGCCCAGGTATGGATACTGAAGGTATGGCTGTTAAAGGTGAAGATCATACTATGGATGCATTTTCAGGTGCAAGTCACCACTAATTAATTTTAATTAATACAAAAACGTCAGGAATTTATCCTGACGTTTTTATATTATCTCTAACTAGAGCAAAATAATATTTTCTAATATTTATTAAATTAATTCTTCTAATTTTGCGCTTCTGCTACTTTCATGCTATAAATAGCTTCATGAATAGAAAAAAACAGCTTACTAAATATTTAACATACCTCGCACTTACCCTTATTAGCCTAGGGATAGTTTTTATTGGACACAATTTTAATCAAATCAAAGACAAATATGATTGGTTAACAATTAAATCAGAACAAAAATTAATGGTTCCGCTCGAAAATCAATATCCCGATTTACCCAACGGGTGTGAAGTCACGTCATTAGCGATGCTTTTACGCTATTATGACATTAAAGTCTCCAAATTAGATTTATCCGAAAAAATCAAACATGTATCTTCCTTCTCCCAAGATGGACGCTACCGCGGCAACCCACATGTTGGCTTTGTCGGCTACATGAGTCAAGCCAATGCTGGCTGGTGCGTTTATAATGAACCCTTAGAACAAGTTGGTCAGATATATACAAATCGCATAGTCAATTTTACCGGTCATGATTTCATTCAAGTTCTGCGGTTAGTTTCACAAGGACATCCTGTATTAATTATCACGACTACTAATTTTAACCATGTTACTGACATGCAAACTTGGGTAACGGCCCAGGGGGCTGTCCATGTAACACCTTCCTCTCATGCCTGTGTAATTACAGGCTATAACAAGGATAAACAAATCGTCTATGTTAACGATCCATTTGGCTATCAAAATAAGCCTGTGTCTTGGCCTAGTTTAGAAAGAAGCTTTAATCAACAAGGCAAACAAGCTTTATATATCAACTAAAAAAGAGCAGATTCACTTAAGAAACTGCTCTTTTTACTTAAGGCCTATTGTTAAAATAGGTGACCACTTCTGTTCACATCAGGTTAGTCAATCACCAACACTTCCCGTGTCTGCCATTAAAGGCGGGTGTCCTCTTATCTAAAAGGCGCAATTGCGCTTTGTCGACTCGCAAAGATTATTATAGGCAACATTTACTTATTTGTAAATCTTTTTTATTCTAAAAAAGATTTCGACACACATATTAGATAACAACATTCCTAAGGCTATCGCCCCTGTCACAATAATTACCCGCAAAATTGCATCACTGGCACCATTAAGATTGCCAGCTGTCAATTCACGCACTGCCTGATAGGCTGGCACTCCTGGAACTAGTGGCACAATTGCTGGAATATAAAAAACAGTTGCTGGACATTTTTTCTTCCGCGCAAAAATAATTCCTAAAATACCCACGGCAAACGAGCCGAATAAATTTGCCAGCAAGCGGCCCATGTTAGCTTGCATCGCTAGCCAATAAATTAACCAACAAATAATCCCACTAATTCCTGCTAGATTGAGCACTCTTCTAGGCACATTGTTAATAATTGCAAAGCCAAGAGAAGTAAGGTAAGCAAAAATAATATTAATAACTATTTCTAACCAGAAAGGCATTTTACGCTCCCAAAAATTTCAAAACAATGCCGACGCCACCACCCAAAGCAAAAGCGGTTATCCCTGCCTCACATATCTTAACCATTCCCGAAAGTAAATCTCCTTTAAAAAGATCACGCAAAGCATTAGTCAGTGCAAGTCCAGGTACTAATGGCATTATCGCCCCTGTTAAAATATTATCTATTATCATCTGTGGAAACAAATGGACTAACCCTACAGCAACAGCTGTCATAACAATAGCTGCCACTAATTCTGATAAAAATTTAATTTTAGTATAGTGCTTAAAATAATAAAAAGAAATAAAACCAAGTGCACCAACAACTGCAGCTGCTGGGAAATCAATCCAATCATAATTATCCATAAACATTACCATTAATGTAGCACTTGCAATTGCAGCACTAAGTACTTGCAACCATAAAGGAAAAGTGGGATAGCCACCTTGGGCAATTTTATTAACTTCCTGTCGTACCTGCTTTAAAGTAAGCTCTTGATTTGCAAAGGAACGGGATAATGAATTAATCCGATCGACTAGTTCAAGATTAATATTACGTTCATGAATTTGGATTGTTTGACAATAATTACCACGATCTAAACTCATAAAAATTCCAGTTGGAACAATAAAAACGCGGGGATCAGTTTCACCTGCACTTTTGGCAATCCTAATCATTGTATCCTCGACACGATACATTTCACTGCCGCCTTCAATCATCAGTTCGCCTACTTTTAAGCAAGTATCCAATAAATCCTGATAAAAAAGTTTTTCATTTTCGTTGCCCATTTTCCCCTCAAAGTTTATTCATCGTTTCAATATCAATTGTCTTATCAATCCAGTCGCCTTGGAAAAAGTCACGTTCATGGCTGACAATAATTACAGCACCAGAAAACCTAATAATAGCTTGTCTCAAGGCATCTTTTGCATCACGATCTAAATGATTTGTTGGCTCATCTAAGAAAAGTAAATTAGCCGGTTCAAACTGCATCTTAGCTAATTTGACTTTTTCTTGTTCCCCACCAGATAATTTTTTCAATGGGCTCATTGCCTGCTGAGCAGTTACGCCTAGCCTAGCTAAAGCACCACGTAATTCTTTAGGTTTTTGCTGTTCAAATTCTTCTTGTAAATATTGTAGTGGCGTCATATTATTGTTTGGCCAAGTTAAATCTTGCTTAAAATAAGCTATTTTAGTAGCTACTGAAATTTCAAAATGCCCTGAAATCGCAGGTAACTTCCCTAACAAAGTTTTTAGCAAAGTTGATTTACCAATGCCATTAAAGCCAGTAATTGCTACTTTTTCATTGCCACCAAGCGAAAAGTTAAAAGCCTGTTTTACAAGCGGTCGATCATAACCAATTACTAAATCTTGTGTTTGTAAAAGCAAATTAGCCGCGGTGGCCACATAAGGAAATTCAAATTGGACGTGCCGATTACCCTTAGGTGGATTAAGAACTTCTAGCTTAGCTAATTGCCTTTCTCGTGACTTAGCACTTTTAGCTCTTGTTCCAGCCTTATTTTTGCGAATATAAGCCGCAGTCTTAGCAATCTTGCGTTGCTGATTAGTGTAAGCTTTCAGATAAGTTTCTCGATTCGCCGCCTTTTGCTTCATAGCTTGCTTTAGCGTTCCCGTATAGCGAGTAATAGTACCTAAATCAATATCAATAATGCAGTTAGCAATGCGTCCCAAAAAATCATAATCATGACTGACTACAATAAAAGCACCTGCAAATTCATTCAAGTAATTCACCAACCAGTCAATATGTGAAACATCTAAATAATTAGTTGGTTCATCTAAGACTAAAACATCCGGGGCTTGTAATAGTAATTTAGCCAAAATGATCTTCGAACGTTGTCCACCCGATAATTCAGATACATCATGGTCATAACCTAATTCAGCTAAGCCTAGACCCGAGGCAACGCGTTCTATTTCAGTGTCAATGCCATAAAAATTATGTTCTTCTAGATAAGTTTGTACTTTACCTGCTCTTTCTAGCAGGTTATTATCACCGCTTTCTCCATGCTGAACATATAAATCATTTAATTCGTTTTCTTTTTGATAAAGTGCCGTAAAAGCTGTCTGCAAAAAAGCCCGAATTGTGACCCCAGGCGTCAATTTAGCATATTGATCAAGATAACCTACACTCACCCGATTCTGCCATTTAACCTGCCCTTCATCTGGTAAAATTTCGCCGGTTAAAATTTTAATTAAGGTTGATTTACCAACCCCGTTTTGACCAGTAACGCCCAAATGATCTTCTTTGTTTAACACAAAATTGGCATTTTCATATAGTGTCTTATCTACAAAGTGCTGGCCTAAATTACTAACTGTCAACAAGCTCATCGTCCATCTCCCTCAATTAAAAACACACTTGCTTTAGTATATAATAAAGTCGATTTTTTAGCTTGTTTTTGATAAAAGATTAGACAATTTCTAGGAAACTTTTATTAGTACTTCTTTTTTTGCGGTAAAAAAAGCGAACACGCCATTCCTACAAAAGCTAGGCAAGTTAGCAAAATAAATGCTGCATGAAATCCATTAGCAAGTGCCACTGTCTTATTAGTTGAGCTATTAGCAGTAAGTGATACTATTAGCATAGCAATTGCTGTCCCAAATGAACCCCCAATTTGACGTAAGGTAGAAGCAGCAGCATTAGCATGTGCTGTCAAATTTGGTTTCACTAGATTAATTCCAGCAGTAAAAGTATTCATCATCGTAAATGAAATTCCTATCATCCTGATTGCATAACATATGCTAATATTTAATAGATTAGTTTGCGCATTGAAAAAAAGCATTGGTAGGGTTCCTAAAATAAGCATTGTGAAACCAAATAATGAAATTTTTTTAACTCCTAATTTATCATATAAACTACCAGCAATAGGATTGCAAATCATCATTATAATTGCTCCTGGCATAAGAACCAATCCAGAAGTTAAGGCACTTTCAGCTCGTATGGTTTGCAAATATAGTGGCAATAAGAGTTCCACGGCTACCATTGCAATATTGCTACATGTACTTAACAAGGTACATAAATCGAATTGCCAATTTTTAAACACTCGAACATCTAATAATGGTTGTACTAAATTTAATTGACGATGGACAAATAAAGCAAGTATAACTATGCCTAAGCCGAATAATACTAATAATATTGGTGTAACCTTACCAGTATTACCAACCTCTGAGAGAGTATACAGTGTCAACCCAAATCCAATTATTGATTCAACAAAAGAAACAAAATCCGTTGCTCTACTTTTTGGAATGGTAATATTTTTCACTACCGAAATTGCCGCAACCATGACTAGTAGGCTAGCAATACTTAATGTCAAAAACAACATACGCCAACTAAAATATTTTAGAATCAAACCAGAAATGGTTGGACCAATTGCTGGACCAAACCCAATTACTAAACCCGTAATTCCCATTGCCATTCCGCGTTGCTCTTTAGGAAACAAAAGTAAAATTACATTTTGCGTAAATGGCATTAAACTACCAGCGGCTACCGCCTCAATCAAACGTCCCAACAATAAACATTCAAAGTTTGGAGCTATTAAACAAATTAACGAACCAATTAAAAAAATTGACATCATTGTTAAATAATTACTTTTCAATTGAAATGATTCAAAAATCCAAGCAGAAATAGGTATCATTAGACCAACAACTAACAAATATGCAGTAGTTAACCACTGAGCTGTTGTTTGACTAACATTTAATGAATTCATGATTGTAGGTATTGCATTATTAAGGAAAGTTTCAGCTAATAATGCTACAAATGAACCAAATAAAAGCACAATCATCATTGAATTACGACTACTTTTTGATATTTTTTTAAAATTTTGTTTCATAATTCCCTCTTTAGTGTAGCAAACTACACTTTTGATAAATAATTATTTTAAATTATTTATGATAACATCTAATATATTAACCAACTTATTGCTCTCACTTTCAGTTAGATGCGTGCTGATTTTATGATTAACTTCATTCATTACAGCATATATTTTATCAATTTTTGCCTGCATCAGCTCCCTTCCCTTGAGGGTTAAATTCAAAGTCACCTGCCGATGATCACTGGCTAAAAAACCGGTTTGAACCAATCCAGCATTTTCTAAGCGTCTAACAACACTACGAATAGTTGGATGACTTAACACAAACTTGTCAGCTAATTCTTTTTGAATTATAGGTTCATTATCTGCCTCATAAAGAACAACTAAAATCATACTTTGGACACCAGTAAGACGATAATTACCAAATATACTACTCATTTGATTATTAAGCTCGCGTTCAATTAAGGTATTTGCAACTTTAATCTTTGACCCAATTTCTTTTTTCATTTTTACCTCACAAATGTGTAGTTTACTATACATTTTATAAAAAGCAATAGTAGCAAGTGAATTTTTTAATAACCTTACTACGATTTAGCTTAAAGTGATTTTCTTTCCCGTTCATACTTTTGTAGCGCATCTAAAACCCTAGGCCAATAATGTTTAGGTAAAATCAACTGTAACTTATTATTATAGATGGGGAAATCCGTTTTTTTCATTCCAGTAATTTGAGCTAAATCTTCATCTGATAAGTTAAATTCACTAGCTATGCGCTTAATTTCAACTGAGGCATGTCCACGAAACCATGACAAAATGAAAAAAATAATTGAAAAAAAACTAGCTCCTAAAATTGAAAGAGATACTCCCCAGTTAAAAGAATGCTGAGCAATAAAAAAAACAGCAATAAAGGCAATTAAAGCAGAAATCAAGCCATAAATTATGGGGAAAATTGACTGTTTTTTCATTTTGATCCTTTCTACTTTTTACTCAAAAAATTCTATTTATCGATTGCATTAACATTTACACTTGTATCAGCGCTACTTTGAGATTTATTATCTTCTTCACTCGAAATAACTGAATGATAAATTTGATAATTAGTAAATGGATTGGGATCTTTCCATTTAATATTATTATTTTGTTCATTCATGGTGTTCAATCGCGTTTCATCATTATCCAAGACTTCTTTTGTCAGATTTAAGTTAGTACGTAGTTTATTGGAAGCTTTTTGCAGTTCACTGGTTGGTGCCACTTGAATTGATGAACCATTTATCCAAGCATCATGGCCTTGAATATAATTACTATCAAGATTTTGGGAACAATTGCGATAATTTAAAGCCAACGCTAGCATGTCATTAAAGGTCAGATTAGTTTTCACATATTTGGTAAAAATTTTGACTAGTTTGCGATAATTGGCTACAGAGTCTACTGAGATTGCTTTATTAACGACTGCCGTAATTACTTGCCGTTGCCGCATTTGCCGGCCATAATCACCCCGCGGATCATCATGACGCATCCGCACATAGGCTACTGCATGACGGCCATTTAAATGCTGCTTACCTTTATGGAAATCACACCAATCATAAGAAAACTTAAATGGTACGTTAACATCTACCCCACCAACTGCATTCACCAGATTTTTAAGCGCCTGCATATTAACTTCCACATAATAATAAATAGGGACATTCAGAAGTGCTGATACCGTGCGCATTGAAGCGGAGCTCCCCCCAACACCATAAGCAGAATTTACCCGAAAAATATTATATTTATCACCAGGATCGCCTAAAATATTCGCTAATGTATCACGCGGAATTGAGGTCATCGTTGCCTTACTCTTATCTGGATTAGCTGTTGCCAAGATTAAAGTATCTGAATTTCCTCGATCATGACGGCCTTCAATACCTTGATCGACTCCTAGAATTAAAATTGAAATTGGTTGCTTATTGGCAATCCGCGCTGAAGTAGCAAAATTACCACTTTCACCATCAATTGCACTATGCAAGGTAAAGTACATATGCGCAGCCCATGCTAGACTGCAACAAATCCCAAAAACCGCAATAATACCACAAATTCTAGCAAATATATTACCTTTGTTGGTCACTTTGGGTTTAGCAAAAACTTGATTACGATAAAGATTCGTAGACGCTCTCCTTCTACGATAGTCTTCTCTACGTTTTGAATTTGGATTCATTACTTTTATTTAATCCCTTCATGATTTGTCCATGTTTATTTGTATCACTTTCAAAGTTGAATTAGAATATTAACAAATATAATTAATAATATCTTATTTTTTGCTTTTTGGCATAATTATTATCAAACATATATAAAGGAGAAACTTTAATGACCATTCCGAAAAGAAAAGATGTACCTGTCAATCTTACTTGGGACTTAACCCGCGTTTATCAATCCGATAATGCTTGGGAGGATGCATATAATCAGATAAAAAAAGAAATATCTACTTTAAACGATGTACAAGTTAATTTTACTAATTCCGGTCATAATCTTTATGCTGGTTTAACTAAAATATTACTAGTTCAGCGCCAACTAGAAAAAATCTATGTTTACGCTACAATGTCAAGTGATGTTGATACAACTAACGCACATTACTTAAATTACGTTGCTCGTGCTCAAGCGATTGCCAGTGACTTTGCAGCCGCAACTGCCTTCATTAATCCCGCAATTTTAAATCTTTCTCAAGAAAAGCTGACTGCGTTCAAACAAGAAGAACCACGCCTTAGCGAATACGACCACTTATTAGAACAAATCGTCCAACTTAAGCCCCATACACTAACTTTTGAAGAAGAAAAGCTTATTGCCGCTGCCGGTGATGCCCTAGAAACTTCTGAAAACACCTATAATGTATTAACTAATTCTGATCTGGAATATGGTTATGTCGAAAATGATCAGCAAGAAATGGTACAACTATCTGATGGGTTATACTCTGTTTTAATTCAATCCCAAAACCGTACTGTTCGCCAAGGTGCCTTTGAATCAATGTACACTACTTATGAGCAATTTCAAAATTCACTGGCCTCAACCCTTGCCGGAGTTGTTAAAAAGCATAACTATATTGCCAAGGTTCATCATTATGATTCCGCCCAAAAAAGTGCGTTAGCTGAGAATAATATACCTTCAGTTGTTTATGACACTCTAATTAAAGCCGTGGACAAGCATCTAAATTTATTGCACCGCTACGTTAACTTACGTAAAAAAATCCTTAACCTTGATGATTTACAAATGTGGGACATGTATGTACCTTTAACGGGTAAACCTTCCCTGACATATACTTTTGAGCAAGCTAAAGCTGAGGCTAAAAAGGCATTAATTCCTCTGGGCAATGATTACTTACGTCAAGTAGACTATCTATTTAATAATCGCGTTATTGATGTGGTTGAATCGCAACATAAGACTACGGGAGCTTATTCAGGTGGGTCTTATGATACTGACGCGTATGAGCTTTTAAATTGGGCCGATAATGTCGACTCTCTTTATACATTAGTTCATGAAACCGGACATTCAGTTCACAGTATGTTTACAAGACAAAATCAACCCTACGTCTATGGTGATTATCCCATTTTTGTCGCAGAAATTGCTTCAACCACTAATGAAAATATTTTGACTGAGTACTTTCTTCAAAATATTACCGATCCTTTGACGCGAGCCTTCGTACTTAATTACTATCTTGATTCATTCAAAGGGACACTGTATCGGCAGACGCAATTTGCTGAATTTGAGCAATACATTCATCAAATGGATGCCCAAGGTGAACCATTAACTGCTGATTTTCTTAATAGCGCCTATGGTAAACTTAACCAGCGCTACTATGGCGATGCAGTTGAAGCTGGTAGCGCTATTGATAAAGAATGGGCTCGTATACCACACTTCTACTATAATTTTTACGTCTATCAATATGCAACCGGATTTGCAGCAGCCACTGCTTTGGCCAATAAGATTGTTTATGGCACAGTGCAACAAAAAGAAGCTTATATCAACTTTTTAAAATCGGGTTCTAGTAATTACCCCGTAGCAATTATGCAAGCTGCAGGTGTTGATATGACTAAGCCTGATTATTTAGAAGAAGCCTTTGCTACCTTTGCTAAGCGACTTGAAGAATTTGAAACTATTGTGAATAATAATTTCAAATAATATTTATATAAAAAGCACTTTCTAACGAAAGTGCTTTTTAGTTATCGCATTCTTATAATTAAATATATTCTTGCCAAAAGCGCCAAGCTAATACCTGATACAATTTACATCCTAATAAGTAGTCCTTTATTTTAATAAATTCGTTGGGTTGATGATCAGTTTTACCTTCCGCTGGCCCTAAAATAATTACAGGAAAATTGCCAGCTTGAATATATTCAGAGGCATCAGTCGCACCTGTTCCTGCTGTAAATTCGCAGTCTTTACCAAATTCTTGCTGAACGACTTCTTGTGCTAATCTGGCTAATTGACTATTAGATTGATCTGGTAGGGGTACTTCAGGATAACTGTAACGAATTGAAAGCTTTGCTCCTTGAGAATTTAATTTTGCAATTATCTGTTCTAACTCACCACAAATTTGATCATTCGGATATTTCGGAGTTGTCCGAATATTACCAGAAAGCCAAGCCTGATCTGGCACAGAATTAATTTGATTACCACCCTGAATCTGACTAATCACATGTGTCAAAGAACCTAAAATAGAATCTTTTTCTTGGTGACTATCCATTAAAGATTGCGCTTGTTGTGTAAACTGAATTAGTGGCATAATAGCATTTTTACCTTCTTGTGGGATAGAGGAATGTACGCATTTTCCACTTGAAAACACATAATAATCGATTATCCCTTTATGCGTTACTCGAATATTAAAATTGGATGGCTCACCAATAATAAGTCCGTCCAAGTCTTGAACATAACCTTTCTTGGTTAGTTGCGCAGCCCCATATTCACCAGTTTCCTCACCAACTGAAGCCAAAAGACGAATTCGACCAGGTAACTTTTTACCACTCTCAAGCAAGTCAAGCATTGATACAATCATTGCAGCTAACCCTGATTTCATATCACTGGCTCCACGACCATAAATTTTTCCATTATAAAGCGTTGGTGTGAACGGTGGAAATTGCCAATTGGTTTGATTCCCAGCATCTACAACATCTTCATGACCAGAAAAGCCTAATAACGGTCCCTTATTGCCTAGTGTAACAACTAAATTATCCCGACCAGGTTTATAAGTAATACGCTCAATTTGGACTGGGTAATTAGCAAATAAAGCTGCTATATAGTCTGCCACTAAGCTTTCATGATCGTTTGCCGAATCAATTGCTAATAAATCAGTCAAAATCTTTATTGCACGCTTCTCATCCACCATTTTCCCTCTCTTACGTTTCTAATACCTTCGCCAAAAAGTCTTGAGCCCTTTGTGTTTTTGGTTGTGAGAAAAATTCTTCTGGTTTCGCTTTTTCTTGGATATAACCATCTGCCATAAACCAAATTTCATCAGCCACATTTTTGGCAAAACCCATCTCATGCGTTACAACAACCATTGTCATCCCTTTTTTAGCTAAATCCTGCATTACTTTAAGAACTTCACCAACCATCTCAGGATCAAGTGCAGATGTAGGTTCATCAAATAACATTACTTCTGGTCCCATTGCTAAGGCCCGCGCAATAGCAACTCGCTGTTGTTGCCCTCCAGAAAGACTGGCCGGAAAAGTATCAGCCTTATCTTCCAGTCCCACTTGTTTTAAGAGCTCAATTCCCTTTGCTGTAGCCTCTTTATCACTAACATGCTTAACTTTCATCGGAGCTAACTTAATATTTTCAATAATATTCATATGGGGAAATAAATTAAACTGTTGAAAAACCATACCCATTTTTTCACGTAAAGTGTCAAGTTGATTTTCACTTAAAGCTGTTAATTCTTTGTTTTTAAATAAAACTTTCCCCGCAGTTGGCTGATCCAACAAGTTAATACAACGTAAAAAGGTACTTTTACCAGCACCAGATGGTCCAACTAAACAAATAACCTGACCATCGCGAACCTCAGCATTAATATCCTTTAAAATGTCATTTTGACCAAACGATTTTTTTAAATGTTCAACTTTAATCACTGTCTCATTAGTCATGTTTCATTTTCCTTTCAAATACTTTCATTAAACTGGATAAACTAAAAGTAATAATAAAGTATAAAATCATCGTGATGACTAAGGGCATAACACCTCGATAAGTATCCGCCTGAACAATTCTTGATTGATAAATTAAGTCTTTAACTCCAATGACCGATACAATTGAACTTTCTTTAATAAGGGAAACAAATTCATTACCAAGTGCTGGCCAAATATTTTTCATTGCTTGAGGCATAATCACATAGCGCATTGTTGCTGAGCGAGAAAGCCCTAATGAACGTGAAGCCTCTGTTTGTCCTTTGGCAATTGAACTAACCCCCGAACGAATTACTTCAGCCACATAAGCAGCTGAATTAAGAGCAACAGCAATAATTCCTGATAATAGTGCTGGAATATTAATAATTAGCCCTAACCCAAAATAAATAAAAAGCAACTGTACCATTAATGGCGTTCCTCGGACAAATTCAATATAAGCCGTAGCAATTGTATGAGCAAATTGATTATGGCTTAACCGCATTAGCGCTAAGATTGCGCCAAGTAAGAAGCCGAAGAAAACCGAAATTGCTGAAATAAATAAAGTATACCTCACACCAGCTATAAAGAAATCCTTATATGCCCACATTGAATTAGAGGCCTTAGCAGCCTTTTGGTTTTTACCATTGGTCAAATATCTACCAGCTTTGGGTAAATAAACCTGATTAATCAGGTCTTTTTGTTTAATTTCTGCTATCGACTTATTAGCTGCATTTACTAAGCTCTTTGCCCCTTTATGAAAAGCAATTGCTGAGCCAGCCGAATCAACCTTAAATCCTGATGGAATAGCAGTAATACCAGAAGTATTCTTCGCAAAAGCACCGGCAGTAGCCGTATCAACAGCAACCGCATCAAACTTTTTAGTTTGCAAACCTAAAATCAAATCACTATCTTTATCCATTGTTTTTAATGTAACTTTTTTAGCCTGCTCTTTAATAAGCGTGGCCTGTAAACTACCGGTTTGTGCACCAATTGCCTTGTCGGCAAATGAGTGATAATCATGATATTTATTCTTGTCGGAAGTTCTGATTAAAAGATCCTGGCCACTTTTGTAATATGCATGACTGAAGTCTACACTTTGTGCCCGTTTTGGCGTTGCATCCATACCGGAAATAACCATATCAATTTTGCCGGTTTCTAATGCTACCAGTAATGAATCAAAGTCCATTGTTCGGACAACTAGCTTAACACCTAAATCGCGCGCCACCTTTTTTCCGATTTCAACATCGATTCCCTCAACTTTCGACTTGCCATTAATATTTTTAACAAATTCATATGGAGGAAAATCAGGACTAGTCCCCATTATCAGTTCGCCTTTTTGTTTGACTTTTTGTAAATAATTATCTGTCACCTTGGGTCCTGTTTTACTAGCAGCACCAACATTTTGCGGGATTATGGCTAGTAGTATCATTAACAATAGAATACTTTCAAGCCATTTCCATGCTTTTTTCATTGTTTTCCCTCCGTGTATGTAATAAAAATAATTATAATAATCAAAAAATAAAAGCACAACGACTAATTCAAAATTCGACATAGATAGCAGTCATCCAAAGAACCTGCCACAAAAATATAATAATTTAATTAGATTATTTTAGTTAATTGATAACAAAAATAAATAAACATAATTATAATTTAATTTATTTTATAGAATTACAATTTAAATTTCAATATTTTAGTAAGTCTCCTAAATTTGATTATAATAAAAACTCCGAAGTTAAGACAACTTCGGGGTTTTTATCAATTTTTACAATAGTAATCTTTTTCAAAATTAAACAAAGCCCATCAACAGGCAAAAACAATTAATTATGAATGAGATGCACCTGAAACAGTATCCATGCCGCCAGCTTTAAGTTGGTTTGCCTTAGTTACAGGATAAGGCTTGATTCTTTCAGGGTCTGTATTTGAGCTTAAATTATCAGCCGTATAATTAATATTAGTGATTTTAGCATGCTGAATATCAGCAACAGTTTTACAACCCGTCAATTGCATATCAATCAAAAGTTCCTTATTTAATTGCTCAATTACTGATTGCACTCCTTTAGCTCCACCTAAAGCCAAACCATAAAGATATGGTCGCCCAATTCCGACTAAATCTGCTCCTAGTGCTAATGCTTTAAAAACATGTGAACCGCGGCGAACACCCGAGTCAAAAACAATTGGTACACGATGGTCAACCGCCTTAGCAATTTCAGGTAGCATATCAATTGTTGCTGGTCCACCATCAATTTCACGACCGCCATGGTTGGTAACAACAATTCCATCAGCACCAGCTCCCATTGCTAAATAGGCATCTTCAGCACAGACAACTCCCTTAATGAAGACTGGCAACCCGGACATTTCCTTAATCCGCTTAACATCTTCAGGACCTATCTTTTGAGCAGAAGAGGCATACATTTGAGCAACAGTTTGCCCCTCTCCTTTTGTACCTTGATAGCGAGTGAAAAAGTCTAGGGGAACTGGAAAGGCGAATTGTGTGCGTAGATTAGCTTCACGAAAGCCAGAAACTAGCGCATCTACAGTTAAAAAGATACCTTGATAGCCTGCTTTTTTAATTGCATCAAAGACCATTTGATTAAAATTCCAATCTTTACTTAAATAAAGCTGAAAAAAGCGTGGTGCCTCAGGAGCAGCTGCAGCAATGTCTTCTACACTCTTATTAGCATAGGTACTCGAACTAAACAATGCTCCTGCTGCGGCTGCTCCTTTTTGAGTAGCCACTTCCGCATCTTGATGTGCAATTCCATGACATGCAATCGGTGAAATCATTATTGGTGTCTTCAACTTCATTCCCATAAAATCGGTATCAAGCTGCGGATCTGCCATATTAGTCAAAGCGCGCGGAACAATCTGAAAATGATTAAAAGCAACGGTATTATTTCGCCATGTCCATTCATTTTCTGAACCTGATGCAATGTAGTAGTACGCCCCTTCTGGCATTACTTTTTTGGCCCGTTCCTCAAGTTCGTCAAGGTTAATCATCTTTATATATTCATCACGGTCACTTTGGGGAAAATCATTATAATAAGCTGTCATAAAAAAAACTCCTTTACATGTATAACTATCTAAATACTATTATACATGAAAGAGCTTTCTAGAGTTAGTGAAATAAAATAAAATTAGCTTTAATAATGGTCTTATCATTGCTTATTTTTTCACAATATAGGTAATTAATAATAACATCGCTACTTTAAATCACAAATTATGTCTAAACATATTAATAAAGTAAATTACTAAGTAAATAGCTACTTCAATTACAGCAATAAAAAAGGTTACTGGTAAATTAGTAATAAAACCCAGATATAATCCTAGCCAGACTCCAATTAGGGCAAAGAAGACTGACCAAGCAATCATACTGGGAACAGTTTTACCAAGATAATTGGCTGTGGCTGGTGGTAAAGTCAATAAAATAAACACCAAAAGCGAACCAACTATTTGCGCACCAATAGAAACAGACATGGCTAAAGCTACTAAAAATACTAAGCTAACTATTCCAGTTTTTATGCCGTGTGCAACTGCACCAATATGGTCAAAGGAATCAAAATTTAACGATTTTTGCATTCCAAAGATTAACATTAGAACAATTACTGATAATATAATCAGTTGTAAAACTCCTTGCTTATCAACACCAATAATACTACCAAATAAAATGTTAGTCGCATAATTGCTGTTACTACCAGAAATCGCTAAAAATAAAACACCTAAGCCAATAAACAAAGCAGAAATTGCACTAATTGATGATTCTTTTTGCTCACTTCGCAGTGATAATTCACCCACGCTAATTGATCCAAGCAAGGTAAACAATAACATCCCCCAAAGTGGACTTATTCCCAGCCAAACTGCAAAAGCTGCTCCAGCAAAGCCAATTTCCGATAGCGTATGTGCCAGAAAACTAAAATTACGTGAAACAACATAGACGCCTACCGTACCACAAGTTATTGCAATAAAAGTACTCGCTAAAAAAGCATTACGCATAAAGTCAAATGCAAACATTATTCATACGCCTCCTCAAATTGGCTTATTTTACCTTGCTCGATTTGGCGATTATTTAAGTAAAGGTAATCTTGCATATATTTACGGGCCAACGGCACATCATGCGTCACAAATAAAACAGTTATCTTATGCTTTTCATTAAGATGCTTAATTAGTTGCATTAATTCATCTTTAGCTAAAGGATCCAGACTAGCTGTTGCTTCATCTAAAATAATCATATTAGGGTTATCTAGAAGCGCTTGAGCTAAATAAGCCCGTTGCTTTTGCCCTCCAGATGCCTCGCCCATTCTTGTATGGCGAATTTTGTATAAATTCGTCTCTTCTAGTTGCTTTTTAATAGCAGACTTAGTTTTCTTGGTTTTAAAAATGGCAGAATTTAAACCAACAAAGGCTTCAATTGACAGCGGATACTCTGCATCAATATTACGAAATTGCGGTACATACCCTAAACTAACCGTCTTCGCAAACGCAAAACTACCAGATGTAGGCACTAACATATTCATTAAAATATTGATTAAAGTTGTTTTTCCTGTCCCATTTGGACCTAAGAGTGCAGTCATAGAACCCTGTTTCAGTTTAAAATTTAAATCCGAAAAAATCGTCTTTTTATCAAATTTCATAGATAAATGACTTACTTCCAAAATATCAGCCAATTTGCACTCCTTACTTAATTATTTAAAATTACCAACTTTAACAAATTGATTTAAACCAATTGGATAATATTTACTACTTTGGATTTTTACTGCACCACCATACGTGCGCAAATCAATGCCACGAAGTAATTTTCCAACCTTAACGCGATAACCATTACCATCATAAACAAAAGCATTATGGGTTAAATGTCTTAAACTCCCCTCAACATTGCTAGCAACAACATACTTGTTAAGGTCAATTTGTAAAAATTTCCGCCCTTTAATAATCTTATCACCATAAATTGTCAACTTAGCACCAGCTTTTTTCAAGGGCTCAGTTGTTGCCCGACCATTACCATCATAAATTAGGGCATCATGCAACAAAATCTTGGTACCAACTGGTTTAGGTAATACTTTATCAGTTGAATTATTATCTGTACCATTATTATCATTAGGGGTCTGTCCAGTGTTATTATTGCCATTGTCGCTAGGAGCATTGCCAGCCCCACTATTGCTACTACCAGTTCCAGTATTGGCACCTGTATTGTCTAATTGATCATAATAATATTTAATTAAATCAAAGAAACTATCCATTGAATAGCCCCATTTAGCAAAATAGCCATCAGGATCACCATGATCTGTTCCCCCCAAGAACTTAGAGACGGCACTATGTGACCATACTGTTCCATTGCCATCATGGACTGCATTAGTTGGCGTAATATTATACCTATGCATTATTTGTGCCACATAAATTGCATCATTATTTATGCTTTTCGCAAAATCATTAATATTATTTTCTTGACATAATTCTACTTGAAAGAAGCGATTATTAGCATTAGGACCTGCTCCCCAAACGCCATAATTAGGGGTCATCATCTGAATTACCCCATTATGATCAACAAAAGCATGAACATATGAGTACATATTCATCCATTCACGATTGAAATAAATTGCTTCATCATGAGCACTTGCATTAGGCGTCGCAGTTTCATGAATTACCACCCCTTCTGGCTTACCCTTACGATAATAGAGGGGATTATCAGCATAAAAGCAGTTATACGGTATACCTTCTTGCTGCAACATTTTATAAAGATAAGTCAAACCACTATATGTATTCTGCTTAGCCAGATCATTGATTTTATCAGCTTTAACAGTAATTGGCTTAGCCATAGTTTCTGTGCTACCAACAATTAACCCTGTTGCTAACGCTAAAACTGCAATAATTTTTTTCATTTTCTTTTCCCTCGTATAACTATTGCTTAGCAATTTTAGCTAAGCTTTGATAATTATCCGTCATCCAATCAAGATAAGTAGTTTTAACTGGAATGGTTTCTCGTACTTTTAAAACGGGAATTTTTTCCTTTTGTGCTAGGCGCACAAAGTTACTTACTGTTGTACTAGACGTTTGTGAGTTAACTACAAAAAAAGCAATTTTGTGTTTCTTAATACCAGCAGTCATTTGTTGAATAGTTGCTGGACTAGGATCAGTATTATTTTGAATTGCTTTTTCAAAATCTTGATTTGCTATTTTAAAATTACCAGCTTGGAGTGCATAATCAAATACTGGTTCACTGACATAGACAGGCTTCGAATGATGTTGCTCAAGTTGATTAACATTTTGTTGAATATCTTTGATTTTAGCCAAGTATGCTTGCCCATTTTTACGATAATAACTTGCATGCGTAGGATCTTTCTTACTTAATCGCTGAACTAAATCATCGACATATTTTTTGGGCATTGCCAAATCAAACCAAATATGCGGATTAGCTCCTTTCTTTAATCCTAATAATTCTTCACCGACTAGAACCGGCTTTTTATCAACTGAAGAAGCTAGCTTATTCATCCAACTATCATATCCTAAACCGTTTGCGACTATTATATCTGCACTTGCCAATTTCTTAGCATCATTTGTTGTTGGTTCAAAGTCATGCGGATCGGAATTCGGATTTTTAATAATCGCTTCTGCCGTACCGTATTTGCCAACTACATTTTTGGCAATATCTGCATAAACATTAGTTGTTGTCACAATTGTCATTTTGGTATTTTTCTTTGGCGTTTGCGTACAAGCAGTCAAAGTTAATACTATAAGCCCTAGCAAAGTGGTTAAAGTAAATAATTTTTTAAATTTAAATAAATTCATTATTATTGTCGTTCCTTTTTATAATATTTTTAAATAACGCGACCAGCAAATCTAACAAAATTTAATAGCCACTTACTATTAATAACTATTATACACTAAAAATGCGCCACTATTTAAGTGACGCATTTTAAACATTGCTAACAAGCCAATTAATATTGTATTTCAGTAATTTTTTCTTTATCATGATAAATTAAATTTAATTTTATAAAATAAAAAACGTACTTGATAGCCAGTACGTTTTCAGTGTAAGTAAACATAATACAAATTTTTAACAACTATAATCCAATCATATGACTAAAGACTGGAACTAACAAATTATCAACTAAAGCAGTTGCAACAACAGCAACGGATGCCATCGCTCCTTGAACAGATCCCAGTTCTAAGGCAAAAGCCGAACCAACTGTGTGACCAGATGTTCCTAATCCTAAGCCTGCACCTAAAGGATCTTCATTGAGATTAAACCATCTCACTAGTTGCTTACCAAGGGCATAAATAACAACTGCATTGATAATGCAAGCCATTGCAGTTACTGAAGTATTACCACCAATTGCCTTAGTTAACGGCATTGCTACTGCAGTGGTAGCTGATTGGCTAAGCATTGACTTAATGCCTACATTATCAAGACCAACTGCTTTAGAAACAAGCGTAATTAATATCATCGAAATAAATGTACCAACAACTAAGCCAAGTAAAATTACTAGCCAGTTTTTCTTAACAACATCGTTACGTTTGTACAAAGGGACAGCGAAAGCAATTGTTGCTGGGGTAATAAACCAAAAAATGATATCTCCACCGGGTTTATAGGCTTGAGTATAAACTATTGCTGTAGTTGTATTGAAGAATTTTGCTAGAACTACTAAAACAGCAATTCCTAAAATCATCCCCACAAATAGAGGCTGGAAAAGAAAGAAGCCGTTAGACTTTTTGAATAGCCATTGACCAATCAAGAAAACAATCAATGATAGGAAAACTCCAAATAACGGATTAGTTATAAATTTCATTACTTAACATCTCCTATTTTCTTTTTATGCTGTATATTTACCTGGCTCTCGGTTATTTTATTAATAAGCCAACTAAAAAATCTGGTTGTATATGCAATAACCACTAACAAAATAATTGTAGCTGCTACAATTACAATTATTAACTGTATTCCTTGTGCTTTCATAATTTTTAAGTTAGCCGCTAATGAAATTCCTGATGGAACAAACATAAAACCAATTAAAGAAATTAGGACACTGCCAAAAGAGTCAACCCATTCTATCTTAATCACTTTAGTAGTTAATAACACATAAAGTAGAATCAATCCAATCACTGGTGTTGGTACCGGAAATGACCTCGGCATCAAATCTGAAATCATTTGTGACACAAATAAGATTGCGGCATAAATAAACATCTGAACCAAAATTGGTGCTGACTTCACTTTCTTTTCTTCCATAAAAACCATTCCCTTTCTCTCACAACTTGCTTTCAAGTAATACCATAAGCTAAATAGAGAAAATTGTATCTGGTTATTGGATGAACTGCAAAAAATAAACCACGAATTACCTAAAAGCGATTTCACAAGGTGCTTAAGGTGAATTTTATGTCCTTACATGTCTAACCTTCTTTTTAATTCTTTTCGATAAGATCGACCTACTTGAATTTTGACACCATTATTCATCAAAAGTAATAAGGTATGATTAAACCACGGCTGAATTTCTTTAATATCTCCGATATTTACGATAGCGTTACGATGAACTTGGACAAATGTTACATCAGTTAAATGCTGCTTTAGCCAGGCCAAAGTTTTCCTTGTTTCAAACTTTTGTTTGACAGTGGTAATCGTTAATACTCCGTTATTAACCGTAGCAGCAACTATATTTGCTTTTTTAATTACCACATTTCGATCATCAAGTTCAACAATCAGAACTTCACTTTCAGTACTTGATGTCTTCTGAAATTTAGCTGTTAAATTTGCAGTAGCTTTTTTTAAAGCACGGTCAATTCTCTTTTGCTCAAATGGCTTGAGTATGTAGTCAAACGCCCCTATATCAAAAGCCTTAACCGCATAGTCATCATATGCAGTGGCAAAAATAATTAGTGGTGCGTGAGCTAACTGCTTCAATTCTTCTGCAAGTTCAAAGCCATTTTCATCATTTAATGAAATATCTAAAAACAATAAATCAATTGGATACTTTAGCAAAATTCCTTGAGCTTCTTTAATATCTTCTGCTTGATAAAGTGTTACTGGGTGATTTTTTAAACTCGGACTCTGTTTAATTAAATATAATAATTCCGTTCGTGCTAACGGTTCATCATCTACAACTAAAATTTTCAACTTAATCTCCTGCTATCTTCTCAATATTTTTACTTTGTTTCATTGGTATTTTCATGCTGAAAGTTGAACCAGCAGAACTAGTTACAATTTTAAGTTTGCTACTCGTTCCGTATAACCCTTGCAGTCGTCGATTTAAATTATAAAGTGCGGTCCCACTTCCACGTGATTCATCAATTACTTCTTGTCCTAAACGAGCAAGAACTTTTGAATCGATTCCATTTCCATTATCACTAACCTTGATTTCCAAAGATTGTCCCCTTTTTGTCAAACCAACCATAATTTTATTTCCGGTCTTTCTCCCCTTAAAAGCATGCCTAATGGCATTTTCAATAAAAATTTGTAAACAAAATGGTGGTAGCAAGGTATCAGCCGGTACTTTGATTTGATAATTAATTGAAAACTTATTAGGGAAGCGGAGTGTCTCAATTCCTGTATATGCTTCAACATATTTTTTTTCTTGTTCTAATGAAATTTCTTTTTTTTGACCATTTTTAAGACTGAGTCGAAAATAGGTACTTAATTGCATTAATGCTTCATGCGCTTTATCAACATTTACCCGCATCAATGCCCCAATGGTATTAATCGCATTAAATAAAAAGTGTGGGTTAATTTGGAGCTGAAGTGCTCTTATTTCAGCCTCCTTAACTAGGCTGGTCTGTTGTTCAGCAATTCCAATTGCCAATTGTCCAGAAAAAATCATCGCTAACCCACGAACCAAATTTTCCTCAACAACCGTCATTTCCCGTCCTTCACGTAAGTAGAGCTTTAATGCTCCAATTGTTGCATCATTAACTCTTAATGGACAAACAATTGCTGAAGTCAGGGGGCAATTGTTGTGAGGGCAGCCAATGTCTTTTTTGGAATACGCCACCTTCTCCTTTCCAGTTGAAATTACATATTTAGACATATCAGTAAGCACTGGCTCTCCCGAAATATGGTGATCTTCTCCCATGCCAATATGAGCTAAAACATTTCTTTGATCGGTCAAGCCGACTGCATCAAAATGAGTATATTCTTTAATTATTTGACAAACGTGTTTAGCCGAATCAAGATCGAGTCCATTGCGAAAATAAGGTAGTGTCTTGTTAGTTAATTCCAAAACATCTTTAGTTTGAACCGCTCGTAATTGTCTTTCATTAGATAAATAAGTCTGCAAAATCTCAATAAACAAGTAAGAGCCAATTGAGTTAAGCAATATCATCGGAACAAAAATCAATTTAACCAATCCAAAACCACGAAATACGAAAATAAAGACCATCTGAATTAATTCAGCTAGCAATGCTAAAACTACTGTCCAGAGTGTAGACGGGTACAAATTGTTTTTTTTTAACACGATCTCCCAAGAATCCAATTAAGAATCCAATTAAGATTGAACTAACAATATAAAAATAATCAGAAAAGCCACCAAAAACTACCCTATGTAAGCCACCCACTAATCCAACCAACATTCCAACATAAGGTCCACCGGTCAAACTAGCTGTAGTAATTACTAACATTCTTGTATTAGCAATCGAATCAGATTGAGACATTTTAGTAATAATAAGTGGTGTTACAATTTCTTTCGAATTCGAAATCTCTACCCCCGTCAAATTTGAAATAATTACAAAGATTGAAAAAATTATAAATAACCATATTTGCGATTTAAGCGTTCTTTTTTCAATTAGATTCCTAAAAAAACGCATATTTACAAGCATGAATGCCAGAACCATAATAAGACCTAATCGCTCTGACAATAAAATAAATAGATTAAACAAATTATGCTCACTTCTTTAACTTATGTTCGACGACTCCAATTTTAACTCTATTATGCCATAATACTAATTTTACAATATACAAAACATTTTTAATTGCTCATTTTAGGTTATAAACAGCAAATAAAAAATCTCAATCCAAATGATTGAGATTTTTTATTAAATATTATGTTGTTAATTATTATGATTGATATTCTTCTTCCACAATCCTAAAATCACACCAGCTACAATTGAACCTACAATAGTCGCTACAAAGTAAAGTAAAATATGGTTAGCTAGCGGCGATACCCATAAACCACCATGAGGTGCTGGCACACCAATCCGCCAAAAACCAACTAAAGCTCCACCTACTGCTGACCCAACAATACATGAAGGAATAACATGCTTAGCATCAGCTGCAGCAAACGGAATTGCTCCTTCAGTAATAAATGAGAAACCTAAAATCCAGTTAGTAATACCTGCACGACGTTCATCTTCAGTAAACTTATCCTTAAAGAAAGTAGTCCCGATAGCTGTCGCAAAAGCGGGTACCATTCCACCAACCATTACAGCAGCCATCATCACTGCTGCAACTGTTGAATGAGGATCATTAGCAAAAGCACCAGACGCAAATACATAAGCTGCTTTATTGAAAGGTCCACCCATATCGATTGACATCATCGCTGCTAAAATAGTTGTTAGTACTACTAAATTACCTGTCCCCATTTGATTTAGGAAATTAGTAATTGCAAAGTTAATTGAACTAAAAATTGGATTAACAATGTAGTACATGATAAGCGCAATCAATAACAAACCTAAAATTGGGTAAATTAGCATTGGCTTCATACCTTCTAGAGATTTAGGTAGCTTGGCAAATAGTTTCTTTAAGCCAACTACTAAATATCCAGCAATAAATCCGGAGGCAAGTCCACCCAAAAATCCAGCTGGTGATTTTGCATTAGTTACCACATTAGCCACATATGCTCCACCATATGCACCACTATAAACTGTTGCCATAAATCCACCAACAAATCCCGGCATTAAAGCAGGTAAGTCACCGATTGATTCAGCAATATAACCCGATAAAATAGGTACCATAAAGGCAAAGGCCATATTACCAGCATTATTCAAAAAGATGAAGGCTGGCGATTTTGGTCCACCAGCATAGTTTTCGATAATGAATGAAATAGCCATCAATATACCACCGCCAATGACAAATGGTAGCATATGAGAAACGCCGTTCATCAAGTTCTTATATACTGAACCCCAGAAGCTTTGCTTGGTGTTATCTTCTTCAGCTGATACTTGACCATCAGAATGATAAACGCTGGCTTTATCATTTAAAATATTATCAATCATTTCATCTGGTTTATTGATACCATCAACAACAGGACGATTAACTAAAGGCTTACCATCAAAGCGGGGCATATCAACTTTTTTATCAGAAGCAATCACTACACCCTTGGCACGACTGATTTCAGCTGCAGTTAACTTATCTTTAACTCCTTCAGAACCATTAGTCTCAATCCGTACCTCAACACCATGCTTTTTACCAGCTTTAATTAAAGCTTCTTGAGCCATGTATGTGTGCGCGATACCATTGATACATGCCGTAACACCAACGATTAAAGGCTGATCAGTATCACTAGCTGGTTTTTCATTTTCAGCTTTCTTAGCCGCATCGGTTTTTTCTTCCGCTTCTTCGAATAAAGCAATAACTTCTTCAGGTGTCTCGGCCTTCTTCAAAGCACTTACTAAATCTGGATTAATTAGTAAACTTGATAATTTGGCTAAAGCTTCAAGATGGGTATTGTCAGCGCCAGCAGGGGCAGCAATCATAAAGAAGAGGTAAACTGGTTGACCATCAAGCGAATTGTAGTCAATTCCTTGCTCACTTTTAGCAAAAAGTACGCGTGCCTTATTAATTGACTCATTACGAGCATGTGGCATTGCAATTCCGTCACCAATTCCAGTAGTTGATTCATTTTCTCGTGCCCAAATTGACGCAATAAAATCAGCTTCATTATTAACAATTCCAGTTTCAACTTCCAAATCAGCCATTTCTTGAATAGCATCTTCTTTGTTAGTCGCCTTCAGTGACATAATCACTGATTCTGGAGCTAAAATATCTCTTATTTTCATTTCAATCTTTCCTCATTACGAAATCTGTTCTACTTTAATTTGTGGTAAAACAGCATCAATTTGACTTTTAACTGCAATATCTTTAGTAAATGCTGTTGCTGCACCACAGGCCATTCCAATTCGAAAGCTTTCTGCTGGATCCCCTGTTTGTACATAGGTTCCAACAAAGCCAGCAATCATTGAATCGCCGGCACCAACAGAATTAATAGCGGCACCAACTGCTCCTTTAGCATGATAAAAATGATCATGAGTAATCAAATAGCCACCTTTACCAGCCATTGACACCATTACATTTTGTGCACCCATCTCAAGTAATTTATGAGCGCAAGTCAACATCTCTTCATCAGAATTAAAACTAGTGTTAAACAAATCGGCTAATTCATGATGATTAGGTTTAATGACCAATGGCTTATATTCTAAAGTATCTAAAAGAGCTGCTCCAGTTGTATCAACAACAAATTCTGCTCCGGCTGCTTTAATTGTTGGCAGTAACTGTTTATAAAAATCTACAGGTAAGCCTGGTGCTAATGATCCACTTAAAACTACAATATCACCTTGTTTTAAATCGCTTAAGCGATCTTTAAAAGCCGTAATTTCTTGTGCAGTAATCTTAGGACCAGCAGCATTAATTTCAGTTTCTTGTTCAGCATGAATTTTTACATTAACGCGAGTAACATCAGAAATTGTCACAAAGTCATTAACAATACGGCGTTGATTTAATTGTTGCACTAGTTCTTTACCAGTAAAGCCACCGACAAAACCCCAAGCTGTATTATCAATTTTCAGTTGATTTAGGATTTGGGAAACATTAATCCCTTTACCTCCCGCTAAAAATGAACAGTTATTGCTTCGATTGACCTCACCACCGTTTACCTTTTCTAATTGAATCACATAATCAAGTGCTGGATTAACAGTGACTGTATAAATCATTAATTGGCCTCCCTTAAATTAATCTTAGTAGGTAATAAACCTTTTTGTTGTGCTTGAAGCACATTTGTAATCACAATAACATCCTTTACATTACCAAAAATTGCAAAACTACGCTCACCAATTTTAGACGAATCAGCTAGAACATAAGTACAATCTGAACGTAATTGCGCTCTTTTTTTGATATTCGCTTCATCAGGATCTGGTGTAGTTAAACCACCAGCATGGTCTATACCGTTGGTACCGATAAAACTTGCTGCAAAATTCATATTTTCTAGCTGTTCAAGTGCCGCTTGTCCAACCACAGCATGGGTATCATCTTTAATTCTGCCTCCCAAAAGTATGGTCTTAATATTATGAGTAAGAGCACTTAAGGCCGTTTCTAAACCATTAGTAATCAGCGTAATTTGACCAACTTCAGCCAAGAAAGGAACCATTTCATAGGCAGTTGTCCCCGCATCTAGAAAAATATAGTCTCCTTCATGCACATAATGGGTAACTGCGTAATGAGCAATGCTAATCTTTTGTTCGTGATTCATTGTGAAGCGAATATGTTGCGAAACGTCATGAGCAAAATTATTAATGGATTGCGCCCCACCATGAACGCGCTTAATTCGCCCTTCATGCTCCATTTGAATTAGATCACGGCGAATTGTAGATTCTGATGTTGCAGTCATTTTACACAAATCACTGACATGACACAGTTCATATTGATTAACGTAGTTTTCAATTAATTTTTGTCGCTCCTGCGTTAGCATCCGCTTCACCTCTCTGGTTATTTTAAGCGGTTCAACCATTAAAAGCAATCATTTTCGCTCAAAATAATTCATTTTTATGCAAAATGAGTCTAAAATCCTCTTTTGGTAGTTGTGGTAGAATAAATATAACTTTTTAAGAAAGGTAAGTCCCAGTTATTATGGCAGTCAATGATATGCAACATCATTTATCAGCAAAGCATCATATGAAAATCCATTGGAAAGATTTTTATAAAAGCGCTGATGATACACTAATCAAAGATATTACTCTAGTTGAAAAAAGTTCGTTAGTTGGCAGAATTGGGGGGATGCTTTTAGAATGTGGTACAGGAGCCTGGCGCGTTCGTGACTCAATGAATTCAATTGCACGCGCATTAGACATTACCTGCTCGGCTGATATTGGATTAGTGACAATTGAATATACTTGTTTTGATACTGATAACCTATCTTATTCACAAACATTGGCACTAGCTTCAACCAATGTCAATATGAACAAACTAAACGCACTTGAAGATTTTGTTAGACGGTTCGAGCGGGACAATGATTACTTAACTATTGGTGAAGTTGATTATAATCTTAAAAAAATTGAGCAGCATACACGTAGCTACCCCCTGTATATTGCAGCTTTAAGTGCTGGCATAGCCTGTGCTAGCTTCATTTTCTTACTTGGTGGTGGACTACCAGAAATGAGCTGTACTTTTCTAGGGGCACTAATTGGTAACTATATTCGAGGCTTAATGGGTGAACATCATATCACCTTAGTAGCCAAAATTGCTACCGGGGTAGCCATTTCTTGTGCAGTTTATTTTATTTGCTTTAAGTTAGGACAGAAAATTTGGCTTTGGGATGCCAGTCACTCCTATGGCTATATTGGATCCATGTTATATGTTATTCCGGGCTTTCCCTTTATTACTTCTGGATTAGACCTCTCAAAACTTGATATGCGCTCAGGATTAGAAAGGATGGCTTATGCTATCTTGGTCATTATGATTGCTACAATGGCTGGTTGGGGAATGGCAACGCTACTCAATTTAGCACCAGGTACAATGCCTAAACTTAATTTAACACCATTTTTATTAACTATTTTCCGTCTACTTGCCAGTTTTTGTGGCGTATTTGGCTTCTCAGTAATGTTTAATTCTAAACCTTCGATGGCGCTAGTTGCCGCTTTAATCGGGGCAATCGCTAACACATTAAGGTTAAGCTTAGTTGAATTTAACCATATACCAGCCGCAATGGCTGCTTTTATTGGTTCCCTTTTAGCCGGCTTACTTGCCAGTTTTGTACGTGACAAGGTTGGTTTTCCTAGAATTGCAATTACTGTACCTGCAATTGTAATTATGGTTCCAGGCCTATACATGTATCAAGCAGTCTTTAATTTTGGGATAACTAATATTAATATCGGGGCTTATTGGATTATGAATGCTTTAATGATTATCATTGCCCTACCAATTGGTCTATTAATTGCTCGAATTTTGACTGATGCCAAGTGGCGCCATGCAGATTAGTATTTAAAACAAAAATTTTGTAAAACCAGCTGATAAGAACTGGTTTTTTGTTTTGCTTTCCGATTTAAAAACGTACTTTATAATAATAAAATAGTTCGGATAAATTATATTTGTAAGTTTATTTTTGTGTTAAAATTTACTCGCGGTTTGCCTAAGGCGGAATTACACTTGCATATTGAAGGTACATTAGAGCCAGAACTAAAGTTAAAGCTGACTAAATGCAACAACGTTGATATTGGACAAAAAACTATTGAGGATGTTTAAAAAACATATGATTACCATGATTTAGCATCGTTTTTAGGTGTTTATTATCCAGCTATGAATGTTTTACAAACCGAAGAAGATTTTTATGACTTAGCTTGGGCATATTTGACTAAGGCTGCAGCTAGCAACGTTCGCCATGTTGAAATATTTTTTGATCCTCAAGCTCATACCAGCCGCGGTATTCCTTTTGAGACGGTTATCAATGGCTTATATCAAGCAATGATTGACGCCCGTGCTTTAAACATTGATGCTCACTTGATCATGTGCTTTTTACGTGATTTCTCTAAAGAATCTGCACGCCTTACTTTGCAAGAAGGTTTGAAATATCGCGATAAGATTATCGGGGTTGGACTTGACTCAGATTAACATAATAATCCACCATTAAAATTTGCACGTCAATTTGAAGATGCTGCTGCAGCAGGACTTCATTTAACTAATCATTGTGATATTGACCAAAAAGATTCCATTGAGCACATCCGTCAAGCATTAGAAATTATGGAAGTCGAACGTCTTAAGCATGGAACAAACATTGTTGAGGATCCTGATTTAGTTGAATTAGTAGCTAAAATGCAAATTGGTTTGGCCTCATGCCCACTATCAAACGATTTTGTTTCACCAGAAATGAAAGGTGAAGAAATAATTTCTCTTTTAAAAGCAGGAGTTAAAGTATCAATTAATTCAGACGATCCTGTCTATTTCAAAGGTTATATCAGTGATAATTACTATGCACTTGCGCAAAAGTATCAATTATCGCAAGAACAAATTGTTCAATTAGCCAAAAACTCTTTTGAATCCTCCTGGATTAGCCAAAAGCAAAAAGAACTCTACTTAGCAGAAATTAATTCCTATGTTGCTAAGTTTAGTAAATAACTTATTACATACTCTAATAAAAAGGGAGTGGCCGTGGGTCACTCCCTTTTTAGTTATTCGAGTTTATTTGAGAAGTTAGATAGTTTCAACATATCCCTTAATTTAATCAGTTAAAGTAAAATCCTTTGCTAGACAATCACGAGAATTGCTACCAATAAACAGAGTAAATGTTCCATTCTCTAAAATTTCTTCGCCATAATTATCAAAAAAAGTTAACTGCGTTAGACTGATACTAAAGCTAACAGTTTTTTGAGTGTGAGCTTTTATAGCAACTTTCTTAAAATCAATCAATTTTTTGACAGGCTGAACAATAGTAGCTACTTTATCATGCAAGTAAAGTTGAACTGTCTCTTGGCAATCCCAGTCACTATCATTCTTTAAATCAACTTTGACTTCGATATTCCCAGCATGTGTCATCACATTTTTGTCTAGAGACATGCTCTCATAAGTAACCTTACCATAAGATAAGCCATAACCAAATGGATATAGTGGAGCATCAGGAGCATCCAAGTACTTCGAAACAAAACGTCCAACATGTTGAGAGTCATCGACTGGTCGCCCTGTTGATAAATGATTATAATAAATCGGCTCCTGTCCCGAACTATATGGAAATGACATTGTCAATCTTCCAGAAGGATTGGCTTTCCCAAATAAAATGTCCGCAATTGCTGCACCGCCTTCAGTTCCAGGGAACCAACATTCGAGGATGCTATCAACTTTATCAATAACATTAGTTAGAACAAGCGGACGGCCACTAATAACCAAAAGGACCACTTTCTTTCTCAATTTGGATATTTCATTAATTAAGTTTAATTGATTCTCCGGTAAAGTTAACTTTGTCTTTGCTCCTGCTTCACCTGCCTCAAAAGTGCTTTCTCCAAGTGCTAATACAACAACATCTGCCTTTTTAGCTAATTGAAGTGCTTTTTCATTATTTTCATGCTCGACCTCTTGATCAGAAATAACTTTAGAAATTTCTTCATCATTTGGAAAGCCCATTTTTTTTAGCATTTCTCTGCTTCGATTAATATCTGTTCCTTTAGCAGCCGTAACATTAGAAGTGTAACGCTCTATACCCTCAAGAATTGAAACACTATTTTTAGGTTCACCGTGAACTGCCCACATCCCAAGCAAAGAATGATCCGTACTGTACGGTCCAATTAATGCAACTTTTTCGTTTTTATTAAGTGGCAGTACATCATTCTTGTTTTGCAACATTACAATAGCTTCGCTTGCTAGCTTTCTTGCTAGTTCTCGCTTATCTGATGACAAAACGCTCTTATTTTCACGTGCAATTGAGGTACCGCGATAAGGATCGTCAAACAACCCAAGTTCATTTTTAAGTGACAGCACTCGCCAAACAGACTCATCTATTTTTTCCTCGTTAAGTTTACCATCAGCCACCAACTTCTTTAGACTATTGGCATAACAAGGTGATTTCATGTCAATATCTACTGTGGCATTGATAGCCTTATGTGCTGCATCAAATTCATCCGAAGCAAAACCGTGTTTTACTAGCTCATAAATTGAAGCATAATCAGAAATAATTATTCCATTGAATCCCCATGTTTTTCTAAGTAGCTCATTTAACAATTTTTCATCTGCAGTTGATGGGACTCCATTCAATGAAGTTAGAGAGGTCATAGCCATTTTGGCCCCGGCCTTTACAGCGCTCTTATAAGCTGGCAAATAGTTTTGATAAAGATTGCTGATTGACATGTCAATACTATTATATTCTCTACCAGATTCAACGGCACCATAGCCAGCAAAGTGCTTAAAACAAGCGGCTACGCCATTATTATTTTCAAAATTTTCCTGGAATCCCTCTACCATTGCTTTTGCATATACTGAATTTAGATATGAATCTTCACCTGGAGACTCTAAAACTCTTCCCCACCTTGCATCATGAACAGTATCAAGCATCGGCGCATAGGCCACATGAATTCCTGCAGCTGAAGCCTCATCCGCTGCTGTATTAAAGGCCTCCTTAACCAATTTAGGATCCCAAGATGCTCCCAAACCAATCGGAATAGGATAAACTGTTTTGTAGCCATAAATGACATCCGACATAAACATAACCGGGATATGATGAGGCTGCACCTTCATCTGATGGCTTTGAACTCTTCGTGTTTCTTCAGCACCAGCAACGTTTAAAACTGATCCTGCTAAGTCCACTACTTTTTGTGATATTCCCAGCTTGGTTATGGGTCCGTATGAAATATCATTTGCTTTAAAAAATTCTCCTGATAACTGGATCAATTGTCCAATTTTTTCATCCAAACTCATATCTTTAAGCAATTGTTTCAATTCGATTGTTTTCATTTGTTTATACCTCCAACGAAAAAGAGGTTAATTAAAACCTCTCATTGACAGTTTATTTAGCAGCGTTTTGTTCTTCTGCTACAGCTTTTTTATCTGCTCTTCTAAACCATGGATACCATAGTAAAGGTGACATTACTAATTGAATAATTAAAACTAAAATAACTATTGAAATATGCCCTCCTAGTAGAGCATGAACACCAAGTGGTAATCCAAATACTGCCTGAGCTCCTGTACACCTAGCAACTATTCCTAGCTTAGTTAACAAACCAGCTATTATAACAACAATAGCATTGTTTGTTGCAAATGGTACAAAGAAATCAAAATTTAAAACCAACGGCGTACCAAAAATTACAGGTTCAGTAATACCAAATAAAGCTGGAATAATAGAAATTTTTCCTAATGTCTTAAATCTTTCACTTTTTGCAATAAATAGCATTAACAAAACTAGTCCTAATGCTGTTCCACCCCAAGTATAAAAATTAAAGAAAGCATAGCCATAAATATTTGGAACTGGATGTCCTGCTTTATATGCAGCTAAGTTTTGCATATCAAGAGCCATCCAAATAGGAACAACAATTGGTGTAATCACATTAGTTCCATGAATACCAAAAAACCACATTATCTGTTCAATCAAGCAGACTAGAACCATTGCCCAGAATGATCCACCTATGTGCTGTAATGGTATTTGAATTATCGAAAAAATCAGTTGATGGAAACTACCAAATGAGGTTACACTAAAACCAAGTGCTACAATAGTGAAAAATACACCTAATAAGAGAGTTGGTATTAAGGCTGCAAAAGTATCTGATACCATTGGGGGAACACCAGCTGGCATCTTAATAGTCCATTTATGTTGTTTCATGTAAACATATGACCTACCAACTACAATTCCCACAATTATTGCTGAAAACAAGCCATCAGCACCAAGCCAAGTTGTTGGAACGGCAGTTACATCTTTAATATTTCCAAGTGGTGTAATTATTAAAAACGACATTAATGCGATGATGCCTGCACTTGTTCCATCATCATCATTAAGGAACATTTTCGCGATATATTTTCCCATTAAAAAGACAACATATAACGCAATTGCCCCAATTGTTGCTGAGTTAACAAAACCCATAATTTTTGCCAATTGAGCAAACTTCCATCTACCTGCATATACTGCAACTAACGTCGCAAATGAACCAATAATCATGGGGCCTAGAGTAGCCATCATTGCACCCATAACTGCTTGTAAGTATTTATTATTTCCTATTTTGTCGACCCATGGCTGCAACTTTTGAAAGAGTTTAGTCATCTTTTCCTTCATAAAAATTCTTCCTCACTGTTTTTTATTTTTCTAAAACAATAGTAAAGCGTTTCCAATGAAGTTAAAATACATTTTTTAAATAGGAAACATGTAAAATAATGACCTTCCAACATATTTTGATAGGGGAAATGCCTATGTCATATATCCAACATGAAAAAATAAGTAATTCAAAAAAATTGCCTTTTAAAGTGTTCAATTTTCATGCTCATAATCTAAATAGAGTTATTCCGATGCATTGGCATCAAAGCACAGAACTACTTTATTGCGCACATGGTAAACTTGAAGTTAAGTTAAAAAATCACAATTTTTTATTATGCAAAAATGATTTTATAGCAATTAATCCGTATCAAATACACTCGACTAAAAGCTTACAAAAAAATTCGGTACTATGTATCCAATTACCATTGTCATTTTTGAATGAACTTACTAATAATACTTTTTTGTATAAATATATTTTTGCAGCAAATTCATGTATAGAATCCAATACAATTAATCAGGAACTTATCTCAACTTTTAAAGACATTATAAACTTACAAAATTCAAATAGTTCGTTAGTTACAAACCTTAAGATCACCACTAACGTTATTAACGTTGTTCGAATATTAACTGAATATTACGCTAAAGAGAGCAATATCGATCAACAGGAAAGTAACATTTACTTTGCTAAAGAACTCACCAGCTTTATTTCACAAAATTTTGATAAAGATATTCAGATTCATGACGTTTCCCAACACTTTGCATATTCTGAGGGATATACCTCAAGACTCATAAAGAAAAGTCTAGGGACATCATTTTCTGAACTTTTAAGACTTGTTCGAATAAATAAAGCCATTGATTTAATGAACTCTTCTCCAAAATCTTGGATAGAAATCGCTGAATTAACTGGTTTCAAAACCTATCGGAATTTGTACAATGCATTTTATAATGTCTACCAAATGTCACCTAATGAATTTAAAAACCAGAACCAATAAAAACCAACTTCCATTTTTTGGAAGTTGGTTTTTGAGAGAATATAGAATTAAAACTAACTTATGTTTACGCCTTATTTACAATTGCTTTGACTGCATTTCGCCCAGAGAAAACACAGTATCCAGCATGGGTTCCCGGCACGTTAACACCGTATGTATCGCCATAGAGAACTGCGGAACCATCACCACCAATTGCATATAAGCCTCTAATTAATCGTCCTTCAGTGTCTAAAACCTGATTATTGACATTAACCCGCAAACCATCACCTGTAGTATAGGCTCCAACACCTAATTCAATTGCATAAAATGGACCATTGCCATCAACAGGTAATAGATATTTAGCAGGTTTATGGAAATCCGTATCTTCGCCGTTTGCTGCCATTTCATTGTAATGTTTTACGTATGAAACCAGATTTGGTGTATCGATTTCTTCTGCTAATTCCTCAAGGGTATTAGCTTTGTGTAAGTACTCACGACCATCTTTTTCAGCCTGCTCTATATCATCACGCAAGGTTGGATAACGATCTTCCGGTACAAAAGGCTTCATTGATCTTGGATATGATTTGTCTGTAAAGTCATCTAAGATCTTTTGACTAAAAATACAAAAAATTCGATCTTGGCGATTCATAGCATTGCCTTCATTAGCCCAATTAACAACCGCTGCGCTTTCATCAACAAAGCGTTCGCCCATTTCATTAACCCAACATTGCGGTTGATCACATACAGAACTCCAAATCGCTGTCCCCCACAACTTATAAGCAGGAATGGTCGGGTCTTTTAATTGTCCCCCGAACATCATTGCCATTCCAGTAAAGAATTTCTTGGCACCCAAATTCCATGCTAAGCGCAGACCATCACCGGTATTTTTGCCAGAATTAACAGGAATAATATTTTGCGGATTTTGATGAGCAGTGCTGGCTAGTAATTCTTGATCGTTCAAATAACCCCCAGTTGCCAAAACTATATTCTTAGCTTTAGCAACTCGCTCTTTTTCATCGATCATTTGAAGTAAAGTTACTTCATAAGAATTATCAGTTTCTTGCTTTAAATCGATTACCCGCGTTTGCGTAACCAGCTTCACACCTTTTTCTTTGGCATATGGCTCCAAGCCATTATGAATTGCGTCATGGCCTTTACCTTCAAACAAATGCCATGTTTTAGCACCATCACCAAGTCCGGCAACCATCGTAATTTTAGCGCCTCGCTCTTCAAGCCAAGAAACATTCGTACCCGCTTGATCAATGTACTTTTGCCACATTCTGCCATCGGCACGATAATGAGAATAATTTAATTCTTCTTGTAAAAGCTCTTTTTTGTCAATAACCGCATCTTCTTGCTTTTGTATTACTGAATCAGCAGCAAACACCCCTTCAACATAATTACCTGTACCACCTGTCGTTTTTCCTTTTTCAACAAGTAAAGTTTTTAAGCCTTGATCACCAGCTTCGGCTGCTGCGGCAAACCCAGCAAGACCAGCACCAACAATTACTACATCATAATCTTCCATTCTTTAGACCTCATTGCTTTAGTAAAGAACATGGTCAATTCAGTTAATCCATGCTCTTTAAATTTAATTACTTTCTTTAGCAGTTTCTGCTGCATCAATTCCTGCTAAACGACCAGAAATGTAAGCAAAACCTAGAGTACCACCTTCAAAATCAACATAAGCTTTGCCATACATCCCGGATGCATCAGCACCAGCAATATATAAATTGCCAACTGGTTCGCCGTCAGGCTTCAATGCACGCATCTTTTCATCAATTGTGGCACCGCCTAGAGTCCCAAGATTACGGGCAATAAACTTAACAGCATAAAATGGGCCCTGTTCAACTGGAATCATGCGCTTAGTGTCAGAGAAGAATAACTCATCTTCCCCCTTCTTCTTAGCTTCATTGTACTGGTCAACTGATTTTTGCAAATTGATTGCGTCAACTCCCATCTGCTCAGCCAATTCAGGAATGGTCTGACCAATAAAGACAACATTCGTTGATGATAATTGTTTCAAAAGAGTCGTAAAATCAGTCTTTTCATGCTCACGCTTAATACTTTCATCAGTATCCGTTGGGAAGTTAAATTCCATGTAAAATTCGCGCTTGTTCTTCCATTTGCCATAGTGATCTTCAATTGCGACCGTGCCGCCTTCCTTAATCTTATCAAGCATGGCCTGATCTAAAATAACAAATTCGGTTTGCTGCGGTTGTTCAGATAATTCCGCTCCGTGGACTGCAAAGTCTAAAGCATGGGTTTCACTAGCATAACGTTGACCGCGCTTATTGACCCGCAAATTAGGAAAATCGGCTAAAGCATTTAATGGCATCCAACTAGGACCAACTAGCTTAGCCATTGCTCCAATTTCCTTATTACTAAAAGTTTGCCAAAAATAATGAGTTGAACCATTGATATGACGGGCAGTGCCAGCTGACCAAGCCATATTTAAACCATCACCGGTATTTTGCAAAACCTGCCCTTGGGTACTAACATCACCTAGATATTCTTTACGCATTTCGGCATTACCACCAAAGCCACCAGTTGCAATAATGACCTTTTTAGCGTTGACTTGTAATTCCTGCTCATCACTTTGTGCAATTAAACCAATAACTTGTCCTTGATCATCCTGCAATAACTTCTGCCCGGCAAAGCCAAAGTACATTTGTCCACCGAGAGATTTAAACTTTTCAATCAGTTTGGTAACGGCTTTTGTACCACCTTCTTGATAACCATGCAAAGTTGCCGGCATCCCAATATGATCGAAACTGCCACCTGTTCCGGCATCAACCAACTTCATAATTGCGCCATTTTCATTGAGCCAGTCAACCGTTTTTCCAGATTCATCAATAATCCGGCGTACTAAAATTGAATTCATATAGCCTTGAGAAGCATCCATATACTCATCATAAAGCCACTTTTTAGAAACGACTTGGTCTTGATCTTTTTGTTGCTGACTATCACCGGCAAACATTCCACCAGCAAAAGTACTAGCACCAAGGGGAGAAATGGTTTTTTCTAATAATGCAACACTTGCGCCATGCTGTATGGCAGCAAGTGCTGCAGCTACACCGGCTCCACCTGCACCCACAACTGCAATATCAACCGTAATTTCCCTTTTAGTAGTTGTACTAGTTTGAGCACTATTTTCTTTTAAAGCAGCAAAATCAACTTCAGCTTTAGTCAAAGCACTTTTGACACCTTCAATAATCCCGCGCGAAGTTTCAGATGCCCCTGAGACTACATCCACATCAATTGACTGCTGATCAACAATCTTTTGCGCCATCTTCTGAAAAGCATTATCTGCTAAACTATCTGGAGCATATCGATCAAGTGAGTTTACCCTAATAATTTGGTCACTACCCACCTCAACTTCAAGGTTGATTTGACTCTCTTTTCCTTGTCCTGAACCGGTATATTTACCTGGCTTATCTGTAATTTTTTTGGCCATTTTAAAAATCCTCTTAATTTAAATTAATTACTATTTACGCCGCCGTGCATCATTGGCATCTGGTAGTATTGCCATAAATATGATTGTTAAAGCAAAAACAATTCCTTGAATAATGAAAGTTAAGGCGTAATTTCTACCAGCAATTGCAGAAACAATAACTGGAATACAATATGATAAAAGTAAGGAGACAGTTCCAACTAATCCGCCTGCAGAACCCGCATACTTCGGTCCAATCTCAGGGAAAGTAATTGGCATTGATTGCATTACTGGACCAGTCACCGCACCAAACAATCCCCCAAGGATTAAGGCAATGGTTAATGGTAGCCCCATTGGCACGTACCAAGTAACTGCTATTAATAAACCACCCAAAATAGTTACAGCTATCATTACTGGTTTAGCCTTCTTAGCCTTATTAATTAAAGCCGGGCCAAATAATGAACCACACAGACTACCAATTGTTCCAACAGCCGCAATCATTCCAGCAGTACGTGGCGATAATCCCCTAGCAACAAAAGCTTGCGGTAAAATGCCAGAGAAAGCTTCACTAGCTCCCATGCCACAACCAACAGATAAGGCTACTAGCCATGTTTTCTTACTATGAGCAGCTGCTTTAAAGAAATCAATAGAAGATGCTGCTCGTTCTTGCTTAAGTGCTTCAGGCGGTAGTTCTTCTCCCTTAGGCGTATCTCTAACCAAGAGAATCCAACCAATCGTTAAAACCAATAAAACACTTGATGAAAACATATAAGCTGCTTCGACACTTGGAAACATTGGACTAGTTACTTGTGACAGCATGATTCCGATACTAGCTGAAGCGAAAAAGACTCCCATTGCTAAGTTGGTATCTTGCTTAAACCAAGTACCAAATAACTTTAAAGTATTAGCATTTAACAGGGCCATATAAACGCCAAAAAGTAATAACATAATCATCATTGAAGCAAAGTTATGTGCCACTAAGCGTCCATAAGCGCCCAAGACAGAAATAATACAGCCAACAGCTACAATTCGTTTCGCACCAAAACGATCAGCTAAAGAACCTGCCGGAATACTTAAGAATACAGCTACTAACATTGGAGCCATTAGTAAACTGCTAAATTGAGCTGGCGAAATATGTAACTCCGGCATAATTTGTGTTGCTAAAGCCGAAATTTGAAATTGAATATAACTACTAATTGCATCAAGTAAAGCCGCAATTGCTAAAATAACCCAGCGATAATTCGAAAGCTTAGGCATTGGTCTTTCATTCATCATAATCAAAACTCCTTTATTAAATTACCTTAGTTATTGGCCGCATTTTGACCGGCTAAACGCCCAAAAGTTTGTGCATGGCTGCAAGTTAGGCCCGGAACACGGTCTGGATATGAGCCCCAGAAGAAACCACCACTAGCATTACCTGCTGCATATAAGTGCGGAATTGGGTTACCATCTTTATCAATCACTTCCATCTTAGAATTGATTCGTAAGCCATCAAGCGTCGCTAAAAGTCGTCCCCCCATTATGACGCCATAATATGGACCATGTTCAACTGGGTATAATCTGAATTTTTCTTTGCCAAAATCAGTATCTTTACCTTGCTTACACATCTGGTTATACCGTTTAACTGTTTCAACCAACTTATCTTTTGGTAAAGCTAATTTTTCAGCCAGTTCTTCAATCGTGTCAGCCTTTTGTACCATTCCATCATCAAGGCGGCGTTGAATTTCGGCCTTATTTTCTTCAGTATTATAAATTCCTGGCCAACCTAAGCGAGAACAGCCTTGCGTATCAAACTGTGCTAAATGATCCATAGTTTCTTCAGACCAAATTTGTGCTTCAAGATAACCAGGTTGTTTTGACATGGCATTAATATCAAATTGATAAGGAACACTTTCATTACCGAAGCGTTCACCATTTAAATTAACCTTTAGTAAGGGATAGGCACCTAACCAAAAGTACCCCGGACCTTTAAAGTCAATTTTATAAAAATCTTCAGCCTTAGTTCCTACCGGCACCGCCCCGCGATCAAAAATAATTTCAGCGGGTTCTTCATCTCGCGCTGCGCCTACTTTTAGACCAGCAAGAATACCTGAGCCATCGTCACGTGGTCCATCAGAATAAACATTCTTCTTGTATCCAAGTGGATTCCATTTCTTCATTAAATCAACATTGCCACCATAACCGCCAGTACAAATAATAACGCCCTTAGTGGCTTGATATTGTGTTTTTTTACCACTAGCACGGTCACTAGTAATAACGCCAGTTACTTTTCCTTGATCATTGGTTAAAATTTCTTCCATCTTGGTATTGTACTTAAGCATCACACCTAATTGCTGCGCTTTATTGAGTACCCACTCACCATAGTGCGCCCAACCATTATCTGGCGTAGCAATTGCTAGTTCAGTATTAAAAGCGGTATTAACGATAGTTTCATAGTGAGCATCTTTTTGTGGTCTTAAAACACCACCATTTGGTTTCAAAATCTGATCTTCAAGCCAATTAGCTGTTTCATCAGCATGGTTAGCCCAAGTCCAAAGTAATCGTTCATCAACATTGTCTTGGAAAAAAAGTGTTAAAAAATTTAATAATTTAGCTTTATCAACCTTAATTCCTGCTCTTTTTTGCGCATTGCTATTAAGTGCTGCAAAAAAAGAACGAAAGAGAAATTGTGAACTTCCTTGCTTATCAATTAATAAAACCTTGGCCCCCTTTTCAGCCGCTGCACACGCTGCCATTGCTCCTGAATTACTTGCCCCAGCAACGATTACATCATAAGTATTCTCCATTTTTATCCCTCACTTTTAAAGTAATCTTTTAAGCACTTTTATCATACTATCAATTTAGTGAATCTTTGCACTAAATTAAGAATTTAAGATTACTAAATGGAATAATTACCAAAATGATAAAAAATAAGTAACAAAAAATGCTTGTATGCCGCCCTTTTTTCTAGACTACAAGCATTTATTTAATATTTTTAATTTGTGCATTATTTATTTTTTTGCTTTAAATATTCTGTGATTGCTTTATTTAAAGTCGTAATCACTTCTTTTAAAACCGACTCATTAGTAAAAGATTTCATATAGGCAATGCCATATGGAGAAATATCATGATAATCGATTGGGACATAGCTGATATCAGTAGCTTGATAATCAGCAATAAAATTAGGCAAAATACCATACCCCCAACCGCCACGAACATAAATATTCATTGCCAAAAAATCTTGAACAAATTTAATATGATCCATTCCCATATGGTTAATCAATTCATTTTGAAAATTGACCTGTACATTAAGTGAACTATTTGGATCGAGCAAAAACAAATCCTGTTTAATCAAATCTGATAAAGAAATTACTTTTTTTTGCGCCAAAGGTGAATCAGGGGGACAAGCTGCTACTACCTGACCCTGAATTAAAGGTTCAAACTGAACGTCATCTACCACATTGACATCGTCACGTGCAATAGCGCATAAATCAACATGATGATTAAGCAACTCGCCAATTGAGTTATTTAGAACAAAAACAAACTGGATATTCAAATTACTTCCAGCCTCGCGTAACTTACGCAAAAAAAGGGGCAAAACACTTTGCTCTAATGGCGTATCACATACACCGATTCGCAAGAGGGTCTCTGGGTCATTTCTTTTACTTTGTAAATAGGCAACAGTATAATCCATATCATCTACCACATTACGTGCCACACGATAAAAATATTTACCCGCATCCGTAAGTGAAATGCGATGATGTCCTCGGTTAATCAAGGTTACGCCGATGGTATTTTCTAAGTCTTTAATATTCTTTGAAACTGCTGATTGAGAAAAGTTCATTCTCTCTGCTGCAATTGTAAAACTTGAATTATCTACAGCCTTGATAAAGCAACGTAACTGAGTAAAATTCATTTTTATTCTCCGCCATCAATAAATTCTTTATTCAAAATATAATTACTCTATTTTACTCATTATAACTAAAGTTTTTTGACTACACAAAAAGATCATTACTAATAATGACCTTTTTAACTATCTTTATTTAATCTTGCTTAAAGCATCATTAACGGCATCCCGTAGTCCCCTACTGGTACTGGAAGCACCGGTAATTGCATCAACATCAGTACGATTTTGCTTGACCATTTCCTTAGGTAAAATCTCAATTGCTTTTTGTCCATAATCAGCTGATTCTGCCTGCTTCAACACTTCAATTTCTTGCAAATTCTTATTTTCATCAACAGTAACTCGGACTACAATTTCGTCACCCATACCGCGACTTGAACGACCAATGTATTGATTTTTAGCTGTGGGGTAAGTTTCCCGCCTTAAATCAGAATTTAAATGTTTCTCACTTACCGAAGCACCACTTGCCACGTCAGCTTCATTAGCCAATTTTGGTATTGCAGCATTTTCCCCAGCAATCTTACCCCAAATCAAACATTCGGCTAAGTTGCCACCACCTTGGTATTGATTGGCACTAATCCCACCTAATTCTCCTGCTGAATATAAGTGTGGAATTACTTGACCCTTAGTATCGATAATCTCAGCTTTCACATTTCTTCTGGGACCGCCTTGAGTATTAAGCATCGTTTGTTCCAGCTTAACTGCAAAAATTTCAGCTCCAGTAAAAGCTTGTAGAGTAGTTGACGCACGATGAAATTCGGAATCGTTATGTTCTTCACATGCATGATTAAACCTAGCTACCGTCTGATTCAAGACCGCTGGTTCAATTTCAATTTTTTCTGCTAATTCTGCTGGTGAACTAGCACTAATTATCTGATTATAATATGGTGCATAGCTACCAATTATTGGATCGTGATCAAGCTCCTCTTTCTTCTTGCTGTCAAAAATTAGATAGGGGTGGACTTGATTCATTGGCACTTTCCATTGACCATGATTCTTAATATGGCCATGTCGATTTTCTTCTGCTTCATTAAAATATCTTGTACCATCATCACCAATCACAAATGCGCTGCCATGAGCAACTTTTTCATTTTGTTCACCTAACATTAAACGACCGCGCTCACCTTGAGGTACAGCAAAAGCCATTCCGTGTAAGAGACCCAATGACTCAAAATTATGCATATGCCAAAGATCAGCACCAACTTCTTGTGCCAGCCGAACACCATCACCTTTATTGTAAAGTGTACCTAAAGGAGCTAATTTTTTTGCTCCTAAATAATCTTCAACCATGCGCTGATTATTTTCAAAACCGCCAGTAGCCAGTACTACACCATTTTTAGCTTGAACGTTTAGCCTCTTATTATCACGTTCAATTACAACGCCCTCAATTACTCTAGTTTGACCATTTTGAATTAATTCAATGGCTGGTGTATTATACAAAACATCAATCTTGCTTTGTCTTTTGCTTACTTGATTTTTTAAAATTTGCCATAAAGATGCATCAAACCATGATTTGGCGACCGTTGTAAAATCATGCGTTTCTGAACCTTCATATTCAGGAAATTCTTCAAATGCCCAACGTGATTGAGGTGCATAGTCTTTAGCACTGCATGGTTCTACTTCTAAATACTTAGAAACATATTCAGGCATTGCCACCATACCTTTAACATAAGTGTCAATCATCTCTTCATCTAATGACATCGGTGCTGTTAATTGTTGGTAATATTTTTTCATTTTGTTAAAATCTTCACCAGTTCCCAATAGCTGAGCAGAATAACGTGTATTCCCACCCTCATGGCCTTCTGGAGCAGCATCGACCAACAAAACCCGCGCATCTTGGTCCGCAGCAAAACGGGCAGCTGTTGCCCCCGCGCCACCAAATCCTAGTACTACAACATCATAATTGGCATCCCATTCAATATCTGCTTGGTAAATCATAAGCTTTCTCCTATATGCAATCGCTTTCATATATTTTATGAGAATAATAGCACATATTACAACCTCAAACAACCAATAATTTATAGTTATTCATTATCTGTAAGTTAGAAATAAAAATCGTTCATCAGTGATGAACGATTTAAACTTAATTATTAATATATTTTTTTAATTCTAAGCCTGATAAGCCTGCACTCAAGCCAACCAATAATTTAATTCTCGCCTTTTGCCCATTTAAGCCCCGACAATAAATAATTCCCATCTTATTTAAGTTAACTCCGCCGCCTTGATAATCATAAACCGGCTCAGCAATTCCATTAAAGCAACGTGAAACTAAAACTATTGGAATCTTATGCTCAACAAGTGCTTGAAGCTCTGGTAAGGTTTCAGGTGGCATATTACCAGCTCCTAAAGCCTCAATTACAATACCATTAGTTGCGGTCTGGTTCAAAGCCCGAAACAATTCCGTTCCCATCCCTGCGTAAGCTTTAACTAAAAATACTTGATCAACTACATAATTAATTGGTAGATGTTGTTGCGGTTTAATTGTCTGTACATAATTGACATGACCTTCTGAAACAATACCGATTGGTCCAAAGGTTGGCGTGCGAAAAGTGGCAACATTTGTAGTATGGGTCTTAGTTACATAACGTGCTGAATGAATTTCATCATTCATAACTACGACCACGCCTTTACCCACTGATTCTTTGGAACTAGCTACCATGATTGCCGTCCGAAAATTATATAGACCATCACTTCCAATTTCATTAGAAGAGCGCATTGCCCCTGTGACTACTACTGGCATGTTACTAGAAATAGTTAAATCTAAAAAAATTGCGGTTTCTTCTAAGGTATCCGTCCCGTGAGTTACCACCGCACCATAAAATCCCTCTGCTTCAGCCTGACGAATTCTGAGTGATAACTGTAACATTCGTTCTGGATTCATATGCGGCGAAGGTACATTAAAAATTTCTTCAGTTACTAGTTCAAGTTCACTTTTATTTTTTAGAGAAATATTAGCGAGTGGATTGCGTTCATTGGGTTTAATCTTACCTGATTCATCTTCTGACATTGAAATTGTACCGCCAGTATGTAAAATAAGGATTTTTTTAGTCATAATTGGTAACCCCTTCATCAATATAAAAATGTTGTTTTTACTTAAACACATTATAGCCGATTTGACTGGCTCTATTGCTGAAGTAGGACAATTTTAAAACAATTACTTATTCTCCATAAACCTCTTTTACCAAATCAAAAGTCGACCAAGCTTTAGGCCAGCCACAATAAAAGGCTAAATGAGTAATAATTTCAACCATTTCTTCTTTAGTTACCCCGTTATTTTGAGCAATTTTCAGATGCGCTTTTAATTGCGGAAAAGCACCTTGAGTCATTAAAGATGCGCAAGTAATTAAACTACGTTCCCGGGCAGATAATTGCTTTTCACGTGACCAAACTTGACCAAATAAAACATCATCATTCAATTCAGCAAACTTCGGGGCCAGCTTACCTAAATTATCACGTCCAGCTGTTTGTTTTTTCATCATTAATCCTCCAATTGTTGATATACTTCATCTGGTACTGGTTCAAGCCATTCTGGTGTACCACTTGTAATAGCCACATGCGCAAACCAACTATCCTTAGTCGCTCCATGCCAATGCTTGACTCCATCATGGACTACCACAACATCACCTGGATAAAGTTTTCGAGCCGGTTGACCCTCTGCTTGATACCAACCTTCACCAGCAGTTACCAATAAAATTTGAAACCCACCATTATGTTTATGCCAGTTATTACGACATCCAGGCTCAAAACTAACATTAGCTACATTAACATTGAGCTTGGGATCAGCTACTAAATTTTGCAAATAGCTTTGTCCAATAAAATATTTTTGGTAGGCCGTATTTTTTTCACCTAATGCAAATAGGGCTTGCTTAACTTCATTTTCATGTTTAATCATTTTGTTTCCTCTCCCTAATTCGATTTAAATAAGCTACAAAAGTTTCATCATCGGCAATGGTTGCATTTTTCTTACCTTCGTACCAAGCAATTTTTTGTTTAACAATGGTTAAACTATTTTTTAAATTAAATAATTGCGCTTCAGCCTGAACTTGGACTTGCTTGAGTAAAGCTAGGCGCTGACTAATTGTCTCATCTCCTTGAGCGCGTAAATCAACATATTTTTTCAGGTCAGTAATGGTCATCCCCGTGTCTTTTAAATGTAGGATAAAATTTAACCAAGCTAAATCTGCATCAGTATAAAATCGTTGACCCAAACTATCACGTTTTGGCGCCAACAAACCTTCTTGCTCATAATAACGCAAAGTTGCTGCTGGCAAATAAGTTACCTGACTAAATTGACCGATACGATACTTATTCGCCCTTCTCATTAATTACTCCTAATTTTAATTTAGACAAGAATACTGTCTGTTTTTACTAAATTATAGGATAACCATACCCCTTAAAGTTAACTTTAAGTCAAGTATTTTGGATGTAAAATATTTGGTTAGTAAATTTAGTAATTATAAAAACCGCTAGTTACAAGCGACTAGCGGTTTGATTTCTTTTTTTATAGCTCAATTAATATCAATTATTAATTCTGGTAAACTGGCCTAATTAACCCAAAAATGTTCCACTATTTTGTGTTCTGGGTTGGAGCTTGATAAGCACTATCCTTAATATAAATATACTTGACTACTTGTGCTTCCGCTTTAAAGCGTCCTTTAGCATTATCTGTCCGCTTTTTTAGTAAATAACCTTTAACCGACTTGAAGATCGAAGCATAACTAACTCCTTCTTTCCCCCTTAAAATTTCACTTTGGGCAATCAAATTATTATCCTCATCCACATAGTTAACTAGAACCTGGCAATTACTAGTAGTTCCAGCTGTTGAATGCGGGGCTGAAACTTCAGGTTCAGTCACAGTCTCACTAGCAGCTGTAGTAACTGGTAAAATTTCTAATGCCGATGCTTGCTTATTAGACAATTTGTTTTTGTCAAAATTACACAATTTTTGTACAGCATTACCCATTACTTGCAATTGTTGCTTAGCTCTTTTTTTAAAGTTAGTTCTGTCAGCTAACAAGTCAGACCAAGAGATGTGCTTGTCTTTCAGTGATCGCTGTTGAAAATAAAAAAAGCTAACTGCCGCTGAAAGTACAATGCCACTCAACATTAATTTGGTGTGATGCTGATCGCTTCTTTTCATTTTATTCACCAATTACCCCTTCAATAATACAAAAAAATAAACTTTGCTTATAGTATAGCAAGTTAATTCAATACATGCACCGTTTAATAACTATAAAAAAATTTTATAACAAAAAAGACCATTCAGATTCCTCTAAAATAGTCTTTTACTGATTAATTAATCATCTAGCTTTTCTTTGTTAACAACCTTTAATTTGTCATCAAAAGTGTAGACAACTGGTTCACCAGTCTTCATTTCCAAATCCATAATATCTTCATCAGAAATGTTTTCAATGTACTTAGTCAAGGCACGAAGTGAATTACCATGAGCAGCAATAATAACGTTCTTACCAGCTAGTAAGTCAGGAGCAATATGATCTTCCCAGAATGGCATTACTCGCTCTAAGCAAACCTTTAAATTCTCTGTCCGTGGAATGATGTTCGGATCAAGATCAGCATAACGACGATCGTGCACTTGACTAAATTCTGAATCATCTTCCAATTTTGGTGGCAAAACATCATATGAACGACGCCAAATGTGAACTTGATCATCTCCATATTTGTCAGCAGTTGCTTGTTTATTCAAACCTTGCAAACCACCATAGTGACGTTCATTTAAACGCCATGATTTAGTTTCTGGTACCCATAGTTGGTCACTTTCAGCTAAAGCATAGTGCAAAGTCTTAATTGCACGTGTTAAAACTGAAGTATAAGCTTGGTCAAACTTAAGACCATGCGCTTTAATTAAACGACCAGCATTTTTGGCTTCTGCAACACCTTGTTCTGAAAGGTTAACATCAACCCAACCAGTAAACTTGTTTTCAAGATTCCATTCACTTTGTCCATGACGGATCAAAACTAATTTTGACATGAAATATCTCCTTTGCAAATTAAAAGCTTCACTTATTATTTTACACATTTAAATTTTGTTTTCATAGGGTTTAGAACTAAAAATCGTTTTTTAATTTAACATTTTACGATACAATAGAGATATTAATGATTATAAGAAAAGAGATTTTTTAACAAAATGAGATTAAAAAAAGTATTACTTGGTATGGGGCTCATTGTAGCACTGATTAGCAGTGGTTGTGCAGCACCAAAAAAGCCAGCTGAACCGGTTCTGAACAAATCAACCGTAATCAAAAAGTCACAACAAACTTTTAAAAGTGGCCAAGCCAAGCAGCTAATTAATTTAAAAACTGATACAGAAAGTCAAGTTATCACTTCTACATATACCTTTGGTGGTAATCCAACTATTTTTCATTTGAATTATCAAACTCAAGCTAAAGGCAAAAGCAGTAATTTAGAGGAATGGATCAGTAATACTAATAAGGCTTATATTAATGGGCAAAGTACGTGGTATGTTACTCCCCTTGATAAACTAACTGGACATTCATATAACGATATTGTCGACGCTGTTATGAATAACAAAATGCTACTAGATCCACCTAATAAACTCATTAATGCCTATCAAATGAAGCGGTCAAGTAATAAATATACTTTAACTGCAACACTTACTGATAAAAAAATAATGCAAGCTGCCGTTCAGCCAATCTTTAGGACAAATAACCAAAGCAAAAAACAATTACCAGCTTATAAACAACTCGCTCAAAAAGGGACCTATCAAAAAATGGACGTTAAACTTGTTGTTAAAAAGCAAAAATTGGCATCTTTTAGTTATAAAGTATATATGAAAATAGGAAAAATTATGCAACTTGAAGTTGGTCAAAGCTATGCCAATATTGGCACCCATGATTTTTTAAAGATGCCAAACAATGTTTTAGATGCGAAGCCTTTACCGCAAAAGAAAAAATAAAACTAATAAAAACACACTATAACCTTAGTTATAATGTGTTTTTTATTTTAGAGAGACAAGCACGCCTATTGCCCATCTATATCGAATCATCTAAGATTGAAGTAGTAATAGATATAATTTTTAAAAGGAGGATTATTCATGAAATTAGGAATCATTGGTAGTGGTATGATTGTACACGATTTTTTACAAACAGCAGATAAAATTGCCAATATGAAAATAACCGCTATTTCAACCACTGAACGCAGCCAACACGTTGCCCAAAGTCTGGCCAAACAATATAACATTAAAGATGTCTTTACAAATAACGAACTTTTATGTAACGATAACAACGTTGACACTGTTTATGTGGCTGTACCAAATTCATTACACTACCAAGTAGTAAAACAAGCTATTTTAGCTGGTAAAAATGTAATTTGTGAAAAGCCTTATGTAGCAACAGTTGCCGAAGCTACTGAACTCAAGCAATTGGCTGACCAGCATAAGGTAATTATTTTAGAGGCAATTACAAATATTCATTTAAAAAATTATCAAGCAATCAAAAAAATAATAAATAAAATTGGACCCATTCACATTATTTGCCTCAATTATACTCAATATTCTAGTCGTTATGATGACTTTTTAGCCAATAAAATTGCGCCTGTTTTCGACCCCACTAAGGGCGGTGGAACCTTAATGGACCTAAATATATATAATATACACCTAGTAGTTGGTCTTTTTGGCAAACCGATTAGTGTGCAATATTATCCAGTTGTGCAAAAAGGTATTGATACTTCAGGTAGCTTAAATTTAGTTTACCCAGATAAGCAGGCCATTCTTATTGCAGCTAAAGACTGCTATACTACACCCCGTTCTTTTATTGAAGGAGAAAAAGGTTCTATTTATTTTGATGGATCAACAGGTGTTATTAACGACTTTACAGTTGAAATGCGTAATGGAGAAACTAACCGCTTACGTTTTAATCAATATTCACACCGTATGGCTAGCGAATTCAATAATTTCAGTAAAATTATTGATCAACATGATCAGCAAATGGCTAACAAATTATATGAGCATAGTACTGCTGTCATTGATGTTTTAGCTAAAGCTAAGGCATCAATTAAAAATTAATTTTTCTACATAAAAAAACAGTCCAAGGAAACAACCTACATCACTAAATAAAACGGTTTTAGCGATTAACTAAAAATTTCCTTTGAACTGTTTTTAATTACTTAAAATTAGTTACTTTCACAAATTGGTTAGCATTAATTGGATAATAAAATTTACCTGCAATATTAATAGGACTACCATAAACTTTGACTGCTTGATCACATTTAAGTTCCGGCTCATTCATAAGCACACCAGCTGTATCATAAATATAAGCATCCTGCTTCAAAGTTCGCTTTGTACCAATAATATTACTTGCATCAACATATTGATTATCATCAATTTTTAAGTATGGCTTACCATTTATAGTCTTAGACCCACTCAAGGTTACTTGCGTTCCAGCTAGCATTAATGGGGCACTAGTTAACTCACCGTTAGCATCGTAAATATAGGAATCGTGCATCAAAGTCTTCGTTCCTGTTGTTTCAGATTCATTTATGCTAGGATTATCAGTTCTATCATTTTTAGGATTAGGACTAGGTTCTGCTCCTTGCAAATTATAGTAATATTTCAGTAAGGCATAAAATTGATCCATTGAATAACCCCACCTAGCAAAGTAATCATCAGGATCAGTATGATTTGTTCCACCTAAAAAACGGGAGACTGCATGATGTGACCAAACTGTACCCTTGCCTGTATTGCAGGCGTTACTTGGTTTAATATTATAACGATGAAGTAGCTTAGCCGCATAAATTGCATCATTATTTACACTTTTAGCAAATTTAGCACGCGTGTTCTCTTGGCATAATTCAATTTGAATATAGCGATTGTTAGCAATTGCTCCTGCACCCCATACACCATAATTTGGCGTCATCATTTGGATTACCTGGCCGTGATCGACAAAGGCATGCACATATGAATACATGTTCTTCCACTCACGATTAAAATAAATTGCCTCATTATAAGCTGATGCACCAGGAGTGGCTGTTTCGTGAATAACAATTCCTTCTGGCTTACCCTTACGGTACTTAATTTTGTTACCATTAGCATAAAACTTATTATAGCGAATATTTTGTGTTTGCAACATTTTATATAAAAAAGTAACATTGCTATAACTATTTTGCTTAGCAATTGAATTTACGGTAGCAGCTTCAACTACTTGATTTTGATTTATTTTAAAAATAGGGATAACTAAACCTACTCCGATAGCAATAGTAGTTATTAGTTTCTTTATCTTCATCTAAAAGTTAGTTCCTCATTTCTTGCTGATAGGGGTTGGTTAATTAAGGCTAAAATCTGCGCGCTTAATGTATTGGTTGACCCCAATACGGTAATATTGCACACCATAAATAGAGACTGCTGCCCCATAAGTGGCCACAGATTTACCTTTTTTCATAATTTCTTGGTTATCACGATTACCATAATTATTATAAACATAGGTATCATGTTTTAAAATTCTCATTGTACCATCAATATTGCCACCGGCAAGGTAATGGTTTTGCCCAATACGGTAATATTTTTTATTATTAATAGTCTTGGTACCATAAGTAGCAATTACCTTGCCGTTACCACTAACCTTAATGGCTTTCATACCTTTAGCTTTGTTACCTTTAGCATCGTAAATGTAAGCTGTATGCATTAAAGTCTTGTTAACTTTCTTTTCATTCTTTGGTGCCTGCGCTGCCGGTGGTAAGGCACTACCCATTTCCAAAACTGAGTCATTTACCCAGCCTTTACCTGAAATATATAGGCGTTGTTTACCATTATAAAAAGTAATGGTCTTAGTAACTGTCACCGCATCACCCTTACTAATCGAATCAGTCTTAGTCGTTACACTGTGATCAGTTGGCCAAGCATAAGTTGCACCTGACTTTTTAACAACATAAGACTTGCTGGTACTAGACACTTGCGGATCATATTGGGTTAAATTGTAAGTTGTAATTCTATTATTTAAGATGGTGTTGTAGTTATTGGCAGTCGCATATGTTCCTGTCAAAGCTTTAGTTGCATCAGTATATGCAGTGGCATTTTCAAGCCAAGCACCCTGATAACGGTCAGGTTGCCAAGAAACACCTTGGCGCAACTTCTTACCATTATCATCAAATGAGTTTTGATAACTAGGATATTTTCTAAATTTAGCAACGATATAATAGCTCTTGCCGTTTTTATCTTCTTCTCGCGTTCTCGCTGCATACGTTTCACCTGGCCAGCTATCATCAGCTTTCATGCCAAATAAATTATTAGCGTTCACTGCTAACCCTGATTGTCCCCAATTAGATTCAACAATTGCTTGTGCAATCATAACTGATGGGTATAAACCATATTTTTTAGCAACTTTTTGTGCTTGTGAAGCTGCAGTATTTAAAAATGTTGCTTCATTACCTTGAGCTGCTGAAACTGGCTTAGTTTGCCAAATAGAATTGGCAATCAGGTTGTTGGTAACCGGTCCAACAGCAGTTGTTGCAAGTACTGCTGCCGAAATACCGGTGATTAGTTTCTTTTTCATAAATCATGTTTCCTCCTTAACTGACACTTTTATTGTATCGAGCAATCTTACTATAAACAATAGATTAGTTTTAATTGTAGTCAAAAAGTAATATTGAATACGTTATATTACAAATCGTAATCTAAAATCAAAATTTTCCGTAAATGGACTAATAGCTGACGTTTAACTCGTTGCAATTGTACTCGATTAATCTGATTCTTTTGTGCAATAGATGTAATTGATTGTCCATTAATTAAATGACTATAAAATAACATTCTTTCAGTATTGTTCAGCTTAGGAAGCTCTTGTACTAACGCCAAGTTGAGCTCAGGACTACTAAATTGTCTATTTGTTATTAATAATTTCAAAATATGTTCAAGATTTTGGTTACGCTTTTCTTTACGTAATAAATCGATTGTATGCCAAACTACTTTTCGAAAACTCAAGCGGTTCAATTCCCTTGTCAACTTTCCATGCAGTTCAATCATTCCAGCATAAGTGATAATTCCTTCTTGAAATAAATCTTCATAACCTTGATAAGTTCGGCTAACATGTACATATTTCAAAGCATCTCGGACTAATTTTTGATTATGCCAAGCCAGCAAAAATGCCTGCTCACTAATCTTCATTTGTGACATTCCTTTCAATATATTGTCACAAGCGCTTGTGCATCATCAGATTAGCAAGTTTAAATTAATTCTGAAAACCATAATTAACCTGAGCTAAAATGCCATTAGCTTAATTAACCTTATTTTCTAGTATTATTAATATTTTACGCGGGCTTTTAACTGTAGGCGACCAAAATCCGGTTAAAAAACAGCTAAACCGAATTGGTTTAGCTGTTACTTTAATATAACGTATCTGGTCGTTTGCTTAAATAATATACTGTCTTATTTGCCTCAATTAAATAAGGCATTTCAAATTCGTCAGCTAAATAGTGTACATACCTTAGTTGCCTTTTTTGATTAACAGCAGAAATAATACTCTTCAAGGAAAGATCACCTATTGCCTTATGCGGATGAAAATAATCAGATTGATCAATCAACGAGGGCCCACGTTTTTTGGATAAAGTAATCCCAAAATAAATAGCTGCATGCTGTGCTAATAATTTAGAAATTACATGATTAAAAAATAAAGCATTAGATATCTTTTCAAATAAATATTTACTATGCTTATTGAAAATAAAACTGTAACGATGCCCGTTATAGTTAATTGTTTTAAAAATAACGGTTGCTGAACTTAAAAACTCAAATTTACTAATTTGATGTAAGGCTATCCAGTCAACATTGCTACTATTATAGCTTTGGAGGGAAAAGTAGGTTAAATTCCCAGTTGCAATTACATTATGTCCTTTTAAATTAAGTTTATCGGCTAATTCTCGTTGAAATTCTAACCCACCAAGTAAGACTTTTTGTGCAAAAGCAGTGATTAGGGCACTACTACTTTGCTGACAAAGTACAATCCCTTCTTGACAATCAAAAATCACGCTTTTATAAATTCCTAAAAATGGTTGCTGATGAAATTCATAAATTGCAAGTGTATTGGCATTAAGCAAATAAGTGTTAGTCCTAATTAAATATTGCTCTACTGCCTTATCTTTTCCAACTCGTTCCTGTAATAACTGCTTTGACCAAACTTGATAGCGCGGGTTATGTGGTAAGTGACAAGTAGTATGCGTCTTATTCATGATAATACTCCTTTCTAGCACAATAAAATATACATTTATAGTAATACTATCATGAACAACTTTAACTTAAACACCAAAAAACGGAAACGATAATCGTTTCCGCTCTGGTAATTAATTATTTAATTGACTAATTAATTAAAAGTTAGCAACTTTAACGTATTGCTTAGCAGGTCCACCGATACGGTAGTATGACTTACCATTCTTGAACTTGTAAGGGTTACCGTAAGTAGTTACCTTCTCACCCTTACGCAATACACGACGGTCAGCACGCTTGGTGCTAGTCTTGTAAACGTAAGCATTGTGAGTCAAAGTACGTACAGTACCATCAATGTTGTCAGCCATTACGTATTGGTTGTCACCAATCTTGTAAACTAAGCTACCATCAGCAAGCTTAGTAGCTTTACCATAAACGTCAACGTTAGTGTAAGCTGCTAAAGTCTTGTCGCCAACACGCTTGTGGTTAGCATCGTAAATGTAAGCATTGTGCATAACCTTCTTAGTTACCTTGTCGCCAGGTTTAACTGAACCATCAACGTACTTAGTTTCTACGTAAAGGTCTGAATCGGCACTGTTAATGTGAGTGTATGACTTACCATTAACTACAATTGCATCACCAAAAGTAGCAATTTGGTCACCGTTCTTAACAACAGTCTTAGTGTCAGTTACAGTGTTACCAGTAATCTTGTAAACTGGAACATCTACATCTGATTGAACAGTCTTATAAGTAGCACCCTTAGTACCAACAGTTAACATGAAGGTTACCTTAGTAGTCTTCTTGTCAGCGTTAGTAGCAGAAACAGTAACTGGGTACTTACCAGCAACCTTAGTGTTTACCTTGCTGATATCAACAGTTGGTGTCATAGCAGCTGCACCAGTAGTGTTACTTACTTTTGCAGTAAAGGCATCTTCAATAGCCTTCTTGTCAACTACACCATTAACTGGTACATAGTTGAAGCTTGCGCTATCTGGAAGAGCATCAATTGTCTTATTACCAACATAACCAGTACCATTGTAGCTGATTAATGGGAATGAATCATCAGTAGCAGCTTGTGGATTAACAGTAACTACAAAAGTAGCAGTTTTACCATTAGTTGACTTCAAGTTCAAAGTAACTGGGAAAGCAGCTGCTGGCTTATCAAAACTACTATCAGCCTTTACAGTTACACCAGCATTCTTAAGTGCAGCGCGAACATCTGCCTCAACATCAGCAAATGAAGCAGTAGCAGCATTAGCATCAGTAGTGGTGTTAGCAGCTACATACTTAGCGTTAATTGCAGCTACTACAGCAGCTACATTCAATTGAGCACTAGTAAGATCAACTGAGCCAGCATCTACAGCCTTACCATCAGTCTTGTTTTCTCTAACGTAAGGTGCACCAGTCTTAGTTGCATCAGCAAGGTTGAAGCCGTCACTTACAATACCAAAACCAGCAATTGTACCAGTTGCATCAGCATTAACAGTGTAAGTAGTACCATTAGCTGTAATCTTGTATTCCTTATTAGCTGTTAAACCAGTAAGAGTAATAGTAGCAGCAGCATAGTAAGTAGCACCAGTAGCAAGTTGTGTAACTTCAGTACCGGAACCTACTTTACCTTTAGCTGGAGCTGTAGCATCAGCTGTAGCTGTGTAAACCTTAGCTTTTGAAACAGATACTGAAGCACCTGTTGGCAAAGTTGGGGTTGCAAGTGATGCAGTTACTTTAGAAGCTGGATCATTTGCTGCTAAACTAGCAACGTTAGTGATGTTTAACTTGATTGAAGCTTCAGCTGGAGCTGTATTAGTAGTTCCACCTTCAACCGGTACGTTAATATCAGCTGAAACAGTTGATACAACAGAAGTAGCAACTGGGGCTACGGCTAATAATGCAGCAGCAGCAGCGCTAACAATTCTTAAATTTTTCTTCATGTGGTCTTTCCTCCTTGTGTATATACAAAATAGTAATAGGCTATAGGTTCAGTCGTTTTGATCCTACATTGTTACAACACCCTTCGAGTCGAATTCATAAGTTTATAACTCTTATGAGGTAGCTCTCCAACTGAAGAACGCGCATGCGTACAGGCTGTCGAACCTGAAGCATAGCTATTACTTACCACATTCCATATTGTACCTAGCTTTAAACTAAAATGCAAGGTATGGGGTTATTTTACATACTTTTGTAATAAACGGTTTCATTTTTTTCAAAATGACTAAATTTTGCAATATTAATTAAGCCTATGAATTCAGTTTTTTTATCAAATTAAAGTTATAATCGTTATTTTATTTTACTTTTTATTTTACAAAATATTAACAAAATAATTTGAATATATCAAAAAAGTCACGCGTTTTATAGTTTGCGTGACTTTAACGGTGAAATAATTATAGTTTACGCCATAAATGGCGCAGTTTATAACTTATTTTTTGCAGTATCATCAGAATTTGCAGATCTACTTTCCTAATTTCTAGTATGGTCGAACAAACTAGTAACAGTTCGTTCAATATATGAAGCAGACTGAGGAATTTTATACAAATCAACTCCATCCTTACTAAAGCTGTCTGCTTGAGCAATTTGATTCATTGCCCTTTCAACAGTGACTGCAGTTAAATTTTCAATTGCATCCGGTAAAGCAACATTAGTCTTTTTACCAGCACCATTTAAGAATGTTAATTGCAAAATTTTACTTTTTACGGACATGATTTTTGCCTTTCTTCCTATCATTATTAATCTTTAGTCTTGCTCATTTAGCTTAATTGCTTGCTTTTGAATTAAAGTCGCACTGCCTAAGCTATTACCTTGCAAACTGGCAATGGCAGTGCCAAATTGGGCCAATCCCGTTGCTGTTGCTCCCTTTTTAACATGGGGAAAGATACGATTTTTGCCTTTTTTAGAATTACTGTTTTCATCGACAAACGTATATTCTATTGCTTGATCAATTAGTTCAAAATTCATTTTTATCAACCTTCCTTAATTAAAACTGTTTTAAGTAAGCAATCTGCGCGCTAGATCTCTTACACTATTAATAACGAATTAAAAAATCAAAATGTAACATTTTTTTAAAAATTGACTTTCTTTTATTAAAAACAGCCCTTAGGTAGTCAAATCAATCCAAACAAACTATAATTAATATTAATATTAGTAAGGAGGACAAATTCCTATTATGAAAAAAACTACGATTTGGACAATTGTAGCTGCAGTAGTTGTTGTCTTAGGAGGCAGTTTCTTTTTTGTTAAACAAAATTCAACTAATAATCAAGTTGAAGCTTCCTATAATCAAGCAATTACACATGGTAAAAAAGCAGTCGCAAATAAAAATTATGCTGAAGCTAGTAATAAGTTTAAGCAGGCACTAAATATTAAAAAGACCAAACAAGCAGCTGCTTATAAAAGTCAGGCTGATAACATGCTTGTTACAATTAAATATGCCCAAGATGGTAAATATAATCAGGCATTAAAAGCTATCAATCAAGTCATCACTAAAAGTAATGGTTACCCTGTTTTAACCAAACAGGGAGAAAAGTTGAAGTCTCTTGTTGAAGACGTAGAAGATGATTATAAACACGAAATTAAGCCAATTTTTGCAACCGCCTCTCAAGCTGAGGCTGATAAACAATATTTAAAAGCTATTGAACAATACCAAAAAGTTTTAAATTTACCTTACATTGGCGATAAATACTACCAAAAATATAAAAATATCGCTCAAGCAGGAATTAAAAAGGATAAAAAAGCTGCCACTAATGGTAAATCTGCTATTCAGGGTTATGCCGCTATCTCAGGTAATGGATCCAGTTCAAATAACCATGCTAAAAGCAATAATGCCCAAAATAGTATTGGCGCAACTGGCAATGCCGGCAAAACTGGTGAAGGCTCAATGGGCAATCACCAAGTTAACGGTAAAACTGTTGCCAAAAATCAAATCGCCCAATTACGCAAACGTGTTGGTAAGTTAGGTTACGATGCTATGTCATGGAGCCCACAGGACTTAATTGATCTTTACCGTAGCTCTAAGCGAGCTAATCCTAATCTAATTACTAAAAAGGATGTGCAAAAATATCTAAAGCCCTAATTTAACTCCAAAAAATCGCCCTTAACTTGGGCGTTTTTGGTTATCTTGTACTATTGCTAATGGAACTACTCGTTTTACTCATGCATATAGTAAGAAAGACTAACCCTATTAAGCAGCCATCATTAGAATAGTTGCTTTTACTAGCTAAAGTCGGTAAAATTACTATTGACTTTCACGTTTCCTATTTTTATTAAAGGAGTGTCCGCTTTGACTGAAAAAGAAAATAATATCAAAGATACAGATAACGAAAAAGAACAAGATAAAGAAAAAGAATTAAAAGAAGAAGAACTAAAAGTAGTTATGCCTGAAGCAACATGGACTACTATGCCACAGACTGAGTTTACTGAACAGCCTGACTATCTCCAAGTTTTTACTTACTTTTACATTGCTAAATTCAACCAACAAGATTTGGAAATCATGAATTTATATGATACCAATTCTAATATGGTTGACATTAACCATTACCTACTTGATAATATTCATTTTGAACAAAAAGAGCTTATGCGGCATGCTTTACAATACCATGCGCAAAATCTCCAAAACATTGTCGATGAAATTATTCGTCAAGATAATATCAAAGCAGCAGAGATGACTTCATATGACGATTGGAATAATTGGTATGAAAATCGTCGTGATAATATTTCTACTTCTTTGTCATAATTTACTTGTACTATAACTAAAAAAAGAACAAAATATATCCTTAGATGAGAATGTCAAGTTGACATTCTCTTTTACTTAAACAATTTTTATATTAATCTATTGGAGTATAGAATAACTATGGATCGCAAAAAGAAACAGATTTCAGTAGCAGGTCTGCTGATTACGATAGGAATTGTTTACGGTGATATTGGTACTAGTCCGCTATACGTTATGAAATCAATCGTAACTGGCAACGGCGGTATTGCCAATGTTAACCGTGAGCTAATTTTAGGTTCAATTTCTTTGATTTTTTGGACTGTTACCTTATTGACGACTGTCAAGTATGTCATGATTGCTCTCAACGCAACTAATCACGGCGAAGGAGGAATTTTTGCATTATATGCACTTGTTCGTAAAAGAGCTAAGTGGCTAGTAATGCCAGCATTAATTGGCGGTGCAGCATTACTGGCTGACGGCACCTTAACCCCTGCAGTAACAGTAACAACATCAATTGAAGGGCTAAAAAATATGCACTTTGGTTCAAGCATCCCTGTTCCTGATCAAAATTCTGTCATTATCATTACTATCGTAATTTTATTACTATTATTTTCAATTCAAGCTTTTGGTACTAGCATAATTGGTAAGGCATTTGGACCAATTATGTTAATCTGGTTTAGCTTCTTAGGCTTAATTGGCATCCACAATATGATGCAAGATTGGTCTATCCTAGAGGCACTAAATCCTCTTTTAGCTATCAAAGTTTTATTTAGTCCTACTAATAAAGTTGGTATCTTTATCTTAGGTTCAATCTTTTTGGCAACAACTGGCGCAGAGGCCTTATATTCTGATGTAGGTCATGTTGGTCGTGGTAATATTTTAGGTTCTTGGCCATATGTCTTTATTTGCTTAGCGCTAAACTATCTGGGACAAGGCGTTTGGATTTTGCAAAATCCAAACTACCATACAAACGGAACGGAGCTAAATCCCTTCTTTGAGGCGGTACCCGCTAATTTACGTTTATTTGCAATTATCTTAGCAACAATTGCTGCTATTATTGCTTCGCAAGCTTTAATTACCGGATCTTTTACCCTTGTGTCTGAAGCAAGTGGACTTAAATTCTTACCGAGAATGAAAATCAACTACCCTACAACTGAACACGGGCAGATTTATATCCCTGCTGTTAATAAAATGATTTGTGTAGTCACGATTGCAATTGTTATGTTCTTCCGTACCTCAGAGCATATGGAAGCTGCTTATGGTCTATCTATCACGGTTACCATGTTAATGACTACCTTGCTTCTATTTGAATATTTAGGTGCCAAAGACCATCCACTGATTTTACGTCTTTGTTTCCTTATCGTTTTTGGTTTCATCGAAGGTATGTTTTTAATTTCTAGTTTAACTAAGTTCACCCATGGTGGTTATGTTACAGTCTTAATTGCTGGCTTCATTGGAATTATTATGTTTATCTGGTTCTTCGGTAATAAGGTTCGGGACAAACATGAAGGAGCGAACACTTATGTTCGTTTAGATAAATATACTGATATGCTGACTGATCTTAGTCACGATGATGATTATCCAGTCTATGCTACTAACTTAGTCTACATGGCTAAAGTGAAGTACAATAAATTTATTAAACGTGAAATTTTATATTCAATTTTGGATAAAAGGCCAAAAAGAGCGGGAGCCTATTGGTTTGTTTCCGTAAACATTACTAATGAACCATATACAGCAAAATATGCCGTAAATACTTATGACACCAAGAATGTAATTAACGTTCAATTGTATTTAGGTTTTAAAAAGCAAACTAGTGTAAATGTTTATTTACGCCAAGTGGTTCATGATCTAATTAAAGATGGAACAATTGAATCGCAACCACAAGAATATACAACCTCACCTGGTCGAGAGGTAGGTGACTTTTCATTCGTCATTGTCAAAGATGCCGTCAGCCCACTAACTAAATTAAAAGGCTTTGAAAAATGGATTGTTACGGCTCGCGTTTGGTTACAAAATTTGTCCTCTAATCCTGCATCTTGGTTTGGCTTGGAATATACTGATACTGTAGTCGAAAGCGTACCATTAATCTTAGGTCGACCAAGTAGGGATTTACATATTAAACGAGTCGCCTCATGTGATTATTCTCATTTAAAAAATGAAGATGAAGTAATTCAATAGTTAATAATCCTGCATATAAAAAAACACTGATCAAAAATTTTTGATCAGTGTTTTTTGTTACGTTGTTTGCCAATTACCAAATATCTACGCGTTTATCGGGATCTAGCCACATGCCATCTTCAGGTGTTACCGCAAAAACTTTATAAAAGTCATCTTGGCATTGAATTTGTACATTAGCCCGTAACGGACCAGGTGCATGCACGTCGACGGCTGTTTGCGTCTTGATTGATTCAGTTAATTGCTTATTTGCCCAAATACGAGCAAAATTCTCAAATAGTTTCTTTAAATCATCATTTTCATTCTTAGCAGCTTCAACAGCAGCGGTCAAGCCTCCTTGATCAGCAATATTTTCCGAAACAATTTGCTTACCGTTCAATTTCACTGGTCCATATTCAATACCATCAAACAAATCAATTTCTTCTTGTGTTCGCTTTTTGAATTCAGCATAGTCTGCTTCGGTCCACCAATTAGTCATATTACCTAATTCATCAAATTGAGCACCATTATTATCAAAAGCATGTGAAACTTCATGAGCAATAACCGTCCCAATGCCACCAAAATTAGTTGCTCTATCCTGCTTTAAATCATAAAATGGTGCTTGCAAAATGGCTGCTGGAAAAGTCAAATCATTTCTTTGGGGATCATAACAGGCATTAACCAAATTACCCGGCATTGCCCAAACCGTACGATCAACCTTTTGATGTAGTTGCTCAATATTGTACTTTTGTTCTGCAACAGCAAAGGCGCGCTCATTAGAATAAAGGCTACCGCCTTGACTGGCTGGAATCACTTTCAGCCGATTGTAAATTTCTTCTATCTTATCTGGGTACCCAATCTTAAGCTCTAAAGCCTCAAGTTTAATGATTGCCTTTTTCTTAGTTTCAGCAGACAGCCAGCTATTTTGCTGTAAACGATCTTTATAGACATCCAACATCCGCTGAATCATATCTTCAACATCTTTTTTCGCATCAGCGCCAAAGTATTCTTTACCATAATACACACCAACTACTTCACTAAAACTTCCATCAGCGATATGGTAAGCTTGTTTATTGCCCTCAGCCAATTTAGGTTGACCAGATAGGGCTTGACTAAATGGAAAAGCAGCTTCACGAAACTCTTGCGACAAGTCAGAGGCAGCACCATTAATAAAGTTAACAATCATCCAGCCTTTTATTTCAGCGAAGTTATCCTTATTAATAATTTCATTAATATGGTCAAGATAACGTGGCTCTTCGACAATAATCCGCTCGGGTTCTTCACCAATTACTTCTTTAAGATAATGTTGAATCTTAAATTCACTAAATTTATCTTCAAAATCAGCAATCGCCATTGGGTTGTAGGTAGCTGGATAATCAGCCCATTCTTCAGCAGACTTGACTACTTTAGCCAACTTAGCATCAAATTCAATAGCAGCTGCCGCATATTTTTGAGCTTCATCTTCAGCAATACCAGCCATTTGAAGTAACTTAACTGATTGCTGTTGTAAAATTGCCAATAACTTGGGAGCATCTGCGGTTTGATAAGTGGTAGTATCTGGTAAAAATGTACCTGGACCAGCAAAGTATAATACATTAACTTTGGTATTTTTCATGTCAGGCTCCACATCAAAACCAAATGGTAGCGATGCAAAGGTAGTCAAGTCAGGAGCAGTTAAATTAAAATCAGAAAAATCCTTGATACCGGTCAAAATATTCAAATCGGCTTTGATTGGCTCAGCACCTTCTCTGTTACGCTTATCAAAATCACTAGCTAATTGATATAATTTGACTGCCTCTGCTAAATTAGGGATAGCAGGAATTTCTTTTTTGCCAGTAGCAAAGTCTGCAAAATCTTGCATTAAATGTTTCTCAACATTAACATCAATACCATCAAAAGATGCCATTCGCGAGCGATCACTCGGAATCTTTGTCTTTTCAATCCATTCCGAATTAACTGCCAAATAAATATTGTCTTGCGGTCGAGTACCTACTTTAGGCTCAATTACATCACCGCTACCGCCACGAACTGCAAAATTTTTTCTCATGCTAACACTCCTTTTAAATTAAAATTAAAATTTGAATAAATTAATATTGTCATTTTAATTATACAGCTTATCAACAAATATTTAACACATTATTTATATAACTTAATATATTTCCTTAACTTAGCATACAATGGTAAAAGTAATAGTACCATTAAAAATATCCCACCAGCAGCAATAATAAAAAAGGGAATATATCCTGCACGATCAATTATCATTCCCCCAAATAAGGGACCAAAGGCTTGGCCAATTCCCCGCGCTACATTAATCACGCCCTGATACTTTCCCTTACTGCTAAGCGGAGATAACTCATTAACATATGCTGGAACTGCGGGAAACGCCGTTGCTTCACCTAAGGTTAGGACCACCATTGATAAGGCAAAATGAACAAAATCACGGGCAAAAATAAGTGTAGCAAAAGAAATAGCAAACATTAATGTACCAAAAATAATTTGTTGAAATAGGTTTTTAAATAAATAGGGATAACGAGCTAAAATTACTTGTACAATTACGATAATTGCCCCATTAAGCGTCCATAGCAAACTATATAAATGAAATGGTATACCTAATGACACCATGTACACTGAAAGGTTCGATTCCCAATTCATATACATTAACCAAGTGACTGCCAAAGACAATAAAAAACCACACATTAACATCGTATTGTACTTAGGCATTGGTTCAAATTTATTTTTTTCCCCAACTTTTACACTTGTATGCCTTTGCCGGTGAAAATTACTAATTGGTCGATAGTGAATTGCTGCGTTAATACAACCAATTATAAATAAAGATGCCGCTAATAAAAATAAGAATTCAATTGAAAAATCGTACAAATAACCCACTAAAAGCGTACCTGTGACAGTACCTACATTTTGGGCAAAATAAATCAAATTGAACACATATTTTCCTGGATATTTACGCAAACTTGTCGCAATTGAATTAATTAGGGTCCCATCCCAGCCACTAGCAAATCCTGTCAAAACAAGCCAAAACCAATATTCAGGCCAACCATGAAATAAAGCCATCAAAATTAAAATTAAAGCATCAATTCCCAAACCAATTACAATTAGTGGATATGGGTTATATCTATCATAAAGCCAACCTGCGACAATTGATCCTAAGACATTACTGGCACAATTACAAAATAATACAATACCAATTACTGACAAACTAATATGCAATTGTTTATTCAAATAGACTGAAGTTAACGGCCAAACAAAGCTTGACCCAATCCAGGTTACTAATTCGCCTAGTAATAGCCAACGCAATTTGACTTCTGTTTCATTATTTGATCCATGTGAGAGTTTCATTTATTCCGTCCTTCCCAATTAGCATTCCATTTACCAGTTTAACAAGAAGCGTGCAAAAAAACACCCCGACTAATAATCTAAATATTATAAAAATCAAGTTATTGCCTTTGAGACATTATAAAATCATTAAAAAGCTCATCTCTTAAGTGAGATGAGCTTTTAAAATTATTGTTTCTTCTGCTGAATAAAGAACTGTCCTTTATTCACTTGATAATACTTTTGATAACGCCCTATATAATTATGGAACATATATTTAAGTAGTAGCCAACGCTTAAAATTACGATCTTTTTCATAAAAAACCGTAGTACCATAACGTCCTTCATGAATTAATTCTTCAGCTAGACGTTTAGCATTATTATTAGTAGCATACTGCTTAAATACTTTTACCGGAATTCCTAACCATAAAGTATGTTGCGACTTAAGTTTATTACCATAAACTGGCTCTTTTTCCTGCAAACTATCGGTAACATAGTCATCAACGTACCATTTAGCCAAATTATAACCATTTAAAGTAACGTAAAAGCTTGATCGACCTTGCCGCAAATTAATTTCGAAAAACTTATACTTACCATCTCGATTATCATATTTAATATCAAAATTAGCCATCCCGACATAATTTAATTTTTCTAAAAATGATTCAACTTGTTCATATAGTTTTTCATCATATTCAGGCAAAATCGCCATATAATTACCAATTGCCTGCGGAGTAGGATCCTCTAGCAATGGGTGACCTAAGCACATCATTTTAACATGATGATTTTTATCAACATAGGCATTTAAAACACGCATATTAGAATCATCACCCGGAATAAAGTCCTGTAAAATTAAATCTGCTTTGTAGCCATTGCTATAAATTTTACTAATAATATCTTTTAATTCAGCTTCATTATGAATTGTAAAAGCTTTTTTACGTCCTTCAAAATGAACATCAAGCCAAGATACGGGATCTTCTGGCTTTAATTCGATTGGATAATCGAATGGAAGCTTTAAATAATTTTCTGCTTGATAATCAGCTACGGTCACAATCTTAGTCTTAGGATAAGGAAGCCCATATTCTTCGGCAATTTGATAAAAGCCCTCTTTTGAAATTAATTTTTTCAACAGATCATAATCAATATAAGGAACAATGAAAGTTGCTTCAAGTTCTTCCTTGTGTTTAGCTAATAGTTCGGCATAGCCATCACCACAAGCAATTAAGATCACCGGCTCTTGATGATCTTGGTAGATTTTCATCTGGTCACGCATAACTTCAATAAAAGTTGGATCTTCACTAAACCCTTGATGTAGTTCAACGCTTACAATTTTGGAGTAACGAGTTGGCGCCAATTGACTATCAGCTAGTGCTTTAACTTTAATACCATATTCTTCATTGAATGAACGAGCCATACCATAAACGTTAATATCACTACCTAGTAGAATTGGTGTAAAATCCTGTTTCATTTTTTAAAATTTGCTCCTAATTAGACTAACTTGCCTTGTTCAATTAAGTTAGCTACTTCCGGTTGTACATGCTGATAGCGGTTGACTGTCTCATCATAATCAACAAAGAACAATTTGTACCAAACAAGGAAAGTATAAATTGTCCAAATTTGTCGCCGATGCGAACCATCACCCTTGTAATTATCATCAAGTAGCTGCAAAATTTTATCCTGTTCAAAAATATCCTGAACAAAAGCTTCACTAAATAGTTCACGTACCTGTTTATAAAAACGAGGTTCTTGCAGCCATTGTTTAATTGGAGTTGGAAAACCTAGTTTAGGACGTTTAGCCCATTCAGCTGGTAATACCTTTTCAGAAGCCTTCCGCAAGGCATACTTAGTATCGTGCTTATTAACAAGATATTCTGTGGGGATTGAATTAGCCCGTTGCGCTATTTTTTTATCCAAATAAGGTACCCTTAATTCCAAAGAGTGCGCCATGGAAATCTTATCAGCCTTCTGCTCAATGTCATTAAGCATAAAATGATGCAAATCAATATACTGCATCTGACGAACATTATCAAGGTCTTTAACCTTTTTAAAGTCTGTTTGATAGATACCATTAACAGTTAATTTATTACGATAAGATGGTTTCAAAATACTATTAGCATCTTGAGAAGTAAATATCGTTGGATAATCCAAATCATAAATAACCGATTGACCAACATAAAATTCACTTGGTTCCGCTAAGTTAGTATAAAGATGAACTTTCCCTGGAAAATTGGGCATTTTTTTAATTTTATGGGCTAACTTAACTTTAGTCTTCTTAGGTAATTTTTTGCATTGATTTGTAAATGCTTTGATCACATTGTTATGTGTGTGCATACCATAATTAACATAACCTGCAAACAGTTCATCTGCACCTTCACCTGATAATGCTACCGTAACATGCTTACGTGCCATCTTACACAAGTACCATAAAGGGATAATGGATGGATTAGCATCAGGCTCATCCATATGATATTGCATCTCAGCAAAGTCATGCATTGCTTCATCAGCATTTACCTTATCTGAGAAAAATTGCCAACCTTTAATATCAGCTAGTGCCTTAGCCTTAGATGATTCATCATAAGTAGCATCATCAAAAGAAATCGAAAAAACATCATCCGGATTTAAAATACTAGTAATATAGCTGGAATCGACTCCCTCTGACAAAAAGGCACCTACTGGAACATCAGCATTATGATAGAGCTCAACTGTTTCACGTAAATCTTCATCAATCTTATTAACAGTTTCTTCAAAGCTTAAATTATTCGCTTTATATTCCGCATCCCAATATTGATGCATCTTCATTTTGCCAGCTTTATACTCAAACCAATGTCCAGCCGGGAAACGATGAATCCCTTTAAAAAAGGTTTCAGCCAAATCATTGTATTGATTCATCAAATATGGCTTAACTGCTTCAGTATTTAAACGCCGTTTAAAACCTGGAAATTGCAAAAAGCTCTTAATTTCGGAGCCCATAAGTAGCTGACCATTGTCATCACTATAATATAATGGTTTAATGCCAAAAAAGTCACGTGCACCATACATTGTTTGTGTATTATCATCCCAAATAATAAAGGCAAACATGCCTCGTATGCGCTTAAGTAACTCAGCCATTCCCCATTCCTCATAGCCATGAAGTAAAACTTCAGTATCAGCCTTAGTAGTAAAGGTATGACCCTTTTCAATCAATTCTTCTCTTAACGGCTTGAAATTATAAATTTCACCATTAAAAACAATTGCCCGCGTCTTATCTTCATTAAAAATCGGTTGACTTCCACCACGCAAATCAATAATTGATAATCGTCTAAAGCCAAGCGCCACTTTATCATTAGTGTAAAGTCCATCTGAGTCTGGACCACGGTGCTTAATTGCTGCCATCATTTTGCCAATTGCAGCTTGTTTATCGTTTATTTCTGGATTATAAAACGCGACAATTCCGCACATAGTTTATCTTCCCTTATTTCAGTAATTTATTTTTTAGTCTAGTCGCTCTATTATATGCTAAAAATCACATATTTACCAAACTACTTGTGAATTTTTACTAAATATAAAAAAATCGTCTCTTACTTGCAGCACCATAGCCAAATACTTGAATTAAGTGTCGATGTAAATCAATATTCACAACATAACCCGCAAATTCTGTTTGATGATCAATCTGTCGTTTCCAATTTTTATTATACTTAGTAGTTAAAACATGGTTAGGACCCATCAAAGCCGAACAATTAAATAAAATATATTGAATACCATTAATTCGATATTGGTCTTCACGGTGCCGATGTCCACAAAAATAGGCGATAATTCGGGCATTTTTGACATTAGTGAAATCAAAATCATTAGCTAAGCGAAATTCCGCAGGAATACCATAGCTAGAATGCATTCGTCCTTTTTCACCTTGATTAAAGGCTACTAATAATTCATGAAGAGAACGTCCATTATATTTCAAAGCATTAGAAGCTTTACGATTAATTGGATTAGCATGGCTCATAAAAATAATATTTTTATTCGAAGACTGCTCCAAAATTTCAATAATTTCTTCAATTTGATCTTCTCTAACACCTAAGGTAATTTTGGCATCATATTTTTTACGGCCTTGCTCATCCAAATAATAGGGTAAGTCTGAAGTATTAACCGCAATAAAGCGAACATTATCTATATCATAGTAACAAACCCCATGCTGGCGCGAAATATAGTTAATCTCATCTTGTGCGTACATCTGCGGCCACATAATATGTTCGAATTCATTTTCTGGAAACGATGCTTTTAAGTCATGATGCTCATCATATTTATCATTTTCATCATGATTTCCTTTAATCATTATATATGGAATGCAGTTTGACTTAAAAGCATCACGTAATTTAATAAGTTCCCTCTCACCTAAAAATCCGGTATCTGACCCATCAATCCAGTCTCCTAGGTGAACTTTTAAATCTAATAAACCTAAATTATCTAAATAGGAAAACTCACTAACATGGGTTAGCCCATTCCAACCATAAAAATCGATACTGTTGGCATCTTTATAATGGGTATCAGTAATCACACTGACATTTACCGAGTTTTCTCCTTGGCGGACATGCTTTTTTACTCGTTCAACAAATTGTTCTAAATATTCTTCAACCACGTAGCGGCGACCGGTATTCCGATTAGCAAAGGCACGATAGCAGCCTAATTCTTGATTAAAATCACGGACATATTCCGGTTCTAACTTAGTTGTACTTTCTAAACTAAGTGCTTGATGTAAAACACCTTCATCATCTTTATAAACCGTTAATTTATATGGCTGATTATGCGGCGTATATTGTTCCTCATCAACCCGGTATTCTCCTACGGTTAAGTAATCCTGCATCGGATCAAGTGAGACATTTTTATTTTGCGATAGTTTCTGCTCTCTTACACTACTAATCCGATTAACTAATCCTTTAGCATATCTAAAAAATTCCATTATTCTGCCTCAAGCTAAAGAAAAAGCTGGGCATTAGCCACAGCCTTCATTTTTATTTATTATTTGCCAATGCGTATGCTGCTAACCCAATTGACAAAACTGCATCTTTAGACAATACTGTTTGTAATTCTTGAGCTGCTACTGCTTGAACGGCACCAATTACCTTCAAACTATAGCTAACAACATGAAAATCGACTACATTATTATAAAAATCATCTTCGAAAGGATTTTCATGATTATAAGTCAGATTAATCTCATGTTGATCCACAAAACCATCTACATGATTAGTTAAGATGCGATCATGCAGGTCAGTCAAGTTTGCTGATAAATTAATCAAAGTTAATTTATGATCACTCTCGGTTTCATAATACTGTTCTTGTGTCATTGCAAAGTATTCTTTGACTGGCTTATGCAGTACTTGCAAGCTGTCAATTACACGATAAACAGCCTCGGCATCAAAATCTATTTCTTGGTTTAAAATACTTTCTTGGTTCATGGCCAAATCATCGGCCAAAGTCACTATAGCTAACTTTTCCATGATATCCTCCTAAAGTTCATTCTATATTATACCAAAAAAACTACTATTGCACTTTTTCGAAATAAATTTTTACTCTGTTAACAAAGAATTAATAATTAGAATAATGTTTTTAATTAAAACGGACTACAATTTGTTTATTTTTATCTAAAAATATAAATTTTATTAATTTCATCGACAGCACAGCAAAAACTAACGGTAAATATGACATCCCGATAATAAAAAAAGTAATGCAGCTTTACCTGCACTACTTTTTATTTATACTAATTTTTTACGAATCCAACCAGAAATTGCATCAATAACAATTACCATGACAATAATACCGAGTAAAATAATTCCCACTCGATTCCATTGCCGATACTGTAAAGCAATTATTAAAGGATAGCCAATACCACCAGCGCCAACAAGACCAAGAATTGAAGCTGATCTAATTGAAACATCAAACCGGTATAAGGTATTAGAAATCAGGGCAGGCATTAAGTTAGGTAGGATTGAAAACATGATTATATTCATTTTTGATCCACCAGCCGCAGTTACCGCCTCATTGGGACCATCATCTAAATTTTCAATTGCTTCTGAAAACAATTTAGCTAACATTCCCACCGAGTGAAAACCTAAGGCTAAAACACCAGCTGCTGAACCGGGGCCAACCGCTTTAATAAACATTAAAGCCAAAACTATTTCAGGGAATGACCGAATAATTGCTAAAACAATCTTACCTAAACGTGATATGTACCATTTTTTATGCTTTGTATGTGCTGCCCAAAAAGCAAATGGTAAGGAAATAATTGCTGAGATAAAGGTCCCTAAGAATGCAATACAAACAGTTTCCCATAATTGAGAAACTAAATCTTCACCGGTTCCATTATAAATGTAGGACCAATCAGGATTAAAAATACCTGTAAATATTGCACCAGCAATTTGGCCAGCAGTTTCCTTAATACCACCAAAATCAATCCCTGTACAAGACCAAATAATTAAGAAAACTGTAATTATTGCTATAGCCCAATGTAAGATGCGTTTTTTCCATTCAATTGGCTTAGGAGGCAATTTTTTCATAGTAGTATCCATTAGTTCATCAACGCCTCCCGTGATTTAGATGAAATGTAATCAATTAGTACCACAACCAAAATAATTACAATAATAATTGTCCCGGTTTTTGCATAGTCAAAGACTTGAAGTGTTTGTTGCAAATACAAACCAATCCCACCAGCACCGATATAACCAAGGACTGTTGAAGCCCGCACATTGATTTCAAAGGCATATAGGCAATATGAAATGAAGTAAGTGATAACTTGAGGTAAAACTGCAAAAACAATAATTTGCAATTTATTAGCACCTACAGCAGTTAAGGCTTCAATGGGACCTGGGTCAATTGTTTCAATGGCTTCATAAAATAATTTAACCACTATTCCAAACGTACAAATCGCCAATGCCAAGATACCTGCTACCGGACCAATACCCACAATTGCCACAAAAATTGCTCCCAGGAGTAAGTCAGGTATCGTTCTAATAATATTCATAATTACCCTTAGAATACCAGTTACTGTTTTATTCTTAACAATATTACGTGCAATTAATAATGCATAGATAAAGGCTAAGACTGAACCAATTACAGTTCCCAAAACAGCCATCTTAATCGTCTCCAGCAGAAGCGGAATCACTGCGCCAAGATATGCCCAATTCGGATGAAGCATTTGTAAGAAAATATCAGCAAATTGCCCAAAGTTACTAAAAAAAGCACCTAAACTTGTTTTAGTAACACCAGTTGAAATAAACAAACCGCCAATAAAAATAATCACCCAAATTAAGTTCCAGAATTTGAATTTTTTCTTAGGCAATGTCATTAATTTTTCTGGATCAGTGCTATTCATCTTTTTCACCACCACTGTATATTTGGTCAAAGGTGGACTCTGGCGTTTCACTCATTTTGCCATCATAAATGATTTCACCAGCACGTACGCCGATTACTCGCTTACCAAATTCTTTCGCCAATTGCACGCTATGTAAATTAATAATAACTGTCATACCATGCTTTTCATTGAGCATCTTTAAATCTTGCATTACCCGCCGTGAAGTTTGGGGATCAAGTGACGCTGTAGGCTCATCAGCTAAAATAATATCAGGATTCTGAGTTAAAACCCGAGCAATGGCTACACGTTGCTGCTGACCTCCTGAAAGTTCATCAGCTCGGCTATATACTTTATCAGCCAAATCAACCTGTTGCAGAGCATCATATGCCCTTTGTTTATCCTCTTTAGTAAATAGATTTAGGGTACTCTTCCAAGTTGGATAATATGCTACCCGCCCAGTTAAAACATTACGTAAGACACTCGAGCGCTTAACTAAATTAAAGCTTTGAAAAATCATTCCAATATTACGGCGCAACATTCTAAGCTCTTTACCTTTAGCCTTAGTAATTGATTCACCGGCAATTAAAATATCACCGGCACTAATGTCGATTAAGCGGTTGATTGAACGCAGCAAAGTTGATTTTCCTGCACCAGATAAGCCAACAATAACGACAAATTCACCCTTATTAATAGTTAAATTGATATCTTTTAAACCAACAATATCTTTACCATAAATTTTATTTACATTTTTTAATTCAATTATTGGTTTAACTGCAGAATCTGCCATTATATACTTCCTTTTTTATTTTTTAGTTGATTCGATAATCTCTTCATATTTACGAACTGTATTAAAATCGCTGTCTTTACTATTGACATACCCTTCGTGCGTATAAATACTTTCGATAATCTTCTTACCTTTCTTTGATTTACCAATATCAATAAAGGCATTAGCTAACTTTTTCCGAAATGCTTTAGGCATACTTGGAACAACCGAAATTGTGTCATTAGGAATTGGCTTGGTAAAGTAAATTGGCACAACTTGTTTCATAATATTAGGATTATCATCTTTAACGATTGTCCGTGCATCTTCGAAAACAAAAGCTGCATCCGTATCACCGTTTAAAACATTTAAAACAGATTGATCTTGACCTGTAACAGTTACTAATTTGCAACTCTTTCTTACATCGAGCCCTTTTTCCTTTAATTCAGCAATTGGGTATACGTAACCAGCTGAAGAGGTCGGACTTTGAATTGAAATTGATTTCCCTTTTAAATCTTTCCAAGTTTTAATCTTAGAACCCTTTTTAACTAAAATTTCTGCACGATAATAGTTAACTAACTCTTTAGTTGGCCGACCATCAGGTTGCTTAACGCCATATCTTTGAGCTTGCAGTAGAACATCTGCTGCCTTTTGCTTATGTGCTAAAACATATCCATTTGGTGGTAAAAAGCCCACATCAACTTTTTTAGACTTCATTGCTTCAACTACCGTGTTATAGTCCGTTGACATTGAAACATGGACTGGAATGCCTAAGCGGTCAGATAGCATTTTTTCTAGCGGCTTGGCCCTTGATTCTAGTTTAGTTGCCGCTTGACTTGGTACAAACTGAACATTTAAAGATTTAGGTGCAGCATTATCTGTACTCTTACTTTTACTTGAGTTACCTGAACAAGCAGTCGCCATCACAGCTACCAGCATCACCGCAAAACCAGCAAGTATTTTTTTAAATTTATTCATCATGCCCTCCCAGACATAAAAAAAGACTTTAGCTAAGAACACAAACGTGAATCATACTAAGTCTTTTACCAACAATATTATTTAAAAAGCGAACAATAACATCATTTTTAAAGAAACAAAAAAGCTTAACTGCAAAATCTCTAATGGATACTTCATTTTGCATCAGCCTTTGCCCCCTTCTCGATGCTTCGGTAATTATTCTATCAAATGATAACAGAAATACTTTATTTAGCAAAGTAAAATATATAAAAATAGCTCATATAAATTAAAAATTATTTTTTGATTGTGTCCATAATTTTATTATATTGTCTAATGGTATCATAGTCACTATCTTTAGCGTAAACATAGCCTTCATGACTATAGACGCTCTCTATAATTTTCTTACCTGCTTTAGACTTACCAATAGCAATAAACGCTTTAGCTAATTTTTTCCGGAAATTTTTAGGCATACTGGAAATAACTGAAATCGTATCGTTGGGAATTGGTTTGGTGAAGTAAATAGGCACAACTTTAGTCATAATATCAGGTTCATCATGTTTAACAATATTGCGCGCATCCTCAAAAACGAATGCCGCATCCGTATCACCATTTAAAACATTCAATACCCCTTGGTCAGCGCCTTTAACAGAAACAACTTTACAGCTCTTAGTGATATCTAACCCCTTTTGTTTTAATTCAGCGACGGGGAAAACATAACCTGAGTCTGAGGTAATGTCCTGAACAGAAATTGATTTACCTTTAAGATCTTTCCAGGTTTTAATAGCAGAATCTTTTTTAACTAAAATTTCACCACGATAAAAGTTGACTAACTTTTTAGTTGTCACTCCACCGGGTTGCTTTATACCATAGCGAACTGCTTGTAAGAGCAAATCAGCTGCTTTTTGCTTATGTGCCATGATATAAGCATCAGAAGGCAAAAAACCCACATCAACTTTCTTAGACTTCATTGCCTCAACTAGCCCGCTGTAATCAGTTGACATTGAAACATGGACTGGAATACCTAACCGCTTAGAAAGTAGTTTTTCCATTGGCTTTGCCCGCGCTTCTAATTTATTAGCAGCAGAACTAGGAACAAATTGGACATTAAGTGACTTGGGTTCATTACTACTTGAAGACGTCTTTTTATTTGCACACGCCGTTAAACTAACTGCAAATAATAAGGCCATCATCGTTACAAGAAATTGTTTGACTTTTTTCATTTCTATAATACTCCTATATTCCATGTACAAACTGAAACTTTTTGATTAAAATAGCAAATTCAGTTAATCAATTTCAGTTAAATTACGTTCAATACATTTAAATATTATCATTAATATTCGCAAATTTATAGGATAATATTATTAATTTTTTTCTGTACGTTTACGCTATCGCTAAATACGAACATTTAGTTTATGATTTTCGTAAATAAAAAACATACGATTTACTCGTATGTTCCAATTAATTATTGTTTTTATTTTGCTTTAACTATAGTTCGGATTGCTCTTTAAATTACTTAATTGGCTTATTGTTAATATCTGTTCTAACAATTAAGACATCTGCTAATGCATGTTGATTGACGTATTCAGTTACTGAGCCCATCAACATTCTTTCAACAGCGTTTAAACCAGTTGAACTCATAATAATTAAATCGTCATGATGATCTTGAATAAAGTCATAAGAAATAATGGCCTTGGGACTACCATAACGAATGTGATAATCAAGATTGTCAAAACCAAGGCTATCATGAGCCCAATCTTTTAAACTTTTTAAATATTTTTCTGCATCTTGAGTCATTTGATAAATAGTATCACCTGTAATTACAGTATCTTGGATTTCGCCCAAAAATTGTCTAGTATCAATTACATTTAACAGATCAAGATGAGCATCTTCAGTCATTGCTATTTTTACTGCCTTGTCAAAAGCACGTTCGGCTGCTTCAGAACCATCAACCGGCACTAAAATCTGTTCTTTTTTCATAGTCATAATTCACCCTTTATAATGTACAATCGTTAATTTCCTATATTTTAACATATTTTGGGCTTAGCAATTTTTTTGGAATTTCTTAGAATTGTTTGTACTTTAGTTTATTGCTAAAATGATATTGGAACTCAAAGTGTAAAAGGTGGAGAATTTAATGACTAAAAATTTAACAAATCAACTTATCCCAATCAAGAATGGCCGTAATTTTCGCGAACTTGGCGGCTATAAAACCATAGATGGTAAAACCATCAAAAAGCATAAACTACTTAGAACAGCTAATTGGGCGACACTAGATAAGGCTGACCTTCAATTTCTACAAGATTATGGTGCTAAATATATCGTTGATTTTAGAAGTAAAGACGAAGTAAACCAAGAACCTGATCGTGTTCCTGAAGGGGTAACATACAAGTTCGACCCGGTTTTCAGTGAAGATTTAACTAACTCTTCTAAGGGAATTGATGAAATTATTAGTCAAGAAAATGATGATCCTAAAGCCGGCTTTAACCACATGTTTATTGCCTACGATGATATGATTAAAAGTGAATCAGCTCAAAAGGCATATCGTAAGTTTTTTGACATCTTATTGGCTAACACAGAATCCGATAAAAGTGTACTATTTCACTGTACTGCTGGTAAAGACCGGACTGGCTTAGCGGCAATTTTAATTTTATCTGCTTTGAATGTGCCGCTTGAAACCATTAGAGCAGACTATTTATTTACCAACACTGCCACTGAAGATTTCGTTAATAACTTTTTGCAAAAGGCCAAAGACAAGGGTGCCAATGATGTAGCAATTAGTAATTTAAAAGACTTACAAACTGTTTGCCCAGAGTATTTTGATTACGTTATCAATACTATAAATAAAAATTATGGTAGTCTAGAAAACTATTTGCATGATATTATGAGACTAACTGATGATAAAATTGCTCAATTACGCAAAATTTATCTAGATTAAAATGATAAGGAGAGAAAAATGGGTAAAACAAAGACTGTTTATTTTGGCGCAGGCTGGTTTAACGAAAAACAAAATAAGGCATATCAAGAAGCAATGTCAGCTTTAGCACAAAATCCAACAATTGACCTTGAAAACAGTTATGTTCCATTAGACCACCAATATAAAGGTATTAACGTGGCAGAGCATCCCGAATACTTACATGATCGAGAATGGGCAAATGCTACTTATCGGGGTGACTTAACTGGTATTAAAGCAAATGACGTCATGATTGGCGTTTATCTTCCTGATGAAGAAGATGTAGGCCTGGGCATGGAACTGGGCTATGCGATGTCCCAAGGTAAGTATATTGTTTTAGTAATTCCTGATGAAGATTTTGGCAAATCAATTAACTTGATGAGCTGGGGGGTGTGTGATAATGCCATCAAAATTAGCGAGTTAAAAAATTTTGATTTTAACAAACCAACTTTCAATTTTTATGATGGTGGTGTCTACTAAACTAAAACAAAAACCGTTTCACAAGATGTGAAGCGGTTTTTTTATGTCTCAATTTTAAGCCTGATACCGTGACTCTCCTTCTAAGTAAGTTTCACTCAAAGTCATATCTTGATTTAATACTAAAAAATCAGCCGCCTTGTCAGGAGCAATTGAACCACACTTATCTAAAACATGGGCACTTTTAGCAGGTACATAAGCAGCCATCATTACTGCTTCTTCTGGTGTGGCCACATTCCAATCAACAACATTCTTTAAAGCAGTATTAAGTTGCAAAATACTACCAGCTAGGTTATCACCTGTTTTAAGGCGGGCCATCCCAGCTTTAACATAAACTGGTAATTCGCCAAGCATATAATCTCCATCTGGCATCATTCCAGCTTCCATACAATCTGTTATCAAACAAATGTGTTCTGGTCCCTTAGCCTTAATCAAGGCACGGACCATTTCCTTATTCACATGGTGCCCATCACAGATTAATTCGGCAGTTACATTATTTAAGGCCATTGCTGCATTAGAAATGGAAGTATCATGATGAGCCGGATCAGGCATGCCATTAAAAGTATGAGTAAACATTGAAGCCCCTGCCTCAATACCAGCCTTGGCTTGGGTATAATCGGCACTAGAGTGTCCTAAAGCAACAACTACTCCTTCTTTAACAACTGCCCGAATAAATTCTTTGGCACCCTTTCTTTCTGGTGCAAGTGAAATTTTATTTAGTAAGCCTTGCGAATCCTCACGCCACTGCTTAAATTGATCAATATCCGGATCAAGCAAATACTTAGGATTCTCTGCCCCAGCATGCTCGGCAGTAAAATATGGTCCTTCAAAATGGAGCCCTTGAATTTTAGCACCAGTTTCTTCACCTTTATGCTCACCAAACATTCGGCAAATTTCAGTTAAAGTTGTTGCGCTAGCAGTATATGTGGTCGGCAACCAACTAGTTACACCTGATTGTAAAAAACCTTCTGACAGCCGATTAACCCCGGCCCAGTCGCTACGCATTATATCTTCATTAAGAGAGCCATGAACATGTGTGTCAACTAAACCTGGAGCAATCCACTTGCCACTGTAGTCAATAATTTTACCTTGAGGTTTTTCATTTTCAGAATAGTAAAAGCCAAATTTACCATTATCTTGAATTTCTAAATAACCACCATCTTCAGTTACATTTTCAAGAAAAAATTTATCTGCATGGATATAATAAGTCATTATTTTACCTTTCTTTACAAAATTCAGCTTAATATTTTCATCTTCATTTTAGCTTAATAAATTTACCTTTACCAGTTCAATCACAAATACTACAGAAAGTTTCTATTTTTTAGTTATAATAGTAGTAAGAATAGTTAACAGGAAAGCAATAATTATGATACAAAAAACAAGCAAACATCAATTAGGAGCGTTAACTGGTGCTAACAGATGTGAAAACTTTTACGAATTACACTTTGCTACCGGAGAAGTAGCACATTTTTACATTTTAGCAGATGGTATTTTTCGCTTTTTACTTGATCCAGAACAAAACTTCAATGAAAACCGTACAACTTATATTCAATTAAATAATTTTGACGAAAGTGCATTTAAACTTTCACGTGTCCATGCAACCAACGATTCATTAATTATTCATGCAGGTAATTATCAAATTATTTTTGGGCAAAATCCTGTATTAATGAGCATCTTTGATGAAAAACTACATCGCATTCGTATGGCCCAGGCCAAACCACTAGAACTATCAAATGAAGCTACAAGTGAAGCTCTCATTCAGAAAAAAAATGAATTTTATTTTGGTGGCGGCTTACAAAATGGCTATTTTAGTCATAAAGGACGCAAAATTATGATTAAGCATGATCAAATTACTGGAAAAGGCGGCATTCCGCTACAGGTACCATTTTTTTGGTCAAATGCTGGTTACGGTGAGATCCGTAATACTGCCCAAGAAGGTATATATGATTTTGGACAGCAAAATCCCGAACTAACATTGATCAAACATCAAGACGTGATTTTTGATAGTTTTTATATAATGGGCGAAACACCCCACTCTATCTTAAAAAAATACTATTCTTTAACTGGCCAACCCCAGCTATTGCCTAAATATGCGTTGGGCTTGGGACATATTGGCAATTTTATTACCACTCTTTGGCAACCAAGTCAGGCCAAGGAACGCAATGCCAGTCGTTTTGACAATAGTTATTATACTCGTACTAATGACCCCACTGTTGCTTCTGGTAAAGCTTCGCTTAATGGTGAGGAAGACTATCAATTTTCTGCTCGTGGTCTTATTGATCGTTATAAAGCAATGAACTTCAACTTAGCCTGGCTTATCCCCAACCATGGTGTATCAGCTGTTGATTACCAAAGATTTAATTTTTTCAATGATTATGCTATCGACCAAGGAGTTCAACCAGGATTTTGGTATGAGGGCCAGCCTACTTTACCATCTAAAAGTAGCTTTAGCTATGCACGTAATGAAACTGCAATCGGTACCGACCAGGAGCAATTGCAAAGTATTTTACAACCTAAACGTCCATTAATACTGCGGGATGGCGGTTTTATGGGGATGCAAAATAAAGCAGCCTTAATTTTTGGTGATGTTGGTGGAAATTGGGAAAACATCACCACCCAAGTTGCGGGAATGATTGGAGCCAATTTATCAGGTCAACCTTTAGTAGGAGCAGCAATTGACGGTGCTCAAGGTGGCGGAAATGCTCAAATTTATGTTCGTGATTTTCAATGGAAAACCTTTACGCCCTTCTTATTTAATATCGATGATCAAAGTAATTATAGTAAAACACCATTTTCCTATAATAATAAAATAACCAATATAAATCGTGCATATCTAGCATTACATCAACAGTTACAAAGCTATTTATACACGCTAAATGCTCAAGCTCGAACTGGAAATCCTATTATGCAACCATTATTTATGGCATTTCCTGACGAACGAATAAATTATACTGAGCAATTCAACAGCGAATTTATGTTAGGTAATAATTTTTTAATTGCGCCTATCACAAACGGACGCGAAGATGCTAATTGCGATTCACGTAAAGATAATTTATATTTACCCGGCAAACATATAATGTGGATTGATCTACTTACTGGAAAAAAATATGCTGGTAACCGCGTCTATAATAACCTGTCATTTCCCCTATGGCATTTGCCAGTATTTGTGCGTGGGGGGAGTATTTTTGACTTTGGTCACCGTAATTTCTTCTTTTATCCCCAAGGAGAAAGCGAAACTGTCATTTATAATGATGATGATTTAACTGCTTTTAGCGAGCATCATTACGAAACACATATTAAAAGCATAGTTAAAGGTGAAAAGCTGACCATTACAATTGATCCAATTAAAGGCGACTACTCCGCACTAAAAACTGACCAAGAAACCCAATTAACCATAATGTGTGATTCGTATTCTGATCAAGTTACAGTAAAGATCAATGATCAAGTTATACAAATACAGCAATACGGTACAATTGATGCCTTTAATCATGCACGCGAAGGAATCTTTTATAATACTAATTATGCCTTACCAGAATTTGCTCCATATCTGCAACAAGGACAAACTGCTTTTCAAATTAAACTAGCAAATCGGAATATAACCGATGCCAAAATTGAAATTACCATTAATAATTTTTCTTATAATAGCAAAGTCATGGTACCTGCTGTTACTAATGGGCTTCTCCCATCTCCCAAATTACCGTCAGTTGATTCAAATAAAATTTCAGCCCATTCATTTGAACTTACTTGGTCTCGCCCTGGCAATGTTGAAGTTGAAATTAATCATCTTATTTATGAAGGAATTTCCGGTAAAAGTTTCACTTTTCATGAATTGACCCCCAATAATCGTTATATTATCCGTATGCGCTATGTAGCTGGAAATAAGGTATCCGAGTGGTCTGATCTTTTTGGAGTAATTACTAAACACGAAGCAATCGAAAACGCAATTGCTGATATTCTAGTCACTAGCAATTGTGAAAGTAACTCTCATCACCCACTAACTTACTTAACTGATTTAAAATTAGCTAGCGAATGGCAGACTAACCAAATTAGCGTGCAGGATAACCCACTCAAATTAACTTTCACTTTTGATAAAGTAGAAAATTTGAGCCGGATGGTTTTTGTGCCACGCAATATTGATCACAAAGCAAATCCAGTTGATGTTTCCATTTTAGTATCACCAGATGGCAAGAACTTCACCAGTTACATCGATCATTTACAATGGAAAGCAGATAGCAAAAATAAAGTAGTAGGCTTACGTGACGTAACTGCTAAAGCAATAAAACTTGTTATTTATCAATCATCTGGTTCACTAGTTGCTGCACGTGAAATTTTCTTTTATCGCGCTAAAAAATAAATTATTTACATTTAAATAATCAAAAACTGCAAAATATTAATAATATTTTGCAGTTTTTGATTATGATTTTTTAATTATTAAATTCTATTACTTGAATTTCTTGGCCATGTTTCACTGCGCCTGCGTCAACTTCTGAAACAGAATTAATAATGTCCATATTGGTGTAGACAACTATTATAGTGCTATCGTATTGCTTGGTCTTGATCATCTCTAAATCCATCTTCACTAAAAGATCACCTTTTTTAACTAGATTACCTTCATGGACAAATACTTCAAATGGTTCGCCTGCCAAAGCAACAGTCTCTAGTCCTAAATGAATTAAGATTTCTAAACCGTTTGCTACCGTAATACCTATAGCATGCATAGTTGGAAAAATAGTTGTAATAGTCCCTGCAACTGGAGAATATATTTTTCCGTTGTTAGGCTTAATAGCATATCCATCACCTAACATTTTGGTTGAAAAAGCATCATCTTCTACAGCTGTAATTGGAATTAAATCCCCATCACAAACCGCCTCAACAATAAATTTATTTTTTTTAAATAAGTTAAACATTTTAATACCTACTATTTTTTATATCTAAGCAAATAAATAGCACGAAACAAAGGCTAAAAGCTATTAAACAAATTACCGATATATTTTTAATAAGTTTATTCTCTGCTTGATATTTCTCTTTGAAACTACTTATGCGTAACAGACCAAAAATCGCTAAAATCAAACATAAAATATTGCCAACCATTAATTGACTAACAGCTTGACATAACATGAAAAAATGATAGTTTTTAGGATTTGCTATAAGTTCATCTTTTTTCAACCATAAATAATAGCCTAATAAAAAATCTGTAATTGCGATAATTATTTCAATACTAATAATTGGAAATTTAGCTAAAATCACTGGCATATTCTGTTTCATAATAGTTAATTCAAAGAATAAGAAACTTCCGAAACATAGTGGTATTAAAAGTAATGCATCGATATACAAAGTTAAGATTCTTTTTGCATTTAAATTGCTTTTATTTAAAAATATTAAAATATAATTATTTATATTAGATATCATTATTTTCACTTTTTCTATTTTGCCAGATACCAAAATTATTAACTAATAAGTCAATTAATAAATATGCGAGTATAAATGATACATTATTATCTGTACTAAAATTAACAGTTGGATAATAAAAATTATAATTAGCAAGCGAAGCTAATTTATTTTTCTTCAAGTCCGTAAATGACACATAACGCAATTTATTATTAACTAACTCGAATTTCCCTAATTCATCATTTATTTCTTTATTATCACCTGTATAAGAAATAATAAAAAGCATATCACCCTTTTTAGCTATCTTACCTACTCCTTGTAATTCACTCACAGCAGCAGGTAAAACAATGGAAGAAATCCCAAAAATTAATAATTCATGCGAAAGAAAATTTGATAGCATTTGTTGAATCCAACCAGTTGAATATATATATATGTTTTTAGCATTACTCAAATCTGTATAAAAATTTTTTAGGTCAAGCGATTGAAAATATTTCAATAAATTTGCCGTTTCTTTTGTTAAATCTGGACCAAAATTATTCGATATATCTATATTGCTCAATTTTTGTTTATTTTCTATATAAACCTCATTTAGATAAAACTTTAGTTCACTATATCCACTTAATCCTAAATGTTTGCATAATCGAAAAATAGCGGATTTCGAAACAAATAATTTTTCTGCAAGTTCCGAAAGACTTAATGTTTTACATATTTTGGCATTATCTAGAACAAATTGAATTATTCTAATTTCGGAATCATTTAATTTGCTACTATTTTGATAAACTAAAGATTTTAATATTGACATTAGTAAATATACGCTCCATATAAAGTAGTTACTTACATTTTATAACTTGCTTTTTATTTATTAAAGCGCTCTATTGCATTAAATATGCTAATTGTGACTACTATTGTCTTGATTTTTCTTTCGCAATTCTTGCATCGCTTCAAGTACTTGAGCAACATCAAGACCAACAATAACTTGAATTGCCTTACCATGATGAACTACACTGATTGCTTTGGCAGCCTTAAACTGAGCATCAGTTCCTAATTTTTCTGGATCCTTAACGGAAACTCTTAACCTAGTTGCACATGAACTCAACTCTTTAATATTTTCATCCCCACCAAGTAAGTCAAGAAATGCTATTGCTCTATCAATGTAAGGATTACTCTCTGTTTTATTATTATCAAAATTTTGTGATTGTAAATTTTTTCTATTTTGATATTCCTTCTTATTTAGTAGTTGAACTTCTTGATCATCATCTTCACGACCAGGAGTAATATAATTAAATTTTTTAATCATGAATTTGAAAATAAAGAAAGTAATAATTGCAAAAATAATACCAACTATAAATTGAATTAAAAATGTTTGCCAGTGATGGTTCCATAAGGGAATCCAATTTTCAGCAGCCATATCAATTGCACCGCCAGAAAAATTACCAACAACTCCCAAACTAAACATTACTGTATTCATAGTTGCAGCAATAATTGAGTAAATTATCCATAATATTGGAGCTGCAAATAAATAAGTAAAATCAATTGGCTCAGTAATTCCAGCAAAAAATGATGTCAAAGCAGCAGGAATAAGTAATGCTGAGGTTTGTTTTTTCTTACTCTTCTTTGCTGTTGCATAAAACGCTAAACAAATGATTGGAGCAAGAAAAACTTTTTCATTGCCATACAATTGGAAACCCATTGCTGGTGCTAATTGTTTCAAAGGATGAGTACTTAAAGCAAATTGTGATAAATGTTGTAACCAGTATGGTTGCAGTCCACCAGCAACCACTGCCGGACCGTATTGAAATGGAATATACACCAAGTGATGTAGTCCGGTTGGAATTAAAACTCTATTTAAAAAATTGTAAATCCATACTCCAATAACGCCACTCTTCACAATAAATTGCTGTATTCCACCAATTCCTAACTGAACCTTAGGCCAACCCCAACAGGTTAATACGGCTACTGGTATCATGATAAAAAAGCCTAAAATATAAACATATGTCGATCCTTGAAATGTCCCTAACCACTCAGGTAATTTTTTATCAAAATAACGATTGTGAAGCCATATTACAATTCCCGCAACAATTAAAGCTCCAATTATACTGGTATCCAATGTTTTAATTCCCGCTATTTCAGTTAATCCATAATTAGTTGAATTTTCAACAAGTTGAACTTTAGCAAAATTAGGAATACCAAAATTTTTACCCCAGTGAGTTAAAATTGCGCCAATAAAATAATTATAGGTCATGTAAGTGATTACAGATTCCATTGCCGCTCTGCCTTTTGACTTGTTAGCCAGCCCAATTGGGAGTCCAACAACAAAAAGTAGTGCTTCTTGCTTAAAAACTGTCCAGCCGCCTGCTGAAATTGTATCCCAAATAGAATTCCAAGTAGTTCCAGGATTAGCTAGTGATCCTAAGACTTGTTGATTTGTAAATAAACTACCTAGCGCAACAACAATTCCTGCAAAAGAGAATAGAAGCACAGGTACAAACATTGCGGCACCAAATTTTTGAAACTTTTGCATCATAAGTAACTATCCTCCCTAGCAATTACTTAAGTTCTGGCCAATATGGCTTATTAACGGGGATCATATCATCAAGAATCTTTTTTGCCACCAATGCATCAGGAACTGTTTTATTAAGTGCAAAAGCTTGCCACATCTTGGTATATGACTTTTGTTCATAGGCATCAACAACTAGTTTTTCACATGTTTGTTGTTCCATAATCATTCCACGCTCAAATACTCCAGCTTCACCAGTTGCCATTGCTTGAACACCATCAGAACCAAACCAACAAGGCACCTCAACAATTGAATCAGGATCAATATTAGAAATAGCACCATTGTTAGCAATATTAGCAAAAAATTTCTCATGGGTGTTATAAGCTATAGCATGACAAATATCAACAATATAATTTGAATGCTCAACACTTGCTTCCCATAAATTACCTTTTGCTGTACCAGCTTTAACAATTCTTGCACATTCTTCAAAAACCAATTTTTCACGATATTCTCGAATTTCATCAGTTCGTGTATGATTTGGATCTGCATTGGAAACTTCATATTGTGGATAATAGTAATATTGCAAATATGTATTTGGTAATGCTTCAGGATCAAGGGCAAAACAGTCCTTAGCTTTCTTAAAAGTTTCAGCCCAACTTTCCTCTGTATCTTTATCAAATTCACCCCCAATCCAGTAACCATTTTTTGAAAGATGTTCTTTTAATAGTGGAGTCAAATCTTTACCTGTATTTTTATCTCTAACTTCTTTCCACCAACCAAAATGATTAAGTCCGTAGTAATTAACATCAAGATCATGGTAATCATTTAATCCACAAATTTGTGCCATTCTAGTCATAATTGCTACTGGCATATCACAAATGTTAATGACTCTTGAATTTGGTCTAAATCTACGACAAGCCTCTGCAACAATAGCAATTGTATTAGAATAATTAATCATCCAAGCATTAGGTGAATATTTTTCCATCCAATCAATAATCTGTATAATTGCAGGAATTGATCTCAAACCATATGCCATTCCACCGGGTCCTGTTGTTTCTTGACCATTAACTCCATATTTTAATGGTATTTTTTCGTCATGGTCTCTCATTTCATATTTACCTACTCTGATTGACCCCATTACAAAATCAACATCAGTAAATGCCTCTTCTGGATCAGTAGTATATGAAAACTCAATTTCTGGTGCACGCTCTTTCATAATAATTGCACACGCGTCACCAATTTTCTTTTGTCTGTCTGCATCATTATCATAAAACTTCAGTTTTCTTAATGGAAACCTATCCTCATTAGCAATTAAACTTAATACAAAGCCAGGTGTGAAGGTACTTCCTCCACCAGCAATCACAACCGAATAACGTTTATCATTTTTAGACATTTGTTTTCTCCTTTAGTTCATATATCCATATGGAGCGGTATTATTTTTGTAGCTAGCTTACAAGTTTATTTATAACATTTTTTCTACTTTTTGTATGCGCTTTCTTTAAAAGAAGACACGTATTTCATAACTTGAATTATTTGTTTCATTTTAAGAAATATTTTTCAAAATTCTTAATTGGTACTATACTTAACTACAGCTAAGCAAAAGCCATATCTCAAAAAAGATATGGTTTTCCCTTTTATTTATCAATCATCTGGTTCACTAGTTGCTGCACGTGAAATTTTCTTTTATCGCGCTAAAAAATAATATACTAAAAAGTCTAAGTTCTCGAATTTGAGAACTTAGACCTTTTATTTAAGAATTATTATTGTGGTAACTTGTCTAAATTAAAATAAGTCATATCAGTGAATTTTTGCTTACCATATTTTTGAGCTAATTCTAACGTTGTAAAGTACTGATTGACTACTTTACCTGTATAATCTGCTTCAAAGACAACTTTAACGGTTTGCCCATCTATGTTTTCTTCATGCATGGTATAAGCTGTGGCCATCTTGGGAGCATGGTCATCCACTGGTCCAATCACGGTCCACTTTAATCCCCGCATCTTGCGTGTTTTTTCAATTCTCATCACTTTTTCATAATACTTGTCGAACTTACCTGTCATTTGCCAAGGATATTTATTCGTTCCCTTAACTTTGCCAACAACATAGACAACGGCGTAAAGCTTTTTGCCATTAGTCCCAGGTCTTGAAAAAGAATGCTTAGTGATCTTCATTGGTGACATATTTGAAACTTGGGTATACCATGTCCCGCGTAAATTTTGCGGTAAGGTATAGCGTTTGCCAAGGCCGTATTTATTACCTTCTACGGCCGCTTGAATAGTTTGTTCAGGGTGCACAGCAACCGTAGCTACTCCTGCTAAGGACAGCCCCAAGGTCGTAATTAAAGTAATTATTTTTGCTTTTTTCATTTACTTTTCTCCTTTTCTGTAAGCATGACGGTTTCAGTATATGCTACAAATTATACTTCTTAAGATTCTTATTAGCAAACGCTTACAATAAGTATATTTAATTAATACTTAATTGTTTTAAAAAAATAAAACCGCATTCCATAGTGGAAACGGTTTATATCAGTCAAATTTATCTTGTTTAATTATCCGATAAATAGAAATCATTAAAACTAAAATTGAACATAACATTGCAATATATGCCATAGGTCCTATACTGATAGCCGCCATCGCCTGCTCATGCGCTAATCTATTTTCCATCGCATAAGCCACAATCCATTTACGCATTAAATAAGGGGTTAGTAATAAATCCACCGTAGCAATCAATGACGCAACTAAAGTGGCATTACGAGCATGTGGTTCACGAAAAAATTGAGCCAATACACAGAATGCTGGTGCCAACATTAAAAGTAAAACCCATATAATAATTAAACGACCTGCATTACTATTCATCATTTGCGCACTATTAGTGGCATAGCGGTACTTCCCCCATAATTGTCCCCCAGTTAAAGTATTAAGTAAACTTAAGAAATATGACCCTTGTTGTCCATAAATACCCGCACGATTTGATAAAATTCCTTGAATTACTTGTAACCCATCAGTTGAGCCTGCAGTTGAAAAATTAACCGTTACAACTTTTTTCATATAAGTTGCTAAAAACATAATAATTGAGCCACCAAATTGTAGCGAACGTAGCATACTTAATTTTCGTTGCGCTTTTAATTTAAATTCTAAACTCAATACTTGATTGGGATGATGGCTACGCGCAATCACCAACACACCTACTATCACCAATAATAGTAATAAAACTAATAGTAACCATAATTTAGCCATTATAAAGAAAATCGCTAATACTATAACTGTGACTGCTAAATAAGGCCGATCAGAAAATATTTCCCAAAAATTCAATTTGAGATGACGATAGTTAGTACGCGCTTTTTCAGTTTGAGATGTGCGCACCGTTGGGGAAGAACTACCGGCTTTTTCATTATTTGTCATGTATTTTTTACGGTACTCATTTCTAGTAATATGTGACTGCTTACCCATAGAACAATCTTCCTTTCAAAAGTACTATCCTAACACGTTTTAAGTATAATTTTTATGGTTTAGTAAATTCTTATTAAATTTATTGTGCTAGAATAAAAAAGACGATAATTTTTAATAAATTTAAAAAAGAAAGATGAGGGAATTTTGACACAATCGACTAAATTACCAGCTAATTGGCACAAAGCTTTTTATACCTTGTGGTTAGGCTGCTTTATTACCGGCATGGGCTATTCAATGACAATGCCTTTTATCTCATTATTTATTGCTGACTTAGGTCACTACACGAAATTACAAGTTAGCCTTTATTCCGGACTAGCTTTTGCAATGACTTTTATTGCCCAGGCAATAGTTTCACCTTATTGGGGAAATTTAGCTGATCGTAAGGGCCGCAAATTAATGTGTATGCGGGCATCTGGGGTAATGGCTTTAACAATCTCAGCAACCGGTTTTGCACCTAACGCGATCTACATTATTGTAATGCGTTTTATTCAGGGCGCTTTTTCAGGTTATATTAACAATGCAACTGCTTTAATTGCTGGAGAAACCCCACACCAAAAAAGTGGTTGGGTTATGAGCCAGATGATGACCGCTGGAACCGCTGGTAACTTAGTAGGACCCCTTTTAGGTGGTGTTCTCTCAAACTTTTTTGGTAACTGGCTTGGAGGTGCTTGGGGCTATCGAATTCCTTTCTTTATTACAGGATTTTTGATGGTACTAGTTTTCTTAGGATCAACTTTTTTAGTTAAAGAAGATTTTACTCCCGTTTCGCGAGCAGAAATGAAACCAATGAGCGAAATTATGCATACTCTACCGCATGTAAAATTAATTGTTGCTATGTTTGTCACCACTTTACTAGTCCAAGCTGCTAATATGTCAATTGATCCCATCGTTTCGCTTTATGTTAAATCAATGATGCCTAACAGTAAAAATATCGCTTTTGTCGCTGGAATTGTTGCTGCAACTCCTGGTCTTGGTACTCTATTAGCTGCATCTAAAATTGGCCACAAAATGGATGAAATTGGTCCACTTAAGATTTTACGTATTGGGTTAATTGTTGGTGCTATTCTTTTTATTCCTATGGCACTTACACATTCACCTTGGATTTTAGCTGGTTTACGCTTCTTGCTTGGAATCGCCAGTGCAGCCATGCTACCAGCCGCTCAGACAGTTTTAACCTTAAACACACCTGCTGAAAGTTTTGGCCGTATCTTTAGTTATAATCAGTCTTTCCAAGCAGTTGGTTCTGTTTTCGGTTCACTAATGGGTTCTGCAATTTCTGGTGTGTTCAATTATGCAACCGTCTTTTGGACGACCGGACTGATGCTAGCAATTAACTTCGTCTTAATTATCCTATTTAGTCTTAAAAGCAACAATAAATAATATCAACTTAGTGATTAGAAGTTTTGCACTTAAATCCTTATATTGCGCTGAAACCTCTAATAATTAAAAACTTAACTGAATTTCAATTTATTTTATATGTGATTATTAAGATTGATACAAATAATTACTTACTAAAATTATTCAATAAAAAAAAGCGTGATTTTAAATATCACGCTTTTTATTGATAAATAATTAGAGTTAGTATTACTTACTTGCTGCTTTACCAGCATCAAAGTATTTCAAACTGCCGATTTCACCAGCAAGCTTAAACTTGCCATCCTTATAAACTAATTTAGTAACCGCATCATTGGCCATTCCAGTTCCTTGATATTCTGGATAGTTTTGTGTCGATAAGAACAAGTTAATGGACATACCTGAACTAACTACCAAGACATTGCCACCTTTTTTCTGTTGCTTCTTAGCAATCATGGTCAAAACTTCAGTCATACGTTTTTCAACCGTCTCTGAGCTTTCTGCGCGATATTGCGCTGGAAGATTAGTATTCAACTTGTTTTGTTGATCTAAACCATAATAACCATCTTGCATCTTGTTTTGCAACATTTTACCGGTTTTTGCTTGAAAATCTTCAAGGCTAGTATAACCTAAATATTCTGCAATTTCCGGTACATTTTTAGCAATATCTGGTCGACCTTCGTAACTGCCATAATTACACTCACGCAAACGTGAATCTACTTTCAGTTGCACTTTTTTGTTACCAGAATATTTCAAGGCCCCTTTAGCCGTTTTTTCTTGCCGAGATAAGTCGCCCGAATAAGCAGCACTAAACTTAATACCTTTTAAGCCCTTCCCTAGATATTCTGCACCCTTAATGCCGTTTTCAGTTAACGTAAAGTCGCTCCAACCTTGCGCTAAATGCATCACATTAGCAGTAGTTTCTCCATGACGAGTTAAATAAATTGTTACTGGCTTATTGCTTTTACCTTTAGCGCTAACTGGATGTACACTAAATGAAAATGCACTGACTACACTAATTAATAGTACTAAAAAATGGGACAATTTATGTTTCATTTTCTTACTCCTAAATTATAAATTTATTAGCTTAAATCTGCTCCATTAGTGGAGATAACTTGCTTATACCAATCGAATGACTTCTTCTTGAAACGGTTAAACGTTCCTTGACCTTGATCATCTTCATCAACATAGATAAAGCCATAACGCTTGGACATTTCACCTGTTGAAGCACTGACTAAGTCAATACAGCCCCAAGGGGTATAACCCATTACATCAGCACCATCAGCAATTGCTTCAGAAATAGCTTCGATGTGTTCACGCAAATAATCAATGCGGTAATCATCAGCTACATAATGATTTTCATCAGGTTTATCGACTGCTCCTAAACCATTTTCCACAATAAATAATGGCTTTTCATAACGATCAGATAATTGGTTAAGCGCAATTCTTAAACCAGCTGGGTCAATCTGCCAACCCCAGTCGCTTGACTCTAAGAATGGATTCTTAACACCACCCATTAAGTTGCCGTTAGCCGTTTCTTGATTTTCATGTGTTACATCAACAACAGATGACATGTAGTAGCTAAAGCCAATATAATCAACTGGATATTTGGCTAATAATTCTAGTTCCTCGTCAGTGTAGTCAATATCAGATAATTGAACCCCTTGACGGGCTAGCAAACTCTTCGTATATGCTGGGTAATGGCCACGTACTTGCACATCAGCACAGAAGAAATTATTAGCTTGATTAGTTTGCAAAGTAGCCAATTGGTTCTTAGGATTTGAATCGTAGCTATAAGTTGTCGCATAAAGAATCATGCAACCTATTTTCATTTCTGGATCCAATTCATGACCAATTTTAACTGCTTTTGAGCTAGCAACAAATTGATTGTGCCAGGCTTGATAAACGTTCTTCTTATCTAAGGCACCATTACTTACAGTTAAGCCCTGACTCATGATTGGAAAATGAGCTGCACTGTTGATTTCATTAAAAGTCATCCAATATTTAACTTTATCCTGATAACGAGTTAAAACAGTTCGAGCAAAGTTTTCAAAGAAACCAATTAACTTCTTATTCTTCCAGCCACCATATTCTTTAATTAAATGTAGCGGCATTTCATAATGCGAAATAGTAATAACTGGTTCAATATGATTCTTTAAACATTCATCAATTACGGCATCATAAAACTTCAAACCTGCTTCGTTAGGTGTTTCTTCATCCCCATTAGGAAAAATTCGGGACCAGGCAATTGAAAAACGGTAGCACTTAAAGCCCATTTCACCAAACAATTCAATATCTTCTTTAAAATGATGGTAATGATCTATACCAATGTGGTTAGGATAGACTTGCTTTGCATCAATTGAAAAGTCAAAATCTGGTGAAGCGATTATCTTCATTCGATCCTTACCACCAGGTAAAACATCAGCTACGGATAGACCTTTACCGTCTTCTTGATAAGCACCTTCTAATTGGTTAGCTGCAGTAGCACCGCCCCATAAAAAGTCTTTAGGAAAATTATTTGTAGTCATCATATACTTCTTTTACTTCTTTCTTTACTAATTATTTCAAATCTAGTAGTTGATCGCCAAAGGTCACATTACCACTAGTTAGAACTGTAACATCTTGATAGCTATTTGAATTAGTAACAACAATTGGTGTTGTTACCGGATAGCCAGCCTTCTTAATTGCCGCCATATCAAATTCAATCAAAGGTTCACCTGCCTTAACAGCTTGATCCTTCTTAACTAATATTTTAAAACCTTTTCCATCTAATTCAACCGTATCCATTCCAATATGAATCATTACCTCAGCGCCTTTTGCTGATTTAAGACCAATTGCATGTCCGGTTGGGAACACCATTGCTACTTCACAATCAAATGGTGCACAAACTTTACCTTCCTTAGGCTCAATAGCGACTCCTTTACCCATTGAACCACTAGCAAAAACTTCATCCTTAACTTCATTTAACGGCACAATTGTACCTGCTAAAGGCGCAACTAAAGTTTCAGCTTGGTTCATCGCTGTAGCGCTAGTTTTGACAACTGGTTCAGTTTGAGCTGCTGAAGCTGCTAAATCAGTATTGTTTGCAGCTTGACCATCACTTGGAGCATCAACACTATTTTTTCCAAAGAGCATTTGTAATAAGAACCCTAAGACAGTTGCCACAGCCATAGCAATCATTAAGCCGTAAACTGTCCCATCAACACCATTTTTACCAATTGCACCTGGAATTGAGAAGATGCCCATTCCAGCCATGATATAGAGCTTTGTACCAAACATACCAATTAGTCCACCGCCAATACCAGAGGCAATACAACTGATAATAAATGGCTTTTTACGTGGAAGTGTTAGTCCATAAATAGCTGGTTCAGTTACCCCAAAAATACCAGATACAAAAGCTGGAATAGCGATACTACGAGTTTTTTCATTCTTAGTTTGGAAAATCATTGCTAAAACAACACCAGTTTGCGCAAATGAAGCTGCCAGCGATAGACCAACAATTGGATCAAAGCCCATAGCGGCAATGTTAGTCATCATCACCGCAACAAAGCCCCAGTGCACACCAAAGATTACAAAGACTTGCCAGAAAGCACCCATTAAAATACCAGCTAAAATTGGACTAAAGTTGTAAATAGCACTAATAACTGCAGCAATTGCATTACCTGCCCACGTAGCCACTGGTCCAATGACTAAAAAAGTAACCGGTACAGTAATCAAAAGAACAACAAATGGTACTAAGAAAGTTTTAACCACATCAGGAATAATCTTACGCGCAATTTTTTGTACTTTTGAAGCAAACCAAATTGCTAAAATTATTGGGATAACTGATGAAGTATAATTCATCGAAATAACAGGAATTCCAAGGAAAGTCATGTGGACTGGAGCTTGCAAAATTGTGCCCTTGAAAACCGTAAAGAGTGCTGTTTTACTACCAGCCATAGCTACGATAGTTGGGTAACACAAAGCAGCTCCTATTGTCGCTCCTAGATACTCATTAATCCCAAACTTTTTAGCTGCAGAAATACCTAAAATGATTGGCAAGAAGTAGAATAAACTGTCACCAATGGCATTCAAGATCATGTAAGTCCCAGAATTGGCTGTTACTAAGCCAAAAGACAAAAACATTGCATTGAAACCCTTAATCATTCCGGCTGCACAAAGTGGTCCTAAAATAGGGTTAAAGATACCAGAAATCAAATCAATAAAACGATCAGCGATGCTCATGTTACTGTTATCAACATAATCATCACTAACTGCACCGCCATCGCTAAAGCCACCGACTTTAATTAAAGTATCATAAACATCGGCAACATTATTACCAATAACTACCTGGTATTGCCCCCCAGATTTAACTAATGAAAGTACTCCATCAGTCGCTTTCATCTTTTCGTCATTTGCCTTTTTCTCATCTTTCAATTTGAAACGCAAACGTGTCGTACAATGCACCACGCTAGCGACATTATCTTTACCACCAACATTGGCGATAATTTCTCGACTTAATTCTTCGTAAGCCATCTGATCCTCCTAATAAAAACAACAAAATAAAAACCCGCAAACCTAAAGAAGACCCCTTGCATCATTGCAATAGACTTTTCTTTACGTTCTCGGGTTAATGCCTGTAAACAGTAACACACCGTACAAACTAATATTTAAAATTACTCTGATTCCTTAGCTTTACTGTCTCCTTGTCGATGCGTTACCCGCCAAACATGGAGTGTTAAATAAACTTCATCATCAGGTTGTAATTTCCAACCGGCCTGTTTAAGTAAATAAGTGCCAATTTTCAAAACTGTTTCGTATGACTTTTTGTACTTTACCTTCATCAATTCTAATAGAGACTGATCTAATTCACTACCATTATCTTCATCATTAATTTGATAAAGGTGACGCACCATAAACGAACGTAAATGGGTCATAAAGCGATTAAAATTGAAAGACTCCGTATCTAATTGCATACCATATTGATACTCAATTATTTCAACTACGCCACTAATTAGTTTAGTAATTTTGACAGTATCTTGGAGTCTCGTCTGCTTAGAACTGGCATTAATAAAGTGATAAGCAAGATAGGCTACTTCTGATTTAGGAAAAGAAGAGTTAGTTTTTTGTTCAATTAAAGCTAAAGCCTCTTTTGCAACAGTATATTCTTTAGGAAAAAGTTTCCTTATTTCCCAGCTGAGCGTATCCGGACCCAAAGTAAAGCCTTCGTCTGTCCTTTTAAGCATAAAATCAATGTGATCAGCTAAAACTAAATATTGGTAATCAGAAAATTTTACTTTTAATTTGATTGATACTAAATTGATAACATCAGTAGTTAGTGCCAAAGTCCGCGAATCGATATCTTTAACACTATCAATCATTTTAATGTTCTTTTCAACAGCAACAAAACGTCGCGTTATTTTTTGTTCATCAACAAAATCGCCCGGCTTTTTGCCAAAACCAATTCCATTACCAATTACTACCCAATCAACATCAAATTCATCTGACACTAAAGCAGCATTGTTGTTAAAATTTTTAATAAATTTCACTCAGCTTACTCCTACTTCAATAAAAAAACCTATGAGCAGCATGAAAAACTTGTTGTTCATAGGTTAATGCCTGATCGAATCAGTAACACACTTATTTACTTAAAAGATTATACATCATTGTTAAAGCGATTTCAACAATTATTTGTTATTTAAAGTTTTGATTTTTGGCATTGCAATTACTTATAGTCTTGTAGTTTGTCAAAGTATCTATTTTAATATAAAGTACATGCAAAGAAATTTATTTTTTAAAAAAGGATAATTATATGACTAAAAAAAAGCAAAATTATTCAGCTAAAAATAAACTATGGGCCTCCATCCGCTTATTAGTTAGTGGGCTACTATTTTATTCAGGAGTTGCTCTAATCTTTTTTGGTTCTGGTTTAGGAAACTCATACTTGGTTCAATTAAATGCTGAACAGGCCAGTTCCAAGCTAACAGCTAAAAAAGCAGATCAAAATAAACAACATAAAACAACTTATGATGCTAGTAAGACTGAATCAATTACTACTAAGCGTTTACTTACTTCTAGACACAAAAAAGCATATGCCATTGGCCAAATTGCAATACCGGCCGTTAACATCCATACCCCTTTATTTGCAGGCTATGGTAGTCATAATCAAAATTTAGCTTATGGCGTAGTAACTTGTCTACCTGAGCGAATTATGGGGGGACAGAATAATTACGTTCTGGCTGGGCACTATATGGGAACTTATGGTGGAGCTGTTTTAGACAACTTACACCTCGCTAAAGCGGGCGACATAGTCTACGTGACCGACTTACATCATATTTATGCTTATCGTATTCAAAACATATCTTTTACTATTAAACCAACCCAAGTCGAAGTAGAAAATAATGTACAAAAAAAGCGACTACTTACCCTAATTACTTGTTCTGATTTCAATACTTCTAAATATGGTTATGGTGCTCACCGTACAGTGGCTCAAGGAGAACTAATCGGCAAAGCAAAGGCGACTAGCAAGAATCTATTGGCAGCAGAACTTACCGGCAAGCAGGAATCTAAGCAAACAAGAAAAATAACCCTAGTAACTGATAAAGGTCATAAAACAATTGCCCCTCAAAAACAAACTAGCTTAATTACACAGCCTAGTTTTTTTCAAAATACTAGGACATTAAGCACAATTATTATTTGCTTAACAATTCTGTTCTTATTAATCATAATTGCAGCGCTAAGCAAGATTTGGTTTTAATTGCAGTATACTTCACTAATTTATATTAGAAGTTTTTTTATATTAAAACTAACTCTATACTAAATACATTTTTCGTAACTGCTGGTAATCCATGATACTAAAGCCTAATTCTTTTTTGAAAAAGGTAGCAAAGTCACCCCAGCCCTGACGAATGGTTTCGGTAATGCCTTTAATTGCAATTCCTTCCCCCTTAGTTACATTCATCTTAGCGACCATTTGGGAAATCTCATCATTACTGGGCAGCTGACGCGAAACCGCGAAATCGTAAAGCTGGTTAGTTAACAGATAATCGCGGGCAATTGTGTCATCCGCAATTCCCAAAGCCATTAACACTAAGACTGACACCATACCGGTTCGATCTTTACCAGCACTGCAATGATATACTAAGGCTTCCTCTTCGGGTAAGGTTAAAAGTTCAGCAAATACTTTAGCAAACATCGTCTGACTATGTGCATTAAGTAAAGTTTGCTGGTAAATTCGACCCATAAAATTGTTATTTAGACTGGGTAGTTGACCCAAAAACTGAGAATTATAATGTTCCTTTGATTTATCGGCCCCGACTTCAGCATATACAGGGATATCAATCAACTTGACATTTGCCCATAAAATATCTGGCGCAGTATTTTTTTCGTATTGCGAACGCAAATCACAATCAGTAGTAATCCACAATTGGGCTAATTTTTTTTGATCACTTGCGCTTAAAGAGCTGAGCGAATCTGAGCGATAAATTTTATTCCATTTAACTGTTTGTCCATTTTCATTTTGATAGCCACCAATATCTCTAAAATTTAGTGGTCCATCTAATTTAATGATTCGTTTGTGTGCCAACTTACTCACTCTTTCCTACTTGTTCAATGCTTCTTCACCATGAGCAAAAACTTGCGTAGCTTTAACCGCCCTTTTCCATCCTTGATACAAGCGGTTGCGTTCTTCCTCTACCATTTGGCATTCAAAAGTTTTGCCCACAACAAATATATCTTTTAATTCATCAAGATCTTTCCAATATCCTACTGCCAGCCCTGCTAAAAAGGCTGCGCCTAAAGCAGTTGTTTCTAATGTTTGAGCGCGTTCAATTTTAATTCCTAATAAATCAGCTTGAAATTGTAAAAGATAATCATTATTTGATGCGCCTCCATCTACACGTAAAGTTGGAATTTTGATTCCTGAATCTCTCTGCATTGTATCAACTACATCTCTAGTTTGATAGGCTAATGACTGCAGTGTGGCCTTAATAAAATCATTACGATTTGTTCCACGTGTAACCCCAAAAACTGCCCCACGGGCTGCCGAATCCCAATATGGAGCACCTAAGCCAGTAAATGCTGGCACAACATAAACTTCATTTTCAGATTTGGATAACTTAGCTGCTGTTTCAGATTCAGCTGCTGTTTTAACCAATTTCATTGAATCGCGCAACCATTGAATAGCACTCCCTGAAACGAAAATAGAGCCTTCAAGAGCATAGTTAATTTGACCATTAAGTCCATAAGCAATAGTCGTCAATAAATTATTATCCGATTCAGTCGGTTCTTCACCAGTATTCATTACAATGAATGAACCAGTTCCATAAGTGTTTTTTACCATTCCTTTTTTCAAAGCCAATTGACCAAAAAGAGCCGCCTGCTGGTCACCAGCAATACCACAAATTGGTACTTTGCCACCAAAAAAAGTATACGAATTAGTGTAACCATATATTTCAGAATTAGATTTAACCTCTGGCAACATTTTTTTAGGAATATTTAACAATTCAAGTATATCTTCATCCCATTTTAAATCATGGATATTAAATAACATTGTTCTGGAAGCATTCGTATAGTCGGTCACATGAACTGCACCGTCCGTTAATTTCCACAACAACCAACTGTCAATCGTCCCAAAAAGCAAGTCACCCTGTTCCGCTTTTTGCTGTGCACCTGCAACATTATCTAAAATCCAACGAATTTTGGTAGCACTAAAATACGGATCAATAATTAGACCGGTTTTTTTATGGATTAATTTGCTATACCCAGCATTTTTCAATTTTTCAGCCAACTTAGTTGTCTGACGAGATTGCCACACAATTGCATTATAAATTGGTTTACCAGTCTTTTTATCCCAAATTACCGTTGTTTCTCTTTGATTAGTAATGCCAATACCTTTAATCTGTTCTGGACGAATTCCTGAATTAATAATCGCATTAGCAATTGTAGTTTGAACTGCATGCCAGATTTCCTCTGCTTTGTGCTCAACCCAACCTGGTTGTGGAAAATATTGCGGAAATTCCTTTTGTGAAGAAGCAACTTTTCGACCTTGATGGTCAATAATCATTGCCCGCGTTGAGGTTGTTCCTTCATCAATTGCCATAATGTAATTTTTCGCCATAAATTGTCCTTTCTATAAGAAAGCGGTTCATCATAATTTTACTACCCCACCTTGCTTTTACAAGAAATAATTATAGCATTGTCCTTATTTTTTAAGTTATACTGTGAACATAAAACTTTTATTTAAAAGAGGATTACATAATAATGAAAAAAGAAATTATTACTCTGACAATTGCAGGAAATGATAGTGATGGTAGTGCTGGAATGACTGCAGATTTACATTCATTTTATGCCCGAAAAGTATATGGTATGGGGCTTTTAACTGCCGCTGTTGCTGGAAACACCACGGGAATCTATGCCCAAGAAGTAATGCCCATTTCATTTATTCAAAAGCAATTTGATGTTCTAAATGATGACTTTGCAATTTCAGCTCTTAAAACTGGAATGCTGGCTAATAAAGAAATTATTACTTGCGTTGCAGCTAACTTGCGTAAATATGATATGGGTAAGATTGTCATTGATCCTGTTATTATGACTAAACATGGCAATACCCTGCTTGACGATGACGCTTACCAAGCTTTCTTAGATGAACTACTACCACTTGCTGATATCATTACACCTAATTTTTATGAACAACAAAAATTAACAGGGCTTTCTTTGGATTCAAAAGAAGAAGTGCTGATGGGGGCAAAAATGTTACAAGCAATGGGAGCGAAGAATGTTTTAATGAAGGGGCGCCACGATAGTCCTTACCAAACCCAAGTAACCGATCTACTGCTGGCTGCTGACGGTCAGGTTTATGAATTTACTAAACCGTTTATTAATACTGAACGAATTAACGGCACAGGCGATACCCTATCAGCAGTTATTGCTGCTGAACTTGCCAAAAAAATGTCAATTATTGACAGTGTTAAAATTGCTAAAGATTTTACTTATGAAGCAATCGCTCATCCAATTGAAGTTGGCTCAAAATATGGTCCAATTAATCATTTCGCTGCCCAAGAAGATATTGAATAATTATCTTTTGCTCACGCTTTACCTTTAGGATATACTTTAACCAAAGAATAGAGGTAGAGATAAAATGGCAGATAAATCAATTAAAATTGCATACTTATACGAAGACCTAATGAATACCTATGGTGATTCTGGTGATGTCAAAATTATTCGCTATTTACTAAAAAAACAAAATTATACAACTCAAATAGATAATATTTCTTTAAACGATAACTTTGACGCTTTTGACTATGACTTTGTTTTTTTTGGTGGTGGCCAAGATTTTGAACAAACTGTAGTTGCCAAAGACTTACCACGTCATAAAGATACTTTAACCAACTATATCAATAGTGACGGCCCAATGTTAGGTGTTTGTGGGGGCTATCAATTAGTTGGTACTTATTACAAAACTAATTCTGGCATTACAATTAAAGGACTAGATATCTTACCCTTCCACACCGTTTTTAAGTCAGATAAGCGAATGATTGGTGATACTAGGTATCTGAGCGACTGGGGTGAAGTTAGTGCCTTTGAAAACCATTCAGGACAAACATATTTTGATGATAAAGAAAAACTGCATCCTTTAGGCAAAATGATTGAAGGTTATGGTAATAACCCCCAAGATAAAGTCGAAGGGCTACGTTATCATAACTTTATTGGTACTTATTCTCATGGACCATTATTAAAAAACCTTAATGTCGCCCAAGCAATTGTTGATATGATTTTGGCTCGGCATGAAAAACGACTTGCGGCTCAATAAGTTAAAATAAAGTTTAATTTTAAAAAATTCTGTATATTAAAATAATACCTGCATTTAAATATTCGGGTATTTTTATTATGTATCTCCAAAGAAGGATTTATAATGTCTACAATAAAAGATGTTGCAGCTTTAGCAGGAGTCTCAATTGGGTCTGTTTCAAATTACTTAAATGGCAAACAGCAGCGAGAGAGCACTTCTAAACGAATAAAGAAAGCAATGAAGCAATTAAATTATCATCAAAACATCATTGCTAGTGGCCTTAAAAAAAATAAAACAATGTCAATTGGTATTGTAATAAATCAGTTAACTGATTTTTTCTCAATGTCGATTGTTTCTGCAATCGAAACTTATGTTGAAAAATTTGGTTATAGTATTATTGTTTGTGACTATCATGATGATAAAGAACGTTTTGAGCAAAAAATAGATTTTCTACTCAACCGCTCTATTGATGCAATAATAGTTTTTCATCAAGACCACTCTACTCCCATGCTTCAAAAGGTTGTTGAAAATAATATTCCAATTGTTGCTATTGATGCTCCAATTCAAGGAATTAATTCCGATGTAGTTGTAGTTAATAATTATGATTCTTCTAAGACTGGCGTAAACTACCTGATTAACAAGGGTTATAAGAATATTGGTATCATTGCTGGATCACCCAAAAATTATATTTCACAAAAAAGGCAAAGAGGATACGAGAGTGCGTTAAAACAAAATGGTATAACAATTAAATCTGAATATATTTGGCAAGGAGATTATACAATTCAGTCAGGCTACGAAGGCTTTACTCAACTAATAAACACGGTTAACTTAGACGCAATATTTATTATTAATTACTATATGTCTTTAGGAGCTATGAAAGCTTATCTCAAAATTAAGAAGCAACCAAAAATTGAATTCCTAGTCTATGATCATTTTTTTGTTAATGACATCTTTTATCCAGATGTAAATTCAATCGAACAACCAGTTGAAAAAATAGGGGTAACAGCGGGTAAGTTATTAATAAACCGTCTAGAAAGCCTGACTACTAATAAGGACTATCAAATAGTTTATTGTAACAATTTTTTTAAACACACTTAGAAAGCGCTTGCTTTTATAGAAGCAAGCGCTTATAATTTGATTGTAATTTGAAACGATTCATTTTATTTAAAAGGAGGAAAAATTATGAATATTTTATTAGCTTGTGGTGGCGGAATGAGCTCATCACTTCTTGCAACTACTTTAACCAAAGAGGCAGCTAAACACAATCAAAAATGGAATGTTCAAGAAACTAGTATTGACAAAGTTACTGATAACTTAAATAGTACAGATTATCAATTTATACTACTGGCTCCACAAGTATCTTTTAAAAAGAAGGATTTTGAAGCAGAGGCAGAGCGCCATCATACCAAATTCATTCTAATTCCTATGACCATGTATAACCCTGCGAGAGTAGGTAAATTATATGATTTAATTGCTAAGGAGACAGAATAATGAATTTTGATTCTATTTCAGAAAAAATGGGAAGTATAGCAAATAATCGTTATTTGACTGCTATTAGAGACGGTATGTCCGTCATCATTCCTGTTTCAATCATTGGTTCATTTTTTACAATACTACTTAACTTACCTATTGATTCCTGGAAAACTTTCATTCAACCATATTCCTCAATTTTGTCAGTACCAATGTACTACTCAATTAATTTGATGGCTATTTATTGTGTTTTTTCTATTACAGCACATTTATCTAAATACTATAAAATTGATCCAATCTCTACTGGAGTACTGGCTGAAATGTCCTTTTTCATCCTAGCAATTCAACCTCTTGTTTTGGATAAGCCTAAGGGTGGAATAGCTCCAGGTACTTATGTATCAATTGCAAACATGGGCGCACAAGGGTTATTTACTGCTATACTTTGCGCAATTTTTACTGTTGAAATTGTCCGCTTTTTTAATGAAAAAAATTTAGTGATTACCATGCCAGATGGTGTACCAGCAGCTGTGGGAAAATCCTTTAGTGCATTATTCCCAGGCATTGTAATCATAGTTATTTCATTTGTTCTCAAAGAAATCTTTAAATTAGATATCAATGGCATTTTGACTTGGATCTTTTCCCCAATTGGCTATTTTGGTCGGGATACTTTCTTATCAGCCATTGTTCCGGTTCTTTTGATAACTTTAATTTGGCTTTTTGGTGTACACGGAATGGTTATCGCTACACCGATTCTTTATCCATATTGGTATGCGAACCTTAATGCTAACGTAACTGCAGTTGCTCATAACCAGGCGCCAGTACACTTTATGACTGAACAATTTTTCCAGTGGTTTGTCTGGGTTGGCGGAGCAGGGGCAACACTGTCATTAGCCATACTCTTACTTTTATTTGGTAAATCAAAATTTAGTAAAACAATGGGGGCAGTGACCATTGTTCCTTCAATTTTTAATATTAATGAGCCCCTAATATTTGGCATCCCTATTATTATGAATCCCTATTTTGCAATTCCATTTGTTTTAGCACCTACAGCAATGGCAGCTGTAACCTATGTAGCAATGAAACTTCACTTAGTTGCTTATACTACTGCAGTTGCACCATGGACTTTACCTGGACCAATCGGTGCATGGATGGCTACAGGATTTGACTGGCGGGCAATCGTTCTGTGTATTATTAATATTTTAATTTCACTAGTCATCTATTATCCCTTCTTTAAAATGTTTGACAATAATCAATTAAAATTAGAACAAGGAGAAAATTAATGAAGGGAATCTCGGTTTACCCAAATAAAAGTAACGTTGATGATTGCATTCATTATATTGATCGCGCTGCTACTTTAGGATACAAGCGTATTTTTACTAGTCTACTAGAATTGACTGGTGATTGCAGTGAAATTCTAAATCGATTTAAAATAGTTTTATCTCATGCTAAAAAACAGAAAATGTGGGTTAGCTTAGATGTTAATCCAGGGCTATTCGACCAATTAAATGTCAGCTACAATGACCTTTCTTTTTTTAAAGAATTAGGTGCTGATATAGTTCGACTAGATTCAAACTTTGATGGCATGCCTGAATCAGTCATGACTTACAATCCCGAAAAGCTAACAATAGAAGTAAATATTAGTAATGACACAGGTAATTTAGCAAATATTATAAGTTATAGCCCTGTTAAAAAAAGAATTATTGGCTGTCATAATTTTTACCCACAACGTTATACCGGATTGGACACGAAATATTTCTTACATACAACTAAAAAATATCATGATTTAGGAATACGCACAGCTGCTTTTATTTCCTCACCAACAGCTGAAATTGGTCCTCATCCCTACAATGCTGGATTACCAACTTTGGAAATTCATAGAGACTTACCAATTGAACAACAGGCACAGTACTTAATTAATACTCAATTAATTGATGATATTATTATAGGTAATTCATTTGCAAGTGATGCTGAATTAGAAAAAATAGCAAAATTAGATTCAAATATTCCCCAATTTTTTATTAAATTTAGTTCAACAGCAACTGAATTGGAAAAAGAAATTGTGTTAAATAACCTACATTTTAATCGTGGGGATATTAACAGTTATGCCATACGTTCTACTTTTGTCAAACTAAAATATAACCAATATGATTTACCAATTAATAATCCAGTCGATAAGTTGCGGCGCGGTATGATTACGATTGGAAATAATGACTTTAAACAGTACAAAGGCGAATTAAATATTGTAAAACAAGAAATGAATAATCAGGATCATTTAAAAAATGTAGTTGCACATATATTAACTCGTGACTTACAATTTATCGACTTTATCAAACCATGGGATAAATTTAAATTTGTTGATATTGACAGTTATTAAAGAATCAGGAAGTAATTTATGGAAAATTTAGAAGAAATTAGTTTTGAAATTATTAGTCACTCGGGACAGGCAAAATCTAATATTATGGAAGCAATTACTAAATCGCGACATAGCGATGAAAATCCACAACCTTTATTAGATTTAGCTAAAAATGAGTTAAAACAGGCTCAAGAAGCTCACTTTAAAGTTTTATCGTCTTTTGCTAAAACAGGTGAAAACAAAATAGATCCTTTATACATGCATGCAGAAGACCAAATGATTACGGCTGAAAGTTTCCTTGATTTTGCAACAGAATTAATTAAAACCAATTTAGAATTAATCAAACTAAAACAGGAACTTGTAAATAAGTAAACTATCCTGCAGTTTAATAATTTAAGTTGACTAAAGGAAAAATAATGCATATAGAAACCAAAATTAAAAATTTTGAAAAAATGGGAATTGGGTTATTTATTCATTGGGGACTATATTCGAAATTCTCTCAAGGTGAATGGTCTCAAAATATCCTAAAAATCAAAAATTATCAATCTGCATTTCAAGAATTTAAACCAATTGAAAAAAATATTACAGATTTAGTTAAATTAGCAAAAAAAGCTGGTTTTAAATATATTGTACTGACAGCTAAACATCATGATGGTTTCTACTTATTCGATACAAAAGGTATTAATTCTTTTGATTGTGTCCACACCCCATTTAAAAAAGATATTATTAAAATTTTTACTGATGAATGCCATAAACAAGGTATAGCACCATTTATTTATTACGCTACATATGACTGGAATAATACTAAATATCATGAAAACTTCAGTGAGTATTTAATAGAATTACGTAAATTAATCAGGCTGATTTGTACTAACTATGGACAAATCGGTGGTTTCTGGTTTGATGGTAATTGGAATAAACCACAAGCAAATTGGCAAGAAGAAACATTATATCAAGAAATCAGAGAATTACAGCCACAGGCAATTATTATCAATAATACCGGACTAGAAAGGCAAGGGCAAAGTGAAGGAAAAAAAGTTGATGTCATAACTTTTGAACGCGGTAATCCAAAAATAGTTCACCATGTTCAAGATAATCGTTATTTAGCGGCAGAAACATCATTAACTCTAAATAAACACTGGGGAAATGCTAAAAATGATCTCAACTATATCTCAGCTAAGCAATTAATTGAACAAATATGCCATACACGCAAAGTTGGCGCAAATTTATTAATTAATGTTGGACCAGAATTTGATGGTTCATTGAATGTTCATTGCCAATCATTACTTGAAATTGTAAGTCATTGGATGAAAATAAATCACGAAGCAATTTACGGTACTGCTAATTATGAATACCCAACATATCCTTCAACATCAAACATTCATGATTTTATCAAAGGTCGTTATCTCTTCGTTGATAATCTTGGTAATATTGGTAATAGTAATGTTATTTTAGGCGGTGAAAAAGCTCGTCAACTTGTTTTTAATAATTGGCCAAATAATCAAAAAATTAGTCATATTGTTTGGTTAGATAATAATAAAAAATTAAGCTTTAAACAAAACTATACTCAAAAATCACTAGAGATTTCAGCTGATGGATTTGAATATGGAACTAATTTAATTGAACGAGTTGCCAAAATTTATTATAAATAATGCACATATTTTATTTCCACTGCTCTTTTGCGTAAGCCATTTGCCAAAACTGTAATTCGTAGTAGCTACTGCGAATAAAAGCTGTTTGCATCATTTGACGATCAGTTGCGGTGGCTTGACTAGCCAAAATATTTATTAATTGCAAAATATGTGTCACATTGACCTTATACCAGTCACTATCATAAGTATCTATCCATGTTTGATAGAGTGCTACGGGTGAGCCAACTTCAGCTAATTTTTGCCCAATTTCTTGATACAACCAATAACAAGGAACAATTGCAGCGATTGCTGGGGCAAAGCCATCACGTTCGAGTGTCAGATACATATGATTGACATAATTATACGCCGTAGGCGCAACCGCTGTTTGTCTAATTTCCATTGGAGTAATTTTTAATTCCGTAAAAAAATCACTGCGGACAGACCATTCGCAAGCCTTAAGATCTGCTTCACTCTGCAATAAAAATTGTTTGATTTGCGGATTACCTGCTTGTTCAGCTAATAGATGATGGAACTTACTAAATTCAACTAAATAATATCGATCCTGCAGTAAATAAAACCGAAATTTTGTTAACGGTAGTTGGCCACTTTGTAATTCTGTAATGAAAGGATGCACCAGACTTTTTTGCCATATATTTTGTGCTACTTTATGCAATTGCTGCGTGAAACTCATTAATTTGCCTCTTTTCTACTTTATTAATTTTATTCTTATTTTATGCCTATTTTTAATTGTATTAAACAGAAAAAATCATTATAATAGAAAGCGATAACACGAGGGGAGCCCCCATCGCGGCTGAGATGGAACTACGTTCTAGACCCTTTGAACCTGTAAGCTAATTCTTGCGTAGGAACGTGTCAATAACCGTTAAGCTTTGACACATGATAGTGTCAAAGCTTTTTATTTACGCAAGTAGGCTAGTGCAATTGTTGGAGGTTGAAATGAAGTTAAATATTCTCAATGAATTACGAGAAAAAAATCCGGTTGTTTTAAATGCTGCTAATTTTGTCACCGTTCAAGATGTTGCTAATAGTTTAAATGCTATTGGTGCTTCACCAATTATGAGTAAGGAAATTGCCGAAGCCGAAGAAATGGTTAAGATGGCTTCAAGCGTTACCCTTAATCTCGGCACCTTAACCCAGTTGCAAATTGCCCAAATGAAAAAAATAGGCGCTTTAGCTACCCAAGATAAAAAGCCTATCGTATTTGACCCTGTCGCTGTAGGAGCGGTTAATTATCGTCTGCAAACAGCGCAGGACCTCCTCCACAGATTTCCAGTTAGCATAATCCGTGGTAATGCTGGCGAAATTGCAGCTTTAGGGGGTTTTGAATGGAATGCCCGAGGAATTGATGCCGGTTCGGGTTCAGGTAATCTTGACCAAATCACCCAAAAAACGGCTCAAAAATTGGACTGTGTTGTTATTGCTAGTGGTGCAACAGACACAATCAGCAATGGCAAGAAGATTGCACATGTTTACAACGGCACCCCGCTATTTCAAGCCCATGTTGGCTCAGGTGATGTACTATCTAGTATTGTGGCAGCTTTTGCATCAGTTGGGGCTGATCCATTTGAAGCAGCTCAAACTGCCACCTTGGTATTTGCAGCTACTGGCGAATTACTAGCTAAAGACCATCCAAAAATTGGCCCTGGCACGTTCGGTATGCATCTGATAGACTACTTGGCTAAAGTTCAAGTTGCCGATATTGAAAAAATAGCAAAATTTGACTAAAGGACGGCTTTTTATGACTGAAAAAATTAATTCTTTCCCCCAAGTATTAACAATCGCTGGAACCGATTCTGGTGGTGGTGCTGGTATTATGGCCGATCTTAAGACTTTTCAAATGCAAAAAGTTTTTGGTACAGCAGTGGTGGTAGCTGTTACCGCACAAAATACCCTTGGTGTACAAGACTCTTTTTTAATACCATTAGAACTAATTGACGCACAATTTACTTCACTTGCCGCTGATTTTAAGATCCGTGCCTGCAAAACAGGAATGCTTGGCGATGCAGCTCACGTGCATCAAGTTGCTCTTAACCTAAAAAAGTATGATTTTGGTCCCATTACAATTGATCCCGTAATGGTAGCTAAAGGCGGTGCACCCCTGCTAAGTAAGGATGCTGTTAAAACTGTCAAAGAGGAACTTTTACCACTTGCAGATTTAGTAACACCCAACTTGCCCGAAGCTGAAGTACTGACGGGAATTAAGGCAAGCAGCGAAAAACAGTATCCCGCATTAGCTCATGCCTTACAAGAGATGGGTGTGAAAAATATTCTAATCAAAGGTGGTCATGCTGAAAATGAACTAGTACGCGACTATGCCCTCTTAGCCGATGGTACCGATTTTTGGATTAGCAGTCCACGTACCCACACCAAAAGAACTCATGGCACCGGTGACACTTTAGCTGCAACAATTACAGCTCAGCTCGCTCACGGTCAAACTTTAAGTGCTGCAATTAAACTTGGTAAACAATACGTAGCCAAAGCTATCGCAGAAACCATCCAAGTTGGCCATGGTCACGGACCACTTAATCATTGGGTAAAAATAAACTAGGAGAAATTATGCAAAAATTTGATTCCACACAGTTAACCGCATATTTTGTCTGTGGAACACAAGACCTGCCCGCAAACAAAAGTCTACCAGAATTAGTAGAAGAAGCTCTCAAAGCTGGCATTACTGCTTATCAATTCCGTGATAAGGGTCCTAAATCAACTTTGAAACAAAGTGACCGCTTATCAATGGCTGAAGAACTACATCAGCTTTGTCAAAAATATGATGTGCCATTTTTTATCGATGACGATGTTGCTTTAGCCAAAAAAGTTCACGCTGAAGGAATCCATGTTGGTCAAGATGATGAAGATATTGCCCAGGTAATAAATGAAGTAGCCGGCCAGATGATTGTGGGCTACTCGTGTTCTACTATGACAGAAATTGCCAAAGGCGACCTTATTGCTGGCATTGATTATTATGGCAGTGGTCCAATTTTTACCACACAATCAAAAGACGATGCTGATCCAGAAATAGGTCTTACTGGTTTAGCTAAACTAGTCAAGCGCACTCGTAGACCAATCGTTGCAATTGGTGGCATTAAGGTTACAGATTTACCAGCAATTGCCCAAACTAATGTAGCTGGCGCAGCGGTCATTTCAATGATTTCCCAAAGTAAAGATATTAAAAAAACGGTTGCAGCAATGCTTACCACCAATTGGCAGCGACAATAAGAACAGTTAGCTTCTTCCTCGTTATTTAAAGTCTTAGCTAACTTCAAAAAAGGCAGTACTATCTTCAGTACTGTCTTTTTTACTTCTTTAAATATACTTCATAAGAGTAGTCTTTACTTTGCTTCAAATTTTTTCAATACTAGGAGGTTTTTAATACGGCTAGGTGCATTGTTACGGCTCTTTTAAATATAATTAATCGAAATTGAGACAAATCTACTTGATCCTCGCAGAATTACCGTTGGACCATTGCCTTTTGCTGTACCATTAATTTCTACTTCACCCAAAATAGTAGCTAAATTGTCCTTAAGTTGCCATGACAATGGCAAGTAGATTGCAACCTCACTCATTAAAGCATTGACATTAATTATCACCGTATCGCCAGCCGGTTTAGCAGAATCTAGATAAACACTAGTTGTACCCATTGTTGAATTAATAGTGACCGTTTCTAAGTTTTGTGAATGAACGTAGCGCGAAATTTCCGATAATTTTTGGTTAATCACGATATGACGTTCATCATTTTCACTGTTGTCATCACCAAAATCACTTTTGGTAGAGGTGAATTCGCCCTCCGTCCAACCTCTGCTTTGACGCTTATTGAAAAAATAAGATGTGTGATAGTGATGCCAGCTTTTTGCAAAAATCAAATGTAATCCCGCATACACTAAACAAGTTGCTAAAAGTAACGTCCACGGAACAATACTAGTGATGTGTAGTGGTTCAGCATAAACAATCAATAAAAAGGCGACTGAAAATACTGTACCAAACAAATTATGATTAACGAGGCTATTGATTAAGCTTACTGCAAAAATTACTGTCCAAAAAATAGTGGCCAAGCCTAAATGAAAAGATAAAAGCTGTAATTGATTAAGAATTAAGAAAACGGCTGCTGCCACTAAACCAATGCCCCACAAAATTTCTTTAATCTTTTGTTTTCTCATGATAAGGACCTTCTCTCATTTAATTTATCACTCAAATTATGATAATAACGGCGCGAAACGTAAACAACTTTGTAAGAATCTCGAAAATGTACTTGGCAATTAGAAATTGATCTAGTCAATGCATAAACCTGTTTTAAATTTAAAATAGTCGATTTAGAAACACGCATAAACTGCCAGCTAAGCAATTTCTCTAATTCATATAATTTATAATTAACGCTAAAAGAATTACCTTTTGTATGCGCAACTACTTGACGACCTTCCGTTTCCAAAAAGAGAATATCATCTAAATTTAAATAGTATGTCAGCTCATTTTTGTAACATTCTAGTTGATTGGGTCGTTCGCTTAGTTCTTGCAGTTGCCGATAGATTTCTTCTACTTCGGCTGTTAATTCTGGTGCCTGAATAGTAACCATTGTTTCAGCAGTATCCGCATTCAAATCAATTTTAACTTTCAAAACTCTCACCTACCTCTCAATTGGTAATTTTAATTAAACCCTAATTTAAACGTAAAAGCCAGCAACATGGTGCAAGTGGTTCCTTTATCTAAGTAAGCGGTCAATTTTAATAAGTAAATATCATAGTTAGAATTTTTTCACAAGTAATTGAAAAGATTCTGCCAAGAAAGATAACCCGCTAATAATTAACCATTTTGTTTTTTAAAAAATCGTTCTAATTCTTTGCCATACTCAGGCATACCCAATAAAGAAAAATTCTCAATTGCTATTTGGCAAATTTTCAAATACTCGTTTTTAGATTCGTAATGATACTTAACCATATTTTTAAGTAGTAAAATAACATTTTTATAAAAAAACAATTCAGGTTTAGTATCGATTTGATCTGCAGCTATAATTAAAAAGTGTGTTGCATCATATTCATTCTCTTCAATACACTGAATTAATAAATTACCAATAACAGTTAGAACCATTGCCAACGTCTTCACATCATTGGATCCTTGGAATTGCTTAATTATCCTTCTAGTAATTAACATATTACTTTCAAGATCATAGAACATCATAAAATTGCAATACAGCACTAACTTAGACTTATCAAAATTAGGTCTACTAAATATTTCATCTTTTAGAGCCTTTTTTTCTGTATCATTTAAATCTTCATTATTTACATTAGCAATATAAGCATCCAGATAAAGTAAGTCAGTCTCCTTATTTGGCAAATCACTTTTATCAACAAATTTTTTTAACTTCACCAATTCGTTTTTTGAATTCCGATAATAGGCATCGTTAATCACCGTCATTAATTCACGTTCTTGATTATATTTTGATTGTTTAGAATTATTTAGTTCACCAAAAAAATCAAGTAAAGAGACAGAATTATAACTCAGTAAACTTATTAAATCTTCTGCAGAAATACGATGAATATCTTTTTCTACCTTAGAGTAATAGGAAGGACTTACAATATCCCCAATCCACTCTCGTTGAGTTTTTTCTTTATTCAGTCGAAATTTTCTTAATAAGCTACCAATAGTCATAATTTTCTCCATTCCTGTTACTTGCAATACTATATTTTTAATTTTTATTACGCCTGAATTTATTTTTCCCAATCAGTATTAATATTATATTTGTTCGGATTCACTTGCCTCTTTCTTAATTTAGCCTAAAAATTTCGAATACGACATTTTTATATTTGAAATTATAGCCTATTTATAATAAAAGTATCATCAAATTAAGAAATGAGAGGCAAATATTATGAACATCTTTTTAAAGAATAAAAACTATAGAAAATTTACTCTTGCCAGCTGGTTATCTGGTGCAGGCAACATCCTTTTCTACCTGGCCCTCATGACTTATGCCAGTAAGTTAAAAAATTATTCCTTGGCCTTATCTTTGATTGCTATTACCGAGTCACTACCAGACTTAATTCAAAGTCTCAGTGGTTACCTGGCGGATCGGACGCAAAATAAATACCGCATAATTGTCTGGCTTGCAATCTTTCGCTTTGCTTTGTACATACTGGTGGCCCTGCTCTTCGTCACCAATATTGTAGGCTGGAACCTAGTTTTAATGGTTATCGGGCTCAACTTTGTATCTGATCTATCCGGCATGTACTCTAGCGGTTTACAAACGCCTCTAATCGTTGGCCTCGTCGGTGAAAATGAAATGGCCGAAGCCCAGGGTTTTACAGGCGGCGTATCACAACTAATTACACTAGTCGCCCAGTTTGTCGGTTCCGGGCTCCTGCTCTTCATGTCATATTCAGAACTAGCCGTGGTCAATGCCCTAACTTTTTTAGCAGCCGGCTTACTCTATGCCAACATTAGTGCAAATGTTCGCAAGCAGCAGCCTGACCAGAAAGAAGAGGTCAATGACCAAAGCTTTTTTGCCACGATTGGTTCATCACTCAAGCAAGTACGGCAAGCCCACGGACTCTTAACAATTGTTTTAGTTGTAGCTATGCTTAATGGTTTGCTCAGCTCTGTTGAGCCATTAATTTCAATCGTTATTGCCGGCAATAAAAGCATGCTTATCGGCAGCTATAGTTTTACCATCGCAATTTTAGGTGCTACTGCTGCAATCGGTTTGGCTCTTGGCAGTGCAGTTGGCACCAAGCTACTTAAAAGTACTTCACTTTTTCAGTTATCTTTATTATCTACCGTTAACAGTGCTATTATGGCCATTGCAATTCTAAATAAGAGCATCATAGCTTGCCTTATCTTAATGACCACTCTTGGCTTCTTAGCTGGTACGAGCAGTCCTAAGTTAATGCAATGGTTGGTTATCTCCGTAGATCGCAAAATTTTAGCTTCTTCAGCAGGTCTTTTAAACACCATCTTAGCAATTGCTGGTCCATTAATGACTACCTTATTTACCTCTATTGCCGGTGTAATCAACGTTACCTACGCCTTATACGGTGTTTTAGCTCTTAGTGTCATAGTTTTCATTGTTACTCTAATCGTAATGACAAAAGTTAACTAATACATAACTTAAAAATATATTTTTAAACAAATAAAAAGCGAGTTCTTAATACACTCGCCTTTAATATATTTAGCTTTAATACGGTACAAAAACTTAACTAGAAATTGACTTATTGGCTTACATTTATTTAAATCCAATTAGCTGTATCCTACCCATTTTTTAATTTTATTAATTAAAGCAGGATAATTTGCATGAGTAAAATCCGATACATCAAAAACTAAAGTTTTTCCCAATTTAAATTTGGCATAACCCCGTTGATCATTAAATTTTGTAAATTCAGCTTTTGTTTTTTGAATATCCATTTTTGTTCGATCAGATAAAGTATCACCCTTATGATAATGATTCATTATAAATCCTAGTGGGCGTTCTGGATCTAGATCACGTTCTTTTTGTCGCTGATATAAAATATCTAAATCACAAATAAGAGTAATTGTTATTATTTGAAATTTATACTTATCAGCCAAAATTTTTAAAGTATCATATTGCCGATAAGAAAAAGGGTAATCTGCAATAATCGATTGCCCTTTTTGCATTGATTTTTCAATACTTTGATAAAAAAGGGTATATGCTAAATTATCTAAGTTAGTTTTTTCCTTAATATTGTCAAACCCATTTTCTTCATAAAGCTTTTCTTTAAAAAAATCTATTGAAGTTTTATTAAAAAAATCAGGAATTTCTTTACAAATTATATTTCCTAAATAAGATTTCCCTGTACCTGGACTACCTGCCAGTAGCAACATTGTCTGTTTCAAAAAAGTCTCCTTATTTTGCATTCATAAATAAGCTAAGCTTATGTTTAATAATCTTTTTTACCTCTTCATTACATGGAATAATATTGTTACGGAGCGAATTATTAACTTCTGTTCCACCAAATTTTTCTTTAGCTGTTTCAGTCCATGCAACCAATAATTCTGTACCAACATTAAACTTGCGAACACTATTTTCAGTTAAGCGGTGGTAATCTTCTTCCTTAACACCCGTTCCGCCATGGATTACCATTGGTTTGTCAAGTTTATCATGCAATGTTTCGATTAAAGGAAAATTCAATTTTGTCTTTGATTGGAATTGTCCATGGTGTGTACCAACTCCAACAGCCAAAGCATCAACATCACACTCTTTTAAAAACTTAAGTGCATCTTCTGGTCGAGTGTAGCTACCTTCTTCAACAGTATACCCTTCTTCGGTACCACCAATTGTACCAATTTCACCTTCAACCGATACACCACGATGATGTGCATATTCAACTACTCGTTTAGTTTTTTCAATATTTTCCTTAAGTGGGAGTGCTGAACCGTCAAACATCACTGAACTATAACCTGCTGCAATAGCCTCCTCAATATCTTTGATATTACGGGCATGATCCAGATGAAGAACTACATCAACTGCCTGTTTTTCTGCCATACTCTTACAGACAGCAACAAAGTTCGCCATTCCTTCTGTATTGGCTGTACTGACCGAAGTTTGAATAATAATTGGCACACCTACTTCATGAGCAGCTTCAATCATTGCTGGCATCATTTCAAGATTATGTGCATTAAATGCACCAACTGTAAAATTTAATTCTTGTGCTTCTTTTAATACTTCATTTAAAGTTTTATAAGTCATCTTTATCCTCTTATAATTAATCAAATATTTTATTACCTTGAACGCATTATTTTCTTTGATAATGCCGTTAATTCATCACTTTTATTCAACCATTTTTGAATTTCTTCATTATCTTTTTTATAAGCTGCTACTTTGCGCTTTTCATCGTATAGGCTCAGCAAGCCGTCAAAAGCTGGACCAAAATCTTCATTACATTTTAAGCTATCTTCATAAGCTTTAATTGCTGAATCAATATTATTTAGTTTTTGATAATTTTGACCTAGTTCTGTTAATAAATCAGCATTTTGTTTATTTGAATCTGGTGAAGCTGTTTTTGCCGTACTTATTTGACTAGACAGTTGTTTTATTTTAGCCTCAATTTTTTGCCTTTCTTCCTCAGAAAGATTTACTTCATTTTTTTGTTCTTCTGTTTTAGTGTTATGCACTAAATCATTCGCTTTAAAAATTTTTGACCAAAACGACATTTTTAGTTACCCCCATTAATTAGCCAAATACGTGAAATGCAGGAGTAATTACCCAAAGATACAGTAATGCCGCAACAATCGTATCCACATCTGTTGCTGTTGCATTAACAAAGCCAAATGAAGATAGAGCTCCTACTAATAAAGCTGGCAGAAGCGTGATAAATAAGCCATGAACAATTCCACCAATAATAGCTCCTCGCTTCCCACCTACTGCATTACCAAAAATACCAGCAGTACCACCTGCAAAGAAGTTTGTAGTCATTCCTGGTAAGATTACGGCTAATCCTGCTAGAGGTGATAAAAACATACCAATTACAGTACCAATTGTAGTAGTAATAAAACCGATAATTACTGCATTAGGTGAATATGGAAACAGTACTGGACAATCTAAAGCCGGAATTGAATTGGGTACAATTTTCATTGCAATGCCACGAAATGCTGGTACAATTTCACCTAACATCAGTCGAACACCAGATAGCATTACATATACGCCTACAGTAAATTGAATTGCTTGCAAAAAGGCATAAATAATATAGTTGACTCCCCCGGCTACTCCACCCGCAGCTTTAAGTGACCAATACGGGCCTGCAAAAGCCGCTGTAATAACATACAATGGAATCATTACAACCATGATTGAAAGCGAATTGTCTTGTAAAAATGACATACTTTTAGGTAATTTGACATGCTCCCAGGAATCAGTTCTTTCCTTAATATTTGTAACTTGCTGATCAACTTTACGATCTCTAACTAGCCAAGCAACGCCGGCTTCTACCAAATAACCGATTGTACAAAAATGACCTAAAGCAACAGAGTTATTACCTGTAATTTTGCGCACAATTGGTTGCGCTAAAGCTGGCATTGCTATTGCAAAAACTCCACCAACAATGCTACCGATTAATATTAACGGGAACCCTTTTAACCCCGCAAAATGACCACCAATTACTGTCATCGTTGCCATCCAGAGTAAAGCCTGTCCTGTTAAAAACACATATTTCCATTTGGTAAAGCGAGCGATTAAAATATTAACTATAAAAATTCCTAAAAGAGTCAAGGCAATACTATTACCAAGTCCCAACTTATTCATTGCCTGACCATTAATTGCTTCAATACTGGGAACTATTCCCTTAGTATGAAAGCCATAATGGAAGATTACCGCAAAATAAGCTAAGCTTTGTTGAATTATTGCCGATCCAGCAGATAAAACTTCAAATCCTAGTAGGGTCTTTAAAGTTCCGCTAATCACTGCGCCTAATTGTTTTCCTTGTAAAATCAATCCTAGCATTGCAATTAAAGAAATCAAAATTGCAGCCTGTGTTAGGATATTATCAATTATCCATTGAATAACGGTCATTTTTCTCACTCCTTAGTTACTTATTTTCCTGCCATTTGCTTTACAATCGGCAATACTTTTTTCTTAATTTCTTCTTTATCAACAATGTTATCTAAATAAACAATTTGCGTATGTGGATCAATTTGTGTATTGTCAAATTGAGACTTAAAATTACTTGCAGAAACAATTACATCAGCATTTAAAGAGGGTGCAGCTGATATTGAATCATGATTTGAATTGACATCAATCCCCGCTTCTTTAAAGGCATCATCTGCTTCCATTTGACAAGCTAAACTTGAACCTAATCCATTTCCACAAATAAAGAAAACACTTGGAACTTTGGCCATAATTGTTACCTCCCTGGTTATTTTGTTACTCCTAATAAAGTTTCTTTAAAACTTTGCTTATCATTCTTATCAAATAATTCTTCAATTTTATTTGGTTTATTAATTAAATTCACAATTGCTTTTAAAATATTTAAATGCGAATAACTATCAATTGCTGATAATACAAAAACTATCTTTACCGGATCATTAACTTCATTGCCAAAATCGATTGGTTTTTCCAACGATGCAACACTAACATCTAATTTTGAAACTCCATCTTCTGGTCTAGCATGAGCCAATGCAATTCCTGGGCCAATAACAATATAGGATCCAAATTTTTCAACCGATTCTTCCATTGCAGCAATATATTGATAACTAATAGAATGGCTATTTAAAAGAGGCTGACTAGTCTTTTCGATTGCTTCACGCCAATTAATAGCTTTAATATGGATTTGTATTTTTTCTTCAGTTAGTAAGTCTTGTAGCATCGGCTTCACCTCACTTTCTTTTATTTTAATTTGATACTTTGCAAGTATATTAATCAATTGATCCACTGTCTGTGCCGAAACATCGTGTTGGCTTTGTGACTCAATTAAAGAAATAATGTCTTTGATTAAATTACCAGTAGAATTATTATTCTGTCTCAGCAAAGACGTGTGTTGCTTAATATTCCTTTGAACCAGGAACTTCTTTAACTCTTGGTAATCATGTTGACTAGGTAGTGGCGGCATTTTAAAACTAGGCACAGAATTAGTCGGCTCATCAATGGTTTTAACAACAAAATCAATATTCAACTTTTTGAGTGAATTAATATCTTGTAGCCCTAAAACTGCAACCACCTCAACATTCATATTTCTAACAATATTAGCCGCCAGTAATTGACCAGTAGCCTCACCATAATTGCATAGAACGGCAATATAATAAAAATCCTGGTCCTTACTCTTTTCTTCATAATATGTGCTGAAATATACCGTAATGTAAGCCTTTTCGCCTTCTGAAACACTTTTGTTATAGTTAGTTCTAAAAAAATTAGCCACATCTTGATAAATCATGGAATAACTTGTTTTTAACATCTCTGTCAGTGGATTGAAAATTTCAATGTGATTGTCTTGCCTTTGCAAGAACGCAGAAATGTGATAGTTTAATTGTTCATATAGTTGTTCCGACTCATTGTAATTTATGTTTTCCACATCGCTCATGTAATCGATTATACGTAATGTGAGTAATTCTGATTCATTCCATTTATCAAGGCGGACTTCCTTTTCCCCCAAAAAGGTTTTAAGTAGAAAAACCATATAACTTAATTCATTTTTAGGAACAATTAAGTTAAACTTTTTTTGCAAATATTCGAGAGATTGCAAAAACTTTGTATCCTTTACTTCCCAGTTAAAAGCTTGACTATCATCTATATATTGCTTTTCTTGCACACGCTTAATCCAAATTGTCATTAAAATAGAAATTTCTGCTTCTCTTGCGGATACGCCTTCATAGCGACCACCATGTATTAATTGCTTAGCAACTTGGTTAGTTTCGCGCAAAATTTGCAGGTTTAAATAGCCTGCTATAATCTGATAACTATCACTTCCCTCAATGTTACTTTCTTTAGTTAGTTTTGAAATATCAATATTTTCAATAACTAATTGTTGAATCATTGTTCTAATATTTCTTTCGGCGCCTTCAATTTTAGCTCCTTGCTGTGTGCTTATAGTCAAGGAATATTGGGCAAGAAATTCTCTGACTTGTCTCATATCCTTGTCCATCGTACTTTTACTGACATGCAACTTCTCTTGCTCTTCATATATTTTTACCTGCTGCGGCGCCTTAAGAAAACTAACAATGATGTCCAACTGCCGTTTTTTGGGATCTAAAAATGGATCAGTGCCAATTTCTAAATGATGGAATAAATACTCTTTTTCTTTGGAATCAAGGTTAAAATATAGCTGACCACGCTTATTAGAAATTAGGGGGATTGCCAATTTACTTAGATACTGATTAATTTCATCAACATCATTTCTGATAGTTCTAGCTGAAACCTTTAAGACATGACTCAATTTATTAATTGCTAAATATTCTGTATCAAGCAGTTTACTTATTACTAATAACTGTCGGTCTTTCATATTCCTCACCTCAATTTTCATAATACGTCAGCGCTTACATTAAAAAAAGGGTTTATTAGTTCCACTTTAATTGGAAATTTTTGACACGTTGCACTTATTTTTTCCTAAAATTAATGAAATAATAAATACTTATACAAAAATGGATTCCTAAATTTAATAATTTAGGAATCCATTTAATATTTTTAGTTATCGTCTAATAGCTACAGCAAATAAACTAAGTTAAGGTACTTGTTTAGTTAATTACTATTTATCCAGTCCCAGCTTTTGAAAAATTTCATCGACATGACGTAAATGATAATGATAATCAAACGCATCGTTCACGTCTTCTTGTGAAAGATAATTCATAATTTGACTATCTTCAACTAGCTTTTTAAATGAAAGACCTTTATCCCAAGACTTAGCCGTCAATTTTTGCACCATGTCATAAGCTGTTTCACGTGATAATCCTGCTTCATCAATTAATTTAAGTAATAATCTTTGAGAATATATCAAGCCATAAGTTTTATCCATATTCTGACGCATAGTGTTGGGAAAAACATCCAGGTTAGTTAAGATACGATTGAATCTAGTTAGCATATAGTCAATGCCACTTGTTGCATCAGGTAAAATAATTCGCTCAGCACTAGAATGGGAGATATCACGTTCATGCCAAAGAGCAACATCTTCGTAAGCAGTAAGCATTTGCCCTCTTAAAACTCGAGCCATCCCACATAGATTTTCTGAACCAATCGGATTACGTTTATGTGGCATCGCCGAAGACCCCTTTTGACCAGCACGAAAATGTTCTTCAACTTCATGAATTTCTGATCTTTGTAAACCGCGTATTTCCGTGGCCCAATTTTCAATACTAGTTGCAATCAAGGCCAACGTTGCAATATATTCTGCATGTAAGTCACGTGGTAAAATTTGGCTTGTAATTGGTTGCTGCGTCAAATCTAACTGTTTTAAAACACTGGTCTCAACCGCAGGTAAAACATTAGCAAAAGTACCAACTGCACCAGAAATTTTCCCCGATTCAACGCCATGGGCAGCATGTTCAAAACGTTCAATATCTCGGTTAATTTCAGCATACCACCGTGCTAATTTTAAACCAAAAGTTGTCGGCTCAGCCTGAACCCCGTGAGTCCGTCCCATTTCAACTGTATTTTTATATTTAATAGCTTTTTGGGCAATTGTTTGCCGTAACAGTAGTAAATCTTGCCGGATCAATTCATCAGCTTGTTTTAAAAGGTAACCTTGAGCCGTATCTACTACATCAGTAGAGGTCAGCCCATAATGGACCCACTTTTTTTCTGGTCCAAGACTCTCGGAAACTGCCCGCGTAAAGGCAACCACATCATGATGAGTAACTTGTTCCAATTCATGCACTCGTTCAACAGTAAAATTAGCATTTTGAGCAATTTTAGTTGCCTCATTTTTAGGTATCGTACCAACTTCACTCCATGCATTAGTAGCAGCAATTTCTACCTTTAACCAGGCTGCATACTTGTTTTTAGTTGACCAAATTTTACCCATTTCTGGGCGTGTATAACGTTCTAACATAATTTATTTTTCCCAAGGATTTTGTAAAACAATAGTTTGTTCCCGCTCTGGTCCGACCGAGACTGTTACTAAAGGAACCCCCACCACTTCTGTTATCCGTTGCAAAAATTTTTGGGCATTTTCTGGCAAATCTTGCCAAGTTTTGACGTTGGTAATATCTTCTTGCCATGCTGGTAGCTCTTCATAAACTGGCTTGCAGCGCGCCAGTTCTTTTAAGCTTGCTGGATAATAGTCAATTTGCTTGCCGTCCAATTCATATGCAATAGCAATCTTAACTTTATCAAAGTCACTAAAAATATCTAATAAGTTCAAACTTAAGGCATTAATGCCCGCAACTCGCTTTGCATGACGCAAGGCAACTGCATCAAACCAGCCAATACGGCGTGGTCGACCAGTAACTGTACCATATTCATGCGCCGTTTCGCGAATACGATCACCAGTCTGGTCAAATAATTCGGTAGGAAATGGACCGGCTCCGACTCTTGTAGTGTAAGCCTTACATACACCAATTACGGTATCTAAACGATTAGCACCAACACCAATGCCACTAGTTAAACCACCTGAAATTGTATTTGAAGATGTTACAAAAGGATAGGTCCCTTCATCAAGATCAAGCATAATTCCTTGTGCTCCTTCAAAAAGGACTTTTTCATTTTGATTAAGTGCTTGATTGACTAAAACTGAGGTGTCAGTTACATATTTTTTAATTTTTTGTCCATATTCATAATAAGTAGCAAAAATATCATCAAAGTTAAGTTCTGGCTTGTGATAAATTTGCGTAAATAAGGCGTTCTTTTCCTTTAAATTAGCACTTAATTTTGTGGCAAAAGTATCTTTTTCAAGTAAATCACAGACGCGAATTCCAATTCTAGAAGCCTTATCCATATAGGCTGGACCAATTCCATTTTTAGTTGTACCAATTTTATTGGCTCCTTTTGATTCTTCTTGGTATTCATCTTGCTTAATATGATAGGGCATAATGACATGTGCACGGTTAGAAATTCGCAGTTTACCAGTATCAATGCCATTTTCAGTTAAATTTTCTAATTCTGCTAATAAAACTTCTGGATTAATAACTACCCCATTACCAATAATGGCTCCTTTATCTGCTGCAAAAATTCCGGACGGGAGTAAACGCATTTTAAAAGACTTATCATTAATTTCGATTGTATGTCCTGCATTATTGCCACCATTGGAACGAACTGCATATGAAGCTTCTTTACTTAGAAAATCCGTAATTTTCCCTTTTCCTTCATCGCCCCATTGACTACCAACTACTGCAATTGCTGTCATTTTTATCCACCTCATACAAAAATATACCAATATAACATGAATAGTTTAGCAATTTACTTTATGATAGTCAAATAAAAATACGAATTATTATAGATTATTCATTATAAATAGTTCGATTTTTAATTGACAAAATTAAATAAATTTATTATAGTTGCTTTGGTTAATAGATATTTATTTAGGAGCATATTTTTTATGAGTAATTATTTTAGCATAGAAGCCTTTGATTATGATGATATTCAGTTAGTACCAAATAAAGGAATCATCAAAAGTCGTCACGATGCTGATACTAGTGTTAAATTTGGAAACCGAACATTTAAAATACCAGTGGTTCCAGCAAATATGGAAAGTGTGATTAATGAAGATTTAGCAATCTGGCTCGCTAAAAATAACTACTATTATGTAATGCATCGCTTTCAACCAGAAAAGCGGCTTAGCTTTATTGAAATGATGCATCACATGGGCTTATTTGCATCTATTTCCGTGGGTATCAAAAAAGAAGAATATTCTTTTATTGATCAATTAGCTGAAAAAGATATTATCCCTGAATACATTACTATCGATGTCGCACATGGACATTCTAATTTTGTAATTGAAATGATTAAGTACATTAAAGCCAAATTACCAGATACCTTTTTGACTGCTGGTAATATTGCCACGCCTGAAGCTGTACGTGAACTAGAAAATGCTGGTGCTGATGCCACCAAAGTTGGCGTTGGACCTGGTCGAGCCTGTATCACCAAACTAAAGACTGGATTTGGAACTGGCGGTTGGCAACTAGCAGCGCTTAGAATGTGTAGTAAAGTTGCCAGCAAGCCAATCATTGCTGACGGCGGTATTCGTTATAATGGTGATATTGCCAAATCAATCCGCTTTGGCGCAACAATGGTCATGATTGGTTCAATGCTTGCTGGTCATGAAGAATCACCGGGCAATGTTATTAAAATTAATGGTAAAACATACAAACAATATTGGGGATCAGCTTCTGAAGTTCAAAAGGGCGCTTATCGTAACGTTGAAGGTAAGCAAATGCTAGTTCCGTTTCGCGGATCAATTACTAATACCTTGAAGGAAATGCAAGAAGATTTACAGTCCGCGATTTCTTATGCAGGTGGCAACAATCTTAATTCCATTAGATTAGTCGATTACGTTATTGTAAAAAATACAATTTTAAATGGCGATAAATAACTCTCAAAATATTTTTTTGATAAACTTTTATTTTAATGTGGTAATATAAAAAAAATTCCGTTAAAATAATATTTATCTCAGTATTGTTAGGTAGTCAGTACTGAGATTTTTTTTGCAGTTTTTAATTAAAATCTATAAATAACAACGTAGCAATAAAACCACCCTGCCAAAATTATACTTATATATGTTATTGTTTTCATTAAATTCATTTGCTAAAATATACACAACAAGTTTAAGTATAGAAAGATTTGACAGATATGAAAACTACAAAAAAAGCTTTAGAATTTTTAGCTGTTAATTTTATTTTTTTATTAACAATTGGATTAGTTGGCTTTACCCCGAAAGTAACTGCAGCTACCAAAAGTGACGTCAAGGCAAATGTAGCCAAAAAAGAAAATAAATATATAACTGATGAGCAAATTAAGAAGATATTTGATATACTAAAACCTTCATATGGTAAATATTTTGACGATTCAAAAACTAATAAGCAATCGAATAAAACTACCCCTTCTAAGTCAAAGAAAAATAAAACACCTAATAAAAAGCCAAAGCAAAATAACAATGCTACTACCTTTATGGACTTTCTTTCTACTAATAATTCACTGACTGCCGCCCAAAAAGCAGCTGCTAAAACAGCTGCTACTCTGCTCAGAACTGGTAAATTAGGTAATAAATCAGCTCCTGTTTGGTTTAAAACTTACGTTGACTTGAATAGCGCAAAAGATGCTACCAGCATTAGTAACATTCAGGCTACCCTTAAAAATTTGAGCAATGTTAATAAAGTACGCGCTCAGCTTAAAGAAAAACAATTAAGAATTTCGCCCATTTTAACCGCACTTTCAATGATTGATGCAGATTATCAAAAGCGTGGCACCTTAACTGAACCACAATATTATGAATATACGAATAATTTAGAAAACTTAGCTAGTGGAACTGATCCCGTCAAAAAATGGCTAAGTGAACAAGCTAATTGGAAAGCAAATGTCACTAAAACACCAAGCTTAGCACCTTACGAATTTTCTCCTAACTGGAAGAACAATAAATATGGATATGCCGTTTATGGCGCTAATGGTTATAAAGAGTCAGGGCATTATTTAAACTTAGTGAACAAGAATCATTGTATCATGGGCATGGCGCATATGATTCCAAACGGTAAGGGATATGTCGATGTTTTTAATGCTGCAGATACCGGAACCGCAAGTTCTTTAAAAGTTAGTGAGTATAAAAAATTAATCACTGAATGGCTACATAAGTAATTAAAAAAGCATTCATTTTAAAAATGAACGCTTTTTTAATACCATTTTTAGCTATATATTAGGGACTCTTACTAAATTTTTACGTACTAAACATTCCGCGATTTCAACTGTATTAGTCGCAGCTCCTCTTAATAAATTGTCGGCTACGACCCACATATGAAAAGCACCCAAGTTTTCCTGATCTGCTCGAATCCGACCAACGAAGGTCTCCCTCTTACCTGCAATCTGCAATGGTTGCGGATAAAGTTGTTTTTTAAAATCATCCTGTAAAATTAGCCCAGCTGTTTTTTGAATTTCAGCTTGGATTTCCTTAACCGTCACCTGTTTATCTTGCAGTATAAAATAAACCGCCTCGCCATGACCAATTTCTACTGGAACTCGAACACAAGTAGCCGTTACTTTAATTTGATTCGAATCTTGGTCATTAAACAAAATTTTTTTAGTTTCATGAATCATTTTCCATTCTTCATGAGTATAGCCATCAGCTTCAAAAATATCGATTTGGGGCAAAAGATTAAAAGCTAACGGATAGTGCTTCTTAGCTGCTGGAGTAGGTAAAATAGCCGCTGCCACCTGCTGATTGTCTAGCCTAGCTTGGGCCTGCCCCAGCATTTCATCCCAAGCTTTTTTACCTGCTCCTGATACTGCTTGATAGGTTGAAACTACAATCTGCTTGATACCCCAACATCTATGAAGCGGATATAATGCAGCAACCATTTGAATAGTAGAGCAGTTAGGATTGGCAACAATTCCTTGATGCTGGGCTAATTGCTGGTCATTGACACCTGGAATTACTAACGGGACGTTTTCTGCCATCCGAAAAGCACTAGTATTATCTACACAAACTGCTCCCCGTTTGACTGCTTCGGGTAATAATTTTTTCGAAATTGCTCCACCAGCAGATGATAAAACTATGTCAACGCCAGTAAAAGAATCTGGTTGCGCCTGCTCCACTACTATTTCTTGGTTCTTAAATTTTAGCCTTTTACCAACCGACTTTTTCGAAGCAAGTAACTTAACTTGTTTAATTGGGATATTTGCTTGAGCTAATTCTTTGATCAAGCGTTGGCCAACGGCACCAGTAGCCCCCAGAATTGCCACTACATACTCTTTCATTCTAATTCTCCTTAACTAAAAAATTTTGGATACGTAACATCGCAAGTTGTAACTCAGTCTCACTAGCTGCATAAGAAAAGCGAATGTACCCTTGACCTCCAACGCCAAAAGCACTACCAGGAGTACCACCAACTTTAGCTTGATCAGCTAAGTCCAAGGCAAATCTTAAATCATCTTTGCCGTACCGCTCAGGAATTTTCACAAAAACATAAAACGTACCTTCATTAGCTACTGTTTTTAAGCCCATTTTATTAAGACTTGATCGCACGTAGTCACGCCTGTGGCGATAAATTTCTCTTGCTATTACCGGATCCTGATCGCCATGTTCTAAGGCTTCAGTTGCTGCTGCTTGGGCTGGATTAGACGGTGCAGTTACCATAAAAGCATGCATTTTAGCAACTAAATTAATTATTTTTTTAGGCCCTGCTAGATAGCCAATCCGATAGCCAGTCATTGCATGTGATTTAGACAGACCATTAATTATTAAAGTACGTTCAGGCAAATAGCGAGCAATAGAAACATGTTGAAAATCATAAGTCAGTTCACTATAAATTTCATCAGCAATCACATAAAGATGGTAACGGGCAATGATTTTTGCTAAGCCTTTTAATTGTTCCTTTGAATATGTCCTTCCAGTTGGATTAGTTGGGTAATTCAATAAAATCGCTTTAGCCTGTGGATATTGTTGTAAAGTCTGTTCTAAAAGACTAGGAGTTAAAACAAAATCACTAGTCGCTGTATTAATCGGTATTAAATGAGCCTTAGTATATTTAATTAAGGGAAAATATAGTGCATATGATGGCGTAGGAACAATAATTTCATCTCCTGGTTGAAATAAAGATAGCATACTAGCTGCTATTGCTTCGGTAGCACCAACAGTGACAATAATTTCACTATTACAATCATAAATTAAGTTCTGTTTGCGCTTTAGGTAATTACTAATCGCTTGCCGCAACTCTAATGTACCTTTTTGCGCTGAATAATGGGAATCGTTAGTAATAATACTTTTAATTGCCGCTTGTTTAACATGTTCAGGTGTATCTAAATCTGGTTCACCTAAAGTTAACTTAATTAAATCAGGAATATCATTAATCTTTTGGGCAAATTCGCGAATACCCGACGGGGGAATTTTTTCAAGTGGCGTATTAATAATTTCAGCTAAATCAGCAGCTAATTGAGGCATTTTTTCTCCTTCTATTTATAATATTTTTTCTAAACCAACCACTAATTCTGGTAATTCCATAATATGTTCCAAAGCTAGCTTCACCCCTGACATAAAAGAAGACCGGTCAAAAGAATCTTGTCTAAGCGTAAGGGCTTCGCCTAATCCACCAAATAATACTTGTTCATGCGCAACATAGCCTGGCAGGCGAACTGAATGTATCGGAATCCCAGCATAATTTTCCCCTCTTGCTCTTGACTCATTGCTGCTATTTTGGTCAATTGCTTGCTCTTGGTTAGCAGCAATCAAACGCGCTGTAGCAATTGCCGTTGCCGAGGGTGCGTCTAATTTATCAGCATGATGCATTTCTATCACTTCTGCATCGGGAAAATAACGAGCAGCTTCTTGGGCAAATTTCATTAACAATACAGCAGATAAGCCAAAGTTAGGCGCAATCAGACCACCAATTTTTTGTTCCTGCGCCCTTTTTCGCAATTGCGTAATCTGCTCTGTCGTCAAGCCACTAGTACCAATCAGTGGACGTATCTGATGCTCAATCGCAAATTTAGTATTTTCAAAGACCGCCACTGGGGTCGTAAAGTCTATCCAAATATCAGCTATCAGGTTATTAATATCACTTAAACTTTTATAACATTTAACTGACTGCTTAAAATTTGAGTTACTCGCCATATTGGGCGCTAAAACAGCTACCAATTCACAGTCAGACTGATTTTCAATCAATTTCACTACTTGCTGCCCCATTGATCCGGTAGCACCAGCTACTATAATTTTCTTCATTAATCTTCTCCTAAATACTTGCCAGTGGATGTAACAAAGCAGTTTTATTCAAGCCCAAGCCTAAGGCTAGTTGCTGCTTTTCTTCATTATTTAATTCAACTATTGGTAGCCGACACCCACCGGCTGCTAGTCCTTGCGCAGTTAAAACTGCTTTAACTGGGGCTGGCGAAGGATACATAAATAAGGCTTGCATTTTAGGCATTAACTGTCGTTGTAATTTACCCGCTTCTGCTAAATTACCTTGCGCTAAATTGTCATACATTTGACGCATCGCTTTACCATAAATATGCGAAGCTACTGAAATCACACCTTGTGCACCCAAAGCTTTAGCCGCTAAAGCCTGTAAGTCTTCCCCTGTATAAACTAAAAAGTCATCATCAGTATGCTCAACTATGTATTCTAAGTCTTCTAAATTAGTGCATTGTTTAACGCCAATAATTTGTGAATTACGCGCTAAATCTACCAAAGTTTCTTTAGCAATCTTTATTCCCGTTCGACTCGGAATGTTATAAATTAATACTGGCAACTTAACTTGACTTGTAATAGCTTCAAAATGAGCTTTAATTCCCCGCTGATTAGGCTTGTTATAATAAGGAGCAACTACTAGGGCAGCATCAATTCCAGGTATCTGCGCCACCTCTTGCGTAAATTCGATTGCTTGAGCGGTATCATTACTGCCAGTGCCTGCAATCAGTGGTACCCGCTTATTAATTATCTGGGCAAAACGAGTATACAGTTCAATTTTTTCATCATGTGTCATTGTTGCTGCTTCGCCAGTTGTGCCTCCAATTACAAAACCTTTAGTACCCGTTTCAATTAAATGCTCCGTTAACTCTTCTAAGCCAGGATAATCAATCTTTCCCTGCCGATCAAACGGCGTAATTAGTGCTGTTAAAATGTCTGCGTGTGTCAAATCTATCATTGCAAGTGCTCCTTTTAATTACTTACATATGTTCCTGTAAAAAACCTATCATTGTTTTAACTCCAGTCATAATTGCTTTTTCTTGGGGGGAAAATGTTGCTGAATGCAGCTGTGAGGTATCTCCTACTCCCAACCAAAACATAGTTCCGGGAATTTTGGCTAATAAATAGCCAAAATCTTCTCCCGTCATTGCTGGTGGAGTTGCTTGATAGTTCACTTCGGGGTTTTTTTTCAGATAATCAATAAATTCAGTCGTAATTTCTGAATTATTTTCTACCGGCCAATAACCACCTTGATTAAATTCAATTTCTACTTTTGCCCCAAAGCTTTGCGCAATTCCTTGTGTAACATCTTGTAATCGTTGTTCAATTTGCTCAATCATTGTTTGAGTTAAACCGCGAATAGTTCCTTCTAATCTAGCATGACCAGCGATTGCATTCCTAATTTTCCCCGCTCGTAGCTTGCCAATAGTAATTACGCCACCTTCAATTGGGTCAATGCTACGTGAAACAATCGTCTGAATTTGCCCAATCATAGCAGCTGCTGCAACAACCATATCATTACCCCTTTGGGGATAGGCCGCATGCCCATCTTGACCATAAAGATCAATATTTACTTCAGCTGCCCCAGCAAATAAAGTTCCTAAACAACAGCCAATTGTGCCCACCGGTAAATCCGGAGTAACATGCAAGGCAAAAAATTCATCTGGGCGCCATTGACCGGTAAAAATTCCTTGTTCATAAGCAAGTTTACCGCCATTTTTACTCTCTTCTGCTGGTTGAAAAAAAAATAATAAATTATCTTGAGGTTGATGCTCGCTATAATAACTTAAAATTCCTAAAGCTACCGTCATATGTATGTCATGGCCACATGCATGCATCTGACCCGGATTTTGTGAAGAAAAGGACAGGGCTGTTTTTTCTTGAATCGGTAAAGCATCAATATCGGCCCGATAACCAATTGTTTTTTTAGGATTGCTGCCTTGAACATGGACTAATAATGCTGTGGGCATTGCTGGACAAGTTTTAATTTGTAAATATTGCTGGTTAAAGCGGCTGATTATCTTAGCTAAATATGCTTGCGTTTTAAATTCCTGTAGAGCCACTTCAGGAATTTGATGTAAGTTACGTCTTATCTCATTTAGTTCATTTACTGATAGCATAAAATCACAACCTTCTTAAATCTGCTTCAATCTTTGTTTTAGCAGTAGTTTTTTGTGTTTTTTGTTTAATGATTTTTGCAGGAACGCCCGCAACGACTGCATTTTCTGGTACGTCCTTAGTCACCACAGCTCCGGCTGCAATTACTGCATTATCGCCAATTTTAACCCCCTCTAAAACAACCGCATTAGCTCCAACTAACACGCCATTTCCCACTCTAACTGGTTGGGCAGATGCTGGTTCTATAACACCAGCTAGGACTGCTCCAGCCCCAATGTGACTATTTGCTCCCACAATTGCGCGGCCCCCTAAAACAGCATTCATATCAATCATGGTTCCAGAACCCACTTGCGCTCCAATATTAATTACCGCGCCCATCATAATCACTGCATTATCACCAATACTTACTTGCTCTCTTATTAAAGCTCCAGGCTCAATTCGAGCAGAGATATTTTTTAAATCTAATAGTGGAATAGCGGAATTACGACTGGCATTTTCTACTTGATAATCAGTAATCAAATCAGCATTATCTCTTAAAAAAGGAGCAATTTCTTGCCAATCGCCAAAAACAACTCCCATATGACCTTCAATAAAAGTTTTTACTTTATCAGGCCAGGTCAATTTATCTAGTTCACCTTTAAGATAAATTTTAACTGCAGTTTGCTTAGGTGCTTGAGCAATAAAATCAATTATTTCGCTTGCTGACATATTCTCCATACTAAAATCTCCTTTTACCTAATAAAAACAATCATGACTAACTAAATCAGCATAAGTCTCCCGCCTAATTACTTCTTGAGCATGTCCAGCTTCTGCAAAAATCACTGCTGGACGCGGTACACGATTATAATTAGATGCCATACTATAGCCATAAGCACCAGTAGCTAAGACTGCCACTACATCACCTGCTTCAACTTGTGGCAAGGAAGCTTGCTTAATCAAAATATCACCAGATTCACAATAGCGACCAGCTAGGTGCACTACCTGCTTGGGTTCAGCTTGTGGACAGCGCGCTAGTACTGTCTCATACTCAGCTTGATAAAGCGCCGGTCTGATATTATCACCCATACCACCATCTACCGTTATATACGGCATAAGGCCAGGAACTGTTTTACTTGAGCCAATCGTATATAAGCTGTAGCCTGCTTGGCCTACAATTGAGCGTCCCGGTTCAATCCAAATTTCAGGCAGTTCCAAGTGATATTTTTGCGCATAAGCACGCATTGTCTGGACAATTTCTTTAATAAAGATGTCCGGTGCTAAAACTTGATCTTGCGCGGTGTAACGGATACCAAAGCCGCCACCTAAATTTAAAATTTGTGGTTGATAAGCATATTTTTGGGCCCACTCATGTATTAAATGCATGAGCTTTTTTACTTCTAATTTAAAACCGCCTACCGCTAAAATTTGTGAACCAATGTGAGCATGAATACCAATTAATTTCAATTGTTTATTAGCTTGTACTTTAAGCAATGCTTGTTCAGCTTGACCCGAAGAAATATCAAACCCAAATTTGCTATCTTCTTGACCTGTCTGTACATATTGATGAGTATGAGCTGTAATACCGGGCGTTACCCTAAGCATAACTGACACACGCTTAGACGTATTATTCAGAATCTGCTCAAGTAGTTCAATTTCATGAAAATTATCAAGAATAATTACACCAACTTGATTTTCAACAGCCAATGCTAATTCTTCTTTAGTTTTATTATTGCCATGAAAACTGATTCTATCTGTCGGAAAATTTGCTTTAAGCGCGGTATACAATTCCCCCCCAGAAACCACATCAATATGTCCTTTTAACTGATTAATCAGTTGATACATAGCGATGGCAGAGAAAGCTTTACTAGCATAACTTATTACGGAATTTACTTTTAGGTTGGTAAAAGCTTGCTGAAATGCTTGAAATTGTTGCCTAATTTGGGCAACATCATAGACTACTAATGGCGTACCATAATTTTTAGCTAGCTCTAAAGCATCAACCCCACCAATTATTAAATGTCCTTGGTTATTGGTTTGGTAATAATTATTCATGCGTAAAATCCTCTCTATGTAAAAAGGACTCTTTTGTGCGCACAGTACACAAAAGAGTCCTCAGATTGAAATTATAATTGGATTCAATTTTGGCCGATAGCGCTCCGCAAACTTACATTTGCGACAGTCCGTAATCTATTAAATTACGTCCCAGCTAATTAATCACTGCAATAATTAATGCTTCGGCAACTTCCCCTTTTACTAGTTTCATTGTTTATGCAGAAACTCGGCTAGCTACTCATGTTAGTTGCAACCTCTTCGATTCAACCTCTTCGATTTATTAAGAATATTATTATTAATTAATATTAATGTCAATACATTTCAGCAAGATTTAATATTTAAAAATATAATTAGCAATTAACTAAGTCATTGTTGCATATTTAAATTAGAATGTTAAAATGCAAAACTAATAAAACTAAAATTAATTTAATTTAAGAAAGGGATTAGGAATGAAAGTCGTTAAATTTGGTGGTAGTTCGCTAGCTAATGGAACACAATTTCAAAAAGTTATTAATATTATCAAGGCCGATCCTGCACGTAAAATTATTATTACCTCTGCTCCTGGTAAAAGATTTGCTGATGATTTTAAAGTAACAGATTTATTAATAAAATATGCTAAACAATATTTAACCAAAAAAAATTATCAGCCTGTAATTAAAGAAATTTGGGCAAGATACCAAGAAATAGCAGCTTATTTTAAAATAACACCTGCCTTACTACAACCGCTAAAACAGCAACTATTTGATTTACCAAAAAATAATTATCGTAATTCTGATTTTCTAATTGCTGCTTTTAAAGCTCAAGGAGAAAAATTAAGTGCTGAGTTATTAGCCTTAATTTTGCAACAAGAAAAGCTACCAGCCCACTTTTTAGATCCTCAAAATATTAAATTCATGGTCACTGATAGTGCCAATGATGCTCAAATCTTACCTCAGACCTATCACAATTTATATGAATGGCATCACACTAATCAATTATTAATTTTTCCAGGCTTTTATGGTATTACAAAAAAAGGGGATATTGCCACTTTTTCTCGTGGTGGTTCAGACATTACTGGAGCAATTTGGGCGCGTGGAGTACAAGCCGATTTATACGAGAATTTTACTGATGTTAATGCAATCTATGCAGCCGACCCCCATATTGTTAATAATCCTTGCGCTATTAAAGTTATGACTTATCGCGAATTAAGAGAATTATCCTATGCTGGATTTTCTGTCTTTCATGATGAAGCTCTTATACCAGCCATTCAAGGTCAAATACCAATTAATGTTAAAAATACTAATTATCCCGAATTACCTGGGACTAAAATTGTACCCGCAAAAAATTTCCTAGCACAAAATATAGTTACAGGCGTAGCTAGTTCTAATCATTTTGCCGCTTTATACTTACATAAATATTTATTGAATAAAGAATTGGGTTTTACGCTTAAATTACTCCAAATATTTTACAAGTTTAAAATTTCATACGAGCATATGCCTTCTGGAATTGATGATTTAACGGTTATTTTTGATAAACGGCAATTTACAGCAGCAATTCAGCAAAATATGTGTGATGAAATCCAAAAAGTTCTAAAACCTGACTATCTTGAATGGATTGATGATTATGCCATCATTATGGTAGTGGGAGAAGGAATGCGAAATAAAATTGGCGCCATGAGAAGCATTACTGCACCATTAGCCAAAAAGAAGGTTGCAATCCATATGATTAATCAAGGTGCTTCGCGTATATCAATCATGTTAGGCACTAAAAAAGCTGATGCCCCGATAGCCGTTAAACAAATTTATCAACAATTTTTCAATTAATTTCCGGAGGAGTAAAAATGGTACAACTATTAAAGGTTCATGGTTCACAAAATAGCTTTTTTTTACTTGATCAAACACAACTTAATCAAGCATTTACCCAACTGGAACTAGTCAATTTAACAAAGCAATTAACTAATTCGCACAATCTTTTAAATGGGGCTGATGGTCTTTTAGTCGTGAGCCCATCTTCTCAACCTAGTGCTTGTGGCAAAATGCAGGTAATTAACGCTGACGGTTCTATTGCCTCAATGTGTGGCAATGGATTACGAACAGTCGGGCGCTATTTAGCAGAAAAATATCAGCAGCAAAATTTAATCGTCGAAACTGCCCAAGCTAATTTAAGAGTTAGTTGTCAGCCAGATTGGGCACCACACGTCAAAGCAGTTAGTGTGGAAATTAGCCCGGTTAGTTTTCAGCAGCAAGACTTACCCTTCAGCAATTTAGGCAAAAAAGAGCTAATTAATCAACCCGTTCCCGAATTTGCTGCTAACTTGAAATTTACGGCAGTTGCTGTTCCTAATCCTCATCTGATTAGCATAGTATCAGCCGATCTGATGCAAACAGATTTATTAAAACAATTGGGAACCCAGCTTAATCGATCTAATCCTTATTTCCCTGATGGCGTTAATGTTAGTTTTGCCCAAATTATTAATCCTCAACGCCTTTTTGTCCGCACCTTTGAACGTGGCGTTGGTTTTACCAATGCCTGCGGAACTGGCATGTCGGCAGCTAGTCTAATTCATGCCCTAACTTATCCCCAAAACTGCCTGTTTAATAACCTAATTACTGTCACTAATCCAGGAGGCTTTGTACAAACTATTGTTCATCAGGATAATAATCATTATTGGATTGAACTAATTGGTAATGCCACTTTTACTCACTACATCGAAGTTGCTGAAAATGAGCTGCATCAAAATGTAATTGATTTTACTAAATTTAAAGTTAAATCGACAGTTGAAAATCAGGCGTATCAAGAATTTATTACTAAACATTCTTGATTAAATTTATTACTATTTGCCATTTTAAAGTGCCTTTATGCACTTTTTTTTTGCTTGCAATGGATTAAAATTAAATAAAGCGATTTCATAAAGGAGTAAAAAATGACTGAACCAGACTATCAAAAATTAGTTAATAAAATGCGTACTGAATTTAAACAAGGAGATGATAAACGCGATGCAGGATTACCAACACAAATTCCTGAAGTTGAGCGCTTTGACAATCTATCCTACGGGGTCGTACCGCAATTTCAGTCGCTTGATGTTTATCTACCCAAAAAAAGAACCGACCAAAAATTGCCTGTAATTGTTAATATCCATGGTGGCGGTTGGGTTTATGGTACAAAAGAAACATATCAATTCTACTGTCTTGCTTTAGCTAAAGCGGGCTTTGCCGTAGTCAACGCCAATTATCGTTTAGCGCCCGATGTAGTCTATCCTGGTGAACTTGATGATCTAAATTTAGTTTTTCATTGGATAGCAGACAGTACAAATGCCAACAACTACCAGTTTGATCTTAATAATGTCTTCATTGTCGGCGACAGTGCTGGCGGACAGATGGCAGAACAGATTTTAGCAATTTATACTAATAATGAGTATCGTAAATATTTTGGCTATGCTTTACCCAATCTAACCATTAAAGCAGCCGCACTAAATTGTGGTCTGTACTTTTTAACAGAAACTAACTTAATAGTTGGTGCCCCAGAAGCTTACTTTCGTCCAGAAATTCGTTTAACTAAGCATGATCAATTGAACGTAGAACGCTACTTAACTCAAGCGTTACCACCAATTTTTTTAATGACTAGTAATGGCGATTTTTTACGAAACAGTGCCTTTACACTTTCTGGGTATCTATCTGCTAAAAATATTTTTCATGAAATGCATTTCTATGGTGATACTGACCATCTGCGTGGACATGTATTTCACATTAATCAAAAAGATGATTTAGCCAGACAATGCAATTTAGACGAATTAAACTTTTTCCGAAAATACATAAATTAATGCATGAGCAAGCTAACGAAATAATGGTTGACATAGGAGCTAAGTGTTTAATCATTTTTTATAAAGGTAGAAAATATGAACACTGATATACACGAATTAGTCCAACTAGATAAATTACCAATTTATATTAAAGTGCATCAAAAGCCAGGAAAAACTGAAGTTCCACCTCATTGGCATCAAAGCATTGAATTAAGCTTTACCATGAGAGGTAAAATTGATCATTTTATAATTGAAGGTCTAGATTACCAAACACACCCAGGTGAAATTCTAGTTATTAATACACAAATCGTTCACAGTATACAAAACATTAACAATAAACAAACAGATTTGATGTTAACGATACTTTTCCCTTATTCACTAGTTTTGAGTATGTTTCCCGAAATAAATCATTATCTGATTGTTTTAAAAAATGTATCAGAGTTAGCATTTAATCAGCTAAGCCAGTATTACCGCCTACAAACTCTGCTTAGTCAAATGATAACCATCAGTTTAAATAATAGTGACACATTTAAAAATTTAGAACTAACTATCCTGAGCTACCAAGTTCTCGAAATTTTACTCAAATATTTCCTAGAGCCGCGAGATAATAACAGTCGTCTATCTGATAACTTAATTATTACTGGTCATTTACGTAATGCATTAGATTTTATTCAAACTCATTATCAAGAACAAATTTCACTACAAGACATTGCAGATAATTGCCATTTAGCACGCCAATATCTACAAAAAATTTTTAGGCAAAATATGGGGATTACTTTAGGAAAATATCTTAAAAAATATCGAGCACAAAAAGCTTATCATGAACTTTGTAATACCTCCCATACATTAACTACTATTGCAAGCAATACTGGTTTTAGCGGCGTCCGCTCAATGAATCGAGCACTAGTTGCTAATTATGGAAAAACAAGTATGCAAATAAAAAGAGTTACTCAACGCCATATCTAAGTTACTAAAAATCAAAATAACAGTGTATCTATTTTAGAAAAGAGGAATTATATGAAAAAAGCAAATCCCCAATCTGGATTATTCAAGATTGCCCTATTATCAATTTCACTATTATTAATGATTGCTCCCCAAATTTCACCAGTATTGCCTTTAATGTATTCGTCCTTTCCTACTATTTCTAGAGCCGGCGTCGAAACCTTAAGTACTATTCCTAATATTGGAATTGTTATCGGCTTAATACTAAGCCCATTTTTAATAAGACTAGTTGGCAGTAAACCGACAATTATATCTGGATTATTAATTATTTTATTAGCAGGTACTTATCCTATATACTCTACAAATTATTACATGATTCTAATTTCCCGTTTCTTATTAGGTTTAGGCATTGGTTTATTTAATTCATTAGCGGTTAGCCTATTAGCAAAATTTTATCAGGGTAATGAATTATCAACCATGCTAGGATTTCAAAATTCAATGGGAAGCATTGGTGCGGCACTTTTTTCATTCTGTGTAGGATGTTTAGCTGGACAGGGTTGGCACACTACATTTTTAATTTATTTAGCTGCATTACCAATTTTAGTTTTATTCAGTTGGTTAGTGCCACTGCCTCGTGAGCAAAATCAGATAGCTGCATCACAAAATCAGATGACTAAAAATGATAATAGATTAAATATTCAGGTAATAAAAATTGCTTTACTAATGTTTTTTATGTACATCTTCTTCATGCCAATGACTTTTAAATTACCACAATTAGCAATTAGTCAAAAAATAGCTGATGTTAGTCAAGTTGCTTTTGTTTCTTCAATGATAACTCTTATCGGCATTCCGGTCGGGTTAGCTTATGGCTATTTAAAAAAGAAATTGCAAGATTTGATTTTACCAATTGGTTTATTTTTACAAGTTGTTGGCTTATTAGCAATTGCTTTTTCAGCAAATCTTCTAATGTTAATATTTGCTGCTATTGTCTTAGGTACCGGATTTGGTCTATCGGTTCCCTATATCTTCAACTGGCTAGGTAATGTTGCCCCCAAAAACTCAATTAATTTTGCAACAACGATTACTTTAATTTTAGTTAATATAGGTTGTGCTGTTTCACCAACAATTATTAATTGGCTAGGTAATACTCTAGGTAATGGATCCGCACGTACCGATATAATAATTGCTAGTTTAGGTATGACAATCTTATTTTGTTATAGTGGCGTTCATTATCTACAAACTAAAAATAAGCATTAGTTATTAGGTACTAACGGTTTAACTAATAACAACAGTTAATTACTTTCTAAAATATATTTTATGAGTCCACAATAAATACCCCCTTTGAGCTACTACTCTCAAAGGGGGTATATTGTAATTAAAGATAAGATTATTTAATTACATAATATTTATCTATAAATTACTGTTGCCGCCGTTCTTTTCTGGAAAACCAGAACATAAATAATGGTAAAATAACAAAACCAAAAATCATCATCAAGATTGCGTACCAATTAATCCCGATAACTTTTCCATTTGCAATAATACCAAACTGTGCTTGCCAATTATAATTAATCAATAAGAAGATAACTAAGATAATTGATAAAACAGGCACAATAATGTCAGTTAAAAGATTTTTAGCAGCAGGTAAAATTGCCTCTTTATTTTTACCATAATAAAAACAAATAACGGCCAATGGAACAATGATAAAACCCAGAAAACGTACCATGGCGCTCAAGGTAATTAAGTTGCCCATATTATATTGAAAAGCCAACGGTACTAAAAGAGCTAAAGCTGCGGAAATGAAAAATGTTCTAATTGGAAAATTATTTTGCGTTCTTTTAGTCAACGAGATTGGTAATTGATGTTCACGGGCCATGGCCTCTAAAATGCGGGGCGCATTGAAACTAGATGCGACATTAATACCCAACATTGAAATTAAGGCACCTACTAAAATTACATCTCGTAAAATTTCATTATTAAAGATTGCACTAATTGCAACTACCTGATTAGTCGTCATCAGTGCTCGCGGATTCAGTACCATCGCTACCGCTACAACGCCAATGTAAATTGCTGCAATCACAAAAATTGCCAAGGGAATCGCCCGTGGTAGATTTTTTTCGGGTGCTTGCATATCGTCTGAACCTGAAGCAACTGATTCAAACCCGGTAAAAGCATAAAAAGCAGATACAATTGCCATTACAAAACTAGTGGTTGTTAATGTTGGGACAATTTTTTGACCATTTTGTGTAATTTGATCAACTTCTGCTAAATTATGGGATGCACCACTTGTGATCAAGAGTGTCACACCTGCAACGATAATCAAAACTAAAGCAGCTAACTTTCCAGCTGTAGCAAGATTCATTACAAATTTAACAAATTTTTGCCCGAATATATTAATGACCGTAATTGCTACCATCAAAATTACAAAGCCAAGGGTCACTGCACTAATATTATCTGGATTGCCACCAAAAATAGAAATAGCTGATTTAATTACCCCTACTGCCATTACGCCCCAAGCAACACTAGCCGAAAAATAACGTAAAATACCAACATAAAAGCCAATGTTATCCCCAAATGCTGCTTTAGCATAGGCATATGATGCCCCCGATTTGGTCACATACTTAGCCGCTGCCGAAAATGAAATAGCTAAAATTGCCGCAAAAGTTGCCGCAATCAAATAAATAAGTAATGCCTTACTACCTGCTTGTTTAACCACACTGCCTGGCGTTAAAAAAATACCTGAACCAATAATTGAATTAATTGCTAAAAAAACAATTGACCAAAAGCCTAATTTATCATTTACAGTTTTATTTCCTTGCATCCAATCACCTAGCCTTCTCAATCACAAATTTAAATAAATTATTCATAAACTTAACATGTTGATTGCGATGTAACATTTCTGGATGCCACTGCACTGCTAAAAGATTACCAGTTTGATTTTCTAATCCTTCAACTACACCATCGTCCGTTTTTGCAACTGCTTTTAAATCAGGAGCAACTGTTTTAATTAATTGATGGTGAAAAGAATTAGTTAAAAAGTCTGTCTCACCTAAAGTCTGTGCCAATAAACTAGCTGCTTCAACTTTTACCCGATGCGTTGGTAAATCTGGCGTATGCCCTTGTTCATGCTTAAAAGTTTTTTCTGACCGATATGTAATATCCTGATAAAGACTACCACCGTGGGCAACATTAATAATTTGTGCCCCACGACAAATGCCAAGAATTGGTTTACCCATTTTTTCTGCTATTTTCAATAATAACATGTCAAAATGATCACGCATTGGCCAAATTTCGCCAATTTGTGGCAATAACTCTTCACCGTATAAATGCGGATCAACATCGTGCCCACCAGACAAGATTAAACCTTGAACATGTTCCATTTGTGCTTTAATTACTTCCTCATCAGCTGAATATGGAATAATAAAAGGCACACCACCATTTTGCACTACTGAATCAATATAATCATCATTAACATAACTGCGCCGATAGCCAGGAAACATTCCACCAGAATCAATTATGATTGAACCGGAAATTCCTATAATTGGTTTTTTCATTTTTTATCTCACTTCTTTTGCTACACAATTCATTTTCTTACTAATAACATTATAATAGTAATCCGTTTATTTAGGGGGTTATTTGCCTTCTTCCTTATCTCTTTTAACTATTTTGTCCGCGTTAAGTCAGTTATTTTTTGCTTTAGTTGCTGGACTTTAGCGATTGCCACATTAGGGTCGGAAATAGCTTTAGCTAACTTAAACTTTAATAATTCTAATTCATTATTTTGTATACTTTTTTGGCTAAAATCGCTTTCTGGTAGAAGCAATTGCTGCTTTTTGATTTTCCAAGTTGGAAAATTCAAATTAGTTAAAAATTGTTGATCATGTGAAACCAAGATTACTGCAAAAGGATAGTTATTCAAAAAATTCTCTACCGCTTTAATTGCAGCAAGATCTAAGAAATTATTCGGTTCATCCAGAATTAATAAATCATGTTGCCCCAATAACACCCGTGCCAATTTATAACAAACTAATTGTCCCCCACTCAGAGAACATATTGTTGTTTTTAAAAAGGGTTGTAAATGTAAATCACCTAAAAATTGAAGCGTTGCTGTTTTATCAAATAAACTAAGTTGCATTATTTCACTTAGAACAGTCTTCTTATTTTTAGTTTCTTGCCGAAAATCTTGCCGAAAAAAGCCAATTTTAGCTTGAGGATTAAGCCATTCAACCAAAGTTTTCGCAACTAACTGACTTAAAAAAACAGACTTGCCACAACCATTAGGACCCGTTAAAGCCACTTTTTGGCCAGTTTTAAGCTTTAGTTGCGTTGCGATTGTAAATAATTCACGCTGGGCAATAGTTATTTTTTGTGGCTCAATGCGGAGTAAGTTATCTTTTATAGAAATAGCTGAAGATTGCCACTTCAAATTATTTAATGTCATTGGTTTATGAATATATGGTCTTGCTATGTTTGTAGTTTCTTCTTTAATCCGTTGCTTAATTATCTTTTGTGTATGCGCCAAATGTTTTTCTTTACCACCATAATCTCGATTTTTCCATTCTGACCAAGATAAAGGTTTTTTCTTACGATTGGCACGATTGACTTGTTGTTGCTTTCGTTGCTGCGCCTTTTTTAATTTTTGAATTTGCTTTATTTGATTATGATACTGTATTTTCTCATTTTCTCTTCTTTTTTTGAGATCTTGTTCAAAATTTAAAAATGATTCTTTGTACGCAATAACTTTTTTATCATTCAAATACCAAATTGTATTGACAGTTTGTGTTAAAAAATGGCGATCATGACTAATTACAATATATGGGGTTTCGAGGTGATTTAAAATTTCAATGAGCCATTGCTGTTGACCAATATCTAAATTCGATGTAGGTTCATCCAATAATAGTAAAGTATTCTTACTATGGCGCATTTGCGCAATTGCCGTCATAATTTCCTGTCGTTCCCTTTCACCACCACTTTGTTTACCGTAACTTATAATCTGTGCTACCGTTGCCAATTGACAATTACGTTGAATTTGGCCCGTAACGCTAAATATCACCGGCTTTTGGCTGATTACATTAAACAAAGTCGTTTTACCCGTACCGTTTTTACCAATCAGGCCAATCCTCTGCCCATCTTGTACATTTAGTTTGTCAACGTATAATAGTTTTTCTCCTTGGTATTCAAGTTGCAATTGATTAATTTTGAGATATTCCATACCTAATAACTCGCTTTCTCGGGTAAAGAAAAAGCACTGATAACAGTTGCTTCCAACCTAAATTAGCAGTGCACAAAAAAGCCAGTGTCAGATACGACTACCTAAGCTAAATTCAATACTAATTTCTGATTATCAGCAAAAAAACACACACCGAAATGTATGGGTTATCAATCTTTTTCGCATAATAATATTTCAGAAATTAATTTTTCATTTTAGTAGTAGTCTCTCTTTCTTCATCTTTTAATTATTATATCATATTTGTTAAAAGATTAAATAAAAACTAATCAATCTTTTCAAAAACCTCACAAACCATTGGTGCTTGCGGATAAAATTCCTTATTTCCTTCTTCTTGATATTCTTTAGTAAAATACTCATCATGAATTCGGCGCCAATTTTGATAACTACCATCACCTTCATGATAGGCATGCTCAGCTGAAATTTGCTCATAGGGAATTATTTCAACTACTTTATCTTGAACTACACAAACTGGCCTAGCAGCCTGATCAAGGATGATATTCCAATCCCCAACTTGTGGCAATGGCTCATCTTTTGTGTAAAGTTCATATGCAGAAGTCGTCGCCGTTTTAAGCCCTTGCTTTACTAAATTAGCTAATTTATCACTAGTAGTGCCAAACGACCAGGCCGTAACTGGCGTATTTTGAGGTAATTGATGTTTTTGACAAAAGTCTTGCCAATATTTAATTGTTTCTTCATTCATTAGAGCCACCATTGTGGTGTTAATTCACCCATTGTCATTACATTTGCTTGCTTATAATCTAGCATTACTTCAACTTTTTGATAATCTTTTTCCATTAATTGAACAATAAATTCACGGCAAGCGCCACAGGGGGCGCCATTTTGCCCATTTGACATAATCGCTAGCACTCTAGTAATTCTTGTTTCGCCTTGAGTAAGCATACTCATTAAGGCGTTTCTTTCCGCACATAAACCTAACCCACAGGCAGTATCAACACAAACGCCAGTATAAATTTTACCAGACTCCGATAAAACAGCGGCTGCTACACCGCCAACTTCCATGTGATTACCAATTAAGCGCAAGCCTTGGACTTTCTTTGCTGCCGCAAACATTTCTTGCCATTGCTGATCCATTTTTTGCTCCTTCCAGCTTCTTTGCTAAATAATAGAGTTATTTGTGGGCTTTTTCTAAGTCAATCACTCTGACCCTTTTAATATACTTGCAATGCAAGTTTGTTAAATTTGCCGCCAAAATGCTGGCAAAACAAAATGAAAGTTTTTAGTAAAATCGTCTTGTCTTATTTTTTCTATTTTATTAAATATAGTTTATCAAAAAATTAAATAAAAATAAAGCCCCAAATGTTACTTGATAGATTTCAAATAGCATTGGAGCTTCAAGATAACTTTTAAGCTAATTAATTGATTGACCACCAGTCACACCATAAACTTGTCCCGTGATATAACTAGCCATATTAGAAGCTAAGAAAATATAGACTGGGGCTAATTCATCGGGTTGACCCGCCCGATTCAATGGTTCTTCTTGACCAAATTTCTCTAAAGCGTCGGTCGGTTGTCCCCCGGCTACTTGAAGTGGTGTCCAAACGGGACCGGGCGAAACACTATTGACCCTGATCCCCTTAGGTGCCAATTCTTGCGCCAAGTTAATTGAAAAGTTAGCAATAGCTGCTTTAGTTGCAGCATAATCAAGTAAAATTGGTGTTGGACTAAATGCCTGCAGTGAGGTCGTCGTCAAAATTACACTGCCTGGTTTCATCTTAGGTACAGCCGCTTTAACCATTTCATACATTGAAATAATGTTAACTTCAAACGTATCGTGAACTTGGTCCATTGATAAATCTGCCAAGCTAGCAGAGTTTTGCTGGATTGCTGAATTCATTACCAATAATTCTATACTGCCAAACTCTTTAATTGTCTGTTCACTCACCCGAGACGCTTCACCACGCTTGCGAAAATCGGCCGGTATCAGCACTGCCTTTTGTCCTTCTTGTTCAATTAGCTTTGCAACTTCTTTGGCATCATCAGCTTCTTCTGGCAGATACTGAATAGCAACATCGGCACCTTCTTTGGCAAATCCAATCGCTACCGCTCGGCCAATACCTGAATCACCTCCAGTAATTAAGGCATGGCGCCCAGTAAGTAAATTATGCCCCTCATAGTCGCGCATATCACCATTAGGTAACGGATCCATCTTACTTTGAATTCCCGGATATTTTTGTGACTGTTTGGAAAAATCATCAGCATGATAACGAGTTAACGGATTTATTAAGTTGTTGTCCATCATTATAATCTCCTTTCACTAACCTATCTTTAATTTATAGCGCTTACAATAATAAAGCAATATATATGCCTATACCTAATTCCAACTAACAATTTATTTGCCTTGACAAATATTTGACTTAGAGTAGCTTTAGGGGAATATACTTTTAATTAAGTTATAAATTAACAGGAGATGGAAGTAGGAACATTTATTAAACCCGGACTGATAGTTGCAAAAGATTATCCGAAGCTCAAATCACCAGCTGATGCTCTTTTAAAAATAGTTCGTACCTCAGTCTGTGGATCAGATTTATGGTAGTTCAGAGGACGCGCACAGCGTGAACCTAATACCACAACTGACCATGAAGCAATTGCAGTCGTTGAACAAGTCGAAGAAACCGGCACTGAACTAAAGCCTGGAGACTTTGTAATTGCGCCATTTACTCATTGCTGCTTGTTTAGCTGGATTTGACGGCGATTGTCTTAATAAAGGAAATTAGCCAAATGGTGGTTATCAGGGGGAATAGTTAGCGTTTCATAACGCTAACTGGGTATTAGTTAAAATTCCTGGAAAACCACAAGACTATACAGATGATCAATTAAATGATTTATTAACTTTATCTGATGTTATGGTCACCGGTTACCATGCTGCCAAATTACTATGAGCTAAAAAAATTATTGCTATGCGCCGGCATGAAGAACGGCAAAGATTGGCGCTAGAATTTGGTGCAACCGATATCGTATCAGAAAGAGGAAAACAAGCAATCGAGCGCGTACTGGAATTAACCAAGCAGGAAATACTAGTCGAATGGGCGCAGCTTAGCTCCAAGGGAAAAAATTTGACCAAATCAATTTAGTTGATTATAAAATCTATCAGATTAACCTGAACTTGACAGCTTAGCAGGGAAAAAACTTTCAGTCTTCATACAAGGTAGCGACACAATTACGCCTGTAACAAAAATTGTGCAAAGATTTGCCCAAGTGGTACATATGAATTATATCGGTATTTCAAACTTTAATTAATGGCTCAAAATTAATAAAAAATGGCTTTGATCTAAAGTAATACGTGCAACTAACTTAACCATGGCCAAACTAAGTTTAATACTAACGCTATTTTACATTAACTATTATAATATATACTAAGTATATTTAATTCATTTAACTAATATCCCTGTTATAATGTGCCCATCTAGGAGGTAGAGTTATGGACATCAAAAAATATTTTGTTGATTTTCCTTTAGAACTACTTGATCAAGTAAAAAAAACATCTAACCATTTTCCTAAAATTTGGCAAAAATTACTCAATCGTAATTACGCTTGGACTCAATCAGGCTTAGAACAAGTGGAAAAATTACTACTTAATTTTGCTAAAAGCAACAAACATGTACAACAGCAATTAACTCAATTGTCACATAAAGCAAGTGCTGAATTAGTACCTATTTTTAAAAATCAAACTTTTTTAAGATTACTAGCTGACAAAATGAAACTTTCACCCAAAACAATTAACATAATTAAAAACTTATTAAATCGTTTTGATCAAAAAAGCGGTCCATTTTCGGCAACTAATTTATTAATTATTGTCCTTTTTATTGCACTTAGTACGCAAGCACCATTGATTTTCAAAGGCACTTTTAGCACTAAAAAGGCAGTTGTCTCAGTTGTTTCTGGTTTGGATTATGTATTAACCGCTATTGATTTAGCTACAAAATTTCAAAATAGCCAACACAAATAATACTTCTACTTAATAAAAAAGCCTTGTTCTTAAAAGAACAAGGCTTTTTCTATTTTTTCGTATTACATAAAGTTAGCCAAGAATTAATCCCTGTTTTTAAACGGTTCAAGCCATCTTGAAGCATGGTTAACGGACACGCCAAGTTTATGCGCAAAAACTGACTGCCATTTCCACGATAAACATTGCCTGATGCTAAAACTAGTCCTGTTTCTTGCCGTAAATAAGCCGCTAATTCTGAAGAATTGCTACTTAACTGTCCAACATTTAACCAAAGTAGGTAGGTTGCTGACCCTGAAACAACTTGTATACTAGATATTTCTCGGGCAATAAAATCTGTTGCATAAGCAAAATTAGCTCTTAATTGCGTAAGTAAAGCTTGCCGCCACTCATGCCCTTGCTCGTAAGCAGCAATTGTTCCGGGAATTGCTAATAAATTTGGTTCTGCTACTTCATCACTATTTATTCCGCGATTAACCTGTGCTCGCAAATTAGCATCAGGCACTATGATTGTAGCAGCATGGAGCGCAGCCACATTAAAAGTTTTACTTGGGGAGACTAGCGAAATAACTTGAGTTAGACTTTCGCCATTAACTGCAAAAGCCGGCGTATAATCTTCACCATTTCTGACTAAATCGCCATGAATCTCATCTGATAGTAAGATAACATGATGTTGATAGCAAAGATCTGCTAAATGTTGCACTTCCGCTTGCGTCCATACTTTGCCAATAGGATTATGCGGATTACAAAAAATCATTACACTGGTCAGCGGCTGGGCTAATTTTGCTGCTAAATCCTGCCAATCAATGTGATATTCATTATCAGCAAACTTTAAATCGCTACTCAAAACATGTCGCCCATTATTTTCAATCGAATTATAAAAAATATTGTAAACTGGCGCTTGTACTAGAACGTTGTCACCAATTTGCGATACACGACGCACAATTGCAGAAATAGCTGGCACTACTCCAGTAGTAAAAAGCATCCACTCAGTTTTAGGACGCTGATTGTGTTCTTTTTCATACCAGTCAGCAACAGCCTCAAAATAATTATCTCTTGGCCATTCATAACCAAAGCAACCTAAGGAAATTTTTTCTTTCAGTGCTGCAATAATTTCGGGAGCTGTCTTAAAGTCCATATCAGCAAGCGACATGGGTAACTCCCCAGCTTGAACAGCCCACTTTACTGAATCAGTTTGGCGCCGATCAGGGGCATTAATAAAATCATACTTATTTTCCATCATTTAATCCTCGGATTTCTGATTTAAATCTGAATGAACAGTTCTTATACCGATCTTATCACATACAACCTGAGTCTTATCTGGAGAGACTTTATTGGGATCAATAATTAATGTACCTATTTCTGGGGCAACAATTTTGCCGGAGATAGGATTTTTGACACTGTCAATCTTAGTCGTCACTTCAACATCAAGCTTTGATACATATTCAAAAGCTAAGTCTGTATGAAACAAGCTAGTATTTTTCATTTTAAGTTGATTAATGTAATTTAAGCCTTGATTGCTTTCAATTTTACAATTGATAAACTTAATATTTTTACTATTCCAAGCCAAATATTCACCAACAATTGTGGAATCATAGACAGTCACATTTTCACAATTCCAGAAGGCATCTTTTGAAATTAAGGTGGAATGATGTACCTCAACATTTTTTGCGCCATCAAAAGCATAGTTGCCAATAATACTTACCTGATCAAGATAAATATTCGCACTATCTTTACCAAAATAAGCGCCATTAACCTGACAATTGGTCATTTTGATATCTTGGCAGTTCCACATTGTTTCTTCAGCATTAGCAAAATGAACGTAATCTAACTTAATACCGGCTGACCTTCTAAACAACTTAGGAGCCTGAAGGGCTGAATTCGTCATTTTAATATTTTGGGTATACCAGATGCCGCTGCGCGCCATGGTTTCAAACGTAGTATTCTCAACTTCAATATCGGTGTCATACCACAAAGGATATTTCCATTTGAAAATTGAATTTTTAATATTCAGATTATGCGCTTCTTTGAGCGGTGACTCACCTTCTCCAAAAACAATACCTGCCAATTCGGTTTTTTTAAGTCCAAAAAGGATTCGTTCGCCTGTAAAGTAGTGGTTCTTAATACTATTCATTATCCCTCTCCCTATCATAATCTTTGCATATTTTAATTATTAAACAAAAATCATTTAATTTAAAATACCAATTACTTAATACTAAGTATTACTAAAAGTTATCGTCAGGGGGATAGTAAAATAGAAAATACTATTATTAATTATTTTAAAAAACTTGCTTAAATTAATAAAAGCGATACCTAGTTATATACTCGACATATAGGCATCGCTTATTTTTTAATTTTCTGTTTCTAATGGTTTAATCTTCGTGGTATAGACAGCTTTGACACTTTCACGGACTTCCGCCTTCCACTTCAGCCAATTAGTTAATTCACTAGCAGGATTATTTGCTCGATACTTTTCAAAATATTGTTTGCTAGTTAAATCGCTCATTCCCTTGGATGTTTTAACATCAGGGTCATAGTTCTTAATGACATATTGCAGATTACTGTAATTTAATCCAAATTGTTTTGCAAGCTGGCGTAAGGTCTGCTCGTTTTCCTTAGCAATTGACTGTTCAAGAACATCCTCAACTTGGTCAGCCGAATATTTTTGCGGTTCACGTTGAATATCGCTCCACAGTGAACGAATGTGCGCGGCTCGCGGTTTGTTCGTTTTTTCATATTGGTCAAGATAGCTATCAACTTGAATAGACTCATCGTCAGTTTGAGCAGAAGCTGACTGCTTAATACTATCAGAAAGATACCTTTTGATTAAAGCCATAATGTAGCCTTCATCGACTTCTTTAGTATGGAAGGATTCAAGCTCGTAATCTTCATCAAGGTCAAGATCAGCCGGTTCGTCAGGCCCGTTATCTGCTTTCATTTTATCAAGAAGGTTTTTATACGTTCCCTGAAGTTTAGCTAATGTATCTGCTGGGAGATCATCAACATCTATTTGTTCAGCTGGTGGTAGATTATCTTGCTGGTCCAGTTCATCATATGTTTCAACAGCTGCACGAGCTTTGTCATATTCTTGGAAGGTTTTGATAAATTCCTTTTGCTCCTTAGCAGATGCATTATCAAGGTAACTTAAAGCTGCCAAATCATCTACATATTTATCCATCTTGGCTCGCGCTTTCAAATAACGCTTGCGCGATATAGCCCAATCAGGTGCCAGAACATCATTACTGCCACCAGCGGCATAGAGTGCAAGTGCATTATCAATTGCTTCATTATACTGTTCTGGATCTTGAAAGGTTACTACTTGACCCCAAGTTTTATTATCAGTATAAATGCGATTAGTCCTTGAAAAAGCCTGAATTAAGTTTTGGGCATTCATTGGTGGTCGATCAAGATACAGCGTCGAAAGACGCGGCGCATCAAAACCGGTTAACAGTCGGTCGACTACAATGACCAGATCAAGGTATTGACCTGGTTTTTGATATTGCTTTTCTTTACCGGCTAAACGGTCGTTGACGTTGCGATTATAGCTGCCAAGTTCTGCCATTGAGAAGTTAGTTTGAAACAAGTTGTTATAATCGTTTAAGGACGACTTCATTTCTTCTTGGTTAGCCTTTGATTCAGTTTCATTCTGCGAAATAGAATAGGTAATAGCAATGCGGGGAAAATCAGGGGCAATTTTCTTAATTCGGTGTGGAACTTCACCATTGGTAATAGCTTCGCGAAATAGACAGTAGTATTTTTGCGCCTGCTTAATTGATGATGTAGAGAAAATGGCCGCGTAACGCTGACCGTTACTGAGTCCTTGTTTGCGATAAGCTAATTTTAAAACTTGTTGGACAACAGCTTGCATATGCCCGGTAGTCAAATAACGAGCGTCATTGTCACTTGAGTTATTGTCACCTTGATTATCAATGTTAAAACCCAAAACCTTATGGTCATGAATAGCATCTTCAATAGTATAAGTATGCAAGATGGGGCCATATAATTGCTCTGTCGTCCGCGCTTCTTGACCATTTTCTGCGCGAGCATTTTCTGCAAAAATTGGCGTACCGGTAAAGCCATACCATAATGGTTCACGATAGAAAAATTTATCTAATTCCCGTTTTTGCTTTGGGGTCACTGCCCGGTGGCATTCATCAACAATAAAAGCCAATTGTAAATCTTTTAATTTTGCATATTGCTTAGCTCTTTTAGAATCTCTTTCCATTTGCTTAAAAAGGGCTTGCATTTTCTGCTTCGTTGTTACAATCACGCTGCGATTGCCATCCCCTAGCTTGCGCGCTAATTCATAACTATTGGCAGTATCATTAATATCAATGGTATCGTTATTGGCGTAAGTCTTGAAGGCAGTTGTTGTCTGCATATCCAAGTCTTTCCGATCAATAAGAAAAATGGTCTTGTCAATTGCTGGAATCTGCAATAAGTTACGGGCCACTTTATAAGAAGTCAACGTCTTACCAGAACCTGTTGCGTGCCAGATAAAACCAGATTGCCGTTTTTTAGAAGCTGTAAAAATAGCCTGAATCGCTTGAATTTGATACGGCCGCAACATAATCAGTTTTTGCGCTTTATCATCTAAGACCGTATAATCAGCAATCATGTGATGCGCCATAGGGATTGATAAAACTGCATGAGCAAAATCCAAGTAGTCATCGACTGGCTTTTTAGTTTCATCCAGCCAAGTAGTTAAAAAGTTCTTATTCAGCTGTGGTCCAGCGGAAATATAGCGCGTGCTCGTCCCGTTAGTGACGACAAACATTTCCACAAAGTTAAAAATGTCACCAAACTTACCTTCATCAATGTATTTTTGAATTTGTCTAACGGCATCCATATAAGGGTATTTAGGAGTCTTTAACTCAATCTGAATCAGTGGCAAACCATTAATGAGCAAAGTAACGTCAAAGCGGCGATCTTGGTCCAAAGGAGAAATATTTGTGGCATTAACTTCAACTTGATGAACCACCTCATAGACAGTTGAGCCCCCAGCAATATTAGTATTGTCTAGAATTAACAAATCGGCATCTGGTAAAGCAGAATTATCACGCTTTAAGTGGTGGCGTACTTGCCGATTAGCACCTGACAAAAATTTAGCGGCCTGGTAAAAATTAGGTTGAGTAATCTGCGTGCGAATGGTTGCTTTTTCATTAGGAGTCAAAGGGACATCATGCAGTTGATTATGATTATTCGCTTCTAGAATTTTAAAGAAATTAGCCCACAATTGGGGAATTGTTTTTAAATCATCCCGCAAATGCCATTGATTAACACCTCGAGTGAGATGTTCAATCAAGGCGTCTTCCATTTGTGCTTCATTACTTAATGTTACTGCCATGTTAACCTTCTTTCTCGTTATTCAACAAACATATTTTGTAAAAGCGCCTTTTTGACTTGTTTCATCTTAGCCAATTTCTGTTGTTCAAGTTCAATTAAGTGATCGAAGTGGGTAAGAAAGGCTCCAATTTTTTGCTGTTCTAGTTTTATTGGTACTTCAATCTTTTTATTTTGAACAATGGATATATAATGACGTGCATGTCCTTCCTTAATAAAAGTAGTAACTTTTATAAGATTATAATCAAAATAGATATCAGAAAATCCATTCGGAGTTAATATTTTTATAGCTGAAGACTTAATCATAAATGGAAAATTAACAAGTTTATTATCAAGAGTAAAATCGTCAAAAATTATAACAGGTAAAGTCTTTTTATAAATATTAGTTTCATTTGTGTAACCTAAAACAAAAGTTTTATTTGCAGTTAATACTGGTGTGCCTTTATTCAAATATTTATCTGAATCTACAATATATTTATCAGGTCTTTCATAATTAAGGATATCTTTTATTTGCTTTTCTTCCCACTCATCCTCGAAGCCTTGGAACCGCAGTGCTGGTATCTTAGCGCCCCGCGCCGGGAACAAATCTTGGAGTAAGGCCTTTTTCAGCAAGCCCAGCTGGTCGAGTTTTTGCTGTTCAAGTTCAAGTAACTGATCCAGTTTGGCAAACAAGTTGCCAATTTTTTGTTGCTCTGTAAATGAAGGAAATTTTACTTTCATTTTAGAAAAATCTTTCTTATTAACTATTTGCATTATTCCTGAAGCAGCTATTGTTTTCATTTTTTTAGATAATCCAATACTTAAAGTGTAGATAAAATATGAATCAAAATCATCAATAGGTGTTACAGCATTTATTTGTTGATTAAATGCTGTGTTTTCTTTAACCAAGGCATTCTTTCCAATGCTAGCTATGGATGTAATCAAAATAGAACCTCTAGGGACTATTCTAGCTATTTTAGCACCCTCTTTAGACAAATGCCTTTCATCAATAATTCTTCCATCATTACTAATATTACTTGGTGTCACCCACGAAATTCCTTTTTCAGAATAATATTCTTTTTTATTTGTAGGCGGTGTATTCCCTATACTTACTAAAGAAATATTGGAAATTTTATCTTCTTCCCACTCTTCCTCAAAGCCCCAAAACCTAATATGCGGCACTAATTGATGTTCATTCATTTTATTTCACCATATATTCTATAAAATATCTTTTAATTGCTCAAGCAACTGTTGCGCTGCCGGATCAGTACCAACTAATTCAGCCATTGCCTGCTTAAGTTCGGTTGTGACCTTGGTTTCCTCTTCTTTAATAGTCTGCATCTCGGCGGCTAACTGCTTAACATCAACCGGTGGCTCTTCTTCAAAAGTATCGACATAACGGGGAATATTCAAGTTAAAGTCGTTCTCTTTAATTTCGTCAAAACTAGCCAGATGAGCATACTTATCAACATCTGCGCGTTTAGCATAAGTTGCTAAGATACGTTCGATATCTGCTTCACGCAATTTGTTCTGCGTTTTGACTTTTTCAAAATCCTTAGAGGCATCAATAAACATTACATCCCGGTCTGGTTTATCTTTCTTCAACACTACAATGACGGTCGGAATACCGGTACTATAAAACAAGTTTGCTGGTAAGCCAATGACAGCATCAATGGCGCCACTTTCCAAAAGTTTTTGCCTAATTTTACCTTCAGCAGCGCCTCGGAATAATACTCCGTGCGGTAAAACAATCGACATTACGCCGCCATGCTTTAAGTGATAATAGCCATGGAGCAAAAAGGCATAATCAGCTTTAGATTTAGGTGGTAATACTCCAAAAGAAGAAAAGCGCGGATCATCTAAAAAGCCCTTTGTCGCAGCCCATTTTTGTGAATATGGGGGGTTCATGACTACGGCGTCAAAGTTATTAACTTCTTCAGCTGGCCAATCTTCATCTAACGTATCACCATTACGAAGACGGCGGTTAGCTTGATCAATATTGTGTAAAATCATATTCATCTTAGCTAAGTTGTAAGTCGAAGTGTTGATTTCTTGGCCATAGTAGGTAATGCGCTCAGGGTTGGACACATACTTTTTAAAGTTCAAAAGTAACGAACCTGAACCCATTGCCGGATCGTAAACCGCCATGCCATTACGATAATCCTTCCCTACTAAAGTTAAGCGCGTCAGTAATTCCGAAACCTGTTGCGGAGTATAAAATTCACCGGCCTTTTTACCAGATTCAGAAGCAAATTGACTGATTAAGTATTCATAGGCGTCGCCTAAACTATCACCTGGTGTCTTAACCAACTCGATTTTGCCAATTGCTTGGAGCACATTAGCAATCGTATCGGTTCTCTTCTGCGCAGTACTACCTAAACTATTGGAGTACAAATCATAATCATTAAACAACCCGTCAAAATCTGGCGCGATACTTTCTAATTTATTAAAGGCATCGCCTAATTGATTAACTTGAAAAGAATGATTATTAACAGCCTGCAAAATACTGTTATAGGTATACTTAGGCTCAATAACATATCCCAATGATAGCCGCAATTCATCGATTAACTCTTGGTCTCCAGCATTTTCTTCATAAATTTGTTGTGCTTGTTCTAATGTTCCATCTGGCTGATCAGATAGTAATTCCAACACATAATAAAGCATGCGATCAGATAAGTACTTATAGAAAACTGTTCCTAATAAGTAATTTTTATATTGGCTTGCATCCATTTTTGAACGTAATGCATCAGCTGCACTAAACAATCCTTGTTCTAGACTAGTTGTAGTTGTCATTTTTGTCCTCCATTAATATCGTTTTTATTAAGTAAACTAATAATTGCTTGCTTTTCTTTCTCTTGCCGCTCTTTTTGCAAGCCCTCCTTAATTATCAACAGGCGATATAGTTCCCCTATTTTTTGTTGCTTGCTTAATGCTGGCAAATTGAGTTCAAGTTGCTTAAAACTGGTTAGCGTTACGCGGCGTAAGACTGTACCTTCCATTGTACTATATAATTGTCGTTTAATTGCTTGCGCTTCATTTAATAAGTAACACAAATACCAATTATCACCACGATTCGTAAAAGTTAATTTAATAATATGCTGGGGAATCACTTTGCCTGCGGAATGAGGCGAAACTATGGCCGTTTGATTAGTCATCATGTTGATTACTAGGTCCCCAGTATTTAAGATTGGTGACTTTTGTGTTTTTACATTATTTGTACGATAACCTTGATAAAGATCAAACTCTAAATCTTCATTGGTATAAGTTTCGTAACTAGCATATTTCTTCTTAAGCTCAATACTATTGGGACCAGAAAAGAAATTAACTGCTTTTTCTAATTTCAATTTAAAACTCTCCCTTCTCTTGGTTAAATTTTAATTTGTTGTTTTAATATACAAGGCTTCTAAGTTACCATGCTATAAAAAAGATCCTAAATGATATTCTTCTCTAAAAATTATATTTCAGCTGAAATATATTACGAATAAATTATACATATTTCAGCTGAAATATGTATAATTTTTTTGAAATTAATTTTCTCAATACCATAAAAAGCCACCAAAACATTGGTAGCTAAGCTTTTGTATTGATCTTTTAAACGATTACAAATAAATAGGGTAATGGTTAAAGTTCCCTCACTTATTCCCTAATTTCTTGTACCCAACCTTCTGAGCCTTCTTCATTACCATATTGAATGTCAACCAATTCTTGATATAGCTTGGTCATAATTAGGTAATGCTAGTTTTCTGTATGTTAACCAACCTCTACTAGTGAGTACTTACTAAAATTTATTTTATACTTTACTTATATATCGGATGCCGATATACTAATAATAAAAAAGAATCGTGTCAATTTTGCATCCTGAACATATCATCTTAACAGAAGCCTATTACTACATCCTATTATCATTATTTAAACCATTACATGGCTATGGCATTATGAAGAAAATTGCTGAGCTATCTGACGGCAGAGTCATGCTAGCTGCAGGTACATTGTATGGGGCACTAAATAAATTAGAGCAAAATCAATGGATTAAAGCCTTGCCCGTAAACAACTTTGATCACAAAAAACAATACGTTATTACTTCCCAAGGAAAAGAAATTGTAATCAATGAACTTAAGCGATTAGAAGAATTGGTAAATAATGGGCACAAAATTATGGAGGATAACTAAATTGGAAAAGAAGAAGTTCCGGCTATTTTTTAGTGACAAACAAGAAGAAACTTGGCTTAATCAAATGGCAGCTGCTGGCTGGCAGTTAACCAAAATTAAGGGGTTACTCTATTATTTTACTAATCAAAAGCCCAAGTATATTTATCGCATTGATTTTCTTGATCCTCAAGCTTCTAAAACGAAACAACAAGATTATATTAATTTTATTGAAGAGACCGGTGCAGAAAAAATTGCTCAAAGTGGCCAATGGATCTATTTCCGGCGTCCCGCAGTTCAAGGAGACTTTCAACTTTATTCAGATAACGACTCCAAGTTAAGCTATTTAAAACGCATTCGCAGACAAATATTACTCACAACGCTATGGCCATTACCACTAATTCAAGTGCTCATAAGTGATATTAGTAATGACAATAGTGGCTGGGCAAGATACTTTAGTTTAGGTTTCCTTACCCTATTTGAATTATTTTTACTCGTCAAACTAAGTACTTTATCAATCCGTATTAAAAAATTAATTGCTAGTTAATTTTTTCAATTTATGACAGTAAATAAAAGCGGCAACTATCATAATCGTTGCCGCTTGTTTTTTATTAAGATACCTAATTTTTTCGAATACGTTTAAAAAGTACCAACCATTCATAAATAAAGGCAATGCTTGCTATTACATAGTCGTACCAATGGAAAGCATTCGCAAAACCAAATACGGAAAGTAGTAAAATCAAAATCAGCAATAAACTATAGCAAATAGGGGTAACATAGATTAGATTATGCTTATTAAGCCAAGAGTCTATTGGTAAAAGTTCAAAAGCTAAAATGAGAAAAATAATCAATAGCGTATCCATTTTTTTATTCCCTTATTCACTAATTTCTTGTACCCAACCTTCCGGTCCTTCTTCGTTACCATATTGGATGTCAACCAATTCTTGATACAGCTTGGTTGTAATCGGACCGGTTTCTTTTTCACTATAAATCACATGCTTTTTCCCCTGGTAAGTGATTGACCCAACTGGCGAAATAACAGCTGCTGTACCCATGGCGCCTGCTTCTTTCAATTCAAAAGCCTCTGCTAAAGTAATCTGACGTTCAACTGGATTTAAGCCTTGCTTTTTAGCCAATTCCAGCAATGATTTTTTAGTAATGGAAATCAAAATCGACGGGGATTTAGGTGTCACAAATTGTCCTTCTGACGTAATGCCAAAGAAATTGGCCCCACCAAATTCATCAATATATTTATGTTCGCGGGGATCAAGATAAAGACAATCAGCATAACCCTTTTGATGCGCCTCAACTGACGGCAATAAACTACTGGCATAATTGCCAGCAGTCTTAGCTTGACCTGTCCCAGCATAAGCAGCCCGATCATAGTCACTGACAATATAAGCCGCCGGATTTAACCCCTTAATGTATGCGCCAACGGGTACGGCAAAAATACGAAAAGTATATTCATTGGCGGCTTGAACGCCCAAAACATTGGAAGTTCCTACCATGAATGGCCGTAAATATAAGGTGGCGCCACTATCATACGGTGGTACAAATTCTTGGTTAGCCAAAACAACTTGCTTAACTGCAGCCACAAAACGATCTTCTGGAAATGGTGGCATCGCCAAGCGCTCCGCCGACAAAGTAAAACGATAGGCATTTTGCTCCGGACGAAATAAATTGATCTTACCATCTTTTCTACGATAAGCCTTTAGGCCTTCAAAGATTTCCTGGCCGTAATGTAAAATTTCAGCTCCTTCAGACAGCGTCAAAGTTGAAGCTTCGACTAATTTACCTTCCTGCCATTGACCATCTTTGTACTTTGCTTCATAGCGATATGGCAAATCGCGATACACAAAACCTAAGTTTTTCCAATCAAGATCTTCTACTCGTTGTTTCATAAAAAGTTCTCCTACTTGTTTTATTTAATCATAATTTAATTATTGATTAATTTATGCTATAAAACTCCTAATGTCAATAGTCAGGAAAGATTATTCTTAAAACAATTTGACTATTTGCTTAGTTAAGCCTCATACTTTATCCACCTATTATTAATTATTTGTATAAGTTCAAGACTTATTGATACAAAAATAGCAAAAAAGAAGCAATCAGTAAACATCAGTATCGTAAGCCTCCTATGTAAAAATTTAGAAAAGCTAAAAGGTCAAAGCCTGCTGAAACTAGCTTAAATAACCGCTCTTGGTTACTCCAATCACTATTTAAGTAACTAAACCTCAACATAAACTGTCAACTCTATATTGTTATGCGCAGTTTAATTAAATACAATTGTATAAAAAATACCTTAAGTTCAAACGAACTTAGGGTATTTTTCTATTTTTACAATACCGCTCTACGTTGGGCAATTAGTTGTATATTTGCTAATTCAATTATTAATCTTCCTAATCATTAATAAGGGGTAACAACGTTAGCGACTTTGATATATCTATTATGACCAATACGATAATATTTTTTGCCTTTAATAGTGTAAACTTCACGATTACTCATAACTGTATTTTTCTTGGAAAGCAGACTTTTTAGTACACGTTTACCTGTCTTAGTATACTGATATGACGCTCTATTTAAATATAACTTAAGTAGTTCATCATGCTTTTTACTATATGGGAGCACGTTAACTGCTTTAATATATCTATTATGACCAATACAATAATACTTTTTGCCTTTAATAGTGTAAACTTTACCATTACTCATAACTGTCTTTTTCTTGGAAAGTTTGCTTTTTGGTACACGTTTACCTGCTTTAGTATATTGATATGAGGCTCTATTTAAGTATAACTTAAGTCCAATTTTTGGTGTTGGTAGTTCACCTGGTGTAGAAGTATCATTACCTGCATCGGGTGTAGAAGTATCATTACCTGCACCTGGTGTAGAGGTACCATTACTTACACCTGGTGTAGAAGTATCATTACCTGCACTTGGTGTAGAAGATACGGCAGCATGAACCGGTGTTACTTGGTTGTTAGCTGATATACCAAAGCAAGTTAGTGCAATTCCACAAACCATAGTTGCTAATTTTTTTCTTGAGTTCATTTTATCTCCTTTAATATTTATATAGTAAAATATTACATAAGTTGTTTTATTATAGCATATTATCTTTTTTTGGTTTACATATATGTTAAATTAATTTCTAATATCTATATTTTGATGTCCTATAGCTTTTATTTATATTTTGTATAAATCATATCAAATACAAGTACACATGTAATCATATTTATAATTGTACTAAAAAACATGATTATGCGTATTAATTATTATAAATACAAATATACTTATATTGTATCAACTATATTTTTTGCTTTTTAAAAATTTATTTTAAAATCAAAATAATGTTTTCCCCTTAATAAACGTAATTTTTACGTTTTTCAATTACTGAATATGGTTTGCCACTTTTACTAGTAGCTTGGCCGATAATTCCCTCGCCTGCTAGCAACCGTTTAATTTCTGGTGGAGAAAAAACATGAGTACTAAATTACTTTTTAAAGCTTAATGCTTGAATTATTCCTAAATCAGTTAGACTGTATTTCTTTTTTTATTTTCAATTAATTATAGTTCAAAGTGATATTCTACATGGCCTTTATCTTGCCACTCTATTTACCTCGCTAACAAAATAAAAACATCGCTTGGTTTCCCTAGCGGTGTGAAATTAGTATTCTGATAGTTAATTAAACGACCTATAACAAAAGGTGAATTAATTTAATTTTCCTTCAGCGATAAGTTTATCGTCACGCTCAGCAAGTTTTTGTTATGTGCTTTGTAACCCTGATTTCCATTAAATTTGCAGCCACGCTTCTTAAAAGTTTTAAATTTCTCGTCCAATTAAAATTTTATTACCATAAATTGGCTACTTTTTATATTGTGGATAGTCATTCAAATAATTACTATCACCGTAACTATACAGATGGCTTCCATCTCCATCATTAAAAGTATCTTTTGCCTTAAATGACTTCTTTTGATGTTTTTGCTGATTTAGGTTTTTCAGGCTTATTTGTATTATTTACTGCTTGATAAGGCAGGAATTCATCATGATCATTTGCTAGTAAAATCTGGGTCTTTAACCATTTAATTTCTGCCTTTAACTGCTTAGTAAACCTCTTAGTATATTTAGTATTAATCAACTCAAAGTGTTTTAAACATTTTTGGTAAAGTACAACTTGTTTCTGTGGTGATAGCTTTTGCCCTTGCTTAACTAGCTGGTTAAATGCGCGATTGGCACGTTTATGTTGCTTTGACCAGTTTGCTTTCTCTCTAATGCTATGCAGCTTTGGTTCTGGTTCAGCTTTCTTGGGATTAGCTGAAGTGACAGCTGCCTTGTTAGTATTTTGCTTATTAGTGTCTGTTTGCGTATTAGCCGTATCTGCTGAAACTACAGCAATTTGGCTAGTTATAGGTGCAAGCATTGCAACACCAGCAATGGCTAACGAAATAATTTTCTTATTTATTTTCATCTCATTACCTCTTGGATATCAAACATTTTAAATACTATACAATTATAGCATATGTGCTAATAATAACAGATTTAATTTATTAAATTTTGCTACTTTAGTAAGCAGTATAGTCATTTTCTTTTACTTTCACCCATTAAGCCGCGCATAAAAAAAGAAGGCTGTTGTTACCAGCCTTCTTTTTTGTTATCCACAGTAATTACCAAGGCGCTATTTAGTTTCTTAGCGCTTTGTACTTACAGCATTATTTTGTCTTACTTTCTGCCTGGTCATCCTTATCTACAGATTGTACATCAATATCAATAATGGCATCCCCGTTTAAGTAGACATGTGCCCCATCAGCCGTGAAGTTAACTTCCTTAGTGTCTGGCGCCTTCATTAATAGTTTAGCAATTGGTGTTTCCATTTCCTGTTCCACCACGCGCCGTAATGGTCTTGCACCAAATTTCTTGTCATAACCTTTTTGTGCAAAGTAAGCTTTAGCCTCAGGTGAAACCACCAATTTGACGTCTTTTTTAGCCAAGACATGCGTCATTTTCTTCAAGTAAATATCGATAATCTTTGTCATATCGGTTGGCGTAAGTGCATTGAACGGAACAATTGCGTCTAAGCGATTCAAAAATTCTGGTCTGAAGTAAGCCTCTAGTGCCTTGATCAACTGCTCATGGTCAACTTGACCATCCTTAAGTAAGTTATCTGAGTAACCTGCATTTGACGTCATGATTAAAATCGTATCCTTAAAGGAAACAGTTCGCCCTTGCGCATCGGTTAAGCGACCATCATCCATAATTTGTAATAAAGCATTAAAAATCTGGGGATTAGCTTTTTCAATTTCATCAAATAAAATCAAGCTATATGGTTGGTGGCGTACTTTTTCGGTCAATTGACCACCTTCACCATAGCCAACATATCCTGGAGCTGAGCCAATGAGCTTATTCACAGCCATCTGGTCTTGATACTCCGACATATCTAAGCGAATTAAATGATTTTCACCCCCAAACAATTGAATTGCTAATTGCTTAGCAAGTTCTGTCTTACCAACACCAGTTGGACCTGTAAGTAAAAATGAACCAGTTGGACGATTATTATCTTTGAAAATTTGCTTACGAGCAATCGCATCAGTAATAACTTCAATTGCCTTGTCTTGATCAATCACTGTTGCCTTTAATTTTGCCGCTAAATTTAAGTTTTTCTGTCCTTCACTGGCATGTAATTCACTCATTGGAATCTTAGTTTTAGCCTCAATTAGAGCATAGATATCTTGATCTGTAACCCTAGGCGTATCTGCATCATCAAGATGGTCTAATTGGTCACGTAATTTTTCAAGCTGCTGTTTTAAGTCACTGGCCTTAGCATAGTCTTCATTTTGAGCAGCAACTTTTTTGTCATTTTCTAAAGTTTTAATACGCTGTTTCAGTCCTGCTTCATCGCTAGGGGTTGCATCAAGTCCTTTCTTTGCTCCAGCTTCGTCAAGTAAATCAATGGCCTTATCTGGTAAGTAACGACCTTGAATATAACGTTGTGATAATTCTACGGCAAGCCGCAGAGCGCTAGCACTATATTTTACATGGTGATACTCTTCATACTTTTTCTTTAAACCTTCCAGAATCTTCACGGTCACATCAGTTGAAGGCTCTGGCACATCAACTGGTTGGAAACGCCGTGCTAAAGCCGCATCGTTTTCAATTTGGCGATACTCACTAGTAGTTGTCGCCCCAATCAAATTTAAATCTCCACTAGCTAAAGCCGGTTTTAAAATATTAGCTGCATCGCCACTATTATTTTCCGAATCAGTCGAACCAGCGCCAACAATATTATGTAATTCATCTATAAATAAGATAATATTAGGATTTTTCTTTGCTTCATCAATAATTTTCTTTAAGCGTTCTTCAAAGCTACCCCGTAAACTTGAGCCAGCAACCATATCATTAATATTAATGGCAATGATATGCTTATCTTTCATTTTTTCAGGAACGTCCCCTTGGGCAATTTTTTGGGCTAAACCTTCAACAATTGCGGTCTTACCGACACCTGCTGGTCCAACTAGAACCGGATTATTCTTCTTACGTCGACTTAAAATCTCAATTACTGCTTGAATTTGCTCATCGCGCCCAATTACAGGGTCGAATTTATTATTTTTAGCTTGTTCAACTAAGTCAATCCCAATTGGTTGCTCTTTTTGAGTTGGAACGTTTTGCTTAAGGTTTTGTGGTGCCATATTCATACTGCTTGAATAGTGAATAGGAATCGAACCGTTATTATCACTCGAACTATTAAAGAAAGAATTGTTTAATTCGTTAAATAGGTTATCAAATTCGTTGTCAAAATATGTCATATCTAAACACCCCTTGTATTCGTTATAATTTTTTAATTAGCACTCAAAAGCATTGAGTGCTAATTTCTTATACTTGTAATTATAGCAGGTTATCCACAGATAGCAAGAAAAGTAACTTACTTTTCCACAATTATTTTTCAAAAGCAAAAAAGCCTTATCTATTAGGATTTAAGGTCCTAAATAAGGCTTACTATTTAGTTATTTTTGGTATAACTGAAACTGGGCACGTAAATATTTTGCTGTCAAACTCTGCCTATTTTGCGAAATATCCACAGGTGTACCACAAGCAACTATTTGCCCCCCATTCGCTCCTCCGCGCGGGCCTAAGTCAATCATATAATCACTGTTAGCCATAATATCTAAATCGTGGGTAATCGTAATGATTGTCGCCTGCTTATTTAAAAGTTGTTGAAAAACTTGCAATAGCGTTCTAACATCTTGCGGGTGTAGTCCTACTGTCGGTTCATCAAAGATAAACAAGCTGTCTTTTTGTTGCCGGTGCAAATGACTAGTCAACTTTAGCCGCTGAGCTTCACCTCCTGATAAAGCGGGTGTTGCTTCACCAAGATGCAAGTAGCCTAAACCCATTTGACTTAAAGTTGTTAATGTTTTTTGAATTTTAGGCTCTGTTTGAAACAAATTGTGCTGAAGTAGCTCAGCTACTGAGTAGTCGAGTATCTCGGCAATACTTAATCCTTGCCATTTTACCCTTAACACATCTTGATTATAGCGGTGTCCTTCACAAAGTGAGCAAGTTTCAACCATATCGGGCAAATATTGAATATCAAGCGATATTACACCACTACCCCCACAAGCTGGGCAAGCTCCCTCTTTATTATTATAGGAAAAATGACTGGCACGATACTTATAACTCTTAGCTTGCGGTTGTTGGGCAAACAATTTACGCAAATTATCCATAATATCCGTATAAGTAGCTACTGTAGAACGTTGATTTTTACCTACTGGTGAAGAATCAACACTAATTACATTTTTAATTGTCTTACCCTTAAACTGCTTAATCCATTTAGGCATTGGTTGATGTGCTTTTTGCGCCTGCAAAGCCGATAACAAGGCATCAAGAATTAACGTGGTTTTCCCTGCTCCAGAAAAACCAGTAACTGCCGTCATAAAGCCACACGGAATTTTAACTTGTACGTCTTTTAAATTAAAACGCTGGGTGATTGCTAGGTCAATTTGTCCTAATGAAAAAAGTTCTCTACTAGCCGCTGGACGAACAAGCAGCGGTGCATTACCAGTTGAATATGGGCCAATTAACGAATTAGAATTTTGCTTTATTTGTAACGGGGTACCCTGAGCAATAATTTGTCCTCCCTGACTACCAGAACCAGGGCCAATTTCAATAATCCAATCAGCTGCATTGATAATTGCAGTTTCATGATCAACTACTACTAAAGAATTTCCTTGATTAACTAATTGGTGAAAAATATCAATTAAGCCAGCTACATTATCAGGATGCAATCCTACTGAAGGTTCATCTAACACATATAACACCCCAGTAGTTTCCGTCCTTAAAGTTCGGCCTAATTGTATGCGCTGTAATTCGCCAGTCGACAAACTATTAGCTGACCGAGCTAAACTTAGATAATCTAAACCTAACTTCAATAAAGGCTTAACCTGATGTAGTAATTCATCGCTTAAATTTGTAGCTAAGTCTTGCATTGACTCCGGCAACCAGTCCTTTATTGCTTGCATATACTGGGGCAACTCACCTAAAGTTAATTGCTCAGCTGTCACAATATTTTTCCCAGCAACTAATTGTTGCCAACGGGTCGGATCAATACGATAGCCCTGGCAATGCGGACACGTATTGAAATGATAAAAGGAATTTATTCGTTCAAGCCCGCGTTCAGACTTAGTAGTCTTACGCGAATTAATCACTGCATTATAGGCATTTTCATATAAGGCATCAAGATGATAAATACGTCCAGTCGAAGTTGGAACATCTACTGGTACTTTTCTCTCTTCACCATGAAGTACGATTGCTTTTTCTTTCTTAGTTAAGTCGCGGTAAGGAATATCTGTACGAACCCCTAATTCACGGGCAATACGCCACATCCAATTGCGTCCAGGAATTTGCCAAGTAGCAATGGCTCCATCAGCAATCGTTTTATTTTCATCAGCAATAATTTTACTATCATCAAGTTGTTCAACCTTCCCTAAACCCTGACATACTTGACAAGCACCATCTGAATTAAATGCAAAATCTTCCGCGCTAAAGGCATAAAATTCCACTCCGCATTCTGTACAATGAATCTTACCCATTTGCTCGCCGGTTAAATCCATGGCCTGCGCTATTTCAATAGTGGGGGCATTTCGATGTCCCTTAGGACAAACAGGTGACCCGAGCCGGGAAAAAATAAGGCGTAAAATATTAAAAATTTCAGTCACTGTTCCTACTGTTGATCTTATTCCAGGTATATCAGGACGCTGGCGCAAGGCAAGAGCCGATGGAATATGGCGCACTTCATCAACAGCTGCGCGTCCTACTTGATTAATTCGTCTTTTCGTATAAGTAGCCAAGGAGTCAAGATAGCGGCGCGCGCCTTCTGCATATAATATTCCCATTGCCAAACTAGATTTACCAGAGCCACTAAGACCCGTTACTGCTACAAATTGATGCAAGGGAATCTCAACATTAATATTCTTCAAATTATTAACCCGGCCACCAATTACTTCAATCTTTGTTGGTTGTTCTTTATATTTCATGATTAATCATCTTTTCTTTTATTTGTTTTCACCGATTTGTTAGGCTTTTTCAATAAATACCGGCGAATCACTTGAATTACTTGTTTATTTTGGGGCAATTCAGAATGATCTGCTTGCTTACCGGTCACGATTATGGCCGTATAAGCTTTAACTTGATTTTGAAAAATAAACTTACCCGCTGCGACACTACTTTCAGGTACAATGCCGTCAGATTCATAATTTTTACCACCAGTTAACGAATAAACCTTTAAGCTTTTCGGTAATTTACTACGTCCTTTAATAAAGTCTGCTAACATCTGAGTTCGATTGGCTATGTTTTTTTCAGTAAAGTTATAAGGCGTCCCCAAAGTCATTAACCGTTTAATCTTAGCATCGCTGTCATATTGTGAATAGTAATGTTCTAACCAATAGGTCCAAATAAGTCCTCCATTAGAATGACCAAAAGCATTAAAGTTATTAAATTTATAGTTCTTCATTAAAGAGTCAAACGCTATGTCTAGCCAATAAGCTTGCTTTTTTATATTTGCATATCCATCGCGATTATCGGCAAAACCAATAATAATAAATGGTTCGCGGTCATTTTTCCCAATTGAACCACTATATGACAATTTTGCTTCACGTGAAACAGTGATTTTTAATACGCTATGTCGACGCACAGTTGTCTTATTTAGCTGACTAATTAATTGATTAAATCTTTCTGTTGTTGCACTTGATCCCGGCACCATAATTACGGGCGAAAGTAACGATTTACTCCGTTCTGCTCGAGTATTATTTTCTTTTTTCATCCAGGAATAACTGGGGATAGATAAGATAGTCATAATTACGACTAATCCGAGTAGCCATTTATAATTCGTGTTTTTATTCATTTACATTCTCCTGCGTGGCCTCACTTAACTTTTGGCTTACCCGTTCACTAAGTTTAATAATTGGCCACAATAAGCCAATGTCACTTAAAAACAACAAAATTGTAAAAATCAACGTTCCCCAATTGCCATTAGTCCCAAAAAAGGGAACTAATAACCCTGGTGTCCCTTTTAAAATTGGATACACACTCACCGGAATAAGCCGTAAGCTAATTGCACTAGCGGCTATTAGTAAATTAAATAATGGAATTAAAATGCTCGGTAACAAAAATACGGGATTCAGCATAATTGGTAGCCCCACGGTAAAGCCCAAAGTTGAATTAAATGCTGCCGGCAAAAGGCTAATTTTGGTTAAAGAAACAATTTCTTTATTTTCATGACGTAACATTAATATGACAATGATTGCTAAAATAACACTAGAGCCGCCCATCATAGCATAATTATTAATTAAAGAACTACCCAAAAATTGATAAGGAACCTGCCAAGAATTGCCATGTTGTAAAGCATAGGTTAAATTTTCTGCAGAATGAGCATTATTAATTGTTCCAGAAAGGGCATGTACTGGAAAACCAATGCCTAACCAATTTAAAAAAGTAATAACTACTGTGAGTAACATTACTTCCCATAAATTATTTGTAATCTGTACTCGATTAATAAGCTCATTAAAACTAGTCGAATTTAATAGTTTAATTTTTAAATCATAAATAAAAATTCCTAAAATAATACTCAATATGAGACAAACACAAGCTGGAAGCGCAGCTTGCCAAACCCGGCTTTGAATAGTCCTTGTACTTTCATCTTTAACAGGCTGATAATCTTTACCCAAAAATCGGTAAATAAGACCAACCCCATAACCAATAACTAGAGCAATAAATACCGCATTAATTTGTAATAAGCTTTCTGAAAAAAGCTGTTGAGTATTGTGATTAGTACTAGATGCATAAGCACAAAAAAGAATAAATAATACAGCAGTTATACCGGCCATACTCGAATCTTTATGATAAATTCGAGCCGTATATTGAGCCATAAAGTAACAAGCATATAGTCCAAAAATGCCAAAAGTTACTTCCACCATGCCCGCACTAATAAATGAACCCGTGTACCAAAACTGATCTGATATTACTTGGTCTAAACCAAAAATATTGTATATTAGTCCGTCGGGGGCAAAAACCAAATTATGCAAAAGTTTAAAATATGAACCAGCCATGGCAATTGGCATTAACATAACTAAAGTACGTTGAGCAGCTTTAAAAAAAGAACACTCACGAATTTTAACTATAGTAGCGATATCTATCATTTTTTGAACTCCTAACCAAGCTATTAAGACAAAATAATACGCCACTTATTCTAAGCCAGCAAATTTTACGTATAGTTCTTATTTATTTTTTAACAGTAATTTTACTCAAAATGTTATAATAGCTGTAACTTCTAGAAGGTGAAAAAATGAGTAAGAAAAAAATTGAATTATCGACCAATGTAGAAATGTTGATTAAAAAATATCTCAATCTTAATGATCTTAGTTTGGATGAATTAACTAATAGAGCTCTTAAAGCATACTTAGTTAATCACCTAAGTTCAACACAGGTCAAGGAAGCTTTGAAGCAAGCCAATGAAAGTGAATCAAGCTATTCAAATAAATTATTTCAAAGCAACATTGATGATTTAAATAAGCTTTAACCAAGCAAGCCAAGCAGGAAATTTCCTGCTTTTTTTGGACAAAATAAAAATATCCTAGTGTTTAACACTAGGATATTTGAATTCTTAAGGAGACTTTTATTATTAAAATTAAATTTGGCTTATGATATTAATAAAAATCGCTTAGACAGTTACTTAATACTTAAAGAGGTTGTTTTATCTCTTGGCAACATATGATTTGAAAAACTCTGCAATTCAGTTTCAAGTATCCGCAATTTATCAGTTCTTTCCTTTAAAAATGCTGCTATTAAGGTTAATAAATCGATACCCTTATGTGGGTCTAGTTCAGTCACTGTTTTAATTTTCTGTAAACGATATTCTACAGTCTTGGGGTGAACCATTAAAATATTAGCCAGTGACGACATGGATACTTGATCTTTGGCATACAGCCATAGGGTTAGTTGCGTATCTTCATCAATTTGACTTAGCTTTTTTCGGATAGCTGGATAATCTAAGGTTGAATGCATAATATTAGCCATATTTGCCACTTCATCATAATAAACAGTGGCATCAAACTTATTCGTTAATGTTAAAGCAAACAGCGCTTCTTTAATACTGCCCGACAAGTCAAAATGTGGTCTACCAATACCAATAAAAATATTTTTAGGTAAATTAGTTAAAAAATGTTTTTCCTTATTTGGCCGCATAACATATACGCGTTTATTTTTATCTAAATTAAATGCTAATCGCCATTCAGGCAAATTGTTATATTCACTTGAGGCTACTACAGCAATATATTTTATATCTAAGTCAACACCATTAATTTTAGCACGTCCATCAAAGCCATTATCAGCTACTGGCACATCATAATCTGAAACGTATAACCACTCATGCATAAATTTTTCAAGCATATTTATTATTCTCCTATTTCACTAATCAATATATAAATTTTTTCTTATATAAATTTACTATCTGCAAATAGGTAATTAAATAGCTCTATCAAGTAACTGTTCGGCAATTTTTTCTTAATCTGGAACAATTACTGTTCCATCACCATCTTTTAAATAAGAAGAAACATTATCTAATGATGTAATAATAGCTTTATGACCGGTTGACTCTGCGTATGAAATAGCAGCTTCAACTTTTGGTTTCATTGATCCGCTTGCAAATTGATTATCTGCTAAATATTCTTTCATTTGGGATACGCGAACTTCATGCAAGTCTTTTTGGTTTGGCTGTTGATAATTTAAAGTTACATATTTTACAGCGGTTAAAATTATTAATTCATCAGCATCAACTAGTTCAGCTAATTTTGCTGCTGAAAAATCTTTATCAATTACTGCTTCAACACCATGAACTTCAGCTCCCGCTTTAACAACGGGAACACCACCACCACCACCAGCAATTAAAGTCACATCATTATCTACCAAAGTATTAATTGCTTGGGCTTCCATAACACTAATTGGTTTAGGTGAGGGAACCACTCTTCTAAAGCCGCGACCAGCATCTTCAACAATTTGCCAATCAGGGTGTTCTTTTTCAATTTCTGCCACTTCTTCATTATAAAATGGTCCAATTGGTTTTGAAGGATGTGCAAATGCATTATCATGTTCATCAACAACTATTCTAGTTAACATTGTTGCAACATTTAATGATAATTGTCGCCTTTTTGCACATATGTTTAAGGCATTGGCCAGCCATAAGCCAATTTCACCTTGCGTCATAGCGCCAACTGTATCTAATGGCATAGCTGGATTGCTTTTGGTACTACCTGCAAGTTCTTGTAATAATAGATTGCCCACTTGAGGGCCGTTGCCATGAGTGATGACTAATTGTATATCTCCTTTAGCAATAAACTCCGTTAGGTAATCCGCTGTCTTCATTAATGCGGCTTGTTGGGCTTGTGCTGACGGATCATCTGTTAAGATGGCATTGCCTCCCAATGCAACAACAATTCTTTTCATACTTTCCTTTCTACGCTTTTAGCTTACCTAGAATAAGTGCAATAATTGCAGTTAAAGCTAAAAGACCAATAATAATCATAAAAATCCATTCAATCTTACTAATTGGGTGATTATTTTCTTTGCGAGCACGGTAATATAAAACAAAACCAATCACATAGGCAATGGTACACAGCCACAGATATTGCAACCCCGCAAAAATCATCCCCACAACTTCAAAAACTAAAGCAATGAGACCACACCAAATCATGCTCTGATGTCTGTTCTCTAAACCTAATTTCAATTCATATGCGCCAACCAATGCATAACAAACAGCAATTGAAGATGTACATAAGGAGTAAGCAAAGTTGTATGCTTGGTCTGTAAAAAGCAATGTAATTAAAAATAGTTGAATCAAAATTTCAGTTAACCAAAGAGAATTAGCTGGGGCCCTGTGTTTATTCAATTTACCAAACCAATTTGGTAGTAAACCTTGTTCAGCCATTAATGAAGTAGCTTCAACTGGTAACATTGTCCAAGATAACCAGGCACCTAATATGGAAATAATCAAGCCAACTGCAATAAATGCACCGCCAATTGGTCCCGTCATTTCCTTAAATAGATAAAGCAAAACAGGATGCCGCATTGTTTGTAATTTAGCAAGCGGCAAATAGCCATATGGTAAAATAGAAACAACTATATAAATACTTAATAAAGAAAACAAACCAATAATTGTTGCTTTACCTGCATCTGACTTTTTCTTGGCACGAGCAGCCATTGTTGTAGCGCCCTCAATACCAACAAACACCCACATCATAACCATAATGCAGCCTTTAATTTGGCTAAAAATGCCAGCTCTTGTTGGTGCAGTATACGTCACTTTACCCATAAGATTGGTAGACATATTGGCCCAAAAATGACTTGTAAAAATACCTGCCTTAAAAGTAATAAGCGCAATTACAATAAATGCAAAAATTGGAATCATTTTAGTTATAGTAACAATCGCATTAATAACTGCGGCTGATTCAATTCCCTGAGTAACTAAAATTGTTAGTGCCCAGGAAATAATCGAGGCAACAATAATTGCACTAATACTATTACCTGACTTTAATGGTGGGAAGAAATAACCTAATGAAGACATTAGCATCGTTGCAAATGCCACATTACCAAGCCAAGCTGACAACCAATAACCCCAGCCAGAAATAAATCCAGCAAAATCACCAAAACCTGCACGAGCATAGTCTGATACCCCAGTTAAGTCCGGTTTAGTCAAAACTAAATTATTTAAACTTAAAGACAATGTTAAAATACCGATACCAGTAATTACCCAAGCTAAAAGTGCTGCCCCCGGTGTAGCCGCTTGTGCTAAAGTCGATGGTAAATCAAAAATTCCTGAACCAATTGCTGAACTAACAACTAAAGCAACTAGAGCTGGCAGAGCTATCCCTTGCTCTTTGGAATCAGTCATGACTAGTGGCCTGCCTTTTCAAGCTCTGGTACAGCTGGAATAAACATATTGCCTAAAGTTGCTGCCATAATCGCTTTAATTGAATGTTTTCGGTTTTCGGCTTCATCCCATTGGCGAGCGTACTTGCTACGAAAGACTTCATCAGTAACTTCCATTTCGGTAATACCATACTGCTCTTTAACATCTTGACCATATTCTGTGTTAGTGTCATGAAAAGCTGGCAAGCAATGCATAAAAATCAAATTATCATCATCCATGCCTGTTTTGTTCATCATTTCCATATTAACTTGATATGGTTTAAGTAATTTCACCCGATTTTCCCAATCAGACTCACCCATTGAAACCCAAACATCAGTGTAAATAACATTAGCCCCTTTAACACCTTCATCAATATCAGCCGTTACCAATAAGTTAGCACCTGATTCCGCAGCAAATTTATTTGCTAAATCAATAACTTCTTGAGTTGGGTGTAATTCTTCTGGTGCCACAATATGAATATTGACACCGAGCATTGCACCAGTTACTAATAAAGAATTAGCCATATTATTGCGACCATCACCAACAAAGGCCAGTGTCAAGCCTCGCAAATGACCAAAGTTTTCTTTAATTGTCATAAAATCGGCAATCATTTGGGTTGGATGCCATTGATCAGTCAAACCATTCCAAACTGGAACACCGGAATATTTTGCTAATTCTTCGACGTCTGTTTGTTTGAAACCTCTAAATTCAATACCATCAAACATTTTGCCTAAAACAATTGCAGTATCCTCAACGGATTCCTTTTTTCCTAATTGAATATCATTAGCTCCTAAATACTCAGGATGTGCACCTAATTCAATTGCTGCAGTAGTAAACGCTGAACGCGTTCTAGTTGATGTTTTTTCAAATAATAAAGCAATATTTTTTCCTTCTAAATAATGATGCGGAATATTTTTTTGCTGTAAGGTCTTTAAGTGTAGCCCTAAGTCAATTAAATATTGAATTTCTGCTGGAGTGAAATCCTTTTCTGCTAATAGTGAACGTCCTTGAAATACTGAATTAATAGCCATTTTATTTCTTCCTTTTATTTATTTGATTTTTTATTTTTTATAAATCTTCACGCCACAGAGGCTGAGACATACAACGCGGACCACCACGACCTCTTGAAAGTTCACTTGAAATAACTTCATGCACCAGAATATCGTGTTCACGTAACATTTCATTACTTACATAATTACGGTTATAAGTAACTACTTCACCTGGGGCGATAGTTAAAGTATTGGATCCATCATTCCATTGTTCACGTGGGGCAACAATATCATCAGCATTACCAGTCATAATCAAATCTAGTTCTGATAGATGAAGGACTTGTTTTAATGTTTCCCCTAAATCAGTGTGATGTTCCATCTTGATTTTGCCGTTTTCATCTGGGGTCATAACAAAAATATTCATTTTCCCGGCTTCATCCATAATTCCTGGAAAAACAGTAAACTGGTCTTTATTGACCATCGTAAATACCGTATCAAGGTGCATCATAGCGTGATTATGTGGGATTTCAATCGCTACTACTGTATCAAAGTGACTATCATCATTAGTAAATAATTCTTGTGCCAAACCTTCAATTGATTTAGATGATGTTCTTTGTGAAACACCAATTGCTAAAACATGATCGTTTAATACCAATTCATCCCCACCCTCAATTCGGGTACTATGATTACGATCGCGCCAAACATTAACATGACCTGCAAAACGGGGATGGTATTTCATCACAAATTCAGTAAATAATGATTCAGGCTGACGAGCTTTAAAAGTCATATGATTAATAGTAATTCCTGAACCTATAGAGGCTTGTGGATCCCTTGTAAAATATGCATTAGGTAGGGGATCGAGTAGAAATGGGTCATTAGCATCACTGCCTGCCAAATCGTGTAGGGTTTCATTTTTTAAATCCAAATCAATTTCATTACGACGAATACCGCTATAAAGCTTAGTTACCATATCATGCAAGTCAAAACTATTAAGATATTCTTGCAAGACATCATGTGTTACGCCCGCTTCATAACCATGTTCACTAAGGTATTGCTTAATAAACTCTTGACGAATTTCTGAACTTTGACCTAATGCTTCAACCGCTAAGTCATCAATATATAGGGTCTCAACCCCATTCTTTCTTAAGGTTTCAGCAAAATAATCATGTTCTTCTTGGGCAATTTTCAAGTATGGGATGTCATCAAACAACAGATTCTCCATTGTGTCAGGAGTAATATTTTCAACTTCAGCACCTGGACGTTTCAACAATACTGTTTTTAATTTGCCAATTTCTGAATTAACATTTATTGCTGGATTTTCCATCTTTATTTCTCCTTTATGCAACAATTGTAAAATTATCAAAAAGCGCTTTCATTAATTTACGTGATAATTATTGCAAAAACACATATGTGATAAAACGGTATTTTTGATAGTCTTTTTTATCCATTTAGATAAATAAAAAGCACTTACTAACAGGTTACGTAAGCAAGTGCTAATAATGATTGAATAACTATAAAGACATAATATCTTCTTACCCAATCTCTTTTTAGTTTTTTAGTAATTTTCCAACTATAAATAAAAAGCATATAAAGTAGTTATCCTTTTATATGCTTTAATGAAATATTAATTAAATTGGTCGCCGGCCAATTGACGATAAAAATTAGCCTTGGTTGTTTGAACATATGGAACTATCCAAATAAATCCTATGCCCAAAGTAAGTAAACCTATTAAATACCAGCCCAAAAAGCTTAAGTCTAAAACAAACAATTGCCATTTGTGTCCCACCATCAATCGGCGACTTTCAGTAATTCCCGTCGTAGCATGAACTTCTTTGCCACTTTCAACCAGGTCGCTCACAATATACGGAGTTAAGGCATAAGAATAACTTTTAATAATACCTGGAACGACAAGTAAAAGTGTCCACAAATTTTGAAAAATATAACTGCATAAATAATTTAAAAATTCTGGAATAAAACGATTGTCAGTAAAGACCGAAAAAACAGCCTTAAACAGATTGTGCTTATGCCCTCTAGATAAATGTAAGAAGGTAATAACCATACTTAACATAAAAAAGCCACTGAGAAAGCCCAACCCTGTACCTAAAAAAAAGGTGCCATTCGTAACATACGGCTTTACTACTTCAACAACATTATTTCCTTGAAAATTACCAATATCATCTTTTATATTATAGCCAAAAATCAAGCCGTTTAAGATTACTATAATTAGGCCTATGCAGGCAGCCCAGCCCCAATTGCCGCGAAGCTCTTTTTTAGCTTCTGCCTTTAATTCTGCTCTATTCATATTTTCCTCCACACAACTCTTCTAATAAGTTAATTTTAACTTAAACAGATGATTATTAGCAAAGAATATACAAAAAGCTTAGTTCCACCAACATCGGAACTAAGCTCACACAGTGTTTATACCGTCAGCACTGACCACATAAAAAGAAGTATCATTTTCGCTACCGTAGAAAATGATTAAATTATTCTTTTCGCTAACGGCACAACAAAATTCTAGCATGCAATTACCTAAAAAACAAGATATGCAATATTCATGACCAAATAACCATTAATCAATTAAAGACTTCATAATTTTATCAATCTGCGGCTTTAAAGATGTAAATTGCCCCATTCGCGTTCTATCTGACTGGATAATTAGCATTGTTTTAGCATCCTTAGTACTACGTAAAAAGGTATAATAGCCTTCTCCGGCTCCATTAGCTATTTTAAATTTACTATTATTATAGAAACCACCATTGTAAAAACTCGGTGGACTGGCTTGATAAAGTAACTTGCGACTTTTACTCGACAAAAATTTACCCGCAAGCAAATAATGAATTACTTTAGCTAAATCATGATTAGACATTACTATCGAGCCAGCTCCCAGCTCATTGTGTGCATCACTTAAGGCAACTTTAGCTTTGACTAAAATATATCTACCTTTTTTATAAACTTTACCAGGAATAAATCCGGTATTTAACAGCTGAGCCGACTTAGCCCATAAAAATTCAGTATGCTTCAACTTCAATGGTTTAATATAAGTATCACGAAATAACTTTTCATAACTTTTTCCCGTTACTTGGGATAAAATACCGCACAAATATATATAATTAAGTGAACTGTAATACCATTTCCCTAACATTTTCGGTACAAAAATTGTCTTAGCAATATTATGTTCAAGATTTGCTTGATCAGATTTAAAAGCTTTACTTCCTAATTTACTACCAGGCCGTAAACTCAAGCCTGCGGTCATTGAAATTAGATTTGCTAATTTAATTTTCTTTGAGCCAGGGATTGCTGGATAAAACTTACTAAGTGGATCTTGCAAACTTAATTTACCAGTTTGAACAAGCCGCATTACTAATGCTGCAGTCATCGACTTTTGAACAGAATTAATTAAATAACTAGTGTCAGTTGCATTATTTGTAGCATAATCAAGTAGAATCTTATTGTCTTTAATGACAAGAACTGATCCCTTAATTTTTAAGGCATCAATTTGCTGGCGCACTATTTTTCTTTTAAAGCTGCTTTTCGACTTTCAACTGCAGAATATTTGTCCGTTGTCTTAATCATTCCTGGCTTGTTTTGCCATTTTTTAGTATAGAAATAATTACGCATATTATAATTATACGGTTCATTTTTCTGATTCATAAATGGCTTAACCGCTTGATCGACAGCAACCCATCCACGCCAACCAATATGAATGGTATCTTCCATAAAATATTTTTCCGAACCACGTTTGGATAAATCTTCTATCTTATCGAAGCCTTGGCTGTTTAATTGGTACTTAATTTTATTAACTGATTTTTGATACATTGACTCAGATAGTCCAGTATAATCAGCCCACTTTTGATTTATCGGCGGAATAATGAACAAAACATTTGTATGTTGTTTAGCAAATTGGTGCAACATCAATTCAAAGTCACTATACTCAACTGATTTTGTATAATTAAAATCATGCTGACTATCCTTTAATTTAGCTAAGGCTCGTTTATTTAAACGCATTTTGTAAAATTTGTTATTAATGCCAAAGCTATTAGAATTAGTATTAATGGCAGCCTGTTGCTTAGCTATTTGGTCAAGCGCCTTAACTGAGTATGTATTAGGCAATAGTTTGGCATGACCATTAATCTTTTGGATACGATCACGTAGCTGAAATGTACTGAAAAACTTGTCCTCATTGTTCAGCATACGCCGCTGATTTTCAAGGAGAAAACGTTGCGTACTCGTTAAACTCTGACCATTTGCAATTGTTTTCATGCCAGATTTAATAACACCCTTTGTTTCTGGCATTTGCAAGAAGCGTTTGGCTGCATAACGATTAGAAACGTTACTTTTCTTAATTCCTAATAAAAAATTACAAGCTTGCAATGGTGAATAATACAGCGAAAAAGCATCTGGATCTTGACCAATCTTGGTGAACCATTGGGGTGAAATAATCACTACAGCCTTTTTATTCTTTAACTGTTTAGCAGTACCTTGCATCCCTAAAAATTGAGCTAATGATTGGCTTCCAGGTCCCCCCAATAAAAATGGACGATAATTGCGGTGATATTTTTCAGCCAAAACGCTCGGATGAAGTGGATCAAGCCGTGATAATTCACTAGAACCATAAAAAGGGACATAGCCATCATCAAAGGCATTCTGCTTCATTCGTGATCCTTTAAAAATAGTAGTTGTCTGCGAATTAGCTGCTTGATAGATAGCATCCTTAGAAAATGTTCGCTCCCAAGGTATTAAAAAAATAACTAACAGCAGGATAAAAGCGCAAAGAACCGGGCCAAAAATTTGCCACAGTCGGCGTTTATTACTCATCTTTTGAATTTTCCACCTTTGAAACAATCTTACTTGGCGTGTTCCATTCATCCCTGTCAAATTCAGAAACTGGTACATCAATTGCAAACTTCTCTTGCAAATTCAAGAGCATTTGAACACTAGCCATTGAATCCATTAAACCATTTGCAAAAATATCTTCATCCATTCTTTCTGATAAATCTTCACCAGTTAAATCTTGCAAAATGTCTAAAACTTCTTTTTCAATATTCATAATAAAACCTCTTAAATTAGATTACTTTCTTACTTCCAACCAAACCATAATTCACTAAGGAAGCCTGAAAAAATCAAAAAACTAAAACAAACAATATTAAACGTTATAAAAATTGCCAACCATTTCGTAAACTTATTAGACGGAATTTGCTCCTTGTGTTTCTTTTTATATCTAAGCCAGCAATCATTAATAATAATAGCCATTGCATGGAATAAACCATAAACAATATAATACCAGGTTAAGCCATGCCAAAAGCCCATTGTCAAGAATAATAACAAGTATGCAGCTTGTGACAATCTAATCGGATTCTTAAACAGCTTTTTCTTCATGGCAAAAAACGTAAAACGCATGTAAATGTAGTCACGGAACCAAAATGACAGCGTCATATGCCACCGATTCCAGAATTCTTTAATATTTTGCGAAATAAAAGGCTTATTAAAGTTTACTGGTGTATGAATTCCCATGAAATTAGAAATGGAAACTGCAAACAGGGAGTACCCTGCAAAATCAAAAAATAGATACATACTATAGCAGTACATATAGGCTACTAGCCACCAAGAAAGTTTCAGACCACCATTAGCTGCACCTGCAATTAAAGCAGCTTTAGAAATCTTAGGCAACCAATAGGTTCCAAAAAACCAGCCTAAAACAAATTTATAAAGGAAGCCTTGAAAAAGATTTCTTGTTGCTATCTCTAAATCAGCCAGATATTGGTCACGTTTAGGAGCAACATTGCATTCCTTAGCAAATCTGCGGTAACGATCAATTGGGCCAGATGAAAAAGTGGGAAAGAAAAGCAAAAATCGTAGATAGGTGCTCAAATCAAGTTCTTTAATCGCACCATCACGCACTTCCATAATAACCTGTACCGTCTTAAAGGTAATATATGAAATACCTAAGAAAGCTAAGACACCAGGAATTGGTGCTTTAGGAAAAGCAATCTGAAATTTAACTAAAACTAGCGGTAAAATAGCTAAAACAACCGCTAAGTAGAAAACCCATGTCTTATTCTTACCATTTTGGCGATAATGCAGGTACCAATAGCTCACTAATAATTGAAACAATAGGTAAATAATTAAATTAACCCCTTGCTGCCACTTATCTCCATCAAAAATAAGAAATAAAAAAACTAATGAAAATGCCACTTCATAGATTTTTAAGCGATGACCATGATATAAGCCAATAATGATTGGTACTAGGCCAATCAATAAATACACAAAGTATTGCGGATTAGTGTAGGGCTGTAAGTTTATGAAGTTAAAATTCACTACTCATTAACCTCCTTAATTACAGCTTTAATATCAACTTTTCCATTCTGGGAAATTGGCAAAGTTTCACGGTAAACAAATCGTTGTGGAATCATGTATGGCATCAAATTTTTAGCTAAATCAGCACGTATTGCTTTAGTAATTTCAGCCTCTGAATAACGGTCTTTAATACCATCTTTTAGTTTGATTTCAGCTACAAGTTGCTTAACCGTGTGGTCCTTACCATACTTAGGAGCTGCTACTCCATGATCAACAAACTCATTCTTACCTATATAATGATTGATTTCTTCTAATTCAATCCGATAGCCATTAAATTTAATTTGAAAGTCAATTCGCCCACGATAAAATAGCATTCCATTATCTAGGAAACCCTCATCACCAGATCTATGACTCATGTACTTTGCACCTGGCTTTTTGAAAAATGCCTTAGCAGTCTTTTCCGGGTTATTCATATATCCCTTAGAAGTACTTGGTCCTTCAATGATAATTTCACCTTGATTGTGGTCACCCTTTGTTTCATCAATGGTAATTTTGGTATCAGCTTTAGCACGTCCGATTGGTAAACGGTCATACTTATTCAATATTTCGTCAGTAATCTCTACTTGTGTTACTGCAACAGTAGTCTCAGTTGGACCATAAGTATTAAAAATTTTAGCATGGGGGAACTTTTGCTTAAGCATCAAAGCTTCACCATGAGGTAATTCTTCGCCACAAAATAGAAAATGCGTCATTTCAGGATGATGTTCCTCATCAAATGTTTTATCAAGAAAACACATTTGCGCAAATGATGGAGTTGACACCCAAACATTAAATTGCAATTTAGGTAAGGTTAAAAATAACTGGGCAAAATTCTCTGTTACATCATGTGGCAAGACCACCAATTTACCACCGCTAACTAAGGCTGGATAAAGACTCATCACCGAGAGATCAAATGAATAAGGCGCTTGCGATAAGAAACTGGGATAATCAGGTAGAGCAAAATCGGTCATTTCCCAATTGATAAAACTTAGTAGATTGTTATGACTAATCTGAACCCCCTTAGGTAAGCCACTGGTTCCAGAAGTAAAGATAATGTAGAAATTGGCATCACCTGCCACAAAATTTTGCGAATCAATCTCAAAGGTACCGTTTATTACTTCACTAGGTTTAATAACTTGCAAAGTTGTTAAATCAATTTCCGGAAGTGCATCAATCGCCAAAATAACTTTTGCTTTAGCAACTTCTTGAATCATCGCTATTCGTTCCGCATTAGAATAACTAGCAATTGGAATATACGCATGCCCAGCTTTGACACAGCCCAAAAAACTAGCAATCATTTCAAAATCTTGTCCGCCCCATACCATAATTGGACTATCAGCCGGAAGATTTAATGAAATTATTTTATGTGCCCACGCATCTGAACGCTCTTTTAAATCACCATAAGTATTAGTTTTACTTAAATAATCATAAGCAATTCGGTTGGGTTCAATTGTAGCAATTTCATCAATTTTTTTAATTACATCATTAATCATAATGATACCACCTTAAAATTCGTTATAAATAAAGTGAACCGACGTCAGACCACTATATTGATATAGATAAATTAGTGTCATTAAAATAACACAATAAATAAGTGTCGTGAGAACAAACTTACCTATTTGTTTACTACGTGAAACATTTCCTTTTTTTAGCATAAATCTTTATCTCTCTAAATCTTAATAAATCCCCAAAATATTATTATATGTTTACACTGTATTACCACTGTATTACTACTGTCAATGACCAACTTAAAATTTTATCATTTTTTTACTAAATCTAAACATTAGTTTAGCAGGATTCATTGTTCTTTATTAAATTTACTACAAGCGTTATAAGAAAAAATTAGTGGGATAAAGACAATCAATGATAAAAACAAAATAGCAAATGTCAATAGACTTACTAAATTTTTTCGTTTCAACCACCCTTTACTCGTAGCAGTTGTCAGAATAAAAACGGCAAATGCAACGGTCACAATCAACTCAATTAAAAAGAAAACAGAGTAACTCGACCAACTTGCTGTCCTATAAAGCCATAACCAACCTGAGGCCGGTAATAAACATAGCCAGCCTGAAACACGTAACCAAAAAGTAATTCGATTGCGATATTTTTGTTTTTCCATTTTTCTCCTTAATACATTAGATATAGAACAAAGACAATTATAACAATGTGTTCTTCAATAAACAATTTTACATCAAATGAAAAATTGCTTTATTTATGAATTCGTCATACTTTTTTCACATTTTATAGTTATACTGAATGCTGATATGGTGATGCTGAGAAACATTACCATGTTACACTCAACTTTTATGTTTTTCATTCATACTCCTCCAAGTATAATGTAATGAAAAACGGAATGACTTTACAGGTCATTTTCATATCTATCCCTTTCAACTCACGTGTATTGCGTGGGTTTTTCTATTTCCTTTATGACTTCTAAAGGAAATCTTTACTAATTTATAAGACATTTTCTACCTTTACTTTACAATTAAGGAATATTATTTACAAAGTAGTAAGTTAGTAAAACTTGCTACATACTCCCACTTTTTATTTCATTCATTCTTACTCCTTCAAAGTAGATGAAAACTAACTGACCCGCATGTTTTGCGGGTCTTTTTCTTTATTTTGTTTAATTTTAGTGAAAGGGGGTGGCCTAAGTGTTTTCGCCCACAATCAAACAGCTATTAGCAGAAAAAGCCGACACTTTTATTATTCCGGCAGCAAAAGTCGCTTTTGTTCAAGCTAATAATCCTCTCTACCATGCTTTTTTAATTTTAACGAGAGTAAAATATGCTAAGATTCCCGTACTGGATCAGAAAAATCACGTAGTTGGTCTAATTAGTTTAGCCATGATTACTGCTACAATGATGGGAACTCATAAAATAACTAGTGAGCCCTTAAATAGCCTTAAAGTTCGTGATGTAATGGAAACCAAATTCGATAAAATAAATCTTTTAGGATCAACTTTAGAATCCCAACTTCATTTATTAATTGACAATCCATTTCTCCCAGTTGTCGATAATCATAATATTTTTCAAGGTCTCTTAACTCGGCGGGAATGGATTAAAGCTTTCAATTACATTACACATAATCTAGAAAAAAAATATAAAATCATAAAGAAATGATCCTTGCTTTTTATCTTTAAGGATAATACTCAATATACAGTGCAATCATTTATCTACTTATATAGCAAATGGTATTATAAAAATTTTTTTATTACCCACACTTTTTTGAGTTATACTTAACTTAGAATAAGCTTCATGCTTTAGTATTAAAAATTGTCTTGTTTATATTAATTGAAAAATTATAGATTGCTTTGTATTAAAAAGAAGGATACTAATATGGCAAATAAAATAATTTCTGAGCAATTAAACACTTTAATTGATGCTATTATTGACAATTTAGCATATCCTCGTGAACAAGAATTATCTTTATCAGAAAAAAAGCAGCTAGTCACCCAATTAAAAAAAATTAACCAAGCGCCCGATAATTTCTCTGAAAAAGTAATAATTACTGATGTCTTTTATAAAGACAAAATTGCCAAAGAATTTAAAATTATCGACCATAATTTTGGGTGGATTTTCGAAATTTTACAACACGAATTAGTTTCAGCCACTAGACTTCATGCCCTGTTGCTTGATTTAGCCCATGAAGAACATTTTTCACTTGAAGGGATTAATAAAATAAACCACTATTTTTCTGAAACTGACGATCATGGTGACAATGATAATTTTATTACGATGTCTTTTGCTGACTTGATTGATTCACTTAATCGCGCCAAAATTTTTCAAGTTGAAACTAATCCTGCTCCGCAAAAGCAAAGTGTAAAAAAGTCGCCTGCCTCAATCAAAAGAGCCAGTTCAAATAAAATTATCAAATTATATGATTATTGATTCAAGAAAGCTATAACGCTTTCTTTTTATTAAATTCATTATTTTCTATAACCTAATCATTCGTGTAATAAAAAAAGTAAGTTAATGTTAAAATAAAATACATATTATTTTTTTATACGGAGGCAGAGCAAATAATGAGTTTTAAAAAGCAGTGGAAATTTATACTAGTACTACTTATTGGTCTCATTAGTCTTATTTGTCAATTTGGGTTACACACCAATAGCTTATTTCAAATTGGTAATTTACAATTTACAATTCAAGCTATTTTAATTGACCTTGTAGGAATAATGATGACCATTTCCTTACTTAGTGAAATTGTTGCCGACTTTAAATCTGGACGCTATGGTGTAGATATTTTAGCCGTTATTGCAGTTGTATCCACGATTTTAATCGGTGACTATTGGGCCGAGTGGATGATTTTAATTATGATGACTGGTGGCGAAACTTTAGAAGATTATGCCACCGGTCAAGCCGACAAAGAGCTGCGCTCACTTTTAAACAATTCGCCCACAACAGCTAATAAGATTGTCAACCAAAAACTACTTTCAGTTGATGTTAACCAGCTTAAAATTAATGATCATGTTTTAATTAAGCCTGGCGAACAAGTACCGGTTGATGGAAAAGTAGTTACAGGTGAATCCAGTTTTGATCAGTCATCACTTACTGGCGAATCAGTACCAATTAATAAAAAAATTGGTGATGAACTAATGTCTGGATCTATTAATGGTAACACTGCCGTTGAAATGGTTGTAACTAAAAAAGCAAGTGATTCAGAATACCAGACTATTGTTTCCCTAGTCAAAACATCCCAATCTCAGCCAGCCAAATTTGTTAAAATGGCTGACCGCTATGCGGTTCCGTTTACAATTATTTCCTTAGTAATTGGAATTGCTGCTTGGATTCATTCAGGTAATCCGGTTAATTTTGCCGAAGTCATGGTCGTAGCATCGCCTTGTCCTTTATTAATTGCCGCACCGGTAGCCTTGATTTCAGGTATGAGTTCAATGTCTAAACACCACATTATTGTTAAGTCTGGACCAACCATTGAAAAGTTAGCTGAAGCCAAAACTTTTGCTTTTGATAAAACCGGTACTTTAACTGAAAACCAATTGGTAATTGATGAAATAGTTCCTGCCACTAATAATTCAAACTTTAGTAAAGAAACTATCTTAAGTTATGCAACAAGCATCGAACAACAATCAACCCATATTATTGCTAATTCGCTAGTGAGTGTTACAAACAAGCAACTTTTAAAGCCCGCCACTAATATTAAAGAAACAACCAGTCAGGGAATTAGCGGAATTGTCGAGCAACACTTAATTAAAGTAGGTAAATTAAATTTCGTTAGTTCCGAGCAAAAAATTCAAGCTGTTAATGCAACTGCCATTTATATTTCAATTGACAACCAATATGCTGGTTACATCACTTTTAAAGATCAAGTTAGAGCAGAAAGTGCCACTACAATTGAACGATTAAAACGGCAAACTGGAGCCCAGATGATGATGCTAACTGGTGATCATCAGGATGTAGCAGCTAGAATTGGTAAAGAAGTCGGGATTGAAGATATCCGTTATGATTTGCTACCGGTTCAAAAAATTGAAGCAATTAAAAAAGTAACTCAAGATAAACGTCCGGTGGTCATGACTGGCGATGGGATTAACGATGCTCCCAGTTTAACGGCAGCTGATGTTGGTATTGCGATGGGCGCAAAGGGTGCCTCAGCCGCTAGTGAAAGCGCAGATGCCATTATCATGGTTAATGATTTATCTAAGATTAATGATGCCGTGGCCATTGCAAAACATACTATGAAAGTTGCTAATATTGATGTTTTAGCCGCGATAACCATTGTTATTATTATTGAGCTTATTGCCTCTACTGGCATTATCCCCGCTTTTTTGGGAGCAATTTTGCAAGAAGTAGTAGATATGATTTCGATTAGCTTGGCCCTGTTAGCAAAAACTACACCTAAAAATCCAAAACAAACGGGACTAATTACTGAAAAGTAAAATACTTTAACTAGACAAAAAACGAATCAAATGATTCGTTTTTTTATCTGGTTAATATTTAATAATTTAAACTTTAAGCGTTAAACAAGAAAGCCCAATGCATTATAAAGCATGTGCGACAGCATTGAATAACGCATATCTTTTGTGGTTATATAAACCCAACCTAGTACACACCCCAATGACCAATAGACAAGCAAAAATGGACTAAAAGCCGGATTATGCACATAGCCGAAAGCAAAGCCGCTTATAATGATTCCTAACCATTTATTTAATAGTGTCTCTTTGACAAAAAAGGTATTAAAAAACATTCCTCTAAATATGGTTTCTTCAAATATTGGAGCGATAATAACTACCATCGGAACAAAAAAATTTCCTGCTAGACGTGAAATTCTATTAAGCTCCATTTGATTATCTGAAGTAGTATTTACATTGATTCCTAATAGATTAGGAATTAGAAAACTGGCCAATGTCAGCAAAACAAAACCTATGATTGCAATTGCTAATCGCCGGATACTCCAATGCGGACGATAATTAAAATCCCAATCATTTTCTTCTGCTAATTGCTTGTGGTAAAGATAAAATAGCAATAATATCGCCAAAACTGTTACTATTATTACTAGGACAACAAAGCCAGCAGGACTTATTTTTAGAATATTTTGTACTTTAGTTGGATAAAAATATAATAATTGTACTATTGAATATAATAGGAAACTTACAAATAAAATGATGATATTTTTAAAAATTGTTGCTTTTTTCACTTGTTTACTCCTTACTAGTTATAAGAATCTAGTAGATTATTATATATAATTAAGCTACAGTATACCATAAACACACAATTTTATTTATAATGTCCTTTTTCGACTTATGTTAATAAACCACCATGTTTTTCATGATTGTTTTTTATACATCATTCAGCAAGTTTATTATAGTTAAGGTAAGGGTCATGCTCCAATTTTTTGAAATATTTAGTGAAAATCGTACATTCATGTATCTCTCGATAATTGTACTAATTTCATTGGGATTATTTTTGTTTTCTTGGTTAAAAGAACCACGTAATTTAATTAATGGCTTACTTTTTAGTCTTTTTCTTATTTTATTTATTATTTGGTTATCCACTATTATAGTTGCAACAAAGTTAAAACATTTGATAATCTTCTATGAAATTATAATCTTAATCTCCATTTTATTGTTTATAGCAACCGCTGCCTTTTCTTGGCTCTTTTTCTTATGGAATGCTTATCTTGTTTGGCGGCGTGAAAGCCATACCTTAGCAAATTTATTAACCTTTTTTCTGGGAATTGTAATTTTTATTTCCTGGGTAATATTTTTATCTGGTGCTTTTAGACTGATACCTACATGGCTTAAAATGTTTTTATGTGCTCCAACAGCAATTGTCCTTTATTTGCTACTGATAGCTTATAATTTCTTAGTTAATCTTTTACTGTATCAAATAGTGCCACGTCAGTATAATCAAGATTATCTCATTGTTCTAGGTTCTGGCTTGAAAAATGGCAAAACAGTGCCCCCGCTATTAGCTACCCGAATTAATCGGGCAATCCAGTTTGCGCAAAAGCAAGTAGCCAAGGGCCATCAGCCGCCAAAATTTATTATGTCTGGTGGAAAAGGCAATGATGAAGAAATTACTGAAGCAGAGGCAATGAGGTCTTATGCTATTCTTCATGGTGTTGATCCAAAATATATTTTACTTGAAACAAAATCAAAAAATACTTATCAAAATATGCAATTTTCGCAGGCGGTTGCGACGACCGATTTTGGTAATAATCATTATCGTGCTAAATTTTTCAGTAATAATTATCATATTTTTCGCGCTGGCCTAGCTGCTAAAGCGACTGGATTAAATGCAAACGGAGTTGGTTGTTACACTAGACTTTATTTTCTTCCTAATGCAATTATGCGTGAATTTGCTGGTATTTTACTAATTAATAAAAAACGCCATCTAATTATTATTACCTTAATTACATTCCTCTTCCTAATCTTTACCTTTATTAACTTACTTAATAATATGTGCTGAAAAGTAAATGTATAATACTGAAGTCAGCTAAACTTTTTATAATAATAAATACTTCATTATTATAGCTTTAATATCTTATATATGTTAAACTTACGCCTATTAATTAATAAAGGTATAAAGGAGTTAACTATGCTTCAATTAAAGCACTTGCGTAAATCTTATCATGTAGGGGATACAGTCACTCATGCCCTTGATGATGTCTCTATTTCTTTTCGTAATCAAGAATTTGTCGCTATTTTAGGACCAAGTGGTTCTGGAAAAACTACAATGTTAAATGTAATTGGTGGCCTTGATCGCTACGACAGTGGCGACTTAATTATAAATGGAAAATCTACTAAAAATTTTGCTGAAACTGATTGGGACGCATATCGTAACAATTCAGTCGGCTTTATTTTTCAAAATTATAATTTGGTGGCTCATTTATCAATTATTGCTAATGTTGAATTAGGTATGAACCTGTCTGGTGTTCCTGCCTCACAGCGTCATCAAAAAGCACTTGATGCTTTAGCCAAAGTTGGATTAAAAGATCAAGTATCAAAGAGCCCTAATCAATTATCTGGTGGACAAATGCAACGTGTAGCGATTGCAAGAGCATTGGCTAATGACCCAGACATTCTACTGTGTGATGAACCAACTGGAGCTCTCGACACTGAAACGTCTGAGCAAATTATGCAATTAATCAAGCAATTATCTCAAGATCGCTTAGTGATCATGGTCACCCATAACCCAGAACTTGCAAGGAAGTATGCAACTAGAATCGTTAATTTTCAAGATGGCAAAATTTTGAATGATTCAAATGCCTTTAAGCCGGTAAATGAAGCTGATACTTTTAACTTAAAACGAACTAAAATGTCATATTGGAATGCTATTAAACTTAGCTTTACTAATATTATGACTAAAAAAGGGCGAACTGCTCTAACTGCTTTTGCTTCAAGTATTGGTATTATTTCTATTGCAATAGTATTAGCTTTGTCTAATGGTTTTCAAAAACAGATTGATACAACTATGAGTAAAGCATTAGCCAAATATCCTGTAACAATTACCCAAAATGCTGCTAATTTTGATAGTTTTGCGCAAGAAAAAAATTCTAAGAGTGTTGCTAAAAATCGAGGTTATATTACCGCTAGAAAAGATAAGGCACAACAAAGTTCCCACAAAAACAAAATTACGCTAGATTATATTAACTACATTAAAAAGATTAATCCTAAATATGCTAATAATATCTCTTATCAAGTTGGTGTTAACCTCAACCTTTTAGGAAAAATCGACGGCAAAGTTAAGCGTGTGCAGTTTTCACCATTAGAAGCTGGTTCAACTATGACTGCAGCATATTCGCAAATGCAAACACAAGCAGCCAGCATGTCTTTTATGGGATCAGCCGTTTTCCCTACCGAACTTGATAAAAGTCAGGGCAATATTTTAAAAGAGAACTATCACTTGCTATCTGGTACTTGGCCCAAATCAGCAACTGACTTAGTTTTAGTAGTTGATAGTCAGAATACTATTATAGATAATGTACTAAAAAATCTCGGCCTTAACATCAAAAATGGAGCTAAAGTTGACCTTAGCCAACTAGTTGGCAGAGAGTTTAGAATTGCTACTAATGATGATTACTACCAAAAATTACCTACAGGAATGTTTATTCCCAAAAAGGTAAACTCAGCTATGTATACTAATAGTAAGCTTAAACTGCGAATTGCTGGTGTCATTCGACCTAAAAATAAAGATTCGCTAGAACTATTAGCGCATGGTATTGCCTATAGTGACCAACTAGCACAGCAAGTTATTAAAGAAAACCAAAGTTCAGCAATTGTTAAAGCACAAAAAAACTCTAATCAGAATGTGCTAACAGGACAAAATATGAATCAGACCACTAAAAAGCAGGTATTGCAAGCAATCGGTGGTTCTACAATTCCTGCTGGAATCATGATTTATCCTAATAACTTTGATGCAAAAAGCAAGGTCTTAAATTATTTAGATAACTGGAATAAAGGTAAAGCTAAACAAGATAAAATCATTTATACCGATATGTCTAGTGCAGTAACTACTATGACTGGCGGATTATTAAATGGAATTACTGCTGTTTTAATTGCTTTTGCCGCAATCTCACTTATAACTTCAATGATTATGATTGGAATATTAACTTATACCTCAGTCTTAGAAAGAACTAAAGAAATTGGGATTTTAAAAGCTCTTGGCGCACGAAAAAAAGATATTACTCGTGTCTTTGATGCTGAAACTTTTATTTTAGGAATTTTTTCTGGTATTTTGGGAATTGTAATTGCCCGGCTGCTAATTTTCCCAATTAACAGTGTACTTTATTCCATCACTGATTTGACCAATGTAGCTCAACTTAATCCAATTCATGCTCTTGTTTTAATTGGTATTTCGACCATTTTGACGATGCTCGGCGGACACTTGCCTGCCCGCATGGCTGCCAAAAAAGATGCCGCCATTGCTTTAAGGAGTGAATAAAATATTTAAAGTCTTAATCAATATTCTATTTGCAAGAAATATTGATTAAGGCTTTTTTAAATTATTTACACTGCCTATTTTATCTCTAGTTGACAAATTGGCATATACCAATTTATAATTAACTTAATATTTTTGGGAGGCTTATTTATGAAAATAATTATTAAGGACGACAAAGCAAGTGCTAGTAATCAAGCGTTTGCAATTTTTAAAAACAGCATTAGCAATGGAGCAAAAGTTATTGGCTTAGCAACTGGTTCCACTCCGGAAAATCTTTACCAAGAATGGGTTGATAGCCAACTTGATAATAGTAACTTAATTAGTATTAATCTTGATGAATATGTTGGCTTAGACGAAAAAAGTGACCAAAGTTACCACTATTTCATGCAAAAACATCTTTTCCAGCAAAAGCCATTTAAAAAATCATATATACCTGATGGTATTTTAGCTATTAACAATCCACAAAAAGCTTCAGCTGACTACAATAAAATTATCGAAGACAATCCAATTGATATTCAACTTTTAGGTTTAGGTCAAAATGGTCATATTGCTTTTAATGAACCTGGAACCGCATTTGATTCAATCACACACGAAGTTAAATTAACCGAAAATACTATTCAGGCAAATTCGCGTTTCTTTAGCAATATTGATGACGTTCCTAAGTCAGCAATTTGTATGGGTATTGCCAATATCATGAGTGCAAAAGAAATAGTAATTATGGCGTTTGGCGAAAATAAAGCTGATGCCGTCCAAAAAATGATTGAAGGACCAGTAACTGAAGAAGTTCCTGCATCTATTTTGCAAAATCATCCCAATGTAACATTAATTATTGACCAAAGTGCTGCTAGCCAATTAGATGAAAAATATCGCAATTAGGACTTAGATTAAGCAAATCAAAAAAGAAATTAAAACCCTTTAGACTAAACTGTCTGAAGGGTTTTATTATTTTAGTAATTAAACAGATACATCTAGTCTTAAACAGTAAATTGTTTAAATTCAGTTAGTCAGCAGTGAAATAGCTCCCACACCAGTTAGTTTAGCTTTGCCCTTTTTATTTTAATAATTTTTATTTTGTTCAATACCAGTTGAATCCGTTAACATTATTGATTTTTATTATTTAATTATAACGTTATTTAATATATTAACCAGAAATTGTATACATATTAGTGCATATTTCTATACTAGTAAAATATTATGTATTATACTTAGGTTAAATTAAGAGAGGATGGTGATAAGTTGAAACGAATTAAGAAATGGTTTATGATCATATGCTTCTTGCTAATGATACCGCTACCAATATTTATTCTCTGGGATACTAGTGGTTTTTGGCAAAAGTACTTAAAAATCAGCTTACCTACTTTAGGGAAGCTCAACCCAATTTTTACTTGGTATCTGATTGGTATCAGTGCCATTATTTTATTGGTACTAGTTGTTAGTTTAATAATAATTTTGTTTTGGCCTGTACAACGATACTTTAATTTGATTCATAAAAAAGATGGTCAAGTTAAAATAACTAGCAAGGCTATTAATAGCTATGTGGCCAATTCTTTAAATGATTTACCTTATTTAAAGAATCCAAAAGTGGCTTCACGACTAACTAATCGTAAAATCAAAATTAAGATTAGTGGCGACCTTGGAGCAGCTGAAAATATGACTCCCTTGCTTGACAATTATTTAGAAGAATTAGACAAAAATCTCAAGCTATTATTAGGGATTGATCAAAAGCCTAAAATTAAAATTAAATTTGTAAACTATCACACTTCTAATAAACCAGAACAGCGCGTTCAATAAAGGAGGCAAGCAATGAAAGAAAATTTAGAAAAGTACCTCCCAGAAATAAGCGGTGCAGTAATCGGTTTATTACTAGCATTTTGTTTTATCGGACTGGGATTTTACAAAACTATTTTCGTCATCGTTATGTTAGTCTGCGGCGCTTTAGTTGGTCATTATTGGCCCTTACTAAAAAACTTAAAAAACAGATAATAATCGAATAATACCGAAAGGAACTGATATTTATGGTACAAACTAATTCAAAACAAGAAATAAAAGGCGATTTAAATTATGATACTAAGGTAATTCAAAAAATTATCGGTATTGCTTTATCAGACGTAAAAGGGCTCTTAACTGTCAACGGTGGCTTCTTTTCAAACTTAGCTGATAAAATTGTCAATAACGATGATGTTACTTCAGGGGTCAATGTTGAAGTTGGTAAAAAACAAGTAGCTGTAGACATTGAAATTGTTGCTGAATATGGTATTCAAATTTCTAAATTATATGACCAAATTAAACAAAAAATCCATGATAAAGTTAAAGAAATGACTGACTTAGATACTGTTGAAGTTAATGTAACGGTAGTTGATATAAAGACTAAAGAACAACATGAGAAAGATTCGGTTAGCTTACAAGACAAGATTACCGGTACGGCCCAAGATGCTAAAGAAAAAATTGGTGGTCAAGCTGATAAAGTGCAGGACAAAGTAGAAGATAAAAAAGAAGCCAAAGCTAGAGTTAACTAACTATAATTAACTAATTCTACTTTACTTAACAAAAAGTGATAAATCACTAAATTCGGTTGAATCGTGTTTTATCACTTTTTTGTCTAAAAATTTATTGCTTCGCAAGTTAAGGTTTCACGTGTAACAAAATAAAAGCTATATGTATTTTGATATTTTTTTAAGCTGTATTATACAAAAACACTTGACATTTAAATTATTATTTTAATTAATTTTTTGCTTGTCTAACCACTATATCTCGTATTAAACTAGATATGAATCTATATATTGTATTTAAGAAAGAACGTGATTCAAGTTATTGTTTTAAGTGGGCCAATTGGAGCCGGTAAATCCAGTTTAACTAGTATTTTAGCTGAGCATTTGGGTACACAAGCGTTTTATGAAGGAATCGATAACAATCCTGTTTTACCTCTATATTATCAAAACATGAAACGCTACACTTTTTTACTTAATATTTATCTACTCAATCATCGTTTAGCACAAATTAATCAGGCAATTCAAGAAAAAAATAGTGTATCTGATCGTTCCATCTACGAAGATGCCCTTTTTTTCCAAATGAATGCCGAAAATAATGTGGCTGACCCGACTGAGTTTAAGATTTACGATAGTTTACTTGAGAATATGTTGGAAGATACACCTGGTAACCCAAGTAAGAAACCGGACTTATTAATTTATATTCACGTTTCTCTTGACACGATGCTAAAACGCATTGAAAAACGTGGTAGATCATTTGAGCAATTAAGTACCGATCCCAGTTTAAAAGACTACTATGCCCGTCTAATTAATTATTATGAGCCATGGTATGAGAGTTATGATGCTTCACCTAAAATGGCTATTGATGGTGATCAATATGACTTTATTGTTGATGAGCATGCCAAAAAAGAAGTTTTACATCAAATTGATAATAAATTGCACGAAGTAGGCAATTTATAGTAAAGAAGGAACGTGATGACAGTTATTGTTTTAAGCGGGCCAATTGGAGCCGGTAAATCCAGTTTAACTAGTATTTTAGCCAATTATTTAGGAACCAAACCATTTTACGAAAGTGTTGACGATAACCCTGTATTGCCTCTTTTTTATGCGGATCCCAAAAAATATGCTTTCTTATTACAAGTATTTTTCTTAAATACTCGTTTTCGTAGCATTAAAGATGCATTAATGGATGACAACAATGTCCTTGATCGATCAATCTATGAAGATGCCCTCTTTTTTCAAATGAATGCTGATATTGGACGAGCAACCAAGGAAGAGGTTGACACATATTATGAACTTCTAAACAACATGATGACTGAACTTGAGCATATGCCTAAGCGTCAACCTGATTTGCTTGTTCATATTGATGTATCATATAACACGATGCTCAAACGAATTCAAAAACGTGGTCGTCCTTATGAACAACTTAGTTATGATGCCACTTTAGAAGATTACTATAAGCAATTACTGCAATATTACAAGCCATGGTATGAAAAATATGCCTATTCACCTAAAATGACAATTAACGGTGATCAATTAGATTTTATGACCAATAATCAAGATCGCCAAATTGTGCTTGACCAGATAGTCGCTAAATTAAAAGAGATTGGCAAACTACCTGAGACATGGCATAAATCAACTAATATTGAACTTATAGATTAGATTTAATTTAGCAATACCCCGAAATTATTTTGATTTCGGGGTATTATTATGTCCAAATTCATCGTCTTTAAATACAAAATATTATAAATGATGCCTAAATTATTACCCTTCGTCCTAACTATTTCTTATTTAGCATTTCTTCTTTTAAAGTAGCTTATTAATAAATAATCATAGTCAACTTTTTTAAGGTGATATCAAAAAAACTAATTTAATATTTTATTTATGTTATGCTTGTAATTACTTATCCTAGATAGATTACTGTACAATTTGACTTAAAAGGAGAAAAGATAGCGATGGCTTACATTATCTCAATTATTCCTGCTTTACTCGCAGGAGTAAAAATAACTTTACTGCTATTTTTGGGGACAATCATTATGGCAATTCCACTAGGAATAATTACCAGTCTAGGCTTACTATCAGCCATTAAACCCCTAAAATTAATTTTTAAATTTTATATTTGGATTATGCGTGGAACCCCACTATTATTGCAATTAATCTTTATTTTTTATGGCTTACCCATTATTGGTATAATTTTTCAGCGCTATGACGCTGCTTTAGTTGCTTTAGTTATGAATTATGCTGCTTATTTTGCTGAAATATTCCGTGGCGGTTTTCAGTCTATTCCCAAAGGACAATATGAAAGTGCTCACGTTTTGCAACTTAATTATTGGCAAACTTTGCGTTATATTATTATTCCACAAGTCAGTAAAATAGTTATTCCCTCAATTGGCAATGAAATTATCAACTTAATTAAAGATACTTCTTTAGTCTACGTAATTGGTCTTGGTGAACTTTTACGTGCTGGCAATGTAGCTAGTGCCCGTGATGTGACTTTGACCCCCTTAGTTATGGTAGGCATAATTTACTTATTAATAACTGGAATCATTTCATTTCTTTTAAAGCGAATCGAACTTAATTATTCAAAATGGAAATAACTAATTGGGGTCGCAACTATGCTTGAATTAAAAAATATCACCAAAAAATTTGGTTCAAAAATTATTTTAAATAACCTTAATCTAACTATTTTAGACCAACAAATTTTAGCAATTGTAGGTAGCTCTGGTGCTGGTAAGACGACCCTGCTACGTTGTCTAACTGGCTTAGAAAAAATTGATGCTGGTCATTTTTATTGGAATCAACGAGAATTTAATCCTATCGAGCAAAACAAAAACAAACAAATTATGGGGGCTGTTTTTCAAAATTATGAATTGTTTCCCAACCTAAATGTAATAGATAATATTACCTTAGCGCCTCGCTTAGTACTTAAAAATACTACGCAAGAATTACAAATAGCAGTGCAAAAACTATTACTAGAACTTGACTTAACCGGTAAAGAACGACTTTATCCTTATCAACTTTCAGGCGGACAAAAGCAAAGAGTTGCTATTGCTCGTGCATTAGCAATGAAGCCACAAATTCTATGTTACGATGAGCCTACTTCTGCCCTAGATCCAGCTTTACGTAATAAAGTTGCCAAAATTATTTTGCAACTTAAAAATAATACTGGCATGACACAAATTGTCGTTACGCATGATATGGAATTTGCTAAACAGATAGCTGATCGCATCTTTACCGTTAATACTTTAGCTAACTAAGAAGGTAAATTAAGTGAAAATTAAACGTATTGTGACTACAATAATGATATTATCTACGTCTTTCTTTCTAGTAGCCTGCAGCAATGTCTCAGTCGGACAAAATGCTAATTCAATAGACAATTGGACAAGAATTAAGAAAAGAGGCTATGTAATTATTGGTGTTGATGACACATTTGTGCCAATGAGTTTTCGGCAAAAAAATGGTAAGTTGGTTGGTTATGACATTGACCTAGCAACTGCTGTTTTTAAATTATATGGTCTAAAGGTGAGCTTTCAAACTATTGACTGGTCAATGAATACAACCGAATTACGAAACGGGACTATTGATTTGATCTGGAATGGCTTTAGCAAAACCCCTAGTAGAGCAAATAAAGTGGCATTTAGTCAAACCTACCTAAATAGTACCCAAGTTTTAGTGTCATTAAAAACAAATAAGCTTGTTCGTCCCGCTTCATTGAAAAACAAAGCATTAGGTGTACAAACCGGTTCGTCTGGTTATAACGACGTTATAAATTACCCTAATATATATATAAAGCAAATTAAAAACCACTATCCAATACTCTATGATTCTTTTACCAACGCTTTTATTGATTTAAATTCACAAAGAATACAGGGTTTACTACTTGATAGCACTTATGCTAATTATTATATTTCACACCAAAAAGAACCAGACCGTTTTTTTGAAATTCAAAGTCCCTTTCCTAAAGAAGAATTTGCTGTTGGCTTGAGAAAAAGTGATATTATCTTACGTCAAAAAATCAACCGTGCTTTAATCAAATTGGCTAAAGAACAAACTATTACTCGAATTGATTATAAGTGGTTCAAAAATCGAATTCATTCTCCTCTTACCCAAAAATTTACTTAAAGTAACTAAAAAGTAGCTCATCCTTACCTAAGAAATCTAACTGATTGTTAATAAAATCATATTTTTAATTAAAATTATCCTGAAATAATTCGTGTTTGCAATTATTTTTATCAGTGATAAACTAAATAAGTTGTTAAAATTTATACAAAAACGAACATTTTATCAGGAGATGTCAAATGGATTTTATAAAGAGTTATTTTCAACTCGATAAATATAAAACTAGTATCAAAATCGAATTTCTGGCTGGACTGACTACTTTTATTAGTATGTCATATATTCTATTTGTTAATCCCAGCGTTCTAGGAGCTAGTGGTATGGATAAGGGGGCAGTTTTTACCGCTACTGCTTTAGCTAGTGCTTTGGGAACTGCATTAATGGGAATTATTGCCAATTATCCGATTGGTGAAGCCCCAGCCTTAGGGATTAATGCCTTCTTTGCCTACACTGTTTGTGTCGGCATGCATGTTTCTTGGGAAACTGCATTAGCAGCCGTTTTTGTGGCTTCAATCATTTTTATCTTGATTACAATGTTTAAATTACGGGAAAAAATTATTAATGCAATCCCAGCCGATTTAAAATTTGCTATTTCTGCAGGTATTGGTCTATTTATCGCTTTTTTAGGTATGCAAGACGGGGGCTTAATCGTTGGTAACAAATCAACCTTGGTTGGTCTAGGCTCTTTACATGATCCTGCCGTTTGGATTACTATTTTTGGCTTGCTAGTCACTATTGTTTTAATGATCTTAAATATCCCCGGAGCTATTTTCATTGGCATGATTCTGGCAGCCGTTTTTGGTGTATTAACGGGACAAATTGCTTTACCTCACCAAGTTATCTCTTTAGCTCCAAGTATTGCCCCTACTTTTGGTCAAGCTGTTTTTCATGTTAAAGATATCAATTCTTTACAAATGTGGGTAGTAGTTTTAACTTTCTTATTGGTTACCTTTTTCGATACTGCAGGTACACTAATTGGGCTTGCTCAGCAAGCTGGCTTCATGAAAGATAATAAGATGCCACGGGTTGGTAAAGCTTTAGCATCAGATTCTACTGCTATGATGGTGGGATCTGTCTTAGGAACCTCACCAGTTGGAGCATTTGTAGAATCAAGCGCTGGAATTGCTGTAGGTGGTCGTACAGGATTAACCGCAGTTTTTGTGGCAATTTTTTTCTTGATTTCAATGATTTTTAGCCCTTTGCTTGGTTTATTTACAACTCATGTAACAGCGCCGGCCTTAATTATTGTGGGCGTGTTAATGGCACAAAATACCGCACATATCCATTGGGACAAAATGGAAATTGCCGTACCCGCCTTCTTGATTTTAGTTGGGATGCCCCTAACATACTCTATTTCCGATGGCCTTGCTTTAGGTTTGATAACTTATCCAATATGTATGTTAGCTGCTAAGCGTGCTAAAGAAGTAACCCCTATGATGTGGATTTTATTCCTTGTCTTCATCATCTTTTTGTGGGTTTTGAACTTCTAACTAACAAAAATTAATAATATATTAGTCTAAAACAAATCTTATTTGATTTGTTTTTTTATTTCCAAGGAAATATTTTACCTAAATATGCTACACTAAACTTATTAATCTTATTATTTATTTTTTTGGAGGAAAAAATGACGACACTAGAAAAAGTCTTTCATTTAACCGATGCTCATACCACTGTCAAACGTGAGTTGATTGCCGCATTAACCACCTTTGTCAGTCTCTCCTACATCCTTTTTGTTAACCCTAATATTTTACATGCAGCTGGAATTGATAAAGGCGCTGCCTTTACCGTCACTGCTCTATCAATTGCTATTGGCTGCTTTATTATGGGATTCGTAGCTAATTATCCAATTGCCCTTGCGCCAACACTAGGTAGTGCAGCATTTTTTGCTTATAACGTCTGTGGCGGTATGAATATTAATTGGCAAACCGCGTTAGCTGCAGTTTTAGTTGCTTCAATTTTATTTATTTTAATTACTGTTTTAAAATTACGAGAAAAAGTTGTAGATGCAATCCCACAAGATTTAAAATACGCAATATCAGCCGGTATTGGCTTATTTATTTCCTTTATTGGTTTACAAAATGGTAAATTAATTGTTAACAGCGATTCTAATTTAGTAACTCTGGGTAAATTTAATTCGCCTGCCGTTTGGATTACTTTATTTGGCTTAGTACTAACTGTTATTTTGATGGCAATGAATATACCTGGTTCGATTTTTATTGGCATGGTTGTAACTGCCATTTTTGGTGTATTAATTGGCCAAATAGCCATGCCTAAAGGAGTTATTGCTGCTGCACCAAGTATTGCACCAACCTTTGGTCAAGCTATTTTCCACCTTAAGGATATTAATACACCGCAATTATTTATGGTCGTGCTAACCTTTTTATTAGTTACTTTTTTTGACACTGCTGGAACTTTGATTGGTATGACCGAACAAGCTGGCATGGTTGATCAAAGTGGCAAAATTCCGCGAATTGGAAAAGCTTTTTTATCTGATTCTTTAGCAATGGTTGAAGGAGCAGTTCTAGGAACTGCTCCCCTTGGAACCTCTGTTGAATCAAGTGCTGGCATAGCTATGGGCGGACGTACAGGTTTAACAGCTATCTTGGTAGGTATTTTATTTTTAATTAGCATGATTTTTAGCCCCTTACTAGCTGTTATTCCGACTACAGTTACAGCACCTGCATTAATTATTGTGGGCGTATTAATGGCTGGTAATCTTAAAAAAATAAACTGGGATAAATTTGAAATTGCCTTCCCCGCTTTCCTAACGGTTGTTGGAATGCCACTTACTTACAGTATTTCAAATGGTTTAGCTTTAGGGATGATTGCTTATCCCATTACGATGATTGCAGCTAAACAAGCCAAAAAAGTTTCACCCATGATGTATGTCTTGTTTATAGTATTCATTATCTTTTTCTTGATAACCAACATGTAAAATCAATTTATTAAAGCCATGAAAACATGGCTTTTTTATGATATAATTATTAAAGAACAAGTTATGATAGTTAAAAAACTAAGAGGAACTATCAATGAGTAAATTTTATAATAATCATAAAGTTGCATTGTCGTTTACAATTTTGGCCATATTTCCTAGTTTAAATTTGATTTTTAGTTCCAATTATCACAAAATGATGGTCGGTTTAGGCTTTATTTTTATAGTAGCAATAATTTCATTTAGTATAGATTATTGGTTTAATCAGCAAAATTTTAGAACTAATTACCATTGCAATAAAAAAGGTATTGCCGCCTTAATTGATTATTTAATTAGTCTTATTTTACTTGGAATTATTTATCTTTTTTTGACTTAATAGGCTTTAAGTTCAACTATACATATTTGTACTAATAAATTATTTTAATCAACTACAAAAAAGCAGCTAGCCTTTAGACTAACTGCTTTTTGTTACATGTGAAACAAATATTACTTTTCTTCAAACCACTGAGTATGGTACACACCAGCTCGGTCGTTACGATAGTATGTATGGGCACCAAAATAATCACGTTGCCCTTGAATTAAATTAGCGGGTAAACTCGGATTAAAGATTGACTCTAAATAATTTAGTGCGGCACTTAAAGTTGGAGTTGGTATCCCAGCTCTAGTTGCCAATTCAATTACCTGACGTAAAGCAGGTAAATTCTGTTCCATTAGTTTATTAAAGTAAGCATCCTGGAACATATTATTCAGCTGCTTGCCGTTAGCAAAGGCCTTTTCAATATCTTTCAACATTGAAGAGCGAATAATACAACCTGCTTCCCATGATTGAGCAATCGCTGGATAATGTAACTCCCAGTGATAAGCATCAGCTGCCATTTTTAATTGTTGAAAACCTTGAGCATATGCTACTGCTTGACTTAATTCCAAGGCTTTTGCAAGATTATCAATTAAATTGGTTGGGACTTCACCGTTCCATTGGATTTCCTTACCTTCACGTGTAGTCGCCTTAGACATGAAACGGGCTAAAACAGCTTCAGCAACCACACTAATTGGTGCACCAAGGTGCACACCATCTTCAAGCATCCAATTCCCTGTACCTTTATATGAGGCAACATTCAAAATATGATCAATTACATAATCAGGAGTTAAGTCATCTTTTTGCTTTAAAACTTCAGCAGTGATTTCGCTAAGGTATGCTTGAACCAAGCCTTGATTCCAATCAGCGAAAATTTGCGACATTTCAGCATTAGATTTCCCTGCAACCTTACGCAAAACATCGTAAACTTCGGAAAATTCTTGCATGATACCATATTCGATACCATTATGAACCATCTTGACATAGTGACCACTACCTTCAGGGCCGATAAAACTTACGCAAGGATGGCCATCAGAGTTCTTGGCAGCAATTGCTTCTAAAATTGGTGCAACTTCCTTATACGCTTCTTCATCTCCTCCTGGCATCAAAGCAGGCCCTTTTAGAGCGCCTTCTTCACCACCAGAAACACCCATACCAATAAAATGAATGCCGTGTTCTTGTAACTCATGAAACCGGCGATTGGTATCATGAAAATTAGAATTACCACCGTCTAATAAAATATCTCCCTTATCTAATAGTGGTAAAAGCTTAGTTAATGTTTCATCAACTGGCTTTCCTGCGGCAATTTGAATCAAAATTTTACGCGGCTTTTCTAGTGAACTTACAAACTCTTCCCAAGAATAAGTAGGCTTTAATTTTTCATCTTTATAATTCGCCAGCGCATCGACTTCTTTTTTGTCAATACTAAAACCAGAAACGGAAAAGCCGTTATTTCTAACATTTAAAGCCAAGTTTTTGCCCATAACCGATAAACCAATAATTCCGAATTGTTGCATCTTTAATCCTCCCGAAGTTAAAATCATTATCTATTATTATACTTGTAAGATGACAAAAAAGCGAAACTTTCAAAAGTCCCGCTTTTTTTATTAACATTAGTTATCTTAATGTGTTGAAGCACCTGAAGTTGTATCTGTTTCTTCTTCTGGTTCTGGTTCTTCTTCAGCTTCTGAAGCACCTGAAGCAGTATCAGTAACTAAACCATATTTTTCAGCAAAATAGCTAAATGGTTTCAAACCTTGGGCTTGGTACTTCTCAACGAATTCTGGATCATCAAGCGTATTTAACTCAGTTGAGTAAGGCATATCATGAGTGAACTTAACGTCAATTAACATTGGTCCATCCATTTGCTTAAATTCCTTAACTGCGTCTTCGAATTCCTTCTTAGTCCGAACAGTTACACCCTTAACGTTCATACCTTCAGCAACCTTGGCCCAATCATTGTCTGGCATAATAACACCTGATAAAGGTTGGTGAGATTGATCAACTTGTTCAGCTTCAATAAAACCTAAAGTTTCGTTAGTGAAGACAACGTTAATGATATGCATGTTGTAACGCGCTTCTGTCAATAATTCCTGACTCATCATAGCGAAGCCGCCGTCACCACCTAAGTTCCAAACTTCACGTTCTGGATGAACAGTCGCAGCAGCAATAGCAGCTGGAGAACCAAAGCCCATAGTTGCATACAAACCTGAAGTTGCCCAAGTTTGTTCTCCATGCAAGTTAATTAAACGTTGGAAGTCAATATTGATGTTACCAACATCAATTGCATATTGTGCATTGTCATCAGCATATTTGTTGATAACATCAAAGATTGGTTCACGGCGAACTGGCATTTCATCTGAATCAACAAAACTTTGTTGCCATTCATCCCAGTTTTGACGATCAGCAAGACCAGCCTTGTAAATTGGTGATTCTTCACGGGCCTCACCGGCATCAATCATTGCTTGCAAAGTCTTAGCACCATCAGCTAAAATTGGAACATCAACCGCATGACGCTTACCTAATTTTTCTGAGTCAACATCGATTTGAATAACCTTAGCTTTAGGAGCAAAGAAGAAGACAGAGAATGGTGAGTTGTTACCAACCCAAATTACCAAATCAGCATGCATTTGAATGTCGTCACTAGCCTTAGGAGCAACACGACCAATTGAACCCAAGTATGCTGGAAATTCATCTTCAACAATTCCCTTAGCAATAACCGAAGAAAGAAGTGGTGTCTTAAATTTTTCAGCAAAAGCCTTCAAAACATCACCGTGACCTTTAAGACCCATACCATAGTAAACAACAGGGTTCTTAGCTTCAGCTAAAAGCTTAACTGCTGCATCAACATCTGCTTTCTTAGGAGCAGCATAGTTAGGAATAGCTGAAATTGAATTGTAGGTTACACGGAAGTTATCGTTAATCTTGTCCCAACCAAAATCTTTTGGAAGAATTAAAACAGCTGGACCCTTCTTAGCATATGCTTGACGAAGAGCTTCATCCATCATACCTGGAATTTGTTCGGCAGTCTTAATTTGGTGATTCCAAACTGCTACGGAATCAAACCAAGGCTTCTCATCAAAAGCCTGGAAAAAATCGATATCTTGACGACTAGTAGGCACATTAGCAATGATTGCTACCATAGGTACCTTGTCGTATTTAGCATCATATAAACCGTTCATTAAGTGAACAGCACCAGGACCTGCTGAACCAAAACATACACCAGCTTGACCAGTAAATTTATACTCAGCTGCAGCCGCTAAAGCACCTGCTTCTTCATGCCGCACTTCAATAAACTTTAATTTATCTTTGAAGTCGTGGATTGCATTCATTGTTGAATCAAATGAACCACCTGGGAAACCATAAATATGATCAATATGCCAGTCCAATAATACTTGGAGCATAGCATTTGCGCCATTAATTTTTGCCATTTTAAGTGCATCTCCTTAAATACATGTTTACTTACATATTGTATTAAAACATATAATTTCACAATTTCAAGTATGGAAGTTATCTGATTAGGTCAAGGTGTAAGCGCTACTCTAAAATATTATTTTCACAAAGTTAGATAGTTATTTTATAGCTTTCAGATTAGAGCAATAATTTTATTTGTGATTATTTGATCATTCATTTGAATTAAACGCATTCATTGCCAAATATTTTCAAAAAAAATATTTTTGGCTTTTTTAAAGTTTTTACTAAATTTATTTATTAAATTTAGCATAGCGTCCATTTTGAACATATACACTCAAAATTGCAATATCTGCTGGGTTAACTCCGGAAATTCTTTCTGCCTGGGCAATTGTTTCTGGGCGAATTTTTTCAAATTTTTGTCTGGCTTCCGTCGCCAGCCCCCCAATTGCTTGATAGTCAATACCCGCTGGGATTTTTTTAGCTTCTTGACGATGCAGACGTTCAATCTGTTGCTGCTCCTTCTTGATATAACCAGCATATTTGATATTAATTTCTAGCTGTTCTCTTACATAACGTTCATTGGAGATGCTTACACCACTTAAACGCTCAATATCTTCAATTTTAACACGCGGCCGTCTAAGAAAAACATCAGCTTTAATACCAGCTTTTAGTGGGGGTTCACTAATACTTTCCATAAATTCACGTACAGGTTCATCTGGATGAATAGTTATAGCTTTTAATCGTTGCATTGCCTCTTTAATGTGTTCTTTTTTAGTCAAAAATTGCACATAACGCTCATTAGAAATCAAACCTAATTGATGACCATATTCTGTTAAACGTAAATCAGCATTATCATGGCGTAAAATCAAGCGATATTCAGCTCTTGACGTCAGCAAGCGATACGGTTCTTCCGTTCCCTTAGTAACCAAATCATCAATTAAAACGCCGATATAAGCTTCATCACGCCCCACAGTAAAATCACCTTTTCCTGCTGCCCGCAAAGCTGCATTAATTCCTGCAATCAATCCTTGACCGGCTGCTTCTTCATAACCAGATGTTCCATTCATTTGACCAGCGGTATACAAATTCTTTATTTTTTTCGTTTCTAAAGTATGTTTAAGCTGCCAGGGATCAATTACATCATATTCGATTGCATAACCTGGGCGCATCATTTCAGCATGTTCAAGACCTGCAACCGAATGCAACATTTTTAATTGAATTTCTTCCGGCATTGAAGTTGAAAAATCACCCACATAGACTTCCTCGGTCTTTTCACCCTCAGGTTCTAAGAAAATTTGATGACGTAACCGATCAGCAAAACGGACTACCTTAGTTTCGATTGAAGGGCAATAACGTGGTCCTACCCCTTTAATTTGTCCGGAAAACATCGGTGATCTAGTCAAATTTTCGTTAATAATTTGATGGGTCGTTTGATTTGTGTAGGTCATCCAACAGGAAACTTGTTCTTTAAGGTAGTCCTCATCCCGACTCTCAAACGAAAAATGACGCGGAACTTGATCACCAGGTTCCTCTTCAGTCTTAGAGTAATCGATTGTATTACTATTTACCCTTGGCGGGGTTCCTGTTTTAAAACGACGTAATTTAAAACCTAATTTTTCCAAATTTTCTGATAACTTAATGGCTGGAATTGTATTGTTCGGACCAGATGAATAATTTAATTCACCAATATAAATTCGACCACGGGCTGAAGTACCAGTAGTTAAAACTACGCTCTTAGCATGATATTTTGCTCCGGTATTAGTAACCAAGCCGCAACAAACACCATCTTCAACAATTAACTCATCGACAGTTGCTTGCCGCAAGGTTAAATTTTTTGTTGCTTCAATTACATTCTTCATATGCTCATGATACTGCCATTTATCAGCTTGAGCACGTAAAGCTTGTACAGCAGGACCCTTACCTGTATTTAACATTCTCATTTGAATATATGAAGCATCAATGCTCTTGCCCATTTGACCACCTAGAGCATCAATTTCACGTACAACAGTTCCTTTAGCCGGACCGCCAACTGAAGGATTACACGGCATAAAAGCTACCATATCAAGACTAATCGTCAATAATAGCGTTTTTTGTCCCATCTTAGCACTAGCTAAAGCAGCTTCACATCCAGCATGGCCTGCTCCAACTACGATTACGTCGTAATCATTTGTGTCATATGTTTTTATCATTTTGATGCACCTATTTTCCTAAACAAAATTGACTGAACAATTCATTGACTAGCTCATCCGGACTACTGTCGCCTGTAATTTCACCCAAGGTATCCCAGGCTCCATTAAAATCTATTTGGGCAATATCAACTGGAATTTCATTTTCTAAGCTCTCAACTACTTCTTGCAACTGCTTTTTAGCTTTTTCAAGTAAGCTCACTTGCCGTTGATTAGTTACCATTACTTGGTCATTTGAATTTTTAATTCCTTTAAAAAATAATTTTTTTATTTCTTCTTCTAATAATTCAATATTTTTTTCTTGCAAAACTGAAATAGCAACTACTTCACTACCTGTTATTTTTTTAACTTCTGCAGATGTTATTTTTTGTTCTAAATCTGTTTTATTTAAAATTATAATTCGCTTCTTCTTGTTTGTAGCTTCAATTAAAGCATAATCTTCTGCTGACAAGTTTTTACTTGCATCAAATAGCAATAAGACTAAATCGGCCTTAGCTAATGCCTGCTTAGATCGTTCTACACCGATTTTTTCTACTTTATTATCGGTATCACGAATTCCAGCAGTATCAATTAGCTTTAACGGGACCCCCTTGACTGACACGTATTCTTCTAGTGTATCCCTCGTAGTGCCAGCAACATCAGTTACAATTGCGGTATCACTTTTAGTTAAATAATTCAGTAATGACGATTTACCAACATTAGGCTGACCAATAATTGCAGTAGCCAATCCGTTGCGCAAAACTGTTCCCTCCGTAGCGGTTGCCAAAAGATGGTCAATTTTACTAATTACCGACTTTGATACACTTATCATTTGTTCAGCTGTAATGGTATCTGCATCATATTCGGGGTAATCGATATTAACTTCGACATTAGCTAAAGTATCCAAAATTTGTTGCCGCAAAGCACGGATTTTTGCAAGTAACCCACCTTCAAGCTGCCTTTCAGCTACCTGTCTTGCCCGATCAGTTTTGGCTCTAACAATGTCCATGACACTTTCAGCTTGAGTTAAATCAATTCTGCCGTTAACAAAAGCCCGTTTAGTAAATTCGCCAGCTTCAGCCATACGAGCACCTTGCTTTAATAGTAACTGTAAAATTCGATTAGTAACAATAATACCGCCGTGACAGTTAATTTCTACAATATCCTCACGCGTAAACGTTTTAGGTGCAAGCATTACCGATACCATAACTTCATCAATTGTTAGCTTTAAAGCTGGATCAATAATATGACCATAATGAATAGTATGGGTAGGAACTTTTAGTAAATTAGCTCCTTTAAAAACCGTATTAGCAATTTTAACTGCATCTTCGCCTGACATTCGTACAATTGAAATTCCGCCTTCACCAATTGGGGTTGAAATTGCTGCTATTGTATCAAACTCAGTTAAAGTTTTTACCATGATTTTCTCCTTTTTCAATCAAAAAAGCGCATTATAATCATGAATAACCATGATATATAAAGCACTTTGACTACTTTATCTAAAAATCACTTTAGATTGATATTTACTTTTTACGTTTTAATCGTTTGTAAGTTTTTCTTAACTGACGTTGACGTTCACGTTCTGCTTGCCTTTTAGCCTCTTGCTCTTGGCGATACCTAATCGGATTTTGCAAAATGAAGGTCTGAACTACTTGGAATAAATTAGAAATTACCCAATATAAAACAATTGCCGATTGGAAGTAAATTCCCATTACTCCAACCATGATTGCCATCCCATAAGTCATTATCTTGGTTGAAAAATTCTGTGATTCCTTCGGTGTTGATAACTGACTAATATAAGTTGACAAGAACGTCAGAACCATTGATAGAACTGGCATAATGAAAAATGGATCAGGTTTGGCTAAGTCCATCCACAAAAAATGACCTGTCAACAGCTGTGGAGTTTGAGCAATTGCTCCGTATAAGGCAAGCATAACTGGCATTTGAATCAGAAGTGGTAAACATCCCGCATAGGGATTAATACCAGCTTCTTTATAAAGCTTATTAGTTTCTTGCGAAAGTAATGTACGCGACTCCGTGTCATTACCTGGATATTTTTTACGCAAAGCTTCAATTTCAGGCTGAATACTCTGCATCTTAGTCGTGCTCTTAATTGAAAGTGCACTAAGGGGATACAAAATTACGCGGACAATTACCGTAAAGACAATAATTGCCCAGCCGTAATCATTACCCATTATCTTGGCAAGCCAAAGCAAAAATGTCGACATGTAATAAATTACCCAGCGATTCCACCAATTACCACTAGTATGTGAAACAGGTGCAGGCTTAGCATTTGATGCAGCACAACCAGTCAAAACAACAGCAATTGTAATTACAGCCAACAAGGTCAACAACCGCTTGACATTCTTTTTGGTTAAAATGTCTTTCACTCTAATCTTCCTCAATTTCATCAGGTATTTCTTCGATAATATTGGCCAAAAAAAGGGCATGAAGCAAATTTTTTCTGACATCGGTCATTTTAAAACTACGCACATAAGGTCTAGCAATTACTAAAAAATCAATCTGCGGGTTAATCGCCGCTTTATTTTCAGTCAGAACAGCTCTAATATACCGCTTAAGCCGATTACGAACCACAGCAGTATGCCCGACCTTTTTGCCTACTGAAATGCCCACCCGAAAATGTGCATTTTCAGGCTTATTTATTTTATAAATAACAAAGGCCCGATTTGCAACTGAATTGCCAGCTTGAAAAACTTGCTGAAAATCATTTTCAGTTTTAACTCGATAAGACTTTCTCAAAACGCTTCATTCCACTCTTTGATACTAAAAAAACCACTGGGATTTCAGTGGTTTAAGCAGATAAGACTTTTCTACCCTTTGCACGGCGTCTAGCCAAAACCTTACGGCCATTTGATGTGCTCATCCGCTTCATAAAGCCGTGAACGCGTGAACGGTGACGCTTTTTAGGTTGGTAAGTTCTTTTAGTTGTCATTAAACTACACCTCCATTTTTAATATGCTAATTGCACAATTTAATAATTAGAATACCATGATTAAAGTAAAAAACCAAGTAAAAACGAAAAAAAGATGAAGTTAATCACTGAGCAGACAAATAATTGCTCAAGCAAGCTCGAAAAACTAGTCATAGACATATTTATTATAGCAAGTCGTCCTTGCCGATTTGGATTGAAGGATAGTGCTGCAGCGTGGACAAATCCGTGTCAAGCGGGCAGCTGTAAACCATGTAGTAATCGTCTTTCGCAGCTGAAGTTAGTTCCGCAAACTTCTGCCGGACTTTTTGACAATTATGAGTCGCATAAACTACGCTAACCACACCTACTTTCCCCTCAGCATTCCTGCTACTGTGTTCGACACTGCCTCTTAATATTAACTTCAGATTACCATCGTCCTTTAGCCCCAGCTCAATATAATCTTGCTCATTCATTGCAATTCCTCCGCACTTAATAAACAATAATTTTCATTAATTATATTTAGTCAACAATATACTGTCAATTGCTTTCTTAGAAGCGTTGCATGATAATAAACGGCACTTAATAGCCACTTCCATATAACTCGCTTTCACGCGGTATTGTATGTTCTCAGTCCTTAATTAAGCTTATATATAGTGGTAAAAATATTGACTAAGTATCTGATTTGAGGTTCTAACAATGACAACGAGTGAATTATTAAAACAATATCGCCTGCACGCAAACAAAACCCAAAAAGAATGGGCTGGAACAGCAATCAGCCCTTCTTACTATCTCCAAGGTGGAAAAGGGCCTCAACCGGATTACTGCCGCCGACTTAATCAAACTCCTGGACTATAGCGGCAAGCCCCACTAAGGGAATTTGCCTCATCGCCAAGATTATTTATTAATGATTAAAGGTTATATTGCTTTATTCACTAACCCTATTACAGAATTAGATACTACAACTGAATCACTTATTTAAAGAAAAGATTTTCAATATTGCAAAATTTGACGACCTCTTCCTCCCTAATTATTGTAATTTCAGGCAGCTTTATGCTCTAGATATTAATTACTAGAAAAATCAGCAAACAATTTCAGGCTAGTAATGTCCTTAAAATTCAATAGCCTATTGGCGATTATTGTAAATACACTATTTCGCAAATAAAGTGAACGATTATTCTTGGCGCCACCATGTCTGTCAGTGAGAAGTAGCGAAGCCATGTATTGGACTTAATCCAAAACCGCTGCCATGTTACCCACAATATGTCCATGGCAGCGGTCTGGCGACTACGCAGCCTCGCTGACCAGAGCGCAAGAGTAAATTTTGGTTCTATAAATGCCCCATTTAGCAGTACCCGCGAGTGCGGGGGCTGCTTTTTTGCTTTATTAAACCGCAGCATGCGGCCCATAACAAAATTGCAATAGCAAATTTTATGTCTTATTTTAAACAGCCGCGACCAGACCTCGTATGTTAACATAAAGACCTGTGATTTTATCCACAATAGACAAGTCACAATGCTTTGCACAAGATTATGCACAATTCTCAGCCTGTTAAAAAAATTATGCACAGCATGTGGATATTTTGCTGCGAAATTCGGCTAAATCCCTGTTATTATAATAAAAATTATGCACAAGAGAATATGCTGATAAACTTTTTCAAGTACTCATTTGAGCAAATTTTGTGTATTCTCATAAAATATTTATCCACATCCTGTTAATTCTGAATTCTTTTTATTCACTTGTGGAAAACATTTTTATTAGATGGTAAAATATACTCTGCTTTAGTTATCGGAGGGGTTTATTTTG
>NZ_REHI01000009.1:0-3213 GCF_003692805.1 Lactobacillus sp. ESL0230
AAGCACGGCAACGTCCTACCCTCGCAGGCAGTCTCCCACCAACTACTCTCGGCGTTAAGAAGCTTAACTTCTGTGTTCGGCATGGTTACAGGTGTTTCCTTCTTGCTCTTGCCACCGTACTTCTTTTTGAGCTTTTACACTCAAAACTAAATATTATCCTTCGAAAAAACCGTTCCGCTCTCTCCTTTGACTGCCTTCGCTTTTGGTCAAGTCCTCGACTGATTAGTACTAGTCCGCTCCAAACCTCACGGCTCTTCCACTCCTAGCCTATCTACCTCATCGTCTCTGAGGTGTCTTACTACTTTCGTATGGGAAATCTCATCTTGAGGGGGGCTTCGCACTTAGATGCTTTCAGCGCTTATCCCTGCCATACTTAGCTACCCAGCTATGCCTTTGGCAAGACAACTGGTACACCAGCGGTATGTCCATCCCGGTCCTCTCGTACTAAGGACAGCTCCTCTCAAATTTCCTACGCCCACGACGGATAGGGACCGAACTGTCTCACGACGTTCTGAACCCAGCTCGCGTGCCGCTTTAATGGGCGAACAGCCCAACCCTTGGGACCTACTTCAGCCCCAGGATGCGACGAGCCGACATCGAGGTGCCAAACCTCCCCGTCGATGTGAACTCTTGGGGGAGATAAGCCTGTTATCCCCAGGGTAGCTTTTATCCGTTGAGTGATGGCCCTTCCATGCGGTACCACCAGATCACTAAGCCCGACTTTCGTCCCTGCTCGAGTTGTCGCTCTCGCAGTCAAGCTCCCTTATACCTTTACACTCTGTGAATGATTTCCAACCATTCTGAGGGAACCTTTGGGCGCCTCCGTTACTCTTTAGGAGGCGACCGCCCCAGTCAAACTGCCCATCTGACACTGTCCCATGCCTCGCTTAGAGGCGCTGGTTAGAGCAACCATCAAACAAGGGTAGTATCCCAACATTGCCTCTGATAATACTAGCGTACTATCTTCTCCGGCTCCTACCTATCCTGTACATGCTTAACAGTTGCCCAATATCAAATTGCAGTGAAGCTCCATGGGGTCTTTCCGTCCTGTCGCGGGTAACCCGCATCTTCACGGGTATTATAATTTCACCGAGTCTCTCGTTGAGACAGTGCCCAAATCATTACACCTTTCGTGCAGGTCGGAACTTACCCGACAAGGAATTTCGCTACCTTAGGACCGTTATAGTTACGGCCGCCGTTTACTGGGGCTTCAGTTCGCTGCTTCGCTGACGCTAACAGCTCTCCTTAACCTTCCAGCACCGGGCAGGTGTCAGCCCCTATACGTCGTCTTACGACTTTGCAGAGACCTGTGTTTTTGATAAACAGTTGTTTGGGCCTATTCACTGCGGCTGGCTTTTACACCAGCACCCCTTCTCCCGAAGTTACGGGGCTATTTTGCCGAGTTCCTTAACGAGAGTTCTCTCGCTCACCTTAGTGTTCTCCACTCGACTACCTGTGTCGGTTTGCGGTACGGGTACGTTAGCTCTCACTAGAAGCTTTTCTTGGCAGTGTGACTCTTGAACCTTCGCTACTTTTATTTCGCTCCTCATCACGACTTGTGCTTCTTAACAGTAAGCATTTGACTCACCATTACACTTGTCGCTTAAACATGGCTTTCCAGCTCCATGCGTCCTTTGCCTCCTGCGTCCCTCCTTCGCTATTAACGATCTAACGCAGTACAGGAATTTCTACCTGTTGTCCATCGACTACGCCTTTCGGCCTCGCCTTAGGTCCCGACTTACCCTGGGCGGACGAGCCTGCCCCAGGAAACCTTAGTCTTTCGGCGGATAGGATTCTCACCTATCTTTCGCTACTCATACCGGCATTCTCACTTCTAAACGCTCCACTTATCCTCTCGATTAAGCTTCACCGCATTTAGAACGCTCTCCTACCACGCATTATTGCTAATGCATCCACAGTTTCGGTACTATGCTTAGCCCCGGTAAATTTTCGGCGCAGCGTCACTCGACTAGTGAGCTATTACGCACTCTTTTAATGATGGCTGCTTCTGAGCCAACATCCTAGTTGTCTACGCAACTCCACATCCTTTTCCACTTAGCATAGATTTTGGGACCTTAACTGGTGATCTGGGCTGTTTCCCTTTCGACTACGGATCTTATCACTCGCAGTCTGACTCCAGTGCTTTGATACATGGAATTCGCAGTTTATCTGAATTCAGTAACCCCTGACGGGCCCCTCATCCAAACAGAGCTCTACCTCCATTATCATCCTCGCACCAGGCTAGCCCTAAAGCTATTTCGGAGAGAACCAGCTATCTCCAAGTTCGTTTGGAATTTCACCGCTACCCACAACTCATCCCCGCAATTTTTAACTTACGTGGGTTCGGTCCTCCAGTGTGTTTTACCACACCTTCAACCTGGTCATGGGTAGGTCACTTGGTTTCGGGTCTACATCAAATAACTCTCTCGCCCTCTTCAGACTCGCTTTCGCTACGGCTCCGTCCTTTTATGACTTAACCTCGCTATTTAACGTAACTCGCCGGTTCATTCTACAAAAGGCACGCCATCACCCTTTAATGGGCTCTGACTACTTGTAAGCACACGGTTTCAGGTTCTCTTTCACTCCCCTTCCGGGGTTCTTTTCACCTTTCCCTCACGGTACTGGTTCACTATCGGTCACAATCTAGTATTTAGCCTTGCGAGATGGTCCTCGCTGCTTCAATCGGAATTCCTCGTGTTCCGACCTACTCAGGATTCTGCTCGGCGTACTCTTGATTTCGCTTACGGGGCTCTCACCCTCTCTGGCTTACCTTCCCAGATAATTCTGCTATCGCCTGTACTTACCTTCTTGCAGTCCTACAACCCCAAACAATAAATTGCTTGGTTTGGGCTCTTTCCGTTTCGCTCGCCGCTACTTGGGAAATCGATCTTTCTTTCTCTTCCTGCAGCTACTTAGATGTTTCAGTTCACTGCGTCTTGCCCTAGTTACCTATTTATTCAATAACTAGTAATGTATCTCTACATTGGGTTCCCCCATTCGGATATCTCCGGATCTCTGCTTACTTACAGCTCCCCGAAGCCTTTCGTGGTTCGTCACGTCCTTCTTCGCCTTATTGTGCCTAGGCATTCACCGTGCGCCCTTTTTTACTTGACCTTACTCAAGATACTCTCTCGGTCGCTCTTGCAATCTGTTCTCTTTTGATTGTTTCTCGGTTTTTTCTTGGATTATATTCAGTTTTCAATGTACTAACTC
>NZ_REHI01000011.1:0-1660 GCF_003692805.1 Lactobacillus sp. ESL0230
TAATTTAAGCAAGTTAAAAAAGGAGTTGAATGTGCATCATGACAACTAATGCACTCGGAATTTACGAAAAAGCTTTACCACAAGATCTATCCTGGCGGGAAACGTTTGAATTAACACATGACTTAGGTTTTAATTTTTTAGAATTTTCGATTGATGAAAGTGATCAACGACTGGCGCGGCTTGATTGGACACGCCAGCAACGCCAGGAATTTCGTGACCTAATGTGGGCTACTAAGACACGCATTAATAACTTAATGCTCTCTGGTCACCGCCGCTTTCCTTTGGGCTCAGCCGACCCCCAAATTCGCCAGCAGGCATTAACGATGATGCAAAAGGCAATTGATTTGTGTGTTGACTTAGGCATTCATAACATTCAAATGGCGGGTTATGATGTTTATTATGAAGAAAAGACGGCTTCTTCGCGTGAATATTTTGTAGAGAATTTGACCAAGTGTGTGCATATGGCCGCCCAAAAAAATATTATGCTATCAATTGAAACGATGGATGATCCCTTTATTAATAACCTGACGAAGATTAAGCATTACCATGATTTAGTTAAAAGTCCTTGGTTACAGGCTTATCCGGATTTGGGTAATTTAAGTGCTTGGCCTAATCAAGATGTAGCTGCAGAAATTGAAAATCAGATTGATACCATTTGTGCGATTCATTTAAAAGACAGTCAAAAAGTCACTGCAACGTCACCTGGTCAGTTTAAAAACGTGCCCTTTGGTCAAGGTTGTGTTGACTTTGCTGGCCTCTTACGCTTATTAGTAAGATTAGATTATCATGGTAGTTTTACAATTGAGATGTGGGTTGGCGAAAATGGTGCCAGTGACGCCCTCGAACAGGTCAAGGCCGCAAAACAATTTTTTACTAACTTGTTTGACCAAGTGGGCATTGAACAAGAAGAAGTCAGATAAGGAGAGCACAATGCTAGAAAAATTAAAACAAGAAGTTTATGAAGCAAATATGCAGTTACCCCAATTGGGCTTGGTAACCTTTACCTGGGGTAATGTTTCTGGAATTGACCGCCAGCAAGGCTTATATGTAATTAAACCGTCAGGTGTTAGTTATGAAGAATTAACGCCAGCGGACTTAGTAGTCGTCAATCTTAAGGGTGAAGTAGTTGAAGGTCAGTTAAACCCTTCTTCCGATACTCCGACCCACACCTATTTGTACAACCATTTTCCTAAGATTGGCGGAATTGTCCATACTCATTCACCTTGGGCGGTGGCCTTTGCGGCAGCTAAGATGGACATACCAGCTTTGAATACAACGCATGCCGATACCTTCTATACCGATATACCAGCAGCGGCTGCCTTAACTGAAGCCGAAATTACAGCCGACTATGAGGGCAATACGGGCAAGACCATTGTGCGAACCTTTGCAAAGCGGCACTTAGATTATGAAGCAACGCCCGGGAGTCTAGTAAGCCAACATGGGCCATTTTGTTGGGGGAAAACGGCCGCCCAGGCAGTCTATAACGCTAAGGTTTTAGAGGTAGTGGCAGAAGAAGACTACCACACCCTTATGTTAACTAGAGCAGATAGTCATGTGCCCCAGTATTTATTAGATAAGCATTACTATCGAAAGCATGGTCAAGGAGCGTATTACGGGCAAAATAATGCCCAGTCGCAGACCCATGCGAAAAGAAAATAAC